>NZ_JBOBIH010000009.1:0-184191 GCF_050587785.1 Dyadobacter sp. BHUBP1
TCGATAGGGTAAAGCATGCCGGTGATCTAACAGACACAAACTGGGGGAATTCATTAACTTTATACCTAGAACTGTACTTTCCATAGGCCTTCAACAAAATGGATATTAGAAAGATAGACTTAAATGCAGATCCTTTCGGTTTTGATATTTTTGAAAGTATTGAGACTTTTGAAAGCGTTATGAGCTCGCTTGCAGGAATCTATTTCAGCTCTGGTTCCGCGAGCAGAAAAAGCCACAAGCACTACAAAACCCGAAAGACGCCCAGCAATACAGGAAACGCCACAGCGAAATACTCAAACTTAGCAGGGCGTACCCTATTACCGCTAAGGCAGAACGAGAGAAGGCGATTAATTTATACGCATTAGAGCTCAGAAGTGCTAGAGCATTGCTCGCCGGAGGCTAGCGGCGCTTGCCACCTAAGCCATGGTGAAAATCTTACTCAGGCGCCTCAGGTAAGTTCTTCTCACTTATGTTCCTAATATTTAGCATTGATGCACAATCCCTATCAAATCCCCGAATTTCCCGACGGGGATCAGTACTGGTATTTAGCCTGGGTTGGCAAGGTGTCCCAAAACCAGAATGACTACCTCATTGAGGTTGACTTTGTGGCCATCGACTACGCACTTTATCTGCAAAAGCCCAACTCCCATGCATCCTTTGTTATCAAGGATCAATACGGCTCTTTTCGAAAGACTGCCAAAGTCAATGTCGGACTGGTTGGTCTGCTTGAAATCGGCAGTATATGGTATAAAACAAAAATGGTCACCGCACCATCTTCCAACGCGGGCATTTCCAAGGCGCGGATCAGAATAAGCGATGCCCAAAAAGCCCAGTTATCAACTATTGATCGGGAAATAGATATCCCCCACAAATATTACCCCTATAACCTGGCAAAAAGACACAATCAATCGCCATGCGTCATGATCGGCTCCGACAGCTTTGCTAATTTTAGCGAAGAAAGGCCAGTTCGGAAAATCATCATTCCTACCAGCGAAGTTGTCCGCTTCTTTTACAGCGGTTCTAATAGCCTTCTTAAACAGGTATTTTCAGGTGGCATTCCCCGCGATGAAGTGTATGTGCATTCCAAGAGTCGTTTTGATACTGAAACAAGGGAAGCATTTATCCAAATTCGTAAAAAGATGCTGGATTCGGATGCTGAATACATCGGAAGGTTTGTCTTCTGCCCCATCGCCAACACGCGCGTTATACAAATAAGCCAGGAGCTCCAACTAGCCCATCAACACGCGATAGATCCCTTTATCAAAGCCAATCTTCCCCTCACGGGAAGCGCCGCTATATCCCTTTGTGGAAAATATGTTAAATCATCGGAAGACACTGACCAAACCGGAGGAGAATGGGCTTTTTTAGCCTATTCCATCATTAACGTAAAAGCCGATTACCCATACACAAAACTATGGTTTGACCGGGATAATAATACCGACCAGACTCAGAACGCCTTGCAGTACAAGGATGCCCAGCCCAACTGGCAGACCAGCCCGGAGCTCCCCGCAGCAGACGTGGAGATAAGCTCTACTGAAACTGCGAACCCACAGATCAATAGTGCTCACCTTTCAGGACAGGTCCGGACAAAATTTCTTTTGTCCCCACCAATTGAAAAGGTAAAAAAACATCAACAAAAAGTAAAAACGCTCGGTAAACATTTTGCAATGCCCCAAGACGTACCCAGGGCAAGTGTCTCAGAGAATTCCGGAGGCCACGATGGCTTAACCGCACATACTCAAATAGAAAGTATTCAACCATCTGACGGCATTGATTGGGAAGATCTAAACGAGCTTGTGGAAGAATTAACAAGGATGGGGCTAACATGCAAATACCTCACACGAACAACTCATTGGCAAGAGTCGGATCATCCTGGAAGAAAAGTGAGCTTTCATCAAACTGCACAAATGTCGAAATCGGTGCGAAACTGGTGTACAATCAAAGAAGATGTTGGTGGAAGGCTGCGCTCCCGATCTCGCCTTGCAACGTTCCTGAAAATTTCGAGTCAAAACACGGCATATTACCTTATTGACTGTGAAGCCCGCTCAAACGAGCGGTTCAGTCGTGGGTTGGTTTACATACCATCCAGGCCAATTTTAACGGACACCCACCTGAACTGGATTACCATTAATTTGGCTACGGTCCAGGGCAAATGGAAGCATTGGCGCTCACCGCAAAATATTTATATCCACAAACAGGCCTTTGATCACTTGGGAAAAGACACTCCTCGAAAAGTGGCTGAAAGACTTGTGGCCTACATCAAGCGAGTTGAGAGCAGTTGAACTCCGAGTCAATGCAGGACTGCATCTCTATTTCTTCACGCGATTTCCGCGGTGGTTATAAAGGATATAATAAGACCGTCGTTCAGGAGTTTAAAATCCAGTAAAATCCTGCCTGTACAAAGAAGCCCGTTTCCTCCCAGCGGGCTCGCGCTACTTCCGCTTTTTGAGAAACCCCTTTACTTCTACGCCGGCATAGTCTAGTATCTTATATAGTGTTGGTTGACTTTTGATCTGAAAGATTTCCCGGATCATATCCGTGCTTCGGTTATTACGGAGGTACATCTCCTTCACCTCGGGTGCGATTCTTTGGTAGCGTTCGCTCAGCCCAGCGGGCCTTCCTCCGGTCCGTCCCCTTGCACGGGCCGACGCAAGCCCCGCTTTGGTACGTTCCCTGATAATGTTTCTTTCATGCTCAGCAAGTACACACATAAATTGAAAGAACAGGTTGCCTGTGGCAGAACTGGTATCGATCGATTCGGACAGGGATTTCAAATGGATCTGCCTTTCACGGAAAACTTCCATCAGCTCAATTAGTTTTACAGTACTTCTTCCCAGTCTGTCTAGCTTCCATACGACTATCGTGTCACCAGGCCGCGCATACTCCATCAGCCTTTCAAAGTTAGGTTTACTGGACCGAATTCCTGATACCTTGTCAGTAAAGACCTGCTTGCACCCTTCACCTCGAAGCGCGTCCAATTGCATGTCCAAGTTTTGCTCCTGAGTCGAGACCCGGGCATACCCCAGTTTAATCATACTGTTTACAAAACTTAAAAAATCTTAATAAAATACACTTTGAAAAAATACATAACAAGATAAACAAATTTTTGAACGGTTGCACATGCTCGCATGGAAGTTTAATAAAACGACCGTTTTTGTAAACAGCAGGGCAGAAGGGTGCGCGATATAAACTTAAACGAATAATAATATGTGGTATATTTTTATGGAATTCACATTGTTATTGACTAATATTATATCACATATTATAAAGTAAACCCAAAACAGACTACACAATGAAGATTGCCTACTATCTGAATGCCGAAAGGAAGAAAAACTTATACTGCCGAATCTCTGATGGATCCGAGCGCGTCACTTTTTCTCTTGGCCACAGCGTGGATCCTGACCACTGGGACTCCCGTAAAGAAGAAGGCCCCACAGAGGACCCCTACTATTTTACGCTGCTCAGCTTTAAGAAGTATCTATCGCAGCGATTCCATGAGCTAAAAGCCCAAGGTGCCGAAAATATTCTGGATATGCTCAAGATCGAAGCCGAAAACTTCACTGGCCCCTCAGGCATTGAGGGCATTGCAAGAAAGATGTTCGATGACCAAAACAAGGCCGACGACATTCCATCTTATGAAGAATTTTTGCTCGCCTTTGAAAAACACTCCGGAATACCCAGAGGTGAATACCAACCTGAAACGGTGGATAACATGGTAAATTTCGTCACAAAAGAAGGCGACACGTTTACCATCGACACCTATCAGGGCCTGAGCGCAAGACTTAAATCTTTCATTGATGAAAGGTCCTACGATGAAATCGTAACAATGACCAATGAAAACATATGGAGTCAAATATACATTGATGCCGGCATCCAAAAACACGTATTTCTTCCTGTACTATACCGCGAGTGGGAGATTCTCTGGCAAGAGAAATATTCTGAAATCAAGAAGAAAGTCGGCTCAACCGAGCACCTGGATGAGATGAAGGCCAGATCCTGGCGGGAGCTCAGCGTCTTCATGCAATGCTACAACGACGCTGGCGACATCATTGAGCTAGCCTGGGAAATAGACTCGGACGAGCTCTATGCTATTTCGGTAATCACAATGCTCAAAATCTTTAACCCGGAATCCTGCTACACCGAGTACTGCGAACATGAGCTGGAGAGCGAAGATTACACATCTATAGATATTCGCGAAGACGACGAAAACAGTACTTCAATATTCTATATCAAAGAATCCGATTTCTGAATCGGCACTACTTTCGGCCGTTTGCGACCAAGAGGTTCCCCGGTCACGCCCGGCTGACATATCCGAAGATAGCCCACCTGGTTGTGTAAAGTAACGCACCCATCTATAAAAGCCGGCAAATGCTGGCTTTTATGCATTACCGGCCCCAAAAATAATAACACAAACAAACTGGGTGCAAACGATTTACCACAACGGCCCGATTTCAGCGATCAAACTCTTGGTCACCTTTCCAATCATTTGTACCGAGAAAATCGCCCTGGAAAATAAAAGCGCAGATAAACAACTGGCAGGTAGCAAAAAGAAACGATATCAAATAGATGAGTTTTTTCAATAATGACCCGAATGCGATTCAATAGCGGCACAAATTCAAAACATAAAGTTTTATAATTTTAATTTTTCAACTCTACTAATCAAATTGGCAAAAGCAAATGGTGTTCAAAATATACTTGAATGTCAATCCGTTACATTTCTAGAAAGTGCGATTCGTTCCAAAAAATATGGTTTTTTTGGAAAAACTTAAAAAAACTTAGTCACACTTTTGCCAAAAACATATTGGGTTGCCTTCAATGTCCTTCTCTTATACCTGTTGTATTCAGTATTTATAAAAATACTCTACCATCTATTGCAACGATAATAAAAGAAGCTATATTTGCTGGAACAAAAAAGGGCTCGCGTCTCCAAACACAAAGCCCTTTTCGGAAGAAAAATTACCAACACGGATCGTGCTTTTGGGCGCAGCCGTATTGCATTACAAAACTAACACATATTTTTATTAATGAAAAGAAATCCGGTCGATTCCTTAATTGAATCCTTGGTAGCAACCAGATCGACACTTCTCGCACAGCTTTCAATTGCAGATAGTACGTTGACAAGCCTGACTCAACAAAGCGGCGAATCACCTGAGCAATACACTGAAAATCAGGCAACTACTTCCAAAGATTATGACACTAAGTGGTCATATCCTGACAAGTTTATTTATCTACTGAAACGCGAAAACAGGTTTCTACATTTCCGCGAAGCCGCTGAATTAATTGTTGAAATAGAGGGAGGAGACCCCAGCAGAATTTTAGCAAAGCTTTCCTCGAGTACGCATGTACTCAAAAAAAGGGGAGTGATCATCAAATTCCAAGCATCAAGGAAATTACGGGACACCTTTTGGGGTTCACCAAAATGGATTGATGGGGCCGGAATTATTAAAGAGCCTTACAATTTCAACAAAGAATATCTGTATAAAAACACGCAGAAGTATCTTCTTGAAGTTTAAAACGACTGTTTACCAATATTTTATTATCAAGCTGAGATTGCCATCATTAATTTACTCAGCGCTCACACCGGGAGATGTTAAGCATGTTATTTGCTATACAAACGCCCAGAGATAACAATATCCCTGGGCTCACTATTCTTTGTATTACATAATTCGCAGATTATGTAGTAGCATTTTCTTCCGACCATTCAGGAATACCTTCGCGCTGTCTTAACCGCGCAGCTTCTGCCGAATGGTCGCGGCCGTGAGGGGGGCCGAACTGAGTATCCCCTAATGCGATCCCGCTTTGGAAGTAGCACCCCGGTTCGCAACTCGCCGCCTCGTCCTTTCGTATAAATCCATGAGTATAAGAGAAGCGTTGCGTGCCGAAATAATCCGTACCGCCGATACCGGTGACCTGTGCGATGAATTGCATAATTTCCAATGATGCCAAATTCATGCTGAAAGGAAAGATATTCTCATTCCGCTTGAAACGGTGGTTCTCTGGTAAGCCAGATATATATGACGGGTCGTCTAGCATACCGTCGCGCTCCAATTGCACATCCGCAGCATCGTAGGCTTTCAAGCAATGAAGGCAAGGCCGTTGCGGCCCAACCGACTGTAGTTGCCAGTCTGCCCCTTCGAAAATAGTTGACTCCTTTTTAAACCGGACCCCGATACCTCCGTCGACAACGGGGATCAGATGGCCATATGCCAGGTTGTTCAAAACATAACGGGGCCAGGGCCTGTCAACACAGCTGAAAATAATATCGCAATCCAGTGCCCGGGCATAACCTTGGCGCTCTGTAACCCCAAATGGTACCGGATTCACTTCCTTTACTTCCCCGGTGGCTATCACCCTCACCCGTTCTGCAGCTACGTCCACTTTCAATTTACCCAGATCTGCAAAAGATGCTCCGGTCAGCCTATCAAGGTTATGCTCCCGAATTTCATCGAAGTCCAGCATCGTGATCCGCTCAACACCCATTCGGGCAAGAGCATCCACAACCAGGCTTCCTACACTGCCTACTCCGACGACTCCTACCCTTAAACGGGCCAGGTGCGCATGATTCTGCTCCCCCCAAACCGTTAGAGTCCGTTTGAAAGCTGGCCGGAAATTTGGGCGGAGCCTGATATCGTCGTAGTAGGAAACCTCAAGACGCTTTCCAACCACCCTTACGGTAGACGCGAACTTTGGCTTGTAGGTTTCCCGGTTGTATTCCCAAATCCGCGCGCTCCAAGTGCCATCATTGCCCAAAGTGAGCCCCACCAGCGGCAATTCTGTAACAGTCAAAGAGGAACTGCTGTATGACATTTCGGTAGTTACATCATCGTCGCTCATTGCCTGCCAGCCGCAAGACGGGTGACTATGCAGCAGTACAAGCCCTGAACCCTGCATGGATGCCTCCTTGCACGCCCGTCTGAAAAAAGCCGGGTTGATCGTCACGTTCCCGTGAACTTGCCGCTCTCCTTCCAGCGGGAGCAAGACTTGATGGATTAATGAAGTAAACCGAGTACTACCTGCCGAAGGCTTATAAAGCGCAAAGGCCACATCCTCCTGCCGGTCATCGCGTATCAGGTGCCTGGCCAACGTTTCATTTAGATCAGCAGGTATTGCCACGCTGAATTCCTCCTGTTCAATTTCTTTTAAATACGCCATTGATCTGAGAAATTAATTCGCGCGTGGTATTTCCTGGACGCGCCTGAAAACTGTAACTCCAATATTGCCATTCACTACCCAACGGGCTGTTAATAACATTCCGCAGGCCGGGGACCGATCCAAAATCGACCAGGTGTGGCCTCGCCCTGAGGTGTATCGAGGACGGGCACGCACGTGGATAATCTTGCGGCACAGGAATTGCGAGATCGATCTTCCGACCGGCAAAAGTGCCGGTCGGAATTTCGTAGTCCGCAATCATAACATACGAAGCCCCACCTTCGGTAAGGACCGTCACATTCTGGTAGCCCTGCTCACGCAGGCTTTCCAGAATGCATTCTACTCCTATCTTCATGACACTTGGGTTGGGGCGTTGTCGAACAGCGTAAATGTCTGCCCCTGGTGTAAGCAGATCGCTTCGTCGAGATTTTTATACTCGTGCGAACAATTCTGCTTGTCGGCAAGTGTTTTTTCCGAAGGGTCTACACCTGCGAAATCAACCAGGATTTGACGGACCGTCAAGCAAGGCTCCTGGGTCTGATAGTCCTGTTGATCTATATAGAAGGTAATGGCAATAGCTTCGGTAACAAACCTCTCAATACCAAATCCGCGTAAATCAACCGTCTCATCCAGGGCTATCACTCTGGTGTGATTCTGGTGGCCCGGCCCTTTCAAAAGCTGGATTAGGCGGAATCTGGCTGAATCTTTACCGGAAACAGCCATCAAGTCCGCGCCGGTAACGAAGGGACTGGTGAACGTATTCTGGCTTTGGTCGACTTTCACTATATAATGATAGTGGACTTCCACTCCCGGATCATGCGCCGGGTGGGGCCTTTGATGAAGACCGAAGTCTTCGACATCAATCAAAATGATGTTTGCTTGAACAATGATGTCAGCGTCGCTGTGCGGCTGACCGAGTTTTTCATTCTGTACGTTTTCCATACATTTGTGTTGTTAACGCTCACGGCTTCCCACGGCCTGAGCGATAAGGTGAATAATTAAGTACTCTTGTTGGTCTGCTGGCTTGTTCATTGGTCTGGACGTCAGCAGGCTATTTTTTTGGTATTTTCTCTCGGTTCTCACATGATTGCACCTCCTTTCAAAAATCGATCTATGCAAAGGTTACAGGGTTTTTCCGTATTTCCAAGCGATGACCCAAATTATTTCACGTGAAATTATTCACAAATCAGTGAATTTTTTGAAAAAAAATATTTTGACCGTGTTGGATTTCCGTATATTTTTGTCGTAAATTGAACAAGATAAGCTTTAAAGACCCCTTACTCAGGAGGTTACGATGTTATGACTCGAAACCCGCAGACAGGTTCCCATGCAAAATATCCACACGCAGGGAATTCAATATTGTAATTGCGGAACTGACTATTGTTACGACAATAGAACAGATTTTGAAAACACCCCATTTAAATGCATATATCGTCAAGAACACTTCGATCCTCTCATTGTTGGTAGATAAAGAACACCGACTTGAAATTGAATGCATTACAATTGCCGGAATAATCAACGAAATCATCGTAATCCAACTACGAAAAATAACCGAACGTTATGACTGAAATCGAGGATACCTTTACGCCCGTACATCCGGGACAAATTTTAAAAAGGGAACTCGCCGCAAAAGGCATTAAGCAAAATGACCTTGCAGCCGAAATTGGCATTTTACCATCACTGCTCAGCGAAATCATCAAAGGAAAAAGATCGATTACCCCTGACATGTCCCTGTTATTAGCGGCGTTCCTGGAATGCGATCCCAACAAGTACAACGACTTGCAGGCTAATTTCAATTTATTGAGCGCAAGCAAGGAAACCGCTTTAAAAGAGAAACTTAAAGCGATCAATTGGCTTCGGGAGATAAGGACTTATGTGCCTTTACCCTATTTTAGAAAGCAGGAAGAGCTCGACGGAAATCCCGTAAAGGATTTGAGAAAACTGCAGCTGATATTAAATGCCAACTCACCTGAGGAATTAATCGAAACAGTAGGTGAAAAAACCCCAAATGGGATCCGGTTCAAAAAATCAGGAAAACTGATCGAATACAAACCTTTTGTTAATAGCTGGTTGGCTTATACGAAATATTTATCCGCCGGTTTAAAGGTTGCGCCATTTGATTTTTCATCACGACAACAGGTATTCGATGGTTTGAAACCCATTTTCAAAGGCAAGGATGTTCTCCAAAACCTGACGAAGTTCCTTTCAAAACACGGGATCAAGGTTGTACAAGCCCCAAAACCCGAGCATGCGCCGCTTGACGGCGCTGCTTTCTGGTGTGGTGAAAACCCGGTTATTTGCTTAACGCTACGCCATAAACGGCTGGATAACCTGGTTTTTGTAGTCTACCACGAACTGTCACACGTATACCTGCATTTAAATAAAGATCACGACATGTCATTTGTTGATTCTATTGACGATGTCAGGGAAATCGATATTAAAGAACAGGAAGCGAACACAATGGCGCAAAACGCAATGATCCCAGAAAAAGAATGGGAAAACTTTGTGGCACAGCAGCGTTTTTCTGACGAAATCATTGGCGCTTTCGCTGACAGAATGAATATCCCCGGTGCATCGGTGCTAGGTAGGTTATTCTTTGAAAAACAACTTCCTTATTCTGCTTTTTCTATTTTCAAATCGCAGAATCAAATCAATTGAGCAGTCAGAGTAGTTATTCAAAAGGGTAACTACTCCGACTATTTTACGACTATGTCTTCAACTGCCAGTCCTGCCAATTAAAAGCTACCTGTCCGTTTCTCATTTTCTTTATACTCCGTCTGAAGGCAAGTCTGACCGGTATCAAATTACCGATCTTCAATAATACAATACCCTGAAAAGTGCTGTCGGTTTCAGGGTTAGCCGTTTTGTTTTATGTAAGTAAAAAAGCCTTCAAAACTTAAATCTTCATCCAAATCCGGCCAATGAATGCCGAAAGCGGAAAGTTCAAACTTCTCTCGGTCTGCCTGCGACGCACCCGAAAGTCTGGGAAACCACTTCAGCGGTAAGCTTCGCTGTTCACCGGATACCGTCCGTATAAAAATGCGATCGTTCAGAAACCAAATATCTTCCACATCAATTTCTCCGTCCATTGTCTGTCCTCTTTTATTCATACGGCTCCACACCTTCCATTTCTAACCTAACTTACTACAAAACGCAGCAAAAACCCAGCGAAAGCAACACCTATCCTTGAATTAAAACGCCCTGGTTTTCAACTCAACAAGTTTCAAAACTGGAGCTCCTGGCGCAACCGTCTGGCCGGCGCCACAATTCCGACACTTGATCCTGATATTTCCTGAGCGCTTTCCGTTAAGTATCATCCAGTCAGAATCACACCGCTTACAAATATACCCACGCCCGTATTTTCTTTTCGGGCCTGGTAATCCATTAACCGGGGCTTTTTCCCTACCCAATTCTTCCCGCCTGAATGCCGGGGCAAGAAAAGTCCTGTTAGCATTAGAAACAAAAAAGTTTCTAGTCACCAGCTCGTCGTACCAAAACGGCGCCTGTTTCATATCCCTGAGCAGGTCACTGCTGGTAAGCCCGTGATAGGTGCATATGAAAATCAGGTTTTTGCAGTCCCCTTCCAATAACCAACAAGCTTGCCTGAGCAGCGCCGTACGGGTTGATAACGGCAAGAAATCAAACCCAGGACAATCCCTTTCCTGCTGACTAGGTAAGTTGCAACCAAATCGTAACGACAGGTCATTTTGAACCACTTTGCATTTGGGAGAATTCGATAGAAGTATTTTCAGCACCTGCCCCAACACATCAAAATAAAGGTGGGAATAGATAACCTCTTTTTTCCATCCGTGCCCAAGGATGCTGTAAAGCTTCTTTTGCATCCGGACCAGCCTAACAGGAGCACGACTTGCTTCGCTAAAAGCGAGATCAAAACCGCAGCCCGAACAGGTGGAAATCGGCTTTTCAGGTCCCTGATTGCGATGACCGAGCTCACCCCTGAAAAACATGACCGGTGAATCGCACTGCGGGCACCTGTCATGTAGATAAATATGGCATGTCGGACAGACCACCGAGAAAGATAAACGCCATGATTTTCTGAAATATGGCTGCTCGCCATCTTTTTGCAAGCACATCGGGCAAAATAGCAGCCCGAAGCTTTTCCTGGTCCTGTGGTATATTCCCAGCGGAAGGATCCATTTTGTATTTCCCTGGCTGTTGTGCTTCAAATATACCCGGCCTTCATAGTCCTTTAAACCACATTGTTGTACTCGTAGAAAAGACACGGGCGTTCTACTGGCCAGCACTTGTAAAAGTCCTTCCGGCGCCAGCTTATCAATATCACGGTTCCAAACGCTGGTGCCGGCAAAAGCGAGCGAGCAAAAAGTCTGTACTTTTAAACGCAGGCGCTGGGAAAGCCTGACAAGCCAGCTCGACAGAAGCTCATCTTCTTTGGGGAAAACGAACACAGGCCAGTAAGCCGGTTGGGCACCGCACACGTTCATCCGTTCAACCGGTTGGCCTCCAATTTACGTTGGCTTGGTGCAAGCCATTCCAGGCTTTCCAGCAACTTACGAGTAATTCGCTCCTGTTGGCTGTTTATTGCGTGGGTCGCCGCCAGGCGGATCACCGCGGCGATCTCACCCAAGGTACCTTCGCTCATTGACAATATTTTCAAGCTTATTGCGTCGTCTGCCAGCCCGGATGGATTCTTCAATGGAAGATTGTATTCGAAACTTGCCAACAACCTGCGGTAGTCATCGCAGTCCCGCCATCTGGGCAACACATGCGGCTCGAAACGGTTCGCCAGTTGTGGATCGGTATGAATGGCCCGAAACGCATCCTTTGTCCCGACAGCAACAATCGGTATTTGAAGTTCATTGGACAAATACTTGATCACATTCAGGAAACTGCGCTGCTTGCTCATATTGCCGGCCAGCACATGCTGAATTTCGTCAATGATTATCATTTTCGTTTGAACATCATTAAGAAGATTCATCACCTGGTACTGCTTTCTGTCAACCTTATCGTTAATCTTATAAGGAGTGAAAAGGCGCTCTAAAATACCGTTGTAAAAGCGCCGCTCGTCAGGGACTGGCGGGGCCTGGACCATCAGCACAGGAACATGGATAAAATCTTCCCCAGGAACCGAATATGGTTTGTGCCGCTCAACAAATCTATTGGCAATGACCGTCTTACCGTTATTGGTGTTACCTACTAACAATAGGTTCGGCATCCGGTGGGTTGGCGGGTGGTGAAGCAGGTCCTCCAATCTGTCCAGCGCCTTTTTAGCCAACGGATAGCCGATAATGGGATTACTGGCAAGGTTAGTTATACGATGCTGAGCAGGCCAGTCCACCTGGTGTTGTAAGTCAGGATTGAGGTGCTGCATCCTACAAAAGGTCAAAAGGTTTGAATTGACCAGAAACAGCATGGCTTTCGGTCTGAGCTACGTCCTCTATTTCAGTTCTTGGTAATGATGCCAAAAATGGCTCATGGACAGCGGGACGCTCGGTGTTCTTACGCGCCTTTCTGGTAAGATTGGCTGAATTTGCTTCTATTTGCCGCAGCTGCTCGTAGGCCATAAAAATTCCGTCTTCATTAACCGCGGTTTTTTGCTTTTCAAGCGCCTTGAGTGCCTTGCGATGCTCCCAGATGCTTATGGCAGGCCTGGATGTGTCACGGTAAGGAATCGGAAAGTATTCCTTTAATTCCGGGTCAAAAAAGTAGATGACGCTGATATCGCGCGGATCACGCCTGAATAGTAACTTGCGCCTGTGTTCGTATTTTGTCCAATCCGTTGCTTTTATCCAACGCCTTAAAACATCAGAATAATAGCATATGTGGTCGATCATCACCCCATACTCCTGTACAGTCCGCTCCTGGAACGGCATAAAGTCCAACCGTACCTTATCCTCGTTGGCATAACGAAACGGCAGGCCTATACCCTGCTCGCCATCCTTACCCAAAAGTCCCTGTTTAAAGCGCTCCAACGGCGTGCAGCCGATACCAGAGTGCAGCCGTACATGGTATATTTCCGTAATGAACTTCAACAACCACACTTCCAGTTCTTCCAAGGTCATTGTCGATTTTTCCTCGGAGCGATAGCCGCCTCGTTCCCTGGGATTGGAGAAGGTACTCCCCGATAGCGTATGGATCTCACCCAGGACCGTTCCTAAAAACCGCTCGATGTGCCCTCCATACCTTGGAGCCTTCACTGGGCGCCATTTAAGCGTAATCCCGTACTCTTCACAGGCCCTTTTCAGCATAGTACCTCGAAATTCCTTGGCATTATCCAGGTGGATCGTTTTCATAGTTCCCCAGCAAGGCCATTCTCCGCCCAGATCATATTTTGCCAACCATTGTTCCTTTGGTAAAATACTATTGGCCAGACAAAGACCTGTGCCGATTGCGCCGGGAGGATCGAACGATATATAAAAACCAACAACCATCCTGCTGTAAACGTCGATCGCCATCGTAATCCAGGGCCTTCCGACTGGTCGGCGTTCGACCTTATCGACCAAAATAATATCCAGCTTGGTATGGTCTATCTGTACCACTGATAAAACAGATTCCGCACCAGGGAAACTACCCCTGTGCGGCGCCAACTGTTCTTGCGCTGCATCGGCGCCAAATCTATAACGGAGTCGAGTATAATCCGCTATTTGCAATACCCTATTGCGGATAGTATTGCTGTGAGGTAAGGGCAGTCCTGCCTGTTTGCATACACTTGCAACTGTCTGGTACACCTTGCCAAGAGGCTTTCGTTGCCTGGTCAAATACTGCGTCTTAATCGCATCCTGAATAACTATATCGACCTCTTCGGGAATCCTGGTCTTGCCTTTACCCCCGTCGCGTGAAATGTCCATCAAAGAGGACACCACGCCCATGGTTTCAAAGCGTTCAACCCAGCGGTAGATCGTGGCGACGCTTACACGGTGTTGCTTGCTAAGGCGCTTAACCAGCTCTCCATCCCCACGGTTTTCCAGCACAGGCCGGATAATCCCATATCTTTTGTTGGCCGTCTCCCACGCCTTTTCAGAAGCCTGGCCAATATCTGAAACCCTGGTGCCATTTTCATAGACGGGCACCAGCTCATCAATACCTAATATTTTCAAATCGTCACTCTGCTGCCGATGTGCTAGTACACGGGTGGCATCCAGCACGAGTTTCACCTGGTAAAGCTCTCCCATATGAGAGACTGTCGATCCAGATGTAATATATTTTTGACTCATACTACCTCAATTTCAATGGCTTAACAAATACCGGATTATTTGCTGATTTTGACCAAATTGGCGTTTTCATCGTCAGCTTATAGGTCAGTTCCACCCCAATTAAACCCAGTGACACCATATGCCAAAGTACAAAAAGATAGTGAGCCTGTTGATAAAAGTCACGGGCAGCAATCTGAATAATTTCCTGTGGTGTTGTCACAGGAATCCGGTCAAGCAGATTATCAAGCCTTTCTACATACCCCGGCAGCACGGCCACGTCACGATAACGGTTTAAAAACCGCGCATTCAGCATGTACTCGGTTTGGATTTCCTTTTCTGTGAATATCTTGAATTCCATCCCTCGAGCGGATGCATAGTCAAGTGCCGCCTTGAACCTGGGTTTCAGTGCGTACCACTGCTTTTTGATATCCGCCCGGTACATCACCGCACACAAACGCGGTTTGATTAATGAAGCCGGCTCGAAATCCCAGCGGTACTTAATAAAAACATCCGGGGTGTATTCGCCACGCCCACCGGAATCATCCGAATACTCGATGTTGACCGGGTTCTCCTTAAAGATTTGAACACAATGGTCGAATTTGAGTATCTCCCGAAAATCTTCGAGCAACTCGGACTGTCTTTTACTACGCCTTGGCCTTTCCAAGAAGAGCTGCTGAGCTCCATGTACGTCAAACTGTGCTTGGTTAGTTTCCATAAACACTCTCATCATCTTTTGTAAAAACCCAAACCATTCTCATCATCTCTTGTATATTTTCTCATCATCTTATGTGGAAAGTGCCCGAAATCGCCTGATTATTCTCATCATCTTTTGTATTTGACAGGCGGCGGAAGCTATCCGCAGCCCGGTGAAATATCTCTGGCTCACAATGGCGTGCTGTTCCTGGACGAGCTGCCGGAATTTAAACGCTCAGTACTCGAAGTCATGCGGCAACCCCTGGAAGAAAGAAAAGTGAGTATTTCGAGGGCCAAAATGGCTGTGGAATATCCTGCCAACTTCATGCTCATCGCCAGCATGAACCCTTGCCCCTGCGGCTACTATAACCATCCTGAGAAAGACTGCGTTTGCGGGCCGGGTGTCGTTCAGAAATACCTCAACAAGATCAGCGGTCCGCTCCTCGATCGCATTGATCTGCATGTTGAGGTAACTCCCGTCTCCTTTGAGCAGATATCCTCCACCCGCAAATCCGAAAGCAGCAGGCAAATCCGCGAGCGCGTGATCCGCGCACGTGAGCGCCAGACCGAGCGCTTCAAAAACCGCAGGGAAATCTATTCAAACGCGATGATGACCCCCGAAATGGTCAAGCAGATCTGCATTATCGAGGACGCCGGCAAAATGCTTCTGCAAAAAGCAATGGAACGCATCGGCCTTTCCGCCCGTGCCTACGACCGCATCCTCAAAGTATCCCGCACCATCGCCGACCTCGCAGACAGCGATGACATCAAGGTCGAGCATTTGGCGGAAGCGATTCATTATCGGAGTTTGGACAGGGAGAATTGGGCTGGATGACAGTGCCAATAGTCTATTTTTTCACCTTAAACTTCGTTAAATTTGGAAACACTACAATTGACAGGAGAAATGAGTAATCGTATCGTTTCGGAAATCATGAATGTGCCGGATGCATATCTGGTGCTGGATGCAGTGCAAAAAGCGCTCGATGAAGAGCGGAAGCGTCGGTTGAAATTTTATAATGATATCACGGAGCAGGAGAAAACTGAGTTTATTAATGGTAAGATTGTGGTTCACTCTCCTGTGAAGATGAAACACAATAAAGCTTCGCTACGTTTGGCCCAACTTATGAACATTTATGTTTGCAAACATGATATGGGTTTTGTCGGAATAGAAAAGATTATGATCACGCTGACTAGAAACGATTATGAACCTGACATTTGCTTTTTCCGCAAAGACAAGGCCATGACGTTCACCACCGATCAAATTCTTTTCCCCACTGCCGATCTGGTTGTGGAAGTGCTCTCAACTTCGACCGAAGCTCGCGACCGTGGCGTAAAGTTCGATGATTATCAGGCGCATGGTATTGAGGAATACTGGATCGTAGATCCCGAAAACGAAACACTTGAACAATATCACCTCATCGACGAAAAATATGAGTTGATTCTCAAAGCTTCAAGCAATGACGTTAAAAGCTTTGTAATCGAAGGCTTCCAAATCCCCATCCGCGCCATCTTCGACGACGCTGAGAATCTGAAAGCCATTCAAAATTTATAGTACCCTACTCAAAGTTCCTCTACACTTACCCCCCCCAGCTCCTGGAAGAGCGTCTGCCAGTAATGCGTCACGTGCGGGTTGTTCTCTTTGCTTGAAGCCGTCGGTTCGAATGGAGAAACGATCGTAACCTGTGGTGAGCCAATCGCGTAGCGTTCCAGCTTCTTGGTATCTTCTTTGGCATCCTCTTCCGCTTCGGCGTCGCTTTTAGGCGGATTGGTATGAAAATCGCGGCGATCGGCGCCTTTCACGCTCTCTACCATATCACTGAAATAATATACTTTCACTTCCGAGCCACTTTCGCCGGCTTTGGCAATTACCGGCAAGCTGGCCCAAATGTCGGTCGACAGGTTCGAGGACCCGGTATTCTGCTGGTTGAGCTTCGCAAGCAACTGACGCAGATAAATGCTCTTTTCCTTTTGTAATGTCAGCTGGAATGCGGTTTCGATGCCTTCCCGGTCGGTCGCATTGGCGCCTTCGAGGTTATCGCGTTCACTGCGAACGGTCAGGGACAACGCACGGGCCTTGGAAGTGTTTTCGTGGATGAAGTATACTTCCAGTTTATCGCCCTTGTTCTTCATATTCTGCTCGATAATGTCGGTCAGAGCCTGGCGGTATTTGTCATTCACGTAGCGTTTATCGACATGCACGCTTTGGGTTTTATCCAGAAACACCAGCGTATACACCGGCGGATCGGGAACGGCCTCTTTAGTGGCCTCTTTTTCTCCTCCGCATGAAAATAAAGTCAGGAACATGGCTGCGAGCAAAAGGCGGCTTGCCAATGCCCCGGGTTTGCTGAAAAAGGGGTGATGAGTCTGATGATTCATAAATGGATTTTATTTGGCTAAACTAATTGGTTCTTCAAACATTACACAACGCGAAACGGTGTGTATACGCATTTATTTTAATACAAAAAGAAAACCCTTCAAAACACGTGCCTTGAAGGGTTTTCAAAATATCAAATCGGAATATTACTGTTGCTGCTCCGCCTGTTGCTGGATCATCGTTACCAGTTCTTCGGAAATACCGGTTGAAGAGTAACCGCCATCGTGGTAGAGGTTCTGCATCGTCACAAAGCGGGTCAGATCAGAGAACAGGGTGATCGCATAGTTGGCGCAATCATCTGCCGAAGCATTGCCCAGTGGGCTCATTTTTTCCGCGAAATCATAGAATGCGTCGAATCCTTCGATACCCGAGCCGGCCTTGGTTTTGGTAGGCGACTGTGAAATTGTATTCACACGCACATTCTTGGCCTTTCCGTAGCGGTAGCCGTAGCTACGCGCAATGCTTTCGAGCATGGCCTTGGCTTCGGCCATGTCACTATAGAATGAATAGGTACGTTGCGCCGCAATGTAGGATAATGCCACAACCGATCCCCAATCGTTGATCGCGTCGAGCTTTTCAGCCACCTGCAAAAATTTGTGCAGCGACAGCGCCGAAATATCCACGCCTTTCTGGAACCATTCGTAGTTCAGGTCGCCATAGGAACGACCTTTGCGTACGTTCAGCGACATTCCGATCGAGTGCAATACGAAATCGATCTTGCCACCAAGGATCTCGGTCGATTTGGTAAAAAGGTTTTCAATATCTTCCAGGGAAGTTGCATCAGCAGGGATAATCTCGGCGTCGCATTGCTTCGCCAAATCGTTGATCGCCCCCATACGCATGGCAATAGGCGCATTGGTGAGCACAAACGTGGCACCTTCTTCCTTCGCTTTCAGCGCAACTTTCCAGGCAATGGAGTTTTCGTCCAATGCACCCGATATAATTCCTCTTTTTCCTTTTAATAAACCGTAAGCCATGTTTCCTTTTATTGTTGATTAATTAGGATGTCCGTTCAAGCCGGCAAAGTAAAGCATTTTTAGCGGCTTTAACCACAATATCCCCCGCCCCGATGCCTTTCCTGTACCCGTTCAAGGCTGGGCGACAGACTTTTCTACTGGTTTCAAATGCAGCTTTTCCTGAAAAAACCGGTCTGTGGCCTCGTACACACTCTTTACGTCCTTCGACCGTAACCGCGAGCCGATGACATGGTCGCCGGTCTCCGGAAATGCCATTTCCTCTTTAAGGTCCGCCGGCGTGCCCAATTCCTCAAACATTTTACGGATCGCCTTCACCGACACGACTTTATCCTGGTGCTCCTCATCTTTATAATAATATCCTACAAAAACCGGCATTTTCACTTCTGCAAAAATCTCCGGCCGGGCAATAGCATCGATCATCTGCTGCAACGTCGTGAGCCCGTTGGTATGGTAGCCCTGTAACCAGAATTGCGCCTGCGCGGGAATGGAATCCTTACCCATATTGTGTGTACCCATCACCTTATGCAGGATTTGCTGGCCCCACGGACCGGTCACGAGCTTCATCGCCGGGTTTGCAATGGCCATACACGGCGAGTAAAGCACCAATCCCTTGATTTCAGGATGGGTGGCCGCCAGGTAAACGGAGAGTAGTCCGCCCGCCGAAGTACCGATCACGATAACCGTATCTCCCAGGACCTTCCCGATCGCCAGCGCGCGCTTCGCTCCGGCCAGGAAATTGGCAGGAGTGAGATCGTCGAAGGCATTCGTATCGGCGATACCGGCGTCGTGCATACGCGAGAGGTAAAGATTGGCCCCGTACTTTTTAGCGAGGTCTTTGTGAATAGGATCGCCCTCGGCCCAGCTCGCGCCGAACCCATGGATGTACACGATGCTGTAAGTCGTCTTCTGCTTCAAGCTATCGTTTGCCCACACGATCCGCGCCTCGTTGTCGGGCTTCAAAAGCGGTGTGGCCTTTTCGGTGCGGTTTATTTCCTCTTCCAGCTTCGTAAGGTCGCTGGTAACGGTTGGTAAAACAGGCGTAAGGCGTGCTTCCGGCACTTTTGGCCCGGAAATGTACACGATACCGAGGATCACGAGGATCGCGGCGACCCATAGGATGAACTTTAACATTTTTTATGAATTAAGAAGGTTTCACAGATACGAAAGATCGCTAGTTTTATCGGGTTAATTTACGCAGGATGTAACCATTCAGCAATTTTTACTGAATTCTGTTATTCATGGATCAACCCACCCCACGCAGGGATGTCGTATCTTGCAACCTAAACGATTTACCTCTTTTTCAAATGCCCAATCTTTTACTCGTTGAAGACGACGCCAACCTCGGAATGCTTCTTCAGGAATATCTGACGGATAAAGGCTTTCCTACTGACCTTGCTACTGATGGGCAAAAGGGCTGGCAGCACTTTGTGGATAAAGAATACGATTTGTGCATTTTCGATGTGATGATGCCCAAAAAGGACGGCTTTTCGCTGGCAAAAGAGGTACGTATGAGTGGGCGTGATGTACCTATTATTTTTCTAACGGCGAAGTCGATGAAGGAGGATACGATGCAGGGTTTCCGGGTCGGGGCGGATGATTACGTGACCAAGCCTTTCGACCGTGAAGAACTGCTCATGCGGATCCAAGCCATTCTTAGGCGCTATACCCGGCAGACCGACCAGCCGGAAGAGGTCAAGGCATTCAGGATTGGCCAATATACCTTTGATTATAACCACCAGCAATTAGCCATCGGCGAGACATCCGCACGCCTTACCAGCAAGGAATCGGAGTTGCTCCGGCTATTCTGCCAGAACCTCAACCAGCCTATCAGCCGCAGTTTTGCATTGAAAACCATCTGGGGCGACGACTCCTATTTCAATGCGCGCAGCATGGACGTCTATATTACCAAACTCCGCAAATACCTCCGCGAAGATCCTTCGATCCAGATCATGAATTTGCATGGGGAGGGTTTTAAGTTGATGGTAGGGTAAATGGAGGAGAGGGAGGATGGAGGAAAGGAGAATGGACAAAAGGGCGGCCCGCGTAGAGAGAATGGTTAGGGAAAAAGGGGCGATTGGGAAACTCTGCGTTTCTTTGTGGGGTTTTCTTTAAAGTATTTCAATAAGCCTTTATAAAAGCCGACGGCCGAAAGCCGATCGCCGACTGCCCATTACCATGATCCAATTAGACCGTCGTCCCCGACGCAATAGAAAATCCGCAGGAGTGCGTGACCTGGTTCAGGAAACCAATTTGCAGGTATCCGATTTCATTTTCCCCATGTTTGTCGTAGAAGGAACACAGCAGAAGTCCGAGGTGAAGTCGATGCCCGGCATTTACCGCTATTCGCTGGACAACCTGCTCGAAGAGCTTAAAGAAGTGACTGACCTGGGTATCAGGGCGATCGACCTCTTCCCCAACTATCCCGAAAGCAAAAAGGACCGTTTCGCATCGGAAAGCTATCATGAAGATACTTTTTACCTCAAAGCCATTACCGCGGTAAAGGAGCAGTTTCCCGAGTTGGTGATCATGACCGATGTAGCCATGGACCCGTACAGTTCCGACGGCCACGACGGCCTCGTTGAGAACGGTAAGATATTAAACGACGCTACACTCGAAATCCTCGCTAATATGTCGCTGGCGCAAGCCAAAGCCGGTGCCGACATTCTCGGCCCGAGCGATATGATGGACGGCCGTGTGGGCTACATCCGCCGCCACCTCGATGCACACGGGTTTACCGACGTGAGCATTATGTCCTATTCTGCCAAATATGCGAGTGCGTTCTACGGCCCCTTCCGCGATGCATTGGAATCGGCACCGAAATTTGGCGACAAAAAGACTTACCAGATGAACCCCGCCAACAAGCGCGAGGCATTACTCGAAGCACAGCTGGACTTTGAAGAAGGCGCCGACATGCTGATGGTGAAGCCTGCATTGTCGTATCTCGATATTATCCGGTTGCTGGACGAGAACTTCGACATTCCTATCGCTGCGTACAACGTTTCGGGTGAATATGCGATGGTGAAAGCCGCTGCGCAAAATGGCTGGCTCGATGGCGACCGTGCAATGATGGAAGTGCTTACCAGCATCCGCCGCGCGGGAGCGAAATGCATCCTGACCTATTTCGCGAAAGAAGCGGCCGTGATATTGAACAAACGGTAGCGATTTCCGATTCGGCTAACATACAATGTGGAGATGTCTGATTATCTTACATCTTCACATTCTCTTTTTAAATCATCACAAAACAGTCATGAAACTACCTTTCCTCCTGCTACCGCTCGGGCTGGCTCTTGCAATCCCGGCCGATGCGCAGAAAAAGACATCCTCATTACCTGAATTCCAAATTAAAAAGTCGGAAACCGAAGCGCATATCCGCTTCCTCGCGGGCGACGAGCTTATGGGCAGGCGCACGGGCGAGCAAGGGAACTTCGTAGCAGCCCGCTACATTGCCGAGCAGTTCCGCAAGCTTGGCGTCGTACCCGTGCCAGGCAATTCAGAAACCGGTACTTCGAGCTATTTCCAGCGTGTGCCATTCGAAAAAATGGGCGCTAATGGCCCCGGCGAGATCGCGGCAGACGCCGAGATCATGAAGAGCGGCACCGACTGGCTTTTGATGGCCGGCGATGCGGTAGATTTGAAAGCGCCGATCGTTTACGCGAGCTTTGGTCTGGAAAATGCGGCTAAAAGCTGGGACGACTACAAAGGATTGGACGTGAAAGGTAAAATTGTGCTGGTAGAAAGCGGTACGCCGGAAACGCAGACGCCTTCTGAAATCATCGCTACTTCGACAGAAAAACGCAAAATTGCCCAAGATAAGGGCGCTATTGCGGTTATTGAGCTTTTCAATGCACCTATTCCCTGGAATACAGTAAGCAAGTTTTTTGCAGGAGAGAAAATATCGCTGGCCGAAGCTACCGCTGCCAAAACGATCCCGCATGCCTGGGTGAATGGAAAGGAGGCCAAATTCGCGCGTGCATTGCGTGCGGTGAAAGAAGTCACTTTCAAAACTTCCGGAAGGGTTGCGAAGCCTATTTACAGCTACAATGTGGCCGGCTACATCCCGGGCAGCGATCCTAAATTGAAAGAAGAATACGTCTTGCTTTCGGCGCATTACGACCATGTAGGTGTAGGCAAGCAAGGCGGGCAGTCGTATACGCCCGAGGACAGCATCTTCAACGGCGCACGCGACAATGCATTTGGCGTAACTGCATTGCTCACAGCAGCCGAGGCATTGGCTAAAAACCCACCCAAACGCTCTATCGTCATTGTCGCCTTGACTGGCGAAGAAGTAGGCCTGTTGGGCAGCAAATATTACGCGGCACATCCGATTATGCCTTTGAACAAATGCATTTTCAATATGAATTCCGACGGGGCGGGCTATAATGACACGACCATCGTTTCGGTAATGGGCCTCGACCGTACCGGCGCGCGCGCAGAGATCGAAACAGCCTGTAAGACATTTGGCCTGGGCGTTTATGCTGATCCTTCACCTGAACAAGGTCTTTTCGACCGTTCGGATAATGTGAGTTTTGCCAAAGAAGGTGTTCCTGCACCGACTTTCACACCAGGTTTCAAAGAGTTCAATGGGGATATCATGAAAAACTACCACCAGGTAACCGACCACCCAGAAACAGTGGATTTCAACTACCTGCTGAAATTCAGCCAGGCTTACACATATGCAACCCGCCTCATCGCCGACCGAAAAACGGCGCCGCAATGGAGTGCAGGTGATAAATATGAGCCGGCAGCTAAGAAACTCTACGGTAAATAAGGCTTTTAATACAAAAGAAAAGACCTCCGGAATTGTATTGCTCCGGAGGTCTTTTCTTTTACATATACCACATTATCTGGCTCCCGGAGGGCAATTCTTTCTCAAATAATCCGTAAAGAGCGAACGCAAATGCTGCGTGGTACCTTCACCTTCCGAGATGCTATGCGAACGATTCGGGTAAGGCATAAACTGGAACACCTTGTTGGCCTTGATCAGCTCATTGACGAGCATTTCGGCATTCTGGTAATGCACATTATCATCGCCGGTCCCGTGAATGTAGAGCAGGTTACCACGCAGATTTTTAGCGTAAGTAATCGGAGATCCCTTCACAAAGTCCTCACGATTCTCTTGCGGAATACCCATGTAGCGCTCTTGGTAAATGTTGTCGTAAGTAAGCTGGTTGGCCACAGCCGCTACCGCGATACCAGTTTTGAAATGCTGCGGATATTGGAATAGCAGGTTCAAAGTTGATGAGCCGCCACCGCTCCATCCGTGTACCGCCACACGGCTGGTATCGATGAATGCAAATTGTTTGAACATCGCTGTTGCCGCACCATCCATGTCTTTGATGTTAATGCGGCCAATGTTGCGATAGATCGCTTTGCGCCACTTGGCGCCTTTCGGCGAAGGTGTGCCGCGGTTGTCGATGGAAGCGTAGATATATCCGTCGTCGGCCATACTGCCTGCATATAACCGGTTGCGACCGGTTCCCCAAACGTCCTTAACCGTGCTTCCCGCCGCTTCACCGTACACCATGAATACGATCGGGTATTTTTTGCTGGCGTCAAAGTTGGTCGGTTTCACCATCCAGGCATCAACCTCCACGCCTTCGTCTGTTTTTACCTTAAAGAATTCAATATTGGCTTTCGATGAATTGATCTTGTCTTTGGATTGCGCGATGGAGTTGTTAGGGTCTATCGAAACGTGTTTCGGGAACGAGATCCACTCTACCAGAGGCGACGTTTTTGCATTCGAGAACTGGTGACGTCCGAATTTACCCAGCGGCGAAATGTCATAAGCATGCGTTCCGGCCTGATCAGCCGGGGTAATGCGCACCGGCGTGCCTTTTCCGTCCAGCGAAGTCTTGTACAGATAGCTCTGCGTCGCATTATCGGGCGATGCCATGAAGTAATAGGCATTGTTTTTCTCGTCGATGCGAACCGGGTTAATCATATCGAAATTACCCGCGGTAATGAGCGTTTCTTTCTTCCCGTCGCGGCTCACGCGATAGGTGTGGCGCCAGCCGTCTTTTTCGCTTACCCACAAAAATTCCTTCCCGCCGTTGATCCAATCCCAGCCCATCGGGTCGCTTTCCCAGCGGCTTTTGATATCGATCCAGGCTTCATCCTTTTCACTATAAAATGGTTTCGCGCTGCCGTCGGTGGTATTGATATAGAACAATGTGCTCTCGTTCTGCTTGCGGTTCAACTGCTGGATCACCAACTCATTCGGCATACCCGACCATTCCATGCGCGGAACGTAGGTATTCTGCGGGTCGCCGGGGATATTCATCCATTTCGTCTGTGCAGTAGCAACGTCTACCACCCCGATTTTGTAGGGCGAAGGCGTCTCACCTACCTTGGGATATTCCACCGGCACATTGAACGAGTAGATGGAATCCGTGGTGTTGATCATCAAAAAGTTGCGGATTTTGCGCGCGTCGAGCTGCCAGTAGGCGATGGATTTACTGTCGTCGCTCCAACGGAAACCGTCGCGGCAATCGAATTCTTCTTCGTAAACCCAGTCGAATGTACCGTTAATCACGCGATCGGTGCCGTCGGCAGTAACCTGCTTCACCGTGCTGGTTGCGAGGTCTTCCACATACACATTATGCTTGCTCACGTACCCGACTTTCTTGCCATCGGGCGAAAATTTCGCAAACATCAGCGACGACTCTGGCAATCCTTTTCCGAGTTGTTTCAGCGTTTTGGCAGTGATGTCATACACCCAGTAATCGCCGCGCGTATCGTAGCGCCACACGCGTTTGGTATTGGTATAAACTAAAACCTTATCCCCCGCTTTACTGATCGAATAACTCCGGATGTTCAGCGGCGAACCGCCCTGCGGCGTAAGCTGCGCGGATGATACAATGACTTTTTCCTGGTTGGCGGGCAATGTTACTTCCACGATCTGGCTATCGCTGGCATCGCGGTAGCCGCTGCCGTCGGGCAGCCATTGAAATGTGTCGGGAATCTGCGCAAAAAGCTGAAAGGAAAGGATTGTTAATGAAAGTGTCCTGAATATTTGCTTCATGTGAGCTTTAAAAAATTAGTACGACAACTATATAAGTGCAATGTTAACATTTTAATTAATCTTTTGCACCGTCCCTATCGTTTCCCTTTGATTTTGAGCGCCTTTGTTTTTTCAGCGCCTCGCTCAGTAAAAACTCAATCTGCCCGTTCAAACTGCGGAAATCCTGCTGTGCCCAGGTTTCGAGTTCCCTAAGCATATCAGGATTGATCCGCAAAACAAATGCTTTTTTCTCCGCCATATCATGGATACAAAGTACCGGCGTTCAAAATGGGGGTCGCCGCCTTCTCACCGCACAAAACTACCAACAAATTGCTCACCATCGCGGCCTTGCGCTCCTCGTCGAGTTCCACGATCTGCTTATCCGACAGCATAGCCAATGCCATATCCACCATTCCCACGGCCCCGTTCACAATCTGGCGGCGCGCAGCTACCACAGCCGATGCCTGCTGACGTTGCAACATCGCTCCCGCGATCTCAGGTGCATAGGCAAGGTGACTAATACGCGCTTCCAGGACATCGATACCGGCCCGGCTCAGGCGCTCGGTCAGCTCGGCTTCGAGCATTTCATTGATCTTTCCACTGCCGTCGCGCAACGTCACCTCCTGGGCGTTCGCCTCTTCATCTTCCATCGAATCGTAAGCATAAATGCCCGCTAAATGCCGCACCGCTGCTTCGGACTGGATTTCTACATATTTTACATAATCATCTACTTCAAAAGAAGCCTTGGCTGTATCGCCCACGCGCCATACCACTACTGCAGCGATTTCAATGGGGTTCCCGAGTTTATCGTTCACTTTCAGCTTCTGACCATTCAGGTTACGGGCACGCAGGCTGATCTTTTTCCTGCGGAAGAGCGGGTTTACCCAACGCAAGCCGTTTTGCTTCATTGTACCCATGTAATCTCCAAAAAAAGTAGTCACCACCGCTTCATTCGGGTTAATGACTGTGAGGCCGATGAGAATGATAAATCCGGTAACGGCAATGATAATCCCCGTAACCGGACTGCCAGTAGTTACAAAATATACAAAGCCGCCAAAAAGCAGCGCAAGGCCTATCACAAACAGCAGATAGCCTGAGATAGAGCGTAATTCCTTTTCGATCATAGCTGGTTGGTTTGATATTAAATTGATATCACAATATTATCAAACTCCGCGCAACTTTCTAATGCATTTGGGACAAAAAAATCCCGGAGCTTGTGACCGGCTCCGGGAAAGGATGGATGGTGGTACACCCATTAATATCTGTGAACGATCACCTGAGTACGGGTTTCCAACTGAAAGTTGACGGGTAGGTTGTACTTAACCCTAACCTTCTGACCACGCATCACGCCAGGCTCCCATTTTCCACTCATTAGCTTGACTACCCTCAGCGCTTCCTCGTCTATTCCATAGCCTACCCTGTTTTCTACTTTATAGTCGCACATCGAACCATCTTCACAAACCACGAACGATAGCATTACACGTCCTGCTACGCCGTTTTTAGCTGCATTAGGCGGATACCGGATATTGGACGCAAGGAATTTGTAAAACTCTTTCATACCTCCCTTAAACTCGGGATTGATCAGAGGCTTGGTATATTCCATTTGTGTTCCATTGACCCATGAAACGCCGGTTTTAAACTGGCCTAAATCGTAAACTTCCTCGTAGTATCGGGTACTATCGGCCAATTTGCCAATCCATTTGCCGTCTTTGATGCCATTCACAACAGTTCCCTCCTCAAACAGCCATTTGCCGTTCGGCGTTTCTCCAACCCCGCGCCAATAGCCTTCCCCGCTTTTTACATATTGCGCACCATCCGGCCCCCAGGCATTCAGCAGTAGCGGTTCTTCTTTAACGCCCATTTTGTTAACGGGAAAATCCCTGTGAGCTCTGATCTGACCGTTTGGATCCCAGTAAACGTCTGTCACCAGCGAGTCTGTCAGCAACTGTTGACGTCTTACCATACCATTCAAGTCATAGTCCTTGATCATCGAAGCCTTTCCATCGACGCCATATTCGACATATGAAAGCATTCGGCCAGCGGAATCGAATGTAACTTCGGCAGCGTGGCTAGCCTCATTGAAATCGCGGGCAGAGATACGATAGGCAGGTATCGAGTCCGCATTGGGATTCACAAAACGCGACTTGTAGCGAATCTCCTTCCTGGTAAATTTCGCCTCGCCCAGCTTCTTCCATTTTTTGCCCTTTGCTTCTTCGTAAGCTACGTCACCAGACACGAAGCCCTGGTCATCGACGGGCAATGTACGCCGGTATTTCGCCCGCGCTGAGTCTACCGGGATGAAATCGTTCGTGAAATAATCGACGAAAGCGTGCCGTGCAACGTCATAACTCGGCTTGGCATCCGCTTTGAATGCTACCGGGAAAAAGACCGTTTGCCGGACCCGTTGTCCACCCAGCATAGCCGGTTTCCAGGCCTTATACATCCCCAAGACTCGCACAGCCGCTGCATTGCACAAGGTGTCTATCCCGCGAGTCACTTCGATATTGCTCATGCTGCCATCCGGCTGCACCACGCCTTTGAGATAAACCCGCCCGTTTACACCTTTTACTGCGTTTGGAAGCGGGATCTGGAGATTGGAAGTGATAAATTGATTGAGTACTGTCAGGCCACCTGCCGGCTCTGCTTGTTTCTCTACTTCATGGGGCAAATACACCTGCTGAGCGAAGGCCTGTATACCTGAAAACAACAATAGAGTGAGTAGTTTTTTCATTAGGGCTGCTGAGTTATGCTAACAGTAAAAATGCTGTTTTTCTTTTAAAGAAACTCATAGTTACTCTGTAAATATTTCAAAAACGATTTGTAGAAGTAGTTTTTAGTACAAACTTAACCTACTGATAACCTGCGAATAATATCCAGGTAATATGAAATGAGAAAATTTGTATCATGGGAGATACAACTCACTTTCGGACTATCATCATTTCTGACGTTCACCTCGGAGCAGGAGGATCGAAGGCAGAAGAAGTCACCAATTTCCTGAAAAGCTACACGTGCAAAAAGCTTATCCTGAATGGCGACATTATCGACGCGTGGCAATTGAAAAAGTATGGCGTGTGGAAACGCAAGCATACATTGTTTTTCAAACGCGTGCTGAAAATGATAGAAGACAATAAGACGAAAGTGATCTACATTCGCGGTAACCACGACGATTTCCTCGATCAGATCATTCCTCTGCGCCTCGGCAAGCATTTCCAGATCCGCAAAGATTACGTATTAGCTTCCGGCGCACAACGGTTTTATGTGACCCACGGTGATGTTTTTGACTCTATCACTACCCATTTAAAATGGCTGGCTTACCTGGGCGATATCGGCTATACGTTCCTGCTTTGGGTTAATAAATTTTACAATAAATATCGCGCATGGCGCGGTCTCTCCTATTACTCTTTATCGCAACGTGTAAAACAGTCGGTGAAAATGGCTGTGAACTACATGACCGACTTTGAAGAGAAACTGACCGAACTTGCCCGCTCTCGTAACTGCGACGGCGTCATCTGCGGGCATATTCATCACCCGGCAATTCGTGAAATCGATGGTATCAAATACATGAATTCCGGCGACTGGGTGGAGACCCTGAGTGCATTGGTAGAAGATTTCGATGGAAACTGGAGCCTGCTTTACTACGGCCAGCAGGAGATCATCGAGAAGCCTGTAAAAAAAACGAGTACCAAAAAAGTCGTTGAGAACTTCCCCGGCATCGAGAAGCAGGTGGCGTTCACCAGTTTTCTGACGGGGCGGAATCAGCGCTATCTATAATCATGAGAATCCTTTTTCTGGTTCAGGGAGAGGGCCGGGGGCATTTGACGCAAGCCATTTCGCTCGGCCAGATCCTGCGTAGTGCAGGACACAAGGTGGTGGGTGCGATGGTGGGGACGTCTCCGGGCCGGAATATTCCGTCTTTTTTTCAGGAGCAGATCTTCGCTCCGGTGCATCATTTTGCCGCACCCAATATCATTTACAAAGCACACGGCGGCGGCATGAATGTGGGCAGGACGATCGCCACGCACCTGGCACATTTACCAAAATACCTCAAAAGCCTGCATCGCATCCACGAAACGGTGAAGCAAATCAACCCCGACCTGATCGTGAGTTTTTACGATACTTATGGCGGGCTTTACAATATGATCTACCGCTCAGGCATACCGATGGTCTGCATCGCGCATCAATACCTTTTGCTCCACCCGAAATTTATTTTTCCTGAAAACAGCCGGATCAACCAATTTCTGATCAATCTTAACTCCAAATCAACCTCCTGGCTTTCGGCGAACCGGCTTGCATTGTCGTTCCGTGAAATGCCCTCAGCGCCCGAGTTGAAAATCACGGTAGTACCACCATTGCTCCGCAAGGAGGTGACACGGCTTGCTTCACAAAAGGGTTCGTTTATACTTGTTTACATGACCCATCACAGCCTGAGCACTCAGGTAATCGACTGGCACCGAAAGCACCCGGATGTGCAATTACATTGCTTTTGGGATAATGCGGATGCTTCGGAAGAGTTTGTGTTTGACAATACACTCACTTTCCACCAGATCAACAGCGAAAAATATCTTCGGATGCTCGCTACCTGCCGCGCATTGGTGACGACAGCCGGTTTCGAATCGGTTTGCGAGGCAATGTACCTGGGTAAACCTGTAATGATGGTGCCGGTACCGAACCATTTCGAGCAGGAATGCAATGCGATCGACGGGGTGATATCCGGCGCTGGTGTAATGTCCAAGTCGTTTGACCTGTCGGTGATTTTCGATTATCTGCCGAAGCACATTGACCAGTCAGAGAAATTCAGAGACTGGTATAACCGCGGGCAACAGATGTTTATACGGGAAATCGCGGAGTTTGAGAAATCAATCAATATCAGGCGGAAAATTCAATCGGAGATCTGACATTCTCCGCCTGATGTACCTACTTCTCTTTTTTAAACACCAGCTGTTCGGGGTTTTGATCAAATTTAAGGATCAGTTTATCGGATTGCACGTGATAGTTCCCTTTGCCGCCCGTTGAATCCGATGGCAACCAAGCCTTACTGCTCCATTCCGGCTCGGCTACTTTGCTCCCACCAAAGCTGGTAATTTTGAAGGTGCAATTCGGGCCGAGCGTATAAACCCCGGTAACCGTATTCACGAAAGTATGGCCAGCGATCGTCCCATTTTTCTGATCGTCAGAAAAGGTGAAAACCACGCTCTTCCCGCTGATTCCGGGATCCTTGTCTATCACGCCTGTGGTAGTATTTTGAAAATAATCCAGACGCCAGGCACCGGCTATCGAAGCGACTTCCGAACACGGCGGCATAACGCAGCAATCCTTTCTATTTCCGCACTCAAATGCAGTTAAGGCAATAAAAACGAAACAGATAAGCAAATAGACAATTCTTTTCATGGCATATAAATTTTAAAAACTGACTCCCAACCGCAGCGCAAGCCTGTTATAAACCCTGTCTTCGAACCGCTCTTTTTGATCCCATAACGGCGTTTTGGTGACGTGCGCTTCTTGCCGCTTATAGGTTAATGCGAGCGTAAATGCAGCAGTTCTCGGCTTTCCTACTTTGATGCCCAAGCCCGGGTTAATCATCAACCCACCCTTTGTATCAAAGCCTTCGGAATCGTCGTGAAACCAGGTAAATGCGTAACCTGCATCGAGCGTCCCGAAAAGCTGCACGTTTTTCCTTCCGGCCAAATCATAACGCACGCCTCCGGCGACTGGATTCAGTAAGGCAGCTTTATACCAGTCCATTCCGAGCGTTACACCGGCAGACAGCCGCCGGTCCAATTGCAGCCCGTTGAATGTCTGGATGGTAAGACTTGTCTTGCTATCGACCTGCTCTTGGTTGCCTGAATAAGGATTGTTATATTTTACCCTGCCAAACAATCCGCCAAACTCGGTATGATTCACGAACCTGAGACTTTTGCCCGTTTGCGCGTTCGCGGCCGTAGCAGCGAGCAGCAACCATAAGTACGCGATCTTTTTCATATCAAATCGCTTTTCCAACGGGAATTTTGCTCAATAACCTCAAATCTTTCGGGTTGGAAGAGTCATATTGGTAAAACCCGTCCTCCCCGATCAACAGCAGCGTTTTTCCAAGCGAAATCACGTCATATGCATGCATATCCTTGAAATGTGCCAGCTGATTTTTGTCGACCGAGAAGCGATCGCTCACATCAAATACTTTCAGACCCTGCTCGCCTTCGCAGAGGAAGAGCGTCGGGAAATCGACACTCAGGCCATGCGGGCTTTCCATCTGGTAACTTTTGATGAGTTGCGGCGTGGAGGGATTGCTTACATCCACGAGATCGAGCTGGTTCTGGCCTCCTCCGCACGCGGTACCCGTACGTAACGTCACATAGGCAACACCCTCGTGCACGACCACGGGGTCACACGCGCGGCCGTGTTGAAACATCGATAGCTTCTTGGGCTCCGCGGGGTCAATATTGTCGTAGATAAACATGCCTGACGAGGAACCGATGAACAGTTTGTTGTCGTAAGGGAAAATGGTTTCGATGCCCCAGCCTAGGTCTACCGTTTTAAAATCAATCGGTTGCGAAGGCTTGTCGATCTTAAACAAATGCATTTGGCTCTGGCCGACGGCATAGAGAAAATTACGATCGAGGGCGAAACGAGCCATGGAGCCGCCCTGCCCACTAGTGCTACCCGATGATTGCGGCGAAGCCGACGATGCGCTACTGAGAAACGCTCTGTCTGTAAGCAGCCATCCACCCCACCATGATGACGGTGAAATATTGTCTTCGCAGTTCACCGTCACAGTTTCTGTCACCCACTCTACATCCTGATCGGAAATAGCGCCTATGGTTTCATTCAGTGACCAGCTGCCACCATCGAAAGTACCTGTTTTAAAAACATTCTTGACCCGGCCTACTTCTTTGGGCGCCGCAGGGTCGGTAATGTCGATTGAAACGAGGTCCGAATAGCTGTCGGCATAAAGAATATTATCACGTACCGCTATGTCGCCGTTACCAGGGATATTAATGAATGTTACAAATTTCGGACTGGCTGGATTGCCGTTGTCGATAATGTGAATACCCTTCTTTATTTCATTAACATATAAATACTTCCCTTTGACATACATCTTTCCCGGCTGTACCAAAGCCCGAGGCGATTCCGCTTTGACCTGCGTCCTGAGTTCAAGCAGCGAATACGTTGCGTTATGAAAGCGACGCACAACGCGCGTTTCCTTACATTGGTCGTTACACGACCAGCAAAGCCATGCTACGACACATAACAGTAAAAGTTTAGGTTTCATACGGTTAGGCTTTAGAGGCTAGCAAAAATGATATTTCAACTTGGGTAAATGCAGGACAACGTTTTTCTGTAATTGGTTGGAATACAAAACAAAATCGTCCGAAAGCAAGGCCTTCGGACGATAACGCACCCCGAAAATACCGGCGAACCGGTATTTTTTATCTTTGATATTTTTAAATGCTTTTCGGCACTCTTATTTCGATTCCGGATTCTTGATCCTGCCCATAAAAAGAATGGTATTGGAAGTATTTTCGCTGATCACCAGGCCAAACGGACGATCGCAAATGTATCTCGGTGGCTCAGGTTTTGCCGATGTAGCTACAACCCCAATTGAAGTGACTGCTGCCGCCTCCGTGCCTTGCTCATCAATACCCAGGTAGGCGTCCTGTTTCACAAAATCTACCATAAGCCTTCCCGATTTATTGATCTTTCCGAGTTCCGCACCGGCTTTAAATACCTTATCAATACCCATTTCCTGCAAGGTCGACTTCAATTTTGCTGAGTAATTCAGCGTAAATTTGGGTAGACCTACTGTGACTCCCTGCTGCGTCATTTTTCCCGCATTTAACTGCATCCAGTTGTCACCGGTGATACTTTTCAACACTTCGTCTATTGTAGTTGATCCTCGTGGGATCAACAATGTCATGCTAAACTGCCCATTCGCGTACGGAAGCTGCACGGCTGCATAGTTGCTTCCGCCACCTACTTTGAAATCCGAGGAAGCATACATCATTTTGACCGTCTTGCTCTGCCCGTTTTCAAGCTGGAATGGCGTGTCCTTTGTTTTATTTGATTCAAATTTCGTTTTCCAATCTCCTTTAAAATACAATGCATTCAAAAGGAACATAACCTGATCTTCCTGGATTTGATCCAGAACTTGTTTGATCTTACCTTTCGTTTTATCACTCGCCCATTTGTTAATACGGTCTTTCGCGGCATCGTTGAATGGCAAACCTGTTACTTCTGCTTCAAATGAGTTTTTCAAAACAGATTGAAAATCATTTTCAACTGAAAAATCATTTCTATACCAAACCGAATTTGCTAATCCCAAACTCACTTTGGAGTCGGCAACCGGCAAATCGTTGACCAAAGTTTTATATGCGGCATTCAAGTCGGCCAATGCGACCGTATCCATTTTCAATGTCTTTTGAATCTCAGCGGCGGTTTCCTTTTCGGCGCCATTCAAAAGCATTCCCAAAGCCATGTGCAAGCTGAGCGGGGATACAAAGAAATTTTCATCCGCAGGTTGCGTTTTCTGTAACGCGTGAATGAAGTCAAAAGCAAAAGAAGTGGTCCCGTTCGAAACTGAGGCCGGTATTTCTACCGGATTTACATCATTTCCGGGCGTAACGCTGTCGTTTGTACAACTAAACAGCATTGCTGCTGCCAGCATCGGAAGGGTCGTCGACTTCTTTAAAATTTTCATGGCTAACAGATGCAAGAACATTTTCCTTCTCCACAATCAACCCACAAATCGATAGATTCAAACCAACTGGTAATGGTTGGAATCTTTTTTGAATTATCTCAAAAAGAATAGCGAACAGACCAGGATACGCCGTACAAATAAGGATGTGAATCGAGGCTTTGATTCGATTTAAAACCTGATGAAACAGCCTTTTGATAAGAACCCGTCAGGTTAGCAGCCCAGTTTGAAGAGAGCTTATAATTCAATCTCAACCCAGTTGTTGCCGCCCAGTTCGTACCACGGTAAATATCATCGCTGGCAGTTGTTCGAATAATCTCTCCGGAAGCGGATTCCAGTTCATTCACCAAAAAGAAATTGGCCATCATACCACCGAGCACCGAATAGCTGAATTTCTTATCAGGATTTAAAGTAAAACCTGCCTGTACCGGCAATTGGAGATATTGATAATTGTTACTTACTTTTTTGGCAACGTCAATATATAATGCACCATTATTGAAACCGGCGGCTTTATCGGCAGAAGGGCTACTCAATCCCGCCAATGCATTTTCCAATACATTCGAAGATAGGTTACTGTATGCATTCAGCACATAACCACCTCCTTCATAAGCTGAATTGCCGCGGAGGTAACTGATGCCCGTTTCCACAGACCAATGTTTCGATAACCGCACACCGCCCTGCGTTTGCACCGCATAAGAGGCCCGCGCTTCGCTGGATCCCGTAGTTGCCCGTCTCTGGCTCACCGACTGTCCTGAAAATGCCATAGGTGCCTCTTTCAACTGCACATCCGGGTTAAACGATGCCGGCATGACACCCAGCCCCGCATAATATTCCTTTGGCTTTTTCTCTTTAACAGGCTCCTCTATCTGTATTTGAGGGCGGAAGAAAACATGACGTTTCTGTACATAAACGTCCAGGTCGCTATAAGGCAAAGATGCCAGCAATTGTGCCGAAATCGTTTGGCTTTGATCCGCCAGAGTAGTTGCATGACTGTTTCCGGTCACTTTTGCTACCGCACTTTCTATGGGCTGTATGTTCTCAACAGGTGCGGAGACCGTGCTGATTACTTCATTCAATGAGCTGCTCTCAGCAACCGGTTTCTGAACACGGACAGCAATTGCTACGCCCGGCTGCTCAACCACAGGATTTTTTGTTTTAGCAAATGCGTTCTCGTTTTTTCCAAGTGCATTGCCTTGGCTTGTTGAGCCGATCTTCGATTCAGAAGGCTCTCGCTGTTCTGGTTTTACCGACGAAACTTGGGGCTCGTTTGCAGCCGCCAATTTCTCCGTATTCAAGCTCTCGTTTGCAGAAGTCTTTCTTCCGGTTGCTTCACCTTTTTCACGCTCCGGCGCTCCGGCTGGTTTCGTAGTCACAGCTATTTGTGGCTTATCACTTATTTGGATACCTGATAACCAAAGTCCGCCGCCTACCAGCAGCAATGCGACGATCGACGCGGCAGCGTACCACACTTTCGGAGACTGCCACCACATGGGAACGACCTTTTCCTGCTCCTTATCAAGACTCGCTTCGATACCCTCCCACACAGACGGCGGGGGAGTTTCGGAAGCCGCCTGCAAGGCCTTTCTCCACTGATCCTCAAAATTGTTTATGTTGGACGGATCCATCATCAAATCTTTTTTCTTTGTTCAACTTCTGCTGAAGCAATGTCCTGGCCCGCGAGTATTGCGATTTGGACGTTCCTTCGGAGATACCCAACATCTGGGCGATCTCATTGTGCTGGTAACCTTCAATCGCATAGAGATTGAAGATTGTCTGACACCCGGGCGGCAATTCGCGAATCATCTCCATGAGTTGCTGCATCTGGAAATTCCCCAGCGTGAATTCCCTGTCCGACAAGCCATTATGATGTACATCTATATCGTCGAGCTCTTTCAGGTATTTCTGTTGCCGCAAATGGTTCAGTGCTGTATTCACAACAACCGATCTGAGCCAATATTCCAGCGGGCTGTCGGCCCTGAAAGAATCTATGTTTTCGTAAATTTTGATGAAAGCATCCTGTAACACGTCCTCCGCGTCAGCGCGGTTTTTCGTATAGCGCAGGCAAATAGCGAACAACTTACCCCCAAAAACATCATATAGCTGTTTCTGGGCGATGCGGTTGCGCTGCTTGCAGCCTTTCACCAGTTCTTGTTCGTTAAACGTCATCCGAAGGTTAGGGGTGCTTCGTTCGGTTTGTAATTAAATTCAGCACCTCTATCCATAAGATAGCCGACTACTGCTGCGTTATGATCCGACTTGCGCTTTCGCCTCCGTCGTAAATTGTCTGACACCCTCATTATCAAAATGGTTGGAACACTTGAAAAAACTATTGTCAAATGTTGGGTACTTTACGCCAAGGAACTATTCAGAGGCGCATATCATTTATTAAAGTACAACCTAAAATCTATCGCCCCATGAGCCAATATATGGTTGAAATCCAGCTGCCGGCTGTCATGTCGGAAGATTTCACAGCAAAAATACCTGCTCAGAGAAAAAAGATTAATGAACTGATGGAGCAAGGAAGGCTGATGTCTTATGCTTTGTCCGATGATTATTCCAGACTCTGGTGTGTGGTTCGCGCAGAAACTGAATTTGAAGTAATGTCGCTCGTCTCGGAATTTCCGCTGATCGACTATATGGATCCCAAAATAACCAAACTTATGTTCAACAATGTGGTAGCCCTCCGCTTGCCCATGTTTTCATTGAACTGACACCAATTAAGAGTATTTTGTTGCCTGAAAAAGCCTTGCCTGAATAGACGGCGAGGCTTTTTCATTAATAATCAGAGTTTTCGGGTAATCAGTGCACCAATTCTTTCCAGGGCTGCCTGATCGGTTTCGCTAAAATCATCCAGCTGGTCGCTATCGACGTCCAGTACCATTGCAACGGTTCCATTTCTGTGAAAAACCGGCACGACGATCTCTGAACGCGATGCCGAGCTACATGCAATATGACCCGGAAATTGCTCTACATCCGGGACCAGAATGGTTTCGGCGCGCGTATAACTTGCGCCGCATACACCCTTGTGAAAGGGGATACGCGTACACGCAATCGGCCCCTGAAACGGCCCGAGCACCAACTGTCCTTCCTTAACCAGGTAAAATCCCACCCAAAAGAATCCAAATGCTTCTTTTAACACCGCGGTTATATTCGCAAGGTTAGCTATAAGGTCACTTTCATCGGCAATTAGCGCTTCGATTTGCGGAAAAAGCGCTTCATAAATTTCACCTCGGCTTGTATCTGTCGGTATGAATAAAGTTTCTGCCATAATCTTAAATACTTCTCGATTTCTGGTTAACACACATGCCTTTCGAATAGTTACAAATAATATGAAAATGAACTCTGATTGAGCCACTGGTAGCACGCCTTCTGTTGTATATTTGATGTCCGATTAGTGTTACAAGCAGTCCCCTTATGAGTCAAAGACATATCTTATTAATGGATGGCCCGGATCACAAGGGTTTGATCTATCATGTTACCCGCATTCTTTTTGCCCACAATCAGAATATTATCAGTAACGACGAGTACGTAAGCCCTTCGCGCTATTTCTTTATGCGTACCGAATTCGAAGGGGATACCGATATTCCTGAACTATTAAAAGCACTTCAATCCGAACTACCTGCCGGGCTGAACCTGCGCATTAATCCTAAAAAGAACAAGGATATTGTGCTGATGGTCACCAAGGAGCACCACTGCCTGGGCGAACTGCTAATCCGCTATGCATTCAATGAGCTGGATGCGACGATTATGGCCGTGATCAGCAATTATAATACGCTACAACCACTTGTAGGCAAATTTGGGATACCTTTTCATTTTATTTCGCACGAAAATAAAAGTCGGGAAGAGCATGAGGAGGCGATATTAAGGACATTGGAGATTTACCGACCCGATTATGTAGTACTAGCCAAATACATGCGCATTATCACGCCGCAATTTGTCGAGCGTTTCCCGAATCGGATCGTGAATATCCATCATTCCTTTCTGCCCGCATTTATCGGGGCAAACCCTTACCGCCAGGCTTATGAACGCGGCGTGAAAATCATTGGAGCCACGGCGCATTTCGTGAATAACGACCTAGATGAGGGTCCGATCATCGCACAGGATGTAAAGGAAGTCGACCACAAACTGACCGCTTCGGACATGGCAACTTTGGGAAAAGATACTGAAAAAGCGGTGCTCTCGAAGGCCTTAAAACTGGTTTTTAACGACCGCGTTTTCATTCACCACAACCGCACCATTATCCTGTAAAACAAAGAAAAAGCCCTTAGTCAGAATCACCGAGGGCTTTTTGCAATCTGATGGATGTTATTGAATGTGTAATCTTACAAAAATTTCTTTAAAACATCAAATTCAGATTCAAGCTGTTAACTAATTCTAAGCATATTCTAATTAAACTGCCTCCGCTGTACGTACCAGCTCAACCAGATCTCCGTCGTTTACTTCTTTCTTGATGTCGGCTACTTCGAGGAACCGTGTGTACAGCTCGTCCAACACCGGTTTTTCAAACGAGAAGCCCAGCAATTCGAGGCGATGCTTCAACGCGTGGCGTCCACTGCGGGCAGTCAGTACAATGTCGGATTTATCGACACCCACATCCTGCGGGTTCATGATTTCGTAGTTCAGATTGTTTTTCAGGAAGCCGTCCTGATGAATACCCGACGAATGCGCGAATGCATTGCGCCCAACAATCGCCTTGTTGGCCTGCACCGGCATACGCATCATTTTCGACACCAGCTGGCTGGTCGGATAAATGTGCTGCGTATTGATGCCTGTTTCAAGGCCCAGTTCCTGATGCACTTTCAATGCCATCACTACCTCTTCGAGCGAAGTGTTACCGGCGCGCTCGCCGATCCCGTTGATCGTAACCTCTACCTGACGTGCGCCCTGGTTGATACCCGCGATAGAGTTCGCAGTAGCCAAGCCGAGGTCATTATGGCAGTGGATAGAGATAGTAGCTTTATGAATGTTCGAAACATGTTCGAATATGTATTTGATTTTGTTTCCGTACTCGTCGGGCAGGCAGTAACCTGTTGTATCAGGGATATTTACTACCGTTGCCCCCGCACCGATCACTGCTTCCACCAACTGTGAAAGGAAAACCAAGTCCGCGCGGCCCGCATCTTCGCAGTAAAATTCAACATCCTCCACTTTGGTTTTAGCATATTTCGTAGCCGCTATTGCTCTCTCGATGATTTTTTCACGGGTAGTGTTGAATTTATGCTGGATGTGAATGTCGGAAGAACCGATACCTGTGTGGATCCGTGCCCGTTTGGCATACTGCAGTGCATCTGCAGCTGCATCGATATCGCCTGGCACTGCACGTGAGAGCGCACAAATGATAGGCTCACGCACAGCTTTGGAGATCTCTACCACGGAACGAAAATCTCCGGGACTTGAAACCGGGAAGCCGGCTTCGATGATATCTACCCCCAGCTTTTCGAGTTGTGTGGCAACCACGATTTTTTCTTCTGTGGTCAATTGGCTGCCCGGCACCTGCTCGCCGTCTCGTAAAGTAGTGTCGAAGATCTGAACTCGATTACTCATTGGTGGGTATTAATTTTTTTATGGGACACGAATTTAACAATATTTCAGGCAATATAAAACCCTTTCCTTGTCACGGGAAAGGGTCTGTAACTTATCAAAACATAACCTTTCCCGCCTCACGGTAGCTGTTGAAGATTGAGAATTAGGTTAACTTGCTGGCTCATATTCATGTTGCGAAATTTCGCTCACCGCGATTTTCTTCTGCAAAGAAAGCACAAGTTTTGAATGCAACAAATATTGTTTGGCAAATCTTTGAAATTTTTTAGATTCTTTTCAAAAGCTCTTCGCCAGCCTGTTGGGTATTCAGGATCTTATCAGCAGGAGTACCTGCATCGGCAATGTCGCGAGTTCTGAAACCATCTTTCAGCAACTTATCAACTGCCGAAATAATCGCTTCCGATTCTTCTTTCAAACCAAATGAAATATCGAGGAGCAATGCCGCCGAAAGTACTGATGCCAAGGGGTTTGCAACACCTTTACCGGTGATGTCGTGCGCCGAGCCGTGGATTGGTTCGTAAACGCCGGTGCTATCACCGACAGACGCCGAAGCCAGCATTCCCATCGATCCGGCGATCTGGCTGGCCTCGTCGGTAAGGATATCACCGAACAGGTTAGCGGTCACAACAACATCGAAACGCTTAGGATCTTTGATGAGCATCATTGCTGCTGCATCCACAAATTGGTGCTCAACGGTAATATCAGGGTATTCGGGAGCCAAAGCCTGAACCACTTCACGCCACAGCCGACTCGTTTCGAGAACGTTCGCTTTATCCACAGAGCAGAGACGTTTTCCACGCGTACGGGCAGCTTCGAAGGCTTTGCGGGCAATGCGCTCCACTTCGTACCGGCTGTATTCAGCGAGGTCGTAAGCGGTATTGTTATCGTTTTTGCGCCCTTTTTCTCCAAAATAAATGTCACCAGTGAGCTCACGGAAGAAAAGGATATCCGAACCTTTCAGGATTTCAGGACGGATAGAAGAAGCACCCAAAAGCTCATCGAACAGCTTGATCGGACGAAGGTTGGCATACAAACCCAGTTCCTTGCGCATTTTCAGCAAGCCTTGCTCAGGGCGAACTTTGGCAGTAGGATCGTTGTCATATTTCGGGTGGCCTACCGCACCGAAAAGGATCGCGTCGGAATTGCGCATCTTTTCCAATGTCTCGTCAGGAAGCGGGTTACCCGTTGCTTCGATGGCGACGTGGCCCATCAACGCCTCGTCGTAAGTGAATTCATGACCGAATTTCTCGGCGATTTTTACCAACACTGCCTTTCCTACCTCTGTAACTTCTTGTCCGATTCCGTCGCCCGGAACGATAAGGATATGCTTTTTCATTAAATATTTAATTGATAATCAATAAATTATAAACAAAACAAATGCATTGTCTTACGACAATGCATCCGCTATTGGTTCAATCTTGGTTTCGGGAACGCCGATCAGGTTGAGCATTTTCTGCGTAGCCTTAATCGCCGAAAACGTCTGGTCCGAGTCCAGACCGCGCGTTTTAACCTCCTTGCCATTGATCTCCCAGGTAATGATCGTTTCGCATAAGGCATCGGTCTTACCACCTGGCGGAATCCGAACGGTATAATCGCTCAGCATCGGCAGCTCAATCCCCTTTTTTGCGTAAATCTTTTTCAAGGCATTCATAAATGCATCGTACTGGCCGTCGCCCTGCGCATTTTCCTCAAAAACCTCTTCGCCGAAAGAAATCTGCAATGTGGCAGAAGGTTTCAGGTTTTTGGAATGCGTAAGCACGTAGTTGGTGATTACCACCTTCTCCTCCACGGCACTGCTGTCGAGAATATCGGAGATAATGTAAGGCAAATCCTCCGGCGTAACCACCTCTTTTTTGTCGCCCAGCTCGATAATGCGCTGCGTTACCTTTTTCAAATCGGCATCCGAAAGCGAAATGCCCAGGTCACGCAGGTTGTTCTCAATATTCGCCTTGCCGGAAGTTTTACCCAATGCATACAACCGCTGCCGACCGAAACGCTCGGGCATCAGTTTACTGAAATAAAGATTGTTCTTCTTATCCCCATCTGCATGAATACCAGCCGTTTGCGTAAACACACTTTCTCCTACAATGGGCTTGTTTGCAGGGATACGGATGCCTGAAAACGTCTCCACCAGCTTAGAAATCGAGTACAGCGACTTCTCATTCACCGCCGTCGTACATTCCGGCATCATGTCGTTGATCACCGCGATCGTGCTCGCGAGCGGCGCATTACCCGTACGCTCACCCATGCCGTTCACGGTCAGGTGCAGGCCTTGTACGCCCGCACGAAGCGCTTCCATTACATTCGCGACACCCAGGTCATAGTCATTATGGCCGTGGAACTCGAAATGCTGGTTAGGATAGCGTTCAACGATTTCCTTAATGAATGTATAAGACTCAAATGGTGTCAGAACGCCCAACGTATCAGGGAGCAGAATTCGCTTGACGGGCAAAGTACTCAGAAAATCAAGCGATTGGAACACATATTCTTTCGAATTACGCATCCCGTTACTCCAGTCTTCGAGGTACACATTGCATTGAATACCCTTCGTTTCCGCGAGCTCAATTACATTACGAATATCTTCGAAATGCGCTTCCGGTGATTTTTTGAGCTGGTGGGTCAAATGGTTCAGCGACCCTTTGGTAAGAAGGTTCATCACTTTCGCGCCAGCTTGCACCATCCAATTAATGGACGCATCGCCGTCGACGAACGTGAGTACTTCTATTTTATCCAGAAAACCATTCGCACCGGCCCAATCCGTGATTTTCCTAACCGCCTGAAACTCCCCTTCCGACACACGTGCCGAGGCTACTTCAATGCGGTCGACCTTCACTTCCTGCAACAGGATCTGGGCGATGGTCAGTTTTTCGGATGCGGAAAACGACACCCCGCTGGTTTGCTCACCATCGCGGAGTGTCGTGTCCATAATTTCTATGTAACGGCTGTTCATGGGCTGTCGGCCGTCGGCTATCGGCTATTGGCTATCAAAAAAGTTCGACAGCCGATAGCCGAAGTCCGACTGCCATTAAAATATTCTCTCTGCTTCAAATTCCTTGATCTCTCCCTTCATCGCTTGCAGATAATCGATGTCGTCGAAGCCGTTCATCAGGTTATGTTTTTTATAACCATTGATATCGAAAGACTCGCTTTCGCCCGTCGCAACGATCGTGATTTTCTGCTCCGGCAAGTTCACTTCCAGCTCTGCCTTAGGATCAGCCTCGATTGCTTCGAAGATTTTGTTCAAAAACTCAGGGCTCACTTGTACCGGCAAAATACCGATATTCAATGAGTTGCCTTTGAAAATATCCGCAAAGAAGCTGGAAACCACGCAGCGAAAACCGTAATCGTAGATCGCCCACGCGGCGTGTTCGCGGCTCGAACCGCTACCGAAGTTGTGGCCTCCCACAAGGATTTTGCCGGAGTAAATAGGATTGTTCAATACGAAGTCCTGCTTCGGCGTATCGTCGCCGTTGAAGCGCCAGTCACGGAAGAGGTTGTCGCCAAATCCTTCGCGTTTAGTTGCTTTCAGGAAGCGCGCAGGGATAATCTGGTCGGTATCGACGTTTTCGATCGGCAAAGGAACCGCCGAGCTTTTCAGTATGGTGAATTTATCGTAAGCCATTGTTTTGAATGCTTTATGCCGTAAGCTTTAAGCTTTAGGCTTTTTTGTAATGCTCTTTTCTAGATTGTACAGCATTCTCTTTATCAGGTTAATCCTTTCATTAAGTAATGAATAATCCGCATCTGAAAGGTATTCCAAATCTTTTGAAAGCTGTAAGAGATATTCGACTTCATGAGCAGAGCCCAATGAGATATGTATGAATCTTGCGAACTCTAGGTCTGTTGTCCTGCCACACCCCTCTGCCAAATTCGTTGGAATTGAAACAGAAGCCCTCCTAATTTGTGAGGTTACGCCGTATGTTTCATTTGCCGGAAACGTTCGCGTTTTGATGTAAACATCCAGAACAAACTCATGGCTAATTCTCCATACCTCATACTTCCTGAAATCTCTCATAGTGTGTCAATTGCAATCTGCTTATAGCTTAAGGCCTATCGCCTAAAGCCCTCAAAGCAACGTCCGCGGATCCGTAACCACGCCCGTTACTGCTGCTGCTGCGGCTACGAGCGGACTCGCGAGTAACGTACGCGCGCCCGGGCCCTGGCGACCTTCGAAGTTACGGTTTGAGGTACTTACCGCGTATTTGCCGGCAGGGATTTTGTCGTCGTTCATTGCCAAACAAGCTGAGCAGCCTGGCTGACGCAATTCGAAACCAGCTTCGGTCAGGATATCCAGGATACCTTCTTCTTTAATCTGCGCCTCTACAATATGCGAGCCAGGAACGATCCATGCCGTTACATTATCAGCCTTCTTACGGCCTTTCACGATCGACGCGAACGCGCGGAAGTCTTCGATACGGCCATTGGTACAGCTACCGATGAAAACATAGTCAATAGGCTTACCGATCATATTTTCATTCTCGTGAAAACCCATGTAATTCAGCGACTTGTCATAAGTAGCCTTACCACCTTCCACCTGATCCGAAGTAGGGATCGCGCGGGTGATGCCCTGACCCATTCCCGGATTGGTACCGTAGGTGATCATCGGCTCGATATCCGCTGCGTCGAAAGTATATTCTTTATCGAAAACAGCGCCTTCGTCTGTTTTCAAAGTTTTCCAGTAAGCCAATGCCTTGTCCCACTTCTCGCCTTTCGGAGCTTGCTCCCGGCCATTGATGTAGGCAAAAGTAGTTTCGTCGGGAGCGATCATACCACCACGGGCACCCATTTCGATACTCATATTGCAGACCGTCATACGACCTTCCATCGACATATTTTCGAAAACATCTCCCGCGTATTCAACGAAATAACCCGTTGCACCGGCAGTAGTCAGTTTCGAGATGATATAAAGTGTTACGTCTTTCGGCGTTACACCTTTGCCCAGCTTGCCATTTACGTTTACACGCATTTTCTTGGGCTTGGGCTGCATAATGCACTGCGAAGAAAGCACCATTTCCACCTCCGAAGTACCGATACCGAACGCGATCGCGCCGAATGCACCGTGGGTAGAAGTGTGGGAATCACCGCAAACGATGGTCATACCCGGAAGCGTAATACCGTTTTCCGGTCCAACCACGTGCACAATACCGTTACGGGCGTGACCCAGTCCCCAGTGTGAAATGCCGTATTTCGCAGCATTCGCTTCGAGGGCTTTCAGCTGATTCGCCGAGAGCGGGTCCTGAACCGGAAGGTGCTGGTTGATGGTAGGAGTGTTGTGATCCGCCGTTGCGAAAGTACGCTCGGGATACATCACGCCAATGCCTCTGGTTTCGAGTCCCAGGAATGCAACAGGGCTTGTTACTTCGTGGATAAAATGGCGGTCGATGAAAAAAACATCCGGACCGTCCTCGATTTTACGAACAACGTGGGCATCCCACACTTTGTCGAAAAGGGTACTCGCTTGATTACTCATTTTGATTAAAATTAGAATTTCGCCTCGTCGTTCAGGCTTCAAAGAAAGAGCTGATAATCAACGCCTTTCTCAGAAGGAGAACCGACATTACAAATTACCGCATAATTAAAGGAATATATATAACGGTAAAGGTTCAAAAAATAGTGATTTTGGTTTAGGAGCAGGGTTTGAGCGGAAATCTTTATTCCAATGCATCCGGCTCCATCAATGGCTGCTGTCGGTTGTCCCAAAAGAACAATACGTGTATCTGGCTGCCTGCGACTTCGTAGAAAACAGAACAGTTCTTATGAATCCATCCCTTGCGGATGTTCGGATTTTCGCGGGTGCCCTTGAAGATGAAAGGAGTGCTACTTATCGTGTCTAAGATATGAATACCCTGCGGTGAAATTGGCTAGCTATGTTTTTACCAAACCTGGATTCAATTTGGTCATAAATGGCGTCGAATGTTTCGACCGCCGTAGGAGCCAGGATCACCTCATAATTCACTATCCCGTTTTCTGCTTTTAAATTCGTCCAAAGTCATGTAACGACCAGCCTTTATCTCCTCTCTACCAGCCTGAATGCCTTTCAGCACATGTTCCGGCAGCGCTTCATCCCTTTCAAATTCCACTTCCATTGCTTCCAGAAAAGCAATTACAGCCTCTTCCTGATCTTTGGTTGGATAAACATGAATCGCCTCCATTGTCCATTCAAGTATTAGTGTAAACAAATATAATGATTTGCCTGCATAAGCACAGCCCGTCACCCCTGCCGCTTCGGCGTAGTCCCGTACTTCTCTTTGTATGTCTTGATAAAATGCGAAACGCTCTCATACCCAATTTCCGTACTGATCTCCGAAACGTTCTTCGTACTATTCCTCAACAGAAAATCCGCATAATCCAGCCGCTTGTTTTTCAGCCACAGGGCAGGTGAAGTGTTAAATTCATCCTGAAAATCTCGCTTGAATGCCGAAAGGCTCCGGCCGGAAAGCCGCGCCAGCTCATTCAATGTCAGAGGCTTCAAGTAGTAGCTGTTCATCAAAAACGAAAGATCGACCTTTTCACCTTTATAGAGACTGTACAAAATACCCCGCAACTGGTTTGAGTGATCCAGCTCCATCAAATGCAGCAGCAATTCCTGGAATTTCAGCCGAAGGAAGTGATTCTTCAACTCCGTTCGCGAGCGGAAATAGGGGAATACCGATTGGATGAACTTCTCGAAATTGTCATCCGACTTTAAAAGCAAAATCGGATATTCGACGGCTTCGGCGTTTTTTTGAGCATCAAAAAGCTCCGGGTGCAAGCCTACGAATTCCTTCAGTAACTTTTCGTCAAAAAAGAACACCAAGCTTTTATATGCCTCGTGAATGGATTCCGACATCAAGTAAAAGCCCCGCTGAATGAACAAAATATCCCCTTTTTCGACATGCACTTCCTGCGTCGGACTGGTAAATTTCTTTTCACCTTCCAGCACCACAATCACCGCGTGCTCCTCGAAAAACACGTCGTATTTCGAAGGATATACTTCATTCCGGTAAGCCACGAAAGTCATGTCCTGAATTTTCAGGGACTCGAATTCCTGGGAGCTGATGTCGGATGGTACGCGTAACATTATCGAGCGGCTATTTCCGGCTTTTGAAGAATTTGTTCAAATTCAAATAGTAGTTCAAACTGATGCGCGGGCGATTAAAAAACGTGACCTCGTCTGATACCAATGTCGATAAATTCGCAAAATGTGAGACTTCGAGGCTTAGCTGCCTTCGGAACGAAATACCAATATGAGGCCCCAAAATGAAAGTTCGCCAGCTATCCATGGGAAAGCTGTATTCGATACCTATATTAGGCCTGAAATCACCGGAACCGATGTAAGTCCCCGCACCAACCTCCAGGGTGTTTAAACTGATTTTCTCGTCCGGAATGTAGTTGTACACCTTGCTCACAGAAACGCCTGGCATTGTCGCAAATAGAATTTTGAAATACCGGTTGTGAAATCTTCTTGGCAGGTTTATGCGCAATCCCACTCCGAATGTTGGCGTCGTACCCAGGTTGACATCTGTTTCCTCCCATGCTTCGATACCGCCCATCGCATATGCGTCTATCTCCATTTCCGATTCAGCAGCGGCGCCTTTGCTTTGCTTTTCCGAAGTATTCACTCCGTTATACCGGTCGACATAACGCCCCAATTCCCTTGCAGAATAACCCCGAACAGGACCATTATCGGCACCATCGGCGAGCAATACCGGTAGTTGGCGTACATACTCGTCATATTGAATGAGGTATTTCTTTCCGCCGGAGAGTCTGTAAAATGGATAATTGTATAGTTCCTTCAACTTTCCACCCTTTTTCAGAAAGAAATGCGATTGTTCAGCCAGGTCCAGGTATTCCAGCAAAGTTGCTTTCGGGCCTGAGGTTATCTGTCTTAAATAAACGGTTACCGAGTCCTTCGCTTCGAGAGAGGGAGCCTGTTCGTAGGTTTTGCTCAGATCGATATTCAGTATTCCGATTCTTTTGCTCACATAGCGCTCATTAAGCGGCGCAATGTAAAACTGTGCCGCCGCGTCCGGACCTACTTTTTCCACTATGCCCCCCTTCTCTCTGGCAAAATCAACGGTCATCGGACTGGTGCCCCAGCCGTCGTAACGGATAAATCCCCTGGTCGTGTCACCTTCGGGCGAAACGATGTAACTTTCCAACATTTTCCCCTGACCAAAGCCGCGGGAAACGGCCATCACGGCAACCAATACGCCAATAAATAAGCAATACGGTTTTCTTCGTAAAACTGAGCTCATATAATATTTAAACCATAAACTGAAACAAATCCGGCTGATCATTCAGATACTCATAAACCACCCGGTTCGCATCCATTCGCTCGATCAGCGGCGCAAAATCTTCGCGGCTTTTCAATTCGATGCCTACCAATGCAGGCCCCTGCTCGCGGTTGGTTTTCTTCACATATTCAAAACGTGCAATGTCGTCATTAGGCCCGAGCACATTTAAAAACTCACGGAATGCACCTGAACGTTGCGGAAAGCGGATAATAAAGTAATGCTTCAAGCCTTCATAAAGCAACGACCGCTCCTTGATTTCCTCGGTGCGGGTAATATCGTTGTTGCCACCACTGATGAGCACTACGACGTTTTTACCCTTAATATCTTCTTTAATTAAATCCAATGCAGCTACCGTCAATGCGCCGGCGGGTTCGGCGACGATCGCTTCCTCATTATAAAGCTGTAAGATCGAAGAGCATACCTTTCCTTCCGGAACGAGCAGGATTTGATTCAGGCTCTTACTGCAAATATCAAATGTAATGTCGCCTGCACGTTTTACTGCTGCACCATCTACAAACTTGTCAATGTTATCCAGCGTCACGACATGCCCTTCCTGAATGGATTTGTACATCGTTGGCGAGCCTTCCGGTTCCACGCCAATGAGTTGTGTTTTGGGAGAAAGCTGTTTAAAAACAGTTGAAATGCCGGATGCCAGGCCGCCTCCGCCAATGGCCATCAACAGGTAGTCGATTTTGAAATCAGCATCTTTGAAAATTTCCAAACCAACGGTACCCTGACCTTCGATTACCTGTAAATCATCAAATGGGTGCACAAAAACGGCATTGGTACTGTCGCGATAGGCCATTGAGGCGTGGTAGGCGTCGTCGTAAGTATCGCCTACCAAGTGGATTTCGATCCACTCCTGTCCGAAAAGCCGCACTTGTTTTACTTTCTGCGCGGGTGTGGTGGTAGGCATAAAAATGGCACCTTTCACCTGCATTTTCCGGCACGCATATGCTACGCCTTGGGCGTGGTTACCCGCGCTCGCACACACGACTCCTCCTGCGAGGGCTTCGGGTGCGAGGCTCGCCATTTTGTTATATGCTCCCCGAATCTTGTACGAGCGGACAGTTTGAAGATCTTCTCTTTTGAGATAAATATTAGCTCCATACTGCTCCGAAAGGTGTGCATTAAAAAATATCGGTGTGTGATTGATCACCCCGCGCAGGCGTTCGGCGGCGAGGAATATGTTATCGAGAGTCGGAACGGAATGTGAAGTGCTCATAGGATTCTGAAACAAAAGAGCTTTGCAAAAAGCAAAGCTCCATTTTTCTATCTGTTACCCCGGACTTAAGTCCGGGGCAAAGGATTAACTTAGTTTCTTTCCGGACGCAATCCGCGTACAGTAGAACCAGCTTGCCACATTTCTGATTCGCGCAGCTCAGCCAATTCTTCTTCCAGTTTCACGCGGTAGTCAGGTTGTGAGTTACGGGTGATGGAAATTTTAGCTTGCTCGCCGCTTTTTACAGAGTTGTACAATTGCTCGAAAACAGGCTTGGTAGCGTCACGGAAAGGTTTCCACCAATCCAAAGCACCGCGCTGGGCAGTAGTAGAGCAGTTAGCGTACATCCAGTCCATACCGTTTTCAGCCACCAATGGCATCAACGATTGAGTCAATTCTTCGACTGTTTCGTTGAATGCTTCTGACGGCGTGTGACCGTTCGAACGCAACACTTCGTATTGTGCAGCGAAAATACCCTGGATAGCCCCCATCAAAGTACCACGCTCACCGGTAAGGTCAGAAGTAACTTCACGGTAGAAATCAGTTTCGAACAGGTAACCTGAACCTACACCGATACCCATTGCGATACATTTTTCACGCGCTTTGCCAGTAGCATCCTGGAATACCGCGAAAGAAGAGTTCAAGCCTTTTCCTTCTACGAACAGGCGGCGAAGTGAAGTTCCCGATCCTTTTGGAGCAACCAGGTATACATCCACGTCAGCAGGAGGAACGATGCCAGTCTGATCTTTATAAGTTACACCGAAACCGTGTGAGAAATACAGTGATTTGCCGGCAGTAAGGTGTTTTTTAACAGTTGGCCAAAGTTCGATCTGAGCAGCGTCAGAAAGCAAGTAGCAAATGATGGTTCCTTTTGCAAGCGCCTCTTCGATGTCGAAAAGGGTTTCGCCTGGTACCCATCCGTCAGCAACAGCTTTGTCCCAAGACTTACCACCTTTACGCTGACCAACGATTACATTGAAACCGTTGTCACGCATGTTCAAGCTTTGGCCTGGGCCTTGTACGCCGTAACCAATTACAGCGATGGTTTCGTTAGAAAGTACTTCGCGTGCTTTTTCAAGAGGAAATTCTTCACGGGTTACTACTTCTTCTTCGACCCCGCCGAAATTTAATTTTGCCATTGATTATTGATTGGATTATTGATTTACTACGAATTTAAAAGCAATACTACTAAAAACTGGCCGACTATTGGTAATACTCCCACTCAGCTTCGGGCAGATAATCTACCAGTGTCTGAGGCGATTTGCTCACCGCCACGCGTCCCGAGCGAACGAATTCGAGGATTTCGTGGGGTTTGATATAATCGAAAAATTCAAAGATCTCTTCTTCGGTGCCCGTCTTCTGAATGATCACATAAGTGAGGTGCCAGTATACGACCCACGCTTTGTAAACCTTATTAATCGTCTCGATATCGAGCGGTTTAGCACCGATGGGTGTCGAAACCTTGAACAATGCGATCTCGTTGTAGGCGATGTCTTCATTGAGATACCCGAAAACCGCGAGTACTTCGATGATCTTGCGGATCTGGCGGACCAGCTTCTCCACCGCGTCGCGCGACTCGCTACGAATGACGATCGTAAAGCGGGAAATACCCTTACGCTCGGTCTCCGAAACGGTTAAGCTCTCGATATTGATCCGTCGCCGGGTGAATATCGTCGTGATCTTGTTGAGAATACCGATCGAATTCTCAGTAAAAACACAAATGGTGTATGATGTCATAATTTCTTCCTCGTTTATATTATTCCAAACGGATATCGGCTACGCAAGCACCCGTTGGCACCATCGGGAACACGTTTTCTTCTTTCTCTACCAATACTTCCAAAAGATAAGGCTTGTCGGAAGCCAGCATGGTGTCGAGCGACGCATGCAGATCCTCGCGTTTCGCACAGGTATGGCCGTCAATACCGAAACCTTTGGCAATCGTGATGAAATCGGGGTTTTGCAGCTCCACGAACGAGTAGCGTTTCTGGTGGAAAAGCTGTTGCCACTGGCGTACCATTCCGAGGAAGTTGTTGTTCAGAATGATGATTTTCACCGGCAAACCGCTCTGTGCAATCGTACCCAATTCTTGAATCGTCATCTGGAAGCAACCGTCGCCGATAATCGCAACCACTTCGCGGTCCGGCGCGCCCACTTTCGCTCCGAATGACGCAGGCAATGCATAACCCATCGTTCCCAAACCGCCCGAAGTAATGTACGAGCTAGGTTTTTTGAACTGATAGTAGCGTGCAGCCATCATCTGGTGCTGGCCTACGTCGGCCACGATCACCGCTTCGCCTTTGGTTTTATCCGAGAGGGTGCGGATCACTTCCGCCATTTTGATTTTCTCCGTAGTAGGAGCCAATTCCGGCTGTGTGATCTTCTGATCTTCGATCGCGTCGTATTTCTTGAATTCAGCTTTCCAGGCTTCGTGATTGTTTTCATTGACTAATGGAAGCAGTTGTTCCAGTGCAATTTTCGCGTCGCCCACTACCGGTGCGTCCGCTTTCACGATTTTGTCGATTTCCGCCGGGTCGATTTCAATGTGAACGACCTTCGCTTGCTTCGCATAGCGGTTCAAATCGCCGGTTACCCGGTCGTCGAAACGCATTCCGACCGCAATAATGAGATCGCATTGGTTGGTCAGGACGTTGGTACCGTAGTTTCCGTGCATTCCCAGCCAGCCCATATAGTTAGGGTGGTCCACCGACATGGAGGAAAGCCCCAGCAATGTCGAAGCGGCTGGAATATCTGTTTTTTCAATAAAACGGATCAATTCCTGCTCCGCACCGGCAATCTGCACGCCGTGACCTACGAACAGGAACGGGCGTTTTGCCTGGTTGATCAGCTTCGCAGCAGCCGCCAGCTGCTCTTCTTTCGGTGCGAGGCGCGGGTGGTAGCTCAGCAATGTCTCTACCTTTTTGTGTACGAAAGGCTTCGTCATCAGTTTCTGCTGCGCATCCTTGGTAATATCGATCAAAACCGGCCCCGGACGACCTGATTTTGCTATATAAAATGCCTTGGCAATGATCTCAGGGATTTCATCCGCATTGGTAACCTGGTAGTTCCATTTGGTAATGGGGATGGTGATACCCATCACGTCGGTCTCCTGGAATGCGTCGGTACCGAGCAAATGCGATGCCACCTGACCGATAATACACACCATCGGCGTAGAGTCGATAATCGCGTCCGCGATACCGGTTACCAGGTTGGTAGCACCCGGCCCCGAAGTAACAAGACAGACCCCTACCTCACCCGTAATGCGCGCAAAGCCTTCCGCCGCGTGTGCAGCCCCCTGCTCGTGACGCACGAGAATGTGGTCGATCTGATCCTGATAGTCATAGATCGCATCATACACCGGCATAATCGCGCCGCCCGGATAGCCGAAAATGGTTTTCACCCCTTCCGCAATCAGCGACTGGATCACCGCATGCGAGCCATTGATCAGCTCCGGCCTGGCCACCGAAACCACCGGTTCCGAGCCCTGAATTGTTGCAGTTTGATTTTCATTAAATCCCATGACCTCTATTTTATTTAGTCGGATGAATTTTCAAGATTCTCAATGTCATTTATATCTCTCGGCCTTCCTGCCGCCTTCTTTGCCGTGATCAGATCTTTGTAATGTATCAATCTGATTTTTAAACCCTCTACTGCATGATCAGCGGCATTCTTGTACGCTTCTTCGAATTCCAGCCCTTTCAACTTCGTGATTAAATCGATCGAAACGGGCACCCGGCCAAATGTAAATACATCAAATTGCGGGTTATGCAGGAAGTTCGTCTCTGTCATATCAAATAGCGGCATTCCAAACTGTTCGAATGCATTCGCAATCCTCCGATAGTTTTCACTCGTTTTCCTAACCCATATATCCATGTCGCCGGTTGTTCGGGAATAGCCATGCAGGATTACCGAGTAGCCGCCGACCAGAATATATTCCACTTCACATTCATTGAATGACTTCAAGAAATCCTGAAAATCATCATTGAAAATATTTCCCATTACATCGGGTGTTTTCGCATTGAAAAAACACTTCTGTCCATTCGGGGTGGGTTTTGCAAATCAAACTGAAATGCAATGCTGTTCAGGTAATGCGCTGCTTCCAACCTTTCTTTCAAAGTTTTCGGCTGATTTTTCGCGTAGTACTTCTCAGTCTCCGAATGCGTCCCGGCATGGAAGGCCGTTCTATCCAATTTGAATTTCCCTTCCGACATAATGTTTAGTTTTTTACGCCTCGTCAGTCACGCAACCTTCGCTGGCCGACTTCACGGTTCTGATATATCTTCCCAGCATCCCTTTTGTAAATTTCGGCGCGGGTTGTACCCAGGCTGCTTTGCGGGTCGCCATTTCTTCGTCGGAAATGTGCAGGGTCAGTACGCGGGTGTTGGCATCGATAGAAATACGATCACCGTCTTTCACCAATGCGATGGGTCCGCCTTCGAATGCTTCCGGGGTGATGTGGCCTACTACGAAACCGTGCGTACCACCTGAGAAACGGCCGTCAGTGATCAATGCGATCTTATCGCCCAGACCTGCTCCCATCACGGCAGAGGTAGGTTTCAGCATTTCCGACATCCCCGGTCCGCCTTTCGGACCCGCATTGCGGATTACCACCACATGGCCTGGCAGGATTTCACCTTTTGCCAGCATTTCGATGATCTCCGTTTCATGCTCGCACACTTTTGCCGTTCCGTCGAATGTCAAACCTTCCTTACCAGTGATTTTCGCTACCGCGCCGGTTGGAGCCAGGTTACCATAAAGTACCTGAATATGGCCTGTCTGCTTGATTGGCGTTTCAATCGGGAACACCATTTTCTGTGTTTCAAAATTCAAGTCAGGAGCTTCTGCGAGGTTTTCGGCAACAGTTTTACCGGTTACGGTGATGCAATCGCCGTGGATTAGACCTTTGGAATACAAATACTTGGTCACCGCAGGTACACCGCCGATTTCCAGGATATCCTCCATGAAGTACTTACCGCTAGGTTTCAAATCCGCGATGAATGGCGTGCGGTCCGAAATCGCCTGAATGTCATCCAACGTCAATGGAATGCCGGCTGCGCGGGCGATTGCCAGGTAATGCAATGCTGCGTTGGTAGACCCACCCAGCGCCATTACCACTGTCAATGCATTTTCAAGCGATTTTTTGGTAATAATATCTTTCGGAGTAATGTTCAGTTCGAGCAATTTCTTCATGGCCGCACCGATCTTCTTGCATTCTTCCTGCTTGCCCTCGTGCGTAGCCGGGTAAGAGCTGCTGAATGGCAAGCTCAATCCCATTGCCTCGATCGACGACGCCATAGTATTGGCAGTGTACATACCACCGCAAGCACCCTGGCCAGGGATCGAATTCTGAATTACTCCTTTATAATCTTCGTCAGAAATATTGTTGGCGAACTTCTTACCCAGCGCTTCGAATGCCGAAACGATGTCGAGTTTCTGTCCTTTATAATGTCCCGAACGGATCGTTCCACCGTACACCATAATAGCAGGACGGTCGAGGCGCGCCATCGCCATAATAGCGCCAGGCATGTTTTTATCACAACCCACCACCGCGATCACGCCATCGTACCACTGCGCAGCCACTACGGTTTCGATCGAATCCGCGATAATGTCGCGGCTTGGGAGCGAGTAACGCATCCCGTCGTTTCCGTTGGTCATACCATCCGACACGCCGATCGTGTTGAAAATCAGGCCCACCATGTCGTTCGCATTCACGCCCTGTTTCACGTACACCGAAAGGCCGTTCAGGTGCATGTTGCAAGGGTTACCTTCGTAACCTGTGCTGGCAATCCCGATCTGGGGTTTAACAAAGTCTTCTTCTTTCAAACCAATTCCATAAAGCATTGCCTGGGCGGCCGGATTGGTTACTTCCTGGGTAAGGGTCTTCGAAAATCTGTTTAATTCTGTCGCCATTGGTGAATGATTGTATTTAAAATAAAAACACCCCACTCGGTTAGGTGAGTGAGGTGCCAGTTATGTGCTATCATCCCACTCACGCTATTGCGTGACGATAATTAGGACCGGGACGATAAGAGTCAGTTTCATTTTAGCGGAACATTTAAGTCTAGCGAAATTTCGCTGTTTTTTACTTGGTGTTACAAATTAGAAGCCATTCTTTTTATTTTCCAAACATTCAAACCTTTTTTTGTTATTAATCTATGATAAATACCAAATTTCCTCCCGGTGCAACATCCTTATCGGAAAAGATTTAATTTTGAATTCCAAAAAACACGAACCACAATGCTGACTACCGAATCGTCTTCGAACTATAATGATCTCGAAAAAATGAGTGTCCACGACATTCTGACCTCCATTAACCGCGAGGATCAGACCGTGCCGCATGCAGTTCAGAAATCCATTCCGCAGATCGAAGCGTTGGTAGAGCAGATCGTTCCGAGAATGCAAAAGGGCGGCCGCCTCTTCTACATCGGCGCCGGAACGAGCGGACGATTGGGCGTTGTAGACGCATCGGAATGCCCACCGACATTCGGCGTGCCGTTTGATCTGGTCGTTGGGATCATCGCCGGCGGCGATACTGCCATTCGCAAGGCGGTAGAGAATGCGGAAGACGACTGGAATCAGGCGTGGAAAGACCTTGCGGCTTACGAACCCAATGCAACTGATACATTAATTGGAATAGCGGCCTCAGGCCGGACCCCTTACGTAATCGGCGGTTTGAACGAGGCGCGCAATGCGGGCTTGCTCACGGGCTGTGTAGTTTGCAACGACGGCTCCGCCGTAGCCAAAGCCTGTGAATATCCGGTAGAAATAGTGGTAGGCCCCGAATTTTTGACCGGAAGCACCAGAATGAAATCCGGCACCGCTCAAAAACTGGCCCTGAACATGATCTCAACGTCGGTCATGATCCGGCTTGGTAAAGTGAAAGGAAACAAGATGGTCGATATGCAGCTCACCAATGAAAAACTGGTCAACAGAGCGTTGCGTATGATCATTGATGAGCTGAATATCTCGCCCGACGAGGCGCAATCGCTGCTCGACGAGCACGGGAGCGTCCGCGCGGCCATCGAGTCGGTGCGGAAATAAGGTTATACCGAAAGTACGATCTTGCCGAACTGCTGCCCGGAGTCCATATAGCGGAGTGCTTGCTCGGCTTCTTCCAGCGGGAACACCTTGTCGATAATCGGCACTATCCGTTTTTCGCTTACGAACTGCACCATATCGGCAAACTCCTGTTCGGTACCCATCGTGCTGCCGAAAATATTAAGTTGCTTGAAAAACACTTTCGCAGGCACGATGTCGGTAATATTGCCGGTTCCTCCGCCATAGAAGCAAATGCGGGCACCAGGAGCAGCAATATCGATCAACTTTGCAAAGCCAGGACCGCCCGCGCTATCGATAATGACATTGAAATAACCCGTCTTGGGTCCGCGTGCCTTCACGAGCAAGTCCCGGAACCAGGTCGGGTTTTTATAATTAATTCCGCCTTTCGCGCCCATTTCGATCGCTTTCTGTATTTTCTGGTCGGAACCTGAGGTTACCCACACCTCCGCACCTGCCGCAATGGCGATCTGGATCGCGAAAAGTGCCACGCCTCCACCCGCACCCGTTACGAGCACGCGATCGCCTTCTTTGAACCGGCAACGCGTCATCAGCGAGCGCCAGGCGGTCAACCCGCCCAACGGTAACGCAGCCGCTTCTTCAAATGACAAATGCGCCGGCTTTTCGGCCAGGTATTTCGCCTCCGTTCTGACATATTCCGCAAATGTGCCATTATCGGGCAGACCGAGTATTTTATGATCCTCGCTGTAAAAATCAGGGTTGTCGCCCCAATTTTGCGAGGGGTTGATGATCACCTCTTTCCCGATCCAGCTTTTGGCGACCCCGTCGCCTACTTCCGTTACGATGCCTGCGCCGTCTGAGCCGGGGATTATAGGGGTTGTAATGCGTGGATAAAGTCCTTTTTGTATCCAGACATCGCGGTGGTTGAGCGACGCGGCTTTCACCTCAATAAGCGCCTCTCCCGGACCGGGATTCGGCTTGTGCGTTTCTTCAATCACCAGCGGCTCATGAAGATTTTTTAAAATAGCGGCTTTCATAATGTTGGGTTTTTAAACAAAAAATGATGAACCGGCCTGCCCGAAACGGTACCTGGCCTTGTTCATCATTTCAAAATGATCGGAACCGTTTCGGGTGCTATATATCCGAATATTCGGTGGGATACAAGAAGAAGCTGGTGTTTTTTGAAACGTTGTTCTGGTACTCCGGATTTGTTTTCAGCTTGTTCCATTCAGCGTCTTCACTGAATGATTTCCAATGCGCGTCACGCGATGCCTTGTTCTCGAAAGTGGTCATGTACATGAGGTTCGGCATGTGGCTTCCCACAATCACCTCGCCATAGAATACCGCATTAAAACCAAGGCGTTTGAACAACGGAACTTCCCCCCCGGCATTGAACATCTTCACCTTGTTCTGGTAAATTTTCTCGGTATGCCCTTCGTAGCTACGCAACTCGTACACCCTTTCGCTTTTTGGCCCGGTTAAGTTAGGCTTCATATGCACGGGAGCGTCTGTGAAGGCTTGAAGCACAATCGACTCGAAGCGGGCGTACGGTGGATTTTTATAATTTGCTTCGATGTAGTCCTTTCCTGCCGACACAAAGGCGGCGTCTTTATCCAAAGTTTTAGGCAAAGTCAGCAGCTGATCAAGGGATTTAATAGGTGTAAGCACATAAATCAGCTTCCCGGCCATAGTATCGGTTGCGACAGGCTTGAAAACACCCACATTTTTGATACCTGCACGGTGAGCAGCGGGAACATATGCGTCTTTCAGGAAAGCTTCCACACGCGTTTCCTGATCGGCATTTTTGAGGTGATAGATTTTGATTTCGTAAAATTCCCGCTTGGGAGGCGCGGCTACGGTGCTCAATGCAACCACGAGCAGCAAAAGGGTGAAAAGGAAATTAAGGTTTCGGTAATTGGACATAGTCGTCAAAATGGCATTTAAAAGTGAATTAACCACTAAAAAAGACTTTTGCCGTCTAAGTTTACCCTATCTCAATTCCCACTAATTTTTTTCGAAGTACATCAGAATTTCGGACAGGAAAGCTGCCGTTTCCGGGTTTTCGGGCGCTTCGGTTTCGATTCCAATGGCGCAAAAACGTAGGAGAGCGAAATCTCATGCGCGCCGCCGCTGCCCGCGCCTAATGTAGAAATGGTCAGGTCGTAGCTATAACCGATCGAGAATTTGTCCTGCCGGTAACCGGCCAGGAATATCAGCGATTCGTGGTTATTGATATTCTGTTCGTATTTTTTGAAAGGAATACCACGGTACCAGGCGCCAATCACCAGCGGCTCAATGGTCACGTACATACCGGCATCGAACTGGTCGTATTTACCCTGCTTTTTATACATAATGGCAGGAGAGATAGTCTTTTCCTTATCGATTTCATCGCCCAGGAATGTGTAACCCGCGAATGGAATGCGTAACCCCGCCTGCAAACTGGCTTTTACGGGTAACCGTGCTTCGGTAAGTTCTGAAAACGCCTGATTGGGACGGTTCAGGTGATGTGCCGAAATCCCGGCCCAATACCAGTCGGAATAAAGCATTGCTCCCGCACCAAAGTCGGCGTAGAATACATTAGGGCCACCTTTTGCGAACGGATCTTCAGAAGGCTGGCCGGTTAAGCCGCCATTATTATATTGATCACCAAATGTCAAACCGAAGTAATCGAGCGTCCTGGAAGCAAAGCCGCCCTGGATCCCAAGACGCAGTGAAGTCAGTTCATTGAACTGGATTTGATAGGAATATTGCAGCGCCGCCTCGGTCGATTTAAGGTTGCCCAGCCCCTGGCTGTCCATGGTTACCAGCACGCCCAGCCCGCTGTTGAAATTGGGCAGGAATACGTCGGCCCCTATAGAAGTAGTCACGAAGTTGGCCGATAATGAAGGCCATTGGTTACGGTAATTGATGGTTGCACGCGGCGCCAGCGCCCCTCCTGCCAACGCAGGATTTAAGTACAACGGGTTTGCGTAGAACTGCGAAAATTGCGGATCCTGGCTCCAACCTTTCAGGCAAAGCAGTGTCAGTAGGAAGAGAGGAAGTAAACGCTTGATCATAGATTTATTGGCTTGCCGTTTGCCGAAAAACGGACACGTTCCGGGCTCAAAAAAATTACCTGATTAATTTCACAAATTATCCTCAAATTGCGTATTAATATTCAAATTAGAGTGGTTTTTACGACATTACCGCACAAAATTTTAACATTTTATTTTCGTTAGTAATGTCGGGTAACTTGAATATTCTTTGAGAAGGTAGGGGTGTTTGAACAACTAACGAAACATGGGGCGATTTTATAATAGATACCACCAATTTTTTTATGTCCTCTGCCTGCTCATGCTCCTCGTCGGCGCAAATGCCTTGGCGCAGACGCCCTTCTTGGTAAAAGGACAGTGTATGCAGAACCCGGATTGCGAGGCAGATTCGACATCCTTCAGGGACACGGTAAGCACCGCGAGAGCCTGGCGATGGAGCTTCGGCGACGGTGCCACAGACACCCGCCGCAATCCTCAGCATTCCTATGCGGCTCCTGGTACGTACACCGTTACGCTTGTTCGTACCTTGCAAAACGGTACTCAGGAAACAGTTCCTCAAACAGTTAAAATCGGCGAGCTTCCCCCTGAGTTCCAGCAATGGAGGATAGATACAACCATTTGTAAGGGTGATACTATCACGCTCGACCCCTATCCTAATGGTGCGCCGGAAGGAGCTACGTACCTATGGTATCCAAAAGGGCAAACTACCCAAACTCTGCGCGTCGACAGTTCCGGTTGCTATTCCGTTGAAGTATTTCTACCCAATGGTTGCAGCATTCAGAACAGAATCAATGTCAAGATTTGTATGGAGCCGCAGGCTCAGGAAGGCTCCAAGTGGTATTTCGGGGGCAATGCAGGCCTCGATTTTTCCAATACTCCCCCATCTCCGCTAACCGATGGCAAGCTGAGCACTCCCGAGGGAACTTCGTCGATTGCCAATTCGAAAGGACAACTCCTCTTTTATTCCGATGGTATTAAAATATGGAATAAGAACGGGGATGAAATGACGTGTACTTTCGGGGCCTGCGCGCCCATGAAGGGAAGCCCCAATTCGACGCAATCGGTGCTCATTGTGCCCCAGCCGACTTGCAGAGGGTGCGAGTACCTTTATAATGTGTTCACAACTTCTGACATCAATGGCGAGAAGTTACTAACGGTGAGCGTCGTAGATATGCGCCGCAACAATGGCCTGGGTCAGATCATTGAACAAAATACAACTCTTCAAACACCTACTACCGAGCGCATTGCCGCCGTCCGCAACGACCGCGACAGCACCTACTGGGTCGTTTCGCACGATTACGGCACCAACAAGTTCCGCATTTTCCATGCTACCACGGGTGGGCTCGTAGAAGTGGCGGCTCCCGAACTGGGTATGGCACACGACAGTACCAACAAGGCCGAGGGTTATATGAAGTTTTCTTCACCCGACAGTACTACCGGTTATCGCCAGCTAGCCGTGGTAATTCCTGGTCCTGCAAGAAACTATGTAGAGCTATACAGTTTTGACGACTCAACGGGCACATTAACCTACAAAAAAACCATGGACCTCGGCCCCGCTCCGCCCATTGCATATGGTATCGAATTCTCGCCGACGGGAGAAAAAATGTACGTTTCTTTTCAGGGTGAAAACGGTACAAAATCCTATCTGAAACAATACGACCTTACGTTGCCCGATAGCCTCGTTATAGAAACGGCCATTACCATCGACAGTTCTGCCACGCAGAAATTCGGTGCATTGCAGTTCGGGCCGGACGGACGGATTTATATGGCTATTCAGGGAAGTGAATACCTGGCAACGATCGGCGAACCGGAAGGAAATTCGTTGACCGGTGTCGATTATGAGCGCGATGGAGCGAATTTGGGAGGTAAAAAAAGCCAGTTGGGATTGCCTAATATGGTTCAGGACTTCACGCAGGAATCACAAGGCCCGGGATTTGAAGCCGACGGCTTTTGTACCAATGAACCCACGCAGTTCCAGGCCAGCCCGATGTGTGACCCGATCGAGGATACTTATTCCTGGGATTTCCTTGGGAACGGCCAGTTTACAACCCCTTCCAAAACGCAAACGGCCACATACACATACACCAAACCGGGTACCTATATGGTGGCCCTGCGCGCCACAAACAAATGTACCGACACTACGATCGTGCAGGAGGTTACCATCTACGAAACGCCTTCAAATATCGATCTTGGCCCCCCTAAAGACACTTGTGGCGCCTATGTACCCTTGGATATGAAGGTAAACGCGGAAGTTTACAGATGGCTCTACCGCGGCCGGGTCGTTGGTCGCAGCCGTACTTATAACGCCACTTCAACCGGCCGGTACATCGCCATCGCATTCAACGGCCCGCAAGGCGATTGCTACGCAGCCGATACAATCGAGATTACGTTGCGTAAACCGCCTGCCTTTTCCATCGGCCCGGACACGACCTTGTGCCGTGATAGCTCTGTTGTGCTTCGGGTAGAAAGCGACCGGTGGATTGAATACAAATGGAGCACAGGTGAAACAACCCGCGAAGTGACGATCGGCCAGCCTGGGCAGTATATTGTAACAGTAAAAGACAGAAACGACTGCTACAATTCCGACACAGTACAGATTGGCGAGCGTCCTTCTCCTATTCTGGGATTGGCCCCCGAGAACTACATCTGTATTCCGGACGGCCAGTCCGTCATACTGGATGCCAACGGACGGGAGCCATATGAATATCTCTGGCAGCCTTCGGGAGCGACTACTCAAACAATCACAGTTAACCAGGAAGGGAAATACACCGTGCGAGCAACCAATAAAGAAGGTTGCTCCGTCGAGCAAACCACAGAAGTCATAGACAAATGCGAGCCGCGGCTCTTCATACCGGATGCTTTCACACCCGACGGTGAAGGCCACAATGAGATCCTGCAAGTGTTCGGAGCTTACTATACCAATTTTTCAATGCGTATTTACAACCGCTGGGGCGAAGTTATTTTCGCTACTACCGATATAGAAGCACGTTGGGACGGGACTTATAAAGGTCTGAAAGTGCAGCCGGGAAGTTACCCTTACATCATTTCCTACGAAGCGCTCTATTACCCCGAACGTAACCCGATCACGAAACGTGGATCGGTAATGGTGATCCGCTAGCCTTTCCTTTGCAGATTAAATCAATTATTTTTGGTTAAATAATATCAAACCAGCCGCCATTAAACCGGACGGCTGGTTTTCACTATCTGATCAACCGACTATGCGCCAGGATTATCTGTCCGGAGATAAAGAAAACCTTTCAAATACCGATAAGGATATCGAACGCGCACTGCGGCCGTTGTCTTTCGAGGATTTTACCGGGCAGGACAAGATTCTTGAAAACCTGAGGATATTCGTGCAGGCCGCCCGCCAGCGCGGGGATGCACTCGATCACGTGTTGCTGCATGGCCCTCCGGGGCTAGGGAAGACCACCCTATCCAATATCATCGCAAATGAGCTCGGTTCGGGGATTAAGATCACTTCGGGTCCGGTACTCGATAAACCCAGCGATCTGGCCGGCCTGCTAACCAATTTGCAGGAACACGACGTCCTTTTCATCGACGAAATCCACCGCCTTAACCCTATCGTGGAGGAATATCTGTATTCGGCCATGGAGGATTACAAAATCGACATTATGCTCGATAGCGGCCCGAACGCCCGCAGCATTCAAATCGGCCTGAATCCCTTCACACTCATAGGCGCCACTACGCGCGCAGGCATGCTCACATCCCCGCTACGCGCGAGATTCGGGATCAATGCGAGGCTGGAATATTACGATGCACAATTGCTATCATCCATATTGAAACGTTCGGCCTCGATCCTGGGAACGCCTTTGGAGGAAGATGCGGCGTATGAAATTGCCCGGCGTAGCCGTGGTACCCCGCGTATTGCGAATAACCTGCTGCGCAGAACCCGCGATTTCGCGCAGGTAAAGGGTAATGGCCGTATTACCGTAGCCATCGCCGAAATGGCTTTGCAGGCATTGGATGTGGATCAAAACGGGCTGGACGAAATGGATAACCGCATTCTAAGCACGATTATCCAAAAGTTCAAAGGCGGGCCGGTAGGCTTATCCACCATTGCAACTGCTTGCGGTGAAGAGGCCGACACCATCGAGGAAGTGTACGAGCCCTTCCTGATTCAGGAAGGTTATATCAAACGGACCTCACGCGGCCGTGAAGTGACGGAAAAAGCATTCAGGCACCTGGGTATTTTACCGCGCCATCGCTCAGGCGAATTGTTCTGAGCGTTAACTTTTTAAGAAGTTTAAACATTCACATACAACATAAACCTGAAAATTGTAATTTTGCGGTAAATTAGCGTAACCGCCTCCTATGATCGAAGTACTGGTTTCCGAAAAGTTGGTAGTGAGAGTGCCCTGTGCTGTAATTGAACATGATGGAAAAGTACTCGCCGGGCAAAGAAGCGCAGCCTTGTCCTTCCCCCTTCAATGGGAGTTCCCTGGCGGAAAGCTTGAAAAAGGCGAGACCGACGAACAGGCATTGTTCCGTGAAATCATGGAAGAGCTCAATGTAACCGTTGAAATCGTCGATAAACTTCCCGAAACTTCCAAAGACCAGGGCTGGCGCGAGATCGTACTCGTACCGTTCGTTTGCAAAGTGGATACAACCGATTTTGTCCTCACCGAACACGAGCAAATCCTCTGGCTGGAACCTGACGATCTTCCTACCCTCGACTGGACAGAGGCCGACCTGAACGTGATCCAGAACTACTACGATTACCTAGCGGCTAAAAGTTAACCGCTTTCCTTTTACCGTTTCATCAAATTTCCCGTTTTCATAAACCAGGTGCCCCGACACAAACGTATGGGTGATCCGTGACTGAAACTTTGTACCGTTGAATGGTGACCAGCCGCATTTGGAGTAAATATTGGAAGGGTTAACCTCCGTTGTCGCATTCGGATCCACCAGGATCAAATCTGCCCAGTAACCTTCGCGAATATAACCGCGGTCTTTGATATTGAAGAGGTCTGCCACCGCATGGCTCATTTTTTCAGCTACGCGGTCGATCGAGATTTTGCCCGCCTTGCTCAATTCGAGCATCACATTCAGCGTATGCTGCACCAGCGGCAGCCCTGATGGCGCCTGCCAGTAATGTTGTGCTTTTTCTTCAATTGTATGCGGTGCGTGGTCTGTCGCGATCACATCGATGCGGTTATCGAGCACTGCTTGCAGGATCGCCTCCTTGTGGTACGGCGCCTTAATGGACGGATTGCATTTGATTTCGTTACCCAGCCTTCTGTAATCCTCTGAATCGAACCATAAATGATGTACGCATGCTTCGGCTGTTACGAGCTTCGGTTCTCCGTTCGCGAGCAGGATTTTACCGCCGCTACGGATTCCCGGTTCAAACAAATGAACCTCATCCCCGGTAGAAATGTGCAGGATATGCAGACGTGTCCCGTACTTGTGCGCGAGTGAACTTGCAAAAGTGGATGATTTGAGGCAAGCCTCTTCATTCCGGATCAACGCATGAATGTCGTAAGGCACATCATCGCCGTACTTATCCTTGAAAAAAGCCATCCGGGCCTTCACGGTCGGTTCGTCCTCGCAATGCGTAGCGATAATGCAGGGCGCATTGGCGAAGAGCTTTTCGAGCACTTCGGGCGCGTCCACGAGCATATTACCGGTGGAAGAGCCCATGAATATCTTGATACCACAAACCTGCGTGGGATCGGTACGCATCACCTCATCATAGTTGTCGTTCGACGCGCCCATGAAGAAAGAATAGTTGGCGAGAGAGGTGTTGCCACCGATTTGGTATTTATCTTCCAGCAACTGCTGCGTCAGCGTATTGGGAACGGTGTTGGGCATTTCCATGAATGAAGTAACCCCGCCGGCAACGGCCGCCTTCGACTCGGTGTAAATGCTGGCCTTGTGCGTAAGTCCCGGCTCGCGGAAATGTACCTGATCATCGATCACCCCGGGCATGAGCAAAAACCCCCTTGCATCAATCATCTTATCCGCTTGCACATGCTGCAAATCCCGTTCGATTTTTTTTATGTGACCATTTTCAATTAATACGTCTAAATACTGAACCTGGTTTTCATTTACGACCTGGGCATTTAAGATCAGCGTTGTCATATGAGCGGCGGCGATTGGATTGATGTCGTGCAAAGGTATTCAGACCGGTTGAAATTCACTCATTGAATCATACAAAAATGAACCTGAAACAACTCCTCCGTGACTTCGCCGACCTGCTGTTTCCACGTTGTTGTGAGAGCTGCGACCGGATATTACAAGGCAATGAAGCCACCATTTGCACGCTTTGCCGTATTTCGCTGCCACGCGTTGGCGCTGCCGGCCTGAATAGTGAATCGCTTCAATTTAAATTCGTGAGTCTTCCTGAAGTCCTCTCAACCCATTCATTTTTGTTGTTTACCAAAAGAAGCAAGGTCCAAAAGCTGCTGCACGCATTGAAATATAAGGGTAACAGGGACGTGGGGATATTGCTCGGGCAGATGTTCGGTCAGGAATTAAAAGCATCGGGACACTTACCGGAAGCTGAAATTATTCTGAGCATTCCGCTTCATCCCAAAAAGCGAAAGCAGCGAGGTTACAATCAGAGCGACCTCCTCGCAGAAGGTTTTTCGCGGGCTACAAATATCCCGTGGTCGGGCGCTATGCTCGAACGCGTTAAATACACCGCTACGCAGACCGGCAAGACCAAAATAGAAAGAAGGGAAAATGTGCAGGGAGTATTCGCCGTCAAACAGGATTTTTGTCCCAAAAGCGTGATCCTGATCGACGATGTGCTTACTACTGGTGCTACACTGGAAGAGTGTGCGAGGACATTACTGGCATCGGGTTGCAGGCAATTTCACATCCTCACCATCGCATTGGCACAGCATTAAAACAGAAAAGCCGCCATTCGGAGAACAGCGGCCTTTCAATTGATATCTTAAATCTTACTCTTTGTGCGTTCCGGTAGCGATCATCGCGCAACGGAAACCTACCATTGCAGTCGCAGAATCCTGATCCATGTAACGGCGTGTTCCCGGAGACAACCAGTAAGCTACGTCAGCCCATGAGCCACCTTTGTAAACTCTCAGCTTATCGTCAACCATTGAGTTGTTGTTCTTGCTGTCGTAGTTTTTAGCCTCATCCTGGTAACCGTCGCGACGGAAAGAGTTCAGGTCGTTTACATCGCTGTTTGATAGTGGGCGATATACGTCATAAACCCACTCGCTCACATTACCCGCCATGTCGTAAAGGCCGTTGTCGTTGGCCGGATATGACCGGATTTCCTGTGTGATAATCGCTCCGTCATTGGATTTACCTGCGATACCAGCGTAGTCACCAGGGCCGCGTTTGAAGTTCGCAAGCATTGTTCCCTGCTTACGGCCACGTGGGTTACGCATTGTGGAACCATCCCATGGGTAAATTCTTGAGTTAGCCTGGTTTTCGTCAGAATACTGCGTTCCGATCATCGCCATAGCAGCATATTCAAACTCAGCTTCTGTCGGAAGGCGGTACGGAGGCATTACGTAGCCACTTTCGATACGAAGTTGTGGCGCGGGAGCGTCCGCAGCTGCAACAGCCTCGCCTTCTGCTTTCTTCTTCTTGCCGAAAGAGAATCCCTTTTTCTTACCACCAGCGGCAGCTGCACCCTTAGCGTTATTAGCCTGGCTTACAGCAGCGGTACGCCATGCACAATAATCGTTGGCCTGAACCCACGAAACACCTACCACCGGATAAAGGCGGAAACCTGGGTGGCGCAGATACATTGTTACGTAAGAATCGTTGAATGACAGCTCATTATACCAAACTGTTGTGTCAGGAAGCGCCTTGGCATAGAACTCTTCCGAAGAGTCCTTCTGGATTGCATTCAGGTATTCGAGGTAGTGAACGTTCGCCACTTCAGTCTGGTCCATATAGAATGACTGGATACTGACGGTCCGTTTCGGGTTATCCCGGCGCCCCATCACATCTTCTTCCAAAGATCCCATCGTAAAACGTCCTCCTTCGATGTACACTAGGTCAGGACCGGCCGGCAAAGCTTTGTATTGCTTCACTTCAAACCCGTCTTTGCCGTTGTAAGCCAGGCCTGTTTTGGAGCTGGTCTTGCCAGGTTTCAAGCTGGTCGGCTTCTTTTTACTACACGCAGTTGCCGCTAATAACACTATCAGAATCAGCGCGATCGACCGGGTACCCATCTTTTGCATGCAAATCATTGCTTTAAAGTGACTTAAGTGTTTGGTATTTTATAGTATGCGAAACCGCAAATGTATGAAATCAATCGATATTATTTTTAAAAATCAATTATCAGGTAATGCAAGCCTGTTTGCTACCGGGTCATTTCCATTAGCACCTGGCGCGCCTGATCGATGCTTTTAATGTCCTCGCAAATCAGTATCAGCTTGCCTTTCTGATCTTTAAGCGAAATTTGCTTAGGGTGTTTCTTAATGTAATCTATCACCTGCCCGAACTTCGCCGACTGAAAGAATTCGTCATTCTGCGAAGTAACGAAGTAGCCTTTCATCGTATTGCTCTTCAAAGTCAGTTTTTCGAACTGCAAAGCCTCTGCTTCCCAACGCAAACGAACCGTTTTCAACAAATCCTGCACCTCGTGTGGCACCGGGCCGAAGCGGTCGAGGATTTCCTTTTCAAACTTCCCGAGCTCGTCCTCTGTCGCAATATTATCGAGGCGGGTATATAACGACAACCTTTCGGAAATATTTTTAACATAATCATCCGGGATCAGCGTTGCAAAATCGGTTTCAATCTGCGTATCCGGCACCAGGTTTTTCGGCAGACTGAATACCCCCTCGAACAAATCCTTAAATTCATTGCTTTTTAGCTCCTGAACGGCTTCATCAAGCATTTTGTGATACAGTTCGTATCCGAGATCGTTCACAAAACCACTTTGCTCGGCGCCCAGCAGGTTACCCGCGCCACGGATGTCGAGATCGCGCATGGCCACCTTGAAACCATCGCCAAGATCCGAAAACTCTTCCAGGGTCTGTAAACGTTTCCGCGAATCACTCGCCAGCGTCGATACCGACGGTGTGAGCAGATAGCAGAATGCCTTCCGGTTCGAGCGCCCCACGCGGCCGCGCATCTGGTGCAGGTCCGAGAGCCCGAACATATGCGCGGAATTGATGATGATGGTGTTCGCATTGGCAATATCGATCCCGGATTCGATGATATTGGTCGAAACCAGAATGTCGTACTCGCCATCGATAAAGTTCATCATCACTTTTTCCAGCTTGTCGCCGTCCATTTGCCCGTGCGCCACGCCTATGCGCACATCGGGCACGAGGCGGAGGATAATATTCGCGATGGATTCGATGTCATTTACGCGGTTATGTACAAAGAAAACCTGTCCGCCGCGCTGCACCTCGAAACTGATCGCATCGCGGATGAACTCCTCGCTGAATGTATGTACTTCCGTCGTAACCGGCTGGCGGTTAGGTGGCGGGGTCGCGATTACCGAAAGGTCGCGCGCGCCCATGAGCGAGAAATGCAATGTACGCGGGATCGGCGTGGCAGTGAGGGTAAGTACGTCCACATTCACGCGCATTTCTTTCAGACGGTCTTTGGCTTTGACCCCAAACTTCTGTTCCTCATCGACGATCAGCAGGCCGAGGTCCTTGAATTTCACATCCTTGTTTAAAATCCGGTGCGTACCGATCAGAATATCGATCTTGCCTTCTTCGGCTTGTTTCAAGGTATCCTTAATCTCCTTTGCGGATTTGAAGCGGTTGATATAACCCACCCGAGCGGGGAAATCGGCGAGGCGTTCGCTGAATGTCTTATAATGCTGCATTGCAAGGATGGTCGTCGGCACGAGGACCGCCACCTGCTTGCTATCGCAAACAGCCTTGAACGCCGCACGGATCGCGATTTCGGTTTTACCAAAGCCTACATCCCCGCATACCAGCCGGTCCATCGGGTGAGCCTTTTCCATATCCTCTTTCACATTGGCGGTCGCGGTTGCCTGGTCGGGCGTGTCTTCATATATAAAGGAAGATTCGAGCTCCACTTGCAGGTAATTGTCTTTCGAGAATGGAAAGCCCGGTGCCTGGCGACGTTTGGCATACAATGCGATCAGCTCGTGCGCAATGTCTTTCAGTTGCTTTTTAACCTTCGACTTTTTAGCCTCCCATTCGCCCGAGCCGAGCTTACTCATAGCAGGCGGAGTACCTTCCTTACCGGTATATTTGGCGATTTTGTGGAGGTTATGCACACTCACATATAGCAAATCATTGTCACGATAAATAAGCCGCACCGCTTCCTGCTCCTTCCCATTCACATCCTTTCGCTCCATCCCTGCGAAACGGCCGATGCCATAATCGACGTGCGTCACAAAATCGCCCACCTGCAAAGATTTCAGCTCTTTCAAGGTCATAGCCTTCGATTTGCTGAACTTCTCTTTCAAGCGGTACTTATGAAAACGGGCGAAAATCTGGTGATCGGTGTAGCACGCCACCTTCAAATTGTCGTCTACGAAACCCTCCCGAAGCGAAATGTGCATCGGCCGGAATTTCACGAACGGATCGAGGTCTTCAAAGATCCTTTCCAAGCGGTCGAGCTGCTTGGGCTGCTCGGCTACGATGATATTGACATAGCCTTTGTTCTGATTATCCGACAAATCATCCAACAGCCTTTTAAAATCTTTGTTAAATGAAGGCTGCGGTTTCGAAGAGTAAGGCAGCTTTATTTCAGTCTTGAAATACGATTTCTTCCCGAATTCAACCGTTTTAAACTTCTTAACCTGATTCAAAAACCCGCGCCGCGTTTCGAAAAGCTCATTGGGGTTGGAAACAATTTGCACGCCGCCGCCAGTCACTTCTTCCAACGCCTTTTCAGCCCTTTCGAAGCATTTTTCAATTACTTCCAATGTCAATTCCGCATCTTTAAACCAGATAGCGGTGTCATCACTGAAGAAGCTCAGAAACGAATCTCGCGTTTCGTGCGAGAGCTTTTGCTGAATATCCGGTACGATATTGATCTGCTTCGCACTTTCAATGGAAAGCTGCGTATCCGGGTCGAAGGAGCGGATACTTTCCACTTCATCCCCAAAAAGCTCAATCCGGAATGGGTGCTCGTTAGCAAATGAAAACACGTCGAGGATACCTCCACGTACCGAAAATTGCCCCGCTTCGAACACAAAATCGGTGATTTCGAACCCGTAGCTATTCAAAAACTCGGTCAGAAATGCAGGATCAAGCTTTTCACCTACTTTGACTGAAAATGTATTCGCTTTCAGCGATCGCTTGTTGATTACTTTCTCAAATAACGCCTCCGGGTAAGTCACAATTTGTACGGGCGTATTGCGGCCAGCACTGAGCTTGTTCAGGATTTCACCGCGCATGAGCACGTTGGCATTATCCACTTCTTCGTAATGGTAGGGCCTTTTGTAAGAGGTAGGATAAAACAGGACTTCGGTAGTGCCCAGCAGGTTTTGAAGGTCGTTCTGAAAATAGGCCGCTTCCTCACGGTCGCTGAGGATGTATAATGCTGGTGTTTTCTTTTTATGCTGCACTGCGGCGGCGATTACCGCATCGAGGCTTCCTACCAATCCTTTGACCTGCACGTGCGCCGCCTCGGCATCCTTAGAGGCGATCTGCGCGCTCAGCACATCGAGGTAGCTGTCGCCTCCATATAGTGTTAATAAGTCTTTTACTTCCAATTATATTAAATGCTGTGCAGCTCGGCTGCGATGAAATGTAACGCAAAAAGCCGTTTCGGGGAATTTCCCGACCGGCCAGAATTTATAACAACAGTCGTACCAATTTTGTTGCTACGCTGTTCCAATTGCAAAAATAGCCCGAAATGCCCCAGCACGAAAATCCGGAATATCATTTTATTTTTACCTTTCACACCATCATTCCCTCATGACCGACTGGCTCAACCAACCCGTTTCCCTGGCAGGCCTGCCTACCACAATACTCGAAATCCTGGGTTTCATCACCGGCGCGATCTGCGTTTACCTCAACACCCGTCAGAATGTGCTCGGCTGGTTTTTCGGAATTGTCAATGCAGTACTGTATGGGGTGGTTTTCTGGCAGGTTAGATTGTATGCCGATATGGGCTTGCAAGGATATTATTTCCTGACGAGCATTTACGGCTGGTGGATGTGGAAATTCGGCGGGCAAAATCACGACGGCGTGCGTGTCAGCCACACACCTGTGAAGCTATACCCGGTTTTTGGACTGATTTTTATCGCGGTAACGCTTTCCTGGGGATTCCTGCTCGGCAAATTCACCAACGCCAGCCTCACCTACGCCGACTCTGCATTAACGATCGCCAGCTTGATCGGCCAATGGATGATGGCACGCAAATACCTCGAAAACTGGATCATCTGGATCGTCGCCGACGCGGCTTACGTGGTCGTGTATTTCTACAAAGACCTACACCTCACCGCGATTCTCTACGGCGTCTTTCTCATACTTGCGGTCATCGGGTTCGTACAGTGGCGCAGGGATGTTGTCAGGGATGGTCAGATGTAACCAGGAATTGTCATTGGTAGTCAGGTATGGTCTTTTATTGTCATGAGTTGTTAAGTGTGGTCATGAATGATCATTGGTAGTCAGGGATTGATATTGTTTAAATCTCCTCCACTCAGGATATACTTGGCAACAAATGACAATACCTGACCATTTCTGACTATTCTTGACCGCGCGGCGTACCGCAACACATGACAACAACCGACGTCCCAATTATAAGCGACGTATCAGTCGAGCGTATCGAACGGGATTTCTTGGTCTTCGAGCAATGTGCGGATGCGTGGCGAGTCCTGGAAAACGATTTGCAGTTCCTTTTTCGCTACGCCTTCCTCTTCTTCGTCGAGCCATTTCCAGTCTTCGGCCGTAGCGTCGAAGATATCGATGATCGTCAGGAGCTTATCTTCGGATTTTTCCTTCGAAAGCCACTCGCCTGAGCTCCCTATGTAAATAATAACCTTCTTTTCATCGATCCATTCGAGGTCGTTGAGCATTTCGTCGAGCGCGTCGAGGTTTTTGCCGGAATAGTCGGGGAAATGCATCGCGGCGGCGATCGCTTCGTGGAAATCTTTGACGGACGTTGCCTTACTTCCGTCAATATGGGCTACAAATGCACCCAGGAACGTTTTACGGACATCGGATTCTTCCCGGGCCAGCAGGAAGTGTGTGTTTTTCATAGAGTCGTTGATTTAAAACACTGCAAGTTAGAGAAAAATGGACGTGCAAGTCCAACCTTTCAATAGTGTTTTATTTCAAATACCGCTTTCTTAACAAATGCATCATATGTACGTTGATTCCCCACTGATCTGATAGCGGCTGATGTGTAAACGGCACGGTTGGTTGATAATTCGGCGGCCCGAATTCCGTCAGGACGGTCAGCGTTTCACCGCTTTTGACCTTGTATTCTACCACTTTGTCCCACCACGCCAAATGCGCCTTCACGGCCGCCTCCCATTCAGGTGCACGCGGGTCGTTCACCTGCGGCCCTTCCTCATGCCCTACACGCGAGTGTATATGCCCCACGCGTGCAAGTGCAAGCTGAACGGTTTCTTCCTGGTCCTGCAAAAGACTTTCGTGCACATTACACCAATGCGAAATATCGAGCGTAAGCCGCAATGCGGGGTTTTTCTCAATGAAATTCCGGGCCACGTGCGCCGCGAAAAGCATACGTCCGCGGTGAGTTTCGTGGTAGATGGGAATGCCGCTTTTGGTCGACGCCTCGGTGGTATGGTCGATGAATGCCTTATTTTGTTCGTAGGTAAAATGGTCACGACCGCTGTGGCAGTTGATGTAAAGCGGCTTCACGGGCCATTGCGTCGTAGCGGCATCGATCTGCGATCTGAATGCATGCAAATGCGTTTTGTAATCCCGCTCACCCGAGCCGCAGAGGAAGCCTACTTCGAGATTATGCTTTTTCAATGCGTCAAAAAGCTCTTTCCGCTTGTCTTCCGAGCCCTGCCACCACATTTCGATGCCGTCGTAACCTTCTTTTTTGACGGCTGCACAAAACTGGTCGGTAGTCCCCTGGAAGCCCCAATTGGTACCGAGTACTTTCAATGACAGTTTATTTTCAAACTGCACGGCAGCTTTGTTCGCGTCGGCGATGGATTCGAAGGTCGCTAATGCTCCTACTGCTGTGGCGGTGTTAATGAAATTCCGGCGGTTCATTTTAATTTTGAATGAGTGAATGGGCGATGTTGGTCATGTGTTGTCATGGATAGTCATTGGGTCAGATATTGTTCCTGTCATTTAATGCCTTCCTCACCATCCTTGACAATTCCTGACCACACTTGACAATTCCTGACTATTTTTTCGTCGCCGCAACCGGCTTGGTAGCTGTACTATCGCCTGCTTTGAGGAACTGTGCGACCTCCGCTTCGCTGAAACCGTTGACGATCTGCAAACCCGGGGACTGCTTCGCCGCTTGGGCTACCGCACTATCGGTAACCCCTGATTGCCAGACGTAAATGGAACGCAGGCCTTTCATAGAGGCGATATTTTTCAATCCGGCATCCCCCATTTTGGTATCGATTACATTCAGGTATTCAAGGTGCGGCAAACTTTTGATCTGCGCGATGCCCTGGTCGGTAACGCCGGAGTGCTCCAAATGCAGCTTGGTAAGGTTTTTCAATTTGGCAATTTCCTTCAACCCGCTATCGGTGATCTGGGTACCGCCCAGTTTCAGCCAGGTTACCTGCTCCGCTACGGGCAAAAGCAATGCAATATCCTTATCACTGAATTGCGGGGCATTCACCGCGCTCACTTCCAGCAAATTCTGATCTTGCGATAATGTATTGACGATAAGCCCTGCCTTCCGCAAAGCCTGGATATCACTTTCTTTCGCCGGTGAAACTTTCAATGTAGCGATAGCCGATTCTTTCTGTTTTGCACCACCGGATCCGCCTGCCGCTGAGCCACCGCCGAGCGATGCCAGGGCTGGTTTCACCTGATCGAGTACGGTCAGCTCTGACACTTTTTTGTCCGCAGGTGCTCCCTGGTCGATCCACCAGGATAGCAACGCAATCTGCTCGGTACTCAATTGCGGTTTACCCTTCGGAGGCATATGGTTGTCGTCGCTTTCGTCCAGCAGACAGCGTTTGATCATATCGCTCTCAGCGCCTTTTCCCGCCACCAATGCAGGGCCGTTTTCCCCGCCTTTCATGAGCAATGCAAGCTCGTCCATACGCAAATCGCCCTTTTTCTTGCTGGCATTGTGGCATTGGGTACAGCGCGCTTCGAGGATCGGCTGGACAATATCTTTATACACAACCGCCTGCTGCACATCGGTTATGGGCTTGATTTCCTTCGCTTTTTCTTCGATAGGGTCCATCCCCGCGAGGCTGCGAAAGGGCTCGGGTGTGTACTGGGTGAGGTAGCCATCGCCGTGTGTGAGCGAGCCGCCATCGTGACCTGCGGTCATGGTAAGTAACACCGCCACCGCAAATGCAGGGAGATAAACGGCTTTTCCAACGGAAATTTTTCCTGCAAACCGGTCCGATTTCACGAGCCAGGCCACCCATGCAAATACCGCCACGCCAATGCCTTTCCACATGTGCGCGCCCAGCAAGTCCTCGTCATAACCTCCGCCCAGCGACAACAGATAGCCCGCAATACAAGCAAAAGTAGCGCTCACCGCCGACCAGAACAGCACGAAAACCACGGTCGATTCACTTACCGAAATTCTTCCGGTCCTGCGCCCAATCTCGATAAGCGCTGCGATCAACAAAAAACCAATGGGTAAATGCACCAACACAGGGTGAAAACGCCCGATAAAAAGTACCCAGGGCGACGCCTGAAGAAGAGGAATGAGCATACCGGCAATCAATATTAAAGGGTTAGGATTATTCAAAAATCAATGCATTACAACCTGAAAACTTCCGGGCATGGGATCGCCACGGGAGAATTGTCAGAGTTTACTTCCATGATGTCGGCCATATGGTCCCACCACTTCTTCATGATAGGCAGCGCGGGAAGGCTGGCGGTTGTATCGTTAGCATCCAATTTTTGAAATGCGAAAAGCGCAAGCGTGGCTTCGTCGAGGAAAATGTAATATTCCATAATGCCGGCCTCTTTCAAAAGCTGGCTCAGTTCCGGCCATATTTCGTCATGTCTCTTTTTGTATTCCGCTTCAAATCCGGGTTTGAGCTGCATTCTGAATGCCTTAACTGTTTCCTGCGCCATGGTTTGGATTAAATACTGCTAAAAAATGCTGTCACTTATGCGATCACTTGTTTTACAACTTTGCCTTCGGTATCTGTCAGTCTGAAATTCCTTCCCTGGAATGGGTAAGTGAATTTCTCGTGGTCGAAGCCCATCAAATGCAGGATAGTCGCCTGTAAATCGTGGACGTGTACCCGGTCTTTCACGCCATAATAGCCCAATTCATCGGTCTCGCCATGGCTGTAACCTTGCTTCACGCCGCCACCCGCCATCCACATGGTGTAGGCTTCCAGGTGATGGTCGCGGCCCATATAAGGCATTACCACGCCATTACGGTTTTCCTGCATGGGCGTCCGGCCGAATTCCGCTCCGAAGACTACCAGCGTTTCTTCCAGTAACCCGCGCATTTTCAAGTCTTTGATCAATGCGGCAATGGGCTTATCGGAAATCTGGCATTTCGCACGCAACCCTCCCTCCACATTATCGGTCGCGTTGGTTCCATGGCCGTCCCAGCCCCAGTCAAACAGCTGTACAAACCGTACATCGTTTTCGATGAGTTTGCGGGCAAGCAGACAGTTCATACCAAAGCTTCCTTCTCCGGCTTTTACTCCATACATATCCAGAATAAATTGCGGCTCCTTGGCCACATCCATCACTTCGGGCACCGACATCTGCATCCGGAAAGCCATTTCATACTGGCTGATCCGCGTCAAAATCTCGGGGTCCTGGACTTCCTCGTAAGTCTGTCGGTTAATTTCGTTGATCGCATCGATCGTCTTTTTACGGATATTCCGGTTCATTCCATTGGGATCGGTCACGTACAGAACGGGGTCGCCGCCGGTACGGCATTGCACGCCCTGATAAACCGATGGCAGAAAACCACTTCCGTACACACTTTTACCCGCATCGGGCTGGCGACCGCCGGAAGCCAGCACGATAAAACCTGGCAGATTGCGGTTTTCGGAACCCAGGCCATACACCGCCCATGCACCTAAACTAGGACGCCCCAATCGCGGGCTGCCCGTGTGCAGGAGTAGCTGTGCAGGCGCGTGGTTGAACTGGTCGGTGTGCATCGCTTTCAGGAATGTGATCTCGTCAGCGACGGTCTGCAAATAGGGCAGGTAATCCGATAACCAGGCACCGGACTGGCCATATTGTGCAAATTTCCCCTGGGGCCCGAGCATTTTAGGCACGCCCTGGATGAATGCAAACTTCTTACCTTCCAGAAACTCGGCAGGGCAGTCCTTTCCATGATATTTGACGAGCTCGGGCTTGTAGTCAAAAAGTTCGAGCTGTGACGGTGCGCCGGCCATGTGAATGTAAATCACCCGCTTGGCTTTCGGCGCAAATTGGGGGATACCGCTCGCAGCAAGCGATTCCGAAGCACCCGCAGCGTCGCCGGCTTTCGACGAGCCGCAAGAGCCCAGCAGCGAGCCAAGGCCTAATGCTCCCAGTCCAAAGCCAGCCGATTGCAAAAAGTGGCGGCGTGTTTGACGCTGCACGTCAGCGTATTGTAGTTCTTTTAGTAGTTTTTCCATTGCAGACTTGGTTACCTTGCCCCCAGGGTTGAAAACCTGGGTTAGGAAATGTGGTTACGGGCCGATGACCCTTTCTTTGCCTTTTTTAAGCCGTCGACTAAAGTCGACGGTTATAGATAGGTTCCTTCTATTCCACGCTCGCCTGGCGAGTCGCCTTGCTTTTCTCCTTATCAATTCACCGAGGTAATCTCTCCGACCCTCAATCTATTACCGTTGACTTCAGTCAACGGAAAAGGGCCGAAGCCTAGTCCGAAGTCGGGCCTTAGTTCGAAACGAAACCCGTAACCGGATAGCGTCTACGCAGTTCTACTCCTTCGTTACTACGTTATCCAGATTCAGCAATACGTTCGCTGAAACGGTCAACGCGGCCAGCTCCGGTGACTTCTCTTTTCCATACACCAAAATACTATCCACCTCCGAGGGCCTCTGCCGGTACTCGTTGAGCGCATCTTTATATACTTTCATCAATACATTTAAACTCTTCTGCTCAATAGGTTTGAACGTGAGCAAGCGGTAACCTTCTTTGAGCTGCTGCTCGGGCGTCTTGCCGCGGGTCTTCATCTTGGATGCCAGTTTTTCAGCCGCTTCGAGATACACTGGGTCGTTCAAGGTTACCAATGCCTGCAATGGGGTATTGGTAATGATTCGTCTCGATTGGCAGAATTCACGGCTTGGCGCATCGAAGGTCGTCATCGACGGATACGGGGCCGTTCTTTTCCAATAGGTATAAACTCCCCGGCGGTATTTGTCTTCTCCTTCGCTTACTACCCAGCTCTCGCCGCTGTATGGCGACTGCCAGATTTTGTCGGGTTGAGGCGGCATTACACTCGGACCGTACATTTTATTGGAAATAAGCCCGCTGCATGCGAGTGCCTGGTCGCGCACCTGCTCGGCACTCAGGCGTACACGTGGGCCGCGCGAGAGCCACACGTTGTAAGGGTCTTTTTCTTTCCGGTGTCCGTCGGAGCGCGAATCCTGCCGGTACGTGGCCGACATGACGATCGTTTTAAGTAATTTCTTGACGCTCCATTTATAATCATCCATAAACGAGACTGCCAGCCAGTCGAGCAGCTCGGGGTGAGAAGGCTCTGCACCTTGCGAACCGAAATCCTCCACGGTTTCCACAATTCCTCTTCCAAAGAGCTGTTCCCAGAAACGGTTCACGATGACGCGCCCTGTTAATGCATTGTCGCGGCTCACGATCCATTTGGCGAGACCAAGCCGGTCGCGGGAGGCATCTTTTGGGAAAGGAGCAAGGAGTTTAGGGACATCAGGTTTCACTTCAGGACCTTTCACCATCCAATTTCCCCGAACAAACACATTGGTTTTCCGTGCAAAATCACCTTTCCCTTCCCACAGTACAGGCATACTCTCTGTCGGCCGCGTCAATGTGGTGGCGTAGTCGGAGACGATCTGCTCATAGCCCGGCTGACCGGCCCCCGGCAATGCTTTTTGAAATGCTGCCCAGCTAATACGCACCCACTCTTCGGGGGCCTTGGGGCTACTTAATGAGAGGTAAATGTCGTGTTTTCCGCTGGTCTTCGTGATCGGGGCCACGATTACCGTGTCACGGGTTGGCACTTTGATGGTCGAAAGAACAGGACCGTCGAGCTTATCCAAATGCAATGTCAGCACCGCGTTTTCTGCCTTTGTACCGATATTCATCAACACGTTGTCTGCGCTGGTTAGATTTACCTGCGGAATGCGCGCATTGCCCTTGTCTTTCACGCCATAATACGAAATCACCAGCACGGTCGATTGGTCGCCTTTCACAAAGTTGTGCGCATTGATTTTCGGCTCCACCACCTTCATGAACTGCGTTTTCGCTTCCAATTCTTTCGGGTCGTATTTCCGCACCCATTCTTTTACCCGCTCGAAACGAAGAGAATCGTCCCCCTTGTAAAACCGAAGCTTCGGCCATTCGTCCCAAACATCCTCGTCACGCGAGTTGTTGAAGAAGGCTGCGTACTTGTAATATTCGTCGTGCGGAATAGGATCGTAAGGGTGGCTGTGACACTGTATGCAGGCAAATGTAGTTCCTTGCCAAACTTCCCAGGTAGTATTCACCCGGTCAATCAATGCAGCTGTACGAAACTCTTCGTCGTCGGTTCCGCCCTCGTTGTTCGTCATCGTATTCCGGTGGAAACCAGTGGCTATCACGTTTTGCTCAATGGGAAAGCCATCTTTCTTTTCCGGCAAGAGGTCCCCCGCTAGCTGTTCGATCGTGAACCGGTCGAACGGCTTATCTTCATTGAAAGACTTGACCACATAATCGCGGTAACGCCACATCGTGCGGCCGCCGTCACTTTCGTAGCCCTTCGTATCGGCATAGCGTGCAAGGTCCATCCACATCGACGTCCACTTCTCCCCGTATGCAGGTGATTTAAGCAGTTTGTCCACCACTTTTTCGTAGGCATCGGGCGATTTGTCATTCGAGAAGTCCTGAACGTCTTTTTCTGTCGGAGGGAGCCCGGTAAGATCGAGGCTCACGCGCCGGAGTAGTGTGGCTCGATCAGCCTCTGGCGAGGCTTTCAAGCCTTCTTCTTTCAGCTTTTTGGCAACAAAATGGTCGATTTCATTCTTTGCCCACGCTTTGTCACCGCTACTAAGCAAACCAAACAGGTTGGAAAACGTATTCAGAGATGGTACATCCGGCCTTTCTATCTTCTTATAAGCCCAATGTGTTTCCCATTTCGCGCCCTCATTAATCCATTGTTTCAGGATAGCGATTTCCTTGTCGTTCAGCGGCGTGCCGTTTTTGGGCATTTTCTCGTCGGGATCGTCCGTTAAAATGCGTCGGATCATCTCGCTGGCATCCGCGTCTCCACGCACAACGGGTATCTTGCCCGATTTCCCGGGTTCCAGCATTTCGTGCTCGAATAGAAAACTTACGTCGCCCGCTTTTTTCACGCCGCCATGGCAGCCCATGCAATGCTTGTTAAGAATCGGCTTCACATCGGCATTGTAATCCACCTTCTTTTCCCATGGCAAGCCATTCCACGAAAAGTACATTACCGGCACCGCCACCACCACTAAACCGATCAAAAATCTGGTATGCATTGGTTTAATTTTAAATAATTATTCCCACAAGAATTACAAAAATACCAAGAGGCTTATCAATCCGGAAACAATTGTTTATACAAACTTTTAAAATGTTTACACAAATTGTCATATAACGATTGATATCCCTTAAAAAACTATTCAATATAATCGAAAAACCCCGTCGCGACACGACTTAATGAACAAGCAGCACATTTGAGTTATCCTGCTGATTTCATGGCCAAAAGATTGAATTTAAATAAAATTACCCACTAAATCTGGTCAGCGACGGGTATTCGTTATTGCCAAATGGCATTCTGCTTTACATTGGGATTACCCTGCAGTTCTTTTTGCGGCAGCGGCAGCACGTAATCGCGCTCCTTGGGCGCACGGTCGAGATTGTACTTCTCCGCAAAATGCCTGATTTCCTTGCCGAGATAATCTACCGCCCCCCCCAATTTGCTTTTCCGGCGCAGCTCAGGGTACATTACCTGCTCGAAAACAAATTCCTGCATCCGCTCGTGAATGATGGCATCACGTAAGGCCGATTGACTGAGACCCTTCAATGGAGCCAACCCGGCACGGGCACGTACCTTGTTAATCGAAGCGAATGCGTCGCCCTGACCGCTCTCGTTACACGCCTCCGAGTGCCCCAGCAGGATATCGGCCAAACGAATGTAAATCGTGTTTTTCTCGGTGGCCGCATTGCTTTTATCGAGCTCGACGATCTTTGCCGCCCACGCTTTTCCGAAGATCATCTGTGCCGGATCGTTGGGATTCGCATCCGATTTCACCACGCCCCCGAAGCGCGACAGGTTGTAATCAGCCTTTTCGCTCCAATGTACGATCGGATAAGCGCCGCTGATTTTACCGAAACGGCCCGTCGGGTAACTCTCGATAAACGTTCCCTCAATGCGTTTGTCCTTTGGATCATAACTTGCCCGGAACTCCTGCGTAGCGCTGATCCAGCTCCAACCCGATCCGCCCAGTTCGCTGGGGAAATCTTCCGGGTTGAAATGCATCGAATGTACATTGTATTCGTTCGGGTTGGCCGTAGCCGAAACTTGCGCTTCGAAGATCCTTTCGCCCTGATTCTCATGGGCAAGATCAAAATTGTGGGAGAAATCGGTGAACAGCGTGAGGCCACTGTTGTTAATGATATCCTCGCCGGTAGCCTTTGCTTCGGCCCATTTTTCATCCCAAAGCTGGGTTTTCATTAAAATGGATTTCGCAGCCCATTTCGTCGCGCGGCCAATATCCGCGCCGGTGTAGCTGGCAGGCAATAATTCGGCCGCCGCTTTGGTATCAGCATAAATTTGCGCGATCACCGCTGCTTTCCCTCCGCTATTGGATGGCAGTTCCGAGATATTCTGTGTCGATTTCGCCGTCAACGGCACATTATCGAAATAGCTCAACAAGCTGTAATAGTAGAATGCACGTAAAAACAGTGCTTCCCCTTTCACGCGCTTGATCAAAGCCTCATTCGACGGATCTTTCATAGCATCGGCAGTTTCGATGATCGCATTTGCCCGGTTAATCGAGCGGAAGCAGATGCCCCAGTAGGCCTCGATGTATTCGTCGGCCGGATTGACATTGCCCAGGTTGTATTGCAGCGGCCCTTTCTCCCATCCCACCTGGTAACCTATCAGACATTCAAATACATAACGATCGTAGAAGTAGCCCGAGTATTGCGAATTGAGGTCGTCGTAAACCGCATTCACGCCCAGCACCAGCTCCGCTGCCGTCTTATAAAAGGTACCGGGATTGATGAAATCGGGCTTCTCCTTCAAGTCCGAACAGCCTGCCGCAGCAAACAGTAATGCCGAAAGTCCCGTCAATCTGATTTTATATAAAAATGACTTTTTCATAACAAACTGATTTTCAATCTGAAATATTAAATACCAAGATTAACGCCCACTGTGAACATGCGCGACCGCGGGTAAGCATCGTAATCATCGCCCCGGTTGAGGTTATTCTGCCCCTGGTTGTTCACTTCGGGATCGAAACCTTTATACTTGGTGATCAGGAAGAGGTTTTGCCCGCTCACATACACGCGCGCACTGCGGATATAGGCACTCTTGACGGGGACCGTATACCCGAGCGAGAGGTTTTGCAGCCGCACGAACGAGCCGTCCTGAATGAAGAATGACGACCGGCGGAAAGAAATGAAATCACGGCGGCCATCGATTACCGGGCGGGGCGCATTCGGGTTTTCAGGTGTCCAGGAATCGGTCAGGATATTGGCGATCTGATTGATTTTCTGCACACCATCGCCCATTTCGGATTGTTGCAGGTTGCGAATCTTGTTACCATGCACGCCGCGGAAGAAAACCGCCAGATCGAAACCTTTGTATTTCAGGCTGGTATTGAAGCCCCAGGTCAGTTTCGGGTTCGGGTCGCCGATGATCTTGAAATCGTCAGTAGTGTATTTACCGTCGCCATTCACGTCTTCATATTTGGGGTAACCCGCCTTAGCTGAATAGCTTTTACCTTCTTCGTCGGATTGGAACAAACCGACATAGTTGTACCCGCTCCAAACGCCGATCGGGTTGCCGCCCTGCACCCAACTGCCAAGCACCCCAAGGTGGCCGCTGGTACTGTTGGAAAAGAATGGAGTGCTCATGCCCAGGTCAAGGATTTTGTTGCGCAGGATAGACACATTACCACTCACATCCCACGTCAATGCGTTGGAACTGATCAGCTTATAGCTCGCGGAAAATTCAAGACCCTTGTTGCTGAGTGAGCCGGAATTCAGCATAATGGTACCAAAACCGGTACTTTGCGGAATGGAAACGTCGAGCAACAAGTCGGTGGTTTTGTTTTTAAATGCGTCGATCGTCAGGCTGAGACGGTTGTTCAGCAATGTGAAATCCAGGCCGACATTGAGCATCGAAGTGCCTTCCCACTTCAAATCCGGGTTCGGGATGCGGTTAGGCCCGTAGCCTGAAACAAGCGTAGGTACACCTCCAAAAACGTAATTGTAGGACACCAATCCAGCTACCGAACGGTAAACGGGTATTTGTGAATTACCCGTCAAGCCATAGCTCGCACGGATCTTGAAATCATCAAAAACCTTCCCTAACCCTGAATTTTTGAAAAAATCTTCATTTACCACACGCCAGCCAATTGCCGCCGAAGGGAAAGTGGCCCATTTGTTGTTAGGCCCGAATTTCGACGAACCATCGCGGCGCAGCGTCACAGTAAGCAGGTAGCGGTCTTTCAAATTGTAATTGATCCGCCCTAGCATCGACATCAGCTCCCATTCCAGGCGTCCTGAATTCGGCACCAACGGCCGGCTGCCGTTTTGCATATTCACCGCGTCAATATCGTCGGACGGAAGCCCACGGGTAGCGTTGGATTCAAAATAATTGATTTCCTTTTGATAGGTATAGCCGAGTGTAACGTCGAGGTAATGTCCTTTGGCAACTTCCTTATTATAAGTTAAAATATTCTCATTCAGGATGTTATTTGAATTTCGGTTTGCTTTCTGCAACTCGCGTCCATTCTGGCGGCCGATGTAAGTATAGTTGTTGTAAAAAGTCGTACGGCGCGCATTGACGATGTCCAGCCCAAGGCTCGTGCGGAATTTCAGGCCTTCCAGAATATTCACATTCAATGCCGAAGTACCGAAAAGTCGGTTGGTAAAATCTTTATCATAACCCTCCACGGCCTCTGCCAACGGATTGGTCATGAAACGTTGGTCGTAGCTCGCGTACTGGTATCCTCCGTTCTGATCGTAAACCGCGCCGGTAGGGTCGAGGCCCAAAGCTGTGATGACGATACCACCCGGTCCGCCGCGATCGGTAGGCACATTGCTGCTGCCCGAGCGGTTGAACGACCAACTGTTGGAAAGCGTAGCCTTGCCTTTGAGGAAGTCGTTATCGAGGTTCATCCGGAAACCATAGCGGTTGAAATCCGTATTCTTGATAATCCCCTTGTTATTCAAATAATTACCTACAAATGCATAGCGCATTCCCTTGTTGCCGCCGGTGAACGAAAGTTGGTGATTGGACAACCCGCCGGTACGCGAAATCACATCCCACCAATTGGTACCCGCCCCGATCTGTCCGATTTGCGCGTCGGTGTACCGCGGGTTTCCGCCCTGGCTGCGTTCCAGCATGTTAATGTAACGTGCATAATCGGCACCGTTGAGCACTTCCACTTCGCGTGCGATGGTTTGAAACGAATAGGAACCGTCATAATCCACGCGGCTCTGGCCTTCCTTACCGCGTTTAGTAGTAATCAAAATCACACCATTCGCGCCGCGGGAACCGTAAATGGAGGTCGCCGAGGCATCTTTCAGTATTTCAATAGATTCGATTTCGTTGGGGTTAATAGTCGCCATGGCATTGGTAGGCTGCCGATTGCCGCTCGTACCCAACGCACCATTGTCGGGGTAAATAGGAAAGCCGTCGATCACGTAAAGCGGCTCGCTTCCACTGTTAATGGAGTTCGCGCCGCGCACGCGGATGGAAATGCCGCCTCCCGGCGCGCCCGACGTTTGCGTCACCTGCACGCCCGGCGCCCGCGACTGGATCGCCTGGTCCACCGACGTCACCGGCATTTCGCGGATTGCGTCGCCTTTAATGCTCGCCACAGAGCCCGTCAGATCGCTTTTCCGCACCGAGCCATAACCCACTACTACCACTTCTTCCAGTGCCTGATTATCCGGCTGCATGATTACCGACAAATCCGTTTGACCTCCCACGGTTACCTCCTGCGGCTTGTAGCCCACAAAACTGAAAACCAGCACCGCATTCTGCTCGGACACATCGAGCGCAAAAGTGCCCTCCTGGTCAGTAGTAGTTCCTTTTTGGGTCCCTTTAATGATCACGCTAACGCCCGGCAGGCCCGCATTGTTTTCGTCTACCACTTTTCCTTTGACCAGCGCGACATCTGCGGATTTTCCTGGTTCCATCGGCTCACGCGATTCCAATGGCTCAGGAACCGCGCCGGTCTCGGCCGTCAGCAAAATACGGCCTGCCGTTAGTTCATAGGTTATGTGCAGGGGGTCGAGCAGCGTGCTCAATGCGGTCGACAGCTTCTGCCGGTTGATATGTACATCAATAGTCCGCTCGGCACGGATATTCTTCTGACTGTACGCAAACTTCACGTCGGCCTGCCCTTCGATCTCACGCAGGACATTTCTCAATTCCGCATTCTGTGCATGGATCGTCACCATTCTCTCCATAATCTCCTGCGCTCGCCCCTCGCTCGCAGCGTGGGTAAGCGTCGTGAAAACCACTGCAAAAAGGATTTGAGCAAATGTTATTTTCATGATCATGCATAGTGATGCACACCATTTTAACTGTTGGGTTTTTTGCATATTTTTGAAGGTTCTATTTGTGAAAAACAGGACATCCGCCCGCTTACCGTCTGTCCAGGATCTCGTAAGCAGGCATTTCCGAAGCCGGTAGTGGTGGTACACTATCGGTTTCTTTGTTTTAAGTCGGTGGGGTAGCTTTTATAGTTTCATAGTTAAGGGTTTAGGATTTGCAAAAACTTAGTCACAGCCGCGGCCGTTGATGAGAATGCGTGTTCCTTTCACTTCGTAATCGGCGCCATTGGATTTGCAAACGAGTGCCAGTTTGTCGTACAGCTGCATGTCGGTAAGGTCGCCGGTGAAGCTGCAATGCGCGATACGGTCGTTCGCGAAAACGATCTCTATTCCGTAGGCTTCCTGTAATGCGGCTGCTATCTTTTCCAGCTTTTCGTCGTTGAAAATCATTTTTGCCTCCTCGGCAACCTGCGATGTTTTCACGGGCTCCGGTACGAGACCGGTCATGAGGTGCCGGCTTTCGGCGAAATAGGTTACCCGCTGGTTCGGCGTGAGCACTACGCCATTGTCCTGGTTATCAACGGAATTTTCTTCGCTGAATGCCTCGCGGTTTTCAAAAACCGACACTTTCCCGGTCACAACTTCCACTTCCAGCGCTTTATCCTTCGCATTGTTTTTGATTCTGAAACTGGTTCCGAGTACGCGGGTGATGATTTTGCCGCTGTACACGAGGAAGGGCTGGTCGGGATTGCGGGTGATCTCAAAAAATGCATTGCCTGTAAGCTGCACCGTGCGCTTGTCGCCGGTGAAAGTCACCGGGAACACGATTCTGGCTCCCGGTTCGAGGGTTACTGTGCTGCGATCGCTTAAAATCAATCGTTTCGGAACACCGGTCGTGTTTTCTTCGGTGATCAACCGGCTTTGGGGCGCCTGCACAAACATCTTTTCCTGCATTACACCTGGCCTGCGGGCGCCTTTACCCAGAAATGCCCAGAAGCCGACCACCAGGAGCACCGCTGCAGCTGTGGCCACGTATACCGTAGCCCTGCGCCACCATTGCTTCACAACAGCCCCCTCTTCGTGATCCGCGGCGGGCGTTCCCGCGGCGGGCGTTCCCGTGGCAGGCGTTCCCACGCCGGGCGCTCCCGCAACAGAAGTCTCCGCAGCCAGTTTACCCAGTATTCTCTCCTCCATTTCGCGCTTTTCCTCATCGCTGAGCACCGCCATCCCATCGGCATTGAGGCTTTCATACCACCGGTGAATTCTCAGCTTTTCTTCCTTCGTGCAATTCCCTTTCCGGTATTTCAGAAGCAGGGCTTGCCATTCCTTATTGTTCATTGATGTTTAAATCAGGTCTTCGGAATGATAAGCCGGGAAAATGACGCTATTCCCTAAATAAATTTAGAAAATATTTGAATTGTACAATTGAAAACGCGCTTTGCTCGAAAAGTCCTTGGAAAAAGATAATGAGGGGAGAATGGAGGGAAGGGAGCATGGCGGAAGGGAACTGGGTGCTTTCGATGCGCGGGGTGCTAGATCAATCCGGAGACGGCCAGCATCAGGATCATCACTTCCTTTAAATGCGTCCGCACTACCCGCACGGATTTGGTCAGATGGTATTCAACGGCCTTCTCGGACAACCCGTAACGGGTAGCAATGCGTGAAATGGGCCAGTATTCGAGCTTATGCAAACGGAAAATTTCGCGTGTCTTTTCCGGTAAAATGTGCAAGCATTCGTCGATTACCCGCAGCAGCTCATCCAATGCAAGCTGGTTTTCGGTGTTCAAATCCTGCATGCTTTCGAAAGTGCCGTAGTCGTCGAAGTATTCAAAAGTCCGACCTTTGGTGCGGATATAGTCGATGACCTCGTAGCGAACGGCGGAAAAAAGGTAGTAATTGAGGTTTTCTATGCGTAGGGTATCCCGCTCCCGCCAGAGCCGCAGAAAAATGTCCTGCACGATCTCTTCAGCCGCTTCCTTGTTGCGGAGCTTGCGGTATGCGACCAGGAACATATCGTACCAATAGGCTTTATAAACCGCCGTAAATGCTTCCGCATCCCCATTTTGCAATGCGAGGAGCAGGTGGCCGGCCTTGTCGTTATCCACCATTACAGCTTGTTTTTGTTAAAGATCAGGAAACAGGATTCTGGCAAAGTTATATTATTTGCTCTTATTATCCAGTAATTAAAACTTGTAATAAAACGGGAACCGGTTGATAACGCGGAGCAATTCGATTGATCATTTCTGGCATAACTCGCTTGAATTCTACTACAAGTCTTTCGGTGCTCTGCACCTTTGGTCTTCGGTATGCGCTCAGCATCGAAGGCACAGAGCGCCGAAAGACTTGTTGCACATGCGGTATTTCATGTGCCCTAGGTGCACCGCAGGATTTGTTTGAATCCCGTACGTTTGTTTTTATTTAAATTTCAACAAATACCCCGTCAAATCAGCCAAATCCTGCTCATTGAGACCCAATGCGGTAGGTTCCGGCATGAGCGACGACGGCATTTTCTCCCTTGTTTTGATCTGATCCGCCTTGATCGTGTGCTGCTCGCCGGCCGCATCTTTTAACACCACATTCGCGCCGTCGCTCATGAGGAAGCCAAAATAGGTATCGCCTTTTTTGGTCACGATGGTGTAGCTTTCATAACCAAAAACCATGCTCGCCGAGGGGTTCACAATGGCATCGAGTAATCCCGCTTTATCGAATTTTTTGTGGATGGTGGTCAAATCCGGTCCGATTTCGGCACCGGTTTTGCCGTGTTTATGGCAGGCGGCACAAGTTGTGAAGAAGATTTTTTCGCCGTGCTCCGGATCCGCATTCATTCTGGATATGAAATCCGTTTTCAAAACTTTGCCGTTTCTGGGAAAAAACTGGCTTGCGACTACGCGCACATTCTGGTCGGGGTTTTTGAAAATGATCTCGCTCACCGATTTGGCAATCGTGTCGGGCAACTGGCCCTGCACACGCATATCCACGAGAATATTCCCGCCATTCATGTCCGACGCCATTTGGCGGGCGGTTTCAATGCGCTGCAGCATCGGTTGCGTTTTATCGCCGACGGTCTTTTTCAGGTCGAGCATGCGCTTATATGCAGGCGTCATCACCTGCACGGTGGCTTCTTCCCAGTTCATCAGATCGGCCCAATCGTTGCTCTTCCGGAAGTTGATCCAGTAAGATGCCTGCGAAGCTACATCGGGCAAAGTGGATTTGGACAGTGCGATCATCGCCTCTGCCGCTTTTTTGTCTTTGATAAAACCAATGGCGGTCAGCGCCTTACGCCGCTCCGATTCCGGAACTTCGGGCGAGCCCGCACGTACTTTTAATTCCTCCACCGCGGAAATAGGGTGTAAGCGCCACGCAAGGCCCGAGCGCTGCGGGTTCCAGTTCGGCGGATCGGCTTTGAATGCCTCACGCACGTATGCGTACACCTGGGTCTCCTTCCCGTCAGCCGCGGTCCCGATCGCTTCCAGCATCCAGGGATCTTCGCCGTCGTAGTTTTTAATGAGGTTTGAAATACTGCTCATTGCCTGGTCATAAGGAACGTCCCGCAATGCTATCCCCACTTCACGTCTAACAGACGGATCAGCATCTTTCGACATTTTTTCGAAATAGGCGTTTGCTTTTCCGGTGGATTTCAATGCACGAAAAGCCGCGAGCCGGTGCATTGCATTCGGCGAGTCGAGCAGTTTGATCACTTCCGCATTACCCTGCTCGCCTAATTGCGCTAAAAGCCAAATGGCCCGTGCCTGATGGTATGGATTTTCAACCGTCAGTAACTGTTTAACCTCCGGTACCGCCACCTCGCCTTTTGCCCTTAGCCCTTCAAAACCCAATGCACGGACATTAATAGCAGGGTTTTTCAATGCATTAATTAAACCAGCAGTAGTAGTAAAATCCAATTTTGGCGTTGCGAGCTTCCTGCCTTTTGGCGTAATGCGATAAATGCGTCCGTAACCCTTTTTGTCCTTCATAGCATGACCGCCTACGACGGGATCATACCAATCGGCTACGTAAATGGCCCCGTCGGGTCCGACAGCCACGTCCGACGGCCGGAACCATTTGCGGTAATCCTGGTCGGTTTCATACCATTCATACCGCTCCGAAACTTTCGGAAAAGAGCTGATTAAATCCTGGCGCTTCAACTCAAAACCTGCACCCTGTGGCTTCGGCTGGTAGGCAAATATCACATTGCGCCCGGCCTCGCAGCTCAGCAATGTGCCGCGGTAATTTTTACCCAATTCATCTCCTTCATAAAACACAATTCCTGTGGGCGAACCTGCGCCGGAATTGTCTCCGGCCGGCATTACGCCGGGATCTTCCTGGTGCCAGTGCGTGGCGAAAATATCCTGACCGGGACGGCGATCGGCCTGCCAGTAACGAGTGCCATCCGCCGAAAAGTAGCCCGCATTTCCATTTTCTTGTAAAAAAGAGACCCGGCAGGTGATTACCTGGTCGTCGTTATCGTTCTGCCACATATTGCCGTAGCTGTCCAGGCAGACCTCGTAGCTGTTACGGAAGTTGTGACCGAGCACTTTCAGGCCGGTACCATCCGGATTTATGCGTAATGCAAGCCCACCGACCCAAATGCGGCCGTCGTCCGACTTCTGATTGCCTTCATTTTTCTTGTTGTAGGGCGTCCCTCCAACGTAGAGGCTGCCGCTTCGCAATGTCCAGCCACTTTTGTCAGTGACGTTATGCGGACCTGCATTGCCTGTATTGAAATAGTACTTCCCATCCGGCCCGACGATCAGCGAATGCAACGAATGGTCATGATCGAAACCGCCAAAACCGGTCAGGAAAACCTCCCGCTTGTCGGGTTTATCGTCGCCATTCGTGTCCGTGTACACGAGCAGGTTAGGCGCGCAGGAGACGATTGTTTTATTTCCAATGACCGCAATGCCGAGCGGCGCCGTCAGCAACGAATCTTCGACATATACTTTGAAAGACTCCGCCTTACCATCGCCGTCCTTGTCTTCCAGGATCATCACCCGGTCGCCTTTTTGCCTGTGGCTGAGGCGCTCGGCGGGTTTGGTATTAAAATCCCTGTAATTGACCGCCTCCGTGATCCATACCCTGCCTCTGGCATCAATATCCATGTTCGTGGGATTGTAGAACATCGGTGCTTCGGCCCATAATGTGGCTTCGAGGTCGTCGGGTACATACAGGCGCGAGGAATCTTCGCCAACGGACATAGGGGCAGCGGACTGCTTCGGTGGTTCCTGCCCGTTTGGAATCAGAACAATGCTGAAAGTGGAAGCGAGCAAAATGCTTCCTGCTAAAATAGTGCTGCTATTTAGCGGTAATGCGCTGCTAATGTTCATAGTGTTGAAATAAAGGGGGAAAAGGAGAAGAGGAGAAAGGAGGAAAGGGAGAAAGGGTAGCTAATTCGAAGAAGAATCCCTTTCTCCATCCTCCATCTATTCTATTTTAAAAATAACCTTTTGAGGTAATCGAGATTATGCTGGTAACAGGGGATAATTTCGGCGCCTTGCGGCGTGGCACCTTCGATCTGCATCCAACCCTCGTAACCGATGTCTTTTACCGCTTTGGCAACACGAGGCCAGTCGAGCGGACCCTCGCCGAGACGCTGGCCGTTTTCTTTCATATGGATTTCACAGATCAGGTCCTTGCCGAGCATGGGTATTTCCTTGAAAATATCATGGCCAGCGTCGGTCGAATTACGGAAATCGTAATACACTTTCACCGCCTTCGAGCCTACCGCATTGATAATATCCAAATGCTCCTGTCCGCTCAACCACGATTCGATACCCAGGGTAATGCCCTGCTTTTCGGCGTGGGGGGCTACTTTTTTCAGGCGTTCGATCACTACTTTTTTACCGGCATCGTCATTTCGTAAGTCGCCCTCCGAAAAGAACGCAAGCAAAATCACCTTCACGCCCAAAGCTTTGGCTGCACCTACGCTGTTCCATACCCACTCTTCTGTTTTCGGCTGCGATTTGTAAGGTACCCGGTTCAACTCGCCAATAGCCAGGCTCGACACCTTCACACCCGTGCGTGCAGACGCGTCGTGGATCGCCTGCAAGGTTTCCGGCGCCGAGAGGCCTTTTTCGTCCTTTCCGGTATTATAGCTCACCTGAATGCCGTGCAAACCGATCTGCTTCGCCCGTTCGAACGCTTCCGGGCTCAGCTGCCGTCCTACCGACCAGTCGCAAGCGCCGATCTGGAATTTCGGTGCCGCCGAACGGTCTGTTTGAAGTGCATTGTTCTCATCAAATGCCGCCGACGCCAACAGCAGCGCACTGCTTTTGAGCATTTCCCGCCGGTTAAGCACCAAATCATCTATCATTACAGTCAGATTTTGAAATACTTAAAGAATATCTTCAAAAATGTTTGTGATTTGGTTTCTACTTATGCTGTGGGTAACGTTACCGGCTGAATGCGTCTTCGATATGCCGGATGTCGGTCGAGCCATCGGGTAATCTGAGGATCGAAACAATGTCAAACCGGACATCATTTTCCCAATCGGTATCAAAAATGTACTGTTCGGCGGCACGCATAACGAGCTTTGCCTTGGTCGCATTCACGAATTCTTCGGGCATCCCGAATGCCGTACCGGTGCGTGTTTTTACCTCGACGAAAATCAGCATATCATCTTTTGACACGATCAGGTCGATTTCGGATTGCCAGCTGCGATAGTTTTTTGCGATGATTTTGAAGCCCTTTTCGAGCAGGAAAGATGCCGCGGTAGCTTCGCCCCAGCGGCCGAGGTCGTTGTGTTGTGCCATATTGTGTGTGTTTAGATGTTTAACTGAGATCAAGAGTAGATAGGAGCTCTTTCAACTCTATCGGAGACAAAGATTCGCGTTCGCTTTTATCGAAGATTGTAAGTAAATAAATGGTGGTCTTTGAAACATGGACGTAATAGATCACACGCGCGCCTCCTGACTTCCCCTTCCCTTTGGAGGCGATAGAAAGCCTTTTCTTGTAACAACTCTGCCCTAATGAAATTCCATTTCCAGGATTCTGGGCGAGGAGCAATACCAGATCCCTGAATTCACCGGACAATGAAGGGTATTTCTTTAGACGCTTTTTAAGTCTGGAATCAAACTCCGGCGTCGTTTTTACAAAGTATCTCATTTAGCAACTCTTCTGCGTCCCGGGCTTCGAGTTTGCCTTCTTTGATCAGTTGCAATTCCTCCAATGCAGTTCTCGTGCTGTCTATCACTTCAAACTGAAATGGCGTAAAAGGCTTTACTTTGACATACGGAAGCCGTCTGAGCAAGCCTAAAACAAACTGCGCTTTTTCGTCTTTAATATCTAGTAAAACCTTCATAACCACAGAATTTAGTTGCACTAACAAATTTAACGAACATTTAGCTAATAAATTAGCGTTGTGAAACCGGGACATGTGTGTACAATATGTTTCATAAACCGGATGCTGCCGGCCTGAACATTTAGACGTCACATCTATAAATTGGTAACGCCCTCGTCCCAGAAATTTTTTGAGCATTGAAATGAATACCCTGATCAATAAAAAAGTAGCATTCCGGAATCTCGGCCTGATCGACTACCAGGAGGCCTGGGACTACCAGGAAAAGATTTTTGCCGAGACGCTGGCGATCAAGACCCAAAATCGCTCGCTCGGTGCGGAAAACCAGCAACTGACACCGAATTTCCTGCTTTTCTGCCAACACCCACATGTATATACGTTGGGCAAAAGCGGTAAGGCTGACCATTTGCTGCTGGCAGAAGATGATTTGGCTGCCAAACAAGCGAAATACTACAAAATCAACCGGGGCGGAGATATTACCTACCACGGGCCGGGACAAATCGTGGGCTATCCAATCCTAGACCTCGATAATTTCTTTACGGACATACATGTGTACATGCGTACGCTCGAAGAGGCGATTATTCTCACATTAGCAGAATACGGTATCCAAGCGGGACGCATTGCTGGACTAACGGGTGTTTGGATTGATTTTGAGGAACAGAAAAACCCAAGGAAGATCTGCGCATTAGGTGTGAAGGCCAGCCGTTGGGTGACGATGCACGGTTTTGCGCTGAATGTCAACACGGATTTATCGTATTTCGGGAATATCGTGCCGTGCGGGATCGATGATAAGGCAGTTACGTCGCTGGCGGCGGAGTTGGAAAGGGAGATAGATTTGGAAGAAGTTTCAGTAAAATTAAGAAACCATCTGGCACATTTGTTCAGCATGGAGTTGCAAATAGCATAATGAAGAAGGATATTATTTTTCACCCTGTGAAGGGTATACAAGTCGCGATTGTGCGGAGTACCAACGAGTTGAATGCCGAAGAATGGAACGTGATTGTGATTAACCGCAACGACGAGCCGGTAACGAGCGTCTTCGTGACTTCCAAGGGTTACAGTAACAGTGAATCGGGGACGAATACCGATCAACGGACGTCCACATTAAGGCATTTTTTCCCTGAAATAGCGCCCGGCGGGCACGTGGTAGTCGAGCCCATCATGCCCGATGTCTTTCATTTGAATAATGAATTTTGGGTGAGCTATTTTATTGGCAAGCAGATATTTGATAAGAAGTTTATCTTCGTACCGGACAGCATCATCGAGGAAAACATGATGACGATCGATCCGCTTGGGCTAGAAGGGGTTTTGCACGAGTGATCGGTGCGCGGTATGGCGGCATTGGTTGATGTTCATTGATGGTCAGGTATTGTCATTGGTAGTCATGTATTGTCAATTGTTGTCATTGGTTGCCGATCCAGGTTAGTTTGATAAGTTAGCTGGACTACTGGGTAATAAGTGTGCTGGTTTGGTGTATAGCACCTTGCCATTCTCGGCGTTTTCTATAATATTGAAAATCAATATAGAACTACTTCCTCTCCTGCATATCAAACTACAAATGACTATACCTGACAACACCTGACCACTCCGACAACCAAACGCCACGCACTATGACAGAAGATTTCAAACGCCGCGCTAAAAATTTCCTGCTCCTCGACATTGAAACCGTTTGCTCGCACGCCAGCTACGAAGAGCTCCCCGAGCGGATGCAGAAACTTTGGGACAAAAAGGCCCTGACGCTCAAAAAAGGCGACGAAACCATCAGCAATGCTGATTGCTTTTACGACCGCGGCGCGATTTATGCCGAGTTCGGGAAAATCATTTGCATTGCCTTCGGCGCTTACTATTGGAACGAAAAAGATCAGATTGCGTTTAAGGTGAGTAGCTTCGCCGGAAACGACGAAGTTCAGTTGCTGCTGCAATTCAAGGCGCTGATTGAAAAATATCCCGCCGACCAGCTGATTCTCTGCGCCCACAACGGCAAAGAATTCGACTTCCCGTTCATTTGCCGACGGATGCTGATCCACCGCATCGAAATCCCCAAAGCATTACAGATTACGGGTAAAAAACCCTGGGAACTTCTCCACCAGGACACGATGGATCTGTGGAAATTCGGTGACTACAAAAGCTACACCTCCCTCGATTTGCTCGCCGCCGTTTTTGACATTCCCGGAAGCAAAAACGAAATGAGCGGCGACCAGGTAACAAAGGTTTACTACGAAGAAAATGATCTGGCTAAAATTTCGCGATATTGCAGAGAGGACGTAGTAGTGCTGGCACAATTGTATCTTCGGCTACATTGCTTTGATCAAATACCCGAGGGAAATATCCTGCGGGTTGAATAATATTTAATACATGAGAGATAAAAAGAGTAAAAAGAAACTGCAACCCGAAAGAAGAGAGGCCACAACGCCTCACCATATTGTTTCTTACATAGATAATTTGAAGGCCGATATTGCCGCATTCTTCGATCTGAATGCCGAGCACGCATTCCGACCCTTCGATGTGCACGACCATTTCGGGGTGCACGACAAAAAAGTGCGGCTCCTGTTCAATGAAATCCTGCACGAGCTGGAACAGGATGGCCGATTGATGTACCATAAAAACGGCACCTATACGGCAGTTCCGCTCAAAACGAAACCTGCCGGGCTGACCGGCCGGGTGGATCGCGTCAACAAGGGCTTCGCATTCGTCATAATCGACGGCCGCGACGACGATATTTATGTGGATGTGGAATTGCTGAATGGTGCCTGGGACGGTGACATCGTGCAGATACAGCCGCTTTCGAGGAATACGCGTAATTCCCGTTCACGCAATGACTCCGGTCGGAACCGGACTGAGGGACGTGTTACCGAAATCGTGGAACGTTCGAATGCGGAGATAGTAGGTATTATTGAGATTAACCCACGTTTCGCAGTTGTTCAGCCTGATAACAAGAAGCTTTTCGACCCTATATTCCTTGAACCGGACGAAGTAGGTGAGGCACATCACGGCGACAAAGTGATCGTCAGAGTTACCGAATGGCCTACGCGCAGGAGCCAGGCAGAGGGTGAAATCGTATCCGTGCTTGGCAAAGCAGGCGACAATGACGTGGAAATGCACGCGATCCTGGCCGAGTTTGGGCTGCCCTACCACTTCCCTGAAATCGTGGAAGCCGAGGCCAAAAAAATTCCCGATAAGATTGCCAAAAAGGATATTGCCAAACGACGTGACATCCGCGATGTGCTGACGTTCACGATCGACCCTGTCGACGCCAAGGACTTTGACGACGCATTGTCGGTAAGATACCTGGATGAAGATGTAGTAGAAGTGGGCGTGCATATTGCCGACGTTTCGCATTACGTTCTGCCTGGTACCGAGCTTGAAAAAGAGGCATTTCGTCGCGCCACCTCCGTTTATCTGGTAGACAGAACCGTGCCGATGCTGCCCGAAAAATTGTCCAACAACCTTTGCTCGCTGCGCCCAAATGAGGACAGGCTGGCATTTTCTGCGATTTTTGAGATTAATTCAAAAGGTAAGCTGCTAAAAGAATGGTTTGGAAGAACGGTCATCCATTCCGACCGCCGTTTTACCTATGAAGAAGCCCAGGCCGTGCTCGACACCGGCGAAGGTGATTTTCCGAAAGAACTGGATACGCTCAACAAATTGGCGAAAATTTTCCGGAAAGAACGCTTCAAAAAAGGAGCTATCAATTTCGAAACACCGGAAGTACGCTTCCGGCTTGATCCGGAAGGCCGTCCCTTGGGCATTTATACGAAAGAACGCCATGATTCGAACAAACTGATTGAGGAATTCATGCTGCTCGCCAACAAGCGCGTGGCGGAATATGTCTACTCGCTTTCCAAAGGCGAGGATAAAAACACGATGGTGTACCGAATCCACGAGGCACCAGATCCAGATCGTTTACAGACCTTCGCCAATTTTGTGGCCAAACTGGGTCTGAAACTGGAAGTAGAAGAAGAGGGTAAAATTGCCAAGTCGATGAATGCGATGCTGGCAAAAGTGGAAGGGAAGCCCGAGCAAAACCTGATCGAATCCCTGGCTGTGCGTACGATGGCCAAAGCGCGGTACAGCACCGAGGATATCGGCCACTTTGGACTGGCGTTCAGGCGATATTCACACTTCACGTCACCCATTCGTCGCTATCCTGACGTGATTGCGCACAGATTGCTACAACATTACCTGGATGGCGGCGGCAATGTGGATAAGGAAGCATATGAAATAGCGTCGAAGCATTCATCAGAGCGCGAGCGACTGGCTTCCGAGGCGGAACGGGCTTCGATCAAGTACAAGCAAGTCGAGTTCATGAGCATGATGGATCCCGAGAAGGAATTCGACGGTATCATCACGGGCGTAACCGAGTTCGGCATTTTCGTGGAAATCACCGAAACTGCTTCCGAAGGCCTCATTCGCATGACCGACCTGGGCGACGATTATTACGAACTCGATAAGGATAACTACCGCATTATCGGCCAGCATACCAAAAAGATTTATGCATTTGGCGATGCTGTGAAAGTGAAAGTGAAGGAGACTAACCTCGCGCGCAGGAGTATGGATTTGTACCTTGCAGGAACCAAGCCGGGGCGTCGGAGCGAATTCAGCCGCCCGAGTTACGATCGGGATGGCGATCGCCGGCCGCGGGAGAGGAAGCCGAGGGAGCCGCGAGGTTCAGGGCGCGTAAAGCGGGGCAGTAGCGGTACTGAAGGTGGAAGCTCAGCTAAGGTAAAGCGGCGGAGGCGGTAGGTGTTACCTTTTCGACTTTTTTACGTCTAAATGGGATTACTAATCCTATTTAAGATGGAAATCATTTACATAGAAGAGTCTTACGCTGTTATTGGCAAATGCATTGAGGTGCATAGAGAGCTGGGGCACGGCTTTCTCGAAATTGTGTATAAGGATGCGCTGGAAATACTTTTCCGGCAAGCGTGCGTATTTTACGAGCGGGAAAAGGAGTATCCTGTGTTTTTCCGAGGAATTCTATTGCCGCATAAGTTCTTCGCCGACTTCGTCGTATTTGACAAAATTATTCTTGAAATCAAATGTGTTTCTTGCCTGACTGACGAACATGTTGCGCAGACTTTGAATTACTTGAAAGTTTCAGGGAATAAGTTAGGGCTTTTGGTGAATTTTGGACGCGGGAAGTTAGAATACAAGCGGCTTGTACTTTAATTTCATGCCACGAAGACACGAATTAAACACGAAGAGCATTCGTGAATATTCGTGCCTTCGTGGCATTCAAAATAAACGAAGCTACTCAATGATTCGAAAACTAAGCTACCTGCTACTTACATTCGCTATTTCATTTGCCACCAAAGCCCAGAAAAGCAACAAAGACAAAGAAGAATGGCAATCCCTCTTCAACGGCAGGGACCTCACGGGCTGGGACGTGAAGATTGCAGGGCACAAGGTGAATGACAACTACAAAAACACCTTCCTGGTCGAGGATAACATGATCCGCGTAAACTACAAGGAATATGATAAGTTCACGACCGAATACGGCCATATGTACTACAACAAGCCTTATTCACATTATAAAATCAGACTGCAATACCGCTTCACCGGCAACCAGGTACCCGGCGGCGCGTCGTGGAATGTGCGGAACAGCGGCATTATGTTGCATTCGCAATCCGCAGCCAGCCTCGGGCTCGATCAGGATTTCCCGATTTCGCTGGAAATGCAGTACCTCGGTGGCCTCAATGCGGGCGAGCGCAACACGGGTAATCTCTGCACGCCCGGTACGATCGTGGATATCGACGGCAAGCTGGCCGAAGCGCATTGCATTAATTCCTCTTCCAAAACCTACAATGGCGATCAATGGGTGGATGCGGAAGCAATTGTACTCGGCGATTCGATCATTTATCACATGATTGGCGGCGATACAGTACTGGTTTACACCAATCCGCGCATTGGCGGCGGCTATGTCGGCAAAACCCATACTTTTAAGGATGGGAAAGTAAGTAATGAGGCCGAATGGATTAAAAAGGACGGGACAAAACTTGGCAGCGGCTATATTGCATTGCAGGCGGAAAGCCACCCGATCGATTTCCGGAATATCGAATTGCTTAATCTGAAAGGCTGTATGGACCCGAGGGCGACGAATTACAAATCGTATTACGTAGCGGCCGACAATTCAACTTGTAAGTATAAAAAGAAATAACCGGCGTCACGAAGGCAATAAAACCTGATTGATTTTCGGTTTTTTATATTTTTGCAGGAATGGACGGTTCGTCTGAATCGTCCATTCTTCGTTTATAAATCAGCCTTTGTGCTAATGAAAAACACCATTACCCGGTTTGCACTGCTCGTGGTTGTCCTGGCCGGGATCAACTGGCTTGCGTCATCTTTCTTTTTCAGGTGGGACCTTACGGAAGATAAGCGGTACAGTATTTCCGATGCGACCAAGCAGCTTCTCGGAAGCCTGGAAAAGGATGTAATCGTGAATGTGTACCTTAATGGCGACTTTCCTGCGGGCTTCGAACGCCTCGAAAGTGCTACCCGGGAAACCTTGGAGGAATTTAAAACGTACGCCAACGGCCACCTGATTGTCAATTATTCCGATCCTTCGGATGCCACAAGCGAAGAGCAGCGTCAGAAACAATACATGAGCCTGATCGACCGTGGGCTGAACCCCACCAATGTTTTCGCAAACGAGGATGGCAAACGCACCGAAAAAATCATTTTCCCTGGTGTAATCGTGCAGGCGGACACGCTGTCGGTGCCAGTGCAGCTGTTAAAAGGGAATAAAGCGAGTACGCCGGAGGAACAATTGAACCAATCCTACGAGGGCGTGGAGTTTGAACTCGCATCCGCGATACGTGTACTCGCGAACCCGCAGCGCAAAAAAGTAGGGTTTGTCGTTAGCCATACGAAAATTTCTCCTGCCCGTTTGAGCGATATTATTGCCACAATCCAGCAGAGTTACGATGTATTTCTAGATATGAACAATCCGGAATCATACGAAGGACTGGATGCATTGATCGTGATGAAACCCGACAGCGCATTTTCGGAGGACGAAAAATACAAGCTCGATCAATACGTGGTAGGCGGCGGCAAAGCGCTGTTTTTCGTGGACGGCGCTCGCGTGGATAGCGTGAGCCTCGACGGCAATTACGCCCAGCCACTCGACCTGAACCTCGGTGATCTATTTTTTAAATGGGGTATCAGGCTGAATACCAATCTCGTAAAAGATTTGAACTGCGCGCAAATCCTGCTGAATGTGGGTAATGTAGGCGACAATCCCGAAATCCGCCCAATGCCCTGGCGCTTCTTTCCGCTACTAAATAACTTCGGAAAACATACCGTTACCCGTAACCTTAATGCGGTTTATACCCGGTTTCTGAGCTCGATCGATACCGTAGGAGGCGCGAATAGCATTGCTAAAACGCCTTTGCTGATGACCTCGCCTTACACGCAGCTTGTGAATGCGCCCGCGCTCGTAGGCTATAACGAGGCGCGCAAGGACCCGCAGCCGTCGGAATACCGTTCGGGTATTAAGCTTGCCGGCGTTTTGCTCGAAGGATCATTCACATCGCTTTTTCAAAACCGCATTCTGCCCGGTGATCCGCGGGCGGCGAAGTTCAAGGCGAGTGGAAATGCCGGAAAGGTGATTATCTGCTCCGACGGTGACCTGATTGTCAACGATTATGATTATAAAAGGAATGCACCGTTACCGCTCGGTTACGACCGGGTAACCAGGCAAACCTACGGCAACAAGGATTTCGTGCTGCATGCGCTCGATTACGTGACCGACGCCAACGGTTTGATCAATGCCCGGAGCAAACAGATTGCCATCCGGGCTTTGGATAAAATTCAGATCCAGGAAAACAGGAAGTTCTGGCAGGCGCTTAATTTGCTGCTGCCTGTGGTGCTAATCGGCCTTTTCGGCGTAGCGAGATATTACCTTAGAATCAGAAAATTTGGGTGACAACGCGGCTGGCGCTTCCGTAATTTTTTATACTTTTGTTCCCTACATCAAAGTTTTTCCGGAATCTTCCGCATATAAATCTATCAACTAAACACTTACGTCACGAATTATGAAGTTTGTCGTTTCGTCATCAGTTCTACTCAAACAGCTGTCAGCTATAAACGGTGTCGTTTCAACGAACCCAATTGTGCCAATCCTTGAAAATTTCCTTCTTACACTGGAAGGAAATTCACTGACCGTGACTGCATCCGACCTTCAAACCGTAATGATTACGGAAATTGAAGTGGAATCATCCGAAAAAGGAGCTATTGCCATTCCCGCAAAGTTGCTGCTCGATACCCTCCGCGGCTTGCCCGAGCAACCAATTACCTTGCAGGTGAATGCTGAAACATTTGGTACCGAGATTATTTCCGATAACGGCCGTTATAAATTGTCGGGCGAGAACCCGATCGATTTTCCTAAAACACCGGTTGTGAACCGTGGCCAGTCCGTGGATTTCTCCTCAACTGCGTTGGGATCGGCTATTTCAAACACACTGTTCGCAACCAGCACCGACGATCTCCGGCCTGCTATGACGGGGGTTTTCGTGCAAATGGGGGCCGAAAGCGCAACTTTCGTAGCCACCGACGGTCACCGCCTCGTGCGTTACCGCCGTACCGACATTAAATCGGACATTGATACGTCGATGATCATCCAGCGCAAAGCGTTGAACCTGCTGAAAAGCTGTCTGCCTTCCGACGATGTTCCCGTAAAAGCGGAATTCACTTCTTCAAATGCATTTTTCAGCTTCGGTAATATCCGCATGATCTGCCGGTTGATCGACGAGCGTTTCCCGGATTACGAAAACGCGATCCCGACCAACAACCCGAATACGCTCACCATTAACCGTCTGGAAATCCTCAGCTCGCTGCGTCGTATTTCCATTTACTCCAACCGTACTACCCACCAGGTGCGTATGAAAATGTCACTGAACGACCTGGTAATCTCGGCAGAAGACCTCGATTATTCGAACGAAGCCAACGAGCGCTTGATGTGCGAGTACAATGGCGACGATATGGAAATCGGTTTCAATGCCAAATTCCTGATTGAAGTACTGGGTAACCTTTCGAGCAAAACCATCACCTTCGAACTTTCCGCTCCTAACCGCGCCGGACTCATTATCCCGGTGGATCAGGAAGAAAACGAAGACATATTGATGCTCGTAATGCCGGTAATGCTGAACACTTACGTTTAGGATCTAATCATTAGCTATATCAAGTCCGGCCTCTCCGCCGGACTTTTTTTGTTTTATAATCTACTCAAATACAATATATTAGTTAACATCAAGCGTTAACTACGAAAAAAATCGTAATAAAGGTTTGCAAGTACGATTTTTTTCGTAGACATTTGGTACGAAGATTATCGTAATTAACTAATAGCATGTATATCAAGCCCACCGACTCCGAACTGGAAATCCTGAACTACCTCTGGCAGGCAGGTCCAAGTACCGTCCGTGCCGTGCATGATGCCCTTTCCGAAACCAAGGATGTTGGCTACACCACCACCTTGAAGCTTATGCAAATCATGCATGACAAAGGGCTGCTCTACCGCACGGAGCAAGGACGGTCGCACATTTACGTCGCGCTTCTCGGCAAAGAGGAGACGCAGCAAAACTTGGTAGGTAAAATGGTTGAAACCCTCTTCCAGGGTTCTGCTGCACAGATGGTGATGCAAGCGCTGGGAAATCACACTACCTCCAAAGAAGAACTGGATGAAATTCGCGCGTTATTAAATAACCTGGAAAACAACCGTTAGCCATGAAATTCTTCTCAAATCTGTTGCCCAGTCCGGCCGTTTCCGCATTTGGCTGGACGCTCATTCATTCGATCTGGCAGGGAACACTGCTGATGCTGGTTGCTGTCGCCGCATTCTATTTTTTGAGAAAAAAATCAGCCAACATGCATTACCTGGCGGGTGTTGGCTTCCTTTTCGCACAGGTGATCGCTTCTGTCGGAACATTCATTTACTACTATTCTAAAACCACCAGCGCGGTTTCCAATGTAAAAGCCCTGGCGCGCTACACCGCATTATCCACATCCCGCACGTGGGCGGAAGTCTCCCGGGACCTGCCCATTACATTTAAAATACAAATGTGGCTTACCGCCCATTTACACGAGTTGGTTATTTGTTGGCTCATTGGCTCAGGCATTCTGTTACTGCGTTTCGCCGGCGGCTGGGTGTTTACGGAAAGGCTTCGCATTAATGCCAAAATCGTCATGGACAAAGAATGGCGGGCACGTTTCGGAGTGATTATTGCCAAAATGAATATTTCCAAGGCCGTGGAATTCCGTGAAACGGCCAAAGTGCTCACGCCGATGGTGATAGGAACTTTCAGCCCGGTGGTATTGATCCCGGTTGGTTTGCTTTCAGGTTTTTCTACCGCGCAGGTCGAGGCGATCCTCGCACACGAGCTCGCGCACATACGCAGGAACGACTACCTCATTAATATGCTGCAATCGTTCGTGGAAGTGATCTTTTTCTTCCACCCGGCTATATGGTGGCTGTCCGAAAAAGTGCGTGCCGAACGGGAGCATTGCTGCGACGACATTGCGCTGGCCGTTTGCGGCGACAAAATGTCTCTCGCCCACGCCCTCGTGAAAGTGGCCGAATGGCAGGCTACGCCTGGACTTGCTATGGCATTTGCTTCCAAAAAACCATTGCTTTTGCACCGCGTACAGCGTGTTTTAGGTTTAAATCCCAAACCTGTACGCACATTTTCAAGCCTTCCTGCAATGATTTTCGCTATCGGACTAGTGATCGGCATTTCAGCCTATGCAGTGGCGCAAAAGGTTGAAAAGGATAAAGAAAGAAAGGCCGCCAAACACATGACCGTGAAAAAACGGAAGCCAGTGAAAACAGATATCCGCGAGGAACATGAAATGGACGAAATGGCGGAAGTTACTGTGGATGAAGGCGTTCTTGAAAGTATCGAAGCAGATTTGGCCCATGTGGAGATCGATATGGAAGCCCCTGAGATGGATTTCGGCCAAACAGGCAGCGACAAGCTATGGGAACTTAGTCACAAGATCAGGGCAATGGAGGACGATTTGAAACCCTACCATGCCAGATTGCAGGAACTACATCGCGAACGGGAAAAATACCTTTTTGAAATAGAGCGATTTCAACGCGAAATTGAGAAAATTGAGTGGAAAAAACGCCGCGCGGAAGAAATGAGGTCCGATTTGATGGAAAAAAGATCCGTCATCTTCAATCAGGATGGTAAGGAATCGAAGCTCAGCGATGCGGAGTTAGACAAGCAGCTTGCCGATTTTGAACAACAAATCAAAACTCAGGAACAAGCTATTTCAGAGTTCAATAACCAGATTTCCAACACAACAAAAGAAGTGCTGAAAGCCGAAGAACCCGAACGGAAAATCCAAAGGGAAATCGAGGAGGTAAATTACAAAATCAGCGAGCTCGGAATGAGTATCGGGCAGGAAAACGCGATGTATATGAAAATGCGAGGCGTGGAAGAGCCTCCGCGCGCACCACGCGTTGCACGCAGCAGTCGTCTACGACGTGCAGGAACGCCCCCTCCTCCCCCACCTACTCCAATTGCAGCACCAGCCAAGGTAGTTCCTGCTGTGCCTGCGAAACCCGTACCAGCTCCGAAGCCTCCGCTTCCGCCGAAAAAGGCGCTTAAAGATTAAGCAAAACAGGCAGCGACTGGATCGCTGCCTGTTTCATTTTATATATCGAATCGTTATTCCACTTCAATTACCACGTCGTCACTCATCGGGTGCGTCACGCAGGTAAGGATAAACCCTTCCTTAATCTCCGCTTCCGACAGCGCATCCTCCTCATCCATTTGCACCTTCCCGGACGTACACCGGCCCATACACGCGGTACACATACCCGCCTGGCACGAATACGGCAGGTCGATATCCATATTCAGTGCTGCTTCCAGCACTGTTTCGTGTGGCTTAATGGGTAATTTATATTCAGTTCCTTCGTAAAACAGCGTGATTTCACGCGTTTTAGGTGAATCGTCGTCTTCTATCTCTGGTTCCACCGTCACCTCACCTGGCTTAGCCGAGGTTGCTGTCGCAAAGCTTTCCTTTCGAATCTTGCTCTCCGGCACTGCCAGGATCGATAACGCGCGATGCGCTTCTTCCATCATATCCTCAGGCCCGCACAGGAAATATTCGGCTTCTTTTTTATTCAGCGTAGGAAGCTTTTCGATGATTTTAAGCACATGGCTTTTATTCAATCGCCCGGTTTCACCTTCCCAGCCTTCGTTTGGCTGGCTCAATGTGTGTACAACCGTGAAGCGTTCGCCATATTTAGCCTCCAAAGCCGCGATTTTGTCTTTGAAAATAATGCTATCCTCTCGCCGGCTTCCATAGATCAGGAAAACTTTGCTTTCCGGTTCCACCATCAGGACGGACTTCAAAATCGAAAACAACGGGGTAATGCCGCTTCCGGCGCCGATAAATACTACCTGGCGCGTCTGATCATCGGCCTGTTTTGGGAAAAAATGGCCCATAGGCTCCAATGCTTCCAATACGTCACCTTCTTTTAGCGTATCGAGCAGCAGGTTCGAGGCGTAACCGCCTGGTACCCGCTTAATGGTTATCGCCAGCGATACATCGGTATAAGGCGAGCTCGACATCGAGTACGACCTTCTGATTTTTTTATCCTCAAAAGGTAGCAACAAAGTCAGGAACTGCCCCGGCCGGTACTGAACGACTTCGTTGATCGGATGCCAGAAATGGATGGTCGCAGCCTCCTCCGTTTCTTTTTCTATCTCTTTTACTTTTAAAAAATAATATTTGCTCATTGTTGGCTGTAAGCTTTAAGCCATAGGCCCTATGCTTATTTGTTCAAAAACCGGTGCACTAATGCGATGCAAAACAACACAAAAGCCTCACAGGTAACACCTATGAGGCTTTTATGATTTCATATTTGTACTATTTCAAAGTCGCAACGGCGTCTTTGATGCGTTTTACCGCTTCTTCCAATGCTTCATCAGCAGCGGCGGTCGAGATACGGATACAATTTGGTGCACCGAAACCTGAACCTGCTACGGTCGAAACATAAGATTTGTTCAGAATCCAGTTCGCGAAGTCATCCGAGTTATTAATGGTCGTTTCACCATCCGATTTTCCGAAGTAATAGCTCACATCCGGGAATGCATAGAATGCACCTTGCGGAACATTCACCTTGAAGCCCGGGATCTCTTTCAGCAAACCTACCACGAGGTCACGACGGCGGTGGTATGCCTTTGCCATCTCGATAGAAGGCTCTTTCGGGCCGTTGAATGCGGCCGTTGCCGCTTTCTGCGCGATAGAGTTAGTTCCCGAAGTAACCTGGCCTTGCAGCTTCTCAACGCCGTCGGCAATCCATTTTGCCGCTGCGATGAAACCGATCCGCCAGCCTGTCATCGCATAGCCTTTTGCAACACCATTCACGGTAATCACGCGGTCCTTCAATGCAGGGATAGATCCGATGCTGAAATGGCCTTCCTCGGTGAAGTTAATGTATTCGTAGATCTCGTCGGCCAGCACGTACACACCTTCGTGTTTTTCGAGCACCGCCGCAATTTCTCTCAATTCTTTTTCTGAATAAACAGCGCCTGTCGGGTTGTTCGGCGAAGCGTACATCACCACTTTCGTACGCGGTGTGATCGCTGCTTCCAATTGCGCGGCGGTTACTTTGAAATCATTTTCAAAAGCACCGTCGATGATCACCGATTTACCTTCCGCGAGCTTTACCATTTCGGAATAGCTCACCCAGTAAGGCGCGAAAATCACCACTTCGTCGCCCGGATTAACCAGAACCTGGATCACGTTCGCGAGTGAATGCTTGGCACCGGTCGAAACCACGATATTTTCGGGTTTCCAATCTATATTATTGTCGCGCTTTAACTTATCAGCAATAGCCTTTCGCAGATCAGGGTAACCTGCTACGGGTGAGTAACCATGAAAACCATCATCGATGGCCTTTTTAGCGGCCTCGCAAATGTGTGCGGGCGTCTTGAAGTCTGGCTCTCCAACGCTCAGACTGATCACTTTGTGGCCTTGGGCGGCCAGTTCACGGGCCATTTTGGTCATCGCCAGCGTCGAAGATTCTTCGAGGGCGTTGATCCGGTCGGCCAATTGAGTTTGCTCTGCTACTGCGGACATTGCAACGTTTTAATTAAGTTAAAGAAGGTACTGCGAACTGTATCAACAAATTGCCCGCAAAGGTACGGGTTTTTTAGCAGTTGCATTGTATTATGTCAAGAAAGATTTAATGGCATCGCATCAATTAGCAGGCGGCAAACCCGATCTACTTGAAATAGTCGCTTATTCAACGATATTTGTTTATGAACACACCCATCACCATTGAAGAAATCACCTATCTGGCCAACGTGCCGGAAAGCCTGCACTCCGCATTCCTGCGCGTAGCGAACGGCCTGCACGAACGCGCAAAATACCCGAAAGAGAAGGTATTGCTGATGCTGGTTAAAATGCTGAACGACCCTAAAAAGTACGCTTACTCCAAAAATAAGGTCACAAATCTGGCCAAAACGGTTTATGATCTTAGAAAGGCAGGCACCGAAATTTCCCTGACCGACGACGGTAAGGAGCTCATCTATAATGAAGAGGCCGTTCTCACTTTGGAAGAAAAAGAACCACAGCAAAAGAACACCTTCAACCTTCGCGAAGACAAGCTGCATTATGCCGTTTTTGGCAAAGAACACATCGAAGAGGGAGCATTGGCACAAATGGAAACGGCCGTTAGCTTACCCATATCGGTCGCTGGTGCATTAATGCCTGATGCACACCAGGGCTACGGTTTACCCATCGGCGGTGTACTCGCCACGGAAGCCGACAAGGTAATCCCCTATGCCGTGGGCGTCGACATTGCCTGCCGCATGTGCATGTCAGTCTTCGATATTCCCACCGATTACCTCAAACGCGAGCCGCATTTCCTGAAAAAGATACTCACCGAAAACACCAAATTCGGCATGGGCGGCGAAACGGCACGGAAATACGACGAAAGTATCATGGACCAGCCCGAGTGGGATGCCACCAAAACAATCCGCTCGTTGAAAGACAAGGCTTACCGGCAGCTAGGGACTTCCGGAACCGGCAACCATTTTGTTGAATGGGGCATTGTAGAAGTATTTGAAAACGACCCACTTTTAAATTTACCCAGAGGCGAATACCTCTCATTACTCTCGCATTCCGGCTCACGCGGTTTTGGCGGGACCGTTGCTAACTATTATTCCAAACTAGCCATGCAAAAAACGGTGCTTCCGAAGCAAGCCGCGCATTTAGCCTGGCTGGATTTAAACACTGAAGAAGGCCAGGAATACTGGATCGCGATGAACCTTGCTGGCGACTATGCCTCCGCCAACCACCACGAAATCCACAACAAAATGGCCAAATCGTTGGGAGAGAAGCCATTAAAAATCATCGAAAACCACCACAATTTTGCCTGGAAAGAGCAGTTAGCAGACGGTCGCGAAGTGATCGTCCACCGTAAAGGCGCCACACCCGCCGGTAGCGACGAACTCGGCATTATTCCCGGCTCGATGAGCCAGCCAGGTTACGTTATCCGCGGTAAAGCCAATGCAGCTTCCATTAACTCCGCTTCACACGGCGCCGGGCGTGTGATGTCGCGCACGAAAGCATTCACGACCACGACACGCAGCCAGATGAATAAAATTCTGCAAGATAATGGTATTCAGCTCATTGGCGGAGATCTGGACGAATCGCCGATGGTTTACAAAAATATTGATGATGTGATAGCGGCGCAATCGGAGCTGGTGCACGTGCTGGCGAAGTTTTCGCCTAAGATTGTCAGGATGGCGGATGCGAATCGGAAGGAAGGGTGGGAGGATTGAGGATTAGTCGATGCCCAATTGTGCTTTTACCTCTTCCAAACTGTGCCAAGTTTTGGTTTCCGCCGTTATCCTAACCGCTCTCATATAATCTGCAAAGTCTTCAAGGCTGTCAAAACCGGAAAGCTCTCGTAGCAATGTCTCGTACTCGTGAATAGGAAGCATAGCAAATTTAGGTTTGCCATCCTCTTCTATAATTTGTGCATTTAAGTTCATAAGTATATATCTCTTCTATGCCCTACATCAACCACTTCTAAAACTTCCAACTCCTTATATTTATTGAAGAGAACCCGGTAGTTACCTATTCTTAAACGATATACCGCCCGCAGATGGTTTTGAAGGCATTTGACGTTGCTGTTTGAGTTCGGAGATTTTGCGAGTTCTTGCAGTTGTTCGATGACCTTTTCAGCGTCTCGCTTTGGGATAGATTTAAGACTCTTCAAAGCCCGATCTGTGAATATCAGTCTGTACATCAGGGAGCATAGTGTGTTTTCTATAAAGTTAAAACACCTCCCCCAAATTCACAAACAACCCCCTAGACCCATCCATTCCAAACCCATAATCAATCGCAATATTAGCACCCGAAGTCTTATTCACCTTAATGCGGATGCCCACGCCCCCCGCAGGGGCGATTTTTCGGAAGCTTTTCGATGGCCAGTCGGAGACACTCTGTGCATTAGCGAATAGCACCCCGCCGAAAAGCCCGTTTTTGGTTAATGCAAAGCGGTATTCGGATTCAAAATAGAGCAAATTGGTACTGCGGAAACGACCCTGGATGTAGCCCCGGCCAATATTGGTGGTAGGATCCCAGCCGGTCGCAGGGAGGTCGAGGTAGGGAGGCTTGCCGATAGTGAGCCAGTTGTAATTCCAGAATGCCAGGGTATTCTGGCTGCCGCGTGGCAGGTTGAAGTAACGGCGGACGTCGATCACGACGGATTGCCAATTGTTGGTGCTGCCGAGCGAAGCCATGTTCGGGCGAAATTGTACATTGCTGTAAAAGCCTTTCAGCGGGTTAATCGAGTTGGTCCGGCTGTCGTAAGCAACCGTAACCAGCGGCCCGACTGACGACGATTTGTGGCCCAGTCCATAATCTTTAATGTCCTGGTTCATCTTTTCTTCCTTATCTGTCTGCATGATTTGCCATCTTTTGTCATAGGCAAAACCCAGCCCGACGAAAAACGACTTGCCTATTTTCTTCAAAATCGTCTGATGCAATCGCAAATGTTTGTATTTCAACCCCGTAGCATCACTAAGCTTTGAATCCGAACCCAAGCCGTAGGTATCCTGCGGATATTTGAAAAACCGCCAGTCGACGACGAAATTATAGTTATTATGCCGTGTCCAGATGTTGGCCTGCACGGGAATAGTCATCTGCTTGTATTCGGTGTAAATGAAATTGGTGGTAATGCTGGAAATGTTCGTCGTTTTAGGGTTGCTCGTGTAGAATGCGATGTTCGCATTGAGCGAGCCCGTGAGTCCGGACGAGAGCGTATACCCGCCCGCGGGCACGAGGGAGAAGATCGGCTTGCCGGAACGTATCTTCGGAACGCGTACCGAATCCGATTTGTCCTTCGATTTCCACTGCCTGAGTACGTCGATCAGGTCTTTTTGCATCACTTTTTGCGCGGAATCTGCGATGGTTACCGTGTCCTGGGCGGCAATCTGCCCGGCAATTACATAATTTCTGGCTTGCAAACCATTCACGGTCAGCACAATGAGCGCAGTTACGATGTAAAAAGCCTTGATCACTGGGTCGGGTTCATTAAGTACATTCCCAGTAATATATATTAAAATAGTACCTGCCACAAAAAAAGCCATCGGCTTCTCACGAAACCGATGGCTTTGTACCACTAAATGTGGTTGTTATGCCAAAGCAGCTTTCAGGTTAGCGTCGATGGCTTCCAGGAATTCCTCTGTGTACAGGTAGTGCTCACCGTGTTTCACATCGTTTCCGTAGATACCCACCGCCAAATCTTTGGTCATTTTTCCGCTTTCTACGGTCTCGATACACACTTTTTCAAGCGCTTCTGAGAAGTCTATCAGCGGTTGGTTGTTGTCCAGCTTACCACGGAACGCCAAACCACGGGTCCATGCGAAGATGGAAGCGATCGGGTTAGTGGAAGTAGGCTTGCCTTTCTGGTGCTCACGGTAGTGGCGAGTTACAGTTCCGTGTGCGGCCTCGGCCTCCATGGTTTTGCCATCCGGCGTAACCAATGTAGAAGTCATCAGACCCAGTGAGCCGAAACCTTGCGCAACGGTATCCGACTGAACGTCACCGTCGTAGTTTTTACAAGCCCATACGAAGTTACCTTCCCATTTCAATGCGGAAGCTACCATATCGTCGATCAGACGGTGCTCGTAATGTACTTTTCCTTTGTATTCGTTTTCGTACACTTCCTGGAAGATGTCCTTGAAGCGGCCGTCGTATTTTTTAAGGATCGTGTTTTTGGTAGACAGGTACAAAGGCCATCCTTTGTCCAAAGCCACGTTGAAGCATGAACGCGCAAAGCCGCGGATCGACTCGTCGATATTGTACATACCCATCGCCACACCTGCACCTTTAAACTGGTACACTTCGTGCTCGATTACTTGTCCGTCTTCACCTTCGAATTTGATCGTCAGTTTACCTTTTCCCGGTACAACAAAGTCGGTAGCACGGTATTGGTCGCCGAATGCGTGACGACCTACGATAATTGGCGCCGTCCAGTTAGTAACCAGGCGAGGCACATTGCTCATTACAATCGGCTCACGGAACACAGTACCATCGAGGATGTTACGGATCGTTCCGTTGGGCGATTTCCACATTTGTTTCAGGCCGAATTCTTCAACACGTGCTTCGTCAGGTGTGATAGTCGCACATTTGATACCCACGCCGTACTCTTTGATAGCGTTGGCTGCATCGATAGTCACCTGGTCATTGGTCTCGTCGCGGTACTCGATACCCAAGTCGTAGTATTTGATATCTACGTCAATGTAAGGGAGGATCAGTTTTTCCTTGATAAATTTCCAGATGATGCGGGTCATTTCATCGCCATCCAGTTCTACGACGGGATTGTCAACTTTAATTTTGCTCATGTCTTAAATTCTATACAATAGTTAAAGATTTTGAAATCAGACCGTGAAAGTACGAACAATAGAATAAAAAGGCGAAATTTCCTCCGATTACATCCCCAAAAAGAAGACATTACCCGATGAAAAAGGCCGCATTGCGCAAGGAGTTTTTACAAAAAAGAAAGGAAGCAGATGAGCGCTCGCTGACCGAAAAACATGCCCTCATCAGGCAGAATCTTGAAAAATACCTTCGGAGCAAGACGTTTGGGGTGCTGCACACTTTCCTGCCGCAGCTCAATGCGCGGGAAGTGGATACGTTCGGCATTATCGATATGTTAAGAAAATCGTTTCCGACAATACGCATTGTCGCGCCGTATATCATCCCCGGAACGCGGGAAATGGAGCATTTCCTGATAACTCCCTTCACACATTTGGTCACGAACCAATGGCGGATCCCCGAGCCTGATCCGTTGACTTCTGAGAAAATTTCGCCGGACGAAATCGATATTGTCCTCGTTCCACTCCTTGCGTTTGACCGCAAAGGTTATCGCGTCGGCTACGGCGGCGGCTATTATGACAGATTTCTGCCTCAAACACGCCTTGACTGCATCAAAGCAGGCCTTTCGCTATTTGAAGAAGTGGATGAAATAGAGGATATTGATCAATATGACATTCCACTCGACGCCTGCATTACACCTCAGCGTGTGTATGATTTCAGTGATTGATAAGCGAAGTTATTAAAGCCGAAAAGCCTAGTAAACAACTCTGAAATGTCGGCTTTAACCGTTCCTTCCTGAATTTTAATGCATTAATGGTTGATTTTCCGGTATCATTCTAAAAAACTGCGTAAATTTGCGGCACTTTTCGCAAGGGCGTTGTATGTCTGTCGCCAAGAGTAAATCATATTCTATCCATTTTTAATCTTAATGCAAGAATGAAAATCGCAGTAGTAGGCGCTACCGGTCTGGTGGGCGGCGAAATCCTCAAAGTGCTCGAAGAGCGTAATTTCCCGGTGACGGAGCTATTGGCCGTCGCATCTGAAAGGTCTGTTGGCAAGGAAGTTACATTCAAGGGTAAACAGATAAAGGTGATCGGCTTCGAGGATGCGATTGCTGCCAAACCGGAGATCGCGATCTTCTCGGCTGGCGGTGGCACTTCCCTCGCCCTTGCACCGAAATTCGCAGAAGCAGGTATCACCGTTGTAGATAACTCTTCGGCCTGGCGTATGGACCCTACCAAAAAACTGGTGGTTCCGGAAATCAATGCAGGCGAATTGACGAAAGAAGACAAAATTATTGCCAACCCGAACTGCTCGACCATTCAAATGGTCGTGGTGCTGAACCCGTTGCACAAAAAATATAAAATCAAGCGTGTGGTTGTTTCCACTTACCAATCGGTAACCGGAACCGGTAAAGCAGCCGTAGATCAACTGTTCTCGGAACGCGCCGGCGACCACAGCAAAGGTAAAGTATACCCGCACCAGATCGACCTGAACGTATTGCCGCACATCGACGTGTTCCTCGACAATGGTTATACCAAAGAGGAAATGAAAATGACCAACGAGACGAAAAAGATCATGGGCGACGACAGCATCGCGGTAACCGCTACAACGGTTCGTATCCCTACGATCGGTGGTCACTCTGAGGCGGTTAACATCGAATTTGAAAACGAATACGACCTCGATGAAGTACGCCAGATCCTGAGCGAAACCGAAGGCGTAATCGTACAGGACGATCCGAAAAATGCATTGTACCCAATGCCATTGACGGCGCACGGCAAAGACGAAACTTTCGTAGGCCGCATCCGTCGCGATGAATCTCAGCCTAAAACACTGAACCTCTGGATCGTAGCGGATAACCTGCGCAAAGGAGCTGCCACCAATGCGGTTCAGATCGCTGAGTTCCTGGCGAAACACGATTTAGTTGGCGTTGCCGCAGAAGCGTAATTTTAAGAGTTATCGTAAATGAAAAGAGCCGCGGTCATGCGGCTCTTTTCATTTATATACAAATCTAAAAATCTACCTGTCGACCTCGCCCATTACCACATCAATAGACCCAATCACAGCGACAAGGTCAGCCAGCAATGCCCCTTTTGATATTTCACCAATTACCGAAAGGTTATTGAAAGAACAAGCCCGCGCCTTGCAGCGAACGGGAATGTCTGAGCGGCCGTCGGTACGGAAATAAAAACCCAGTTCTCCTTTCGGATTCTCCGCACGAACATAGAAATCCATCGCCTTCGGTCGTATTTTCTTAGGAACGATGGCTTGCGGATCAAAATCGCGGGTCCTTTTATGGTCTCCCTGTAATTGTACCAAACTCTGTTCAATGATTTTGACCGATTCCCAGCATTCCACCACGCGCACCCAGGTACGGTCCCAGCAATCGCCTGTTTTACCTAGTTTGCCTTCACCAATGGGTATTTCAAAATCCAGCTCAGGATACACGGAGTAGCCATCGACTTTTCTCAAATCATATCTCAAACCCGAACCGCGCAGCATTGGACCGGTGCAACCATAATTGATGGCCACGTCCAGCGGCAGCACGCCCACATTGGCAGTTCTTTGAATAAATATCTTGTTATCCACTACGAGCTGCTGCAATTCGGTCAGCTTGGGCTTCAAATATTTGACAAACTCCGAACAACGCTCCTCAAAGCCGACTGGCAAGTCATAAAATAGCCCACCTATCCATATATAATTGTACAACATCCGCGCACCGCACGTCCATTCGAGGAGGCGCAGGATCTGTTCGCGGTCGCGCATCATCCACAGGAAGGGCGTATACGCGCCTATGTCCATCGCGTACGTCCCCAGCGCGACGAAGTGCGAGGCCAGGCGGTTCAGCTCGGCCACGACAACACGGATGTATTCAATGCGTTTGGGAATGTCGTTTTCAATGCCCAGCATTCGCTCCACACCCATCACATAAGCATGCTCCGAGTTCATCGCGGCCACGTAATCCATGCGGTCTACATATGGAATGATCTGGTTAAATGGCAATGACTCGGCGTGCTTTTCAAAACACCGGTGCAGGTAACCCAAATGCGGCACCACATCAATCACCACCTCACCATCGGTCACGACTTCGAGCCGCAATACGCCGTGCGTCGACGGGTGCTGCGGCCCCATATTGAGCACCATCTCCTCTGTACGAAGATTTTCGGAGTTGTATTTGGTAGGCGCCGAAGCAATGAAATGCCCGGGTTTATATTCGTATTGGATAGAGTTGCTCATACCTAAAACCTGACTAGCTTCTGATCGTGTACTTCCACCCGCAACGGACCGATGGGCCGGCCTTCGTTGTGCAGACGATCCACCGCCGTAACATAATAAACGTATCTTTTGCCCGATTCCGCGGTCATATCCACAAATTTCTCCCCTGTATAGCACATACCGAGAATCCGGCGTGGGTCGTGGGCAGTAGCCTTTTCATCGGGTGGGAAGCGATAAATGACATAATACCAAGCCTTATCGCCGTCCGCAGCTTCATCGGGTTGCTCCCACGTAAGTTCAATGCCACGGGAAAGCAATGTGGCTTTCAGGCTTTTCGGGGATAATGGCGGAATTTTATCCTTCCACGGCATGGTAGGAATCAATGCAGGGTATTTGAAAAGGTCCCGTTTCAATGAGTCCACAAAACCGAGACTGTTGGCCCGTAACGATCTCGAACTGAAAAAAATCGACCCATCTGCCTCGCTATCGCGGAAGTAACGGACCTGGTTAGGTATTTCGGCAGGATTTGACCAATGCGAGTCTCTGTCCTTATACCCGACGCGGTAGGCGCCCATACCAATATATAAATGCCTTTCGAAACAGTTCTCGGTCCACCAATCCACCAGGTTTTTATAAGGTACCCTGTTGAACCCGGAAGAGAAATAGACTTGCGGAGCAATGTAGTCGATCCAACCCTCTTTTACCCAGCGGCGGCTGTCGGCGAACAAATCGTCATAAGACGCCAGCGCTCCGAATGTTTTGGAGCCTTCGGCGTCACGGTCCTTATTACGCCACACACCGAACGGACTGATCCCGAATTTAAGTCTCGGATTCAATGCTTCGAGTGCATCGTGGATTTGTTTTACTAATAAATCCACATTATGGCGGCGCCAATCGGCCTTGTTGGTGTAACCGTCGGAATATTTGCGGAAGGTCGCGTCGTCCTGGATCACCTGTCCGGGAGCGGCATACGGATAAAAATAATCGTCGAAATGAATGCCGTCGACATCATAATTTCTGGCGACGTTGACGGTCATGTCGGTAATGAACTTCCGCACTTCCGGGATACCGAAATCAAATAATTTATAACCGTCGTACGTCAGAATCCACTCCGGATGGAGCCGGCTGATATTCTCCGCTGAAACGCTTTTGGAAGATTTATGCACCAGGCGGTTGAGGTTCAGCCAGGCGTGAAATTCGAGGCCCCGCTTATGCGCCTCGGTAATCATGAAGTCGAGCGGGTCCCACATGGGTTCGGGTTTGCGTCCCTGCACACCCGTAAGCCATTCCGACCACGGTTCGGGACTTTTGGCGTAGAATGCATCCCCCGCGGCGCGCACCTGCACGAACACCGCATTCATCCCAACCCGCTTGTGAAAATCAAGCAGCTCAGAGAACTCCTCCTGCTGCTCCTCGGGGAGAAGGGTCTTGCTGCTTGGCCAATCAATATTGTCGACAGTGGCAATCCAGACCGCTCTAAACTCTCTCTTCGGGGGCAGGTTACTCTCCGTTTCCGCGCTCTGAGCCATGCAACTTTCCAGCAAAAACGTGATAATAACGAAGGAAAGCGCAACAATTTTAATTTTTTTCACTATCTGACCAATGCAAAATGTTAATCCAACCAAAGTAACGTATTTTGGAACAAAGTTAGCCGACAACCGTCTTAATTTCGAGCAATAACGGTTTGATTTGGATCGGCATATGAAAATTGGTGCTGGTTGCCTTTTCTTGACTTAGTTATATTTTGACACTGGAATGATGTTTTAAACCGGCTTTGCCGTTGTGTGCGCAAACATTCAGGTGTTGTAATTCTGAATTATTTTTCTGCATATTTATTGTGTAATAACAAGGATTTTTGTGACATAACCGGACGCAGGATCCCTTTAAATACCCTAGTAACGCTTAAACTGTACCCTAATTGGAACCATTTGTCAAAACCACTAAGAAAAACGTCCTGTTCGAAGTTGCATGGGAGGTTTGTAATCAAGTTGGAGGGATATATACCGTAATAAGGACCAAGGTGCCCGCCATGGTTGAGAAATGGGAAGAGAACTATTTTCTCCTTGGGCCTTATTTCGAAAAGAAAGCGTCTTCCGAATTTGAAATGATTCACGATCTTGACGATTCCCCGGCAGGGCGTGTCGTCAAGCGGATGCGTGACATGGGTTTCGCGGTGCATTATGGCTACTGGCTCGTAACCGGAAAGCCACGGGTGGTGCTGTTCGATGTCGACAGCATTATGAACCAGCTCGATGCGATCAAATTTAATCTCTGGGAAAAGAACCGGATCCCGACAATCAACGTAGAACACCTTGTCAATCAGACGCTTTGCTTTGGAGAACTGGTACGTATATTCCTGAAAGAATACGCGGAAGAAAATGCCAAACGCGAAGAAATCTCGGTGCAATTCCACGAATGGATGGCAAGTACCGGGCTCCCGGAGCTGAAACGCGAGAATGTCAAGATCGCCATGACGTTCACAACGCACGCGACCATGCTCGGCCGTTACCTGGCACAGAATGTATCGGGTTTTTACAACAAACTCCCTTTCTTCGACTGGGAGCAGGAGGCAAAAAACTACGGTATCCTCGCCCAATGCTCGATCGAACGCCAGGCCGCGTTGAATGCACACGTGCTTACCACGGTGAGCGACGTTACCGCCCGCGAGTGCGAAGTGTTCCTCGGCCGCATGCCCGACCTTGTCACACCAAACGGCCTCAACGTAGTGCGCTTCCAGGCCGTGCATGAGTTCCAGAACCTGCACTTGAAGCATAAGGAACGCATCCACGAATTTGTGATGGGGCATTTCTTTCCCAGCTACTCTTTCGACCTGGACAAGACGCTCTATTTCTTCACATCGGGCCGTTATGAGTATTCCAACAAGGGTTACGACCTCACGCTGGAAGCCCTCGCGCGCCTGAACTGGAAAATGGTACAGGCGAATATGGACATGACGGTGGTGATGTTTATCGTTACCAAGCAGCCCTATACGTCGGTCAATCCTGACGTTTTGCAATCGCGCGCTGTGTTGAATGAGTTGCAGGAAACCTGTACGGCCATTGAGAAGGAAGTCGGGGAAAAGCTGTTCCTCGCCACCGCTTCGGGTGCCGATCACAAAATGCCTGATTTGAACGAGTTTGTGGACGAATACTGGCGGCTGCGCTTAAGAAGGACCATCCAGAGCTGGAAAACTGACAGGCTCCCCGCGTTTGTCACGCACGACCTTAAACAGGAAGACGGCATTACCGATTTCTGTAAGCGCGCCAACCTGGTCAACAACGAGCGCGACCGCGTCAAAATCGTTTACCACCCGGATTTCATCGCTTCGACCAACCCGTTGTTCGGTCTCGATTACGGGCAATTTGTTCGTGGCTGCCATTTGGGCGTGTTCCCGAGTTACTATGAGCCCTGGGGCTACACCCCGCTGGAATGCGTCGTCCGCGGCGTTCCGACGGTCACCAGCGACCTGTCAGGTTTCGGCGACTACATCATGCAAATCATGCGTGACTACGAAAACCGGGGCATTTACGTCATTAACCGCAAATCGCAGACCTTCTCGCAAGCCGCAGACCAACTTGCCGATATCCTCTTCAAGTTCGTGAGAATGCAACGCCGCGACCGCATTATGCAGCGCAACAGGGTTGAAAATATTTCGGATGTTTTTGACTGGATGAATCTGCGGTCGTATTATGACACGGCGCATGATTTGGCCGCGAAGCGGCGGAAGCCCTAATAGCATGTAAAAAGCCTGATAGTGTGATGCTATCGGGCTTTTTACATTTCATGCCTCTATGAGTGAAATGATTTCGCTGTAAATCTTGAAATTTCCATCTGCGGAAATAATAGGCATTTTCTCTGAATATGCGGTTGCCAGGATAAGCCGGTCGAACGGATCGCGGTGTTCTTCGTGCAGCGGAATGACATTGTAATTATCGATGTGCGCGGCAGATATTGGTATTAACCCAAAACCATCTGCGAGAATCACCTTCTCTAACTCGTTAATCGAAATCGGCAGGTCGGGGAGTTTGCCGATCTTTTGTTTGATGGCGATTTCCAGAAGGCTCACATGCGAAACAAATATGGCATGGATCGATAGCACATTAATAGTATTGGGAGATAATTTCAGCGGAGAAGTGAGCGCCCATATATAAGCACCTGGGTATCGAGCAAGTACCGCTGCATTATTTATAATCTTTTAAGTCATCCAATGGCGCATTGAAATCCTCTGGAATTTGATAGCCCTTATGAGCCAAACTCCCAAGTCTGACGCGCTTTGCTCTCACTTCTGGTGCCTTTGACTTATCCTCATTCATAAACAACACGACCACCTCCGATTTCTCGACGGTTGGCGGCGTTTCTTCCAAGGTCAGAACGCCGTTTTCGTAAGTTCCCTTCACTGCGGTGTACATATTTCGTTCCTTAGGTTTACTCAAATTTACGAATTTTAAAGATAGGTAACCCAGCTTTGACCTCACGTAAATACGATTAATCCCGGTAATTTTAAATTGGATTTAAAATTACCGGGATTAATCGTCCTGATTCCTGAAATTTTTCAACACCTTCACCCCACAATTTTTACCAATAATCAATTACAATGAATTATATCGAACTGGATTTGAAAGTAGATCCCGAGTTTTCGGAGATATTAATGGCAGAACTGGGTGAGGCAGGATTTGAATCGTTTGTCGAAACCGACGAAGGATTGCTCGCTTACATTCAGGAGGCCGATTTTAACGAGCAGGCAATCCACGATTTGACAGCCAAATACCTGGATTTAACGACAATAGCCGCAACCTGGAAATCGTTAGAAAGGAGGAACTGGAACGAGGAATGGGAGAAAAGCTACGAGCCGATCGAGGTGGGTAACCAGGTACGCGTGCGGGCGACGTTTCATGAGCCCGATCCCTCTTTTAAATACGATTTGCTGATCCAACCTAAAATGTCGTTCGGCACAGGACACCACGAAACGACGTGGCTCGTGATGAATGAGCAACTTAGCCTGCCTCATGAGCGTCTTTCGATCATGGATGTAGGCTGCGGGACAGGGATACTGGCGATTTTGGCGTACAAACTCGGCGCTTCGCACTTGCTGGGCTTCGATATTGACGAATGGGCTGTGGAGAACACCCGCGAGAATTTCGCTATGAATGGGCTCGCTGCCGAATCGGAAGTGTTTCAGGGGACGATCCAGGATGTGCCGGAAGAGAAAATTTTCGGAGGTGTCCTGGCCAATATCAACCGGAATATCCTGCTGGCGGAAATTCCGACCTATGTAAAGCACCTGGAGCCCGGCGGCTGGCTTGTCACCAGCGGATTTTATGAAACCGATCAGGCCGATATTGAAAAATGTGCAGCGGAAAACGGCTTGAAAAAGCTGAGATCCAATACGCGCAACCAATGGGCAACCGTTGTTTTTGAAAAAATCAAATAGTCCATTAGCTAATTGCTGAAAGCTAACAGCTACAAACCATGAAGATATTTCGTTTCGCTATACTGCTTTACCTGCTGACTTTTATCGGAAAAAACGCGACTGCACAAGGGATTAAACTATCGGATGATCCCGCGCAGTTTATGCCGCAGCTCCGTAAGATTATGGACGGCAGCCGGAACCCGCAATTCATCCGCTCGACGGCCCAGCTCGATAGCGTCTGGATGTCGGGGATCAATGCGCAGCAGCAGGCGAAATTCATCGGGATTGTCAAAACACAGGTAGCAAAAGGACAAAAAGGAGGACCTTTGCTGGCATTGCTCATTCGAAATACCCAGGCGCTGGCCAAAAAATCGCCGGATAAGCTCGATGGCTTCCTGGATGTAGCGGCCAACGCCGGCGAAAAATACGACGCAAAGACTTTCCAAAAAGTACTCCAAACCAGCCTTCCGATTACCGAAAGCAACAAATTATACACCAGCAACTATAATACGCTCTATCTGCTGGGCGGGAATTTCAAATACAGGTTCGACACCAAAGCCGACACGACCGTAGCCAAAGAAACCCAGGCCGCCAACGACGGCTGGGATACGCCCGTTGATTCCAACTTCGTGATCACGCCTACGAAACCTGTCCCTTTGCCGGTTATAGCAGGGCCGCTGATGGATCTTGAAAACGCCACTTTTGCGATGGTCGCCGGCGGCGATTCGGTTGTTTTCGGACCTGCAAATGGAAGCGTTTCGCTGCGCGATGGGGTATTTGTCGGTAAAAACGGCAAGTTTACCTGGCAAACGGCGGGGGATTCGAGCATTTACGCAGACCTCGATGCCTTTTCTTTTAATATAAATCATCCTAAACTGATTGCCGAGAACAGTACCCTGCATTCGGACAATTACCTGGCGGCTCCGGTAAAGGGAACGGTGGAATATCGCGGCGTCAAGCGCATTAAAGGCCAGCCTGCACAGTATCCGCGCTTCGTTTCGAATGATATCGATGCCAAACTGAAAGAAGTCCGCAAGAATATCGATTACGAGGGCGGCTATTCGCTCATTGGCCTGGACCGGTACAGCTCCGCCTTGAACGACAAGTACTCGACCATTAAAGTCAAATACCAGGATAAACATGCATTCACGGCGCGCAGTAAGCGTTTTGCGCTCAGAGACTCCGTTTTCACGGCCAATTTTGCATTGTTTTCGATGCCGCTGGGTGCGGATTCGCTGACGCACCAGGGTGTCACATTTAAATACAATGACGATGAAGGACTCGTAAGCCTTGGCAGGATGGACAAAACCGACTATGGCCCACTTCCCTACCGCGATTCTTACCACAAAATGAACATCTGGTCGCAGGCCATGCGCTGGCGTTTCCCAACCGATAAGGTGGAATTTTTGCGTATTAATGGTAAAACAGAGGTACCGGTCCGTCTCGAATCCTTCGATTATTTCAAAAAGGAGCGTTTCAGAGAGATCAATAAGGAGTTTGGCTTCCAGCCGCTGATTATGGCTGCGAACTACGCGCAGACGACTAAAAAGACGTCTTTCCTTCCGGAGGAACTGGCCGCCAAATTCAAGCAGAACCCGACGATCATCCGCAATGCATTGCAGAGGCTCGCGCTCGACGACTATTTCATCTACAATAAAGCAACCGATGAATACGCCTTGAGCAAAAAGGGCGTGATGTATGTCCTGGCGAACCTGGACAAAGCCGATTATGACAATTTCCAGGTAAGCGGCCAGTTTGCAGCCAACGACGAGGTTGCCAACGCGACCATTTACCTGCCCGATACCATGCTCACAGTCCTGGGTGTTTCGAGGTTCATCGTCAGCGATTCGCTGAAAATATATGCCGTCCCTTCCGACAAAAAGGTGATCATCGGTAAAAACCGCAATTTCACGCTCAATGGGCAAATGGTTGCATCCAACTACCAGTTCCGCGGCCAGAATATCAAGTTCGATTACAACCAGTTTTTTGTGAATGTAGCGCCATCGGATTCGATCACCTTTACGCCGCGCGACAAGTTTGCCAAAGGGCAGAAAGGCGAAGTCGGTGGGCATGTGAAGTATGAAAAAGGTGGTACGTTCTACCTCAGCGACCCGAAAAACAAGTCGGGGATCCAGAAAGGCATTAAAAAATCACCCAGGCTCGTCGTCCCCGACGGTATGATCGTGTACTTCGACCAGCCGGAACGAGGGACCGTGCTTTATCCGCGGGAAGTCTTTTTCAAGATTCCCAAGATCGATATGGACGGCCTCGACCAGCGTGACGTCATTTTCGAAGGTACATTTAATTCCAACGGCATTATCCCGCCTATTCAGACCATTTTGAAAAGCATGCCCGATAACTCGCTCGGTTTTGACTACAAACCGCCGGTTACTGACATGAAACTGTACGATGGCAAGGCACTGGCGAAGTTTACGGATACATTGACAATGGACAATACCGGCTTGCATTCGAAAGCGATATTGAAATACTTGTCGGCCTCGATGAATGCCAAAAATGTATTGCTTACCTCCGATTCACTCATGGCGACCGGCGATGTTGCGAGCATTAAGGAGGCCACCATCGGTAAAGGCTACTTCCCCGCTGTGGCTTTGAAAGATTATGCCTTGAAATGGTACCCCAATGCGGATAGTATGTTTATCAGTACCACGGGCAAATCTTTCGCATTCCACCAGGGGACTACCAACCTGGAAGGTAGTTTGCTGCTCCGCTCGACGGGTTTATATGGAAATGGTAAGCTGAAACGAGCCGATTCCGAGCTCACTTCGCCGGATATCAAATTCAATAAAGATGGATTTCTGGCTAATAAATCCGCATTTGCGATCAATAGCGCGGATATGAAGTCCACCAAAAAGCTGCTGACCGGTAACAATGTCAATATCGATTTCAACTTCAAAACCGGTATTGCCAACTTCGTGACCGACGAGTCGGGTTTCGGCAATGATTCTTCCGGTATGCAAATCCCGACCGCTTCCTATCAGACACTCATCGGAAGCGCCAAGTGGGACATGACCAAGAAGACGATCCTCATGAAAGGTTTGGGCGAAACCTCCTCTTACACCTCCACCGATCCCGATCAGGAGGGCCTGACTTTTAATGGCTCGGAGGCAATTTATGACATTGAAAAAGTGACTCTGAACATCAGAGGCGTACCTTTCATTCAAACTGCCGACGTGAAAATCATTCCGGACCGCGGCATGGTGGCCGTGGACAGCAAAGGCAAAATCGTACCGTTGAAAAAGGCCCGCATTGAGATTGATACGCTGAATGTCTCGCACCACCTGCGCGACGCCGACATCCGTATCGACTCTCGCAACCACTTCGAAGGCTCGGCCACTTATCAGTACATTACGGCAAGAAAGGACACATTTAATATCAAAATGCAGAATTTCGAGCTCGTGGAAGTAGGTGCCGGCGAGGAAGGCAAGCGTAAGCCAAAAGATAAGGCAGCTACCCCAGGTGTTAAATACTACACCACGGCACGGGCTGATATTAAAGAAGCCGAAAACTTATTCCTTTCGCCCCGTATTCAGTATAAGGGCGCAATTAACCTCGTCGCTTACGAACCGTCGCTGAAACTGGATGGCTTTGTGAAGCCCGTGATCAAGTATCGGAAAGATTTCCAGAGTTCATGGATCGTGTACCAGGATTCTCCGGGCGAATCAGTTTCTATTAAAATCAATAAAGACCTCAAAAATGAGCACGAGATCCCGCTTTCGGTCGGGCTGCATTATAATGAAGCGAAGGGTATGTACATGAGCTTCCTGTCGCCCAAGGATTCGGACGGGGACGAGGATATCTACCAGGCGCAAGGTAACCTGAGCTATGATGAGGATAAAAAAGCATTCCGTGTAAACCCGCCGCCGGGTGCCGATGGACTCATCGACGAGGGTAATGCGCTGAGCTTCGACGATAAAACCGGCCTCGCTACATTCGCAGGGCCATTCAAGCTCATGCAAGCCAACTGGCTGCAAACCGTAGGTAGTGCCGAAGTGCAGGTGGATAGCTCGAAATTCCGTTTCAACACGATGTTGCTTTTCAATGTCCCTGCATTGACACCGATTGCCCCAACGCTTGCTGCCAAAATCGTGGAAACGAATCTGGCAGAGTCCAATAGCACGGCCGCAGACGACGATCCCGACCAGCTGAACCGCAAACTGTCCGCACTGATCGGCCCGAAAGGCGTCGACGCTTATATGAAACTCACAGCCGGTGGCTACAAACCGATTTTCGAAGCTTCGCCGTTGCTCGATATGCCTATGGTGCTTTCGAATGTGAACTTGCACTGGTCGCCTGTGCATAATGCGTACTACTCGCAGGGGCCTATCGGCGTATCGCATTTCGGCCGCAACAATATCAATGCGCAAATGACCGGCGTGCTGGAACTCCGCCGCGGCGTGGAAGGTGACGAGTTTAGTCTTTATCTCGAAGCTTCTCCGGACGTATGGTATTATTTTGACCTGAAAGCAGGCGAGCTAGGTGTCGTTTCATCGATGCTCGATTTCAATGACGAGATCGTCGCAAAATCTAAGGCAGTGAAATCCAAGGACATGACCCTCGTAAGCATTGGAACTGAAGAGAAGGATATGTTTGTTAACCGATTCGACGATTTCTACCAGCCGGCGATGAAGAAAGCGAAGCTCGTGAAAACTGCGAAGAAGAAACCGGCAGCCTCCCAAACCGAAGAAAAGAAGAAAAAAGCCGAACCGACAGAAGGATTCTGATGTAATTAGCGGCATTTACAATAGTTTCTGCTAATTTTTGAAAAATTGTGCCCTGAAAGGTAGTTTTACGCGTCATTCGCTTGTAAAATCCTCCAACTATCGTATTTTTGAGAAAAACTTTTTGTAATTTAAATTTATCTTTGAATAGTACAAAATGAGTGTTGCCTTATTAATAGTTGCGATTGTTGCTGCTTATTTGCTGGGTTCCATCCCAAGTTCAGTCTGGTATGGCATTGGGTATTTTGGAATAGATGTCAGGAAACACGGCAGCGGTAACGCGGGTGCCACCAACACGTTCCGGGTATTAGGCAAACGTGCGGGGACAGTTGTAATGCTCATCGACGTACTGAAAGGCTGGACGGCCACTTGTCTCGCTTCCATGCTTTTCTATATGAACGAAATCGGCGAAACCGAGCTCCTGATGTACAAGATCATCTTCGGGATCATCGCGATTATCGGCCATATCTTCCCAATTTTCGTGAATTTCAAAGGCGGTAAGGGCATTGCCACGCTCCTCGGAATGGTACTGGCCATTCACCCCGAGCTGGCCTCCGTTTGTATTACCATATTTATTCTGACACTAATAGCATCTCAGTACGTATCGCTGAGCTCGATCCTCGCGACACTGGCGTTTCCGGTACTTTCCTGGACCGGCGTTTTCGGACATCCTGAGCCTTTGCTGGTCGTTTTTGGATTTACCATGTTCGTTCTGGTTGTCTTTACGCACCAGAAAAACATCGGCCGGCTGCTGAAAGGCAACGAGAATCGCGTGAACATTTTCGCGAAATCGAAGGCGCGTAGCTGACATTCTTAATCTAACCCTTGTTAATCCCAACCCCTGAGGCACACCTTAGGGGTTATTTTTTTAACTTGACCGCCGATTCAGTAAAGACTAAAAACAACCATTCAATGCAAGAATATATTGAAAAGAACCGCGACCGGTTTCTCAACGAACTACTCGATTTGCTCCGCATTCCATCCGTAAGCGCCGATTCGAAGTTCAAGCCCGACATGCTCAAAGCCGCGGAATACGTGCGCGACCGCATTGCCGAAGCTGGCGCCGACCGCGCTGAAATTTACGAAACCGAAGGACATCCAGTGGTTTACGGCGAAAAAATCATCGATCCTGCATTGCCAACTGTACTCGTTTACGGCCATTACGACGTACAGCCGGCCGACCCCTACGAACTCTGGAACTCGCCTCCGTTCGAGCCGGTGATTAAGAACGACCGCATTTACGCGCGCGGTGCCTGCGACGACAAGGGCCAGTTTTATATGCATATCAAGGCGATGGAAATCATGCTCGCTACGGGTACGCTTGCGTGTAATGTGAAGGTGATGATTGAAGGGGAAGAGGAAATTGGATCGTCGAATCTTGGAACATTTGTCCGAAAACATAAGGAAATGCTGCAATGCGATACGATCCTTATTTCCGACACCAGTATCATCGCCAACGACGTTCCATCGATCGAAACCGGTCTACGGGGACTGACATACGTCGAGGTAGAAGTAACAGGTGCTAATCGTGATCTGCATTCAGGTGTGTACGGCGGTGGCGTAGCAAATCCGATCAACGTCCTTTGCGAAATGATCGCCTCGCTGAAAGACGAGCATGGGCACATTACCATTCCGGGCTTTTATGACAAAGTTCAGGAACTGAGCGCGTCAGAGCGCGCGGCGCTGAACGCGGCGCCATTTGATTTGGAAGAATACAAAAAAGACCTCGGGATCGACGACGTTGCCGGCGAAAGAGGTTATACAACCATCGAAAGAACCTCGGTACGCCCTACTTTGGACGTAAACGGCATCTGGGGTGGCTATATCGGTGAGGGCGCGAAAACCGTGCTGCCATCAAAAGCGCACGCCAAGATCTCCATGCGCCTCGTGCCTCACCAGAACGATGACGAGATCTGCGAAATCTTTACAAAGCATTTTGAATCCATCGCACCTGCTTCTGTAAAAGTGAAAGTGGTACCGCACCACGGCGGCCTGCCCTACGTAACACCGACCGACTCGGTTGAATACCGCGCGGCCGAACTGGCCATGGAAGAGTCATTTGGCAAGAAGCCCATCCCTACCCGCGGCGGCGGCAGCATTCCTATTGTCGCGCTCTTTGAGCGGGAATTGGGATGTAAGAGCATTCTGATGGGCTTCGGGCTGGATATCGACGCATTGCATTCGCCGAATGAGAGCTATGGATTGTTCAATTATTACAAGGGCATTGAAACGATACCCCTGTTTTTCAAACACTATGCAAAATTGAAACGGTCGGAATAATTTTCGCAAATATGCCGCATTTTCATTTTCTACAATTCTTACGGTGCTCTGCACCTTAACGTCAAGGTGCAGAGCACCGTAAGAATTGTAGAAATGCCGAATCAAAGCCTACGCAAGGTGCAGCGCACCGTAATATTTGTCGTTAATATTACCGCCGTCTCCGCTGTTCGCGCTTCATCTTCTTCAAATTCGCAATTGCCGCCTTTGCTTCCTTGTCCTGGCTGGACTTTTTATCGGCGCGATCATCGGCCAGCTTATAGTAGCGCAGGGCTTCGTCGTAATCCTTTTTATACTCGGCGATTTTACCTAAACCTAACAGCGAGGAAACATAGTATCCTGCGTTCAGGGAGTTGGTTTGGGTAGAATAATCAATCGCCTTTTTGTAATACTCGCTGGCCGCGTCATAATTACGGTGGTAATTCATATTGTAATAGGCCAGTACATAAGCAGCGTTCCGGCCGCTTACACCCTCATAACCTGGCATTCCCTGGTTGATTTTTGCAATAATATTCTGCGCAGCCTGCTCCGCCTCCGCCATTTTGCCCGTAACAAATGCCGTCCGGCAGAAATACCGCTCGAAATAGGGATTGTTTGGGAACGTCTGCCACATGTATTTGGCCATCTCGTATGCCTTACTGTACTCGTTTTCCATGCTGTAAATCTGCAAAAGGAAATAGCGGGCCTCGACGCGGGTGTAAAATGCATTGTTCCCCACTTTCTCCAACTGCTGCTCACCCAGCTTCTTGTTGCCTTTCGGGAAGAGTGCCAGGATTGGTTTCAGGATCGGGTATTCCTTAGGCACCCATTCGGCATAGTAGTTATAAAGGCCGTCGCCGAACAGCAATTCCGGCGAGAGGTCACCATTACCCTTGCATTGTTCGAAATATTTCAATGATTTTTTCCCCGCAAACGCTGCTTTAGCCCAACTTTCGCGCTCTGCATAGAGCCTACCTTTGAATGCGTAGGCCGCTGCGAGGAAGAATGCAGGTTCAATTTTATTTTCCTGATCGTCGTACAACTCTTCTGCGAGCGTAATGGTTGAATCCATCTGCGCGAGAAAGGTCTTGTCGTACGCTTCGTTTTCTGTGTTTGGTACAATTTTCCACCACTCGGCCAGACCCATCAAAAAATGGGGCATAGGGTGTTTGGGATACCGGTATTTGAGCCACCGGAACTCCGCATCCGCTTCGTAGAACTGGTAATTGTACAATTTATTGATCGCCTCGGTCGACTCGATCTGTACCCCGGGATTCTGGAGAACCATCGCATACTTCTTGTCCAGCTCGGCCGAAGAATATAGTTGCGCGGTCGCAATGTGGCTTGTAATGACAGTTAAGCAGCAGAATATGATTATGTTAACAACTGATCTTCTCATAGCAGGGGTAAATCTGTCCTATTAACGCCGGATTTATATTTTGCGTTTGTCAGCAGCCCGGTTTTTAAAAAAAGAGTTAATATTGATCCTCAGAGTATTTAACACACTCCGGCGCCCGGATTCCAACGGAGTTTTGTCGTCCGTTGGAACTTGATTCGCACTTCAAAATTATGATTAACATTCTGGATAAAACATTTGTCCCCTTTATTTCGCGCGAAACGCTCGAAAAACGCATTGCCGAGTTAGCCGCCGGTATTAATTCCGATTATGCGGATTCCTGCCCCGTATTCATCATCGTCCTGAATGGCGCATTTCTGTTCGCGAGCGAGCTGGTCAAGAATATTTCACTGGCTTGCGAGATCAACTTCATACGACTTTCTTCCTATTCCCAAACATCTTCAACGGGGTCAGTACGGGAGATCATCGGGATGGACGCCAGCATTGCGGGTCGGGACGTGATTATCATTGAAGACATTGTCGACACAGGCCTTACCATGTCGCAACTGATCACAAAAGTGAAGGCAATGTCGCCCAAATCCGTTGAAATTGCTACTTTGCTGCACAAGCCGGAAGCATTGAAAACGCCCGTGGATATGCGCTATGTCGGCTTTGAAATCGAAAATAAATTTGTGGTTGGCTACGGCCTCGACTACGACGGCATCGGGCGTAATCTCGACGCGATCTACGTTCTTGCCTGATCCCTCTTTTTTCAACAACGTTCTAAATTCCCAACCTTTATGCTTATCCAATTCTTTGGCGCCGCACGCACCGTAACCGGAAGCAAGCACCTCATTACCACCGAAAAAGGAACAAAAATATTGCTCGACTGCGGCCTTTTCCAGGGCATCCAGACCGACGAGTTCAACCAGGAGTTCGGTTTCAAACCCGCCGACGTCGATTACGTGATCCTTTCACACGCGCATATCGACCACTCGGGCCTGCTCCCGCGCCTCGTGCGCAAGGGCTACAAGGGGCCTATTTACTGTACTGCCGCTACCGCCGACCTTTGCCGCATTATGCTGCTCGACAGTGCCCATATCCAGGAAAAAGACCTTGAACGCATCAATAAGCGCCGTAAAAAGCAGGGCCGCCCCCTACTCGAAGAACTATACAACGCCGAAGATGCCGCACACGCATTATCGCTTTTCAAAACTGTACGGTACGGACAGACTTTCTTTTTAGGAGAAAACAACGAAGTATCGGTAATCCTGACCGACGCCGCGCATTTGCTGGGCAGCGCCGCAGTACATTTGAGCATTCCTGATGGAGGGACATTCAAACAAGTAACGTTTACCGGCGACATTGGCCGCCCCGAGGACCGCATTCTTCGGAAGCCCGAAGAGTTTCCGCAGGCTGACTATATCATCTGCGAATCGACTTACGGCGACCGGCTGCACGAAAAGGAGATCGATATGCACGCCCATTTGCTTCGTATCGTACAGGAGACCTGCATTCGCCGCCGCGGCAAGCTCATTATCCCGGCATTTGCCGTCGACCGCACGCAGGAACTTATTTATGCCCTCGATCAGCTTTCGAGCGCCGGACAACTTCCACAAATCCCGGTGTATATCGACAGCCCGCTAGCGATCCGCGCCACGGCCATTATGAAGGAACACGACGAGTGCTTCAACCCCGAAATTCTCGATTATATTGAAAAAGATGGCGACGCATTTGCATTTCCATATCTCAACTACATATCCGACGTAGAGGATTCCATCGCGTTGAACGATCGGCACGAGCCTTGCATCATCATTTCCGCCTCGGGAATGGCCGAAGCCGGGCGCATTAAGCATCACATCAAAAACAACATTGGCGATCCAAACTCGACTATTTTACTCGTGGGCTACGCATCTGCCAACACGCTCGCGGGCGCGTTGAAGCGTGGCGACAAGCAGGTGAACATTTTCGGCGAGCGCTTCGACGTTAAATGCCGCGTCGAAACGATGGATTCTTTCTCCGGACACGGGGATTACAACGAAATGATCGAATTTCTCTCATGCCAAAAGCCCGAACGTGTAAAGGAAGTGTTCCTCGTCCACGGCGAGTACGAGACGCAAATTGCATTCAAATTGAGGCTGGAAAAGGCCGGATACCGTAAAATCCACATTCCGGCATTGTACGAAGGCGTAAAAATTTAAATTTTTCAGATTTTTTCACATTCTGAAACCCGAAACGCTTGTAAAGTCCAAAACAAGATTGCTATCTTTGCCCACCGATTTCAAGCCGAAGTGGTGAAACTGGTAGACACGCACGTTTCAGGGGCGTGTGGGGGTTGCCCCATGCGGGTTCGAGTCCCGCCTTCGGCACAAAACGCTGTTTCTGTTATCAGGAACGGCGTTTTTGCTTTTCGGGACAAATAGCGGGACAAAAAAGTCACACACATATGGCATGGAAAAGGACAGCAAAGCCGAAGGCTATAAGCTAGCCTTACTTCGCGATCGAGGCGGAGACCTCACCAAAGAATGGTACATTGAATTCTACGTGTACAGTGAGGAAGAGAACGACCTGGTAAGAAAAAGGGTCAAGATTCCTCTGAAATACAGCTCCGATGAGAGTAGGCGGAAGTTTGCCGCCAAGAAGATCGATCAGATCAACGACTTTAACAAGTATTTCAAATAATGCACATCAACCCAAACTACCTTACAAAACTCAAACGCATTCTTATTCCATTTATCATTGTCGCCTGGGCTACTTTACTGCTTCTTGTGTTTCTGAGGTGGTGGCTGTTCCTGGGCAAATTCCCGATTATGGAGCTGGATGAGGACATCTGGCAATTTTGGATACCGGTTATTGCCCCGTGGATTCCCATTTTGATCTGGCTGAAACCACGATTCGACAGACTCGAATATAAAGCGGGAAAAGATAAAGGGAGCTGGCAAATGCAATGCGTTGCCTGGGTTTCGATGGCGGCCATGCTCATTCCTTCACAGTTTCTGCTCACAACTGCTACCGGTGAGTTGTTGGAGGTCAAAAATGTGAAAGAAATCCATAAACATGACCGGGTTAGATATTACCGGGTGAAGGAGTTCGCAGTGCATAAATTTATTGGGGGCGTACATTATTCATTTAGAGCACTTGGGCGGTTCAAGCAGGATCTGCATATGGATATTTATTTTGTAAATCCGATCCTGACGCATAAAAAACAGGCCCTAACCATGACGCCGCGCTGTTGGTATGGTGTTGCTTTTCATAAGCAAATCAGCAATTTGCTTAGTCAGAGAGAGAAAGAACAGCGTTTCAGGACGTTTTTCAATGAATGCACAACCAAAATGCATCAATATGACTTTTACACAGTCGACCATTTCGAAAATAAGCCGGCATCGTATGATCGGTCGAACTTTCGTATAGCTGTTCAAAATGCATTACGGAAGCCCGTCAATAACGATTTCATCATTCTTGAACCGAAAAAAGAGCCGGCTGAAATGCGAAACGGCCACAAACTGGCCTGGACGCTTGGCGGGTTTGTATTTGGAATAACGCTTTTCATGCTGGTGTTGATCAGGCCTCGTCTACCAAGTGATCCGCAGGAAACGTTGTCCTGATTGCACATCAAATCCGTCGCTAATAACCCTTTCGGCGCTGTTGTCGCTTAACTATTTTTACATTGGCAACCGTGCCTTCCCCCGGTGCAGACTTAGTGATCCGCTTTCATCTTAAAAAGAAATACCCCATGGAAACCATCAAACAAATCACGCTTGATAGTGAATGCGCGGTCATCACTGCAAACCGCGTAATGCTGTCCGGTTCGGCGCTCAATGACGTGAATATGAGTAATATATCGATCACAGATGCTAATCTGAGCGATCTCAAAATTGAGGGCGCGCAGTTGGGCGGGGCGGTGTTTCGGAACATTGGCATGTGCCCATCGGACCATCCGATGTACGACCCGAATGCGGAACAACGGCCGTTACTTTTTGAGGATTGTGACCTGCATAAAAGCAAATTTGTGCATTGCGACCTGCGTGGGGTCGAGCTTTCCGGGTGTAATATCGAAGGTCTGCGGATCGATGGAGTGCTGGTTTCGCAGTTTTTGGCCCGCCGGAGTTGATTAGAATGTGGCTCCGGCAGGGTTTCAGCGCTTAGCGGGCGCGAACTAATTTGAATTGCCGCTTTTCTCCGCCCATTTGCAATTGAATGGTGTAAATGCCTTCTGCCAGCCTCGATTGCTTTAAATCAAATTCCACCTCACCCTTTTTGACAGTGAATGCAGTCCTAAGCACCACTTTGCCCGAGGCATCGACAAGCGCCAATGTACCGGTTTTGCCGTCATAGCCGGGCAGCGAGATTTTGAAACGATCTGCAACCGGGTTGGGATATACGTAAGCGACGTTGCTGCCGTCCAGCTCAACGCTCACAATCTTGCTGTACGCGTAGCTATCGTCCCGGTCGAGCATTTTTAAGCGGTAATAAAGTTCCCCGCCGGCATTGGTGCGCGGTTGGGCGTCTGTCATGGCGTAATTTTCAGTGCCTTCTTCAAAATTGATTTTTCCAATGTGTTCAAACTGCTTCGCGTCGGAGGCACGCTCGACTTCGAAATGGCTGAAATTGACGGCATCAGCGATTTCCCAATCGAGTTTGACGGTTTTTCCTTCCGGTTTTGCATTGAATGAAACCAGGCGGACTGGCAAAGGAACCAGGCTCGTCTGAATAACAAAGCCGCTGAAACCCTCGGTATCAAAAGTCACTTCCCAGCGTTTGAACGTATCGTTCCAGACAATGTCATTGTCATCTGGGTCGATGATCGCAGACGCAATGGATGGATAGCTGCCCGGCAGGCCGCTGCCATCGTTGCTCGTACCGGAATATTTGCCGATGCGGAGGTTAGCTTTTCCCATGGCATCTCCTGCATCCGCGGGCAGATCGAGCGTGCTGCCGGGTGCGGCATTGAAGGCAATAAATTCGCCTTGGGAGAAGTATAATGTGACACGCCCGGTTGCATTAGCGGCATTCAGTGCAGGGGTAATCTCATAATGCCTGGCCACAAATGGGTCGTAGTGGAAAGAGGGAACACCGTTTTCGAGCCAGGCTTTGACATTTACGTTTCCGGTAACAGGGTTGGCTCCCTGCGAACTCACAGTGGCGATAATCCGGCAGCCTGCTCCTCCCATGAAGGATGTTGTTTGTGCCACGTTGATGTCGGCAGAGGCTGCGTCCTGCGACCTTGCCAAAAGTGGGCCGCCCGTGCGATAAACGAGCCTCACGACGTTTTCTGCCGAATTTACTGTAACAAGGTACCCATGTGTGGGATTGTATACGCCATTACCTGCCCCGATATAGCTGTTGCAGTCATTTACCTCCCCGGTTGTACCTGTCGCGCCGTTCCCCCAGGTAATGGCCCCCACATTGTTCCAGGTAGTTTTCACGAAATAGTCACCCCCAGGCAACGTCTCGACCATTCCATATTGTCCCAGCTTACCACCATCCTTTGTTCCAACCAGAGAATTAGCGCTATTGACTTCTCCCGTGATCACGCTTGTTCCGCTGGCCCAGGTCACGGCGCCTGCGTCCATTGTATTTCCATTGTCCCAAATATCACTCAAAATCAAATAATTCCCATTGGCGAGCGGTCTGACTGTCCGTCCGATCAGATCTACCGCATGGCTGCCAAACAACGAGTTGGTTGCGCTCAATGTATCTACAAACTCCTTCGACCCGTCGGCCCAAGTGACGGCCCCGGCACGATCTATTCCGTTAATTTCCGTAAATGAACTTTGGATGACGTAGTTGCCGTTGGCAAGGGGCGTTACCTTGACATTTCCAACCTGCTCTGATTCCTTTGTTCCGACAAATGAATTCATGTCCGTCACATCTCCGATCCGGCCAGTGAAACCGTCGCACCAAGTCACCGCACCCACATATCGCTTACCGTTGTTGCTCCAAAACGGACTCGCCACCACATAATGGCCATTGCTAAGCGGAAAAACGCCCCGCAAACCGATATTGTCGAGCGAGTCTCTTCCTATCAGCGAATTAGACGCCGAAATCCGGCCTGTAATACCAGTGGTTCCATCAGCCCAGGTAATCGCTCCCGCACCGTATATGATGCTGTCGCGCGTCCATATGGGGCTGTTAACCACATAATTGCCGTTAGACAATGCAATAGCGCCCCCAGTGTCGCCGCGCCGGGATCCGTAAAGTGAATTCGTTTCTGTGATTACTCCTGTGATGCCGGTTACACCATTTCCCCAAGTAACAGCCCCAAAAGCACCGGTCGCGGCATTCGACCACGAAGGGCTGCTGACGACGTAATTACCATTCAAAAGTGCGGTAGCGCCGCTGCCGACGCGATGCTCTGCCTCGGTACCTACCAATGAATTGGCCGCACTGACAACACCCGTGAGGCCGGTTGAACCATTACAAAAAGTGGCAGCACCCGCGTTTTGAATATTTCCGTTATCCCATTCAGGACTTCTCACTATATAATTTCCATTGGTAAGTCCTGTCAACCCATAACCGTCGCCAATACGGTCCCCGCTATGGGAGCCAGTCAATGCATTGGCTGCGCTTACCACGCCGGAGACGCCCGTTGATCCGTTACCCCAGATCACCGCGCCAACGTCCTGATGGGTAGGACTGTCCCAGCCTGGACACGGAACGACGTAGTTACTGTTCGATAAAACCAATATGTCCAGATATCCCAGCGCATCCCCTTGGTTCGCACCAACCAGCGAATTGGCTGTGCTCACGTTTCCGGTCAGTCCTGTATTACCATTACACCAGGTAACGGCACCAACCGCCAGCTTTCCCGGCGCCTTCAATGAATAGCTCTTTACGAGGTAGTTGCCATTCGGCAAAACGGTAATCCCATTGGTGCCTACCACATCCGAGGCTACATTACCGATCAGTGAATTGGCCGGATTCACCACACCATTTAGCCCTGTAACACCATTGACCCACGTCACGGCACCTACATCAGTAATGGCCCCATTGTCCCAATAACTACTCACAACCACGAAGTTCCCATTGGGCAATGCGAACAGCCGATCACCGACCTGATCATTGGCGTTAGACCCTTTCAAAGCGCTGATCAGTTTCTTTGTTTGACCGTTGAAAAGATAAACAATCCCGATGTTCGCTTTTCCTCCCTCATCATATTCCCTATTTGAAATGACAAAATTCCCATTACTAAGTACGATGATGGACGCCGAAGTCATCGTACCGGGGCCGGACGGCCATGGAATGTCCATCGTTTGAGAAAATGAAACTTGGCCGGTCAGGATGAGTAGCGCGAAGAATGGTAGAATAATTTTCATAGCGTCACATATCAATCGTAAAACACAAATGTAAGTATTTGTAACTGACAAATACATTTACGAAGATAGAGTAAATCCCAATCTAATGTACCCCCTGGAAAACGATCGGCATAATTGATAATTTACCGGTAACGCTCAGCTTCATTTTTATAGACCACTCTCAGAACCGCACGCTCAACCCGCCATTAAAAACTCCTTTATATCCATAACCCAATTCCATAAACATGCCCACCTTATTGCCAATTCGCAATCCAACGGGAGTAGCCTGAAATGTGTAGCCAAAATCAGTCTCAGTCTGTACTTCGTAAAAGGTTTTGCGTTTGACAAAAAAACCGACACCCGCCGTACCGTAAAATTGAAATGCGCGCTGTTTAGCCCAATATATAGTTGCCTCGCCGGCAGTGGTTAGCGAACGTCGTTTCCAGCGGTCGTTGATAGCAAAATCGGGTATCCACCGGTCCGGCGAAGGATTGTATATCGAAGCTCCGCCTACTGCCAGCCTTTCTGAAAGATTGTACTTATAGGTCAGCGACCACGCGGCGCCCGGTATCGTTACGTCTTCGGGATCGTTGATCAACGCACTGAGTAAAAGTATAATAGCATCCGCAAAAGCGTTTTCGGAAGCCATCATCCCACCTCCGATATTTAGTTCGCTTTTACCCTTATCCTGCGCCTCCGCACGCATGATTGTGCACCCGATGAGGCTGGATAAAACGAAGATTTTAAGTAATGTGAAGCTCATTGTGAGTCGTTTTTTGTCCTCATCAAATTAACTTCCCTGCTATTATTTTATATCTTGTCAAAAGACATCATTTTCAATTGTCGCACGACAAGATTTTACATTGTCGTTCGACAAGTTTCCCACCCCTTATCAATTCAATTATACAAATGCAACTCTCCGAAGAATTAAAGCCATTGCACCATTTGCTGGAAGCTTCCAAATTCATGGTTTCGGAGGAAATCAGGGAGAAATTTCAGCAGAACCTGAAAAGATTCATGATCCCGAAAGGGCGCGTGTTGGTCGATTTGGGACAGGTGAGTCCGTCGTTGTATTTTATTGAAAAAGGGGTTATGCGTACGTATTACCTGCGCGGGTCCGAGGATATTACTTCGCTGCTGGTTTCGGAAGGCGATATTGTTTGCATTGCGGAAAGTTTCCTGTTGCAAAAGCTTTCGAATGAGGTGCTGGAAACGCTGGAAGACACGACGGTTTATGCGATCTCCTACGATTCGTACCGGAAACTGGTCGAAGAAGATTCGCATATGGGAAAGCTGGCTGTCCGGCTTTTGGAACAACATCTTATCAATTTTACAGATAAGGTAAAGGTCTTTAAATACTTGTCCGTAGAAGAGCGCATTGCACATTACATTGCCCAACCGTCGTCGCTGTTCCGCCGCATTCCCGATCACTATATCGCCACTTACCTCGGCACTACGCCGGCCACATTCAGCCGCTGCCTGAAAACCGTGCAATTCGACAAAACCCGCCCTTGACAGCGCCGCTGCGAGTGTGTATTTTGCATAAAGTTTGCATTCACAACGTCCCCCAAACCTACCGCCATGGCCGATTATTCCGTCAAACTACTCGCCAAAAAGCCTGTTACCCATAATGTAAATGCCTATACGGTCGAGAAACCGGCGGGTTTCACCTACATACCGGGCCAGGCAACGGATCTCTCGATTCAGAAAGAGCCATGGACGGCGGAAAAGCGGCCGTTCACTTTTACATCGCTGCCCACTGCGGATACGCTCGAATTCACGATCAAATCCTACACCGACCATGATGGCGTAACCAATGCATTGACAAAGGTCCAGCCCGGTGACCATTTCGAAATCAGCGACGCCTGGGGCGCCATCGAATACAAAGGCGAAGGCGTATTTCTCGCAGGCGGAGCCGGTATCACGCCATTTTTAGCCATTTTCAGGGATTTGTATTCCAAAGGACAGATCGGGGCAAACCGGCTTTTCTTCTCCAACCGCACCACGGCCGACATTATCCTCAAAGAGGAACTCGAACAGATTCTGGGTAACCATTTTTTTAACCTTATCTCGGATGAAAATGCGCAAGGCTACTACCACGGCCGCATCGACAAGGCTTTCCTGCAAAAACACATCACCCATTTCGATCAGCCTTTTTACGTCTGCGGGCCCGATGCATTCACGGAATCCATCCTGAAAGCATTGGAAGAGCTGGGTGCGAAAGCTGAGACATTGGTATTTGAGAAGTAGAATGCTATTTCAGAAATGCATGGAGCATGATTCATATATAACCAAACTCTTCAAGCTCCGAATACACGTTTTTTAGCCGAATACTCCGTCCTACCGGCACGATCAGGTAAGTTTCGTCCGCGAGCCCCGGCACTTCCTCATAGAAATAGCATGAAATCAGGCCAGCAGCAGCTCCTCTTAATTTTTAACGAAATATAAGTTTGATAACTAAATTTTAGTTATACCTTTGGACCATGGAACCGATCTCTCATTCAGAAGAAAACATCATGCGCATTCTCTGGGACCTTGGCGAAGGCGTTGTGCATGACATTATTGAAAAATTACCCGAGCCCAAGCCACCTTATACTACCGTTTCGTCGATTGTACGGTTGCTGGAAAAAAAGGGGTTTATCGATCATAAAGCTTATGGGAAAACTTATGTGTACTTCCCCGCCATTACCCGCAAGCAGTATGCCCGGCGGTCGTTTTCCGATTTGATGAAGCATTATTTCCAGGGTTCCCCAAAGAATATCGTATCGTTTATGATGGAGGAAAATAACCTGAAACCGGACGAAATCGATGATTTGAAGCAATTGATAGACTCCTATTATCCCAAATCCTGATCATTATGGCCGGTACTTATCTGTTGGAAGTAAACCTCTGCCTCGCAGTTGCGATCCTGCTTTACAGGATCGCATTCCAGAAGCTTACCTTCTTTACAGCCAACCGGTTTTATCTTCTTTTCGCGATGCTATTCAGCATCGTTACGCCCACGTTGAAACTACCGCTTTTGCCTGAACAGTGGCAAGCATCTCCGGGCGTAGCCTCGCGTTTCATGCCCGAATATGCATTGCCCGAAGTCATTGCGGAACATGCTTCGCAATGGCACCTGCCAGACTTTTCATACCTCCTTTGGATAATTTATGGCAGCATTGCCACCTGGCATTTGTACAAATTATTGGCCGACATTCTTTCAGTCGCCTGGCTAATCAGGAAATATCCTTCCCGAAAACTGGGTAGGGTACGTTTGATGTTTGTCGGGAATGAAATGCCCGTCTCTTCTTTTTTTAATTACATTTTTATCAACCAAAACCTGCGCAATAGCGAGTCACTACGCACATGTATTGCGCACGAACTCGTGCATTGCAGGCACTTACACACGGGCGACTGGCTACTCATTCGCTTCCTCAGCGCTTGCTGCTGGTTCAATCCGCTGATGCGTTTCTGGCGCCAGGCGATCACCGCCAATCATGAGTTTACAGCCGATGCGCAGGCCGCAAGCCAGGCCGGGAGATTTCGCTACACGCATTTACTCGTACGGTTAGCCTCTTCTACGCAAATCTCAACCCTGCATTACTTTTCATATTATGGTCAAATCAAATCACGGATCATCATGTTACATCAAACTCCATCCAGGACCATCAGCCGGCTGCGCTTCCTGGCGACATTACCAGCGGCAGCATTAATGCTCTTCCTTTTCTCTTGCGAAAGGCCGGCAAGCGAAGCAAACAGCATTTCAGAATATCTTCACAAGGACCTGATCGGCTTGTGGGAAAATATGAACCGCATTACGATCAACGACAACGACGGCAAAACGCCCCGCGATTTCCCGGAACGCTCCGGCGATGTGAAAGTGTGCTTGTCCAAACTAGAACTTCGGGCCGACGGCTGTTTCGAAATGCAGGACGCTAGGAATAGCCACAAACTTACCGGCAGGTGGCAAAGCAACAGCGCAGGTAACGAAGTGCAGCTTTTCTGCAACAATGAGCAATCAGGAACGTCGGTCATTTCCTTGCAGCTCGAAGGCGACGGCAATGGTGCAATGGAAGCGTGGCAGCACTACCCCGCCGACGAAAAGCTTTCGGCCGGTCGCGTATTTTATGAGTACAGGAAATTGTAAAATTTTTTACTCCTTATAACTAAATTTTAGTTATAAAACGAAACATCAGTAATTCCGGTTGAGGTTCATGAAGTAAAAAGCCCTTCGGATGTGTTGTCCGAAGGGCCTTCTCCACTCACATTAACTGCTAAGCTCCCGCCCTTTTCTCTCTCATTCGCTTCACAATCCGTACCGCGGTCATGATCACGATCGCAAAGGCAATCAAGCCAAGCACGCCCCACAGCCAGTCGACCGTATTTTTTAACACCACCAAAAACACGATGGAGAACAGGAATATCGTCGCTATCTCATTGAAAAGCCGCAATTGGAACGAACTGTACCGAAACTTGCCGGCACGGAGTTCCAGTAATATTTTACGGGTAATGGAATGGTAGGCCAACAGACCGAGTACAAACAGCAATTTCAGCTTCATCCAGCCCTGATCGAGCCACGCGGGCGTGATATAGAGCATCGCCGTGCCGCATAGCAATGCCAGCCAGCAGGCGGGCGTCATGATTGCATTGAACAGCAATTTCTCCATTTTGGTAAATTGCGCAAGGAGGATTTCCCGCTCGGGACTGGGCTTGTCGTTGGCTTCGGTGTGGTACACAAACAGCCTTGGCATATAGAAAAGCCCTGCAAACCAGCTCACTACGAATATGATGTGGAGCGCTTTGAAATGAAGATAGGTCATAAACTACCGTAGATTTGGTGCCAACGGGATCTGACTGTTCCCTGATCTTTTGGCCTTCAAATTTCGTAAATATTATAGGATTACGGTTATAAAACTTTATTGACCCCGCAATCGTTACCGAAACAGTGATAACCCGTATTTGAAGATGAGAACCACCATCCCGATTTTCACGTTTATATTTTTGTGCTGCGCGGCCCTCGTGTCGTGCGCGCAATCGGACAAAAAACACAAGAGCAAAATGGACAAAGAAACAGCCTCAACCGCACTCGACGAAAGCAACGTTGATACCGCCAACACACAAGTCGCAACATTTGGTACGGGATGTTTCTGGTGCACCGAGGCCGTGATGGAATCACTCGAAGGTGTCAAAAAAGTGGTTTCGGGCTACTCGGGCGGGCATGATCCCAATCCCAACTACAAAGCCGTATGCACGGGTACAACCGGTCACGCGGAATGCGTGGAAGTGACCTACGATCCCAAGGTGATCAGCTACGCCGACCTGTTGGAAGCGTTCTTCCGGAGCCACGACCCTACCACGCTGAACCGCCAGGGAAATGATGTCGGTACGCAATACCGTTCAGTCATTTTTTACCATACCGACGAGCAGAAGCAGCTTGCGGAAACGGCTAAGGCTGAACTGGACAAATCAGGCGCTTATGCAAACCCGATTGTAACCGAAATCACCAAATTTCAGAAGTTTTACCCGGCGGAAGATTACCATCAGAATTATTTCGCCAACAATCCCGAGCAGGGCTACTGCGCCTTCGTGATTGCACCAAAACTGGACAAATTCAAAAAGGTCTTTAAGGATAAGCTCAGGAAGCACATCTGATTTTGGATTAAATAAAGAAGCCGGAACCACTCATCAAGTAACCATCTCCGGTTAATAACTATAAATGGCACAAGTTTTGAAGCATTGAAATAAAGGCTTTAATTTGTGCCATTATTCTTTAACAATAACTAATCTATTACGATGAAAAAGACTCTATTCATGCTGGTAGTTGCCGCTCTTTTCAGCGCAGCTTCCGAGAAGGCGTTCGCCCAATTTGAGAAAGGAGATAAATTATTGAATGCCGGTATCAACCTCGGTGGTACGTACGGCGGCGGTGGCGTCGGTGTAGGTGCTTCGTTCGAAGGTGGTATCCACGACTTCATCAGCGTTGGTGGCCAGGCTGACTTTACAACCTGGAACTATGGCTGGGTTGGGTACAAGTGGAGATATAACTTCTTCACAATTGCAGCCCGTGGTTCATATCACTATGGCAAGCACTTCCTGAAACTGGACAACCTTGATTTGTACGCAGGCCCTTCTTTGGGATATCGCGTTTCATCTTACAGCGATCCTGATGGTTACTCCGGCTTTTATGACAACGACTACGGCAGTGGCGTTTTCTTCGGTGTTTTCGCAGGAGCCCGTTACTACTTCAAGCCTAACATGGGTGTTTTTGCAGAAGTTGGTTACAATGCATCTCCTTTGAAAGCAGGTATCGCCTTCAAATTCTAAGAAATTCAAATCATAAAAAAGCGGGCTCCGAGGTATTCGAAGCCCGCTTTTTTTGTTTTCAGTATTTCAGAAATTCAATGCTAATGTCAGGCTTCCCGCTCGTTGCCTTGGGCTGAACGACGGCCTGATGCTGATCGTCAAAGGCTCTCCCCGACGGATCAGCTCCCGGCGAATCCGGCTGGCCTTGGCGCCATTCTTGCCGCCCTTCACAAATCCGACAGTACCGAATGTGATCGCGCCCGCAAAGCCTCCGAGCATCATATACGCGCCCTTACGCGCACGCAACTCATCCTGGTAGCTCTTATAATTGCCGTTGTCGTCCATCGCGCTGACCACAATGCCTGTACCAATCGCCGCCACAATCACGCCCGCCGAAGTGCCTGCAATACCCATGATCATCCCCGCTTTCGAGCGCGTCTTATAATAGGTATACATGCTTCGCAAATGCTCGGGCGAGGAATTTCTGACATCCTCTGCGAACTGAACCGACGGCTTTACCGGCCCATTAACAGGCTTGCGCGCCGCCGGACGTGTTTCCTGCGGCTTTGCGACCGTGGCTGGTTTTCCGGGAGAATAGTAATTCTGCACTTCCAGCGTGGCTTCAAACGTTTCTTCTTCACCGTTCCCATAGAGGATCGAAGCGATTTCGGACTTTTTAACGGAAAAAAGCGGCCCTTCCGGGTCGCTTATCTTCTTGTATTTTACAACCTGATCATCCACTTCCTGGATGTACACTTCCAGTTTGGACTCGTCGCGCAGCCTGATCACATCCGCCTTGCGGGGCGTTTGTGCGTTTGCCTGAACGACAAATAGCAGCATTAACATGGATAGGAGCTGATTTTTCAGCTTGGGTAAAATTACTTTCATGTGGGAAGGACTTTTTGTAACTGATTTCACCCTATGAAAGTAATCAATTTACCGCAATCAGAACGTCAGCCTGAGCCCGAGTTGTGCCGATTTATTGAACGGATCGACGCGCGGCGTAATACTGAAAGTGGTCAATGGCTGGTTTCTCCGTTGCAGTTCGTTCTTGATCTTCTCAGCCTTCTTGCTATGAATTTTGTAATTCTTAAAGCCAATCAACCCGAAAACAACACCTACCGCAGGGCCCGCGATCGCAAGCGAGGTCCCAATCGTCTTATTATCCGGGCTATCACCGGTGCTGGCGACGATAATGCCGGATACCAGCGTTGCCACGGCCACCGAGGTAAATACAATGGCGCCTTGCTTGCCATCCATGGCACGGTTGTGGTGGTACTCATATTTATCCCGCAGCTGATCTGAATTAGCCATCACCACGCTTTTCTCAAACGGATCGGTGGGCAGATTGTTCATATCCGCATACTGACCGACGCTATCGGGCGGGATACGGCCTGGGGGAATGGAGTCTTTGACATTGATCGTCTTGCCGTTTTTCAGCAGCACCCGGGCCACCTGATCCAGGTAAATGTAAGTGGCCGCGCTGTCGGCCTTGCCTAAGTCGCGGTAGTTGATCTTTTCATAACTCATCTGCGTGATGAGCGCCTGAATGCGCGAACTGTCGCGCTTGATGATCACATCGTTTTTCCGGCCGGTTTGTGCCAAAGCGGCTAAACTCACCCATGTAAACAGCAGGGTAAGTGGCAGGAAGGAGGTAAATCGTAACGTGTGTGCCCGCATAGTTTTAGGTTTTTTGAATGTAAAAAGATGGATTAAACGTACACAACTTTTAACATTCAACAAAAACCGTGCTATTACACCCCGAATTTATTGAGCTGTTTCACCAGCACTTCAAAGTCCTTGGGATAGGGCGCCTCTACACGTATATCCTCGCCGTTCATAACCGCAAAGGAAAGCGACCGTGCATGCAATGCAACACGCTGAATAAGAGGCTGTTCCTCAGTATCTTTTTTCAGATTGAACTTCCTTTTCAGGCTTGAAAGAAAAATAGGTTCGCCGCCATATTGCGGATCGTTCACGATCGGCGCTTTGAGACACGACAAATGCACGCGGATCTGATGCATACGTCCTGTAATGGGGATACATTCCACTAAAGTATAGCCGCGATATACCTGCAAAGTATTGAATATAGTCTCCGCTTCCTTCCCCTCCGCCCGGTCGATCTTCACCGCCGTTCCATTTTTCAAAGGCAGGATCGGCAGGTAAACCGACACGCCTTCCAGGTCGTGGATGCCGTTCACAACCGCATGGTAACGCTTGGTAACTTCACGGTGCTCGAACTGCATCGCCAAATGCCGGTAAGCAGCAGGATTCTTGGCAAATGCCAATGCACCGGATGTTTCCTTATCGAGGCGATGGGCGGCTTGTAATTCGGGATTATATTCTTTGGCGAGTCTCAGCACGCTTCCGCCGCGGTCGGCCGTACGCTCATCCAGCGTTGCCAGATGCGGCGGCTTATTCACCACCAGAAAATCCTCGTCCTCGAATATGATAATGTCTTTGAAATTGATCTTCATGATATTGCTATAAAAATAATCCGGATGATGCGCCTCGCAGGGCCATTCATCCGGATTCTCTCGGCCACTGGCCTTTATCCGTTACAAAGATAATTATACTATTTGTTTCTGCGAAGCTTCCCAATCCACCGATTCTTCATCTTTTCTGGTCTCGATAGCGACGGCGTCTTCAATATCTTCAAGAATGTCTGCGAGGTTTTCACGATGTTTCAGTAAATCCAAATCGATAACAACCGCCTTTTTGTGACCTACCTCATCTGTCAGATAGCTAACTCCTTTCATAGCACATTCCCTTTTTGAATTTTATTCAGGTTAGCCAAAATCAGCATCTAAACCAATGCACTCACCTTCGTAGGGCTCGGATTGATGGTGTCCGACTCTACGAGACCGTCGCGGAGGCGGACGATGCGGTGCGCGTAATGCGCGATGTCTTCCTCGTGGGTCACCATCACGATCGTGTTGCCTTTGCTGTAAAGCTGGTCGAACAGATCCATGATTTCGTAGGAAGTTTTGGAGTCGAGATTACCGGTGGGTTCGTCAGCGAGCAGGATACTCGGTTCATTCACGAGCGCGCGGGCGATCGCGACGCGCTGGCGCTGGCCGCCGGACAGTTCGTTCGGCTTGTGCCCCGCACGGTTTTCCAAACCTACGTTTTTGAGGGATTGCATGGCCCTTTCTGTCCTTTCGGCCTTGCTTAATCCTGCATAAATAAGCGGCAGAGCCACATTATCCAGCGAAGACATCCGGGGAAGCAAGTTAAATGTCTGGAATACGAAACCGATCTCCTTGTTCCGGATTTCGGCCAATTCGTTCTCTGTCATGTCGCTTACATCCTTGTTGTTCAGGACGTATCGTCCGGTCGTAGGTGTATCCAGGCATCCGATAATGTTCATCAACGTCGATTTCCCAGAGCCCGACGGCCCCATAAACGCCACATATTCCCCTTTATTGACCGAAATAGTAACGGATTTGAGCGCCTGGATGATCTCGCTACCCATTACATAACGTTTGGCAATCTCGCTGGTTTCTATGATTTTCATGAATGCAATATTTCAGTAGGAATGTAGCTTTTAAGAGTCAGGATGCGGATGAAATTTTATGAAAAAACCCATGCACAAAAAATGAAGCCAGGATCACCGGCGGCGGAATATCCTCATTAATCACTTGTCCTTCCCGCTTCCAGAACCCGTCGGACTCAAACCGCGCTTCGGATTCGCCATCGCTCACTGCCCATTTGCCCCGCAGCCACGAATCGAGCCGCCAGTAGTAATGCACGCCGTTGTAGGTGATCTGCGCTTTGCTTCGAAAAACGTTGTAATCGATGCTGCCCAGCACATTTTTCCCTTCGATGTCGCATATTTCGGTGCGCGATTGGAAAAACCCTTTGCTTTTGAATGTGAGCATGTAGCCGTCAAGCTCGCCCCGGCCGTCGTATTTCCAGAGGGATGTTTTCAGAATCCCGGCAATGACCTTACCCCGGAAAATCCGGCATTCCGTTTCAGTGAAATTGGATTTCCAGGACAAAGCCGTCATTGGTGAAGTGTAATTTTGAGATGGCTAAAATATCAAATCATCAAAATTCTGCTCTTTGTTTTTCGATAAGTGCCCGCATCGGCTGATAGCGCGCCAAAAAACGCTGATAACCGGCAGGCAATGCATACTGTTTCACCTTCTCCGCCCCTTCTGCCGCCTGTCCGAGCAAGCCTTGTTCGAGGCTCAGAAATGCATATTGTTCCCAAAGTTCGGGGGCGTATTCATTGTATCGCAATGCATCCAGCACCAGTTGATAAGCCTGTTTTGCCTGCTTTTTACCTCGATAATATTCCGCCGCCGCAGAGACAATGCGCACATCGAACGGGTTGGCGCGCACGGCACTTTGAATATTTTGCGCAGAAGGCGATTTCGAAACCACCGCAAACAGGGAGTCCGTCACCGATTTGGGTCTGACGCCCGAGAATAATGACTGTTTCAGCTGCTCTATCGCCGCATTTTGTTGCTTATCCTGGATTTTATCAAGCAATACCACGGCCACCTCCTTTTTATCGGACAACGCATTCGCTACCGCCATCCCGATCGTCCCTTCGATCCCTTCCACAGGTGACAATGCTTCGATCGCTTTATCGTACAGCCCGAGTTGCAGGAGCCAGTGCCCTAATATCTTATGGTACAAATCACTCTTTTCTCCTTCTTCCGCCGCCCAGCCGGTGAGCGTTTCCAATGCTTTTAATTTATTCCCGCTATAAAATTCCGGATACAGTGCCGCGAGGGACAAATCCTGCGATAGTACCGGATTTTTTGCCGCCAGTTTCGGCAGCAATGCAGCCGGTAGCGAATCAAATGCAGCCTGATTTGTGGCATAATTGAGTAAATAAGCCAGAGAAGAGACGCTCAAAAGCGAATCTTTCGGGACCGCATTCTTGTTAAAATCCTCTTTTTGAAACTGCTGTCTCATATTCTGAACCGCCAGCCAGTTAGCCTGCCAGGAAAGATAGTCGCGCTTATCGGAGTTCGCCGCCAGGGAATCCAGCAGGCCTGAATCGGTACTTTTGGCGAGGATTGCGAGGAGGTTCGTGGCCGGAATTTCCGGGCGCGTCGCATTCGTCCTGGCCAGATCCAGGTAATAATAAGCGGAATCGGCGACATTGGTTTTGGAGTAGAGCATTCCGAGGTTATTCAGCAACTCGCCATTAGCCGGAAAACGGCGAAGGCCTTCCTGTAAGCTGTATACGGCGTCAAAAAACAGGCTTTCCTGAATCAGAATGCCGCTCAGGCCCGCGTAGGCCTGCGGGGAAGGATTTTTCAATAACGACTGCCTGAAATAATACGCGGCTGCATTGCGGTCGCCCTGTTTCAATGCAATGGATGCCAGCGCGTAGTTCGATTTATGGTTTTGAAATTCCTGCTGCAATGCAAGTTTATAATATTGCTCGGCAAGGGTAAACTCCTCCGTAGTGGAATGCAAGTCGCCCAATCCATTGAAATAACCGGCAATCGCCTGATTAAGCGGAAGGAGCTTTTGCATCGAGAATAATACCACCACTCCTGCAAAACCAAAGAGCCGTGTTTGCGTCAGCCCGAAACGGAGCGGTTTATACAAAACCTTGTAAACAGCCAGTTTTTGCTGAAATACCTCGTAGAAGTTGATCAACACATAAAATAGAAAAAGCAGACCCATCGCCAGCTGTCCCTGCACAATCGTATCTTCCAGCGTTTCGAGCACGGGGTCGTTCGCGGTACCGGCCATTAAGCCGCCAAAGGATGCCGCAACAATAAACAACCCGATATAAAGCCAGAAACCCGTAGTCCTGAACGGAAGCACCCCCTGCGTAGAGTCCGCCCGGCGCCTGAATCCCCAGATACCCAGCACGCCCGCTACCAATGCGAGGTAGAGAGGGTTGATCAAAGTCACATTCCAGTCTATCTGGCGGGTATTTTGGAGGTATATCAATAATAGAAGCAGTAAATACAGCACGCTGATGACTACAAATTGCACAAGCCCCGAACGGCCTTTTCCTGACTGCCCGCTTGTGCTGAGCCAAACGAGGCCTGCCATAATTTCGGTAGCGGAAACAAGTAGAAAAAGCATTGTAGCAACCAGCCACATCGGAAAAGAATAGACTGCGGCCGTCAATGCCGGAACCGGCGATGCAGCGCCAAATGCAACCAATGCCGCCAGCACAACCGATACGCCCACGATACCCGCAATGCGCATAGTAATGCCCAAATCAGGCCGGAATGCATGGAAATAATAGGAAACGCCTCCATATAAAACAGTCGCTGTCAGAAACAACAGGCGGTTTTCCGCTCCGAAAACACGTAATGTCTCCAATCTCGCGAATGCGAGGAATAAAATAAAAAGGATCGTTCCGGCCAGATACCAGAACCGCGACATGGTCGTCAGCGCCGCCAGTATGAGCGAAAGGCCGATCAGCGCCCCGCCCCAGAACAAATAGATCGTCACCGCATTAACCTCCATCACCGACGACATAAAACTCTCTGTCACTAGGTGCGTGGGCGTCGAAATGCCGTATTGCCATTGGCCGAGTTGCAGCACATCCACTACCGCCGTCGTTTCCGACAACTCGCTTATCACATTCCACCGCACTACATTTCCCAACGGATCAATGCATTGCCAAACGAGGAATGCCAGTCCCAAAATCAAAACCAGGAGGGCGCCCACAGCCATCCGCCGCTCGGACGGCGACCACACCTTCCAGAAAAGTAAATCGTTCATATTATGTATTTTAATCGGAAACCGGTCAGAGGCCGGTTATCTCACCAAGTCGTTCGTTTCTAGCAAAGCTAATGCAGATGCCAAATTTGCCTCGAAAATTTCTTTCAATCTATTTTTGGATGTATTTCCGCAAGTAAGCCAGATGACTTTCGGCGGACTGCCGAAACGGTTCAGTAGCGAAACGAAATCGTCGTCCTTCGTTATGACAATCGCATTTGTTGTTTTGGAAAAAGCAAATATCTCTTCGTCTTCCGCATGACGGAGGCTTAGAAATTGTGCCGAAAAGCAGGGGATTTCGAAAGTCTCTGTGATCCAGACAGCAAGCGCCGGAGGCAGTTGGGCGTCGAGTATGATCATCAGGCCGCTTGCAAAACGGGGTGGTTCAGTTTTGCAGCCGCGTAAAGCAGACACGCGGTGATGTCTTCCCGTTCCAGGTCCGGCAGCTCGTCGGTAACAATCTGTTCCGGCGTGATTCCCGCCGCCAACAACTCGATTACATCCGTCACGCGGATACGCATGTTCCGGATGCAAGGCTTACCGCCGCATTGTTTCGGATTGAATGTAATACGTTCCAGAAGTTGCGTGTTCATCTGCATTTTGTCGGTGTTCAATTCAAATTTAGGCGATTTTAACAACTATCTCAAACTCCGGAGTGGTCGGGCAGGCGCTTAAAAAGTTCCCGCTCCACCCCTCTCAAACCTACTTTCCGGAAATATTAAACACAGTTTTCGGGAAAACGGGTGATTTTCTAAAAAATATCCAAATTTTCGGCCCGTCTGCTATTGGTACTGACCAAATTATCTCCTACTTTTGCGGTCTGAAAAAAACCTCATCCGAGATAATCAAAATTATATAATGGCAAACGCAGCAAACGTAGGAAAAATTACGCAGGTAATTGGCCCGGTTGTAGACGTATCATTTGAGGACAGCGGACGTATCCCTGCGATCCTTGATGCGTTGGAAGTCATCAAACCAAACGGTCAGAAAGTAGTTCTTGAGTGCCAGCAGCACCTGGGCGAAGACCGTATCCGTACTATCGCGATGGACAGTACTGAAGGTATGCAACGCGGCATGGAGGTTACTCCGCTCGGGGCACCTATCAAGATGCCTATCGGCGAAGGTATCAAAGGACGTCTGTTCAACGTAATCGGTGAAGCGATCGACGGTCTTACTCCGTTGGATTCTTCAAATGGTATCTCCATTCACCGCGCGGCTCCGAAATTCGAAGAGCTGGCAACCGCTACCGAGGTACTTTTCACAGGTATCAAGGTAATCGACCTTCTTGCTCCTTACGTAAAAGGTGGTAAGATCGGTTTGTTCGGTGGTGCGGGTGTAGGTAAAACCGTATTGATCCAGGAGTTGATCAACAACATCGCGAAAGCATATTCCGGTCTTTCGGTATTCGCCGGTGTGGGTGAGCGTACACGTGAAGGTAATGACCTGATGCGTGAGATGATCGAAGCGGGTATCATCAAATACGGCGAGGATTTCAAGCACAGCATGGAAGAAGGCGGCTGGGATATCTCCAAAGTTGATTACAATACACTGAAAGATTCGCAGGCAACATTCGTGTTCGGCCAGATGAACGAACCTCCTGGCGCACGTGCCCGTGTGGCTTTGTCAGGTCTGACCATGGCTGAGTATTTCCGTGACGGAGATGGCGAAGGTCAAGGCCGCGATATCCTTTTCTTTATCGATAACATTTTCCGTTTTACACAAGCTGGTTCAGAGGTATCCGCTCTTTTGGGACGTATGCCATCTGCGGTAGGTTACCAGCCTACGCTTGCTACTGAAATGGGCCAGATGCAGGAGCGTATCACCTCTACCAAACGTGGTTCAATCACTTCCGTACAGGCGGTTTACGTACCTGCGGATGACTTGACTGACCCGGCTCCGGCAACCACATTTGCACACTTGGATGCTACGACCGTATTGAGCCGTAAAGTATCTGAGAAAGGTATCTACCCTGCTGTGGATCCGCTTGACTCCGCTTCACGTATTTTGAATGCTGAAACACTCGGTGCAGCGCACTACGACTGCGCACAACGTGTGAAAAACATTCTTCAGCGTTACAAAGAATTGCAGGATATCATCGCGATCCTCGGTATGGAAGAACTTTCCGAAGAGGATAAACTGGTTGTATCACGTGCACGTCGCGTAGAGCGCTTCCTTTCGCAGCCATTCTTCGTTGCTGAGCAGTTCACAGGTTTGAAAGGTGTATTGGTAGATATTAATGATACTATCAAAGGCTTCAACCTGATCATGGACGGTGCTTATGACCACCTTCCTGAGATGGCTTTCAACCTCGTTGGAACCATCGAAGACGCTCAGGCGAAAGGAGAAAAAATGCTGGCGGAAGCAGGCAGATAAGTTATAAAGTTCATGAGTTTAAAGTTCATGAGTATAAAACTCATAGACTTTAAACTCATAAACTCATGAACTTTAAACTCATAGACTATTATGCATTTAGAAATCATTACCCCAGATAAAAAGGTATTTGCCGGCGAGGCGAATGCCGTAACATTACCGGGTACCGAAGGACAGTTTCAGGTTCTGAACCGTCACGCGCCGCTGGTCAGCACGCTGGGCAAAGGTGATGTGGTAGTCGATACCGGCGCTGCAAAGCAAAACTTCGTCATCGACGGTGGTGTTGTGGAAGTGCTGAATAACAAAGTATTGGTTCTCGCCGAGGCAGTTCTTTAAGAATACATATTTAATGCAAAACCGCGGATGCTGTGAAAACGGCATCCGCGGTTTTTGTGTTTTATGGTAAGGTCAAAATGTCTAAAAAGGCTTGCAGACGAACGATTGGAATTTCTTCGAAAGATCCTAGTTCCAACAAGCCCCGCTTATCACCGGTTACAATATATTCTGCCATGCCGTCTCTGGCTAATGCGAGAATGAAATTGTCGTCAGGATCCGGGCTGGCATCGATAACGGATGTTACGACAACAGGTTTTAGGCGCCGTTTTAACGAACTGATAAACTCATCGGCATCCTCAATTGTAATGTATTTCCGGAACTTCTCACGATAAGCGACTTCGGAGATCTCTTCTAAAAGGGTGATATCAGCCAAAATCTGAATATTCTCATTCAAGAAAATGCGCTCCAACTTAGCCCGGTGCGTTTTTCCGATGAGAGCACTGATATAGTCTGTGGTGTCAATGACTATATGCACTACTTCGCATTTCTAGCCGCCCGAACTGCTTTTATCTCGGCAAGAATTTCATCTTCCGTGATATCTGGATCAGTTTGTGGTAAACGGCTAGAAAGCTTCGCCCATTCACTACGAAAGTCTGCAAATGAATTTTGCGGCTCAGCCTTTCTGATTGTCAAAAATTTCAAGTTTTTCAATAGCTCCAACACGAATGGAGCTTCATTCTCAGGGATATCGATCGTTATTTCCATAGTTATGTGTATTTACCTTACACGAATATAACATGGAAACCTCAATTTTGATTGCGTTGAAAGACGAGTCCAAGTCTAACAATAGCAAAATTTGCTGTTGCTTAGGACCTACATAGGACCTATCCACCTCCTGATCATCGAGCACGGCTGTTCACACATTTATCGATTTCCTTATGTCTTTTTCAGCCTATTTTTAATTTATCAACCCAATCACTGCTAACCATGAAACTGATTTTGAAAAAAGGTCAAATGCTAAGTGAGGTGTTTTCCCCTACTGCACGTTCGAAGTTTTTTCCGCCTGCCGCATTCAGCGCAAACGGGAAAAAACTTAATGCTCAAAAATTTGTAGGCGCAATCAAATTTAATGACGACATCCAGAAAACCGATCGAGAAAATGAGTGGAACCAAGATCCTGATTGACACAGATATTGCGATCAACCTCTTTAGAGGCGACCGATATCTGGCTGTACTTTTGCAAGACACAGAAGCTTACATTTCCATTGTTGGCGAATTGGAATTATTGGGTTATCAAGCAATACCCGTCGAGGAAGGGCCTTGGGTTGAAAAGTTTTTGAATGAATGCATAGTCATCGGCCTGATTGATGGAATCAAGGAAATTGCCATTTACATCCAGCGTCAATACAATCTCAAACTCCTCGACGCCATAATTGCTGCTACATCCATTTTCCTGGGTATTCCACTTTTGTCGACAGACGATCACTTTGAAAGAGTTAAAGAGCTGATTTTCATACTTTATCAGCCCTAATCTCCAATATCAATCACCAACAAAATCGCTCCATTCGACAACGCCTCGAACTCTACCGCTTCCGCATTCCACAAGCCCAATCCATCCCGCCTTTCAAGCAGCCGGTTCTGCACTTCAAACGCCCCTTCAATCACGAAAATGAATGTGTTATGATCGACGTTCGAACTGGTAAAAATGCCTTCTGCCCGGCCGTCGTATTGGCCGATAAACAGATGGGCGGAGCTTCCGTTGTAGCCCCGGACCGGGAGAAGGACATTCTTTTCACTTAGATCAAACTGACTGGTGATGCCTGATAACGACATCGGGGTGCTTAAAAACTCGTCATCCGCGACCCGGATCTGCAAATAATTGATGGGCTCTTCGGGATACGGATTGGTAATGGTATAATGGTTGTCCGGCGACGCGAGCAGGAACAACGCCTCGCCGGAATTGACAAATCTGGGCTCCCTACCCTTTTCCCCGACCTCAATGGCCCCCGCCACCGGCAACAAAATGACCTGACAAAACCGCTCCACACGCAACGTATGGCCGCATTCAGGCATCAACATCTCGTCATTCAGGACTTCCAGCGTTCCGAACGGCCCTCGATCGGGAGCGTAGTACTCTTCAAAACGGAAGGTCCTGAAACTCCGGTAACCTCCCGCCTGAAACCGCCCGCGAAGGCTTTCCAGGTATATTTGAGCTGGGGTTGTTGGGAACATAGTTGTATTACTTCGGCTATCGGCTATCGGCTTGATTACTATTCTAATGATCGACCGTCTAAAATCCTGCATTAAAGGAAAAAGTCCGACTGCCGAAAACCGACAGCCGAAGTCAAACTAAGCACTTACCACAATCGCGTGCGTCAGTTCATAACCTGCCGAAACGCTGCCGGTAACGGTCGACATCTCGGTGCTTACACCGTCGCCGAAGACGTTATCTTTCGCATTTGTCGTATCCGCCTGGCCGTGGCTCGCATACACGCCCTGCGCAAATACGACCTTGGTGATATCTTCCGGAAATGCGATTTGCGTAACCAGCAACGATTTCCCGCTCGCATTATATACGTGTACGTGAATATGCACCGCACGGCCGGAGTACCAGCCCGGATAAATGCTGGTGAATGTCACGAGTCCATTCACATCGGTCGTCTGGCGACCGCGGAGGAAATGCACACTCGTGTAGTTCGTCGACTGCATACCTGTGCCGCCGTACTCGGAATAATTCCCTGCGGCATCACAATGCCAGATATCCACTAATGCCCCTTCCAGCCCTTCGCAACTGTTATTCTTATTCTGAATCGTGATTTTGACCGTCAGTTTCGTGCCCGGGCGGTCGGAAGTAATGTCGTTTGATACCAGGCTGGCCGGTGATTTCGTCGGGAATGGCCCTTCCGTTTCGGAGGCGGTCGCGGTGCAGGTTCCGGACGTTGAGCCTGATGTGGAGCCAGACGTAGTTCCGGTTGTATCCGTTGAGGTTTCGACGGGATCTACCGAATCATTGGAGCAGCTGATCACCGGTATGATCGCCGCCAGTCCCAATGCCGAAAACCCTCTTTTCAAAAATTCTTTGCGTTCCATAATTGCAGCAGTTCTGTGAGTTTAAATACATTATCGTATTCGTTTTCTCCTTTGTTGCGGAACGGGTGGAATGTGTCGGTCAATGACCCTATTTTACCGGTGAGTCGGCAGGTTCTCTGAAATCAGGCCTGCTGGTTCTTCCACTTTCCGATAAAATCGGTATAGCTGTCGCTTACCGGCAGCTCAGCCCCGGACAAAAGCTTAACTTTCTTGTTCTGAATAGATTTCACTTGCAAATTAGGCACAATGTAGCTGCGGTGGATCCTGCTGAACCCACTTTCGGGCAAATTTTCCAGAATCCCTTTCAAAGACATGAGCGTCATGACCGGATGCCGAGAGCTCAGCAAATGGATTTTAATATAATCCTCCATTCCCTCGATATACGCAATATCATTCAATGCTATCTTGATCGCCTTATATTCAGAACGGACCACGATAGACTCCTCCATTTCCCGCGGCCTTTTCAGCTCAAAACGCTCGGTAGCCTTCTGCACAGCCTTTTCGAAACGTTCGATTGTAATCGGTTTCAATAGGTAGTCCACCGCTTCGAGCTCAAATCCCTCGTAAGCGAATTTTTTATGAGCAGTCGTAAAGATGATCATGGGTCTGCTTTCCAGCCCGGCAACCAGCTCCAATCCGGACAAATCGGGCATATTAATATCAATAAAAAGCAAATCCACAATAGTCGCTTTCAGAAACCGCCCTCCCTCGATCGCATCGTCGAACTTGCCAATTAATTCCAGCACCGGAAATGCGGTTATGTATTTTTCCAAAATGCTTAGTGCCAGCGGCTCGTCGTCAATGATCACGCATTTCATCGTCCTGTGAGTTTTAGATTCACTGTAAAAACCTCCCCCTCGTTACGTATATCGAGATCATAGGATCCGCTATAAAGCAAATCCAGCCGCTTTCGCGTATTCAAAATCCCCACGCCAGTGCGCTGTTCATCTTTGCTCCGATCGACAATCCGGTTTTGGCAAAAGAACAAGATATTTCTCCCTGCTATCTCCACCGCAATACGAATAAGCGAGTCGCGGCGGTTGCTTACGCCGTATTTAAATGCATTTTCCACAAACGTCATCAGGATCAGCGGCGCGATTTTGATACCCTCCTCCTGGCCTTTTACCTCAAAATCCAGCCGGGTTTTCGCATTAAGCCGGAGTTTTTGCAGTTCTACATAATTTTGGAGGCAGGCAAGCTCATCTTCCAGCGGAACGTAATTTTCAGTCGCCTCCTCGGTAATGTACCGCATCATTTGCGATAATTTGAGAATGCTCGGTGCCGTATGCACGCTGCTGCTGACCGCCAGGGCATAAATGTTGTTGAGGGTATTGAAAAGAAAATGCGGGTTGATCTGCGCTTTAAAAAACGACAGCTCGGCATGTGCCTTCTCGGCTTCGGAAAGTATCACCCGCCGCTCCGATTGCCTCCATTCCCGGGAAATGCGGATCGCCATTCCAACCGCCCAGACAACGATGAAGAGCGTGAGGCTCACAAAATCCACCGCCCGCTCACGCACCGGACGCGGGCGAGACCCTAAATGCGGTGGCGGGCCGGGCATCCGACCTTCCCGGAAAGCTTCGCGAGGTGGTTCCGTCCACGCCTCCCTGCCCTGCTGCTCCTGCTGAAACTTCCTGAATATCAGCTTCTCGAATGGTTGAGAAAAATAAATAAGCGCCAACAACAATACAAAAATACCCGTATAGGCTACGTAATGCTGTTTCAGGTACAGTTTCGGGATGAGCAACAGCAAATTGCCATAAAACAACGCCGCGTAAATGTGGAAAAACAGCCAGAACCACCATGAGCGCAAAACCAGGGAGGCCCAATCGGTGCCCGGCTGGCGCAAGACGATCGTCAGCGGCAGGCTCATGAACAGTACCCAGCCCAGCAAATGAATGATCCAAAGGTTTTTAGCCTTAAACATGGTGGCGTGACGGAGATTAGCGGCTACGCTTGTATTTGGTGCCTAAGATAGGAGTTACATTCAGAAAAAGTTTCCTATTTTCGAAAAGCACATTTTCACTCCCAATGCAGCAACCTTCTACCCGAAACGAACTTTTCAAGATCCTGGGCGTCGGATTCGGCGTCGCTGTGACCGTCGGCGGCACCATCGGCACCGGCATTCTCCGGAAGCCCGGTCCGATCGCCGCACAGTTGGGCGATCCGGTGCTGATCATGGCACTATGGGTTGGAGTAAGCCTGTACGCATTTCTCGGAACGTTGTGTACCATCGAGCTCGGCACGTCGGTCCCGCGGGCGGGCGCCTGGTACGTGTATGCACAGCGTGCGTTCGGAAACTATGCGGGTTTCGTGGTCGGGATCAACAGCTGGCTCGGCACTTGTTCCGCGCTGGGTTTTGGAGTGTACACCATGAGTGAATACCTGGCGCTGCTGATCCCGTCGTTCGCAGGCTATGAATCCTACGTGGCAGCAGCTATCCTGCTCGCACTCACGCTTATACACTGGATCGGGCTGGCATTGGCGAGCAGTTTTCAGAACATTATGAGTTTGCTGAAAGGTATCGGGCTTTTCGCATTCGTTGCGGTTTGCTATTTGTATGGCAGCGAGGTTACGGTAATAGAAGCACAAGTAACAACAAGCAAAATCATCGAAACAGGCTCCTGGATAGCGCCCGTGGTTTTCTCTTTGCAAGCCATATTTTATACTTACGACGGCTGGCATACTGCGGCCTATTTTTCCGAAGAAGACCGTGACCCTTCCAAAAACCTGCCCAAATCGATGATCGGGGGGGTTTTGGTGATCATTGCCATTTACCTGCTTTGTAACCTGGCGATCCTCCATGTGCTGCCGATGGACCGGCTCGCACAATCGAAACTGGCTGCAGCAGATGCTATTACGTTGATTTTCGGCGAAGGTTCCGGCAAAATTGTGACCTTGTTCCTGATGATTTCTATTCTCGGCATCGTCAATGCACAGCTATTGTTCAATCCCCGCGTGCTCTACTCCATGAGCCGTGACGGGCTGTTTCTCCGATCGGGTGTTACCGTCAACCAGGGCGGTACGCCGGCAGTCGCGATGCTTATTACTTCCGCAGTAGCTATCACATTGATTCTCATCGGGAAAGATGCAACAGAGAAGCTGTCCGACATCGCGACATTCTTTTTTGTACTGGGTTATACTTCTGGATTTGCGTCGCTTCTCGCATTACGAAAAAAGGAACCCGATTTGCCCAGGCCATGGAAGGTCCCCGCCTACCCTTTTCTGCCCATATTAATGCTTGTTCTGTCCATAGCCTTCCTGGTCGGCGCCATTGTTCAGGACCTTCCGAGCAGCCAGTATGCACTGCTGTTCCTTGTGATAAGCTATCCCGTTTATTTGCTGGTTAGTAAGCTGAATCAGTAGAATTATTTTGCAAGTTTATTTTAGGTAAATTGCATATATAACAAATCTTGATCAACGACATGCCGTGGAAAAAAACCTTCATCAACAGTGCACTACTTGCCGCCATTACATTACTTATTACCGCATTCCAATGGTCGGAAGAAGACTTCACTCAATTCATTTCCAACAAATTAAATAAATACCGCGGCGCACGGCCCGTGGAGAAAGCCTACCTCCACCTCGACAAGCCCTATTACGTAACCGGCGATACGATCTGGTTCAAAGCTTATCTTGCCGAAGGGTCGCTGCACCTCGCAGACAGCGCCAGTAACCTCCTCTACGTAGACTTGATCGAGCAGCGCTCGGGCAGGAATGCAGCTTTGAAACGTGTACAAATGACCGGAGGCGTTGGCCACGGCGAGTTCGTTCTCTCCGATTCGCTGGCGCCCGGCGCTTACACGATCCGCGCATACACCAACTGGATGCGCAACTCCTCCGCAGACTTTTTCTTCCAAAAAAATGTGTATGTATTTGATTACAAGGAAAATACTACACCAAACACCGCTGGCAGTAAAATAGACCTGCAATTTTTTCCGGAGGGCGGGCAGCTGGTCGCGGATATCAACACGCGGGTAGCATTCAAGGCGGTAAATGAAGCGGGGCTGGCCCAGGATGTCGCGGGCTTCGTGCTAAGCCAAAGCGGCGATACCGTTGCTTCATTCAAAAGCGAGCATTTGGGAATGGGCCGGTTTCAGTTTGCGCCTAAAACAGGGGAGTCTTACCGTGCATTTGTAAAGGAAAGCGACGGCAGATCGACACCAGTTGCATTTCCGAAAGTGCATGAGTCAGGTTTCACAATGCTGATCGACAACCTTTCTAATCCATTCAAAATGAGGGCAATAGCCTACGCTAAAATTCCCGGAAAAACGGAAGTACCGGTTCATGTCGTGGGGCACGCGCGGGGCATTGTAGCATTTGTGGCAAAAGGAAAAATCGGTAACCGCGGCTTAATGATGCAGCTGCCAACCACCGAATTGCCCGACGGCATTACACACGTTACGCTTTTCGACGACACGGGTAAGCCAGTTTGCGAACGGCTGGTGTTCGTGGACCATTCGAGGAGCTTGCGTGTCCACATCAAGCCATCCAAGGCCGAGTACAAGCCGCGAGAAAAAGTCGATGTAGAGGTAACCGTTACCGACTCCGCAGGCAAACCTGTGGAAGCAAATCTTTCGCTGGCCGTAACGGATGCCGGCCAAATATTACAGCAGCCCCTCGATCAAAACATCGCTTCCTATTTGTTATTATCTTCTGATTTAAAAGGCTTTATACAACAGCCTGCCTATTATCTGGACCCCGCAAAACCGCAACGCAAAATCCATCTCGACTACCTGATGATGACGCAAGGCTGGACGCGTTTCAAATGGGAAGACGTACTGAGCGACTCCATTCCGCCAACAAAAAGATATGTCGAACAGGGCATCACGCTCGAAGGCGATACCAAACGGAATAATAAAAAACTGACTGAAAAGACCGTTTTGTCGCTCTTTCTCAGCAACGACAGCCTCAGCAATTTCATGACGGCGGAAACCGACCAAAATGGCCATTTCATCGTCTACAACCTGGCTTTCAGCGATTCCCTCCAACTTCGTCTGCAGGGAATGAATAAAAAGGGAAACCAGAACCTGTCTTTTACCCTGAATCCATTCGATCCGCCGCGCGCTTCGGTGGTGAAAATTCCTTTCAAACCCGTAACCGTCGATGCACAACGGCTAGCCGATTTTCTCAGAAATGCGGCCAGAGACCAGGAGATTTCCACCAAAATCCGGGAAAACCGCGAGCGGCTTCTGCGGGAGGTCACCATTAAAGCAAAAAAAGAAGTGCCCCGCGACTCGCGAAAGCTTTACAGTTCTGCTGATGCTACCTTGAAAGTGACCCCTCAGATGTCTGCGGGCTATACCAGCATACTCGATATGCTTCAGGGCCGGGTTGCAGGCGTGTCGGTAATGGGGTCGGGGATGAATGCCGTGGTATCCATACGAGGCAACAGAGGAGAGCCGCTTTTCGTACTGGACGGTATGCCGGTGGACAAGCAGCTGATCACATCGCTGAGCGTGTACGACGTGGAGTCGATCGACGTGCTGAAAGGAGCGTCCGCTGCAATTTACGGCAGCAGGGGAGGCAACGGGGTTATTTCGGTGCTTACCAAGCGTGGAAATGAGAATTACGACTATTCACAAGACATTGTACCGGGTGTGCTGGTAACCAAAATAGCCGGTTTCCACACCCCGCGCGAGTTCTATTCGCCACAATACAGCCCAATCAGCACTCCGGCTCCAAATCCCGATTTCCGGTCGACCGTTTTCTGGGCACCTATGCTCAAAACCGGTAGCGATGGCAAGGCCCGGGTAAGCTACTACCATTCCGATGCCGTCGGTGCTGCGGACATCCATGTAGAAGTGCTAACGCCGACGGGGCTGCCCGGTTTTGGAAAATCGGCCTATCCGGTGCGATAATGCCATGCAATGAGGCTATCCGCGGATAAGATTATATGCTTTTCGACGTTAGTATACTTATTTGCAAAGACATTTGGGCAGAGCATACTGACAAAATTTGGTAACTTTGTTATTTACACTGAAATAGCCGGTCATGACCACGATCTGATGGCGCACGATTCATATATGAGGACCGAATATTTGAAAATAACCCTTCTTATTTGCCTCGTATCAGCCTCCTGGCTGATGACGCCGGCCCACGCCCAGCGTCGTAAGGATCGTGACAAACAGGAAGTTAAAGAGGATGGCGTCCTCACAAAGCTGGAAGGGGAATCCATGGCCGCCGAGGGGATGAAATTCATGATGAAGGACGAGCCCGACCGTGCATTACCCGTGTTTGAAAAACTTGCGCTCCTGAGCCCGCAGGATCCTGCGGCCCATTATATGGTGGCTACGGCGCTGATCAAACTCGAAAAATACGACGAAGCAATCAATGCCTCTAAAAAGGCTCATGATCTCGATAAAGAAAACATTTTCTATTCCCAACAGCTTGCAGAGCTTTACGCGAAACGCCGCAAATACTCCGAAGCCGCCCAGATTTACGAAACGCTGGTAGCCAAAAACCCCGAAAATATCGAGTATGGAATAGAATTGGCAGCCGTATATGTTTTTGCCGACCAGTTCGATAAAGCAATCGATACTTATAACAAGCTGGAAAAATCGATGGGTGTGACCGAAGAGATCACACACCAGAAGCAACAGCTTTATCTCCGCCAGAATAATCTTGACAAAGCACTGGCCGAAGGTCGTAAACTGATTGCTGCGGAGCCTGGCGAGGTAAGCTACCGTGTGGAACTGGCCGAAATGCTAATCGCCAACGACCGCATTGTAGAAGCGGTGGCTCCACTGGAAGAAGCGTTGAAAATTAACCCGGACGAGGCGCAGGCGCACGTCTTGCTGGCGGATATCTACCGCAGGAACGGCGATGTGCAGAAATGCAACCAGGAGCTGAAACAGGTTTTTGCCAACCCGAACCTCGATGCCGACCCTAAAATCCGCGTGCTTTCGGGTTACCTGACGATGCTGAAAACAGAAAATGAAGTGAATGAGGCCGTTTCACTGGCGCGCCAGCTCTCAGAAACTCACCCGAACGAATCCAAGGCAACCGTAATCTACGCGGATTTGCTGACACGCCAGGGCAAATATCCAGAAGCCCGGCAGCTATACCTGAGAGCCGCGACGGCCGATCCCAATGTATTCCAGGTATGGATCGCCATTATGCAGCTCGACGGCCAGCTCAATCAGCCCGACAGCATGCTGGTACATTCGGAAAAGGCATTGGAGTTATTCCCCAATCAGGGCATGTTCTGGTATTTCAATGGCACGGCGAATTTAATGAAGAAAAACTATAAGGAAGCCACTTCATCACTCGAAGAAAGCCTGAAAATGATCGGCGAGAATACCCAACTGCTGCCTTTGATCCACGCTCAACTTGGTGATGCATTCAATGGAATAGGCGACCACGACAAATCCGATGCCGCCTACGAGCTCGCATTGAAGGCCGACCCGGACAACGATCATGTCCTGAACAATTACAGCTATTTTCTTTCCCTGAGAAAGGAAAAGCTTGATCTGGCACTCAAAATGTCGGAAAAACTGGTGCAGCAGCATCAGAACAACCCAACCTACCTGGACACCTACGCCTGGGTATTATATATTCGTAAAGACTACAAAAAAGCCAAGGAGTACCTCGAAAAGGCAATGCTCGACAGCAATGGTGTGAGTGGCACAATTGTTGAGCATTATGGGGACGTCCTGTTCAAACTAGGAGAGCGGGACAATGCGGTGGCTCAATGGAAAAAAGCCAAAAGAATGGGGGAGACCACCGAACTTCTTGACAAAAAAATAGCGACAGGTGCATTACATGAGCAGTAAAATTATGGTCGGGCTGGTAGCCATATCTCTGATGTGGTTCACGGCTTGTCACAAACCACGTTCTTCCAAAAGTGTTTCCCAAAGGTCGGATAGCGATACAACTCTGATTACCAGGGGGCCGGAGCCCAAAGATACCATAACGGCAGATACCGCAGCAACGGATACAGTAGCGGTAGTGCCCGACGCAGGGGAACCGATGCCCGTTGTGAAAGTCGCCGAAGTTGATTTCGATTACCTGACGGCCAAATCCAAATTTTCTTTCAAGAGTGCAAAGCAGGATTTCGATAATACCAATGTCAATATCCGCATGAAAAAGGACAGCATCATCTGGCTGTCGGTGACGGGTGTAGGCCTGGAAGTCGCGCGGGGCATTATTACCCGGGATTCCATCGTGTTTATGGACAAAATTCACCGCGACTACTTCGTTTTCAATTACGACCAGCTTAGCAAACAATATAATTTCGACCTGAATTTTGATCTTCTGCAGTCGGTCATCATCGGCAATATGCCCTTTGAAATGCAGGAAGACGGCCGTTTTGTGAAGGAAAATGACTTTTATGTCCTTAAACAGGCCGTCGACAGGCTGGAAGTGGACAACTACATTGCCGAAAAAAATCAGAAGCTTTCGCGCCTGAAAGCAACGGAAGTACCTACGCAAAACACTTTTACTCTGGATTACGAGGATTTCAGAGCGGTGGGCGGCTTTCTCTTTCCGTTCGTAAGTCATATCAACCTGAACGTGCTTTCCAAAGAGCAGCAGAAACTCGAAACAACCATGCGCCTCAAACACAGCAAGGTGGAATTGGTAAACCAAAGTCCCGGTTTTCCGTTTAATGTTCCTTCGAGCTACAAGCGTAAAAGGTAAAATACAGAAAGTCTGCTTAACTTTGCCCGCCGTGAGATGTATTTTTGGCCGCAAGAATCAATATTATGCCCTTTCGTACCCCTGGTAGCCGTCGTTTTTGGTTAGTGCTTACATTCATGCTTTGTGCATGCGCAGGTGCATTTGCGCAGAAGACCCGTGAGCAATTGGAGCGGGAAAAGGCTGAAAACCAGGGCAAAATCAGGGAAATTCAAAGCATTTTGAAGCAGACTTCTTCCCAAAAGAAAGTGAACCTGGGCCAGTTGAAAGCCCTGAACCAGCAAATTAATACCTACAAAAAGCAGATAGACCTCCTTACCGATGACCTCGAAATCCTCGACAGGGAACTAAGAGTACTCGAAAAACGGCGCCAGTCGCTGGATAGCAGCCTTGCGGTATTGAAGCAAGAATACGGCCATATGATTTATGAAGCGTCGAAACGGAACGCCTATTTCAATCAGCTTGTTTTTCTGTTCTCGGCAGGCACGTTCAACCAGTTTGTACTCCGGTACAAATACTTGAAACAATATACTGAGGCACGTCAGGGCCGGGCCAAAGAGATTGATGCTTTGCAAAAACAAGTAATGGCTGAACGTCAACGCATTACTTCCAAGAAGAATCAGCAGAAAAACGTGCTGGACACACGTGTTACCGAAAATACCAAGCTGGAAGGCCTGAAAGTGAAACAGAACGAGGTAATCCAGGAACTGTCGCTGAAAGAAGTAGAATTGAGGAAACAAATTGCTGAAAATAAACGCGCTACCGACCTTTTGGAAGCCAGTATCCGCCGTATTGCCGAGCGGGAACGCAAAGAACGACTCGAAAGGGAACGTCGCGAGCGCGAGGAGCGTGAAGCACGCAGGAAGGCAGAGCGTGAGAGGATTGCACGGGAAAATGCCGAACGGGAGAAAAAAGGGGAGGCAGCGGTAGAAGCGCCGAAAGAAGTGGAGGAGGAGCCGGTCGTTTCGAGCGGTATGAGCGAAGAAGAAACCACATTGGCCTCGTCTTTCACGGCTTCGCAGAACCGCCTGCCCTGGCCGGTAAAAGGCTTTGTATCCAGCCATTTCGGCCAGCGTCCGCACGCCGTTTTGAAGGGTGTGATGGTGGATAACCTGGGTATTGACATCCAGACCACCGCCGGGGAGCCGGTGAGGTCGGTTTACGACGGAACGGTGCTCGATGTTACCGAGTTGCCTGGAATGGGAAGCGTGGTAGCGATCCAACACGGCAACTATATGACGATTTACGCCAAAATGAGCGGCGTCGCTGTACGTGCCGGCCAGAAGGTAAAAGCACGTGAAAACATCGGCCGCGTAGCCACGGACAGCGACGGCACCTCGGAATTGCAATTCCAGATCTGGAAAAATACCTCGCGACTAAACCCCGAAAACTGGCTGATACACCGGTGAGGCGTTCTGCACGGAAGTAACACTTTGGAGGCAAGTCAGGAATTGTCAGAGGTAGTCAGGAATTGTCAAGGGGTCAGGAATTGTCATTTATCGTCGGACGGTTTGATATATCGGACACACAAGTTCTCCTCCCTATAACAAGGCTAGACTCTTCTTGACCAAACATGACAACAAATGACTACGCCTGACCACACATGACAACAAATGACCACACACACCACTTAACGATTTTCGATTACCATTACCGCTAACCACCATGTCTGTACATACTGCTGATATCAAGCGCATTACCACCCACGTGATTCAGGAAATGAAGAACCGTGGCGAAAAAATAACCTGTCTTACTGCCTATGACTACTCCATGGCGGGAATCGTGGATGCTGCCGGCGTCGAGCTGATCCTGGTGGGCGATTCTGCTTCCAATGTCATGGCCGGTCACGAAACGACCCTGCCGATCACGATCGATCAGATGATTTACCATGCATCTTCCGTAGTGCGGGCCGTAAAACGTGCATTGGTGGTCGTGGATCTGCCGTTTGGTTCCTATCAGGGCAATTCCCGTGAGGCATTGAACTCGGCAATCCGCATTATGAAAGAATCCGGCGCGCACGCGGTGAAACTCGAAGGCGGCCTGGAAATCAAGGATTCGGTTACACGCATATTGAGCGCAGGTGTACCTGTGATGGGGCATTTGGGGCTTACACCGCAGTCTATTTACAAATTCGGGACCTACACCGTCCGCGCGAAACAGGAAGCCGAGGCGCAAAAACTGATCGAGGATGCCAAAATGCTCGAAGAGGTGGGGTGTTTCTCGGTAGTACTTGAAAAAATTCCCGCCAAACTGACCAAACAGGTTTCGGAAAGCATTCAAATTCCTACGATCGGGATCGGAGCTGGGCCACATGCCGATGGCCAGGTGCTCGTTATCCACGATTTGCTGGGTATTAACAAGGAGTTTAAGCCGCGTTTTTTACGGCATTATGCCGATTTGAATGGCGTTATGACCAACGCCATCACCAATTATATTTCGGATGTAAAAGGAAAGTCGTTCCCGAACGAATCGGAATCATACTGACCTTTTAAAAAGTATTAAACTAATAATATGGCTAAAAAACCTTTTCGGGTTGTTTACGAGGATAATCACCTGATCATCGTCAATAAAGAGCCGGGCATCCTGGTTCAGGCCGATGTTACCGGCGATACGTGCCTGCTCGATATGGTCAAAGACTATATTAAGGAGGAGTATAACAAACCGGGTGCCGTGTTTCTCGGCACCGTACACCGCCTTGACCGCCCCGTGAGCGGGCTCGTGGTGTTCGCACGCACGTCTAAGGCGCTCGAACGCATGAACGAGATTTTCCGCAAACGCGACGTTCAGAAGACCTACTGGGCAGTTGTTAAAAACAAACCTGCCGAGAAAAAAGGCAAGCTCGTGCATTGGCTTACGAAAAACGAGGCCCGCAATGTAACGACCGCCCACGACCATGAAGTACCCGGCTCCCAGCGCGCGGAGCTTTCGTACCGATGGATCGGCGAGATCAATAAATTCCATTTACTGGAAGTAATGCCGGTCACCGGCAGGCCGCACCAGATCCGCGTGCAGCTGGCATCGATGAATTGTCCTATCCGCGGGGACGTCAAATATGGTTATCCCAAAGGTAATCCGGACGGCAGCATCAATTTGCATGCACGGAGGCTCTATTTCGAGCATCCTGTTAAAAAAGAGCCGGTTATCTGCCGGGCAGGCGTTCCGAACGACGCCTTTTGGGAAGAGTTCTTAACTTTGGACAAAGAGGTGATCAAGCCCGAACACCTGGATTTCTTTCATGAATAATAGCCGATGATCGAAAAACTGAAACAGCGCTGGAATGTCCGGAATGGGTGGGATGTACTCATTATTCTGGTCGTTTTTGCCTGTACCGGTTTTTCGGTCCTCTACGTCAAACGCTGGCTTTTCGAGCTGATCGGACTTACCGAAAGCTCCCCAACCTGGCTTCGCTGGTCGGTGAATATCCTTATCATTCTACCGCTGTACCAGGTCATATTACTGGCCTGGGGCTGGATATGGGGCAAATTCACGTTTTTCTGGGAGTTTGAAAAACGGATGTTCAGCCGCATAGGTGGGCTGTTCCGCTCCAAAAAGGCCGAAACAACGCCTGAATAACGCCCTTATTTGCTTCCACTGGCGATGAGTCCGCGATATACTTTCCTCGCTTTCTCGTACGCTTCTGCGGCTGCATTCCGCTCCTCAGTGCGGATATTCAGCTCCTTCATTTTCCAGCATTGCTCCAAGGCCGCAAGGCACCATTCGGCACTCTGTTTTTCGACAATAGGCTGGTTGTTAATTTTCAGAAAAACCGGATTCGAATGCGAGCTGGGGTAAATGCGCACTGCCAGCCATCCCGACCTGGCGATTTTAGGTGAAAAACTAATATCGGTCAATTTTCCATTTGCCTGTACCTCAACAGTATCGACAGGCACTCCATTGAAAATCAGTTCCGCTCTGACGGTCCGGGACTGCCCAACCCTCGACCGTTCAATATCCCAGTAAGGCTTTTCCGTGATGGGCGACTTTGCTATTTTCTCCCCCACACTATCCTGTTTTTCCGGCAAATAGGCGGCAATTTTGGCCGACACTTTTACATTACCCGGCGATTTCAACGCCACTTCGCTTTCGCCGGTACCTGCCTCTACGCCTTCCACCTTGAAATCCATAATATGTGATTTTCCATCGGAAACGTAACTTCGGCCCAGTCGCAGGGCCTCCACGTATCCGTCGTAATCCATGGCATTCTTCGGTTTGAAATAGCTTCGCGCCTGGCCCACGCGCGCGTCCGTGATGCACGGGAAGTCGGTTTCCCCACTTAACCTCGTTTTAAAGCCGCAATTGAGCGTGTGGTAATACATGTTGAGTTCCCAGGGCGCCGGAGTATCGCCCGCGCTGAAAAAGTCGATCAGGCCATCGGTAACCGTCACCACGTATTCATTCGCGCCGATTCCGTCCATTTTCGGGGTGACGTAGTTCGGAAGCTTGTTCGTGGCTTCCATCGGCTCCAATCCCCAGCCCGAATGCGCATAACCCACCACACCGCCCTGCGATTTGGCCCATGAAAGCACAGGTGCCGTCCAGCTAGGCCACTGCTCAATCGTGGTAGTGCCCGGGTAATCGTCTTCTTTGATCCTCAGCAAAACAATATGCCCTGCGTGCGAGGACGGAAAACCCGATACCTCGACGTCGTTCCGCATGACCGTTTTCTTACCCGACAGCGGGTGATCTTTTGCGGTAAAAAACGTTTTTTGATGATACCAGCTAGGCCCCCAGGCCAGATTGGCCGCCATATTCAAATCCTCACCCAGCACCTGCCTGAACATGTCTTTCGGATCGACACCTTCCGTTGGACTATCATAATGGCTGCAACCGGCCGCATGAATGTGGTGATCGGCGCTAAACCAGCCGAGTCTTGCAAGCTCGATCCATCTTTTCAGTTGAAATGCGGCCGTAATCGAGTCCTTGCCCTCGGAGACTATGATTTCCTTCGTTTGCGGGATGTACTCGGGCCCGCGTGTGTACGTGATCTTGTATTTGCCCGGCGACAATGTCACATGCTCGCCGCTTTTGCGGTATATCTGGGGCTGGAAAAAGAAATCCGGATATTCGTCGAATGCAGCCACGCGACGGGATGGTAGCGGGTAAATTCCTTTGAATTTGCCGGATGCATGCTCTTGCCCGTCGGTAATGAGGAAGGATGCCATAGTAGGCGTCCCGTCGTCGTCCTTTACATCAAAACGAACTTTTACGGCAGGTTTTGCATCAAACAGAATATGAGTGGAATTCCGGAAGCCGATATCCTGCGAGCCGTGACCAGCATTGTAAGCGATTTCCGCCTCCCGCTTGCCCGCATCTTTGGAATAGATCTGAACCACGGCATATTCGAGCTTCAAACCCGACAAATTCGCCTGTAAAGGCCTTCCTGCGTAGATCTGGATATCCAAAAAACGATTGGCAACCTGGCCCTCGGTCAATTCGTGCTCTTTTTTGACCCTGTGCTCAAAGGAAGGAGAATGATAAGGCTTCTGTGCATTCGGGCTGGTGGCTTCCAATTTCGCCGTGATACCCGCCTCATTATGGATTTTAACCAGAAAAGCCGTCCAGCCGCCTTGTACCAACACTGCTTTCGCAGCGCCGCGATCTACCTTCACACGCCCTTCCGGGTTAATATGCACCACATTCAGACAGTAGGGGTCCAGAATGGACTGGATTTGAGCAACCGTTTCCTTTGATAATGGCCCGCGTTCCAATGCTTTCAGCTTCGCGGCGTCAGCCGCCTGCAACGCATTACCCGAAAACGAAAGCGCTTCCTGCAAACGCATTGCCTGCGCCAGCAAAGGCTGCGGCTCCGCGTCAACAGCGGTATGGTTGGCATGTTGATCGTGCTGCCCGAGCAGCATCAATGGGAAGAAAACTGCTAAAAGGAATAGGGCAGACGATGTTTTCATATCAATCTTTGTCTTTTTTACGAGATGCCTTCCATGCGGTGAAGCCAACGTACATCATGCTCCCACGCGCCCCGCCGCCTTTCATCAGCCCATTTACATTACTGAAACCGAGGAAAACCGGCCCGAAATGCCCTGCGAGGCCGATCGAAGGCCGGTTATTTCCCTGAATGAAGGAGATCGGGAAAGAAAGGCCCGAGTCTTCATCCTCAAAGCGTGGCGTAATGATAAAAGTATTGGGCACATACATATCTAATGATTGCTTACTACCACCACTCAAGCGGCTTGTGCGCGAAAGATTCAAGAAGAAACCGTGGAAAACCTGCAAATCAGCTTCGAGATTAAGGGCCTGGGGCAGTTTTGCCTTCTGGGCCAGCACGGAGCTGGTATCGCTTGGAAAAAGGCTCATAAAACCTTCCGGACCACGGTCACTGATCGTTTCCAGCTGTGTTTGACCAATTACCACGTCGCTATGAGACCCTCTCACGACCTTCGAGTCGGCCGTTTTGTATTTGACCGAGCCAATGTCCGTCAGTGAGCCCGCGAGGCGGATCAGGTAATCGGGGCTGTCGTTGTAAACTTCCTTGCGATCCTTCCAAACCGACCCTATTTCATACGAAAAACCAAGGTCGTAGCCCCATCCGGAGCCATATTTACCCGAATCAAACAAGTTTCCAACACTCATTTTGCGGTTGGGCGTGCTGTATCCGCTTTCATAGGTCAAATTGTCTATTTCCAGTTGGCTCACATCCGGGTTGCTGCTACTGACCGGATTAATGCTATACCGATCTGCATTCCCCTTCAGATAGGCTACACGTGCACCAAAGACGCGTTTAACAGTCACGCCGACGCGGAATTTATGGCCTTCGATGTCGAGCAACTGCGCTCCGTACGAAAAGCTCAGATCGGAGAAGCTCTGCTGAACAAGGCTGAAATCGCCCCATGCCTCATCGGAAACCGGCGGGGTACTGCCCGTGTCGAGCCTCTTGATGTACAAGTTGTCGATTGCGGAAGGGATATTCCGCCCCAGCACAAATCCGCGCGTACGCAGCTGTACCGCCACGCCGTGGTATTTGCCCAATGCAAAAGACACCGAAGGCCAGCGGATCTCGCCGGCCAGGAAAATGGGGTCCTTGTAGGTAAGCGAGCCCATCGTACGCGAACGCCCGTAAAGCTCTTTCGTCGAATGCGGCGCGAGCACGGGATACAGGAATGAGTTTTCTCCTATAAAACGGAAATAGCGGTACTTGATACTGCCGCCGAGCGTGAGGACATTGATCTGAAACTTATGCCTCGGCCCGCCGAGCACCGATGGATTATAAGTCGACCGGTACAAGCCACCGTAATTGCTGAATTGCAGGCCAGGAATCTGCTGAGCGACAGCGCATTGCACAGCTGTCAGAATGAATAGTGCTGTGGTTAGTAATGAGGTTTTCAAGGTTGAGTTTTGTTAGTTGGGGTCAGCATTCCCTGTTCGTTGTAACGGATTGCTTCCTCCTGAATTAATTCTTGTAATGCTTTCAGGAACGCATCACCGGGCAGATTTTCAAATGCCTGGCTGAGTTCCGCGGGCAGCATTGGGCCCTCACGGTACAATAAATCGGTGATCTGTTCCGCCAGATCGGCATCGCCCACAGCGTCGCGGATCGTCTCATTCTTTCGGTTTTGAATGCATATATCGCACACACCGCATTCCTCCGCATCATATTCATGAAAATATTCCAGCAAAAGCAAAGTGCGGCACCGTTTGGTATGCGACGCGTACCGGATCACGGCTTGCGCCTTTTGCAGATCGCGGTCCTTTTTCTTTTGTATTTCAAAAACATTCAGCGGCAGTAAAGAAGAATCATAGCGCGGTGTCAGAAATGTGAGCTGGGGCTTGTCTTTCCTCGGCTCATAATCGATGATTTCTCGCTCTGCCAGGAATTTCAACTTCCTCAGGATCTCGGGTACATTGGCAAAATGGATTTGCGCCAGTTCCGTTTCGGAAATGCGCACATACTCGGTAAAAAGCTCGCCGCCATACATCCGCAAGATCAGTTTGATAAACGAATCCATCTCCTGATAGCGTATCTGAAAGTCGTACAATTGCCGGTTGTCAACGAGGAAATGGATTTTGGAAGAATCGCCAAAACTTTCACTCAGCTGCACAAATCCCTCTTCTTCAAGCAGTTTGAGTGCATAATGGGTGTCATTCACAGGCAACCCGAATGTTCCCGCGAATTCCTGAATATCAAAATCAAAGCCCGACAACTCGCCTGCACCTATCGCAATCTTGTAGTAATTCGCCAGAGCCTGGTATACCCGCCGGAGCATTTCAACCGGTGGATATTTCCGTTCGATGCTGTCGACGAGTTCTTCCAGGTCGATTTTATTGAAAAGCGCCACCGCATAGGCCTTTTTCTCGTCCCTTCCGGCACGGCCGGCTTCCTGGTAATAGGCTTCCAGGTTATCCGGCAAATCGAAATGGATTACGGCACGGACATCCGGCTTATCGATGCCCATCCCGAACGCATTCGTCGCTACCACAATTCGGATGCGGTTCTGGATCCAGGCCGTCTGCCGCTCGGAGCGATCCTTGAAAGGCAGGCCTGCATGATAGCTTGTAGCCGAAATTCCCTGCCTGATTAGCCAGTCGGCGAGCTCTTTTGTGCGCTTACGCGTACGAACGTATACGATCCCCGTTCCCTGCACATTCCGTAAAATTTGCAATAATTTGCGTTCTTTACTTTCCTCCGCGAATGCCGAATAGGAAAGGTTGGCGCGCGCGAACGACTGTTTGAACACCCTCGCATTACGCATTTCGAGCTTGTCGAGAATGTCCGTCCGCACTTCCTCGGTGGCGGTGGCGGTCAGCGCCATCACCGGCACCCCGGGTAAAAGCTTGCGGAAATCGGCAATGAGCAGGTAGGAGGGGCGGAAGTCGTAGCCCCATGCAGAAATACAATGGGCCTCGTCGATCGCGAGCAGGCACACCTTCATACGCTTCGTGCGTGCGATCATAATGTCCGTACGCAAGCGCTCGGGCGACACGTACAGGAACTTTGTATTGCCGTGAACGCAATTATCGAGCGTAATATCGATTTCCGTCTTACTCATCCCCGAGTGGATTGCTGCGGCCGGTATTTGCCTGCGTTTGAGTTGTTCCACCTGGTCTTTCATCAAGGCAATGAGCGGTGTAACCACAATGCAAACCCCTTCCGAAGCCATGACCGGCACCTGGAAACAAATGGACTTCCCGCCGCCGGTAGGAAGCAATACCAGCGCATCCATGCCATCCAGGACCGCCTGGATGGCGTCCTCCTGAAACGGCCTGAAAGCGTCGTAACCCCAATATTGTTTCAGGACAGACCGAATATCAGTCATCAGAATGCATTTTGCGGTGTGGTGATCAGATTCTGCAAAGTAATTGCATTAGGTGCGTTATCGAAAGCGGAAAACCGCGCATTTGGTAAAAAGAAACGCCAAAACAGGTATTCCACCGGGCACAAAACCCGTTATTTAGCGACAGAATTTCACTCCGCATCATGATTTTATCTTCCGGCAAAAAAGAAAGCTATGCCTCCTGGCTCCCCTGGCTTTTTACACTGAGCTTCATTTCGATCACATTTGTGCCGCGTTCGGTGGACGACACGATGTTTATGGACGGCGTCACTTACGCGGCCATTGCCCGCAACATGTCTGAAGGGATCGGTTCGTTCTGGCAGCCGTTTTTCGCGCATTCATTTTGGTTACCCTATGACAACGGCCCTTATTTTTCAGGCCATCCGCCGCTGCAATTCGGGCTGCAGTCCATTCTTTTCAGGATTTTCGGCGACACGCCCGCTGTCGAAAACGGCTATAATGTGCTGATTCTAAGCGGCCACATCTTCCTCATCGTCAAAATTTGGCAAAAATTGCTTGGTCCGGCCAGCCCATTCCGCGCGTTTAGCTGGTTACCCGTCTTGTGCTGGTATGCCATCGTGATTGTCTATTATAGTATTCCAAACAACTTTCTGGACAGTACTATGGGACTGTTCTGCCTTGCCTCCTGCTATTTTCAGCTGGTTTATTTGAAAGAAGAATCTACCCGAAAGCAACATCCGTTGTGGCCATTCTTAGCCGGGACTTGCATTGTACTGGCATTCTTAACCAAAGGTCCGGCAGGACTTTATCCACTCGCATTTTCGGCGATTTATGCCATTTCAATACCTTCTTACGGGTTTTCAAAGGCATTCCGGCCGACTGTCATCATGTTGGCGGTGATCGCATTAGGCGCCGCAGGCGTATTAGCATATACACCCGCGCGCGAGTTCATGACGACCTATTTCAATGGTCAGGTGGTACAGGCATTGTTACAGAAACGCGAAAAAGCAGGTGCCGGCTGGCTCGCCCATTTTACGCTGGTATCGGAACTCTTTCGAAACCTATTACCTCATTTGGTCGCGTGTGCCGTTTTGTACGGATTATCCATCGGCTTTAAGTGGAGGATTCCAAGGGAAAAAGCGATTTCCGAAAATGTTCTCCTAACCGCGTTCGTAGCCGCGTCAGGGATTATCCCTATGTTAGTGAGCATCAAGCAATACCCCCATTATCTTTTACCCGCACTGCCTTTCATGGCGCTGCTCTTTGCGTTCCTCATGGTACAGCGTATCGTCTTCATCATGGCACACAAAGAGCAATTAATAACCATTGCATTAAGCGTCGGCGTGTTGGTATGCTGGGGGACTACATTTCAGAAACTGGCCACCATCCCGCCGGATGTTCATTCAGCCAATGCCAAACGGCTACGTACACTGGTACCGTCAGCGTCCACAATTGGAATTTGTCACGATTTATTCCAGCGGGCCGATATTCATGCCAACTTTCAGCGCTATCATCATTTATCCCTTTCCACCGGAATTGATTCCCTGAAATATGTCCTTGCCGATTCAGCATGCCTGCCGCGATTTAATGTGGAACGGGACAGCGTCGTGCCATTACACGGCGGTTACTTACTGGTTATTCAAAACCCCTGATACGCCAGCTTGCCAATGCTGCGAAAATATTATCTTTGTTTAAAGTTCATTTTAACCCGTTTCCATGCGCACGCTGCTCTTCTTCATCAGTATTATTGCTTTGTCGGGCTGTTCGGCCTCCCATTATCTGAAACGCGAAATCGACCGCTCGGCGGTTCTCAGCCAGCAGCATACAGGCGTTTCCGTTGCGCGTATCGGCGATAAGAAGTCGCTGGCTTCATATCAGGACGATAAATATTTCGTCCCGGCATCCAACACCAAACTGTTCAGCTTTTACGCGGGCCTGTCGGCACTCGGTGACTCCATTCCAGGTCTCGAATACCTCGAATGGGGCGAGTTATTGATCATTCGCGGCACCGGAGATCCTTCGCTATTACACCCTGATTTGCCGCACAGCAAGGTTTTCGATTTCCTGAAAGGCCGTAAAGACCAGATATTCTTTACGCCGTTCCATTTCGAAAATAAACGCTTTGGCCCCGGCTGGGCTTGGAGCGACTACAACGACTACTACCAGCCCGAAGTGACCGCCATGCCGATCTATGGCAATATTGTGCGATTCCAAAGCACGCCGACAGGACAATACCGGGCCAATCCGCGGTTCTGGCAGAAAGCTTTGGTACAGGATACTGCCGTTTCAGGGATTGAAAGAGAGGAATTGCAGAATGTATTTCACCATTCAAAACTTTCTGGATCGCAAGCAATTACGAAAGACATCCCCGTTCATATGACCGACCAGCTCATGTTGCAGCTATTGAATGATACATTGAAAAAAGAGATTAAACTGATCAATATCCCGCTCGAAATCGAATTGCAAACCGTTAATAGCATTCCCTCGGACTCGCTGTACATGCGTATGATGCAGGTGAGCGACAATATGCTGGCCGAACAGCTCATGCTGCTTTACGCCACTGCGAACAAGTTGCCGTTGAACACCGAAAAGGCCATTGCACATGCCATAGAGCACCATTTAGCCGATTTACCCGACAAACCAGTCTGGAAAGATGGCTCCGGGCTGAGCCGTTATAACCTCTTTACCCCACGAACAGTGGTGGCCTTGCTGCAAAAGATCCACGCGAAAGTACCACAGGAGAGACTATTCCAGATATTGCCGGCAGGAGGGAAAAGCGGGACTTTGAAGAGCTTGTTTAAAGAAGATCCTCCTTTCATTTTTGCCAAAACAGGCAGTTTGAGCAATGTTTATAACCTGAGCGGGTATCTGATTACGAAAAAAGGAAAAGTACTGGCTTTCAGCTTTATGAATAACAACTTCACCAAACCTGCCGCCGATGTGCGCAAGGAGGTGGAGCGCATTCTGACCAACGTCCGCAACAAATACTGATTATTCCTTTTCTTCCCAGACCCTTCCGGTGCAGTAAATGCTGTTGCGTCCATTCTTGCGAACGAGCAGGTAAATCTGATAAACACCAGGCTCTATATTAGCCTTATGAAAACTCGCATTTATACCCTTATTAAAATACATTCCGCGGCGAACCGTCGTTTTCAGCGGCACTGAAGCCTGGTTAGGCTGTGCTGCGTATACATGCCCGGTTGATTTCAGAATCACATAGGCACCATCCGAATAGTCTTTTTCGGGCTGGAAGAATTCCTGGTGAAAACCCACCACAATGTGATCGCCAAGTTGCCCGACTTCATCTGGCGGATAAGTGCCGGCGCAGGAAACCGAATCTGCCCGCGGACTCCAGTTTTCAGCCAGCGGGTCTGCCGAGCGGTAATAGGAACGGATTTGCTCATAATGCTGCTGATCCATCGAAAACATGCGGAGACCCAGCCAATCGGCATTATACCGCGCATTGAACTCTTGCACAACGGCCGCACGCCGGCCATTTACTGCTTCGGCGAAGTTGCTGTGCAGTAATGTAAGGTTCATAACAATGGCGGCCACCAGCATTCCAGGGGCTAGTTTTCTCCGGACTGAGTTTTGTACCACCGCCAAAAATCCGAAATACAAGGCAATGCACCACAACGTCGAATACATTCGGTAGCGCCCTTTAAACATGCCTTCGAAGGTATCCGTAGGAATGCGTTTGTAAGTAAGTGCGAGAGCGGTAATACCGGTAAAAATCGCAATAGCAAGCGCAAAAAGAGCTGTCGGATTGGTGTACCGCTCTTTCAGCCAGGTCGAATTCCAGAGTGGAATATATTGTTTGCGGTATAAAAAAAGCAGTACGGCAATCATCAGCATTCCCATTGCCACGGCTATGTACAATCCGGATGTGGGCGTGCCGTAGGCGCTAAGCGTTGCCCAGGAGCCGATAAACCCGAAGAAGCCGAAGAAGCCTTCCTTAACCTGCTGTGGGTTCGAGAAATCGAGGTTTTGGGTGATAGGAGTGAAGTCGATGAAATAAATGACTGCGATAATAAGCGTTGTCGCCAGGGTGACGAAGAATTGTTTGCGATAACCTCCGAGCAAAAACAGCAGCCCGATCACGGGGAAAACCATCAATCCATTCCCATAAGTAAATGTCGCCGCGATAGCAAAAAGTAGCGAAATGGCAATTTGCGTGGGCTTGTAAACCGCAAAATAGAGCGAGGAAAGCACAAAAAGGATCACTCCGAAATTGCACAGCGAGCTAACGCCCCAGAAGATGTTTTCAAACGACTGGATATTGAACCACAGCCACATGACGGGCACAAAATACCATACAGCAAGCCGCAAATGCCTGAATGCGCGGTAAAAAACCCATGCGCAGAGCGCCCAACACGTGTTGGCGATCATCATCGGCCAAACCAGGTTGACGGTACCGAATATCTTTTCAAGCAGCAGGATCACCGAGCGGGAGAATACAAGCCGGTGCTCCGGAAAAAGCGTCGTCAGCAACTTCCATTTACCTGCCAGGTCGGCTTTCGAAAATTCAGGAATGATGCCAAGAATAAGGATGTCGTCGAATGCTACGTAATTAACATTCAGCGCAATAACTTTGAATACCCAAATATAAATCAGAACGGGTATCAGGCCCAACAAGCATGCCAGCCAGCTTTTTTCTCTGATAAAACGGAGGAAAGATGAAAACATGCGTGCTAATTAAGCAGGTGAGGCGTGATTTTCAACCATGCGCTGCCTAATTTTCGGTTTCCTCCTCTTCAGCGGAGGCGCGGGGATCTTTGGTATGATCGTAAATCAGCTTGCCTTTGTCGTCCCATTCTCTCAGGATGAATGGCTCGAAATCCTCGTCCCAGGCAGTTTTCGGATATTGAATCTCTTTCTTACGCTGGCGGCGGAACTGGTAGTATTCCACCCAGCGGCCAACTTTTTTACCCGAATCATACTTGCCATCGACAGCCAGCTGACCTTCCTTGTAAAATTGCAGGTATTCGCCTTCTATTTCTCCAAATGCGACCGGCATTACTTCTTTTATCTGCGTATGCGCGGAGTCATAATAGGTAATGCGTGATTCGGCAGGGAATCCACGGTTCCAGACGGCCTTGTCGATCAGGTTAAATTTGGTATCATATTTCACCCAGCGGCCGTCTTTCACGCCCATGTAGTAATAGCCTTCCTCGATCAGGTTTTCGCCGCTATACTTTTTATAAGGGCCATGGAGCGGCAAAGCCTGTGTCTTGTCTTTGACCACCGAAGAGCTCAGTTTTCTCGATTTTTTGTCATACCAGCGTGTTTCCGTAGCCCTGACATACTCGTTCATGGGCTTATATTCTTTCAACACATGGAAATTTTCCACCGTAGCACGGTCGCCGCTGCCGTATTTGACAGACATGCTCTGCATTGGAATGCCTTCATATTGTACTTTGGCAAGACGGGCCTTTTCCTTCCTTGCCTTGCGGTCTTTTTTCTGGCTTTTGTATTCTTTTACGCGAAGTCCCAGATCGGGGATCGTCTCTCCGAACAGCGTGGAGAGATTAGTGGACTTGCCCTTGCCGCCCGGCACCGAAGCGCCCACCACCGGGTCCAGGCCTGAAACGAACGATTTCAGATCATTGGAACGCGTTGCCGTATCTTTTTTTACCTGCTCTTTGGGCAGCCACGACGGGGTCGAAGTATCCTTCTGACCATTCTGGGCCGAAACGGAAACCGACAGACAGATTGAAAAAAAGCCGCAGACCAGTGCTACTCTTTGCATGTATATAGGATTTTTCTTCAGGGCAAGATTGTTACTTTTGTAACGAATTGGTTTTTTCTATATTGATTTCCAAGACAAATTTAAAAAAACACCGTGGAAAAAAGCGCTAAAATTTATATTGCCGGGCATAGGGGAATGGTTGGATCTGCTATTCTCAGAAAATTGGAAAAAGAAGGTTTCCACAACATTATTACCAGAACTTCATCGGAGCTTGATCTCCGCAACCAGGCAGATGTGCGGGCATTTTTCGAAGCGGAACGTCCGGAATATATCTTTTTGGCCGCTGCCAAAGTAGGCGGCATTATGGCAAACAATATTTACCGCGCAGAGTTCCTGAACGATAACCTGCTTATCCAGAGCAACGTAATCGACAGTGCGTACCGCACCGATGCCAAAAAGCTGATGTTCCTCGGATCGAGCTGCATTTACCCGAAACTGGCGCCACAGCCTTTACAGGAAGATTCACTGCTGACGGGCCTTCTGGAACCCACCAACGAACCTTACGCGATCGCGAAAATTGCGGGTATAAAAATGTGTGAGGCTTACCGGTCACAATATGGCTGCAACTTCATTTCAGTGATGCCTACCAATTTGTACGGACCGAATGATAATTACGATCTCAACAATTCGCACGTATTACCGGCAATGATCCGCAAATTTCACGAGGCAAAAGAGGATGGAAAGCCATTTGTAGAGCTCTGGGGTACAGGGTCGCCGCTCCGCGAGTTCCTGCACGCCGACGATCTCGCTGCCGCGTGCTATTTCTTAATGCAGAATTACAATGAGGCCGGCTTCCTGAACATCGGGGTGGGCGCGGATGTAACTATTAAGCATTTGGCAGAAATGATCCAGCAAGTGGTAGGATATGAAGGGGAAATCAAATGGAATACCGATAAACCGGACGGTACACCACGAAAACTGATGGACGTAAGCAAGCTGCACGCATTGGGCTGGAAGCACACTATCGATCTCGAAGAAGGTATTACCATGACTTACCAGGATTTTCTCGAAAAAATAGAAACATATGCCGTGTAACCAGTATCGCAACAGTGGGTTACATTAGGTATGGCCTAATATTTCAGTACCAAAATCCTATTTCACCCACGATAATTCTATTTTTAGACAAAATTTCAGTATAATATTACAAGAATCTTCGGGAAACTAATTAGTTTTGCGCGGTACCCTAAATGGGCACGTCATATAAACCTTAGTCATAGAGAAATGTCGGCCATTATTAAGTTAGATCAGATAGACCGCAAAGTACTGGAGATTTTACAAACGAACGCGAAGATAACCAACGCTCAACTTTCCAAAGAAATAGGACTTTCACCCGCTCCCACGCTGGAACGTGTGAAAAAACTGGAACAATCGGGGATCATCAAAAGCTACCACGCGCAGCTGGAACCGGAGAAGGTGGGGTTGGGCGTAAGCACTTTTGTTCAGATTTCGCTGGTAGGGCACCGTAAGGCAGTTACGGAGTCATTTGTTGAGAAAATTCATGCAATTCCCGAAGTCATTGAATGCCATCACATTACCGGAACTGGCGATTTTCTGCTTCGCGTAATTTCCAAAGACATCAGCACATACCAGAAGCTGATGCTCGAAAAAATCAATGAAATCGAAGAGGTCGCCAGCACGCAAACGATGGTAATCCTGTCGACTTTCAAAGAAAGTAAAGTATTACCGATACCTTGATGTTAGGAGTTTAGTGTTAAGAGTTTAAGGTTTAAAGTTCTGACAAACTCTAAACTCATAAACTCAAATAAAAAATGGTCGGAATTGCTTCCGACCATTTTTTATTTGGTATGCATTCAAACCTATTGGTGTTGCTCACGAAGCAGGTCGTTCACTGTTTTCACGGGGTTGAAAGTGATCAGCGGCACTTCTACAAAAAGCGTATTCCAGTCGGCCATAGAGCCATTCCACAAGCCGGGGAGCTCCTGTGCTTTCAGCTCCTTTCCGTCTTTGGATTTGCCTGTAATAAAGCCGGTTAGCGGATCGCGGAATTTTTTCAGGTCGTATAATTCACCCTTTTTATTCTTCACTGCACACACCAGATCCACCGGGTTAAAGTGCGTCGAGTTCTTGAAAATGCTGTTCTGGTCGGCATTATCGACATCCACCTGCGCCGATTCCACGATTTGCAGCGACGAAGACCCATCGGCGTTCTCAGCCCAGAAAGGTCCGCCGCCCGGCTCACCCTGATTTTTCACCATCCCGCACGCGCGCAAAGGGCGATCCAGCTTTCCTACAAAATATTCTTTCTTCTTTTCGTCGCTCCACGATTCAAAACCTGCCGGCGGAATCACGCAAAGTTCGTTACGGAAAAAGCCGTCGAGTTCTGCGAGCAATGCGGCGTCCACATTTCCTGCCAGTTTATCGAGGTAAGCAAAAATCCTTTTCTGATATCTTAAAACGATTCCTGCCAGCGCTTTTTTGTAAGTAATTGTCTCGCCCTTAATGCGGTCGGGGACAACATTATCGATGTTTTTGATGAAAATAATGTCCGCGTCGAGCTGCCCAAGGTTTTCGAGCAATGCTCCGTGGCCGGCAGGACGGAACAATAACGAGTCGTCTTTTTCACGGAAAGGCGTGTTATCGAGGTTCACCGCGATGGTATCCGTAGAGCTTTTTTGCTCGGAAAAAGAAACAATGTAGCGAACGCCGTATTGCGTCTGGTAGCTTGGAAGTACTTCCACGACGAGTTTTTCAAACTTGTCGCGGTGCTCAGGGGAAACTGTGAAATGGATTTGCACGTTGCTGCCGGCATTTGCATATTTCGCCCCTTCTACCAAATGCTCTTCCAGCGGCGTGCGTGAACGCTCGGCGTAATTATGAAATTTCAGCAAGCCTTTCGGCAACTCACCGTAGCCTAATCCCTTGGCAGTAAGAAAGTAAGAAGCAATCGTCTTTTCATCCGCAGACTCGATTTCGTAGCCATCTGCGGCCAGGGAAGTTTTCAGGTCTTCGTAGAAGGCGAAATCTTTCAGCCTTGCGAAGAATTCGTCCACCGATTTGTCCTTCTTATCTTCCTGCAAAAAGCCGAAAAGCGATTTGAACATCCGGGTAGCCGCGCCCGAAGCTGGTACAAATTTCAAAAGTGCAATTTCACCATCGGCGGCACTTTTATCGAACTCACTGATTACCTGTGCAATCTCTTCGTCCGTAAGCCTGATAATGCCGTCGCCCACCGTGGCGGCCTTCGACAATTGCAAAAACGGAAAGCCCTTTTCAAAATAACGGACTTGCTCTTCCACGACTTTTAGATCGCTTCCTCTTTCCTTTATCTGTTGAATATCGTTTTCAATAAACATAATATATGGTTTTAATCAGTGAAGTTTAGGTAAGATTTATTACAAAAAAGCTTGGAATTTTAACAACCTCATCAAGTTTCCCAGCATTTATTTCAACACCCGCAACTTGGCGAAGCTGAGCAGCAGCGTTTTTTCACCCACTAGATCAAACTTGACCGTTGCTTTTCTATCGGTGCCATTGACGTCCATTTTGGTTACTACTCCGAAACCGAATTTCAAATGCTCCACCTTGTCGCCCTCGGCCAGGTCGAACGTGTCGGTCGGCACGAAATCGGCCGACGGGACATGGCTTGTAGCTGCTGTTGCAACCGGCCGTGCCTCGGTTTTTCGTTGAACAAGATTACGCGCGAAAGTCGTTACAGGGGGCGTAGTATCGCGTTCCAAGGCACTCTGTACCATTCTGTTGACGTTCAGGTATTTCTGATCGACTTCCAGCAGGAATCGGCTCGGTTCGCACATTTTGAGGCGGCCCCATTGGTAGCGGCTCTCGGCATAGGAGAATGACAGTTTCTTTTCCGCGCGCGTGATCGCCACGTAGAAAAGCCTTCTTTCTTCCTCCAAGTCCTGCCTGCTTTCGAGCATCATCTGGCTCGGAAAAAGGTCTTCTTCGAGCCCCACAATGAATACGTTCCTGAATTCCAGACCCTTGGCCGAGTGGATCGTCATCATCGTCACGCGATCGTGGTCGTTATTATCGTCTGGCTCATCCGCATTCGTTAACAGCGAAACCGATTGAAGGAACGCGCTCAGCGATTTATCCTCCGTTTCGTCGCTATCGACAAACTCCTTGATACCATTCAGCAATTCCTGCACGTTTTCATAGCGTGAAAGGCCTTCCACAGTCTTATCTTCATACAATTCCCGCAAAATTCCCGATGCTTTGGCAATATGGGACGAAATTTCGTACGCATCCTTGCCTTCTTCGACCAAAATTTTGAAGCTCTTGATCAGCGTCGCAAACCCTTCGATGGGTGCAATAGAGCGGCCTGAGCCAAATTGGTTGATATTCGCCACGACATCCCAGATCGCCACATTGTTTTCCGAAGCTGTTACCGCGATTTTGGCCACGGTCGTATCACCGATGCCTCTTTTTGGCAAATTAATGATCCGTTTGAAAGCCTCTTCGTCTCGCTGGTTCACTGTAAACCGCAGGTAAGCAAGCAAATCCTTGATCTCTTTTCTTTGGTAAAAAGATTGACCACCTACAATGCGATACTTGATGCCCAGTTTTCGCAAAGCTTCTTCAAATGACCGGGACTGAGCATTGGTACGGTACAAAATCGCAAAGTTCTCATTGCGAAGCGATTTCTGCATTTTCTCTTCGAAAATCGCGGTTGCCACCAGCCGGCCTTCCTCATTATCCGAGCCTGCCTTGATCACGTCGATCAGCGAGCCTTCCTCATTGGAAGTGAAAGTATGCTTTTCGAGCTGCGACTTGTTCCGGGCAATCACCGAGTTGGCCGCATTCACGATCGTGCTTGTCGAGCGGTAGTTTTGTTCCAGCTTGATCACGCGCACATCCGGGAAGTCCTTTTCGAAATTGAGGATATTCTCGATGTTTGCGCCGCGAAATGCGTAAATACTCTGCGCATCGTCACCCACGACCACGATGTTACGGTGTACCGCGGACAACTTCCTGGTAATGAGGTATTGAGATACGTTCGTATCCTGAAACTCATCCACCATCACATGCTGGAACTTGTGCTGGTACTTATATAATACGTCGGGAAAATCGCGGAAAAGGACGTTGGTATTGAAAAGCAGGTCGTCGAAATCCATGGCGTTGGCCTGGAAGCAGCGTGTTGCGTACGTTTTGTACAGCCTGCCGATCTCCTTCATTTTGGCCGCGTCGTCGTCGGCCTGGATCACTGCATTATTTATGTAGTCATCGGGCGAAATGAGCCGGTTCTTTGCTCCGGAGATCCGGTTAAAAACCACATTGGCCTTGTAAACCTTATCGTCGAGGTTATATTCTTTAATGATACTTCTTAATAATGACTTCGAATCGTCGGTATCATAGATCGAGAAATCGCTGGTATAGCCCAGGTAGCGCGCTTCGATGCGGAGTATTTTGGCAAAAACGGAGTGGAAAGTACCCATCCAGATGTTCCGGGCTTCGGTACCGACAGCGCCTTCGATCCTGCTGCGCATTTCACCCGAAGCTTTATTGGTAAATGTGAGGGACAAAATCCGGAATGGGTCGACACCCGTCTCAATCAACCGCGCAATGCGATAGGTAAGTACCCTTGTTTTCCCTGAACCCGCGCCCGCAATGATCATCAAAGGGCCATTTCCGTGCAGCACAGCCTCCCGTTGGGGCTCATTCAAGGTCGAGAGATAATCGTTGTGGTTCAAAGTTGTATGCTTTTCCAATTACTTATAATATATAGCAAAAGCCAAAGTTAGGAAAAACCGTCAAAAGCATCCTGAATCTCTGGGCTTGTAAGAGAGGCCTTTCCTAAATATTATTCCGCAACCAGAACATAAGGTGTGCATTGTTGGTTAATTAGCAACAATTTCAGATTTCATCATATATATAAGGCATCGCCTGCATGCGAACAGAACAAATGAGTACAATGAATATAGAGGACCAACCGCTTGAAGTACAATGGGAGCATCTGCTGGGGCAATTGGAAGAAATGGTAGGCAAGCGCCCGGGCGACCTGAACGGTGTACTGTTCCTGATAGGCGTGCAAGAATTAGGGCAAGGTGCGAAGCGATTTTCGAAGGAGCAGAAGCAAGACCTGATGCATATAGGTATATGCAAGGTGCTAAGCCTGTCGTCCTATTACAGCCTTGAATACACCGACAAGGATGGATGGCCGCATTACAAACTGGAACGTGCGCTTCCTCCGGGGGATCTTTTGAAGCAGGAAGCGCTTTTGAAGATGCATGTGATCGAGTACTTCAAAAATTTGTGAAAAAATTACGGATTGGTAATTTCTGGTTATCAAGCGGTTGCTAAAAAGTCGAAAAGTTTTTTTACAATTTTTTGCTATCACCA
>NZ_JBOBIH010000010.1:0-174580 GCF_050587785.1 Dyadobacter sp. BHUBP1
GGGGGTCTGGTGTTCACCTCTTCCCAGTGGTACGCCAGCCGGTCGAGCGCGACCCCGGCCCCAACAGAGAAGTTAAGCGGGGCTGCCTAAGCGGGGCTGCCTAAGCCGAGGGCGTTCAGCCGCCACAATTACTAATCAAATACAATAGCACCCCATGAAGGACGCTTTTTTGCGTTTAGGGTGTTTCGAATGTTTATCCCTTGACAGAATCACAAGTCGTAGCCCGGAATAATGCTGGTAGGCAGACTATCTCTGCGTAGATTTAGTACACTCACACAACTTAATTTTAGCTCCTGAGCAATCTTTTGCCTTCTCTGGCTTTTGGCTCTGTCCAGCGTTGAAAGATACTCTCAAAAGCGGGAATGGCCTAGCTAACCACCCACCAACAAAAAAGCCGATCATCAGACCGGCTTTGAATAGGAAACTTATATCTTAATGAACAACTGAAGCCGCTTTAAACTGTCGTGCCATAAATTCAATTGAAGCGGAAATAATGCCATCCACATCGATCCCGCATTCTTTGTAAAGCTCCGAAGGCTCACCATGTTCAACGATCGCATCGGGAATCCCGAGTCGCTTCACTTGGCTGGTATATCCGTTATCAATCATAAATTCGAGCACTGCGCTGCCGAATCCGCCTTGTAAGCAGCCATCTTCCAATGTCATGACTCTGTCATAGGACGAGAAGATTTCGTGCAGCAGAGCCTCATCCAGCGGCTTTGCAAAACGCATGTCGAAAAGACCAGCATGGATGCCCTGTTTCTCTAACTCTTCACACGCTTTCAAAGCAAAATTACCAAGTGGACCGAATGAAAGAATGGCAAGATCGGCTCCGTCTTTCACTTTTCTTCCTTTACCAATCTGGATTTCTTCAAATGGCGTTTTCCAATCCGGCATAACACCATTGCCTCTTGGGTAGCGGATCGTGAATGCATTCTTGCCCGATTGAAAAGATTCCAACTGAGCTGTGTACATCATATTCCGTAGCTCCTGCTCATTCATAGGCGAGGCAACAACCATATTTGGAATACAACGCATGAAAGCGATATCGTACACGCCATGGTGCGTCGGCCCATCGGCTCCTACCAATCCGGCTCTATCCAGACAGAAAATAACCGGGAGTTCCTGAATGCACACGTCGTGCACGACCTGATCGTATGCACGCTGCATGAATGTGGAGTAGATATTACAGAAGACAATGTCGCCCCGTGTCGCCATACCTGCCGAGAAAGTAACAGCGTGCTGCTCGGCAATACCGACGTCAAATGCTCTTTCCGGAATGGCTTCCATCATAATGTTCAATGAAGAACCGGATGGCATTGCAGGTGTGATACCCACGATCTTTTGATTCTCTTTGGCCAGCTCCACAATGGTATGGCCGAATACATCCTGATATTTTGGCGCCTGAGGTGTATTGTAGACTTTTTTCTGAATCTCGCCCGTGATTTTGTCGAAGACGCCGGGAGCGTGCCATTTCGTCTGGTCTTTTTCTGCCGGGCCATAACCTTTTCCTTTGACGGTAAGGCAATGCAGCAACTTGGGACCAGGAATGTTTTTGAGATCTTTCAATACTTCGGTCAGATGGCTGATATCGTTTCCATCAATGGGGCCGAAATAGCGCAAACCGAGCGATTCGAAAAGGTTGCTCTGCCGCAGGATTGCTGTTTTCATAGCCGTTTCGACTTTGGAAACAATTTCCTGGGCGCTTTTTCCGAAGTTGCTCATTTTGCCGAGCAGGTTCCAAACCTCGTCTTTAAACTTGTTATAAGTCTGCGAAGTGGTAATGTCGGTCAGATATTCTTTTAAGGCACCGACGTTCGGGTCGATGGCCATGCAGTTGTCATTAAGGATAATCAGGAGGTTGGAATCCGTGGCACCGGCGTGGTTCATGCCTTCGAAGGCTAAACCAGCCGTCATGGCGCCGTCTCCAATGATGGCTATGTGCTGGCGTTCGAAGTTCTTTTCCAACGCGGATGCTACGGCCATACCGAGTGCCGACGAAATAGAGGTAGACGAGTGGCCTACCCCAAATGCATCGTAAATGCTTTCTTTTCTTTTAGGAAAACCGGACAATCCGCCGTAAACGCGGTTGGAATGAAACTCATCGCGGCGACCGGTAAGAATCTTATGCCCGTAAGCCTGGTGACCTACATCCCAAACGAGCTGGTCGTCGGGCGTGTTAAATACATAATGTAACGCTACGCTCAATTCCACCACTCCCAGACTTGCACCGAAGTGTCCGCCGTAAACCGACACGTTATCGATGATAAATTGCCTTAACTCGTTGCAAACCTGCGGAAGCTGAGAACTGTCCAGTTTTCGAAGATCTTCGGGAGAATTAATTGTCGCTAATAATTTTCCTGGCGTTATAAGCATACCGTAGGGCTATTGAATCAAATTTACTAGCTGTCCGCTTTATTAAATAGTCACAAAATTAAGCAAATACGTAATAAGTCTGACTATTATTTTTGCTGGCTTGCCTTGAACAACTTCTGCTTCTCCTCACGCGTCAGGCTTTCATAACCCGATTTTGAGATTTTATCCAGGATCGAATCGATTTCCATCTGATCGGGCATTTCGATGGGGCTCGATGATGATGATGAATATACGCTGGTACTGCGGTACACTTGCCGCTCGCGGTAAGTTACTTGCATGGATGGGCGCTTTCTGAAAATGCGCGACCATATCGACAGTAGCCCGTAAATGGGTTTGCCCAAATCTGTCCCGTTTTGCAGCAGTTTGATGAAAATATAACCCGTGAACGCCCCGCCTAAATGCGCCAGGTTTCCGCCTGCATTAGGACCAACCGTTTGTGCAAGCGACAGAATGATATAGAAGAGTGCAATAAATTTAATGCGTACCGGCCCCAAAAAGATCAGGTTGAAGGTGTAGTTAGGCAATAGCGTAGAAGCTCCTACGGCCACCGAAAAGGCCGCCGCGGATGCACCCAACATCCTAGAACCTTCGATATGGGCCTGAAAATAAGGCAACAGGTTATATAACACAATGTAAATCAGCCCGCCGGCGATCCCGCCCAGCATATACAACGCCACGACTCTCTTGGCGCCCAGATATTCGTCCACCAGCTTTCCAAACCAGTAGAGAAAGAGCATATTGAAGAGAATGTGAAAAATATCATCGTGTGTGAAGAAATACGTGATGAGCGTCCAGGGCTTGTATATGAATTCTTCCGTAGCAGCCGGAAGCTGTAACATATTGATCACCAGTGCGTATATGTTTGAAGATTGGGAGAGGGTAAGCACAATCTTCATGAGCAGCAGAATCAGGAATACTGCTGTGTTTATCAGAATAATCTTTACAAGCGCATTCTCGGATTTCGCGAATTCCCTTTTAACGTCGTCAACAATATTGCTCATCTTCTTCTTCTAATAGAAATTTGACTTTTGCGTACCCCAGTAACGCAACAATATATATGCAAATAGCATTCCTCCAATGTGCGCGAAGTGGGCAACATTATCGGACTGAGCGTTTTGTATTCCTGAATACAATTCAAAAAGCCCATAAAAAGCGACGAAATACTTCGCTTTTATAGGGAACGGTACAAACAGGAGAAAAAGCTCCGTATTTGGAAATAGCAAACCAAACGCCATCAGGATGCCGAAAATTGCGCCCGAGGCGCCGACCATCGGTATGCTTAGCATACTCTGGTAAACGTCCTGTACATCTCTAATACTCTGTTGAATATACATGGAATTAGTCGGATTTACTTCAAAATCATTCACAAATTGAAGCCTGTATTCATAGTAGGCTTCGGCATGTTTGCTCAGGAAGTCGGCGAAGCCGTCGGGTGTGGGATTTTGTGTATATATCTCAACAGCCTTAGCCAATTGCCAGTTCTCATAAAGGCCTATCCCTGAGAACAGCAACCCCGCACCAATGCCCGTTACAAAGTAAAATATCAGAAAACGCTTCGGCCCCCACACCCTTTCCAGCAGCGGCCCGAACATAATCAGACCGAACATGTTACTGAAAAGGTGGCCAATGCCGCCATGCAGGAACATGTAGGAGACAAACTGGAAAATATGGAAATCCGGCGACATCACCGGCATGAGCGCAAACTGGCCTTTCAGATTAAAAACAGAAGAATCTATAAAGTAGAATAGAATATTCAGTATCAATAAATTCCTTACCGTGGGGGTTATGGCTAACATATTTGATTCAAATTCAAAGATTTATCTCCAATTAACTTCGCAAATCCGGTTTTTTTTCTCAACCGCGGAATATGTTCGCCAGCTTATCCATCGTCAGCAAAACGATAATCGGTTCACCACCGGGCGTCCGGTTCGGGTCCGAGGATGAGAACAGCTGGTTAAGCAATGTGTGTATCTCGACGTATGAAAGCTTGACGGCGTACCGCACCGAAAAACGTTTCGCGAGTGACCTCGACAAGCTTTCCGGCTTATTCAGTTTAAGGTCGGAATAACTCTGTTTGAGTTGCTCGATCAGCTCTTCGAACAGGTCCTGCTCGCTTTCCTCGGGCAAATCGGCCGGAATGCCGCGGATGATCAGCTCGTTAGCCCCGAATTCGTCAAACTCAAATCCTAAACTGCGGATCTCCTTTTTCGTCTCGTGCACGAGCTGCATGTCCGAATGCGTGAGCCGGATGGTTTTCGGGAAAAGCAACTGCTGACAGGCGCCATTACGGTTAATCAACATCTTACGATACCGTTCGTAAAGAATGCGCTCGTAAGCGGCCTTTTGGTCGATAAGCATGATGCCATCCTTCACCTGCGACAAAATGTAGCGGTTATGGAGCTGGAACAGCAATGCATCAGCCTCCGGCGCGGCAATGACCTCGGACGCCATCCGGTTCACTTTGCTGGCAACGGTTTTAGCCTGTTCCTGGTACACGGGGCGCGAAGCAGTAGTGGCGCCCATTTCGAATGCTGCCAGTTCGCGGTGCCTGTCTTCGGTATTTTGCAATCCCTCGAAAAGCTTGCTCCAATTGGTCAGGTTCGATTTAGATGCACCGCCCTCGCTCTTGCGCGGCTGCGCGGCCCAGTCGGGCATGACCGTGCGCGGGATCAGGTTGTTGTTCGGTTCGGCCGGTGTAGGGTTGAGGAAATTTATATTTTCTTCAAAGTCGATGGACTGTGAGAGATTATAAACACCCACTGCCTTCTTGACTGCCGCCATAATGATCGCATACACCGAGCGCTCGTCGTCAAATTTAATCTCCGTTTTAGTGGGGTGAATATTGATATCGATATGAGACGGGTCGATTTCAATAAACAAAACATAAAACGGATGACTACCCTCCGGAATGGTGCCGTCGAATGCGCTGATCACCGCGTGATGCATGTAATTATGCTTGATGAAACGATCATTCACGAAAAAGAACTGCTCCCCACGCGTTTTACGGGCAAATTCGGGCTTGCCGATGTAGCCGCGCACATTGATGTACGACGTGTCCTCCTGGCAATAGGCCAGCTGTTCGCGGTAGCTTTTGCCGTAAATATCGATGATCCTCCGCACCAGCTTCACCGGTTGCAGGTTGAATACCTCGGTATCGTTGTGATGGAGCGTAAAGCCGACTTCCGGATGTGCCAGTGCTACCCGCTGAAACTCGTCGAGTACGTGCCGCATTTCGACGGAATTCGATTTCAGGAAGTTCCTGCGGGCCGGTACATTGAAAAACAGGTTGCGAATCGAAAAGTTGGTGCCTTTCGGGCAAGCCACGGCCTCCTGCGTTTTAATCTCCGAACCGTCGATACGGATCAACGTGCCTAGTTCGTCAGATTCCTGGCGCGTTCGCATTTCCACCTGCGCCACAGCCGCGATGGAGGCCAGCGCTTCGCCGCGAAAACCCATTGTCTTGATCCTGAACAAGTCTTCCGATTGCCTGATCTTGGAGGTAGCGTGCCTTTCGAAGCTCATGCGCGCGTCGGTTTCGGACATTCCGGTACCATTATCGATCACCTGGATGAGCGTCCGGCCGGCTTCGCGGAGTATGACCTGCACTTGGCTCGCCTTCGCATCAATCGCGTTTTCCATCAGCTCCTTTACCACCGAAGCGGGTCGCTGAACGACCTCTCCCGCGGCAATCTGGTTAGCTATGGAATCGGGTAATAGTTGAATGATGTTGGATGAAGGCATGTTGGAAGTGGCAGTTAACTTTACTATAACAAATAAACAAAAATTTTTTTTACTGCCCGGCGAATATCGGTGGGTAACAAATCGGGAGATTTTGCTTTATCAAGAATCCCGATTGAAATAATTACATTAATAATTCAAATTTTACAGAAAACGAGCGCGTTAGTATTGTAAAAAGTTGTTGACTATTAATTAATTATATAACTTGGGATACTAACCCATGTTATTTAGCACCTGATCCTGTTATGAAAACGCCAATTATCAAGAGATTTAACTTTACCATGGCATTGCAATGGCTGATTTTTTTGCCAGTCATTCTGCCTCTTTGTGTCATTTTCGGCGCCGTACAAGGCGTCATGAATATGGTTGAAAAAATGGCGCACAGGATGTGGGTTGACATGGAATTGTGACACCGCTCCGACACGTTTTACTCAGCGTATCAGGTAGATATAAAACGAAAATAGCCCGGAAACTTCCGGGCTATTTTCGTTTACAGTTATTACTTAGAACTTCCAGCGTACAAATGCTTCCATTGCTTCGTATTCGGCCAGACCGAGTGAATCGTAGAGCTGGGCCGTTCCGCGGTTGCGCTCCTCAGCACGTTGCCAGAACTCGCGTGAGTCTTCGCCCTGGAACACCACACCGTCTTTTTGCGACTGGTGTTTGAAAATTCCCTGGCGTTTTTTCAGCACCTGGTCCGGGCTCATCGGCACTGCCATCTCGATTTCATAAATATCCCATTCAGCCCATGCGCCGCGGTACAACCATACCCAACAGTCTTTCATGAAGTTCTTATGTTTCGAGCGCTGCAATGCGGCTTCGATAGCATCCCAGCACACTTTGTGTGTTCCGTGCGGATCGGCGAAGTCGCCGGCTGCATAGATCTGGTGCGGTTTGATCTCCTCGATCAGGTTTTCGATGATCTTGATATCTTCTTCACCGATCGGCTTTTTCTGAACAGTACCCGTTTCGTAGAAAGGCATATCGAGGAAGTGTGCCTGGCTGGTAGGGATACCCACGAAACGGCAGGTAGCTTTCGCTTCACCACGACGGATCAGACCTTTCACCTTACGAACCTCTGGGCTGTCGATCTCGCTGTTTTTAGTATGTCTCAAAAATTCCTTCGCATCCAGGAACAACTTGCTCGCATTCGGGCTGTCGATATCGAAGCCTTTGTTGAAGTCGACGACGAAATCAATAAAACGCAATGCTTCATCGTCGGCTACGGCGATGTTACCGGAAGTCTGGTAAGCAACGTGTACTTCGTGGCCCTGGTCGACGAGACGTTGGAAAGTACCACCCATTGAGATAATGTCGTCGTCAGGGTGCGGGCTGAAAATCAGCACGCGTTTTTTCGCAGGCTGAGCGCGTTCCGGACGGTGCGTGTCATCTGCATTAGGCTTACCACCCGGCCAGCCGGTGATAGTATGCTGCAATTGGTTGAATACATTGATATTGATCTCGTAGCAAGCACCATATTGTGCCAGCAAGTCGCTCATACCATTATCGTTGTAATCCTTGTCGGTTAGTTTCAGGATTGGTTTTTTCAAGGTTTGCGACAAATGTGTTACCGCTTTCTTGATCATTTTATTATCCCAAACCACTGAATCCACCGCCCAAGGCGTCTTGATGCGGGTCAGTTCGGAAGCTGCGCTTTCGTCCACCACGAAAGTAACATCCGCATGTGCTTGCAGGTAAGAAGCCGGGTTAAGCTCGGTTACAGGGCCTTCCACAGCGTTTTTGATCACCGAAGCCTTTCTTTCACCCCAAGCCAGCAGCACTATACGGCGTGCATTCAGGATAGGTGCGACGCCCAACGTGATCGCCTTGCGCGGTACGTTGTGCAGCCCGCCGAACTCCATGCTCGCAGCGGCGCGCGTAGAGTGGTCGAGCGTGATGAGGCGTGTGTGCGAGTTGATGAGCGAGCCTGGTTCGTTGAAACCGATGTGGCCATTTCCCCCAATTCCCAGCAACTGGAAATCGAGTCCGCCTACCGCATTGATTTTATTCTCATAAGACGTGCAGTAATCGCGCAGCAAAGCAGCGGGTACCGTTCCGTCCGGAATGAAATAGTTTTCTTTTGGAATGTCGACATGATCGAACAGCTGCTCTTTCATGAACCGGTGGTAGCTGTAAATGGAGTCCGGCTCCATTTGGTAGTACTCGTCCAGGTTGAAAGAAATCACATTCTTGAAGCTCAAACCTTCTTCACGGTGCATACGCACGAGGATCGCGTAGACGGTCTTCGGTGAAGAACCGGTTGCAAGTCCCAAAACACAAGGCTTACCTTCCTTTTGTTTCTGACGGATGAGGTCCGAGATCTCTTTTGCAACCGCATAGGACGCTTCTTTGGAATCGGCAAAAATCTGCGTCGGGATTTTTTCATAGGTGATGGGCTGCCCTATGGTGCCGGTAGTGCCTTTTCCATTGCTGGAAGCTTGCATCAGGATGGTTTGTGGACTTACCGTTTGTTGGCTCATAACTAAATGTTAAATTATTTAAGAGTTTCGTGAATAGACTTCGAATTAAACTGCAAGTTACTCATGTGTTCGATCACGCACGAACGATTTGACCACAAAAGTACAACGGAAAACAATTATTCTTAAAATAATTTAAGAAATAACTTACACATAAAATTACGCTTGTCGCACCGCTATGGGCTATCCGTCCGCATTAAGCTTACGAGCCGGTTCGCACTTTAAATATAAAGTAAGTGTTAATATTTTATTCCAAAATAATTGCTCGTATTTTTGCGGCTTATTCCACGAGTATCACACCATTTTTTCTGACAAATCCCATGTCTACACTCACCAGCGTTGAACGCGACACCGCCATTTTTGATCTGATCAACAGAGAAAAACATCGCCAGGAGTCTGGTATCGAACTGATCGCATCTGAAAACTTCACGTCACGCCAGGTGATGGAGGCGTCAGGCAGTGTGTTGACCAATAAATATGCGGAAGGTCTTCCGGGCAAGCGCTACTACGGCGGTTGCGAAATCGTTGACGAAATCGAGCAGATCGCGATCGACCGTTTGAAAGAACTTTTCGGCGCTACCTGGGCTAACGTACAGCCCCATTCGGGAGCACAAGCCAATACGGCTGTTTTCCTTGCTTGTTTGAACCCTGGTGATAAGATCATGGGCTTCAACCTGGCACACGGAGGCCACCTTACACACGGCTCGCCTGTGAACATTTCGGGTAAATATTTCCAGCCTGTATTTTATGGGGTAGAAGCAGAAACTGGCCTGATCGACTGGGATAAAGTAGAGGAAACGGCATTGAAAGAGCGTCCGAAACTTTTGATCTGCGGTGCTTCGGCATATAGCCGTGACTGGGATTATGAACGTCTTCGCGCAGTAGCCGACAAAATCGGTGCGTTGCTGATGGCCGATATTTCCCACCCTGCCGGTTTGATTGCAAAAGGTCTTTTGAAAGACCCGTTTGATCATTGCCACATTGTTACTACTACTACGCACAAGACACTTCGTGGCCCACGTGGCGGTGTGATCATGATGCGTAACGACTTCGAAAACCCATTCGGTATCAAAACGCCGAAAGGTCAGCTGCGTACCATGTCGTCGCTTCTGGACTCAGGCGTTTTCCCGGGCACACAAGGCGGACCTTTGGAGCACATTATCGCTGCCAAAGCCGTTGCATTCGGCGAGGCATTGAGCGAAGGATATTACAACTATGCTACCCAAGTTGCGAAAAATGCACAGGCAATGGCTAAGGCATTTGTTGACAAAGGTTACCGCATTATCTCAGGCGGAACTGATAACCACCTGATGCTGATCGACCTGCGCACTAAAAATGGTGTGGAATCAGGCCTGACGGGTAAATTGGCTGAGAACACATTGATCAAAGCGGACATCACCATCAACAAAAACATGGTGCCATTCGACGACAAATCGCCGATGATCACCTCGGGTATGCGTGTAGGTACTGCCGCTATGACTACCCGCGGGTTGGTTGAGGCAGATATGGAGCGTATCGTTGACCTCGTTGATACCGTTCTGGTAAACAATGACAACGACGCGAAAATCGCCGCTGTGAAAACAGAAGTGAACGAATGGATGAAACAATATCCATTGTATTAATATAAAATAGTAGTAAAAAAATGCTGCGCGGTAACACTGTTACCACGCAGTTTTTGTTTTGGGTTCGCCTAATATATTGACTTACAAATCAAAGGCCCTGAAATGCATTTGTCACCGTAAGCCTTTCGTTAACTAACGGTTGGCGGGAAATATATAACTTAAAGAATTGTGACCTAACTTGTTTTGACTTAACAAGTTTTTCATAACTTTGCACTCCAAAATCGAATTATTTGATATGAGCAAGAAGAATACGGGCGAATCCGGGATTGAAATCATTGAATCTCCGGAGGCATTAGCAGGCCAGATCAATAAAGCTGAGGTTTTTTTCCTTAAAAACCGCAAGGTTGTTCTTGGAATCGGGGTGGCGGTTGTGGTTGCTATTGCTGGTTTCGCGGGTTACCGTTTTTACATAGATGGTCAGGAAGGCACTGCCCAGAATGCACTTGCCAGTGTCGTGTACGATTTTGAAGCCGATTCATTGCAAAAAGCATTGAACGGAGCCGGTGGTAACGAAGGCCTTTTGTCAATCGCCGACAATTACAAAGGAACCGACGCCAGCAACCTTGCAAACTTCTACGCTGGTGTGGCTTTGCTGAAACAAGGCAAATACGACGAGGCTATCAGCCGTCTGCAATCATTCAGCTCTTCCGATCTGTTGATCCACGCACGTGCTCAATCATTGATCGGTGATGCTTATCTCGAAAAAAACCAGCCTGCTGAGGCTATCTCATACTATCAGAAAGCTGCTGATTATGAGAAAAACGAATATTTCACACCTGTTTATCTGATGAAACTGGCACTCGCGCAGGAGAAGGCCAACCAGCCTGCTGACGCGGTTGCTACGTATAAACGTGTTGTTGACGAGTTCCCACTTTCCTCGGAAGTGGTGAATGCCAAGAAATATATGGGATTATTAGAGGGACAGGTCGGCAAATAATGGTTAAACCATTCTGTTTCTGAAAAAGGATAAAGCCGACCTCGGTTTTATCCTTTTTTTATTCATTTAACCCGGAAATTTAAATCATACCTGTTTTTAATAAACCCCTTGAAAATCGATGTCAAGTGCCGATAAAAATTTAAGCGTGTTCACAACGGAAGGACTTCCGGATATCAGTAGTAAAAAATTCGCGATCGTCGTGGCCGAATGGAACAGCGAAGTGACCGGGAAACTGTTCGAAGGAGCTTACCAAACCCTGATCACCTACGGGGCGCTGCCTACGAATATCGTCAGAGGTAATGTACCAGGCAGTTTTGAGCTCACGATGGCCTCGCAATGGTTCGCGCAGCGCGCGGATATCGATGCGGTGATTGCATTGGGCGTGGTAATCCAGGGCGAGACGAAGCACAACGATTACATTAACCACGCGGTGGCACAAGGCATTACCAATGTGAGCCTGAAATACGACAAACCCGTCATTTTCGGTGTGTTGACCCCTAATAATATGGAACAGGCATTGGATCGTGCAGGCGGCGTGCATGGTAACAAAGGCGACGAGGCAGCCATTACGGCGATCAAGATGATCGGGCTTAAAAATATAATTTTGAATGATTGAATGACTGAATGATTGAATAGGGCGGGTTACTGATTTGCAACATTAGCCATAGCTTGATTTATTACTTAAAGCCTATTCGGTCATTCAATCATTCGGTCATTCAATCATTACCCATTCAGTCATTCAAAATTCAATCATTCATAATTAACTATGCAAGTCTGGAAATTTGGCGGTACTTCGGTAGGGAAGCCTGAGCGTATGCACTCAATCCGCGAACTCCTCAACAATGATCCTAATCGTAAAATTGTGGTATTGTCGGCTTTGTCCGGTTCTACCAATGCGCTGATCGCTATCGGAGAAGCGGCCAAATCGTATGACGATGCCAGGGCTGCTGCTTTGATTGAAGAGTTAAAAAATCATTACGATCTGTTTATCAAAGAATTGTACTCTACGCCGGAAGGATTGGAGGCTGGTCAGCAGATCGTAGACTCCGAATTCGGGTTTATCAAATCCGTGGTAAGCGTGAAGCCTTTCACGATCAAGCAGGAGAAAGAACTCGTTGCGGAAGGAGAAATATTGAGTACCAAAATGTTCCAGGCTTATCTGGAAGAAAAAGGCGAGAACTCGGTATTGCTGCCTGCATTGGATTTCATGCGCATCGACGCCGACGGTGAGCCGGAACTGGCAACGATCGAAGAGAAATTGGTGACGATTTTGAACCAATATACCGACAAACAGACCATCGTTACCCAAGGCTTCATTTGCCGCAACCCGCGCGAAGAAGTAGATAACCTGAAAAGAGGAGGGTCTGACTACACGGCTTCATTGATCGGCGGTGCCATCCGTGCCGACGAAATCCAGATCTGGACCGACATCGACGGAATGCATAACAACGACCCGCGCATTGTGAAGCGTACCTTCCCGATCCGCGAGCTGACGTTCGAAGAGGCAGCAGAGCTGGCTTACTTCGGTGCGAAAATTTTGCACCCTAGCACCATTACCCCTGCCAAACTACGCGGTGTGCCGGTTCGTTTGAAAAACACTATGCAGCCGGAAGCGCCGGGTACACTGATCGCGACCCAGACTTCCGACCGCGATATCAAAGCCATTGCTGCGAAAGACAATATCACGGCGATCTACATTCATTCGACCCGTATGCTGAATGCTTACGGCTTCCTTCGCAGGGTGTTTGAGATCTTCGAAAAATATAAAACACCGGTGGACATGATCACGACTTCCGAAGTATCGGTGTCGGTAACGATCGATAACTCCGAAAACCTGGAACAGATCAGTGCCGAACTGCGTGAATTCGCTGATTTGGAGGAACATGACCGCGACCAGAATATCATTTGTATCGTAGGTAATTTCAGCGCCGACAAAGAAGGCATTGCCCTGAAAGTGCTTGACGCGATGAAAAACATCCCGATACGAATGATTTCGTACGGCGCTTCGGAGCATAACCTTTCATTGCTGATCCATTCAAAATACAAAGCGGAAGCGTTGAATGTCCTCAACGAGCGTCTCTTCTTTTACGAAGACGCCATGAAAGACATCTTCACTGCTCCCTGAGCTCAAAGCATTCAAATACTAAAAAGCTGATCGCCGAAAGCCGACAGCCGACAGCCTCATGTTACAAACCAATTTTATCCGCGAAAACCGCGAACTAACCATCGCGGGATTGACCAAAAAGCATTTCAAGGATGCCGAACAGGCGGTAGACCGCATTATAGAACTCGACGGCAAACGTCGCCAGATTCAGCAGGACCTGGACGATGTGCTGGCTGCATCCAACAACAAAGCCAAGGAAATCGGCGCATTGATGAAAGCCGGCCAGAAAGCCGAGGCAGAAGCCGCCAAAGCCGACACCGCTGCATTGAAGGAGCGTTCCAAGGCGTTGGAAGAGGAGCATAAGGTATTTGAAGAGGCGTTGTTACAAGAGCTCGTAAAGCTGCCAAACCTTCCGCACGAGAGCGTTCCCGAAGGCCGCACCGCCGATGACAATGTGACGGTTCTCGAAGCCGGTACCAAGCCGGAATTACACGAAGGTGCATTGCCGCATTGGGATTTGATCAAAAAACTGGGTGGTAACCTGGCCCCGATCATCGACTTTGAGCTTGGGAACAAAATTACCGGAGCAGGTTTTCCGGTGTACAAAGGCAAAGCCGCACGTTTGCAGCGCGCTATGATCGCATTCTTCCTCAATGAGGCGGGTAATGCAGGCTACACCGAAGTGCAGCCGCCGATCGTGGTGAATGCGGATTCCGGTTTTGCGACAGGTCAGCTGCCGGATAAGGAAGGCCAGATGTACCATGCGACCGTCGATGATTTATATCTGATCCCAACGGCTGAGGTGCCGGTTACCAACCTTTACCGCGATGTAATCGTGGCGGAGAGCGAATTACCTGTTAAAAACGTGGCATTCACGCCGTGTTTCCGTCGTGAGGCGGGCAGTTGGGGCGCACACGTACGCGGGCTGAACCGTTTGCACCAGTTCGATAAGGTGGAAATCGTGCAGATCAACAAGCCGGAGGATTCATACAAAGCCCTCGACGAAATGGTGGAACACGTGAAAAGCCTGCTCGAAAAGCTGGAACTGCCTTACCGCATTCTGCGCTTGTGTGGCGGCGACATGGGTTTTACATCCGCATTGACCTACGATTTCGAAGTATGGTCGGCCGGGCAGCAGCGCTGGCTGGAATGCAGCTCCGTTTCCAACTTTGAGACTTACCAGGCCAACCGTTTGAAACTGCGTTACAAGAATGCCGACAAGAAAACGCAGCTGCTTCACACCTTGAACGGCTCTGCATTGGCATTGCCGCGTATACTGGCTGCATTGCTGGAAAACAACCAGCAGCCCGACGGAACCGTGAAAGTACCGGCGGTATTGGTGCCGTTCTGCGGTTTCGATGTGATCGAATAATGCATTTGAAATACGATTAACGAAAGGCTCTCATTCCGATGAGGGCCTTTTTGCTTTTTGGAGCAAAGCGGTCACACCGGTTTGGTCCATAATGAGCCTGCCGACCTTCTCAAATGCGGCGCCTTCTTCGATTTTAAATGTGTTTTGAAATTGATTGTTGTTGATATGGGTTCGGAAACATCGGAAGCTAAGCTTGGAATGGCCGGAGTAATGGGTGATCAATTCGTGAATGTGGGTTGATACCAGAAAACACGAGCCGCCGAAGTTCGCAAAACCATTGAGTACGGTTTTAGAGCAGTGCAAAGCATCCTCCTGATTAGTGCCACGGAATAGTTCATCTACGATCACAAAGCATTTTTCACCACGGTTCAATGCTTGGGAAATCTGTTTGATACGCATCATTTCATTGTAAAAATGGCTGAAACCCTGGTCGAGGTCGTCGGAGAGGTGGATAGACGTGAAGAGCCGGTCGATAAATGGTAATTGCAGCGATTTTGCTGGTACAGGCCAGCCCAGATGCGCGAGATAAACAATGATACCGCAGGTTTTGAGAAAAGTCGTCTTACCGCTTGTATTTGCTCCGGTGAGGATACATACGGGAGCGTTGGTGCCCAGCTCGAGGTCGTTGGCGATTGCATCGGTAATGAGCGGGTGCCAGGCTGCTTCGGCATTGAAATCATTGGAATGCAAATCAAAAACCGGAAATGTAAGTCGATGGCGTCTGGCTGCTTTGACAATCGCCATACAGGCATCCAGCTTATAAAGCGTGTCGAGCATTTGCCGGAACCCGTCCCGGTGGCTGATCCGCAAATGATAGTCGAGGTAGAAGATTGAGCGGTTGGATAGTTTCCCCTCATTCTTTCTCAAAAACACAGACAGAAGGGGGGAGAAGATAAACTTCCTGAGCCCGGCAATGTCTTCGGCAATTTCATCGGGAATGGCAGTTTTCGAAAGGTGATCCAGCGTGGATTGAACCGCCCTGGCCAGTCGCAGCGTTGCGAGCACGCCGCTTTGAATGCGGTAATATTCCCCCTTGTTTCTAACCGAATACCACCACGTATCAAACCAATGCTTGATCACATCCTGCGACATGGAATGCGCCACGCTTAACGCGTAGTAACTTTCGGCGGCGGCGGCATATGCTTTGGCAATGTTGACCTGCCAGGCCGTCGGACGTATGGCAATGGCTTTTAGCAGGTCCTGAAAGCAAATAATGTCTTCGGGCGTTTCCTTGGGCCGGGTGATAATGCTTTTGAGATAATCGCCGCCGCCCAGCGTTTCGGTGTGGTTATAGAAAGCGAAAACGCTGGCTGCACGGCTGTTTTCGGGCAGGAGTTGTAGTTCGTGTAAGGTATGCCGGTCTACGAGCTGCATTCGGGTAGTTTTGCGTATTCCCAAATGTAGGAACCGGTGCGAATACGTGCCGTTAAAGAAAGTTAAACTTGCAAGTACGGGAGACGCGGAGTGGGAAGAAAACAGGATCCTTTCTTGTTAATGTTAGCTGGAAGCTGCTTCTTCCTGTTTCGGAAATGCAAGCCAGATGAAATAGCCTGTCAGGAGCACAATAGCGGTTTGCATGCTGTAATCGATGAGCAGTTCCGTCGACGCAGCGGTGTCCGAGGGCGTCATGTAGCACGGCATTCCGAGCCGCCACCAGTAAGAGGGATGCACGACACAAAGCAAGTTGAATACGAAAAGGATCGTAATCTGTGTTTTGTTCTTCCAGTCAACCACATAGAATACCAACGGGAGCAGGAAGAGAAAGATATAATTGCTGTAAGCGCTCTGTTGTACGATCATCATCGTAGCGTACAAAACCACCCATACTTTGGAAAGCATTACCCGGAAATCGGCATAGCGGAGGCGCCAGGCTGAAATGCAGGCCAACCCTACCGAGGCTACGAGGCCGATCCAATTCCAGATTTTCTCACCAACGCCTATAGAATTGTAGAACCAAGGGTTCAATATCGACGGGATATTCGGGGCACGCAATGTTTTAGCTTCATCGAGCGGCTGCATGAATTCCAGCCCGACGAGCGGGTACAGAACAGCCAGGGAGATAATGCCGATAATGGCAATAGGAATGACGAAGCGGATCTTTTGTTTTTCCAATAAAAATAAAGGCACCATAATAAGCACGAAAATGGCTTTGGTCATCAACAAACCAATGGCCAGAACGGCAGCATACCACTCTACGCGCAATGTGCGCTCCCGCAGCAGGTACGCGAGGATTACGAAAAGCCACATCCAAACGTCTTCCTGCGCACCTATCACACATAGCACGAGAGAGCCGGGCAATAGCAGGTAAATGAGCGCCCGGAACAGAAAGGTCCCCCGTGATTGGAATGGCCTGAAAAAATGGTAGGAAGCCAGTAATGCAATGCCGTCCATAACTGCCATCGTGAGCACAATCATTTTCGGACTGTACCAGAGTTTCAGCCAAATGCCGAGGAAATACGCGTACAGCGGCGAATAGGGCGACCAAAAGTCACGGTACACGACTTGTCCCAATGAAGCCTTGCTCCCCTCGTCCCAGAAGCCGTTCACATCCGAAGTCGGTTCCATATTGGCGATCAGATATACGGCGATGAATGGTAGCAGCCTCAGAAATATCCAGGCGACGGCCAGTACCGCATTCGCGGATTTTTTTTCCAGCCAGTCGGTCAGTGCGTCCTTTTTGAATAGAAATGCAGTGGTAACCAGCAATGCCGCCACGCTGATGGCGGTTTTAGCAAGGACTATATTCATGCCGTTGCCAGGGTTTGGGTGCGAACTACCTTACGATACGTTTCGCGGAGAATCCACAAGAAGCAGAGTACATTCAGGATTTGCAGCACGTACTCGAACAGGTAGGAAGCATTCGCAAACAAGCTCAGCGATGTGTACGCAGGCTGTTTGATATACACCCACACAAACGGCTGTACGACCGTAAGCCAGTTCAATGCGAGCAATACCACCACATGGGCAATCTTGCGGATATCGATGATTTCAAATAAAACGGCCATTAGGTACGCGATCACATACGCGCCCATCGCGCTGGCCTGGAAGAGCATCATGCACACGAAGCAGGCGATGAAAATGCCTGGCAGCACCTCACTGATGTGCCGGTGCCGTGCTTTGAATGCCATGTAAACCGGGATGAAAACCGTAAACAGCAAACCGAACCAGTTGACTAAGGTTGATTTCTTCTCATCCACATGGAAAACGATCTCTACAAATGGCCTTAATACCGAGAACAAATTCGGAGTCATCAGCTGCTCCGTGTGCCGGATCGGCATCAGAAACAGATCACCAATCTGCCAGTAGAGGAAACCCACCGCAGGCAGACCGATCGCTGCCATCACGAGCAGCATTTTAACGGGTTTTTTCACCATTACCAGCAGGGCCGGCAGCAGGAATATGAACGTGACTTTGATCGTCAGCAAGGTCATCGCATACAAAAGGCCTATTCCGACCTCGTAGTTGCTCCTGTTCTTGATGGTATAGCGCCAGATGAGCAGCGCGGCGCCCCAGAACCACACCTCCTCCTGACCATCCACGAGAATGTACATGAATGCAGCCGGAAGCATATAGTAAATGGAAGCCAGTTGCAGCGCTTTCGGGTTTTTGCTTTTATAGGTATCGTAGGTAAGCCAGAGAATGGCGGTTTCCATCAAAACCATGAATAGCACGATTGCCCGCGCATTGTGCCAGATCCAGACAGGTATGCTGATAATGTATGCGTAAAGCGGTGCGTGATACGACCAGAAGTCGCGGTACACGAAACCGCCGGCTTTGGCACCCTCGGCTTTGTAAAAAAAGAAAGGTATATCACCTCGTGGTTCCTCGTTGATGATGAGGAAAATGCCGATCCAGGGAATGAGCCGGAACAGCACAAAGCCTAATGTGAGAATCAGTTTATCGTTTTCCCGCTGCCATTTTGAAAACAGATCCGAACGGCTGATGGTCCAGATGATTCCGATAGTCAATGCAAGGTTGATGAGCAGCTTAATATAAAAAACGGTAAGAACGGGCATGTGTAATCTGTCGTGATCAGGGCGCAAACTTAAGACAACTTTTGTTGAAAACGTCCAGCAAAACCCAAAGTTTTAATTGGTTAGGAAATTGTATGCTTGCATACTGTTTTCGTAAATCCTATTTTTGAAAATCTTCATCCTCAAAAATCAACGTTTTCTATGTCAGCTTCCCAACCACTAACCGGAATGGATTTCAACCTCAGCGAAGAGCACCTGGCGGTGCAAGCCGCTGCACGCGACTTTGCACAATCCGAGTTATTACCCGGTGTGATCGAAAGAGATACCGCCCAGCATTTCGACCCTGCATTGTTAGGTAAAATGGCCGAAATGGGCTTTCTCGGCATGATGGTGGCGCCCGAATACGGCGGCGGAGGTATGGATACGCTTGCTTACGTGCTTGCGATGGAAGAAATATCGAAGGTGGATGCATCGGCTGGGGTAATCATGTCGGTGAACAATTCGCTGGTGTGCTGGGGCCTCGAAAAATATGGTACGGAGGAGCAGAAACAGCAATATCTGACGCGGCTTGCCTCCGGTGAGCTCATCGGTGCGTTCTGCCTGTCGGAGCCGGAAGCCGGTTCGGATGCCACTTCGCAACACACGACCGCCTTTCTGAACGGCGACCATTATTTATTGAACGGTACGAAAAACTGGATTACCAGCGGGAATACTTCATCGGTTTGCCTGGTGATTGCGCAGACGCACCCGGAGGCAAGACATAAGGGTATTAACGCCTTCATTGTTGAGAAGGGTTGGAATGGCTTCGCAGTTGGCCGTAAAGAAGATAAAATGGGCATAAGAGCCTCAGACACACACACTTTGATGTTTTCGGATGTGAAGGTGCCGGTGTCAAATCGGATCGGGGAGGATGGCTTTGGATTCAAGTTCGCGATGAATGTGCTGAATGGGGGGCGCATCGGTATTGCGGCGCAGGCGCTAGGAATCGCTGCGGGGGCTTTTGAGCTTTCCTTAAAATATTCCAAGGAGCGGAAGACATTCGGCAAACCGATTGCCGACCACCAGGCGATCCAGTTCAAATTGTCGGAAATGGCGACTAAAATTGAAGCGGCGCGGTTACTTGTTTACAAGGCCGCCCGGTTGAAAGATGAAGGGAAGGAGTACATCCAGGCGGCTGCTATGGCAAAATTGTATGCATCCGAAGTGGCGATGTGGGTGACAACAGAAGCGGTCCAGGTACACGGGGGCTACGGTTATGTGAAAGAATACCACGTCGAGCGCCTCATGCGGGATGCGAAAATCACACAGATTTATGAAGGTACCTCCGAAATCCAAAAACTTGTAATCGCCCGGGAGCTTCTTAAATAATTAGTAATTCTCCCAAAAGTCGATTTTATTCTGAATGTTGGATTAAAATAATATCAAAATATCACTTTTTTTCAAATTTTTGTGAAACTATACTTGTATTAGTTTTGTACAATTTATTAGATTTGTACAAAATTTGAAAAATCGGTCAAAACGGCCCTTAAATATATCAAGTATGGAAGACTATAATAAGATTATTGAGTCGTTGGGGGTGAAATTTGTGAAGGCCCGTCATATCAGGATTTTACAGCCCATCACAATCAAAAACTTTTATGACGTACAGAACTCCCTGACCATTCTGTACGACGGTGAAGTTTCCTTCGGATCCGATGAGCCTCAGAGGGTTGAGGAAGGGGATATGCTCTTCATTCCGGGAGGTAAGCATGCTACCGTAACATACGGAAACGGCGCGTCAGCCAAAACCGTGTCGAACGAGGAGTTCATGACTAACCGTGACAATTATATCGAAGCAGGCCACGATCCGGCATTGATCGGAAAGTTGCCAAACTCTTTCGGTTTGATATCTTTCGAAGCGAAAGTATTTGATACTGTAAACTTTTTCACGTCCCTGGACGTGCCTCCGTTCCTGATCAAACGCGACGACCAGATCGCCGCGACGATCAACCAGATCCTGACGGAAGATATGCTCGATACCCCTGGAAAGGGCCGTATCATTAAGATCAAAACCGAAGAGGTGGTGATCGAGATCATCCGTTATATTTTGAAAAACAAACTGTTCGTTGAGCAGCTCGTAACCAACAGTACGTATTTCAAAGACCCTCGTCTGATCGATATTTTCGCTTACATCAAAGACAACCTGGGCGGCGACCTGTCGAACAAGGTACTCGCCAACGTAGCGAACGTTTCGGAAGATTATGTAGGCCAGTATTTCAAAATGCTGACTGGTATTAACCCGCAGGATTACATCGAATACCAGCGCATGGAAAAGGCGGTGGACCTGCTTCGCACGTCGAAGAAAAGCATCCGCGCGATCGGTTCCGATGTGGGTTACAAAGACACCGCTTATTTCTGCCGCCGCTTCAAGATGATGTTCGGTATCCCGGCCGGAAAAATGCGTCGTCGCGAATCGCTGATGAATGTTTAGAATGTAATGTTAGACTATAATTGAAAAAGAGAACTGGTTCCGGTTCTCTTTTTTTTATGCCCCGTAAGCTGCATTTTCGGCGCTTTACGACGTACGGAATGCCTTGCTTCATTGCGCGGGCGTCAGTTGCACGGTGGTAACCTTCCATTTCCCGCCCGAGCGCACGCACACGCTCGTGTAGGCGACGTTACCGCTGAAGCCGTTGTTCTGAATCCTCGCGCTTACATTCCAGAAGCCCTGCACTACCGCGACATCGCCATACGTACGCGTGCGGGTGCCTGTGAGCATACCCGAATCGACAATAATGTAGCCTTGTCCGATTGCCTGCTGTAGTGCACGGCCGTCGATGGTCTGTCCATTGTAATTGGTCACAGTAAAGTCATTGGAAATAAGGTTACCGACAGCCGCCCCATTTTCATCCAGCATTGCCTGGAAAAACAGGTTGGAACAATCGGTACCGTCGACGGGCTGCGTGACGTTGTCTTGGGCTGATGCGGCCAGTGTCGCGAATGTCACGAGAAAGATGGTCAGGAGTTGTTTCATCATGTAGTCTGGTATGGTCAGGTGTTGTCAGATATGGTCAGGTATTGTCAGGTATAGTCAAGTGTGGTTGGGTGTTGTTGGTTTGAGAGCGTGCGATTTTTAGCAATTTTCTCGCATTGTATGGCTAGATTCGCCTCGGTTTTGAATGAACGAATTATGACAATGAAATTATCTATAAAAATCCTCTTGACCGCATTGATCGGTATTGTTGCCAGCTGTTCGAGCGCACCTGATAAATTGGGCAACCTGGATCTTAAAAAGTGGCGTGGCGACCGTGGCGGCTGCAACGGCATCCGCAAAGGCCTGGAAAGCGATTTTAAGAATGCTGAAAATGAATTGAAAGGGAAGTTCGCCGACACGATCGGCGAGATATTGGGCAGGCCGGATATTCATCAGCTCGGCGAGCGGAATACCAAATTCTACGTTTATTTCCTCGAAAAGGGGCCGCAATGCGAGAATATGCAAGCCAAATCGGACGCGCGTAAGGTACTATTGAAATTCAATGCGGTAGGATTGCTATCGGAGATTACTTACCAGGACAGGCCGCTCTGATGTCAGAACCGGCCATTCCGGCTATTGATAGAACTTCTTGATCTTAATCAGCTGCTCCACCGGCTCAGGCACCATGTAGCGGATCGACTGGCCTTTCTTAACGCAGGCGCGAAGGAATGTGGCTGAAATGTCCAGCAAGGGCGCTTCCACGAACTTCACGTCCGGATGGTTCCCGAATGCGTGCGGCTTTGAATTGGGCCGTGGGTAAACATACAGGCCCGTGTATTCCAAGATCTTGTCGTAATTCTTCCAGTTCGGGAATTGCGCCAGGTTATCTTCCCCCATGATCAGCTTGAATTGATGCTGAGGGAATTTCTCCTGTAACCTCACCAATGTATCGATGGTATAACTTGGCTTGGGCATGTGGAATTCAATGTCGTTAGCCCGAAACAATGTATTATCCGAAATAGCGCGTTGCACAAGGTCGAAACGATCGAATTCGTGCAGGAGGCTACTGTTTTTTTTGAACGGGTTTTGCGGGCTCACGATAAACCAGACCTGCTCGAGGTCGGTGGTAGTAGCCATCGTATTGGCAATGATCAAATGACCGACATGAATAGGATTGAACGATCCGAAAAACAGGCCGATCTTCATTGCTCAGACTAAATTTTAGGATTGGATGAATGCCTGAACGAGATCTTCCGCTTTAGCCAGCGTTTCGTCCAGTTCATCATTGACAAGAACTACGTCGAACTCGTGCTCGAAGCTTTGCTCGTAACGCACTTTGGCCAGGCGTGTAGCCAATGTTTCGGCCGTTTCGGTACCGCGGCCCGACAGGCGGCGTTTGATTTCTTCATCGGAGGTAACCTTTACGAATACGGCGAGTGCGGCGTCGCCATATGCTTCTTTCAGTTTCAATCCTCCTTTCACATCCACATCGAAGAGGACGTGTTTGCCTTCATCCCAAAGGCGCTGTATTTCTGATTTGAGTGTGCCGTAGTAATTACCGGCGTAAACTTCCTCCCATTCCGCAAACTGCTGATCCGCTATTTTCTGACGAAAATCCTGCAAGGTCAGGAAGTAGTAATCTTTGCCGTCTATCTCGTAATCGCGGCGCGGGCGCGTACATGCCGAGACAGAAAATGCCAGTTGCTGTGTGTATTTATTTAAAAGATGCCTTACGATGGTGGTCTTTCCGGATCCGGAAGGGGCAGAAAATATGATAAGCTTACCTTTCACTCGAACAGATTAACTGTTAATTTTTGAAATAATCGTATTGAGAATACTGTCCGGGCAAGGTTTCTTGACAATTTTCATGTTGAGGGAATCCTTGATGCACTTTTCCAGGCGATAGGCCTCGATACAAGGGATGCATTTATCCATATTTTCGCGGAAGTGGTCCTTCTCTGCTTCGCTCGCCTCGTCATCCAGGATTGCCTGAATGATTTTCATACACTCAGCATGGTGCTCGCAGGTATGCTTCATTTGTTTTTGCGCAACTTCTGTTACAGAAGGCGTCGTGGAAGATGCATTCATTAGTTAAAATGAAAAAGAATAATGGAATATTGTACAGTTGTACCCTATAACCGAAGAGGTTGCAAAAAAAGTTTCACAACCTATGAATCATATCCCATTGAGCTCGCGTAGCTTCTGAGTTTTTCTTTCAGGAGGTTACGTGCGCGGTGCAGTCTGGACCTCACTGTTCCGATAGGAATGTCCAGGATTTTGGCCATCTCTTCGTAGGTGAAACCCTCGATGTCGCAGAGAATGATGACCGTTCTGAAGTCGACAGGCAGGGCGTTGAGTGCGTTCGCAACTTCATCGCCGATCAGTTCCTGTACAGCATCGGCACGGAGATCTACGGTATAAGTGGTATCAGATGCCTCCTCAGAGTTATAGGTCGTTTCAACTTCCTGATAATCAACTTTGGAAGGTTCTTTACTTTTTTTACGGTAGTCGTTGATGAAGCTGTTTTTGAGGATCCTGAAAAGCCATGCTTTTGCGTTGGTACCCTGTTCAAATGAAGATATAAAACGGAACGCCTTCAGATATGTGTCTTGAACCAGGTCGTTAGCATCGTCTTCATCCATGGTGAGGCGGAAGGCGAAGTTATACATGGAGTCAATGTGTGGCATGAACTCGCGGTTAAATACTTCATAACGAAGATCGTCCGTGTATTCATTAGTCGTGAGCGTTTCTGACATGGCAACTAACATAGGAATGCTGAATTTACAAAGATTAATAACAGCTCCAATTCGTACAAATTAAAATTTGATAAATGGCTGAATGGAGCGTCCTAACTGCCCTTATTTCACGATAAAATTAAAAAGAGCTGGGATGAATAACCTGCCTCCCAAACGGTGTCGCCTCGTATCGTTAATTTAATGTTACTACATCAAATTCCGAGCCAAAAACGAGGCTCCGCCAAAATGTCATGCTAGCGTTTGGAGAAGAGTTCCAGCAGGATAATGAGGATGGTTGTGAAGAGGGTGCTGGCGCCGATGCGGATCAGTGTGTAAAGGATCATTCCAAAATTGTTCATTTCCATTAGGAACAACATCGAATGGTGGATCAGGATCAGCGGGAAAATGTATGAGACGAATGCCCCCAGCCCTTGCGCACGTATGCCTACCTCCGCGCGCTCGGCCCCGCGCGATTTCATCTGGTAGTGGATCAGGAATGGCCTCAGGTAGGCAATCAGCACCGTCGCCGATGCATGCATACCGAAAGTATTTGAGAAAACATCCACTACAAAGCCCACGGCGAACGCGATGAGCAACGTATACATCCGGTCCATGTCCGCGGGCAGCAGCAAAATGGCCGCGATGTAAATGAAGCAGAACGCGTAGTTGAAGAGCACGATATTCCGCATGAAGAAGATCTGCAAAAATAGATAAAGCAGGATCATCAGGGAATATTGTATCGCCTCGCGTAAGCTCATTTTTTCAGGTCTATGGTTTTGGCTTTAAGATTTTCTTGTTCTACAAGTTGGTGATTTTGTACCACATACACGTATGACAGGTTCCGGAAATCGGTCGCCAGTTTCAGCACGATATTGTAAAATGTCTGGTTCGGGTTCACGGCTACGCTCTGCACTTTTCCGACCATGATATTCGGCGGGAAAACCGAGTTCTGGTCGGACGTTACGGCAGAGTCACCCTTATAGACTTTGGTATACTTCGAAACATCGATCATGTCGATGAAATTAGGGTCCTTCCCGTCCCATTTCGCATAACCGATTTCCTTGCTGCGCACGAGTTTGGATGACACCATGAAATTCGAATGCAGAATGGATGTAATGACCGAGTAATGTTCGGAACAGAACCGCACCTTGCCCACTACTCCTGTGGCGGAAATGACGCCCATGCCGGGTTTAATGCCATGTGCGGTGCCTTTGTCGATCGTAATGACGTTGTTTGCCTTGTTGGTTTCGTTATCCACCACTTTCGCAACGGTATACGTAAACCGCGCCGCAAACGCCGAGTCCGGCACATAACCGGCAGGCAACTGGCTTGGATTGGTCTGGCTCAACTTTGCCACGAGCGCATGCAAATGTGCATTCTCGCTCGCGAGGTCGGCATTGATCTCGTCCAGCTTGGTATAATCGCGCACCGAGTTCGAAAACGCGAGCGTTTTAGCGACGTAGTAATTGGAAGTATTAAAATAGGTTGCTCCCCAGTAGGTATTGTTGCGCACGATCATCCAGACACTGAGCACTTCCAGCAGCACAAATACCAAAAAGAAACGATTCCGGACAACGAAATCAACGAGTTGGAGCATGGGGTTAAATGTTCACGCGCAGTTTATCAACCCCAAAAATAGAAATCTTTTTTTCCAATTGATGAACTGCGCGCTCCGATCCTACGAAATCAGTACAGGCTTGTATAGTTCGAGGTTTTTGAGGACTTCCCCGGTACCTTTTACTACGGCCTTCAACGGATCGTCGGCGATGTGTACGGGCAGCTTGGTTTTCTGGGCGATACGTCTGTCGAGGCCGTGGATCAATGCGCCACCGCCTGTGAGGTAAATACCGTTCTTGAAAATGTCGGCAGAAAGCTCGGGTGGAGAAATTTCGAGGGCTTTCATCACACCCTCCTCAATTTTGGAGATCGATTTATCGAGAGAATAAGCGATTTCGCTGTAAGTGACGCGGATTTCCTTTGGAATACCGGTCATAAGGTCGCGGCCGCGGATCTGGTAGTCGTCCAATGGGATTTCCAGCTCCGGAGAAGCCGAACCGATCGCCATTTTGATCAATTCCGCAGAACGCTCACCGATCAGCAGGTTGTGTTCGCGGCGCATATAGTCGACGATATCGCGCGTGAAAACGTCGCCTGCGATACGTACCGACTGCTCGCAGACGATACCCGACAATGCGATTACCGCGATTTCGGTAGTACCGCCGCCAATATCGACGATCATTACCCCGTTTGGCTGCGTAATATCGATACCGATACCGATCGCCGCTGCGATAGGCTCGTGTACCATGTAGACTTCCTTCGCACCGGCGTGCTCGCAGGAGTCTTTTACCGCACGTTTTTCAACCTCGGTAATTCCCGAAGGAATACAAACCACCATGCGGTGAGAAGGAGTGAAGAAACGGCTGCCGGTGTCGATCATTTTGATCATCCCGCGGATCATCATTTCGGCCGCGGTAAAGTCGGCGATCACCCCGTCTTTGAGCGGACGGATTGTTTTTATATTCTCGTTCGTCTTTTCATGCATTTGCATTGCCGTATGGCCAATCGCCAGCACTTTGCCGGTGGTTTTGTCCATAGCAATGATCGACGGCTCATCAACAACAACAGTATCTTTATGGATGATTAAAGTATTGGCAGTACCTAAATCGATCGCTATATCGCTCGTCAAAAAATCAAACAATCCCATATATATTTTTAAAAACTTTTGCTCCCTTTGATTTCAGGATGGCAAAATTACAGATTATTAACCACAAACAAAGGCATTTAAAAAATTTCGGTATGCGGTATCCGAAGGGCGTAAAACTAGTTGCAAAGGGCTTTCCGATAGGCCTTCCAGGCGGGTTCCGAGCGGCTTTCCAAGCGGTTTTAAAATCATGGAATTTGTAATTCCTGCGTACATTTGTTTTCACTATGGGAATCAGATCAGTTTTAAGCAGGCCGCTGGCCCGTTACATTGTCAAGCAGCAACAGGAATGGATCGCGAGAAGTGTTGAGGTCCAGGAAAAATGGAGGTCGGAGCTGGTAAAGAAGGCCGCTGACACGCAGTTTGGAAAAGACCATTTTTTCAGAGACATTCATAGCTATTCCGATTTCAGGGAAGCCGTTCCAGTGTATGATTATGAAGATCTGAAACCTTACGTGGAGAAAATAAAATCCGGGGAAAGTGATATTTTGTGGCCGGGTAAGCCACTTTATTTTGCCAAAACATCGGGAACTACTTCGGGTACCAAATACATCCCGATTTCCAAAGATTCCATCTCCAATCACATCGACTCGGCGCGTAATGCCATTTTGACGTATATTGAAGAGACTCAAAAAGCTGATTTTCTGGATAATAAGCTGATTTTCCTCTCTGGTAGCCCGATACTGACAGATACTGGCGGGGTACTGACAGGCCGCCTGTCAGGCATTTCCAACCACCATGTGCCGGGCTACCTGCGCTCGAACCAGCTGCCGAGTTACGAAACGAATTGCATCGAAGACTGGGAAACCAAGCTCGACAAGATCATCGACGAAACGCTCGACCAGCGGATGTCGCTCATCTCGGGCATTCCGCCGTGGGTTCAAATGTATTTCGACCGCATTATCGAGCGGACAGGCAAGAAAATCAAAGATGTGTTCCCTGACTTCTCACTGTTCATTTATGGCGGGGTAAACTTCGAGCCTTACCGAGCCAAATTGTTCGAGTCCATCGGCAAGCGCATCGATTCAATTGAGCTGTACCCGGCTTCCGAAGGATTCCTCGCTTACCAGGACAAGCAGAATGACGAAGGCCTCCTGCTTTTGCTCGATACCGGCATTTTCTTCGAATTTATTCCCGTAGAAAACTATTTCGATGAGAATCCGCGCCGATTATCCATCGGTGAAGTGGAAGTAGGCAAAAATTATGCGGTAATAGTCAATAATAATGCGGGACTGTGGGGTTACTCGCTCGGCGATACCGTCAAGTTTGTCTCGATTGACCCCTACAAAGTACTGGTAACGGGCCGGATCAAGCATTTCATTTCCGCATTCGGCGAGCACGTGATCGGCGAGGAGATTGAAAAAGCATTGAAATACGCATTGGAAAGGCATCCTGAAACAGAAGTGATCGAATTGACCGTCGCGCCGATGGTAAATTCGACGGATGGCGGCCTTCCCTATCACGAATGGCTCGTGGAATTTGCTAGGAGGCCGAATGACATGGAGCAATTCGCGAACGATCTCGACCGCAGACTAACGGAGCTCAACATTTATTACAAAGACCTGATCACCGGAAGTATCCTGCGCCGGCTTGAACTCACGCCGCTGCGCAAGAACTCTTTCATCGACTACATGCGCGCCAATGGAAAGCTCGGTGGCCAGAATAAGGTGCCGCGCCTTTCCAACGACCGCAAAATCGCCGACGAACTGACCCGGCTGAACCAAAATTGACCGAACCTAACAGTGAGAATGCAATGAAAAAAAGAGTAGCCATTTTAGGTTCGACCGGTTCCATCGGTACCCAGGCCCTCGAAGTGATCGCGGCGCATCCGGGAATTTTCTCGGTTACCGTGCTAACCGCCGGCGGCAATGCGGATCTGCTCATCGAGCAAGCGGTGAAATTCAAGCCGGAGGAGGTTGTTATTTGCAATGAAGCGCATTATGAAAGGGTCAAAGCCGCCCTTTTTCCTTTCAATATCAAAGTTTACAGCAGCGCATCCGCGTTGGTTTCAGTCGTGGAATCGGACCATGTGGATGTGGTACTGACCGCTATGGTGGGTTATGCCGGCCTTCTGCCGACCATTCACGCCATCAAAGCGGGGAAAGACATCGCACTAGCCAATAAAGAAACGCTCGTAGTAGCCGGCGAAGTGATTACCGCGCTGGCAAAGCAGCATAATGTCAGTATTTACCCCGTCGATTCGGAGCATTCGGCCATTTTCCAATGCCTCACGGGAGAACAGGACAATGCGATTGAAAAAATCATACTGACCGCATCGGGCGGACCGTTCCGCGGCAAAGACCGTGCATTCCTCGCGCACGTAACGAAGGCGCAGGCGCTCAAACACCCGAACTGGAGCATGGGCGCGAAGATCACGATCGACTCCGCGACGCTGATGAACAAGGGCCTGGAAGTGATCGAGGCGAAATGGCTTTTCGATTTGAAGGCTTCACAAATAGAGGTGATTGTGCATCCGCAGAGCATCGTGCATTCGCTCGTGCAGTTTGAGGACGGCAGTATCAAAGCACAAATGGGGCTACCTGATATGAAATTGCCCATTCAATATGCCCTTAATTATCCGCAAAGGCTTAAATCGGATTTCCCTCGGTTCAATTTTATGGATTACCCGACGCTGACTTTCGAGAAGCCTGATCTGCAGACCTTCCGTAACCTGGCGATCGCATATGAAGCCTTGGAAAAAGGCGGAAATGCGGCTTGCATCGTCAATGCGGCTAATGAAATTGCCGTTGACGCATTCCTGCACGATAAGATAGGTTTTCTGGATATTTCGGACGTTATTGTCGAGAGCCTTGCCAAAATCGCGTTTGTCGGGAATCCTTCGATTGAGGATTATGTTCAGACGAACGAGGCGACAAGGCGTTTTGCTTCTGAAATGATACAGGTTAAAGTCTAAATGAAAACCACCTTTTTGAAATACCTGTCTGTTGCGCTTGCCAGTACATTGAAATTCTTCGGAGGGCCGATTGCGGGGGTTGTGCTTAAACTAACCTGGATAGAAACCGCCCTGTGCTCGGCTGTGGGCATGATGTTCACGGTGTTCGTGCTCACGTACGTAGGGGGCGCGATCCGTAACCTCATTCAGAAATACCGTAAAACGCCGCCCAAAAAATTCACCAAAACCAACCGCATTGCCGTCAATATCTGGCGCAAGTTCGGGATTGTAGGCATTGCGTTCCTTACGCCGCCACTATTCACGCCGCTTTTCGGGCCTATTCTGGCCGTTGCATTCCGCGTGCCCAAGGGTTCGATATTCCTGTGGATGTCGGCCAGCGCGCTCGTGTGGGGGCTGGCGATCTCCTACATCGCCCACAAAATGACATTTATCCAGGAGTGGATTAAATAAGTTGTATTACCTGCTGACTTCCTTTTTAGGAGCAGCGGTTTTCTTCATAAAGTCGCCTTGCGAGAAGTATTTTTCGATGAGGCAGTACATCAATATAAAGAAGTACCGGCTACCCATTTCCTTGATTTTCAGCTTCGATTCGCCGTATTTCCGGTTTGTCCAGCTATTAGGGACCACGGCGTAGTTATAGCCACGGACAATGGCTTTGAGAGGTAGTTCAATGGTCAAATTGAAGTGAGGGGCCAGAAAAGGCTTGATGCCTTCGATGGTTTCGCGCTTGTAGAGCTTGAATGCATTGGTCGTATCGTTGTATTTAATACCCATTACCATGCGTACAATGGCATTCGCTACCCGGTTGATCACCTTTTTCAATACGGGATAGTCGATCACCTTGCCGCCTTTTTCCCAACGAGACCCGAAAACACAGTCGTAATCGCCTTCCAGCATTTTGTAATAGAACTTCACGAGGTCTTCGGGATCGTCGGACATATCGGCCATGAAAACGGCCACGCAATCGCCTTTGAAGCGTTCAAGCCCGTAACGTACCGCATAACCAAAGCCATTGGGGCCCGGATTGGTGTAATAAACCAGTGTGGGAATTTGAAGGGAAAGCTCGTCCAGTACGCGCAATGTCCCGTCCTTCGAATTGTCGTTGGTGACGCAGATTTCGTGGGGTATATTGTACTTATTTAATGTATTGTGTAAAGATACAAGCGTGTGAGTGATCGATTCTTCTTCGTTATATGCTGGTATTACGACGCTTAGCTTCATAAATGTGTTATGTGTTAAACAGTACAAATTAAAGATTATTAATTCGAACTGCCAATTTTTTCATGGCTGGCAAGGAGCTCATCATAGCGTTGCAGGGTTTTGGTGACTGTCGAATTATAGCGCCCTTCAAGCCATTTACCCACGTTTTCAAACATCTCCTTTCTGTTTTGTAAAAACTTAAAATTGGTGTGTGCATGTACATTGCTCAGGCCTGCGCTGTGCTTGCGGTACACGCCCATGACCTCATTTAAATACCCGATTTTACCCCTCGCAGCGAGCTGGAACATGATCGCCCAGTCGCCTGCTGCGGCCCTGGCGTGCCATTCGGCAAAATCTTCGGTGAGGAAATGGTTACGGTAAACCCAGCTGGCCGTAGCCATAAACCATTTGTCTTCCAGCAGATCTTCGATGGTAGAAACGGCTTTCTGATCGGGCGCATTGAAAAAATGCGAGGGAGAACCGTCTTCGTAAATGACTTCCATATTGTGATGACATACGGCGAAATCAGGGTTCTGATCAAGGAAATCGACCTGTTTTTGCAGTTTTAACGGGTCAGTCCAGTAATCATCGCCTTCGCACATCGCTACGTATTCGCCCCGGCAGGCTTTCAGCAATTGCAGCACATTATTTCTTCCGGCAAACTCACGAGGTTCTTTGGGCCCCTGGTTTTCGGAATGCAGAAAAGCCCGGATAATGCCGGGCCTTTCTGCGTCATATTTACGGATAATCTCCGGCGTCGCGTCGGTCGAAGCATCATCCCCGATTACAATTTCAAAGTTGAAGCTGGTTTGCTGCATGAATGCACCTTCCAGCATTTGACCAATGTATTGCTCGTGGTTGTACGTCGGTACGCAAACGGAAAGTTTCATTGAGTAGTATTAAATGGCAACGAGTTGCTTAACGGAATCGCCATTGATCTGATGGAACGACAGGCCGTGCACATTGGTAAAAGATTTGGCATGCTCGATGGTCATTGAAACCGGATTGCCATTTTCGTCCAGATCGACCAGCATATTCTCATTCAAATCATCCGTAGCCACTACCGGGTTCTGGTTGAAAATGAGTAACAATGTATCCGTATCCTCAAAATATCGAATGTCCATAGCTATTTTCCCGGTTTAAATGATCTGTCAAAGAATGCATTATGAACTGTGACACCGTCTTCGAGCAGAACGATGCGTAAATACTTTTGGTTCTCGGCAATCTTTGCCCAGCGCCTAATGCGCCCGTCGGATTGGATCTCTTCCTTTTCAGGATGCGTGAAAACGTATTCGATCCATTCCAGCTTGATTTCCTGACGATCCGGCCGATCGCGTGTAAACAGAAAGTACTGTGTGAACTTCATCCGCCGGATTCATCTTGTTTCTTAGCTAAAAACCTCTTTCAGCTGCTCCACCGTCGGGAAGTTCGGGGTTACGAGCTCTGTTTCAGGTTTGTAAATGTACGCCATCGGGTAGCCGCGCTCGATGAAGGTCGGTTCGTCGAGGTTGTTGTAACGCAGCTGCACCGACCAGCGGATGTTGTTCGTAATGTTATTGCCCGATTGGTGGATCAGGAATGCGGAGAAAATCAGGATATCGCCGACTTTGAATTCCGTTTGAATAAAATCTTCATCCTTTAATTCAACAGTAATACCTCCCTGATAACCGGAAGTGGAAGACGCCTGCAAGCCGATCTTGTGGCTGCCCGGAATTACCTGCAATGCACCGATATCCGCGCCGGCATCGACCATCGGAAACCAGATCACCGCGCTGTCGAGCGAGCCCTGGCCGGTGCGCCAGTCCTGGTGCGCATCCAGTTTCCAGTGTTTGCTGCCGTCTTTGGACAAAAAGCGGCTGTTGAACTGCATGGCAGCCCTTGCACCGATAATTGGGGAGGATAGGCCGACTTCTTTCAACAAATTTTCAATAACCGGGTCCACGCCGAGCCGGTGCAGCGAGAAGGAATGCTGTACGGTTTTACCGGTGCTCACAAATCCGTCGAAATCCTTTTCGAAAAACTCGAACATCGCATTCTCGAAAGTATCGCGGTCGTCGATATCGACGGTTTTGCCGGTTACGCGTTTGATCTGCGTCGCAAATATTTTGCGGGCTTCGGTGTATATTTCATTAATAACGCCCTTATCGAGGTAGTTTCTCAAAAGGACATAACCATCGCGGTTGAACTGCTCCTGAAGTGTACTCATTGTGCGATCACGTTTGTGACATTTAATGGTGATTTCTTCAAAATTATCTCGCCATTGTTGTTGAGGTTATGACTAGCCTCAGTTTGATTCAGAATATTAATCTTCCCAAACCGCATAGCCAAAGCCGGCCGCACCGAAGCCATTACCATTATAAAGCAGGTAACGCTTGCCATTGTGCTGGTAGAAATTGGCGTAATCGATCATTTCGTAGTCGAAATCTTCCGGGTTGTCGGATTTCGCGATGCCTACCAAATGATCTTTGCGCTCCCAGTTGGTACCATCGGCAGACTCGGCGTAGCCCAGGCGGTAGCTCTGGTTGCGGTCGGTACGATAGTCGCGGGAGTGACGGTAGGAATAGTACATTTTGTAAACGCCGTCTTCCTTAAACACGCTCGGGCGGCCTACTGCGTGCAGGAAATCGTCAAAATCCAATGTCGGAATGTCGCTGATCTCCCAGTGGATCCCGTCTTTGGAAGTAGCCGATTGTGCGCGGTAGTAAGGCTCGGGATAATCGTGGATCATCTCGCATTTGTGGCCCGAAATGTACCACATCCGCCAGGTACCGTCATCGTCGATGAGAACCGAAGGCTGCGCGGCCCAGAGCGGGTTTTGAATGCTGCGGTCCATAATCGGCCCGCGGAACATCTTTTTGAAAGTCAGACCTCCATCGTGGCTTACCGAGAGCCCCATGGAAAGCCGGTAGGAGTTCCAGGTACGGTTCCAGCCGGTGTAGTAAAGCCAGATGTCACCGTTCGGCCGGTCCACAAACCAGGCTGGCATAGCGCCGGTTTCGTCGTATTCACCCGGGCCGCCGAGTTCGAGCACAGGCTTGTCGTGTACGTAGAGGATCTTTTTGGGGTCGTCGTAATCTACATCGATGAACGTCGGCCGCGACTGTGTGCTCGAATCCCTCGTCGAGAAATAGATCCTCAGAAAATCCTTGTGTTTATAGGCAAATGGCACCTGCGCATGGCTCTGACTGTGCGCCAGACTGCCGTCAGGTTTATAAATAACTCCTTTTTTAACCCACATTGGAACGTTGAATTTTTGGTATTGAATAATGGCGTAATGCTCAGTCGACTGCCTTTTCAGCCCGCAGGCGCCAGTTATCAACGAAATCTTTACCCGGGATCGGCAGATCGATATCCACTTCCGGGGCCTTCGCGGTTACGCGGTATTCCATTACATAAAATGCATTACCAAACACATAATGCAGCTTAAAGTTCTCGATATTGGCCGGAACATCTTCAAGCGGCACCTCGGCACGGAACAACGGATTCGCTTTCAGCAAAGTAGCGTAAGTAGGGGCATTCCGAAGCCATGGGGCCACGCTTTCATCACCTACTACCACTTTTCCACCCGGTTTCACCACGCGGGTCAGCTCGTCGAATGCACGTTTGCGCTCCGAGAAAGTGTTAATGCCGCCGAAATGGAACACGGCGTCGAAAGTATCGTCCGGGAATGGCAGGTAAGAGCCATTTCCAAGGAAGTAATGCACGTTCAAATCGTCGGTAACGAGTTTTTCCTGTGCGAGTTTCAGCATGTTAGGCGAAAGATCGGAAAGAACAGCCGTACCGCCGGGTCTTACTTTATCGAGAATCAATGCAGAATCCTTACCGGTTCCGGCGCCTACTTCGAGGGCTTTCATACCGGGTTTCAGCTCCATCAGATCGATGAAAAAGCGGCGGGTAGCGGCTTCGTCGGAATGGTTCAGGGTTTCGAAAACCCAGGAAACGCCGCGGTCGTAGCGAAGGAAAGCCTGGTCGTACAGATATTGTTCACGGGCATCTTCGGGCAGCAATTCTTTGGGATACAGCATGTTGACAATGCCTGTATCGCCTACTTCATAAACTGTGCCGTCTTCGCTTTTGAGAGATTTGCCGTCTTCGGCTATGGTTAAAGGGGTTCCTGTGCGTGGACAAACCAATGATTCTAAAAACTCCTGTTGATTCATTTTTTGCGTGTCTGATTGATTCATATCTGGTCAAAATTACCCTTTTTCTTTGGAACACCAGCCAATGCCGGCTGCGTTCTTAGCAAATGGGCGATGTGTTTTTGGTTGTATGGTAACGATACCACGCCATTTTTTTATTATTACCTTTGAATGTTTTGTAAAGACAACCCGTAGTACTTCCATATCATGTCCCAGCTTCAGGAAAAAATCAAAGCGCTTGCCAAGGATCAGTCGCAAGACATCATTGCTCACCGCCATCATTTGCATAGTAACCCCGAGTTATCATTTGAAGAGTTCAAAACGGCGAAATACGTTGCATCGGAACTCACAGCAATTGGTCTTCAACCCGAAGAAGGCATTGCCGGAACGGGCGTGGTAGCGATCATCGAAGGACGTAACCCGGGCAAGAAAATCGTCGGCCTGCGTGCCGATATGGACGCATTGCCGATTCTCGAAGCGAATGACGTTCCCTATAAATCAAAGGTCCCGGGCGTGATGCACGCATGCGGGCACGACGTGCATACATCGTCGCTCCTGGGCACGGCGCGTATCCTGCACACGTTGCGCGAGGAGTTTGAAGGGACTATTAAATTGGTATTCCAACCGGCTGAAGAAAAGGCACCGGGCGGGGCTTCACTGATGATCAAAGAAGGCGTGCTCGAAAATCCACGCCCTGCCAGCATGGTAGGCCAGCACGTGGCACCGAATATTCCGGTGGGTAAAATCGGTTTCCGCGAAGGCATGTACATGGCCAGCACGGACGAATTGTATTTGACCGTAAAAGGCAAAGGCGGCCACGCAGCGGCACCCCATCAGCTGGTAGACCCTGTGCTGATGGCTTCGCACATTATCGTAGCATTGCAGCAGATTATCAGTCGTAACCGTAACCCGGCAAACCCGTCGGTATTGTCATTCGGCCGGTTTATTGCCGATGGCGTTACGAATGTGATTCCAAACGAAGTGACTATCCAGGGAACATGGCGCTGCATGGACGAGGAATGGCGTGAGGACGGCCTGCGCCGCATGAAGAAAATGGCCGAAAGCATCGCCGAAGGTATGGGCGGAAGCTGCGAATTTGAGATCGTGAAAGGTTATCCATTCCTGAAAAACCATCCTGAGCTTACCCGACGTACCAGAACCGCCGCCGTAGGCTACATGGGTGCGGAGAATGTCATCGACCTCGACCTTTGGATGGCCGGAGAAGATTTTGCCTTCTACTCACAGGTGGTTGATTCCTGCTTCTACCGCCTCGGAACGCGCAATGAGGCACGCGGAATTATCTCCGGCGTGCACACACCTACATTCGATATCGACGAAAGCGCACTCGAGATTTCGACCGGCCTTATGAGTTGGCTGGCAATTTCTGAGCTGAATGCTTAGGGATATACCTTTTAAAATAGCTGTTGAGTTTCAAAGTGATCACACCAAAGATGGCTTCCTTGAAAATGCCTTTCGACATTTTTGAGGCGCCTTTGGTGCGGTCGGTGAAGATGATAGGCACCTCTGTTATGCTGAAACCGTATTTCCAGGAGTTGAACTTCATCTCGATCTGGAATGCGTAGCCGATGAAACGGATGTTGTCGAGATTGATCGTGTTCAGAACTTTGGCCGTGTAGCAAATGAAGCCGGCCGTTGGGTCCATAATCGGCATCCCGGTGATCATCCGCACGTAATACCCTGCAAAATAGGACATCAGCACGCGGTTAATAGGCCAGTTCACCACATTTACCCCCGTAATATACCGCGAACCGACAGCTACATCGTGGCCTTCGTTCGCACATGCATTGTAGAGGCGTACCAGGTCCTCTGGCGGATGCGAGAAGTCGGCGTCCATTTCAAAAATATAATTATACCCTTTTTCGAGCGCCCATTTGAAGCCGTGGATGTAAGCGGTACCCAGGCCTAGTTTTCCCTTTCTTTCTACGAGGTGAAGTCCCGAAAATTCCTTCATTAACTCCTTGACAACCCCCGCGGTGCCGTCCGGCGACCCGTCGTCTATGATCAACAGATCAAACGGATGATTCAGGCTAAAAACCTTCCGGATGATGGCTTCAACATTTTCAAGTTCGTTGTAGGTAGGGATAACTACAATGCAATCGTTCACAGAAATTGTCCAGTTTAGAAGTTAAATGCGTAGTATAGAGCGCGATACGAAATTTTCAGAGCTTAATATTATTACTTTTCTCCCGATCCTCAATTTTCTTGTTCACTTTTTCGTAAATGGTGGTCATGCGTTCGGGATGGCTCATGTAGTAAGCGTAGCTTTCGCGATAGGCCGTGGTATCAACTTTGTGTTTTTTCCAGATATCACTTTTCAAACGGTTGAAAATCATGAGCGACGAATCGAGCGATTTCAGCTGTAAACGGTTCACGCGCGACTCTGCCAGGTGGATGTCGGTCAGAATGGTGGCCATTTTTTCCTCAGATAATGTCCCTTTGGGCGGCGTTTCGTCTTCGGAACAGGCCGAAAACAGGAGCATAAAAAGGGTCAGGAGGCTTATAACGGTCGTGAATTTCATCGCAGGGCGTAGCTTACTATCAAAATACCTATCTTTGTTTAGGTACACCAGACGACAAAGGTGGTAATTTTTTTGCAAAACTTATGTTTGAGCAGTTTCTGGGGAAGTTGAGGAAGTATGAAATCCGGATGCGGAAAGCGGTGACCAGCGAGCGTCACGGCAACTTTCATTCGGTGTTCAAAGGGTCCGGCCTGGAATTCGACGACCTGCGCTTGTACCAGTACGGCGACGACGTGCGGGCGATCGACTGGAACACCTCTGCGAAAGGTCACGGCACATTTGTCAAGATTTTCAAAGAGGATAAGGAGCAAACGGCCTTCTTCATGCTCGACGTGAGCGCATCGCAGCAGGTAGGGGAGATCAAGAAGCTCAAAATCGATATTGCGAAAGAAATATGCGGGGTGCTCACGCTCTCGGCCATTCAGGAGGCGAGCCGCGTCGGCTTGCTATGCTTTTCGGACCGTAACGAGCGGTACATTCGCCCTTCGGACGGCATGAAGCATGGTTACGGCCTCATTTCGGAACTTTACAAACTCGTTCCCGAATCGACCAAGACCAATATCGCCGAGGCCATTCTCGTTGCATTGAATGTGCTACGCCGTCGCAGCCTGATATTCCTGATCTCGGATTTTATCGACAACAATTACCAGCACAACCTCAAAGCCCTCGCCCGCAAACACGATCTTATTGTGATCCATTTGTATGATTCGAGGGAGGTGAATTTGCCGGGGCTGGGCATTATCCCGCTTTACGACGCCGAGAAGAAGACCACCGTGTGGGTAAATACCTCTTCGCGCCAGTACCGTGAGGAAATGGCCAATCGCTTCGGAAAAAGAAGTGCCGAGCTCCAACGGTTGTGCCATCAGAACCGCGCCGACTATATTTCCATCAATACCCAAGAGGATTATGTGCCGGCGCTGATCCATTTGTTTAAGGTGAGGCGTTATACCAAAAGTACGGCACCATCCAATGGCTAGGGTTTTTCAGGTATTCTTTTTGGTAGCAACAGGCTTTTTGCTGTGTTTCTCGGGCATCGCAAGAGACGCACGCAAACAGCGGATTACCCCTAAAGGTGTTTTCCAGACCGATAGCGTGGAAGTGGGCAAGCCCGTTTATTTCTCCCTTAGCGTACGCCACAGTCCTGAATCCGAGATTTTCTTTCCGGACAGCACCTATGATTTCTCGCCTTTTGAACTGGTATCTCAAAGGATTTTCGTGTCCAGCACCGACGCACGCGGCACGCTCGATAGTGCGGTTTATCACCTCGTTTCTTTTGACGTATCGAAGGTCCAAAAGCTGCGATTACCTGTCTTTGTATTCCAGAAGAAGGATTGCACGGCCGTTTTCACCACTTCCGACTCCGTTCTGCTCGTTAAAAGCAACAACATTGATCTCAGTAAAAAAACCGTATTGAAAGAAGAAACAACGCTGGCCGCGCTGAGCCGGGAGTTCAATTTTTCGATGCTGATCGGCTCCGTCGCGTTGATTATCGGTGTGGTAGGAAGCATTTACTGGGTTTTCGGGCGCGATATTTACAAGCAATGGCAGTTGCTCAAATTGCAGCGCCGGCATCTCGAATACGTTCGCTCGTTCAACCGCCTCATGCGCAGCGCACGAGAGAAGGGCAATATCAAGGACGCCGAAAAGGCTATTATCATTTGGAAAAACTACCTGGAAAGGTTAGAGAAAAAGCCGTTTGCGACTTATACCACAAGAGAAATCATTGATAATATGCCCGACGACGAACTGGCCGATGCATTGAAAAACATGGACAGTATCGTGTACGGGCAAAGCCGGTCAGGCAATATGGATAAACACCTGGAAGTGCTCAAAACAGGTGCCACGCGTTTGTACCGGGCGAAAAGGAAGTTTATACTCGACAGCCCCGTCGTATAATCGGGTATTGAATGGAAAACTGGTTTTCACTGGAATGGTTTGGATACAGCACGCTGAGGTCGTACGAATGGGTGTATCCCTATTTCCTCTATTTGCTGCCGCTGGTTCCTTTTCTATTTTGGTTGAGGAATGCATTGCATCGCAAGCACAAGCAACGGCTCACGATTACCTACACGTCGGTCACAGGCTTCCGCAGCTGGCTCACTTTGCTGCGGTTTGTACAACCGGTTTGCGTGGGCTTTGCGATATGCCTCATTTTGGTGGCATTGGCACGGCCGCAGGTAGTTTCGGAGCGGAGAGACCAGTATTCAGAAGGTATTGACATTGTGCTTCTGCTGGATATTTCGGATTCGATGATCGAAAAGGACCTGAGTCCCAATCGCCTCGAAGCTGCCAAAAGAATGGCGAGGCAGTTTATCAAAGGCAGGTTGCAGGACCGAATCGGGCTTATTGTCTTCGCAGGGGAAGCCGTATCGCTCTGTCCGCTCACTACCGATTACGAATTACTGTACGGTTTTCTCGACGAGGTCAATCCGAGCCTCATTCCCACTCCCGGGACGGCGATCGGCAGTGCGTTGGCGGTGGCTGTGAACAGGATGCGTGACACACCGGGGGAGAGCAAGGTGGCGATCCTGATCAGTGACGGTGATAATACATCCGGTAACCTCGGCCCGACGACTTCGGCTCAGCTCGCCAATGCATTTGGCGTGAAGGTTTATACAATTTCAGTGGGGCGACCCAAAAAAATGTCGAAAGCAGACACCACAGCTCATGCAGGAGCATTAATGGATGAAGGCGAGCTGCAAAATATTGCGGGAATCGGTAACGGGAAGTATTTTCGTGCTACCGATAATACGACGCTGGAAACGGTTTTTAAACAGATTGACCAGCTCGAAAAGGTAAAGTCGCGTGACGTGCTGTCGCGCGATGTGAAGGATTACTATCGCGTTTACCTCTATTGGGCAGTTACGTTGCTGTTGGTGGCGATCGGGACGAAGAGTACATTTATGGCCAATATTCTGGAAGATTAATGCTGAAAGCTTATTACAATATCGACGCCGTCGAGGCAGGGCTGGACGAAGTGGGGAGGGGCTGCCTGGCAGGACCGGTAGTGGCCGCGGCGGTGATTTTGCCGCGCGATTATAAGCATTCATTTCTCAACGATTCCAAGCAGCTCACCAAAGCGCAGCGTTTGGAACTGGAAAAGGAAATCATCCGCGAGTCGGTCTCCTGGGCGGTGGCGGAGGTAGATAATGTTGAAATTGATAAAATCAATATCCTGAAGGCGAGTTTCCTGGCTATGCACCGGGCGGTAGACAAGCTAAGGGTGCGTCCCGAGCATTTACTCGTTGATGGTAACCGCTTCACGCCTTATCCGATGATCCCGCATACCTGTATTATCAAAGGCGATGCGCATTACCTGTCGATCGCGGCAGCGTCAGTTTTAGCAAAAAATTACCGGGATGAGCTGATGGCCAACCTTTCCCGGCAATTTCCGCATTATGGTTGGGAGCAAAATGTAGGCTACCCGACCGTCCATCACCGCAAAGCGATCGTGCTGCACGGCCCATGTTCCTATCACCGGATGACGTTCAAACTGATTAAGGAAGAAGGTGATCAATCGGTAGAGGAAACCGAAGATTTAGGCTTCTTGTAAAGCGGCACCGTGCTGCAAGGCTCTCCGAACATCAGGCTTTGGACAACGGGTTTCAGCAATTTGCTCACTGCCACATAGGCTGAGACAGGCACATTTACCTTGCTGCAACCTTTTACTACCACGCGTTTTCCTGCAAATTCTTCCACATTCAGTTTGCTGATTGCGTCGGCGAAGAGCTTGTCTTCCAATGCGTTCAAATCCCCGAAAACAAATGCATTTGCATAAGGTTCGAGCTGTACGGCGAGGAGCATGTATGCCCATGTAGGCACAATGGCGTCCTCGGAGCAGATAATCGCCACATTTTTGCCCTGGTACTGCGTCCAGTCATGGCTTTTAAGAAAGTCGCGGAAATCCTTTTCGCGCAGGATCATTCCCTGCCAGAGGTTGTCCTTGATATCGTAAACAATGCGTTCGCCAGGATGGTAAAGCTCTTCAAGATCCAGTGAGATAATGCCGCTGGTAGCAACCCGGTTTACTATTTCGTCAGTTTCCATGCTAAAAATCCATTTACAAAAGGCTAACACCAAAATGCGGCCGATTGTTTGGCAAATTTTCTAAAATCCGTTGTTCACTGCACCAATGTGCTGGCCTTGCGAGGCGCGGGCGACATGAAATCTTTCAGGTAATAGGGTTCAAAGGACGCCACATCCTCGAACCGGCCGTTTTGGAATGCAATCGCACCCAACTGTCCGACGGTACGTGCCGACGGCTTAATGTCTTCGGCAGGAAAAATCGCATGAGGGTGTTTTTCCAGGAGTGGCTTGCATTTGGCAGCGCCGTCTCCGAAGAATACGATCTTGTGGTTTGTCAGCAGGTCCTGAAATGAAGTTTCATTCATAATCACTGCCTGAGTTTCCTGGACAAATGCAGTGTTTTCATCCAGAACTGCCGCGTAAACCTCCATTCGGCGTGCGTCGATCATCGGGCAAAACAAATGTCCCGGGTAGAATGGCGCGAGCTGTAATGCCATCGCCTGCAAGGTATTGACGGCGATCAGCGGCTTATCGAGCGCGTAGCACAGGCCTTTTGCCGTGGATACGCCCACGCGCAGGCCCGTGTATGAGCCGGGGCCCTTGGCGACCGCGATCGCGTCGATGTCCTGAAGTTCGAACCCCGCGTGCGTCACGCTGTCGCGCATGAGCGTGGTGAGCATGGCGGACGAGGATTTGTCCGTGAAAAGATCATAGGCTGCCAGCAAGCCGGTGTCGTTGTGGACGGCTACTGAACATCCGCGGATTGAGGTGTCGATACTGAGTAAGCGCATATAAAAACAAAAAGCCCGCCGCGAGCGACGGGCCGGATGGTATTACTTCTTTTTCAAAATCTGGCTGTAACGGGCCGGGTCTTTGAAGAGCGCCAGCGCAGCTTTTACTTCGGGATCTTCATTGAAAGATGCTTCCCGCATGCCTTTTTCCAGATAGTAATGCTTGATGATCTCTTCTTCAAGGATCTTTTTGATCTCCGGCTTGAAGATTTGCAAGTCATTATCCTTGCTGTGTGACAGCTTCGATTTCAATGCTTTCAATTGATCTTCAATAACTTCTAATGATTTTTCCTTTTTGGCAGAAGCTTCCAGGTCTTTCAGATCGCGTTCTACCTGGGTAGTATAATCGTACTCCTTGTCGCCCAGCCATTTGGTGAATGCGGCGTAATCGGCGTCGGTCAGGTGGAATTCCTTCGCGGGTTTAATGGTCGGGTGTTCGAAATGGTATTTCACCGCATAGTCAAAAAACAACCGGTTGCGGCCCAGTGAAACGGCCAATGGCGAGAAGGTTTCTTTTTCCGTAATGATATCAGGCAAGATACCGCCGCCATCGAACACCACACGGCCATTTTTCGTCTTAAATTCCGTCATGAGCGAATCGGGGATCTTGCCTACGCTGCCATCGTCGTTGCGGTGGCTGTAATCGATCGCCTGAATACACCGGCCGCTTGGAATGTAGTATTTGGCGGTGGTGATCTTCATTTTGGTATTGAACGAAAGGTCGCGCGTGGTTTGCACGAGGCCTTTTCCGTACGTCCTCTGGCCGATCAGCACGCCGCGGTCGTAATCCTGAATGACGCCCGAAACGATTTCTGCTGCCGAAGCACTGCGGTTATTGGTCAACACCACAACAGGTATTTCGGTATCCAGCGCCGGGTTGTAAGCCGTGTAGGTTTTGTTCCATTCGCTCACTTTTCCCTTGGTCGAAACTATTTCCTCGCCTTTCGGAATAAATATATTCGAAATCTCGATCGCCATATTCAGTAATCCGCCCGGGTTATCGCGCAGGTCCAGTACGACCGATTTCATGCCCTTGCCTTTCAGCTCCTGGAATGCATTACGCACTTCCCTGGAAGCGGTTGCGGTGAAATCCTTCAAATCAATATAACCTACTTCTTCGTTCAGCATACCGTAATAGGGCACGTTGGTCACCTTCACAATGTCGCGATTGAGCGTGATTTCGAGCGGTTTGGTAATGCCGTAACGTTTTACGGTGAGTTTAACGGCAGTTTGGGTCTGGCCTTTCAGCAGTTTGCCGGTATCGAAATCTTCGCGTGTCGAAAGGTCGATGTCGTTGATTTTCGTGATCTCGTCTCCGAGCTGCAAGCCCGCTTTTTGTGCCGGGGTATCTTCGTACACCATCATCACCGTATGCTTGCCGTCCGCAGAGTTGACCATCGCCCCAATGCCGTTGTATTTGCCGGTGGTCATGGTCATATAATCCTCGATATCGTCCTCGGCATAATATACGGTGTACGGATCGAGGGAACGGAGCATATTGTCGATGCTCGTTTTGATTAACTGATTAGGGTTGATCTCATCGACATAATACGCATTCAATTCCTTGAAAAGCGTGGCATAGATATCCAGATTTCGCGCGATTTCGAAAAGGCGGTCGTCCTGACGGAACGAAACGAATGCCAGCCCGCCTACGACAGGAGCGGCCAGCAAGATGGAACGAAGATACTTTTTCATCTATGTTCAGGAATTGGATTGTTCTTTGAGAAAGGCGGGCGGCAGCTTTTCAAGCTTTTTGAGCGACTGCTTCATAGCCGTTTCAATAACGTCGTACGAGGTTATTTCTTTTGCAAGATACAAAAAAGCAATGTAGGAAGGGCGCGTTTGGGCGGGTAATGCCACGAGCGCAGATTTGTGCAGCCGGTAGGTTTCACGGCAGCGTCGGCGGATCAGATTGCGGTCAACCGCTTTCTTAAAATTCCTTTTGGAAATAGAGAAAAGTACTTGCGGAAGCGGGGAGGGGGCTTCGGGGGCGTAGATATACAGCACCCTGAATGGATAAAGGTAGAACGTTTGAACCTCCGGACTGCCTTTTTTGAAAAGCCTGCCTATGATACGGAGGTTACGTAACCGCTCGTTCTTACCAAATGTCTGTTTCAAGTTCTTGTAGAAAAAAATGTCTGATAAGTTCGTGGTTTTCAAACTTATCAGACCTATGAATGACTATGCGTCCTCTACTGAACCTTCAAGCACTAATTATTGCTTGTGACGTTTTTCGTCAGAAACAGTCAGTTTCCAACGGCCTTTTTTACGACGGCCAGCAACTACTTTGCGTCCGTTTGCCGTGGACATTCTCTCACGGAATCCGTGCTTGTTTCTCCTCTTGCGATTCGATGGTTGAAAGGTACGTTTCATCTCAGTATCAAATTATTGCGATATAAATCTCTGTCTACCCGTAATTTTGGCTTGCAAAGGTAGATAAAAAAATCAATCAAGTCAAAATTTCTGTATTTTTTTCAGAAATAGTCTGTTAGTACGGCTGTTTGCAATGAATTTCCTCCCCCCAAACGGTACGGAAATCAGTATGAGCATAAACCCGGCGCCGGTCATTGTGTCGTTTACACAGAGAATACGACCATGCACATTTATATGCGCGGAATGTTGACCGTGGCAGGAATGCAAGAAGGAAATTGTTAGGAATGAGAAGGGTGAGGCAACAAATGCCGGAATGGGAATCCTGGAAGCGGAACTGGTCTAGGCCGACATCAGATTATAGGCCGAATAGTTTTTGGTAAACGATTCGCGTACGTCTTCGATCTGATGTGTCAGAAGCCAGGTCCTAAAGCGGATGGCGTCCTCTGCCTCGTGGTGAACAATACGTCCTTCCGACAGCAGAAGCGTAAAAGTTTTGTGTGTTTGCAGAAAGCGGCGAATTTGCGCTGCACTATGCTCGAAGCCGGAGAAATAAGGGTTTGTCATAATCATATTCGCATGGCGTCATGAATAAATCATCGGCAAGGTACAAAAATGTAGGTGTTATTTTATAATAATGTAGAATAAATTTATATTCTACCCTTAATTTCTTCAAAAGTAACGGAAAAGCTGTAAAATAATATGTCACCGATGATAAATAATTTTTTCATGTGAGCATTTGTTTCTCCGGCAAAAGGATTGATATTGACAAGGATACGCCCAATTCGGAACGTTAGCTATTGTAGCTGTTCATCAGAACGGCCCTCGTCGAACACCACATGAAATTCGCAGACGTTGTAGTTGTCTACAAAAGGTTTGTTTCCAAAGATTTCAACCTTATCCGGTAAAGTGTCGTCCGCACATAGCTCAAGAGATTATCGAGGAAATTGGTCATTTGCACAAGGCTTTGCTCCAACGCATTGCCCACCTCGTTCAACATTTCGCGCTGGCCCATTTCATTGAGCTTCGGAATTTGCCGTGATGCCTGCGTAAAATCCCGCATCATCGCGTGCGATAGATTTGATACTGTTGTGGGGTAGCCCGGTTTCGGCGGTATAATGCGAAAGCCGGTAATGATCGGATTTGAATGCGATTCCCTGCGCTTTGGCAGTGGGGAGCAGATAGCTTAAAGAAAAGACCATGCGCAGCAGTTGCTGTGCAAGGGGGGGCGCCGTTGAGAAATTTCAGGCTGAAATTGCGGCTCATCAATTTTATATTGTGCAGAGATGCTGCCAAAATCCTATCCGCTCCACAAGTTTCGAGATTGATCCAAGTAGTGCAAATAAAAGTCACAAACACAAAAAAGCCACCTTCTTTCGAAAGTGGCTTTGGCCTAGTAGCGGGAGCTGGACTCGAACCAGCGACCTTTGGGTTATGAGCCCAACGAGCTACCAACTGCTCCATCCCGCGGTGTCGTTGAATTGGAGTGCAAACATACAACAAATGTTTTACAGAAAACAATTATTTTTGTGAAAACTTTTTAAAAAAGTTTGCCTCTAACGTTCTGATATCAATTTTATGAGTTCATATTCAGTCGCTTCCGGTTTCGGATGGCGCATTCATCAGGTGCTGCTGATCAGGCTGCTTGGCATCATGGTCCTGTTTACAGTTTGCCGGATTCTCTTTTATTTTTTCAATCAATCGTTTTTTCCGGACGTTTCCCTGGCTTTGGCGCCGCGTTTATTTCTCGGCGGGCTGCGCTTCGACCTCGTGGCGGTGCTCTACACGAATATCCTCTATGTGTTCCTGACGCTCATTCCCGTCACATTCAAGTACCGACCGACGTTTCAAAAATTTCTGGACTACCTTTTTATTATCACCAACAGCATAGCCCTGCTTGCCAACTGCGCTGATTTCATTTACTACCGCTTTACGATCAAAAGGAGCACGTGGTCGGTTTTGGAGGAATTTTCGCACGAAAACAATATGCACAAGCTGTTCGGCGGCTTTCTGGTGAATTATTGGTACGTGGCGCTGGTATGGGCGTTGCTTGTGGTGGCGGTGGTATACCTCACGCGACGCTGGCGTGTAGGTCTCAAACCCGTACGCCCGGCCTGGCAGATATTTCTCGTTCACAGTGTATTGATGACCGGCGCGGTTTTCCTTTTTATTGGGGGTGTGAAGGGAGGCTTCCGGCACAGCACCCGCCCGATCACGCTGAGCAATGCAGGTGAATACGTCGATAAACCGAAAGAAATGTTCATTGTCCTGAACACGCCATTCTGCATTTTCAAGACCTTGAAACGCTCCGATTACCAGCGGGCGAATTTCTTTAAGTCGGAGCAGGAAATGAATGCGGTTTACTCGCCGATCCATTATCCCGACCCTAATGCGCCGGCATTCCGGCCGAAAAACGTCGTGATACTGATCTGGGAGAGTTTTGGAAAGGAAATGGTGGGGACGTTCAATCGGGATTTGGAAAACGGTACCTATAAAGGTTATACCCCGTTTATAGACTCGCTTATGCAGCACAGCAAGGTGCATTGGTATTCGTTTGCCAATGGTGCGAAGTCGATAGAGGCCATTCCGTCGGTGCTTACGAGCATTCCGGGCATTATGGAGCCATTTATACTGACGCGCTACACCGATAACAAGCTCCCCAGCCTGCCCCAAATGCTGCAAGAGAAGGGTTACCACACCTCGTTCTTCCACGGTGCACCGAATGGCTCAATGGGTTTCAAGGCATTTACCAATTTGATTGGTATTAAAGATTATTATGGTAAAACCGAATACAATAATGACGCCGACTATGACGGAATCTGGGGAATTTGGGACGAGGAGTTCCTGCAATTCTGGTGCAAAAAGCTGGATACTTTTCAACAGCCGTTCATGAGTACGCTGTTCACAGTGTCGTCGCACGACCCGTACAAGGTACCCGCGCGCTACCAGGGCAAGTTTCCAAAAGGCCCGCTGCCGATCTACGAAACAATGGGTTATACCGACCATGCATTACGTAAGTTCTTCGACTCTGCCAAAACCAAACCATGGTTTAAGAATACATTATTTGTGATCACGGCCGATCATTCGGCCACATTTGCTCATTACCCTCAGTACCAGACCTCGGTAGGAAATTTCTCTATCCCGATTCTGTTCTACGCGCCGGGCGACGCCTCGCCCGGCGAAGAAATGCCGGATGAAGGATCTCCAAGTGGCGTGGGTATAAAAAGCGTCGTTTCGCCGGGTACTGACAGCACCTGGCTCGTTCAGCAAATCGACATTATGCCCTCCATTCTGGGTTATTTATATTATGATAAACCCTATTTTGGTTTTGGAAAAAACGTCTTCGGGAACCCTCCGCTCAACTTCGCTGTCAACTATGATGGCGTCTATCAATGGTTCAATGGGCCATATGTTTTGCAATTTGATGGCCGGAAAACCGTAGGTTTGTATAAATATCAGGAAGACAAGCTTTTGAAAAATAACCTTGCAGGACGCATTCCGGAGGTTCAAGGGCCTATGGAATTGCAGGTGAAGGCATTTATCCAGCAATATTCTAACCGGATGCTGGACGACCGGCTGACGGTAACACCCTAGGTGCCCCATTTTTGGGAAGCTGAAAAAAGTGAAGAAGTAATTTTTATGGAAGAAAAAGCCGAAAATAATACCGAGTTGCGTAACCACCGGGCTGGTTTTGTGAGCATCATCGGAAAGCCCAATGTCGGGAAATCGACGCTGATGAACGTGCTCGTGGGTGAAAGAATGTCGATCATCACCTCCAAGGCGCAGACGACACGCCACCGCATTATCGGGATTCTGAATGGAAAGCACGAGGATATTCCATTCCAGCTCGTGTACTCGGATACGCCCGGGGTGATTAAGCCGTCATACAAACTACACGATTCGATGATGACCTTCGTGAAAGGCTCATTGGAAGATGCCGATGTGGTGCTTTTTGTCGTGGAAATAGGCGAGAAAGCCGCCGAGCATGAGGTATTGCCGCTGCTGAAACGCACCGAAGCACCGGTGGTGCTCGTACTGAACAAAATCGACCTCTCGAACGACGAGGAAGTGAAAGCGAAAATGGCCGAATGGGAGAATGAAATCCATCCGGCAGCCATTGTACCGATCTCCGCATTGGAGAAGGCGAATATAGGTACATTGTTCGACGCCGTGGTGACCCGCTTGCCATTCCACCCGCCTTACTTCGACGAGGATGAACTAACCGACAAGCCGGAGCGTTTCTTTGCTTCGGAAATCATCCGCGAAAAGATCTTCTTGAATTACCGCCAGGAAATTCCATACAGCTCCGAAGTAGTAATCACTGAATTTAAGGACAAGGACGACATCATTGTGATCCGCGCAGAAATTCTGGTCGAACGCAAAAGCCAGAAAGGGATCATTATTGGTGAAAAAGGGGAAATGCTGAAAAAAGTCGGTACACAGGCCCGTCAGGACCTCGAAGATTTCTTTGGCAAAAAAGTTTTCCTCGAACAGCACGTAAAAGTAGAACCGGATTGGAGAAGCAAGGAAAATAAGCTTCGCCAGCTGGGTTATCAGGAATAAATTTTAAATAAAACGAATGAAGAGCGGGTGCCAGGCCGGCTCGGATCATACTAATAGTAAGAAAATGGCAAATGTAATATCGATTGTTGGTCGTCCGAACGTGGGCAAATCCACTTTGTTCAACCGCCTCACCGAAAGCCGGAAGGCCATCATGGACAACCAGAGCGGCGTAACCCGCGACAGGCATTATGGTTACGGCGAATGGACCGACCAATATTTCACGGTGATCGACACGGGCGGGTATGTGGTAGGCTCGGAAGATATTTTCGAAGGCGCGATCCGCGACCAGGTGGAACTCGCGATCGAGGAATCGACCGTGGTATTATTTATGGTGGACACGATGACCGGTCTCACCGATCTTGACAAAGACTTCGCAAATGTACTTCGCCGCTTCAATAAGCCGGTTTACCTCGTAGCCAATAAGGCCGAAACAACTGAGCGCTACCAATCGGCGGGTGAATTTTATGAATTAGGTTTGGGAGATGAAATTTTTGCGATTTCAGCCCAAACGGGCTTCGGTACAGGTGAGTTGCTCGACAAAGTAGTGACGCATTTCGAAACCGCAGGCATCGAAAACCCGGAGGAAGGTATTCCGCGCATCGCGATCATGGGACGCCCGAATGTAGGTAAATCGTCGTTCCTGAACGTACTCACCGGCACCGACCGCAGTATCGTGACCAACATCGCGGGCACCACGCGCGACGCGATCCATACGCATTATAATGCATTCGGGATGGAATTTATCCTCACCGACACCGCCGGTATCCGCCGCAAATCGCGCGTGAAAGAAGATATCGAGTTCTACTCGACGCTCCGTTCGATGAAGGCGATGGAAGAGTCCGATGTCTGTATTGTGCTCCTCGACGCCACGCTCGGTTTAGAAGGTCAGGATCTGAACATCATCGGTCAGGCGGACAAGGCGAAAAAAGGCATTGTGATCATGGTCAACAAGTGGGATTTGATCGAAAAGGATTCCAAAACGGCCGATCAATATAAGAAAGCATTACTGGAAAAGCTTGCTCCGATGAACTACATGCCGATTATCTTCGCATCGGTTGTTGAGAAGCAACGCATTCACCAGGTAATGGAGAAAGCGATGGAAGTTTATCAAAATAAAACCAAGAAAATCTCGACTTCGAAACTGAACGAAGTAATGCAGGCGGAGATCGAGAAATATCCGCCACCGGCGCACCGCGGGAAGTATATTAATATCAAATACATGATCCAGCTGCCGACGCCGTCGCCGACGTTCGTGTTTTTCAGCAGCCATCCCAAACACGTGAAAGAGCCATATTTACGCTATCTCGAAAACCGTTTGCGCGAAAACTTCGATTTTTCGGGTGTACCGATCACGATATTCTTTCGCGAGAAGTAGGAAGAAATGTTATCAGCAAAGAAGCGCCGATAGGATTTTCCCTGTCGGCGCTTTCGCAATTTATCCGTAACCAGCTACTGTTCAGCGGGAAATTTCTACGGTTCGTCTTTTTTAGAAAATCTCGAGCAACCTTTTATATTACTTTTACATCTGTTATCCGGCCAGCCATGGTACTTTGAGAGAATCCTGAAAAATTTTCGAAAAAAATGTTAAAAACAAGGTACTATGTATTGCAAGATACCTAATGAAACATATATATTTGTAAGGTCAATTAGTTACACATAATTCCATCCGAATTCTTAACGATTGCATACAAGCCATGAAAACACTCAGAATCTTAATATTACTCACGATAATCAGCCTGCAAGCCAGCGCAACAGGTTATGTGCACAACATGTTCGTAGCGCACAGAAAATTGCAGTCAGGCAAGGAATGTGTAACGGAAAAAGCGATTGTAAGAAAGGCTAAACCTGCTTTGAAGGCAAAAGCACCCGTGCAGATGAAGCACGCCGGGCTGATCAAAAATACCAGCGCGAGTGCGCCAGCTTCTCAAATCATTACACTGAATGCCCGCATCCTGGAAGAAGGACCGGCAGCATTATTTGAGAATGAGCCCGAAGAAAACGAAGGCGAATCAATGGTAAGCAAGCTGGTAGGCGCGGTGAAATGTGTAATCTTCACCTTTATCCCCAGGTTGGCCCATTCGTAAGCGATACTGTTATTTATGAAAGCAAAAAGCTGCGGGAGTCGATCTCGCAGCTTTTTGTTTATCAGCCTACTGTATTGGTCAATGTGCCAATCGGCTCGATGGTAATGTGAACGACGTCGCCGGCTTGCAACGTGAAGTCGGATGATGGCACGATGCCCGTTCCTGTCATAAGATAAGCGCCTGACGGAAACGACATTTCACGGTAGAGGAAATGCAGCAGTTCCTCCGGCTTGCGCTTCATCTGGGATAATGTAACTTCTCCGTTAAAAACTTCCTCGCCCCCGCGCACGATCGAGAGGTCGATCACCGTGTCGGGACCGAGTTTCTCCTTAAACACATAAAGACAAGGCCCCAATGCCGCGCTGCCGGTGTAGGATTTGGCCTGCGGCAGATACAGCGGGTTTTCGCCCTCGATACTTCTGGAACTCATGTCGTTTCCAATGGTATAACCTACCAATGCGCCTTCGGAAGTGGCGAAAAGCGTCAGTTCCGGCTCCGGCACATCCCAGGTCGAATCTTTACGAATGCGAACCGTGCCATGGTGACCTACCACACGCCATGCGGTTGATTTGAAGAACAATTCGGGACGTTCGGCTTCGTATACCCGGTCATAGAAGCTGCCGCCGCCCGCTTTTTCCGACTCTTCCATCCGCGCAGTGCGGCTTTTGAAGTACGTCACACCCGACGCCCACACTTCCTGGGTACCGATCGGCGCCAGCGCCTCTGGCATTGGGAGATCGTCGCTGAATGTCAAAGCGATAAGGCTTTGCGCCTGGCCTTCGAGCCATTCGTACAGGTTATTCCTGTTCACAACCACGTCCCAGTCGGTCTCGTGGAGGCGGTAGAAAACGTCCTCGTTTTCAAGGAGGATGCCATTTTCGGTCTTATATAACTTCATGAAATGCAGATTTTGGTTTTGCCTGAATAAGTCCCCCGCGGGGCGTCTTTACTGATGAATACGAACAGGAAAGTGTTTCAGGCCACTGAAATTTGCGGGAAAGTGAAGCGCAGGAATGGCTAGCTGTGCCACAAGCGCCGGTCAATTGGAATGGGCTCCTGAGCTATGAGCTTGATGTCCGCAAACAACGGGTGCTCGGGATGCAGAATGATGTTGGAAGAAAAAGGCACAATCACCGACGGAATGCCAATTGCAAGCACGTCGGGCTTGATGAGCCAGTCTTTGAGCCAGAATTGCGTCCGGCCATAGGTTTTGTCCTGCCAAAAATCGGGCAGGTCTTTTCGTGCGTAATGCCTGATGTCGTCGGGTATTTCGATGGAGGAAAGCCAGTATTTGGGAAGGTCCTCGTAGCGTACGCCTGGCGCGTGTGCGAGGGTCTCTACCAGGCCGAGCTCGGGAGTAGAAGTGGTATAAAGTACGCCAATGCCTTTGGGGTTCCAGCGCGCACCAAACAGCCTGGCACCTTCGGTTGAAAGCGCCTCATGCCGGTATTTTTCGCGTGTGATCCTGTATACCAATGGCATGGGTGACGCGATCAGGCGGGTGAACCATAATCGAGGCGGCCCAGCACATTATCCACCAGCCCGAAACCCGTAACGGTATCCATCATTTGCAATGGCGACTGCTCATTCAACTCGGCGATGGGCGTCCGCAGCCAATGCCTCACCACATGCTCCCTGCCCTCAAAGGTATCCAGCGCATGAATAAGCACATTCCGGAGGAGCAAAAGGCGCTCTGATGCATCGGTACCAAGCCGTTTTTCCCCTTGAATGCGATGCAAATTACGCGGCGTCATGCCTAACACATAAGCAATCTCATTGTCGGTCAGTCCCACGAGATCAGAAACTTCATCGGCAACGGAGCGCAAAATCCCCTCCCGCGATGTTTTAACCACCGCATACTCGGAAGCGGGTTGCTTGCCGTATGGAACGAATTCTTCTTCGAAAAACCGGATAGGCGTTGACATAAGACTTTTGGTGAAGTATGTCACTAAGTTAAGTGACATACTTCGCAATATCAAATTTTTTCCTTCAAAAACTCCGCGGTGTAATTCCCTTCCAGCTTCACCATTTCTTCAGGTGTGCCGGTGAAAGTGAGTTGCCCGCCATTTTCGCCGCCTTCGGGGCCGAGGTCGATAATCCAGTCGGCGCTTTTGATGACTTCCATGTTGTGCTCGATGATGATCACGCTGTCGCCTTGCTCTACGAGTGCATTAATGGCTTTGAGGAGCTTTTTGATGTCGTGAAAATGCAAACCGGTGGTCGGTTCGTCGAAAATGAAGAGTGTTTTGCCTTTGTTGGATGAGCCTTTGCCAAGGAATGACGCGAGTTTAACACGCTGGGCTTCCCCACCGGACAATGTGTTCGAAGATTGTCCCAATCCCACGTAACCAAGCCCTACTTCCTGCAATGGCAGCAATTTGTCCGCCAGTTTAGGCTCCGATTCCCGGAAAAACTCGATGGCTTCGTCCACAGTCATATCCAGGATTTCTGCCACATCTTTGTCCTGATATTTTACTTCCTGGATTTCCTGCTTGAAACGCTTGCCATTACAACCCTCGCAAGTGAGGTAAATATCGGCCATAAACTGCATTTCGATCTTCACCTGACCTTCGCCCTGGCAAATCTCGCAGCGGCCACCGTCGACGTTGAAAGAGAAATGCGAGGGTTTATAGCCTCTCGCTTTCGAAAGCGGCTGTTCCGACATCATTTGCCGGATATAATCGTAAGCTTTAATATAAGTAACCGGGTTGGAGCGCGACGATTTCCCGATCGGGTTCTGGTCAATCATTTCAACGGCCTCGATACGGTCAATGCTGCCCGTTAGCGCGTCGAAACGACCAACATCCTCGCTAAATTCGCCTTTGAGGCGCATTAATGCAGGATAAAGAATCTTCCGGATCAAGGTTGATTTTCCCGAACCACTTACGCCGGTAACAACGGTAAGGTTATTCAAAGGGATTTTCACATCCAGCTCCTTCAAATTATTCTCCCGCGCCCCTTTGATTTCGAGGAAATGCAAAGACTTCCTGCGTACGGATGGCACCGGAATAGAGTCGTTCCCCAGCAAAAAGTCCAATGTATGCGACTGAACATTCCCTTCAGCAACTTCCTGACTACCAATGACCTCCTGACCATTCTTGACCACATAGCTACCATCGTCATCTTTTAACGCCTCAATATCACGCTGATTCCCTTGAAAAACCACATGGCCGCCGCCCGTCCCCGCTTCCGGCCCAATATCAATGATCTGATCGGCTGCATGCATCACTTCTTCCTCGTGTTCTACCACAATCACGGTGTTGCCCAGGTCGCGGAGCGATTCGAGTACGCCTACGAGGCGTTGCGTATCGCGCGGGTGCAAGCCGATGCTCGGTTCGTCGAGAATGTACATGGACCCAACCAATGCACTGCCCAATGAAGTAGCAAGCTTAATGCGCTGGAATTCACCGCCGGATAATGTGCTGGTCAATCGGTTCAATGTCAGATAACCCAGCCCGACGCGGTTCATATAGTCCAGCCGGGATTCGATTTCGGTCAGAACCCGGCGAGCGATTTGCCGGTCGTGGTCGCTGAGTTCGAGCTGTTTGAAAAAAGCCGAAACATCCTGAATAGGCATCAGTACCAGGTCGGTAATGGATTTGCCACCGATTTTAACGTACGATGCATCTTTCCGCAAACGCGAGCCGCGACAATCAGGGCAGGTTGTGCGGCCGCGGAAGCGCGAGAGCATTACGCGGTACTGGATTTTATGGGTCTGGGATTCGAGTTCTGCAATGAAATCGTTGATTCCCTGAAAATATTGGTTCCCGGTCCAAAGCAGCTCTTTTTGAGCAGGCGTAAGGTCCTTGTAAGGCCTATGGATCGGGAAATCGAATTTCACGCCGTTGCGGACGAGCGGGATCAACCATTCGCCCATTTTTTCGGTACGCCAGGGCGCAATAGCACCGTCGTACACCGAAAGGTTTTTGTCGGGAATGACCAGATCGGGGTCAATGCCTAATATTTTGCCAAAACCCTCGCACCTTTTACAGGCACCGTAAGGGTTGTTGAAGCTGAAAAGATTGACGGAAGGTTCTTCGAATGTGATCCCGTCCAATTCAAACTTATCAGAGAAAACTCTTTTTTCACCCCCTACAATATGTACGGTACATGTGCCTTCTCCTTCGAAAAATGCGGTTTGTACGGAGTCAGAAAGGCGGTATTGTGTGTCTTCGTCGTTGTGGCGAATTGCGGCACGGTCGATGAGGATGGAAACCTGATTACCGGCTTGCGGGAAATGGTCGGGTTTTTCGAGAATATCCTCGATAGAAACCACTTCCTCGTTCAGCACAATGCGGTTATAGCCTTTTGAAAGCAATATGGTGAGCTCTTCGATTTGTGAGCGGCCATCGCGGATGAGCAGCGGCGCGAGGACCATTACACGCGTGCCCTCGTCGTGCGCGAGCATGTAGTTCACTACATCCGTAACGGAGTCTTTTCTTACAATTTCCCCCGAAACCGGCGAATAAGTATGCCCAATACGCGCGAAAAGCAGTTTGAGATAATCATAAATTTCCGTGGAAGTGCCGACGGTCGACCGCGGGTTACGGGTATTCACCTTTTGCTCAATAGCAATAGCTGGCGAAATGCCCTTAATGTATTCCACCTCCGGCTTCTCCATCCTGCCCAGGAACTGCCTCGCATAACTGCTAAGGCTCTCCACGTACATCCGCTGGCCTTCCGCAAAAAGCGTATCAAAGGCGAGGGAAGACTTTCCGGAGCCGGAAAGGCCGGTGATGACGACCAGCTTGTTGCGCGGGATCGCCACATCGACGTTTTTAAGATTGTTTACACGGGCACCTTTGATCAGAATGTATTGTCTCGGATCCAGTTCATCGAACTGGTCGGCCTCGATGCGGGGCACAGCTAGTTGCATCATAGCGGGGTTATCGATGGATTATGATATTAGTTTGAATGATGATGTGATACTATTATAACCAAAAGCCTGTGCATTTAGTTTTCTTTGAAAACCTGGCCCGCTTTCTCAAATTTCATGCCGCTTTTCGCAGCTTCTTCAAATATCGGATCGGCAAAATGGCCGAAGTTGGGCACGTCGGACATGCAGTCGGTTAATGCAATGGTCTTGGCAGCTAATGCCGGCGCATATTTCACGACTTGCCGGATACTTGTCGCCACGCAATGCGATCGTGCTTCACCAGCAACTAATATCTGATCGAATGTATTCAGCTCTGCCAGAAAACGCTCATCCAGCTCAGTTTCCGGGGCATTCGCTACCGGTACCTGGGCTTTAAAAACCCCGAAATGCTCGGTGAGCGGGTTAATGCCTTTTGAAACGGTGCGGTAGTCGCGGCGGGTACGGTACGCCCACGCGAGCACAGCACGCATGAGGGTGTCGTCAATGGCAGCACCTTTGGAGCCGACGAGGCAATGCTCCGGCCAGATGAAATGCTGGAATTCGCCGTCAGCTTCAAGGGTTTGCAGGTATTTCAAAACATATTCGCGATGGTACCGCGGCACCCATTTGCCCGCTTCCACCGATTTGCTGGAAATTAATGTGAATGGTGCTACCGTATTGCCGTTCTGGTCTTCCCAAAAAAGCGGATGCGCGATATCCAGCACTTTATGTGTATCGAGGGTCAGGAATATCGCATCTATTTTGTCGCCTTCCAGCGCAATCAGGTTGGCAATGCGTTCCACGTCTCGTTCGGCGCCCGGCACATACAAGGTGCCGTTAGGGTCGCAGAAATCGTATTGGGCGTCGATGATCAGCAATGCGGTCTTTTTCATGGTGTTTTTAAAATTCAAGTTCCTGTGGTAGCTCCATTTGCCGGGCGTACATTTTGGAACAGTGGCTGAAAACCAGTTGCAGCATCCGGTTCGCATCTTTGATGTAATCAGTCCGGTAGTCCTCGTCGAGTTTATGGAGTCCGTTGAGGATCACCTGGGCCTTTTTGGCAATGTATAATGCACAGGTATCCGCACGGGAAGAATAGGTTCGGAGAATATCCGAATAACTTTCCAGAAAGGTATTGAGTAGGAAAAGGTTGAGCTCGATGCCGCCGATCTTGTCTTTCGTGACTTTCACATGGTAAGCAATGTCCGCGCTGAGGCTACGCATATCCATCAGGATCCAGCCGGGCGTGTTCTGGTTAAATTTCGACGTCCGCACGATCCGCCCCATGAGCTCTTCCCGACGCTCGGGAATCGTAGAACTATCCTCAATGAGTTCGAAATGGAGCCGGTCGCTCAGGGTTTTGTCTTTCGTGATCAGTCTCAGGAGCAGTTTATCCTTTTCTTTGGCAGGCATTTGGATAATCGCCTTTTTGAGCTGTTCTGGTAACGCCATTCGGGTGCTTTTAATAACTTTTAGTTTAATTCCCGGCACAACCACGTAACTTTATGGCCTATAAACGGGCCGGGAAGCTTTTACAAAAATATAAAATACAGATACACATTATGATTTCAGTGGCTATGTGTACTTACAACGGGGCAAAGTTCCTGCCCGAACAGTTGAAGAGCATTGCTGATCAGACGGTTTCGGTGGACGAATTGGTTGTTTGCGACGACAGATCGAAGGACGACACTATTGAAATCATAAAATCTTTCGCTGCTACCAGCAGATTTCCCGTGCGCATCCATGTGAACGAGCAGAATCTCGGCTCGACCAGGAATTTCGAGAAATGTCTTTCCCTATGCAACGGGGATGTGATTTTTCTCTCCGATCAGGACGACCGCTGGCGGAAAGACAAAGTGCAAAAGCAACTTGCGTTCCTGAATGCGCATCCAAACCTGGATGCCGTGTTCAGTGATGCGGATAAGATCGACGACGACTCGCAGCCGACCGGGGGTACCATTTGGGAGGAAATCGAGTTCAACCAAGCACGGCAGCAGCTCTGGCGTAGCGGCAAATCACATGAGATCCTTTTCAATGGTTTTGTGGTAACCGGTGCCACCCTGGCCATCCGTAAATCTGCGCTTGAACGGCTGATGCCATTTCCTACCCACGTTCAGGATCTGATCCACGATGCCTGGATAGCCATGGTGCTAAGTCTGGAAGGTAAAATCGAATTCATCCCCGAACCACTGATTTCGTATCGCATCCATTCCAGTCAGCAGGTCGGATTTGGTAATAAAGTGGAAAAAGTACAACTGGCCGATCGTTTCAAGCGCGACCGGAGGTTGAAATTGATCCCACTGGAAGAAAAAGCCAATAAGTTGCACGAGTTGTATTTGCTCCTTCGCGCGCTTCCATTCGTCCCGCGGGAGAAGCTGCTCAAATTGTATCTTTCACAAAAGCATTTTTATACTCGCGCCGGACTGCCTGAAAACCGTTTCAGACGACTTACTCCGGTTTTGAGCCAGTTGCTGCGGGGCTACTACAAGTTTAGCAGCAAAGACTGGTGGTTGCCCGCGATAGGGGATTTATTAGAATGACGAACTGGATGATTATTGAAAATGGCTGAAAATAAGTCGTTGGTGGCGGTGGTTATACCGGTATATCAGGCAAATCTGTCGGAGGCGGAACAGATGTCGTTGCGGCAATGTATGCAAGTACTAGGCAGTTATCCGGTGATTATCGTGAAACCCGCGGCGCTGGACCTTTCTGCATTTCAGCAGCAATATCCCTCGCTTACATTTCAATCTTTCGACAATAGCTTTTTCACAAATGTCGACGCGTACAACCGCCTTATGGTGTCCGTTGATTTTTACAAAACTTTTACGGCCTACGAATACATTCTCATTTACCAGCTCGATGCATTCGTTTTCCGGGATGAATTAAAAGAATGGTGTGCGAAGGGCTACGACTATATCGGCGCGCCGTCGTTGCATCAGCCCGAATTCGATACTATTCCCGCGGAGTCTGCACAGAATTTTGCACAAGCATTATCAACGCATCGTGTCGTGTTGAACGGGGGGCTTTCGTTGCGGAAGATTCCTTCGTTTTTGCGTTATTTAAAGATTTACAATGTCTTTTATCCCGCCTGGAAAGGGAACGAAGATATGCTTTTCTGCCAGGAAGCAACACGCCTCAAACCCATGAAATTTTTCATGAAGCTGCCACAATGGCGGGAGGCATTGCGTTTTGCGTTCGAGAAAAGCCCGGCGGCAAGTTATGAACTGACAAACCATCAATTACCCTTCGCCTGCCACGCCTGGGAGCGCTACGACCCGGCATTCTGGGCCCCATTCATTACTGTAAACCAGTGACTTCCTGCGTTTAACAATTTTTAACAAACTATCGTCGGTTTTCGGACGTTCTTGCTGATATTTAGGTAAAACCCCAATATCACTATGAATTTCAAATTGCTTTCGGCCAGTTTTGGAGCCATTTTACTATCCATCCATACCAGCTTCGGGCAAATTACTGAAAACCCCAAAGTAGAAGAATCGTCGGTTCCCTATGTGAAAATCAAAAAGGTGGAACTGACGGACGCCAACACGGTCATTTATCTGCAATTTATCGAGCCTAAGGCGCAAAAGCAGCCGCAATTCCGTTCGCAACCCCGGATGTCGCCTTTCCCCGACTCGCGCGTTCCACAATTTCCGCAGCAGGGCATCGGCCAGAGCCAGATCTGGCTCGATCCTGAGACCCGGCTATACAAGCCCGGCGAAATTGACAAGAAATTCAAGTTCATTAGGGCTGAGAATATCACTACTACTACCAAAACGAGTGTTGCCAATGGTGATACAGTCAACTTTGTTGCCTATTTTGAAAGACTTACGCCGGGAATCGAGGAATTCGACTTCTATGAAGGCAGAAGTTCGGGCGGTAGCCAATCGTGGAACTTTTATGGCATTCATGTTAAAAATCCGCTCAAAAAACAGCCGGAAAAATCATCCAAACCGATAGCGAAGGAAACAGCACCGCCTTCTAAGAAGCCTGCTGTTCAGCCGGCGACCAAAGCACCGCAAAAGCCGGCCCCCGCACCAGCAAAGAAAGAGACGGAAATGGCTGTTTTGAAAGGCACGGTTTACAATGCGAAAACCAAAGAACCGATCGCGGCTCAGCTCTCATACCTGGAAAAAGGCGATACGCTGCAAATTCGCTCATCATCGGGGAAATACCGCGTAGGGATCGATGCGGGTGAGCAATACAAATTCCGTGTGATGGCCCGCGGTTACTATGGGTCCTCGTTTAGCCTGGCACCCGGCGATTCGTCCGGTAAATCATTCGATCAGGACGTGTACCTGACGCCGCTGATCGTAGGAGAAACGATTCTGCTTCCGAATATTTATTTCGAAACCTCCAAATACACTTTGCTACCCGAGTCGTATGAAGAACTGAACCGCCTGGTAGATGTCATGCGCGACAGCCCGACGGTGAAGATCCGCGTAGAAGGCCATACCGATAATGTCGGCGATTTTGACAAAAATCTCGAACTCTCCCGCCAGCGTGCGGAGTCGGTGAAAAACTATCTGATCGAAAAAGGCATTGAAAGCAGCCGCATTGAAGCGAAAGGCTACGGAGGCACGCGCCCGCTCACGAAGGGTAGCGAAGAAGAGCGTAAAAAGAACCGCAGGGTGGAGTTTGTGATTACGGAAATGTAGTATGGTAACGCTGCTTTTGTCATTGTGGTCAAGTGTATTCAGGAATTGTCAGGAGGAGTCATTTGTAGTCACGTATTGTCGTTTGTTGTCAGGCATTGTCATCAACGGGAACCAAATTCTCCCTCGTGACTACAAATGACCACAAATGACTATACATGACCACATATGACAATTCCCGACTACACCTGACGTCGAAGCTTACCGCGCCTTGATAATATTCGTGAACTCACGTGATTTCAACGAAGCGCCACCGACGAGGCCGCCGTCGATATCCGGTGCAGCGAAGAGCTCTGGTGCGCTGGCGGCTGTAACGCTTCCGCCGTAAAGGATCGAAATTTCATCGGCTACTTTCGCCCCGTATTTCGACGCGATGTGCGCGCGCAATGCCGCGTGCATTTCCTGCGCCTGCTCAGCCGAAGCCGTAAGGCCTGTACCGATCGCCCAGATGGGTTCGTAAGCAATCACAACTGATTTCAACTGCTCTTCCGAAAGGTGGAAAAGGCTTTCGGTCAACTGGTTTTTTACAAAACCGATATAATCTTCATTCTGACGCTGTTCGAGCGATTCGCCGCAGCAGAAAATAGGCGAAACGCCGAAAGAAAGCGCCGTATTTACTTTTTCAGCCAGCAATGCATTGGTTTCGTTGAAATACTGGCGGCGCTCGCTGTGGCCGATCAGCACATATTGTACACCGATCGATTGTAGCATTTGCGCGGAGATCTCCCCGGTGAATGCACCCGAAACTTTGTCGGAGCAGTTTTGAGCGGCCAATGCGAAGTTGGGCGCGTCTTCGATATATTTTTGAATCGTAGTAAGGTAAATCGCAGGAGGGCAAAGGATGATTTTTGCGTCATTACGGACCTCATCTTTGGCCATATTAACGAGCTCCGAAGTAAGCGCAACTGCTTCATCCAGAACCTTGTTCATCTTCCAGTTACCGGCAACAATTTTTTTTCGCATGAGAAAATTTTTATTGTGGGAAAAAGTCATTTTACGCAACAAAAGTACCATATTTTCCTCATTTACATGATTATATATATGTGATCAAAAAAATGTCGAAAAGTTTGCACATATCGAGATTTTTTTGTGTTTTATTAATGTGAAAAGAACTATTTTTACTTGAATTAACCGATTGGACTGAATTCGATACTTAGCGTACACCGAAGAATATAAATAGAGTTTCAAGTCATTTATAGTCAACGTGTTGAAATATGTCACCCCGGGATTAGAACATTAGCCATCATAAAGAAAGGAGGCCACGATGAAAACGTCTAAGTGGTTTATAGCAGCGATCATACTTTTAACTCACACCCTGACATTCGGCCATTCCAGCGACGTACCCCCTGTATCAGAGGAGAAGTATGGTTACTTTTTGGATAAAAACCATAAAACAGCACGCATCCCGTTCGAGCTGCATTCCAACCTGATATTGCTCTACGCGAAGATCAACGACAATGATTCGCTGCGTTTTATCCTCGACACGGGAGTTAGTTCGATTATCATTACGGACCCCAACATCCTCAAAGCCGACAAGCTGCGTTTAACACGTAAAGTTAACCTCACCGGCGCGGGTGAAGGCGAATCTATTTCGGCGCACGTGGCAATAGACAACCGGTTTTCGATGGGCAGGCTCAGGGCCAACCACCAGAATATTGTAATTCTGGAACAGGATTTCCTGCGGTTATCCGAGTACGTGGGTGTGCCGGTACACGGGATTTTCGGGTATGAGATCTTCAACAACTTCGTCGTGACCATCGATTTCGCCAAAAAGGAAATATTGCTGATGCGGCCGGACAGATACAAGTACAAAACCAGCAAAGGTGACAAACACCCGCTCATTATCGAGGATACCAAGCCATTTACCGATGCCGTGACGCTTTTCGCCGATGGGCGCGAGCATCCGATCCGCGTGCTGATTGATACCGGCGCCGGACATGCATTGCTGCTCAACAACACGCCTAAGGAAACATTCCGCTTGCCGGAAAAAGTGATCCGCGCACAATTAGGCCGCGGGCTGAACGGCGTTATCAATGGAAACCTGGGCCGGGTCGATAAAATGAAGCTGGGCCGGTTTGAGCTCAATAATGTCGTAGCCTCGTTCCCAGACAGCATCGCATTCGGCTCGAAAATCCGGGCCGGAGCCGAGCGGCAGGGGAACATTGGTTGCGAGTTGCTCCGCCGTTTCAAGGTCACATTCAACTATGGCGAGCGCTACATGGTGCTCAAACCGATCAGAAGCCGCCTGCGCGAGAAATTCGAGCACGATATGAGCGGCATGGAGATCCGCGCAGAAGGAAGGGATTTACGCGATTACATCGTCAATCACATCGTGGCTGACTCTCCCGCGGCGCGTGCAGGCTTGATGGAGGGAGATCAGCTTCTGTTTATCGACGACCATTCCGCTTCCGAACTGAATGTGAGTGAAGTATACAAGCTGATGCAGCGCGGCGATGGTAAAAACATAGACCTGCTCGTGAAACGCAAAGGCGATATTTTCTTTACCCAGATCACACTGCGCAGAATGATTTAGTACTTTTGGCCAAACTAATACCCGGCCATTTGGAACGCTTCATTATCACGGAAGACGGCTCGCATTCATTGTTCAGCGCGCAGTTCAATCAGCAATACCATTCCTTGCAAGGTGCCCTGAATGAATCGGTGCACATTTATATCAACCTTGGTTTAAGGCCGGCCCTTGAAAACGGGCCGGTTTCTGTTTTTGAAATGGGTTTCGGTACGGGACTTAATGCGTTTCTCGCCTGGAAACTGGCTGATCAGCTTCAAAAGCAGGTTTTCTACACTTCCGTGGAGGCATATCCCGTTTCGTTGCTGGAAGCATCGCAGCTCAACTACGAGGAAGCCACTGGTGAAAATGGCTTTATGCAGCTGCACCAGGCGCCGTGGGGCAGGGAAGTGGCCATTTCTCCCTTTTTTAACCTGAGGAAAGAAATAACCACCTTACAGGATTTCACCCCGGACCGGTTTTTTGACGTCATTTTTTACGACGCATTCGATCCCCAGGCACAGCCTGAACTCTGGACGGAAGAAATTTTTACCAAAATAGCGGCCCAAACCAAACCCGGTGGCGTATTAGTGACATATTCATCCAAAGGAATCGTTAAAAGGGCATTAGCCGCTGCCGGTTTTCAGGTGGAGCGGCACAAGGGCCCCGGCCGAAAGGCGCATATACTCAAAGCCATTAAACTCTGACATTCATTAGCATTAATACCAACATGAATTACCAAAGCATTATTAGCCAGGAACTGAAAGAAGCACAAGTCGTTCTAGACAACTTCCTGAGCGACCCCGAGCAAATCGAAAAGATCGAAAAGGCAGCAGGCCTGATGGCCGATGCGATTATTCATAACGGTAAAATCCTTTCGTGCGGCAACGGCGGTTCGCATTGCGATGCCATGCATTTCGCCGAGGAGCTTACCGGCCGCTATCGCGACAACCGCCGCGCATTACCAGCCATCGCGATCTCCGATGTGAGCCATTTAAGCTGCGTCAGCAATGATTTCGGGTATGAATATGTGTTTTCAAGATATATTGAGGCATTAGGCCAGCCTGGCGACGTACTGCTGGGCCTGAGTACAAGCGGAAATTCGGCGAATATCATCCGGGCTACCGAAGCCGCGAAGGCGAAAGGAATGAAGATCATCATCCTGTCCGGCAAAGACGGTGGCAAGCTCGCGGGCGCGGCCGATGTCGAGATCCGCGTGCCCCATTTCGGCTACGCCGACCGCATTCAGGAAATCCACATTAAGATTATCCACATTTTCATGCTCCTGATCGAAAAAATGGTGCTGCGAGATTGACGCGCGTGCGGTAGGGCGACGTCAGGTACCGGTCAGGAGTAGTCATATGTAGTCAAGTGTGGTCAGGAATAGTCAGGAGGTTGTCATTTGTGGCCAGGTATAGTCAGAAATGTCAAGGAGTAGTCAAGTTTAGTCATTTGTTGTCAGGGGGTGTTATTTTTCACGGGAAGTTTGTTTATTGAGAAACAATCATTTCAATACTTAACAACTCCTAACCATTTCTGACCACACCTGACAATACTTGACCACAAATGACCATTCCTGACCACACCTGACAACCTTCTGACCACATCTGACCAAACACATCCAGCACACCCGTACCGTTATGAACGTCCGTCCATCCGCTATCATTCTCGACAACGACAAGATCCTCACCCTGCGCTACCAGTATGGCGAAAAGGAAGTATTCGCATTGCCCGGCGGTAATCCCGATCCGGGCGAATCGCTCGCGGACGCGCTCGCGCGGGAGCTGATGGAAGAGCTGGGCGTGGAGGTTGCAGTGGGCAAAATGGTCTCTTGCGGAGAGGTAATCTGGCAGGAAGTGCGGAAAGAGACACTACACATGGTATTTAACGCAAATATAACAAAGGGCACGCCGGCGCTCAATCCGCTGCACACTACGGCATTGGAAATTGTATGGCTGCCGGTGGCATCGCTAGGTTCGAGGCATTTGTATCCCAATGTCGGTCCGCAGATCGCCGCATTCTGCAATGAATCACTCCATTCCGGGCATATCGGCGTGATCGACCAGCCCTACGTGCGCTCATAAACCGGCTAGTTGCCGGGCAATACTTCTTCGTTCGTTTCTATAAGACAGAAACATACCGTACTTTTGCGTTTTTAATAGGCAGCAGGGTAAATGGAAAACGAAAAGAAGGAGAAATTATCCAACTTCTTACTAAGACGGGCGGACAGGGATGTATTGTCAAGAGGGCGTTCCATTTATAGCAGTGGCGGCTTAAAAGTTTCCAAACTCGATTATAATGGCCCCGGTAATGCTGAGTTCAAGGTCAAAAGCGACTATTCTATCCAGTACTACCAGATATTCATCCGCGACTTTCTCACACCGCAGATAACCACCGAATGTTCGTGCCCCGACAAAGCCGGGCTGTGCAAACACCGCGTGGCCAGTATTTTGTACATTCTCGACAAGATGCCGACGATCAAGCAGGTTGTCCACGAAATGGGCAACACGGTGATCGAGCTCCAAGAGATCCGTGAAATGCAATTGCGCAGCATGGTACTCGACGAAACCTGGCAAAATCGCGAAAACGTGGGCCCGGTGGAGATTGTTTCGGCCAAAGAAGGCGAGGCGGAATGCCAGGTGACCGACAAAGGGCAGGAGTACCTGACCACTTTCCGGCGCGTGAAAGGCACCCGCCAGGTACAGACTTCCTGCACTTGTAATCAGAAACTCTGGGTACCGCTCTGCGAACACAAACTTGCCGCATTGCTCAAACTCCGTGAAGAATTAGGCGAAAAGGCATTCGAAGTAATGCGCGACCTCACGGTCGAGAAAAGCAATCTGCTCGCTGAATACGGTTATTCCCTGGAAGATCAGTTTAAAGATAAATTCGAATTCCGGCTCGATGAGGACGGCGGGTTGCATTTGATCAAGCTCGATCCTGCGATTCAGAAAGTTGGCGCTTACCAGGATTGGCAATCGCTTCGCGAGCGCATATTGCCGGTACAGGAGTCGTCGTTTGCGGTGACGCTCACCGACAATGGTCAGGACGACGAGGACCGTGTTTCCATTTTTGTGTTTTGGCCAAAGGGGAAAAATCACCTGCTGGACATCGGTTTCGGGGTTTTTTCGGTCAAATTCAGTTCCAAATCCGAAAAGGTAACGAACATCCGCAACATTGCCGGAGGTTCGAGCCACTATTATAGTGCAGATGAAATTCCGGTACTCACTGAGTCGGACGCGCGCCTCGTGCGCATGGCGAAACATTGGGAGGAGGGTTTGCAGAAATTCATCCGTAAACAAGGCTGGGCGTACAATGCCTACCTGCATTTCGATGATGTAGAAGCCGACCAGCGCTACGAAGCGCGCAATTACGTCGGTAAGCAGCTTACCCGCGTCTTCAACGACCTGGATGGCGACCGCCTTTTCCTTGCCGATGGCGACTATGTGACCAGCAACCATCAGCTTACCCAGCTCGAACTGCACCGCGAGCCCGTAAAACTGTTTTTTGTGCTCACGGAGGATAAGGAGTTTATTACATTAAATCCTTACGTAGAAATTAAGCCGGGCACCCCACTTGAATTGCAGAAAGTGGTGACGCTCGACAGCTTCTGGCTGGGACTTTATAACGAAAAGACTCTATTCCGCTGGGCGGGGATCAGCGAGGCCGAAATGGTCGCTTACCTTAGCCAGAATGGATTTAAAATACGGGTTAAGAAAGATTTTGGTGACGATTTCCTGAAAGACTGGATCATTCCCGTTTCCGAGAAATTCGATGTGATTTTCCAGACCCGCCACAAAATACAAACTTCGCCGCTGGTATTTCAGAAGCCGAAGTTTTACTTGAAAGAAGACGAGGCAAACCTGCTCATAGTGCCCTCCTATGTTTACCTTGAACAAAACGGTAAGGAGGAAGAACTGGAACTACTGCACGATCAGCGCCGTACGCGAACCAGCTTCGACAACAACCAGATCACCATGCTGGAACGTGACGTTCAGGCTGAAAATGCGATTTGGGACTGGACGAAGGCATTGCACCCGAGCTTTGAGCATCAAACCGGTCAACCGTTCTTTTATGTGCCTTTCGAGCAGGTCATGAAAGATGGCTGGCTGTTCAATTTCGTGGATGCGGCCAAGAAAAAGCATTACGAGATTTTCGGGTTCAAGGATCTGAAAAAAATGAAGTTCAATCCCAATCGCGGGACGGTAAAAGTACATACTTCGTCGGGAATTGATTGGTTCGATATGAAGATCGAGATCAGTTTCGGCGACCAGACGGTTTCGCTGGCCGATGCGAAGAAGGCACTGCTCAAAAAGCAGAACTATATTCAGTTGCAAGACGGCTCGCTGGGCGTGTTGCCCGACGAATGGATCGCCAAACTGGAACCGCTCATGCAGTTCGGCCGGGTGAACGACGATCAGATCCATTTATCGAAAATACATTTCTCGCTCATCGACGAACTTGTTTCGGAGGTAGACAATGAGGACGTCTTCCGGGAGCTCTGGGAGAAGAAGCAGAAGCTGCTCAATTTTAAACAAATCCCATCCGTACCGCTTCCGCAGAATATCGAGGCCACGCTTCGCCAGTACCAGGAAGAGGGGTATAAATGGCTACATTTCCTCGACGAATTCCAGTGGGGTGGCTGTTTGGCGGATGATATGGGTTTGGGGAAAACCCTGCAAATGCTGACTTTTCTGCAAAATCAGAAAAACCTGAATCCGGAATATACGAACCTTGTCGTAGTTCCTACTACGCTGATATTCAACTGGCAAGCGGAAGCAGCAAAATTCACGCCTGACCTGAAATTGTACGTTCACCGGGGCATGGCGAGAAGGAAAGACATCGAGTTTTTCCGGGAATACGACATTATTCTCACCACCTATGGTACCATGCGCAGCGACGTGGAGCTGCTGCGCGAGTTTGATTTCAACTATATCATTCTCGATGAAGCGCAAGCCATTAAAAACCCCGATTCGCTCACGTCCAAGGCCTCACGCCTGCTGCGCGCACGCAACCGCCTGACCATGACGGGTACACCGGTGGAAAACAATACATTTGACCTGTACTCGCAATTCGAATTCCTGAACCCGGGAATGCTCGGTCACGCCGATTTCTTCCGGACGGAATATGCAACGCCTATCGACAAGTACCAGGATAAGGAAAAGGCGGCTGAGCTGCGTAAATTGGTCTACCCATTCATGTTGAAACGCACGAAAGAGGAAGTGGCAACCGATTTGCCGGACAAAACAGAAACCATTCTGTTCTGCGAAATGGGGAACAAGCAACGGAAAGTTTACGACACCTTCCGCGAACGGTATCGCCAGGAAATCGCCGAAAAACTCGCAACAGAAGGTCTTAACAAAAGCAGTTTCCTTATCCTGGAAGCATTGTTGAAACTTCGCCAGATTTGCGATTCGCCATCTATACTATCTGGCGATGAAGATTTCGGGAACGAATCGGCGAAGCTGGAAGAGATTACCCGCGAGATCGAGGAGAATGCATCGAATCACAAAATATTGATATTCAGCCAATTCCTGGGCATGCTGGATCTGATCCGCAAGCATTTGGAAAAAATGAATATTCCTTACGAATACCTCGACGGCCAGACCGTAGACCGGGCCGGTCGCGTGAACCGCTTCCAGAACGACTCTACCTGCCGCGTGTTCCTCATGAGCCTCAAAGCGGGCGGCGTAGGGCTTAACCTCACCGAAGCGGATTACGTGTACCTCGTAGATCCGTGGTGGAACCCCGCCGTGGAGCGCCAGGCGATCGACCGTACGCACCGCATCGGGCAAACGCGCAAGGTGTTTGCGTATAAAATGATTTGTAAGGATACGATTGAAGAGAAAATTCTGCTGTTGCAGCAACGTAAGCAGGACTTGGCAGAAGATTTGGTGGGCGGCGAATCCGGCTTTATCAAGAAATTGAGCCAGGAAGATATTATGGGGCTCTTCAGTTAAACCATGAGAAAGCTAAATTACTGAATCGGCTTGGTTCAGTAATTTAGCAGCTTGGTACTCGCCGAAATGTGCAATAATCTTTGATTGGCCAGTCGGGCGGTAGTCTCTGATTTCAACGAGTCGGCAGACGCGAATTCAAATGTCTGTGAATCGGTTAGCAATTGGTCTGCATATTCAGGAGCCGAAGTGCCGCCATCTTTTGGCGCTATTGGCGAAGAATTGTACATTTTTTCTACACTGTCGTGCTGGGCCGTTCCATACCGGGCTTCTTTTTGCATTACGCACAGTACCAGTAAAACTGAGGCAATTAGAAGTGTAATTCCATTTTTCATGTTAAGAGATGCCTATTGTTTAGGGTTCTAAATCAGACAACACTTTCACAAAGAGCAAATATTGCGCCAGAAGGTTGGAATCACAGTTTCAAATGGTGACAAAAAAAGCCTGTTTTCACCGGGAAACAGGCTTTTTTTAAATATTTCGATATATCACTGTACTATTGCGGTGAATTCGATCTCAACAAGGTAGTCGGCCGACACCAGTTTGCTGATTTCATAAATCCCTGTGGTGGGCTTAATCTCCCCAAAATATGCGCCATGTGCGCGGGCGATGTCTTCAAAAAGGGTAATATCCGTTGTGAAAATTCGTGTGCGAACCACATCTGCGAGGCTTGCGCCCGCATCTTGCAACACTTTCTCAATGCGTTCGATGATATTGTTGGTTTGCGCATAAGCATCATCGGCCTTCACTTTTTCGCCGTCCACGATAGCCACCGTCCCGGCCACTTCAATGATATTTCCGATCCGTACTGCCCGGCAATACCCCATTTTGTCTTCCCAGGGAGATCCTGAGAGTATATTTTGTCTTGACATATTATTGGTTAAGTATTTGAAAACGTAAATATAAGCACGTGCTGCTAGTTTTGCCGTTCCTCTTCCCAAATCGCAAGCGCCAGCCGGATTTGCCCGTAATCGTATCGCTCGTCCAGTAGTTCGAATAGCGGCTTCAATGGATCATTTTTTCCGACGTGAATTTCTTCGGCGGCGGCGATGATGGTTTTGTAGGCCTCGGGTTCAATGAGTGATTTTAAGTCGACACCTTGGCCGTCTTCTTTTAGCTTCACCAAATGCGAAATGATCGTTACGGGGTTTAAATTCCGCTTTTCGGCGATCGCTTTAATGGAGTAGCCTTCCTTGTAAAGATCGAAAGTTTCTACGAAAGTCATTCCTTTCATCACACGGGTGCCAGGCGCATTGTTCTCCCGGGCGAAATCGAGGATTTCGTTGATGAATGCTTCGCCGTATCGACGGAATTTTTCGGCACCTACACCTGAAATAGCCTTCATTTGCGCTTCGGAAATCGGCTTTTTCTGGGCCATTTCCGAAAGCGAAGCGTCGCTAAATACGACATATGGCGGGACGCCCAGTGTATCGGCAAGCTGCTTGCGGAGCTGGCGGAGGCGTTCGAAAAGGGCGTCGCGGATGATTTCCTGTTTCGGTTTTTCCTTTTTTAACAATTCTTCCTCTTTCGCCTTCCGTTCGGCGAGCGGGATAAATTTTACGAGTTCTATTTGCCGCTCGCCTTTCAAGACCTGCCAGCTTACAGGATTCAGTTTAAAAGAATGCGCCTCGTCGTAAGCAATGTCCATGACGCCGGAGTTCAGCATTTGCCCCAGGTATTCCGACCATTCGTCGCCGCGCAGCTCATGCCCGACACCGAAAGTAGGAAGCCTTTCGTAGCCGTGTTGCAGGATATTCCGGTTGCGGCTGCCGCGGAGAATGTCGATGAGCATACCCATGGCAACCTTTTGTTCGGTGCGGGCAATGCCTGATAGTGCTTTTTGGGCGATAATGGTGGCGTCGAAGCGGGTACGTGGGTTGCGGCATACGTCGCAGTTGCCGCAGTCGTGATCCACCGGCTCGTTGAAATAGCTCAAAAGAATGCGCCGGCGGCAAATATCGGCTTCGGCGTATTGCTTCATCCGGTTCAGTTTTGCGTGTAGCAATTCTTTTTGCTCAGCCGATTGATCGGAATTGTTGATCATATCCTGCCGGGTGATAATGTCCATGTAGCTGTAAAATAGCACGGTATCCGCGCTCGCTCCATCACGGCCCGCCCGCCCGATTTCCTGGTAAAAGCTCTCGACATTGGATGGCAGGTTATAGTGGATTACCCAGCGGACATTCGATTTGTCGATCCCCATTCCAAATGCGATCGTTGCGACGATGATTTGAATATCGTCTCTCAAGAAATTCTCCTGCACTTGCGAGCGCTTGTCGCCTGTCATGCCCGCGTGGTAGTACGCAACGCGAAAGCCTGCCTTTTGCAAGCTGGCTGCCACCGTTTCAGTACCTTTTCGGCTGAGGCAATAAATAATACCGGGCTGGCCTTCGTGCCGGTTGATGAAGCGCTGAATTTGTTCGATTCGCTTTCTTCCGGGTAATACATTCAGGCTCAGATTTGGCCTGTCGAAGCTGGAAATGAAGGTTTCGGCGTGCTCGATATTGAGTTGTTTGAGGATATCGCGGCGAGTGACGCGGTCGGCAGTGGCGGTGAGGGCTACAATCGGCACGTCGGGGAAGCGGACTTTTAGAAGGTTCAGCTGGCGGTATTCTGGCCGGAAATCGTGGCCCCAGGACGAAATACAGTGTGATTCGTCGATGGCGAACAGGCTCACGTTCCATTCCCGCAGCAAATCGAAGGTATTTCCTGCAAAGAGCCTTTCCGGCGCGATATAGAGCAGTTTCAACTCCCCGAGCTTGATTTGCCACATGATCTGGTCCTGTTCGGTGCCCGAAATAGTGGAGTTGAGGAATGCCGCAGTAATGCCATTTCCACGCAATGCCTCAACCTGGTCCTTCATCAGGGCGATCAGCGGGGAGATTACAACGGTAAGCCCTTCACGGAGCACAGCCGGTATTTGAAAACAGACTGATTTGCCACCGCCCGTAGGCATAAGCACCATGCAATCGCGGTTAGCCATGATGGTGTCGATGATTTCGGATTGCTGAGGGCGAAAGGAGTCGTATCCGAAATATTTCTTTAATGCTTCAAGTTTGTTAATGGACATGATGTACTGATTAATGGTATTTACTTCAAAAGAATTTCCTTTCGCGCAGCAAAAATACGGCTTCAAAACTGATACATCACCTGTACTTTGGCCTCGCTTCGCTTGTTACCGTTAATTTCGTTGAGTCCTGAACTGATCTTTTCAATGTCTGAATACCGTGTTTGCGACCATCTGAGCCATATTTTAAGCTGTTTTGCAATGGTATAGCGCAGCATTAAATAATGCCGGGTACCGGTGTCGTAATAGGCCGGGATCGAGAATGCGTAGAGCATATCTTTCTCATACACATATTGCCGGCTGTCGTAGTCATCGGTTTTGAAAAACGCCAGCCGACCGCTGATTTCAACTTTTTTCAAATGCCAGGACACGTCCTGTACGATCGTAAAGCCGTTTGAGCCTTTGGAATGCCCGTTTTTCAGCCCGCCATATTGCAGCCGCGTCCGGAATGCGCACCGGAGCGGAATTTCGTAATCGATATTGAACATAGCTGTCCGTTTAATGGATCGGATCAGCGATGGATTAACGACTTCTGCCGCAGGATCATTAACCTGCTTATGCTTCTCATGAAACAGCCCATAGGCACTCAGCCGCTTCGAAGGTTTCCAGAGTAAATGCAGGAAATAATCGAATCCGCGGGAAGGTTTATCGACCTGGTATTTCAGCCACGGGAACCGGAAATAATCGAAATAGGCGCTCCATTGCCACTTCCGGGAAGGCGACCAACGCATTCCGGCATAGGCGCCGCGCTCATTAATAGGCCGCGTACCTTCGCCGATAGGATTGCCGTAAAATGTGTGAAAGTGGCGGGCATAATGCCGGGCCATTACCGATACATCGACTTTCCTGCCAACGCTTGCAATGAGGCCGCCGATTGCGCCGGTGCCGCCGCTTTTGGAAATGGCGGTTTCGGCGAAGAAACGGATGTTTTGCCAACGGTAGTCGCCATGCAGGCCGGCAATCAGGTTCTGCCTGCCCGAAAATTCATACCGGTTATAAGGCAGATCACGCTTTTGGATAAAAGAATCATAACCGGTATGGAGCATTGTCAACCCAACCTGGCCCTTTTGCGAAGCCAGTCTATGCAGCAGATGCAAACCTGCAATCTGCTCGCGAAGCACATTGTGTTTCTCAATTTCCGAAGGCGTGCGGTGGTAGCCTGTAATCGGTAGCGAAGTCGTAATGCTGGAATGAATGCTGTCCGCCTCCTGGGTGGCGTCGCGTTTGGTTTTGGAGATTAAAATGGTCAGATCGGTGCGTGGGATAATACGCCACGTAGCTGCAATGCCCCGGAAAAAGTTGGCTTCGGTGGCCGAGGTATAAGGTTTAAGGCCGGTTGTGCTCCTATAAGCGGTTCGGATCACCTCCGAACCCTTTCCCAGTGAAAATCCTGCGCCGGTGATCATTCCTTGCCCGGCTTGCATTTGAAAATCGCCGATAATCAGACTTTTAAGCCTTCCCCGGTTGAGGATTTGTGCATGAAAGGAAGTGTAATCGATGCCCAAAATCTGCCTGCGTGCATTCCAGTGCCATATTTCTTCGCCAGCATCTTTTTCCAATGTAATTCCAAAACTATACGCGCCGCTCCGTGCATTGCGGTAGCGGATGTAGCCGTTGAAAGGAGGCCCCTGATAGCGTGTAGTCGCATTAGAGTTTGAGTCCAGCGGTGCGAAACCCTTTTGCCGCTCCATCAATCTACCCGAACGAACCATCAGGAAATGCTGACCAGGATTTTTCAATGCATCTTGAATGGAAACTGCTTTGGTACTAATTGTTATAAAGGGTAGTAATCTCCGAATCGTGTAAATGTCAAACCCTGGAACAGCCTGTAATTCGTAAAGCGAGAGCAATGCACCCGTTTTTGCACGGTAGTCGAAAAAGGAGCGGAGCTGTTCTTCGCTTAAAATAAATGTGGCGGCAAGATCGTCCGGTGTGGCGGTGTTGAGATCGAGCGGACTGGCGTAGAGCTGCAAAAGCGCCTCGTAAAGGTCTTCGGAGTCGTCCGGCGGGACAGGGAAGAGTTCGGCGATGAACTGGTTGATGTCGATCTCAGGCCGTGGCGGCTCCTGGGCAAAGGCCAGGAAGGGAATGCAAATGCCAAGCAATGCGGCTGCCCATAGGGAATAGCCGGTAGGAAACCCTTGAAGATCAAAAGCGTATGTGGTTTTCATCGATCTCAGCATACGCTTTTGATATGAATGAAAAGGTTAAAAGGCTTTCAGACTTAAATCCAGACTTCGCGCCTGATGCGTGAGCGCACCGCTGGAAATCCCATCCACACCGGTTTCGGCCACTGCGCGTAATGTTTTTTCGGTAATGTTGCCGGATGCCTCTGTTTCGTATCGCCCGCCGATCCGCTTCACCGCTTCCCGCAGGTCGTCCAGCGAGAAGTTATCAAGCATAATAATGTCGACCTGGCCGACACGCAGCACCTCGTCCACTTCGGCAAGGTTCCGCGTTTCGATCTCGATTTTCAACTTCCGGCCGGTTTCTTTCAGGTACTTGTTAGCCCCGGTAATCGCCGCTTCGATGCCGCCGGCGTAATCCACATGGTTGTCTTTCAACATGATCATGTCGTAAAGACCCATCCGGTGGTTTACCGCGCCACCGATTTTCACCGCCATTTTTTCAAATAGCCTGAAATTCGGGGTTGTTTTGCGGGTATCGAGCAGTTTTACAGGCAAATCCTTGATCAAATCCGACATTTGCCGCGCATAGGTGGCGATACCGCTCATGCGCTGCATAATGTTGAGCACCAGTCGTTCGGCTTTCAGGATCAGGCGGGCGTTTCCTTCTACCGTAAAAACAATGTCTCCTGTTGATACGACGGAACCGTCAAAAAGTAACACATCAATTTTCGGAAGGGGGTAACCGTAATATTTTGCGGTTTCATCGAAGATAATCTGCGCCACTTCCACACCGGCGAGCACGCCGTCCTGTTTCACCAGCAGCTTCGCACGTTTGGTGGCATTTTCGGGTACGCTGGCGAGGGATGAATGGTCTCCGTCACCGATATCTTCCAGCAATGCAAGCCTGAGAAGATTCCGGAGTTCGTGGGGGTCAGTTTCCATTTTGGTAGAAATTAAAGTCAGTAGGTTTGTTGCCGGTAGGCCATATTATAGCGGATGGCAATCGAAAAGATATTGGAGTTGGTGGCGACCTTCGCGTCCTGTGAGGTCACTTTTCGCATCAGGTAGCGGCCATCGAGGAACAGATTGTGAGCCAGAGAATACGACAAGCGCAAATCGGTAAATAAGGTTGTCGCTTTAATGCCCTGGCCGATTTTCTGGTTTTCTTCGCTTTGCCCGTCCCGACCTACATGACGGGTTTCGTAACTTTTTGAAATATCGCCTCCGTAGTTCATCAAAGGCTTGTCAGATGGATCTTTACCCTGCATGGCCGACATTACCGTGCCGTAAATTGAGAGCCTCGGCGTGACTTTATAGCGTAAAATTCCCAGATACTCCCGGAAATTAGCCCCCAGCGGGTGTGCGAGCGCTTGCCCGTAATGCATGTAGTTGCGCCCTCCGTCCTTGTGCGAGTACGTGTAGGGGCGTACGACGTTGTATTCTGCCTGCAAGTCGAGATTAGGTATGCCAAATGCGTCCACATATTTGGCACCGAGCTGGAAGCTGTATTTGTTGGTCCACGAGCCGCTGCCATTGAAGAGGTATTTGGTCAAAAACTCGTCGAGAACAAACTGGCTGTAAATGGAGGCGGTTTTGCCCACAAGCCAGCGGAAGTCGAAGCCGAGCAATGCATTGTCCTGACTACCGATGTAGGATTCTACATAACGATAGAAGATAATGGGGTTGAGGTAATTGAGGTCGTAGCCGCCGCCCACGGAATCGCGGTTGAAAACTTCGGCTTCAAATACCCCGAAATTGATTTTGTCGGTTAGGTTAACACTCAAATGGTGGATCGCCGCGAATTTCTTTTTTCTTAAAAATTCAGAGAAACCATCCTCGGCGCCGTCGATCATGCTGGTCCAGAGGTTGGTATAATGGAACCGGCCGAGCTGGGTATCTAATCTTAAAAATAAATAAGGACTGCTGTTGTCGGAAAGGATCAGCGAGCGGTAACCACTGCCGAAAGTGTTGTAATCGTGCCCGAATTTCACATTAATCGCTTTCAGCGGGCGGAAAGTAATATAACCGCGTGCCGAAAGGAAGTCGTTGCCGTGGTTGCGGGTTGCTTTCGCGAGCCCCTCACCCGGGAAGCTGTATTTCGGCGCAAAGGCACTTACATAGCGCGGAAAGCGACCCTGATTATCGGATACGAAGGTATAAAAGCCCAGCTTTTCATTGATCATCCCCCTGATCTCGACCCCACGGCCGGTAAACCAGAGCGTCTGATGCGACGTGGTGTCGTAGCTGTTGTCTTTTCCGATGAAATTGGTAGTAGTAAAATTGAAATGCAGGTCGAAATCTTTGTTGTGGATGCTGTACAGATCGGCAGGGTGATGGAAAAACTTGCGTTTCTGCCCCGGAGGCGGTGATTTAAACCAGCCCAGCCGCGCCAGCTTGTTATATTTGGCCGAATCGGTGGAAATCATTCCCTTGGTCCATTCCCAGCTGTCCTCGCGCAGATAATCGATCGTTTCCCAGTCGCGGTCGGTCAGGTCAACGGTGCCTTCTTTTAATATGGAGTCGGTTAACGCAACTACCGCTTTACGCTCAAAAGGCTTGGCGTTGAAATGAAAACCTTCGGAAAATTTACCTCTTTTGATTTCCAGACGATCAATGAGATGATAATAGTCGTCGTTTAGCGGAACGAAAGCACTTTGCGCGTGTACGTAAGCCGAGGATACCAGTGTTAAAAACAGTAATTTAAAAAGCCGGATAATTCCTTGATACATAGGCAACAAAAATCTACTACGACCGCAATTGGAGCTTTTGCACGTAATTTTTAGAAATGGTGTTCCAAATTACGTCAATGAATTTGTATTATCTTGCATGGAGTAGTCTAAAAAACTGTCACTCCCATGTTTTTACTTTCCCAGAAACCTTCCATAGCAGATCACTACCTGGCCGAATTGCGTGACGTAAATTGTCAGAAAGACCGGATGCGGTTTCGCCGGAATATGGAACGGGTAGGAGAGCTGCTGGCTTATGAGATGTCCAAAACGCTCACTTTCAAAACGGAGAAAGTAGAAACGCCGCTCGGTACCGCACCGTGCCGATCGATGTTGCAGCCCATCGTGCTGGCTACCATTCTGCGCGCCGGGTTACCGTTCCACCAGGGCTTTCTGAATATTTTCGATAAGGCCGATAATGCATTTATCGGGGCCTACCGTGGGCACCATATCAATGCAGAGGAGGAGTTTACGGTTGAAATGGACTACATTACCAGCCCCGATCTGACGGGTAAAATCCTGGTGATGATCGATCCGATGCTGGCAACCGGCCGCTCCATGGAGAAGGTTTACCATGCATTGCTGCGCTTCGGCATTCCTTCGCAAACCCATATTGCTTCTGTCATTGCCAGTCCCGAGGGCGTTCAGTATCTGCAGGAAAGAATACCGCAATGCCGCCTCTGGCTCGGTGCCGTGGACCAGAAGCTGAACGAGCAATATTATATAGTGCCAGGCCTCGGCGACGCCGGCGACCTGGCTTTTGGCGAGAAATAGATTTTCCTGCACTCAGTTCAGCAATTCATCAAACATAATGGACACATAATACGTGCTGCCCACGTTCGGGCTGCCGTATGACTGGAAGTAAGATTTCCCGAACAGATTCGTGCCACCCAGCTTGATGATCGATTTGATCGCGGGCACTTTCCAGCTAACCTGCGCATCAAGGTTACTGATCGCCGGCACCCTGGTGTTCGAGAATACCGGCACATCGGTGGTCGTAGGCACGACAAAGCTCGACTCCCACAAAAAAGCCTGCTGGTAGCGGTACACGACATTGAATCCCCAGGTGTTGGAGCTGGTAATGCGGCGGCCAAGGCTCACATTGTACCGGTATTTAGGAGTATTGAATTGCGAATACTGTACTTCGGGAGATGGAGTAAAGTCTTTCAACTCATTGTTCGCTACATTACCGCCGATATTGAACCCTTTCGGCAATGTATAATTCAGCCCGATCGCGAAGCCCCGCGTGGTTATCGTCTCGGTTGTATTCACGGTCCTCGCGTATCCCTGGTAACTACCCACCCCAATGCCTGATTCAATAGGCAGACCTGGGGCAGCCGCAGCAGTAGGCACAACAATCACCGTCCCGCCAATGAGGTTTTTGTATTTGCTGATATAATAATAGGCATCGATGAAGAGTTTTTTCGCGATAATGCCCTTATAGCCAACCTCATAGGAGGCAATGCGTTCCGGTTTCAGTTTCACCGGCTGGTATTTAGGCAGTTTCCCCAATGCATATGCCTTCGCCAGGTCAGGGACCAGCGCCGGAACCTGGGTGGCGAGAATACCCGGCAATTGCGCCGACAATACGCCCGGAAGCGTTTGGTTGACGCCCGCCTTGATGGCCGCCTGGATCACTGCCGGGTCGTTCGGAATGGTTCCAGCCGCTACTCCCGCATTAACCTGCGCGGTCACCGCCGTGGTGACTTGTTGCGTAATGGCAGCGGTAGCCTGTTGGGTCACTACCACCGTAGCATATTGCTGTGCGCTCTGGACCACCGATGGGTCACTTTGCACCACGGCCATCACCGCAGCTTCGGAAAGGTTTTGCCGGAGAATGCCACTCGAAAGGTTGTAGCGTGAATCAAACTCAGGCAAACCGCCAACCAGCGTTCCCGATGGTGTCCGGAGGTCGATGTATTGGTTCTGCGTCGTGGGGATACGGAAGCCTGTTTGATAAGAGAGGCGGATATTGTGCTCGCCAAATGTGGTCACCGCCGACACGCGCGGCGTGAACTGGCCGTCGAAATTCTCGTTTTTGTCGTAGCGGATTGAGCCTGTCAGTTTCAAATGGTCGGAAAGCAGGTTTTTGCCGGCTTGCACGAATGCGCCCCATTCATTAATAGGTATTGTTCCGTCGCGGCCCTCCTTGGTATCGGCAAATAACGTCCCGGCAGAGCGGAGCGTGTAAAGGCGGTAGTTGGCTCCGGCGATCAGTTCCAGAAAGCGGACCTGGTTTTTGAAATTGTAAAAGCCTTCTGCGTGGTACATATTGGTTTTATCTGCAAAACCACCTCCGCCGTTCACAATCGGCATGTTCCGGTATTTATCCAGCAGCTGGTTAAAGGTGGCGCTGCCCGGTTGCGGCATTCCCTGATCAGCAAACTGCCGGGCGGTTGCGTGTGCATCTGCCTCCGCTGCGCCCGCATCACGCGCCTGTACAAAGGCGCCCACATATTGTCCGAACCAGGTATTGTTTGGTTTGATCTCGCCGAGCATGGAAACCGCCGCGAGGCCTGCGAGGTACGACTTGCCGGAACGTTCCTGTGTGGTGTATGCCCTCACGGTAAAATTGTCGCCCCGAAGCTCCAGTTTGGCCTGGGTAAGGTTAAAATCTCGCAATGAGTAACGGCCGGTACCGGTATAGACCGTGGTTCCATAGCCATAATTGACTTGCGCAATGGCCTCCACTTTTTCGTTCAGGCGATAATGTAATGCGGCATTAGCCTTGAAACTTTTGGTATCGTAATCCACCAGGTCCCGCTCCCGGATCCCGGTGCGGCTGACAAAAATATTGGGCACAAGCCCCACCTTATCCTGAGGAATCTGCCCGGACGCAGCAAGCGCTTTCGCTACCGCGTTGATATTCGTCTGGATTTCATCGCCGTATACATTCGTACCGTCGTAGTCGAGGTCCGTGCCTTTTCCGCGGCTCGGATCCGCATTACCGCCTACGTTCAGGTTTGTATAATTGGTGGCCTCCCAATCTTTCGCCTGGATGTAGGACAGGTTTACCTTGAATGCAAATTTGTTGTTGAATGCCTTTGCATAACGGATGGTAGCCTCTGCAAACGGGGTGGTGGCTTTTGAGCGATTCTTTTCATGCATGATTCCGCCTTTGAGATTCGCGCTTATCCCCTGATAGAGGAACGGACTTTTGCTGTTCATTAATACCAATCCATTTACCGCGTTGGGACCGTACAGCGCCGATGCCGCGCCGGGAAGCACCTCTACGCTCTCGACGTCGAGCTCGGACATACCGATGATATTATCGAGCGGAAAGTTGAGTCCCGGCGCCTGATTGTCCATACCGTCGATCATCTGCACGGTACGCGGGTTACCCGTCGCACCAAACCCGCGCATGTTGATGGATTTGAACAAGACACCCTGGGTGGTCATGTCGATGCCTTTCAGGTTTGCGAGTGCGTCATAAAAATTGGTTGCTGGCGTGTCTCGAATACCCCGGATATCGAGCTTTTCTACCGCTACCGGCGATTTCATCACGCTTTCCTCCACACGGGAGGCCGAAACGACAATTTCCTTGCCGAGCACCGGCTGTTCCACCATTTTGATATTCAGGTCCGACATGCTGGCAGTGACCGCAATTTCCTGCGTTTGGAAGCCAACGGAACTGACAATGATAGAAAATGGGGGATTCGAGGTGGTACTGAGAGAAAACTTACCTTTCGTGTCGGTGATTGTACCGGCTACTTTACCCTGTATACGAATGCTAACGCCGGCCAGTGGTTCCTGGGTAACCGATTCGGTAACCTTTCCGGTCAAACTAATCTGCGCAAAAGAATGTTGGCAAAACAACAATAAGAAAAACAAGAGAGGCAGATTTCTGGGGGATGCAGAAGTTCGGATCATGGTTGGTTAGTGGGTTGATGTCTGTAACAAGTTACTAAGAAATAGATTTTGTTTACATAATATCCAATTTTTTCTTTGGGTATTTATAATGCAAAGGCAGGTGTCTTCGGAAAACAAATGGTTCGATCACTCGAAAGGAATTTAATGCAATGACGAAAAACCGCTATTCGCGCCATGAACTAACTTTCCGGGACTTTTCCGATGCCCGGATTGAGCATACTGAGTCTTTATCATTAGTTTTGAGAGATTTTATTTAACGTTATAACAAACATACCTTACACAACACAGATGCAGGACACTTATGTGATAATCATGGCAGGCGGCGTCGGAACCCGTTTTTGGCCGTTCAGCCGGACGGATTTCCCGAAGCAATTCCATGATGTGCTTGGCACAGGAAGGACGCTGTTACAGCAAACGGTCGACCGTTTCGACGGCGTTTGCCCTATCGAGAACATTTATATAGTAACCAGTCAGGAATACAAGGAGCTGATCAAACAGCAGATTCCGGAATTGACCGACGACCAGATTCTCCTGGAACCACACCGGCGAAATACCGCGCCGTGCATTGCCTATGCGTGCTACAAAATTGCGGCCCGCAACCCGAACGCGAACGTAGTGGTAGCGCCTGCGGACCACATTATCCTGAAAGAAGAGGTTTTCAAGGATACGATCAAGGTTGCGTTGGGAGCTACCCGTAATGAGGACATCCTGGTGACGCTGGGCATCCAGCCGACTCGTCCTGATACCGGTTATGGCTACATCCAGTACATTCCGGATAAGCTGACTGTTAAAAAAGTAAAGTCATTTACCGAAAAGCCCCATCTGGAATTGGCATTGCAGTTCCTCGACAGCGGTGATTTTGTGTGGAACGCAGGTATTTTCGTTTGGAATATCAATGCATTCAAAAAAGCGCTGACTCAATTCCAGCCCGACATTGCTGAAATTTTCCAGGGCGGGGTCGAACATTATTACCTCGATTCGGAGGATTCGTTCATCCAGCGCGCTTACCAGCATTGCGGCAGCATTTCCATCGATAACGGTATCATGGAAAAGGCCAATAATGTGCACGTTGTATTGGCAAGCTTCGGCTGGTCGGATCTGGGAACGTGGAAGTCGATGTACGAAGTTTCGGAAAAGGATGAAAACCTGAATGTTACAGACGGCAACCTGATCCTGCACAATACCACGAACTCGATCATCAAGACGCCGAAAGACAAGCTGGTAGTCATTAACGGCCTCGACGGTTTCATCGTCGCCGAATTCGACGGCGTGCTATTGATTTGCAAAAAGGATGATGAACAGAAGGTGAAGGAGTTTGTGGCACAAGCCAAGGAGCTGGATCCGAAATATGTTTAATGCGGTGATTTTTAATGCATGCCGCTTGAAAAGCCAGGTCGTTTCGATCTGGCTTTTGTTATTTTAATTAGGTAACCTTGATTAGTGTTGAATCAAAAACAATGCTCGCTATGTCTGACCAAGAGATGAAAACCGAAGCAATTCGCCTGATAAACGAAATAGACACAGATCGTATGGAAGACTTGTTATCGTGCCTTCGTGTGTTCAGAGAGCAGCAAGACTAAATCATTCTTTCAACACCTTCTCAATCTCAAAAAAACGCACATCGGCCTTCACATGCTCTAAAATCCTTTGCGAGCGCTCCGGACGGGCGTCGGTGATGAAAACCTGCGACAGGAAGCCGGTATCAATGAGTTCAATGAGTTTATGAATGCGGCGGTCGTCGAGTTTATCAAAAATATCATCGAGGAGCAGAATGGGTGTTTTGCCCTTCTCTTCTTTTAATAATTCAAATTGCGCCAGTTTGAGGGCAATCAGGAAGGACTTTTGCTGGCCCTGCGAGCCGAATTTTTTGAGGGTAACCCCGTCTATTTCGAATACATATTCATCCTTATGCACGCCTTTGCCCGTACGTTGTGCGTGCAGGTCGCGGCTACGATTGCGACGGAATTCGGCTGGGAAATCGGGGCTGGCGACTTCGCTTTCATAGATTACATCCACTTTTTCATGCCCGCTGCTGAGGAATTCGTAGTATTTGCAGAACAGCGGGATGAATTTTTGCATGAACGTCGCGCGGTGCTCGTGAATGCGCTGCGAGAGGACGATCAGAGGCTCATTATAGGTTTCGAGCAGGTCTTCGTCGAGGTAATTTCTTTCGGCGAAAAGTTTTAAGAGACCGTTTCGCTGGGTGAGGATTTTGTTGTATTGCAGGAAGTCGCCCAGGTAGCCGGGCACGGCCTGGCCGAGTACGCCATCGAAAAAGCGGCGGCGTTCCTCGCTGCCGTCGCGGATGAGGTCGGTGTCGTCGGGCGCGATGAGCACGACTGGAAACAGGCCGATATGGTCGCTCAGGCGGTCATAATGCTTCTTATCGGCCATGAAAACCTTCCGCTGGCCGCGTTGCAGGCTGCATGTAATCTGGATATGCTTCCCGTGCTCGTTGAATACGCCATCGATGAGGAAGAAATCGGCGGTGTGGCGGATGCCGAGGGCGTCCTGGTTGTGAAATGCGCTCTTGGTAAGGGTCAGGAAATAGATTGCGTCGAGCAGGTTGGTTTTTCCGCTGCCGTTCTCGCCCACGATACAGTTCACATGTTTTCCAAAAGTGAAGGCCTTCTCCTCATAGCTTTTAAAGTAGGTAAGACGGAGCTTTTCTAGCCACATGAACTTCTTTGTTATTTAGTTTATGCTTATTTTCGCACATCATTGCGTGAGTACGGCAAAACAGACTCTGTTCATACCATAACTTTAAGACAAAGTTCTGTCTTTATAAACGAGAACCAAATACATGGCCACCGTTACTGAGAAAAAGAAAGCATCAGCCCCCAAAAAGTTACAGCATCCGAAGGAGCAATACATGTTCTGGTTCGAGAATATGCTTTTACAACGCCGTTTTGAAGAAAAATCAGGCCAGTTGTACGGTCAGCAGAAGATTCGTGGTTTTTGCCACCTCTACATCGGCCAGGAAGCCTGTTCTTCCGGCGCGGTGAGTGCCCTGAAAAAAGGCGACAAGTACATTACCGCTTACCGTGATCATGGTATCCCTCTCGCATTGGGCACGAGCCCGAACGCGATTATGGCGGAGCTTTTCGGCAAAAAGACCGGAACTACCAAAGGTAAGGGCGGTTCTATGCACATTTTTGATAAAGAAGTAGGCTTCATCGGAGGCCACGGTATCGTAGGCGGCCAGATTCCACTGGGCGCAGGTATCGCATTTGCAGAGAAATATAACAAAACCGATAACCTGTGTATCTGTTACTTCGGTGATGGCGCGATCCGCCAGGGTTCATTCCACGAAACGCTGAACATGGCGATGAGCTGGAAGCTGCCGGTGATCTTCGTCGTTGAAAATAATGGTTACGCAATGGGTACTTCCGTAGCGCGTACATCCAACGTTACCGAGCTTTATACCCTTGGCGAGGCATATGACATTCCTTCGGAGCCTGTTGACGGTATGAGCGTTGAGGCGATTCACGAAGCGGTTTCCCGTGCGGCGGAACGCGCCCGCAGAGGCGACGGACCTACTTTCCTCGAATTCCGTACTTACCGCTACCGCGGACACTCCATGTCCGATCCTCAGAAATACCGTTCGAAAGAGGAGGTAGAAGAATACAAACACCGCGATCCGATCGAGCAGATCCGTGCGGTGATCCTTGAAAACAAGCTGGCTACCGAAGAGGAGCTGGAAAACATCGATAAAAAAGTAAAAGATATCGTTGCGGAGTCCGTGCAATTCGCCGAAGAATCGGAGTGGCCGGACCCGAAAGAGGCTTACACAGACGTGTACGTTGAGAACGATTACCCTTTTGTAATGGATTAATTGATCCAGAACGCATGAATAAAAAACCCGTCGGATCACTTCGACGGGTTTTTTAAGTAATTTCAGCTTTTCACTTAGATTGAGTTCTAGTAATAACTTAAAATATGTCCCTGGATCAGGATTTTGACAGAGAGCAGGAGGATGAAGACGGCGATGGCAAGGAGATGTCGTTCCTTTCGCATCTCGAAGAACTAAGATGGCATGTTATCCGCGCCGGTGCTTCGATTCTCGTATTTGCGATTCTTGCCTTCATTTATATTCAAGAAATATACCATTATGTAATCATTGCGCCGTCACAGCCTGATTTCTGGACGTATAGAATGCTCTGCAAACTGTCGGAAATCACCGGTTACGAGGATTTGTGCGTAAAGAGCCTGAACTTCAAATTGCAGGTGATCGGAATGGGCGATGCGTTTACGATGAGTATGACGTCGTCGGTGATCGCAGGTCTGGTATTTGCCTTCCCTTACGCATTCTGGGAAATCTGGCGGTTTATCGAGCCTGGTCTGAAACCTTCTGAAAAACGGTCGGCGCGGGGAGCGGTGTTTTATGTGACTACACTGTTTTTCTCCGGTGTGCTGTTCGGCTATTACGTGGTATCGCCGCTTGCTATCAACTTCCTTGCCAACTACACGCTCGATCCGACGATTATCAACGAATTCAGTCTTGCTTCGTATATTTCGCTGGTGGCGACACTTACACTGGCCTGCGGGGTGGCATTCCAGTTGCCGATTGTGGTGTTTGTTTTGTCGAAAATCGGAGTACTCACGCCTTCGTTCATGCGCGAATACCGCAAGCACTCGATGATTGTGATCCTGATCGTAGCGGCGGTGATTACACCTTCGCCGGACATTTACAGCCAGGTACTCGTGGCCATTCCGCTATTCTTGCTTTATGAATTGAGTATCATGGTTTCGGCGAAAGTGGAGCGTGAAAAGCTGGCTGAGGAAAAGCGCCTTGCCAAACTAGGCGGAACAACTACCGAAGACTAAATACAAAGATTGGCTTTAAGAAATATCAAGCATTAAACCGCTTACAGACCTCGGCCAATCGGTCGAGGTCTTCTTTTTGGTGCAAACTGCTAATCGCAATGCGCGTAACAGGCGCGTCCGCAGGCGATGGGTAGGGGAAGCAGGAGGCCATAATACCGTTTTCCAGCAAATGCTCGAATAATGCGGCGTTGGAGGAACAGAATACGGGGTAACCTTCTATGCATTTAAAAAGCGCGGTACCTTCCATTTTTGCATTGATATAACCAATATTCTTCATCAGCAAAGCGCGCGCCGCCGCATATTTGCTCTGTTCCAAAAGTGTTTTCAACGCGTACGCATAGGCGGGTGCGGGCGGAGACCCACCTGCGAACCAGGGCGATTTTCGCACCATTTCAACCACACTTTTTGAACCCCAAACAGCACCTGCGGGAATGCCCAGTGCTTTGTTCAGGGACGAAGCAAAGATGGTTTGCTTCGAAAGCTTTGGATGTATTTGTTCCATCACACCATTTCCGCGGGCTCCCATCACACCCAGCGAATGCGATTCATCGATGATGAGCCACACATTCGCTGAATTTTGAATAGCATTAAAGAGGGTAAAATCAAATGCCTTCACCATCGGCGAACCTACGGCATCCGTACAGATTATATGCGCGACATCCGGCTCGGTTGCATTGATTTTTCGAGCGGTTTGCATTATCCACTCGCTCCATTCACCATTGTTCCGCTGAAATCCATGGCCCCATAATGCGGGATGAACGCCGGGTGCATAATGGTAGAAGATTCTGGCGATGTCACGCTTTCGTTGAACAACGTTCTCAACTTCTTTCATCAGCAACTGCCCCGCCCACATGCCCGACGAGACAATCAATGCAGACTCAGTTCCCAGAAAATGAGCGAGTTGTTGTTCGGCATCATCGTAAATGTCAAGCCGCAAGCTGTTATTCCTCGAACTACCATAATGATTTCCGAAAGTTTCCGTAGCCGAATGTACGTATCTACGAAAGTCTTCGTTGTGGCCCATTCCAAGGTAATCCGTGCCGCTGAACCACAAAAATTCCCGTCCGTCGGTTGTAACGACGGTCCGGCCGGGAAGTTTGGTGGTATGGAAGGTGTTCACAGCGGAACCTATAAAAATTCAGGCTTCAAGGCGGCTCCGGTGCCATTGCCCTGGGCGTAAATCACTTTGCCAAAATCGAAAGTAACGCCGGTGGCGGGATCGTTGCGGATGAGCAGGGAACCGTCCATATCGACGTAATCGAGCAGCGGAAGCAAATGCGCAATGGCCGAAATGCCGACGCTGGTCTCTGTCATGCAGCCGACCATCGTTTTCATGCCTAATGAGCGCGCTTGTGCGATCATCCGCAACGCAGCGGTAGGCCCGCCGCATTTGGTCAGTTTTACATTAATGCCGTGAAAAAGGCCGTGACATTGCTCGACATCTTCTTCAACAATGCAACTTTCATCCGCAATCACAGGCAATGCGCTCGATGCAAATACCTTTTTCATTCCCTCAATATCATCCGCGGGTAGCGGTTGTTCGATGAATTCCACACCTAATGCGGCCAATTGAGGCGCTATTTCAATGGTTTTCTCTGCTGTCCAGCCGCAGTTAGCATCCACGCGGAAAAGTGCGTCGGTGTTTTTCCTTAATTCCCGTACAATGCGCAGGTCTTCATTCGTACCGAGCTTGATCTTGTAAATAGGCCAGGGAAGCTCTTTCATCTTCTCGACCATCTTTTCCACAGTATCAATACCGATCGTAAAATTGGTCATAGGGATATTCTCGGGCGACAGGCCCCAGCTTTCGTACAGCTTCTGGCCTTTCTTTTTAGCAAAATAATCCTGCGCGGCCTCGTCCAATGCACATTGTGCGAATGAATTGTCTCTGAGCAGCGGGTGTACCATGGTCCAGAGCTCTTCTGCGGAAGTGTATTTTCCCTTTTCAACAATGTCCTTCACCATATCGAGCGTCGCGATCATGTTACCGATCGTGATGCCATAATAGGGGTTGGAAGTAGCCTCGCCAAAGCCGGAATAAATGCCATCGCTGAGCTGGACGATGAGCGTCTGCTGTACATCGCGCGAGTCGTGCGCGATGGTGAAGGTATGTTTGAGTTGGAGGTCGAAGGTGTGGTAAGTAAGGCGCATAGGGTGTCAGAAGTGGTGATTTCGGGGGCCTAGTTACGCATGTCGAGCCCCCACGATAGTTTGCTTCTCAATGTATTCAAAAAACTGTCGTCTTTCATCTTGATCAGCCGTGCAATGAAGCCGGCTTTGCGCACAAGCAGCTGCGTGTTCTCATCCACAATGCGCGAGCGTGCGTCGAGCGAAACGAGGAAATTGCTGCTGCGACTCTTTACTTCGAGGCGTATTACGGCGGTATCCTCTACCACGAGCGGGCGCACGTTGAGGTTGTGCGGGCTGATGGGCGTGACGATAAAGTTTTGCGAATGCGGCACAAGTACCGGCCCGCCGCAGCTCAATGAATAGCCTGTAGAACCTGTGGGTGTCGATACGATAAGCCCGTCGGCCCAGTAGGAGTTCAAAAACTCATCGTTCAGGTAAGTATGCACAGTGATCATCGACGACGTATCGGTTTTGGTGATGGTGAAATCATTCAAACCGAAGTTCAGGCCGTCGAAAAGATCGATATTGGACTCAACTTCCACGAGCGTACGCTCGTCGATGCGAAACTGGCTGTTTTCGAGCGCGGCGATCATGTCGGTAATGCGTTCGGGCGGCACGGTAGCCAGGAAACCCAGGCGGCCCACATTGATACCGATAGCGGGTGTTTGCCGCTTGCCGACGTGCGAAATCGTTTCCAGCAGTGTGCCGTCGCCACCCATGCTCACGATGAGGCGTGCGTCGAAAAGGTCTTCCGGTTTTTCATAAACCAGTTCGGAATAATGCGAAATGCCGGCCTGGTCCAGAAATGTCCTGAATGACTTCGAAAGCTGGACTTCAACTTTTCTGCGCGCCAGTTCATCGAACATATTTTCAATGAATGGCCTTGCGGACTCATTAAAGTTGCGTCCGTGAATGGCGATTTTCATGAAGGAAAAGTAAAACGTGTGGTTTCAGCCGAAAGATACACGACAAACGGTGCGATTCAAAAGCCGCATGCACATTTGAAGCGTCGGGCGTCGCGCTTGGGATGCTAAGTAGCCAGATAGCGCAAAAGCATATCGAGGCGCTCCTGGTCGAGGCTTTCGATCGGGTCGTTGGCGTGCGCTTCTTCGATTTCGTACCCGAAGCGTTCAAGCGTTGCGATAATGGGGGTAATGTGCGTCCGGTTCAGTTTCAAGGTCAACCGGGCTTCGTTGGTTGGATTATAGACTTCTCCCGACGAATAATAACTGCTCAGGATTTTGACGCCGTTTGACTCGATCAGTCTGCTAATTTCTGAAAGCGAATAGTTTCTTTCTTCTATTTTGAGCACAATTACAGCCCCTTTTTCCTGCACACCCAGCTCGTTCACAAAATGTTCAACGAGGTCGTTCACAAGAATACTGCCCGCAAATGACCGGTCGTCGTGAAGCACGGGGATGATCAGCAGGCCAAATTGGTTTACCAACCGGAGCAGCTCGTAAGGATGCTGATCTTCGGTCGCGAAAATGTCCTTATGCTGGATGATTACTTTCGAAAGCTGCTCGGAAATGTCCGTAATGTCGAAGAGAATATCTTCAGAAACAATTCCCTGATAAACGCCCGAGTCGGCGATGACCAATTGCTTCACGCCAAACTCATCCATCCAATCCAAAGCCGTACCCACCGAATCGTTCGGTTTCAGTACAGGGATCATAGGATTTATCAGAGTGGCTGCGAGCATAGGTCAGAACGTCATTTTCCGAAGCTATAAAAAAACTATATATAGATCAACTATCGTAACAAAAGAAATTTTCCGGGAATTCCCGGGCGTTTACGCCATCGGAACCGACACGTCTTTTTCCAGGAAACTTTCCAGGATCAGGTTGAACTCGTGCGGGTGCTCCATCATCGGAGCGTGGCAACATTTATCGATAAAGTACAATTCCGAATTGGCTATCAGGCGATTGAACTCGTAACCTACATGCGGAGGGGTAATGGTATCGTTGAGACCCCAGACAAGCAGGGTAGGAACGGTGATCTGGTGCAAATCTTTCGCGAGGTTATGGCGCTGGGCCGATTTCGCGATGCCTACGATGCTCATACATTTCGGGATGCTCGAAGTTGTTTCGAACACCTCGTCGATGAGCTCCTTGGTAGCCACTTCCGGATCGTAAAAGGTATAGGCTACGCGTTCCTTGATATAGTCATAACTTCCACGTTTCGGGAACGAGCCGCCCATCGAGTTTTCGAACAGGCCCGAGCTGCCGGTCAATACCAGGCGCTGTACATTCTCCTGGTTTTTCAGGGTGTAAAGCAGGCCGATGTGCCCGCCCAGCGAATTACCGATCGCCGTAACGTTGGTGAGATTTTTAAACGAAACAAAGTCTTCCAGAAAGGCGAGTAATGCTTCCAGACCGGCTTCACGCGGGGGAAGCGAGTAAATCGGAAGCAATGGAATAACGACCCGGTAACGGTTTGAAAAATGGTCAATAATACCGTCCCAGTTACTTAATGCACCGAAAAGGCCATGCAAAAGCAGTAACGTTTCGCCCTTTCCCTCATCGATAAATTGAAACCTGCCCTCTGCATGTACTGTATATTTCATTCTTTTGTGGATTTAAGACGATTTATAACTTATCAAAGAAACTAGTGCATGATTAGGATACTCTACAAAACTAGCTATTTTTTTGATTGTTCAATGGGGCAAAGTAACAAACGCGTTTCGAATTTCTTGTAAATATTATATTAATATTAAAAGAATTAGTCGAATAACACAGAATGGTGCAATTCTGTTCGCTCCATTCCGAAGGTTTTCCGTGCGCGTTGCGCAGGTAAATTTTGTCGAACTATGTCTTAACCCATTGTTTGCCGGCCGTTAGCGCAGCAGGGGGTTCTGCGTCACCGGGCGGTTAAACAGTGTAACCGAAATTTAGGTAGAAAAATATCTAATAGGAATTAGAAAAAAATTAAATGATAAAACTATCCAGCCTTCTGGCCTCCATTGGCCTTGTTCAACTTCTGGCGATGCCGGCACAAGCTCAGACCGAAATGGCACTTTACCCGGATCGCATCCCGAATGCCATTGAGGCGGAAAATCAGGAAACCAATGAAAAAGCATACGTTAAAAATGTATCGAAGCCTACATTGACAGCATTTCTTCCCGCGGCAGGCACCGGTAATGGTGCAGCGGTGATTGTCTGCCCCGGCGGCGGTTACGGCGGACTGGTAATCGAGCGGGAAGGATACCGCGTCGCAAAAGAGCTGAACAAAGCCGGCATTGCCGCATTCGTGCTGAAATACCGGTTACCCAGCGACCGGATCATGAAGGACAAGGCGATAGGCCCGTTGCAGGACGCCCAGCAAGCCATTAAAACGGTTCGTGAAAAGGCAAAGGAATGGCAGGTCGACCCGGCGAAGATCGGTATTATGGGTTTTTCGGCGGGTGGTCACCTTGCTTCTACGGCTGGTACGCATTACGACAGCACTTTCATCGAGAACCCGCAAAAAACCAGCCTTCGTCCCGATTTCATGGTGCTGGTATATCCCGTGATCAGTTTTGAAGGAAAAATCGGGCATAAAGGGTCGTCCGCGAACCTGCTCGGCGCGTCTCCGTCCGCCGAACGCATCAACTACTTTTCCAACGATTTACAGGTGACGGCCTCTACGCCGCCCGCGTACCTCACGCACGCGGGCGACGATACCGTAGTGCCGGTGTCGAACAGCATTCGCTTTTACGAAGCATTGAATGCCAAAGGTGTCCCGGCCGATATGCATATCTATTCACAGGGCCAGCATGGTTACCCCAAAACGCCGTCATTCGACGAGTGGTTTGGCAGGTGCCTGCATTGGATGCAGGTAAGTGGTTTTATACCCGCTAATTGATCACGCCTCTAATTAACATCGGCTGTCGGCAGTCGGTTGTCAGATACACCCTGCGTGCCAGGTGCGTCATCCAAAGCTTCGTAAGGTGAATTGGCGCTGATGTATTCCGGAATCACCATTTTTAACACGCTCACCATTTGCTGAGGCTCGCCGGAGTCGAGGGCTTTTTGCAAAGCTTCCAGCATTGCACGCATGCATCGGGAAGGGCGGTCGGGAAAAGGCATCGTGCAGAGCTGTCCAGGTGTGGTCCCTTTCTCGCCGGTGTGTAATACTTCCGTCAGTTTTTCGCCCGCTCGTAATCCTGTGAAAATGATGGGAATGTCTTTCTCCGGCTCCATTCCCGCCAGCCGGATCATGTCCCGGGCGACCTTTGCAATGCGTACCGGTTTCCCCATGTCGAAGGACAGCACTTCGCTCCCGCTGCTTTGCGCCGCGGCCAGTAATACCAACTGACAAGCTTCCGTGACCGTCATCAGGTACCGCTCGGCATCAGGATGGGTGACGGTAACAGGCCCGCCCTCCCGGATTTGCTGGGCGAAACGGACGAGGAATGAGCCATTGGAACCAAGTACATTTCCGAAGCGGGTGATAATGAACTGAGTGCATGCTGGATGTTCGTGGCTGAGATATTGCAGATAAAGTTCTCCGAAATGCTTCGTAGCCCCCATTATACCGGCAGGTCTGATGGCTTTGTCGGTGGAAATGTACACGAATTGGCCGACGCCTCGCGCAACGGCAAGATCGGCAAGAATGGCGGTACCAAAAACGTTGGTCTTGATGGCCTCGTAAGGGTGGCGCTCCATGAACGGCACGTGTTTGTAGGCTGCGGCATGGAAAACGATGTCGATCTTATTTTTCAAAAACAGATCAGTCATGCGCCGCGCGTCAGTTATGTTGGCGATGAGGCAGGTAATGTGCGTTGCAGGGAATTGCCGTTTCAGCTGATAATCGCGCTCGTAAAGCGCAGTTTCGGCCTGGTCAATCAAAATCACTCGTGCGGGCGCACAGGCGCATACCTGTACGGCGAGCTCGCTGCCGATCGTGCCCGAAGCACCCGTGATAAGGATGTTGCGGTGGCGAACCCGTTCAAAGGCATTTTGTAAATCCGGGACGATAGGTTCGCGGCCGAGGAGATCTTCCGGCCTGAATGTGAATGGGAGGTAGGTGTGTCGTTTGGTTTGCATACGGATATCTTTTTTCAATTACAGATACCCTTGATACGTGTGTTTGAACAGTTGGTAACAAAAAAATCGCCGTATGTCTTACGGCGATTTTCATAAGGTATTATTTGTAAGTTTTTAAATCAATTTCTCGAAGATACCCGGTGCCAGACCGAACAGGATTGTCAGGAATGTAGCCAACACCAGGATGATCTGGTAAAACGGCGCCACGCGGATCTTAACGGTATCCCCTTCCCTGAAGTAAGAAGAGATAATCACCCGGAAATAGTAGTAAATACCGACGGTCGACATCAGAACGGCGATCACAGTAATCCAGATAATGCCGCGCTCCGCTGCGCTCGTGAAAATGAAGAATTTACCCCAGAACCCGGCCGTGAGCGGGATACCAGCCAGCGAAAGCATGGATACCGCCAGTACGAAAGCCAGCAATGGGTTTTGTTTGGCCAGACCATTGAATGCTTCGTAGCGTTCGTTGGGCTGTCCTTCGATCGTTTTCTCCTTTGAAACGAGCATCAGCACACCGAATGCAGCGATGGTCGATAAGGAGTAGGCGAGAGAGTAAAAGATAATGGCGTTTTGAGTAGGCTTGCTCAGGGCCGTTAGTGCGATCAGCAGGTAACCTGCATGCGAGATACCCGAGTAGGCAAGCATTCTTTTGAAGCTGTTCTGACTGGTAGCACCGATGTTGCCCACCAGGAGTGTCAGCACGGCGATGATTGCGATCACGATCCACCAGAAGTTATAGATAGCAAAAGTGTGATTCAACAAACGGAATAGTGCCGCAAAACCGGCAGTTTTCACGATCGTCGACATGAAGGTCGTGAAAATAGTAGGTGCGCCTTCGTATACGTCCGGCGTCCAGAAATGGAACGGAGCTGCGGATACTTTGAAAAGCATACCGATCAGCAGCAATAGCAACCCTGCGTAGAAAATGTAGGATTGCGAAGCGGCGGACATATTCGACGCAAAGCCCTGGATCGCGACGAGCTGGAACGAGCCGGTTGCGCCATACAGCAATGTCATACCGAAAAGCATGAACCCGGTCGCAAATGCACCCATTAAGAGGTATTTCAATGCTGCCTCGTTGGAGCGCAGGTTGCGTTTATTGCTCCCTGTGAGCACGTACATGGCTACCGAAAGGATCTCAACACCAATGAAGAGCATAATCAGGTGATCGAAGCCGATCATCATAATGGCGCCCACGAGCGAGAAAAGCATCAAACCATAATATTCAGCCGGCTCGGCGTCTGCATTGTCCTGGAAGCCACCCGAGATTGCGACGATCATAAATGCGGAAAGCAATACGATCCCGTTGAATGCGAGCGTGAGGTTGTCCACCCGGAGCATGTCGTAGAAGTACAGGAACGGCCCTTTACCCCATTCGATGAAGTTGCTTCCCAGCGCGAGGATGAGGAAAAGCAGGGTAGAGGGTAGGAGGATGTTCTTGGATTTCGAAAAGCCCAGAAAGAGCGTTAATACTCCAAAAACCGACAACAATATAATGGGATACATATTCTTAACTTAGTTATTGACCAGTTGCAACAATTGGTTTACAGCAGGCTCTGTTATTTTCAGGAATGTGCTTGGGTAAATACCGATCCAGAATACCATGACGATCAGCGGCAGCAATACGGCGCGCTCGCTGGCAGTAAGATCCTGGAAGCCTTCCACCCATTTCGATTTCGGCCCGAACATGGATTTCTGGAAAAGACGGAGCATGTATACCGAACCGAGAATGATCGTCAGACCAGCTACGGCACCGAGCCAGCCTTTGTATTGGAATACACTTGAAAGCAAAAGGAATTCACCCACAAAGCCGTTGGTAAGCGGCAATGCAACGCTTCCCAGCAGCAACACCATGAAATACACGCTCAAATGCGGCGTGCTTTGGGTAATGCCCCCGAGTTGGTCGAGGTAGCGGGTTTTGGTTCTTGAATAAATAATGTCGACGATGAAGAAGAGGCCGATCACGTTGATACCGTGTGCGAGCATCTGGATCAATGCGCCTTGCAAGCCATTCAATGAAGACGAGAATACACCGGCCGCCATCAGTCCCACGTGCGCGAAAGACGAGTATGCGATGAGCGTTTTCATGTCGCTCTGCTGGATTGCGATGATGGAACCGTAGATGATACCGATCACCGAAAGGATCATCGCCAGGAAGCCCCATTGCTCCATGCCCAATGGCACGATCGGCAGCAGCAGGCGGATCAGACCGTAAACCCCCATTTTAAGCATAATACCTGATAACAGCATTGTAGCCGCGGTAGGCGACTCGGTGTAAGTATCCGGCTGCCAGGTATGGAAAGGGAAAAGCGGCATTTTAATGGCAAATGCAATGAAGAATGCCCAGAAAAGGTAGCCTTGGGCTGCCGGACTCAGTTGCAGTTGGTAGAATGCTGCTATTTCAGAGGTATGCGTGCCCGGTGTCTGGTAATAAAGGTAAACCAGCGCCACAAACATGAACAAGCTACCGAAGATCGTATAAATGAAGAATTTGAATGTGACCTTGATGCGGTTCTCTCCGCCCCAGATCGCCGCAAGGAAGTAAACGGGGATCAATGCAGCTTCGAAGAACAAGTAGAAAAGGAATGCATCCGTAGCAGTGAAAACACCGATCAGCGCCGCTTCCATAAATAGGATGAGCGAATAGAATGCCGCAGGGTTTTTGTACTCGTTTTTAAATGCCGAAAGGATGATCAGCGGTGTCAGGAACGTGGTAAGCAATACCAGAAGCATGCTGATACCGTCGATACCGGCAGCAAAGGAAATGCCTCCCGAGGCCAGCCAGGCATATTTAAACCCGAATTGAGAGCCAGCTGCAGGGTCGAATTGCAGCCAGGTAAAAATAGCGATGCCCAATGATGTCAGGCCGCCAACCAGCGCCAGCTGCTTCGCCATGCGTTCGCCGGCCAGGAGGGTGATAACGCCTGCCGCTATTGGTAAAAGTATTAAAAGAAGAGTAAGCATATTTTCAAGTCGACGGTCCGAAACTAATAGGAAACGGATTGATGAATGATCGGATCAGAGTAACAGCTTCCAGAATAATATGACCACAATGCCGATCACCATTGCGAACACGTATTCGCCGGTGGAGCCGGTTTGTGTTTTTCGTAACAGTTTCGCCCCCAGGCTCACGAGTTTTACGAATGCATCGATAATCAGGTCGATGAAAATCTCGCCGAAGCTGTACAGGATGTTGGACAGTGCTTTAATCGGCTTCACAAATACGGCATCATACAGTTCGTCGACATAGTATTTGTTATAAACCACGCGCTGCAAGCCTGATTTTTCTTCCGAATCCGGTGCTGGTACCGCGCCTTTTTGCACATACATCACATAAGCGGCGATTGCGGAGATCAATGCTGCGGCTACCGAAATGGCCATCAGCATATATTCTTCTGAATGTGAAAGGGAAGTATGTTCGAATGCGGCGGGGTTTGCTGTTTTTGCCAGATCATACAACGGGCTCATGAACTGTGCCAGCTGGTGTGAGCCGTGCAACGCTTCGGGAACGCCGATGAAACCACCCACTGCCGAAAGAATGGCGAGGATGATCAAAGGTACCGTCATGGAAGCAGGTGATTCGTGCAGATGGTGCTCCTGCTCGTGCGTACCGCGGAAGGTCCCGAAGAATGTGAGGAACAACAGGCGGAACATATAAAAGGAAGTCATGATCGAGCCCAGCACACCGATTACCCACAGGATTTTGTTGTGTTCAAAAACATGTGCAAGGATTTCATCTTTGGAGAAGAAACCTGCAAATGGCGGGATACCGGAGATCGCGATCGTGGCGATCAGGAAAGTCAGAAATGTAACAGGCAATTTCTTGCGGAGACCGCCCATTGAACGGATATCCTGCTCGTCGGACATGGCGTGGATCACGCTACCGGCACCGAGGAAAAGCAATGCTTTGAAGAATGCGTGGGTAATCACGTGGAACATCGACGCCGAATAGGCCATCGCGCCCAGACCCATGAACATATAGCCGAGCTGGCTCACGGTAGAGTAGGCCAGTACTTTCTTGATATCGTTTTGCAAAAGGCCGATAGAAGCGGCAAACAACGCGGTAGCTCCACCGATAATACCCACGATTTCGAGCGTCGAAGGCGCGAGTGAATAGAGCACGTTGGAGCGGATCACCATATAAATACCTGCGGTAACCATCGTTGCCGCGTGGATCAGGGCTGAAACCGGGGTAGGACCAGCCATCGCATCAGGCAACCAGGTGTATAATGGGATCTGGGCCGATTTACCCATGGCACCTACAAAGAGAAACAACGTAATGGTAATAATCACCGGGTCGCCTACCTGGAAACCGGCGGCAGCTTTACTGAAAACCTCCGAATATTCTACCGAACCAAATGTGGCGATGATCGTGAAGATACCTAGCAGGAAGCCAAGGTCACCCACGCGGTTCATAATGAATGCCTTACGGGCAGCATTGTTGTAGTTGGTGTTCTTGTTCCAAAAACCGATGAGCAGGTAAGAGCAAAGTCCCACACCTTCCCAACCGATGAACATGATCACGTAGTTCGAGCCCAGCACCAGCAGGAGCATGAAAAACAAAAACAGGTTCAGGTAAGCGAAAAACTTGCCGAAACCCGAGTCGTTGTGCATGTAGCCAATCGAATAAATGTGGATCAGCGAGCCTACGCCGGTGATGATCATCAGCATGAGCAGCGAAAGCTGATCTACCTGGAACGAGAACGGGATATTAAGGTCGCCGACCGTGATCCAGTCGAAAAGCGGTACGATGAACGGCTGACTGCCGGAAGCAACGAATGCATTGAACGTCATGACCGACAGCACGAAACTGGCCACAACCGCCAACGTTCCGATAATGCCGACTGCGCCTTTTGGAATATTGGGAAATCCGAGCCCGTTGATCAGAAAGCCGGCGAGCGGCAGCAGCGGAATCAGGATGAGTAATGATGCAGACATGTCTATTTTTTAATCTTTAATCTCTTGATTGTGTACCGGTTATGCGCCGGTAATTACCATTTCAGCTTGTTCAGGAACCCAATGTCCGTATTTCTGGTGTTGCGGTAAATCATTACGATAATGGCCAGCCCGACGGCTACTTCGGCGGCAGCTACCGCCATAATGAAGAATACAAAAACCTGTGCGGAAGGATCGGACCGATAGGAAGAGAATGCGATCAGCAGCAGGTTAGCAGCGTTCAGCATCAATTCAATCGACATAAAAATGATAATGGCGTTCCTGCGTGTAAGCACGCCGATAATGCCGATCACAAATAGTAAGGTGCTGAGAATTAGGTAGCTTTGAAGTGGGATATGTTGAATAACCGCTGGTATGTTAACCTCTGGCATGGTGGGGTTTGGGATCATAGCAGGTTTACCTAATGGGATATCCGGTTAAAATAGTCAAAAATAGATTTCTGGCAAAAATAGACATAATTACTACTTACTCAAACCTGAGGTAAGATTATGTCAGCGTTGGGTCAATCCCCTTAATTTAATCTCCGTCAATTTGCGTTTGGTGTCGAGCGGAAACTCGCCTTTCATCATCCAGTCGAAGAACGATGGTTCGTTTTTCAGGATGTCGGTCACACGCTTGCCATTGTGCTTGCCAAAGTTGAATACCTCTTCGCCTTTGTCGTTGAATACCATACGCCCCGCGAAATCCACGATTTTGGAAGCGGTCAGCTCGTGCAGCACGGCCACGTCGTTTTTCACCGGTTCGGTAACCTTGCCGTGCGCATCGGTGATCGTAACACCTTCGTATTTTGCGATTTGCCCTTGCAGCACTTCGAAAGTCGCGATAGTATCGGCCTCGGCGCTGTGTGCATTGTCGAGCGTTTTGCCGCAATAGAACTTGTAAGCGGCACTCAGGTTCCGCGGCTCCATCATGTGGTAAATGCGCTGCACGTCCACCATCCGACGGTTTTTAATGTCGAAATCCACACCCACGCGCAGGAACTCTTCCACGAGCATCGGAATATCGAAACGGTTGCTGTTGAAACCTGCCAGATCGCATCCTTCAAGGAACGATGCCAGGTTTTTGGCAATACTTTTAAATGTGGGGGCATCTTTTACATCCTCGTCGTAAATGCCGTGAATAAGGCTGCTTTCCAGCGGGATAGGCATTTCAGGATTGATCCTCCGCGTGCGGATCTCGGTTTCGCCATTTACCAATGCTTTGACAACGGAAATCTCTACAATGCGGTCGCGGACAATATTTACTCCTGTTGTCTCAAGATCAAAAAAAGCAAGGGGCTTTTTGAGATGGAGGGTATGCATGGGTTACTGAGGTTGATTTGGCACCGCGAAGTTAAGGTGAACGGCGTGATGGCACAAGGAATGGGCTTGTTTATATACATTATAAAGAAGAGTCATTTGTGGTCAGTAGGTTGTCAGGTGTTGTCATTTGTGGTCAGGAGTGGTCAAGTATTGTTATTTGTAATGAGGAATTGTCGGGGTGATTTTGAAGAATTTTTAGGCAAATTCTCCTCTCGCGACTATAAATGACAATACGTGACCACTCCTGACTATTAATGACCACACCTGACAATACGAAACAACTTGCGCTATTCAATCCAGTCATACGACTTGGTAACTGCCTTTTTCCAGCCTTTGTAGTAAGTATTGCGCTTTTCCTCGGCCATGTTCGGGTTCCAGGTGTGGGCGATGGCCCAGTTTTTCTTCAAATCTTCGGTGCTTTTCCAGTAGCCGACGGCTAATCCGGCGGCGTAGGCTGCACCTAACGCGGTGGTTTCAGCAACGGCCGGGGACACAACCTGCGTATCGAGAATATCGGATTGGAACTGCATGAGCAGTTGATTATGCACCATACCCCCATCCACGCGCAGGCTGGCGAGTTGGATGCCGGAATCCTGCTCCATGGCTTTTACTACGTCAACGGTCTGGTAAGCAGTTGCTTCGAGCACGGCGCGGGCAATGTGGCCTTTGTTTACGTAGCGTGTAAGGCCTGCGATGACGCCGCGCGCGTCGTTGCGCCAGTAGGGGGCGTACAGGCCCGAGAATGCAGGTACGAAATAGGCGCCGCCATTATCTTCCACGGTTTGGGCGAGTGGTTCGATGTCGCTGCTGTTCTGGATCAGGCCCAGGTTATCGCGGAGCCATTGTACCAGAGCGCCGGTTACTGCGACGCTGCCTTCCAATGCATATTGCACCGGCTGGTCACCGAATTTGTAGGAAATGGTGGTAAGCAGGCCGTTTTCAGAAGTTTTTAGCTCGGTACCTGTGTTCATTACGAGGAAACAGCCAGTACCGTAGGTATTCTTGGCCATGCCGGGTTCGAAGCACGTTTGGCCTACCAATGCGGCGTGCTGGTCGCCGAGGTCGCCGGCAACGGGAACGTCCGGGAGTACCTCATGGGTGGCATAGCCGTATATTTCGCTGCTACTCTTGATAGCCGGTAGCATGATTTCAGGGATATTATAAGCGGAGAGCATTGATTGGTCCCATTGCAGCGTGCGGAGATTCATCAGCTGCGTGCGGCTTGCATTGGTAACATCCGTCACATGGATACCGCCTTGCGTGCCGCCCGTAAGGTGCCAGATCAGGAATGTATCCATGTTGCCAAAGATCGCTTCTCCCTTTTCAGCGTCCTCGCGCATGCCTTCCACATTTTCCAGGAGCCATTTCAGTTTTAAACCACTGAAATAGGTAGAAACCGGCAGGCCGGTAATCTCACGAAACTGGTTGAGGCCGCCTTCCTTTTCATATTTCGCCACGAGCTCAGTGGTGCGCGTATCCTGCCAAACCAATGCATTGTAATAGGGCTTGCCGGTGCGTTTGTTCCAGACGACTGTCGTTTCGCGCTGGTTGGTAATGCCCACAGCCGCAATGTCCGAAGCGTGTGCCGACACGTGAATGCGCGCCAGAGCGATCACTTCCAGGGTGTTTTTCCAGATTTCGGTGGGGTTATGTTCTACCCAGCCCGGACGCGGGTAAATCTGCTCGTGCTCTTTTTGCCCTACGGAAACGATATTCCCCTGATGGTTGAAAAGTATGCAGCGTGTGCTGGTAGTTCCCTGATCGATGGCGGCAATGTATTTGGACATAATGGTATTATGATTGATTTTATTTGTAGTAAAGTAAGTAAATAGGGAAAATTAACCGATCAGGACAAATGCGCGGGCAATTTTATTGAACGGGGAGACGCTAAAACCGTTCGTCGGCGTTGGCTGTATTATATTGCAGCGTTATCGGGTCACAGCGCATCCTCCTATGAAAAACAGTAAGGTCAAAAAAGCATTATTGGCATTAATCGGCCTCATACTCCTGCTTTTCGTGCTTGATCTGGCTTTTCCCTTCCGTCCTGAAATTCATTATGCGACGCAAATCACGGACCAGAAGGGGCGGGTAATTCATGCATTTTTAAGTAAAGAGGATAAATGGCGGCTCTATTCGGATGTGGATGAAATCACTCCGCTGCTCCGGAAAACGCTCATTCATAAGGAAGACCAATATTTTTATTACCATCCGGGGGTGAACCCGTTCGCGGTGGTACGTGCGGCTGTCAGGAATGTGTTTTCTGGAAGAAGGACTTCCGGGGCATCTACTATTACCATGCAGGTGGTGAGGCTGATGGACCCGCGTCCGCGAACCTATTGGAATAAGGTAGTTGAAATGTGGCATGCGTTTCAGCTGGAAATGCATTATTCCAAAGAAGAGATCCTTCAATTTTATGTAAACCTTGTGCCTTATGGCGGCAATATCGAAGGTATTAAAGCGGCCTCTCTGTTCTATTTCGGCAAAGCGCCGCAGCTTTTAAGCCTTGCAGAAATTACCGCGCTCACGATCGTGCCTAACCGCCCGTCGGGCCTGCGCCCGGGTACACGTAACGACGCGCTGCGCAACGCGAGGAACACCTGGCTGAAACGGTTTCAGGAAGATGATTTATTTGACCATACCGTAATCCAGGACGCCATGGAGGAGCCCTTGAACATCCGTCGGCTCCAAACCCCGCGCCTGGCTCCGCACCTTTCGATCCGCCTCAAACAGCAATATCCAGACGAGCCGGTGATCCGTACGAACCTCAATCTCCAAGCGCAAAGCCAGATAGAGGAGCAGGTTAGGAATTACATCAACCGGCGGCAACTGATGAATATCCACAATGCCGCGGTGCTGGTGGTGAACAATGAAACGATGGAAGTGGAAGCTTATGTAGGCTCGGCAGATTTCAATAATCCGTTCGACGGAGGGCAGGTGGACGGGGTGCGAGCGGTGCGTTCGCCTGGAAGTACTTTGAAACCGCTGTTGTATGCCACTGCCTTCGACGCGGGCATCATCACCCCGAAATCAGTTTTGAACGATGTTCCTGGGAATTTCAATGGGTACGAACCTGAAAACTTCGATAAGCATTTCAATGGCGCGGTTACCACTGAATTTGCATTGGCCAATTCGCTGAATATCCCGGCGGTGAAGGTTTTGAAAGACATCGGTACACCTGCATTGATCACGAAATTGAGGAAAGCAGGTTTCAAGACGGTGGACAAACAAGCCAAAGATCTGGGACTTTCGATGATATTGGGCGGCTGCGGGGTAACTCTGGAAGAACTCACAAGGCTGTTTGCTGCGTTTGCGAATGAAGGAAAGTTGCGAAATCTCCGGTTGAGCGGTGCGGACCCCGCCGACAAAAAGGGAACATTCCTATTGTCGGAAGAAGCCACGTTCCTCACGACGGGCATTCTCACGCAGATAACCCGTCCCGATTTACCCACTAATTTTGACAATACCTATCATTTACCCCGCATAGCCTGGAAAACCGGTACGTCATACGGGAAAAGGGACGCATGGAGCATTGGTTATAACCGTCGATATACGGTCGGGGTATGGGTCGGGAACTTCTCCGGAGAAGGCGTGCCCGAGCTGAGCGGCGCCAATACCGCTACGCCTTTGCTTTTTTCGATCTTCAATGCATTGGATTACAACTCGCCGAAAGGCTGGTACAAATCCCCGGCCAATATCTCGCTTCGCAATGTGTGCCCGGCGAGCGGCGACATTCCCTCGGATTTTTGCGGTCATCAGGTCCCCGATCAATACATTGTCGGTACGTCGGCTTACCGCAAATGCCAGCATATGCGCTGGGTTTTTACCGATGCGGCGGGGAAAATGTCATATTGTACCTATTGCCTTCCTGAAAAAGGCTTTGAGAAAAAAGCCTACCCCAATCTGGCACCGGAACTGATCGCGTTTTATGAACTACAAAAACTGCCCTACCAGAAAATACCTCCTCATAATCCGAAATGCGAGCGGGTTTTTCATGAAGGGGTGCCGTTGATCGTGAGTCCGAATGAGGGAAGCGAATACTACATCCGTAAAGACGAGCCGCAGCAAATCCAGCTTGCGTGCCAAGCTGCCAATGATGTTCAGGAAGTGTATTGGTATATCAACGATAAGTTATACCAAAAATCGCCGCCGCAGGAAAGCGTCTTCCTGAGCCCACCGCTGGGGCGTGTCAAAATTTCTTGCAGCGATGATAAGGGGCGGAACTCCGACGTTTGGATTATCGTGAAGCGGATGTAGGGTTGTCAGGTGTTGTCAGAAATGGTCAGGAGTAGTTGGGTATTGTCATGAGTAGTAAGGTGTTGTCAGGTATGGCCAGAACTTGTCAAATGTGGTCAGCTACTGAGGATTTAATCAATGACTACCGCCGACAATTCCTGACTATCAATGACAAAACTTGACAACTCATGACTATACCTGACCACACTGACCACATTACAGCGGCTGATCCTTCGCCTCCTGGTAAAGCACCTGAACGAGCGTTTGGCCGACTGCCTTCAACGTTTTCGGATCGATGTTTTCCATGGTGTCGTGGGTAGTGTGCCACTGGTCGAAGAACGTTTTGCTCATATTGTTGGGCCGTGTATGGATGATGTCGATCATCGGGATATGTGCCACCTGGTTTACAGGGACGTGGTCGTCGGTAATGCCCGGGCCGGCCTCGTCGATGAAATAGTTGCTGTAACCAAGACGGCTGGCTGTTGCCCAAACCTGCCGTACGACATCACTGGCGAGCTGTAGTGAATAGGCTTCCTTAAAGAATGTGGCCCCTTTTGCGCCAGCCATATCCAGGAGAATACCGAAATAGGCGGTATAATTAGGAATATGCTTGTTGGCCGCCCAATACTGCGAGCCAAGGCAGAAACCACTATGTTCCATTTTGGTTTCCTCCGATTCGGAACTGCCCCAGTCTTCGAGGTCGAAGAAAATGATATCGACGCCAATCTCCGGTTTGGCAGATTGAACCGATAGTGTACGGGCTACTTCCAGCAGAATTCCCACGCCACTCGCGCCGTCGTTTGCGGCCAACACGGGTTTGTTTTTCAAAACCGAATCCTGGTCCGAGAATGGTCGCGAATCCCAGTGGGCCGCCAGGAGTATCCGTTTGGCAGCAGCCGGATTGAACGAGCCGATGATATTGCGGCCATTGACAATCTTGCCGTCAAAAGTGGTGTCCTTAAAAGTTTGTTCACTTACCTGCAATCCATATTTCTTCAAGCTGGCAACAAGGTAATCGCCGCAAGCTTTGTGTTGCGGGGTCCCCGGCACGCGTGGGCCGAAATCGACCTGCTTCTGTACAAATTGAAATGCGCTATCGGCATTGAAATCCGCACTTTTAACCAATGCGGGTGGGGCCTGCTCCGCAGTTTGTTCGGAACTGGTGTTGCTGTTGCACCCGTAAATGCCGGCAATGATCGCTAATGCGATGGGTAAGCGCTTAAAAAACAGTTTATTAGAAAGAAATGACATCTCCTGATTGAATATTGTTTTGCTTGGTAAAACCTGCATTGACCTCCACCACATATTGTACTAGACCGTACGGCGGAATAGCCTCTTCCGAATACGGTTGGGTGTTTTCTGCGATTGAAATGATTTTTTTATCCGGACCTACATATATAATGTCCAGCGGAATGGATGTGTTCTTCATCCAGAAGGAATGTTCGTCGGGCTGTTCAAAAATGAAAAGCATACCCACCGAATCGGGCAGGTAGGAGCGGAACATCAGGCCCTTATTTCGTTCAGCTTCGTTTTCGGCAATTTCGACCTCGATTTTTTTGAAAGGCTTGCCGTTTTTCAGGAAAGTTACCTCGCCTTCCTTATTAAAAACCGGGGTTGGTACGGCCGGAGCAGATATTTCCGCAGGCTTGCTTTTGTCGGAAAACGATGCGATGAAATACGCCACGCCGCCCAACAAAAACACACCCAGCAATATGAATGCAAAAACCGACTGCCGTTTTTTCATGACTATTCCTCGTATGCCCAGTCGATCCTGGTCTTGGTATCGCGGATCACCAGCCCCTGATTTTTGAAGTAAGAACGGATTTCGTCGACTTTTTCGTAGTTCTGCGACAGTTTAAATTCGCGGTACAGTTTCAGCATGCCGTCGAGGATCGCGTGGCCTTCGGCAAGCTCTTCTTTCAAACCGAGCACATCTTCGAAGAATATGACGAACCGTTCTTTTAGCGAAGTAAATACAGCTTCGCCTAATGCAGCCGATTTCAATTGACCCATATTCAGCATGTTGATGTATTTCAGCATGTTGAAAAGATTCGCAAATGCTACGGCCGTATTAAGGTCGTCGTTCATGGCATTGTAAAAGCCTTCGATCGATTTTTCGATGTCCGCTTTTTTCGCTTCGTCCGCATTTACGCCATCCTCATGTGTATACGTGAGCATTTTTGCAATGCGCAGGCCGTTAGCGAGTTTTTTGTACCCTTTTTGAGCCGCTTTCAATGCGTCGTTTGAGAAATCGAGCGTGCTGCGGTATTGGCTTTGCAGCATGAAGAACCGTACAGTCATCGGACTGTAAGCCTGGTCGAGGAGCTCGTGGTTACCCGAAAACAGCTCCGAAGGCAGGAATGAGTTCCCCAGCGACTTCGACATTTTCTGGCCGTTGACCGTCAGCATATTCGTATGCATCCAGTAACGCACCGGCTCTTCGTCGGTGAGGGATTTTCCCTGTGCGATCTCGCATTCGTGGTGAGGGAATTTCAGGTCCATCCCGCCGCCGTGAATATCAAACTGTTTGCCTAAATATTTGGCACTCATGCATGTACACTCCAAATGCCAGCCGGGAAAACCTTTGCCCCAGGGTGATTCCCATTGCATAATATGCTCCGGATTGGCTTTTTTCCACAATGCGAAATCAAGCGGGTTACGCTTTTCGGCTTGTCCGTCGAGCTCGCGGGTCTCGTTCAGCAAGTCCTCGATAATGCGGCCCGAAAGCTTGCCGTACTCGTTGCCGCCTGCCTGGTATTTGTTGATATCAAAATAAACCGAGCCATTGGATTCGTAGGCTACTCCCTTGTCAATCAACGTCTGCACCGCTTCGATCTGCTCGATCAAATGCCCGGTCGCAGTAGGCTCGATGCTCGGAGAAAGCAGGTTGAATATGGCAGTGACTTCGTGGAAATCATTCGTATATCGCTGCACGATCTCCATCGGCTCGAGTTTTTGCAGCTTTGCCATCTTCCCGATTTTGTCCTCACCCGCGTCGCCATCGCCCACGAGGTGGCCCACATCGGTGATGTTTCGGACGTAGCGCACCTTATAACCGATGTGCGTCAGGTAGCGGAACAGGATATCGAATGAGAGAAATGTGCGGATGTTGCCCAAATGCACATTGTTATAGACCGTCGGCCCGCACACATACATGCCGACATAGGGAGGGGCAATGGGAACGAAAACATCCTTTTTACGGGTAAGCGTATTGAATATTTTAAGTGGCTGGAAAGTTTGTGCGGTCATTTATATGTTGTACTTTCTTGATTACTGATTTTTCTTTTCGAGCCGGGTCTCGACCCAGTCGATGATTTTTTCTGCCTTCTTTAGACCTAGTGAGGCTGTGTCGGCACTTCTGATTCCCTGATAGCCCATATCGATGTGGAGGATTTCGTAGACACCGGTAAAGTTCGATAAAAGCGTTTTGTCAATCCGGCTCAATTCATATTGATACCATTCAGCACTCTTCGGTGTCCTTTTATTTTTCTCCCCTAACAACTCATTTAGCGCCAACAACACGCCGGTGTAGGCTGTATGTCCAGCGATTTTAACGTATTTTCTATCCTGATAAAGTCCGTCCTGTTTCTTTGCATTGTTGCTGAGAAAATCCTTTGCATTGTCGATATGGCGTCTTGCTTCTAAGATTACTTCCATGATAGTATGTGATTAGAGTGGTGTTTTACTTGATTCTGACAAAAATAGCAAATAACCCATGATTGATTTGTAGGTATAATTGAGAATGAGCAGGCGGCGAGAGGCTATTCGGCCGTTTTGTTTATCTTCGCAGCGTTTTTGCATTTAAAATCCAGTTTGAAACTAACTTAAAATCAATACAGTAATCACTTATGAGTTTACTTACCGTAGGATCTGTTGCATTCGATGCGCTCGAAACCCCGTTTGGAAAAACAGACAAAATTATCGGTGGTGCAGCCACTTACATCACACTAGCTGCTTCCTATTTTACCCAGCAAAATAACCTCGTTGCGGTTGTAGGCGGCGATTTCCCCAAAGAAATGATCGGCCTGCTCGAAGAACACGGCGTGGATACCAAAGGTTTGGAAATCGTGCAGGAAGGCAAGACATTCTTCTGGTCGGGTAAGTACCATGAGGATATGAACACCCGCGATACGCTGATCACGGAACTGAACGTGATGGAGCATTTCGACCCCATTATCCCCGATTCCTACCAGGGTACTGAGTTCCTGATGCTGGGAAATACGGTTCCTGCTACTCAGAAAGTAGTGATCGAGCGCCTGGCGAAACGCCCGAAGCTGATCATGCTCGATACGATGAACCTGTGGATGAACATCGCACTGGACGATTTGAAATCCGTTCTCAAACTGGTTGACCTCCTGACGATCAATGACGAGGAGGCCCGTTTACTTTCAGGCGAATACTCATTGCGCAAAGCTGCGAAAAAAATCATGGCAATGGGGCCAAAAACCCTGATCATCAAGAAAGGCGAGCACGGTGCATTGCTGTTCCAGGAAGACCGTATCTTCTTCGCGCCCGCATTGCCGCTGGAAGAGGTGTTCGATCCAACCGGCGCAGGCGACTCGTTTGCAGGTGGTTTTATCGGCTACCTCGCCGCTACCAACGACATTTCGTTCGACAACATGAAGCGCGCGATCATTTACGGTTCGGCGATGGCTTCGTTCTGCGTGGAGAAATTCGGTACTGAGCGACTGGTGAACCTTTCAAAGGAAGAAATCAACGCCCGCGTTCAGGAATTTGTGAAACTGGCGAGCTTCGAAATACAATAAAAGTTTAAAGTTCAGAGTAGAGGAGTCTATAAGTTGAAATTACATTTCTGCTTGTAGACTCATTTTTTTGGCAGGCTTGTTAGCCTGTTTGATTGAAAAAACGGTAACTCCGCTGATAACCTGAAAATTCACGATGAAATTGTTTATTCACAAAATCTGCTCCCTCGTGGCGTGCGCTACGCTCGCTATACCCGCATTTGCGCAGCATCATGCCCACCCTGTATTACCACATTCGAAAAACAAAACCGTCGTGATTGCTCATCGCGGCAACCACGTGAACGCACCCGAGAATACGCTGGCGTCCACACGTGAGGCCATCAACTGTGGTGCCGATTACGTGGAGGTGGATTTAAGGACAACCAAAGACGGCCACCTAGTAGCGATGCACGACGCCAAAGTGGACCGGACGACCAACGGCATGGGCAAAATTGCCGATATGACCTGGCAGGAGGTGGAAGAATTGCAGGTTTTCAACCGTAATAAAAAGACTCACCGCGTTCCCGAGTTCAGAGAGCTGCTCGCACTTTGCAAAGGCAAAATCAACATTTACCTCGATTTCAAGGACGCGGATGTGGCCGAAACCTGGAAGCAGATCAAAGCCGCCGGCATGGAGCATCAGGTGGTGGTGTATTTAAATAAGGAAGAACAGTATAAGAAGTGGAAGGAAGTAGCACCTGAGGTACCGCTGATGACCAGCCTTCCGAAAGAGGTGACGAACAAAGAGCAATTCACGGCATTTCTCAGCCAAATCAGCATTCAGGTAGTGGATAATGTCACTAACCCTGAATTATTGAAAGCGGCGCATGAGCTTGGCATTTCCGTTTGGCTTGATGTACAGAGTCCTACCGAAGGGCCGGCTTCCTGGAACGAGGCGTTGCATAAGGGTGTGCAGGGTTTGCAAACGGACAAGCCGGCGGAAATGGTATCCTATATGAAGACGCACGTGCAGTAGCATTTCAAAAATCACCCGCGCTAATCAACTACTGTGACCATTCGTGTCAGTTCGTGCCTTCGTGGCAATAAAAATCGGACAATCCGCATCATGGGCACCGGGCAGATATCCTGTACTCATTAAAAACTCATTTACAATCTCGCCGCCCGTAAACTTAAAAGTCTTCTTGAAAAGTTTGATCCACTGCTCTTTGCTTAATGGGTGGTGCGCATCGATCCAGCCTTTGAACGACCCGTATTCCTGTTTCAATTCGAGGATCTTCTGTGCATTCACAATAGCTGCATTCACCTTCAACCGGTTCCGGACAATGCCTGGATCGGCCAGGAGCCGCTCGCGATCGGCTTCATCATAAGCAGCAACTTTTTCAATAGAGAAATTGTCATAAGCGGCCCGGAAACTGTCCTGTTTCCGCAGCATGAGCGTCCAGCTGAGGCCTGCCTGGTTGATTTCCAGCAAGAGCCGTCCGAAGAGCTCGTCATCGTCTTCGATCGGAAAGCCGTACTGGTTATCGTGGTAATGCTTGTGGAGCAGGTAGTCAGCCTGCTCCGAGGGATTGTTGATGATGTAAGTGCAATATGACATCGCGGTGGTTGTTAGGATCTTGTCCTTTAAAACAGTTTATTTCAAAATGCCGATCTGAACTTCGGTGATATTCCGGTCGGGGTTTTCGAAATCCATATTCAGGTAAATTTCCCGGCTCTGTCCCGACATAGCAAGATTTTGCGACATAATCTCGCCGAACAGTGCGCCATAAGTGTTAACCAGCCCATCCCAGCTTCCATAAAGTTCTTCGCTGATGCATTCAAACGTTTCAAGCTGCTTTAACTGGTAAGCCGAGTCAATAGTGTGTGAGGGTGGTGTGACCGGCAATGCGATAGTCAATGTAAAAACCGTATCCGGCCGGCCGTCAGCGCCTTCATAAACCCAGTAAATCGGACCGGTGATTTCGAGGTCGTTGCGGATCGCGTCCTGATACAGTTTCCTGGCTTCAACACGTACATACTGCAAAATTTCCCGGAACGAAGTCCGCGTTTCGAAGCATAGAACGTGAATGGGCCGGATGGTTTTCGTTTGCATGGCTAACAGATGTTTATGCAAAAGACAAACCTGCGAGTGACAACCCTATGTCAGCAGCATTTCAATTTTTTTCACTGTGCCGTCGGGCCTTCATTCTGCGCACCTGCTGCTGCATCCACGGATAGCTGATATACACGACTTTGGTTGCGCCTATACCTATGCCTGCACCCATGAGCACGTCCGCGAGCCAGTGGTGGTTGCCCAGCACGCGCATGGCTCCTACGGTAGTTGCGGTACCATAGCCGCCTATACTATATAATACGCTGCGCTGGCCGTATTCCTCATGCAGGATCGTCGCATTCGTGAATGCCGTTGTCGCATGGCCGGAGGGGAAAGAATGGTTGTCTTCTTCGTTGGGGCGTGGATACTTCACAATGCGTTTCAGGCTTTGCGTAACCCCCTGGGCGATCACATTGGAAAGTATGGCCAGAATGACCTGGTCTCCGAGTTTATGCTTCCCCTTCACGCCAGCGGACGCCAGCCCGAGGCTCACCACACCCGGCGCATAAGGAAGGAATTCGTCTACCTTCGTGCGGTAATTGGGATAATTGGAAACCACGCGCTCCTGCAAATGCCGGCTGATCTTGCCCTGAACAATGAGGCTCGCAAGTCCGAGTGTGACAGGCGGGATCACGTCCCCCGCCGTTACTTTCCAAAGTTTGGTAGAATCCTGCTGGGCAAATGCCGTTTGCGGGATAATTTGAATACAAAGAAAAAGGCATATCAAATATGCCTTCATAGTTTTTGGAATCATAAAATAGCTTCTCTCACACGTACAAGTCTTTCCAGCAGCCCTTCGAGCTGATCGAGCGGGAGCATATTGGCGCCGTCGGATTTGGCTTCGGCGGGGTTGAAATGGGTTTCGATAAAAAGGCCGTCGGCACCTACGGCAATGGCGGCTTTGGCAATAGTTTCTATCAATTTCGGTTTGCCGCCGGTTACGCCGGAACTTTGGTTGGGCTGTTGCAATGAATGGGTGCAGTCCATTACGACGGGCACGTCGAATGCCGCCATTTCGGGCAGATTGCGATAATCCACGACCAGGTCGCCGTAGCCGAAGCTGTTGCCGCGGTCGGTAAGAATTACCTGTGCGTCGGGATTTACCTCATTGATTTTTTCGGCAGCAAATTTCATCGAAGCACCTGAAAGGAACTGACCTTTCTTCACATTTACAGCCTTACCTGTGCGCGCGGCCGCCGCGAGCAATTCGGTTTGGCGACAGAGGAACGCGGGAATTTGGAGTACATCCACATACTCGGCGGCGAATGCGGCTTCGTGTGATTCGTGGATGTCGGTAACAGTAGGAACGCCGAATGTCTGACTTACTTCCTGCAAGATTTTCAGCGCTTTTTCATCGCCGATCCCGGTGAATGAATCGATTTTGGTGCGGTTGGCTTTGCGGTAGGAACCTTTGAATATATAAGGAATACGAAGGCGGTCGGTAACCGTCACGATATGTTCGGCGATTCGCAGGGCCATATCCCTTCCTTCGATGGCGCAGGGACCAGCCATGAGGAAAAAGTTAGTCGAATCGGTATTTTTCAACTTCGGTATCGAGATCATACGGGTGTTGGTATAGATATTGATAAATGTTTCGCGAATGTACGGCTATCCGTAATGTTCTCTTTGCACTCGGCCGATTTCTTAAAACAGAACCCTTATAATCGGCTGATTTCCTGCTTTTTTTTATTTTAAACCAGGATTGTGCAATAAAATGACCAGTTTAAAAAATTTTTGAAAAAGTGAACTGAAATATCTTTCTTTGTGGCGATTTTAACCAAAAAGTGATTATAAAATGTCAGCAATTGCAGAAAGAGTTAAGCAAATTATCGTCGAAAAACTCGGCGTAGAAGAGTCGGAGGTTACACCGGAAGCAAACTTCCAGAACGACTTGGGAGCGGACTCTCTAGACACCGTTGAGTTGATTATGGAATTCGAAAAAGAATTCAATCTTTCTATCCCTGACGATCAGGCAGAGAACATCGGTACAGTTGGTCAGGCTGTTGCATATCTGGAAGAAAACGTGAAGTAATCCGGTTTTTACCAGTACAATCTTCTATTTCTGTCCCAATTTTATGAGTTTTAAGCGAGTTGTAATTACAGGTATGGGCGCATTGACGCCCGTTGGCAATGATGTTCCTACCTTTTGGTCAAATCTGGTTGCAGGCGTAAGCGGTGCAGCCCCCATCACGCGGTTCGATGCTGAAAAGTTTCGCACGCGTTTCGCCTGTGAGGTGAAGGGATTGGACGTTACTAATTACATACCGCGGCAAGAAGCCCGTAAAATGGACCCCTTTACACAATACGCCGTCATCGCGGCTGATGAAGCGATGAAGGACGCCGGCTTTGACGCAGATACGCTTGATCTCGACAAAGCCGGTGTAATTTGGGGCTCCGGTATTGGTGGTCTCAAAACTTTCGAGGAAGAAGTGATGAACTATTCCGAGAACGGCAGAACTCCCCGCTTCAATCCTTTCTTTATCCCGAAGATGATCGTCGACAGCGCTTCCGGCGTATTGTCGATCCGGTACGGTTTCCGGGGGCCTAATTTTATCACGGTATCGGCTTGTGCTTCGGCAACCAACGCCTTGATCGACGCATTCAACTATATCAAGCTTGGCTTGATGAATGTGTGTATCTCCGGCGGTTCGGAAGCGGCCGTTACGATTGCCGGTGTAGGTGGTTTCAATGCGTTAAAGGCATTGTCCGAAAGAAACGATTCGCCTGAAACTGCCTCGCGCCCTTACGACAAGGACCGGGATGGTTTCGTACTTGGAGAAGGCGGAGCGGCGATTATTCTGGAAGAACTCGAACATGCGAAAGCACGAGGGGCTAAGATTTACGCCGAAATGATCGGTGCCGGTATGTCATCCGACGCCTATCACATCACTGCTCCGCATCCGGAAGGACTCGGCGCTTACATTGTAATGAAAAATGCAGTCGAAAATGCAGGTATCAAGCCTGAGGAAATCGACTACATTAATACCCACGGTACATCTACCCCGATCGGTGATCCGCAGGAGATCAAAGCCATAGAAAAATTCTTCGGCGAGCATGCATATGATCTGAATATCAGCTCTACGAAATCGATGACAGGGCATTTATTGGGAGGAGCAGGAGCGATTGAAGCTGCCGCCTGTATCATGGCGATCAAAGACCAGATCGTGCCGCCTACCATTAACCACTTTACCGACGACCCGGAAATCAATCCGCGATTGAAGCTGACCTTCAATAAGGCTGAAAAACGTCGCGTAAATATCGCTTTGAGCAATACTTTCGGTTTCGGAGGTCATAATGCGTCAGTCGTTTTCAAAAAATATGAAGACTGATTAAATCTCTACCATTGGCAAAGCGAATTCTTATACCGATACTTTCCCTATTCAGGACCGGAAGTGCTGAGGATAAAAAATTTAAGGAGTCGATTGCGCATGTTATAGGCGACAAGCCTTCCAATCTCGGCGTTTATCAGCTGGCTTTCCGGCACACCTCCGCTTCCCGCGAAACCGCTATCAAAGGTTTCAGGGAATCGAACGAGCGTTTGGAATACCTGGGTGACGCGGTGCTGGGCATGGTGGTAGCAGAATTTCTTTTTACGAAATATCCCTACAAAGACGAAGGCTTTCTTACCGAAATCCGTTCACGGATCGTGAACCGCGAATCGTTGAACCAGATCTCGCGAAAGCTCGGCCTCGACAGGCTGATCGAATACGACGGCAATCGCCGTGGTATGTCGCCACGGTCGTCTATGTATGGAGACGCGCTAGAAGCATTCGTAGGTGCTATTTATCTCGATAAGGGCTTCCGTTTCACACGGACCTTCATCATCAGCAAACTCATCACGCATTATGATCTGGACAGCATTATCCAGAACAACGTGAACTTCAAAAGCCTCATCATCGAATGGGCGCAGCGCGAAGGCAAGGAAATCCGTTTTGAAATACTCGAAGAACGGGGTACCCGCCACCACCGCGAATTCATTTCCCAAATTCTCGTCAACGACGAGCCTTTCGCAACAGGCAATGGCTTTACCAAGAAGAAAGCCGAGCAATCCGCATCGGAGCAAGCCTGCGCGATCCTTGAATTGAAATAACCTTACTTGTTTTTGAGTGCCCGCTCATTGGTTTTCCGATGGGCTAACGATGCTTTTGTCATTTTGCAGAATTGAGAATCGGTCGTTTTGTCTGCGTTTGGAAGCCTAAAATTGCCTAAATCGGCCATTTTGTCGCTATTTTTTTGATTTTGTAAGCCCGGAACAGAAGTTGTTAAATAGAGGGCATAACCGCGAGGTTGGAAGAAATTGAAAACTAGAAACAAAAACCTTATAACAATGAGCACATTAGTCAAACATTTCGCAGGTCCTTCTTATTTGAATGGATTTTTTGGTAAGGATCTCTTTAACGAATACAACACTCCTGCATTTGCAGGCACCGTACCAGCTGTGAACGTGGTTGAAAACGACGAAGGTTTCCGCATCGAAGTAGCGGCCCCCGGCCTTCAAAAGTCTGACTTCAAACTGAACCTCGATAAAAATCAACTGACCATCTCAGCTGAGAAAGAGCAGAAGGAAGAAAACAAAAACGAGAAGTACACGAGGAAAGAATTTAAATACACCTCTTTCCAAAGAACTTTCACTTTGCCTAACACCGTTGACGGCGACAGGATCGAAGCCAACTACGCCGACGGCATCCTGAGCATTGCGTTGCCGAAACGTGAAGAAGCAAAAGAGAAACCTGCCCGCCTGATCGAGGTCGCTTAGTCGGACGTACTCACATAATGGGCGTTATTCGGGAGGATAACGCCTTTTTTGTGGGCGCCGATGGATAATCCCCTGGCAGGATATTTTAGTAAATTCCCAAATGAAATATCTTTGTTAAAAGATGTTAAACGAATCTACGACGGGAATAATTTGTTGATTGATTTGCGTTATTTGTCCATAAAAATATAACCCCAACATATGTCTATGAAAACAAATTGGAAAGGTTTGGTGTTGGTTGGGTTGATTTCGAGTGCATCAACCATAGCTGGCTACAAACTACTTGGTCCTGATAGTGATAAAGATGTTATTTTCAAGGAAGCGCCTTCCGAATCCATAGCACGTTTTACATCGGCAGGAGCTCCGGCTGGTGCGCCGGGTGATTTTGTTTACGCAGCCGAGGCTACTACGCCGACGGTCGTGCACATTAAATCGACCGTTACCCGCCAGGCCTATCGTGGCCAGCAGATCCCTGATATTTTCCGGGACTTTTTCGGCGATGATTTCGGAGGCGGCCAACGCGGCCCGCAGCAATCGGAAGCGACCGGTTCGGGTGTAATCATTTCAAATGATGGATACATTGTTACTAACAACCACGTGGTGGAAGGCGCGCAGGAACTGGAAGTGACTTTGCATAACAAGAGCAAATTCCGCGCGAAAGTGATCGGTACCGACCCTTCCACGGATATTGCCGTGATTAAAATTGAAGGAAAAGACCTGCCTGCCGTGACTTTGGGTAATTCCGACGCCGTGAAAGTAGGAGAGTGGGTGGTTGCCGTGGGTAACCCTTTCAACCTTGAATCCACCGTAACAGCCGGTATTGTGAGTGCAAAAGGCCGTGGGTTGGGTATCATCGGCCAGTCGAGCCGCCGTAACCAGATGCAGCCGACCGCTGCCACAGCCGGCGATTCTCCACTGGAATCATTCATCCAGACCGACGCCGTTGTAAACCCTGGTAACAGTGGTGGCGCATTGGTAAACCTGAAAGGCGAGCTGATCGGTATCAACACCGCCATTGCGAGCCCTACCGGTAGCTTCGCAGGTTACGCATTCGCCGTACCTTCGAGCATTGTGAAAAAAGTATCGAGCGACCTGATCAAATTCGGTAATGTACAACGGGGTTACCTGGGTATCGCCCTCGACGACCTCGATAGCAGAAAAGCCGAAGAATACGGGGTGAAAGTAAGTGACGGCGTGTACGTACGTGATTTCACCGAAAACAGCGCTGCCAAGGCAGGTGGTGTGAACAAAGGTGACGTAATCGTGAAAGTAGACGGTGTGAATATTCACTCGATCCCTGAGTTGCAGCAATCTATCGGTTTGCACAAGCCCGGTGACAAGGTGAATCTGACCGTCAACCGCGATGGTAAGGAGAAAGACCTGAGCATTACGTTACGTAACCGTACAGGTGGTTCTGAGATCATCAAACGTGATGAATCAGCAGCAGTAATGAGCTCGCTGGGTGCGCAGTTCGGTAATTTGAGCGACCAGGAAAAACAGAGACTGTCGCGCTACAAAATCGATGGTGGTGTGAAAGTGCTCTCAATCGAAGGCGGCAAGTTTGCACGCTCGCAGGTGGAAGAAGGTTTTATCATCACCAAAGTGAATGGCAAGACGGTTAAAACTGTAAAAGAATTCGAAGCGGCGATTGCCGGTAAGGAAGACTCGATGGTGCAGTTTGAAGGACTTTATCCCGATGCGCCTTACGACGTTTACTCATTCGGATTCAGACTATAAGAATTGAATGCATAAAGAAAGGGCTGCGATGATCATCATCGCAGCCCTTTCTTATTTTGAGATGCCTGTAATTAAAGCAGGAATTTGAGCTTAATCACTTCCTTCTCAGTCAGGAAGCGCCATTTGCCGCGGGGCAAGTCCTTTTTATTCAACCCCGCAAAAACGGTACGGTCGAGTTTCTGAACTTCGTAACCCAAATGCTCGAACATACGGCGCACAATGCGGTTACGCCCGCTGTGGATTTCAAGTCCCACAACTTGTGCGTCCGGCGTCACCAAACCCACTTCGTCGGGACGGATAAAACCGTCTTCGAGTTCAACGCCGGCTTGCAGCTGCTCGAAATCCTCGGTAGTAATCGGTTTATCAAGCTCAGCCTGGTAAATCTTTTTGATACCGCTGGAAGGGTGCGTCAGCTTTTCGGCCAGTTCACCGTCATTGGTGAGCAACAGGAGCCCGGTTGTATTGCGGTCGAGACGGCCTACGGGGTACACGCGCTCGGAACATGCGCCGGCGATGAGATCGAGCACGGTTTTGCGCTCTTCGGGATCGTCGGTGGTGGTGATATAATCCTTTGGTTTGTTAATGAGGATGTACACCATTTTCTCCGGGTTCAATGCCTTCTTGCCATATTTCACGACATCGGTGGGGCGCACTTTGTAACCCATTTCGGTGATGATTTTGCCATTCACCGAAATTTGACCCGAAGAAATGAGGTCGTCGGCCTCGCGACGTGAGCAAATGCCCGCATTTGCGATGTAGCGGTTCAGACGGATTTCGTCGGTTTCTTCCTTGACCTTATGCCTTGCCGAAGGCTTCTTTTTATGCTCGTAATTGTCAAGATTATAGCGCGGTGCGGTCTCGTAACGTCCTACTCGTCTTTCCAACCCGCTGCGGTCCTGCTCTTCATCGTCCTGGAAACGGGAGCGGTAGGGTTTGTCGTCCCTATCTTCTTTTTTTTTAAAAGAACCTCCGTTGCGGTCAAATGAGCGGGAAGGCCTTTCTGATCTCGACTCGCTGCGATCACCGCGCGGCTTAAACTCGCGATCGCCGTCTCTTTCGAAACGTGGTTTGAACTCGCGTTCGTTATCATTCTTCTCAAAGCGCGGTTTAAACTCACGGTCACCTCTTTCGGGACGCGATTTGAAATCACGTGAATCTCTGTCCGGACGCGGTCTGAACTCACGCTCGTCATTATCCCTGTCAAAACGAGGTTTGAACTCGCGGTTGCGCTCTCCGAAGCCACCCCTTTCAGGACGGTCGCCAGATGGCTTCCGGTCACCGGAACGGAAATCTTTTTTACCAAAGTCCTTTTTAAAACCACGCTCAGCAGACTCGCCTTCGCGACGGAATGGACGGTCGTTGCCGCCTTTGTCCCATTTCTTGAAATCGGGCTTACCAAACCGTGGCTTATCAAAGCCAGGCTTATCGAATGCACGATCTTCCCGTGGCTTCTCGTGATCGAAGCTTGGACGAGCTTTCTGGCCTTTGTTGTCGGCCGGAGCAGAAAATTTAAGACTGGATTTTTTGATGCTGGGTTTGCTGAACCGGCTTTCTACCGCGGGTTTAGCACGTTTGAAGAATCCGCCTCCACCTTTGGAGCCTCCGGAATTGTTTCTGTTTCTCATTAGGAATGCAGTATCACTACTGGATTTATTTCCTCTTACAAATTTACCTTGTAACCGATTAGTGCTTTAATTCGCACAAAATGGTATGAATTGCCACTAAAACTGGTTAGCCAACGTATCTGATGGTCAGAGTACTAGTGTTGAAAAAAATTAGCCTGCAAAGATACGGGAATTTTTCTGGTAAAAATATTTGAATGTGTTTATGTCAAAAATGATATGAAAACGTTTATAAGTACTATCGGAGAAATGCGGCCGGAAATGGCCATTTTTACCTAACTAAACCTTCATTAACAAGTGCATTATGGCAGCTGAGGCGCAACCGTTGTGGAAACCGGGACGGAACCTGTTGGAACAGTCCAATCTGAAAAAGTATATGGACTGGCTGTTTGTCAAAAAGGGCCTCTATTTCCGCTCGTATCACGATCTGTGGGAATGGTCGGTAACCGATCTGGAAGATTTCTGGGAAAGCCTTTGGAATTATTTCAATATCAAATCCCACGATTTGTACCTCGAAGTGCTGCAAAAGCCCCTGAGCGGCATGATCGGCACACGCTGGTTCACGCGTTCCAAGCTAAACTACGCCGAACATATTTTCAGAAACAAAACCAAAGAGCGCCCGGCGATGGTCTTCCAGTCGGAAAAATCGGAGCTCGTGGAGATCTCCTGGGAAACGCTGGAAATGCAGGTAGCCGCTGTTTCGACCTGGCTGAAACAGCGCGGCGTGAAACCCGGCGACCGTGTGGCGGCAGTCTTGCCCAACATTCCCCAGGCCGTAGTCGCATTTCTGGCAACGAATGCAGTGGGAGCAGTGTGGTCGTCGTGCTCCCCCGATTTTGGCAAACCAGCGATTACCGAACGCTTCTCGCAAATTGAGCCGAAGGTGTTGTTTACCGTCGATGGCTATGTTTATAATGGCAAAACGTACGACATTACTTCCTTCGCCACCGAACTTTCCGCATCGCTTCCCAGCGTCGGCGACACGGTGCTGATCGACAATATATTTTCAGAAACCCGTCCCGATAGGTTTACAGCCTGGGAGGATATCCTGCATTTCGAAAATTTCGGGATCGATTTTGAACCCGTTCCTTTCGACCATCCGATCTGGATTCTGTACTCGTCGGGGACGACAGCCAAGCCGAAGGCCATTACCCACAGCGTCGGAGGTTGCCTGATCGAGCACATGAAAGCATTGGTACTGCATCAGAATGTGAAGCCGGGTGACCGGTACTTCTGGTATTCCACTACTGGTTGGATGATGTGGAACTACGCATTAAGCTCGCTGCTTTGCGGAGCTACATTGGTGATATACGACGGCGCCCCAGCATATCCTTCTTCGCAAGTACTATGGACAATGGCCGAAAAAGCCCGTATTACGCATTTTGGCAGCGGGGCGGCATTTTATATTGCTTCCATGAAAAGCGGCGTCAGCATTACTTCCGAGCGGCTTGGGTACCTGGAAACGATCGGTTCTACCGGCTCGCCGTTACCGCCGGAGGCATTTGAATGGATTTATAAACATGTCAAAAAAGATGTATGGCTGATCTCGCTGAGCGGCGGCACGGATGTATGCAGCGCGTTCGTAGGCGGGTGCCCGCTCGTGCCCGTATATGCGGGCGAGATCCAATGCCGGATGCTCGGAGCGAGAATCGAGGCATTCGATGAGGATGGGAAGCCTGTTTTGAACGAACTGGGTGAAATGGTAATCACACAGCCGATGCCGTCGATGCCTATCTATTTCTGGAACGACGAGCATGACGAAAAATACCTTTCCAGCTATTTCGAAATGTACCCGCACGTGTGGCGGCATGGCGACTGGATCAAAATCACGGACCGGAAATCGGTGATCATCTACGGCCGCTCCGACGCTACTTTGAACCGCGGCGGCGTCCGTATCGGTACCGCTGAGATTTACCGCGCCGTGGAAAGTATCCCGGAAGTGAAGGATAGCCTGGCTGTTTACCTCGAAAAGTCGAATGGGGAGGGGACGATATCGCTGTTTGTCGTTCTGGCTAAGGATAAAGAACTTACTGAAGATTTGAAAAAGCAGATTAAAGACACTTTACGCACGCAATACAGCCCGCGCCATGTGCCCGACACGATCGAGCAGGTGAGCGATATTCCTTATACAATCAACGGCAAGAAGATGGAAGCGCCGATGAAGCGGATACTGATGGGGCAAGACCCGGCCAAATGTATTAATGTCGACACCATGCGCAATCCCGAATCGTTAAAGGCATTCATCTAGAAATACGCGCTGTTGGTCTGTTAACGCCCTGCATTCATTTGCATTAGGCAACCAAAATCGTTTAATTCACGTTGGAGAAATAGCCAATTTCCGCGACGCCAGCCGATATTCCTAATTTTTACAGGTATGAACTCACATAGCCCCCAACCCCCCATTCAGAACTCGAAATCCGTAGTTCGTTTGCCTATCATCATTGCGATCACGCTGGCGGCGGGTGTGCTGCTGGGAAGTACGTTTTTCAGCGGTGGAAAAAAGCTGTCTGATGTGGCGAAGGGTTATGGCAAGTTCAGGGAGGTGTTAATGTTGGTGGAAAACAATTATGTCGATTCGGTAAACACTGAGGAGTTGGTGGATTATTCGATCTCGAAAATGCTGGAAAAGCTTGACCCGCACACGGCATATTTCAATGCCGAAGAAGCTACTGCAGCGCGGTCGCAGCTGGAATCGGGTTTTGACGGTATCGGCGTCGAGTTTAATATTTACAATGATACAGTGTATGTGGTAACCCCGCTGAGCGGCGGCCCTTCCGAAGCGGCTGGTATCCAGAGCGGCGACCGCATTATTTCGGTGAATAAAGAAAACCTTTCGGGGCCTGGCGTTACCAATGCGCAGGTCTACAAGTTGTTGCGAGGCAAGCGCGGTACCAAAGTGGATCTATCGATTGAAAGGGTAGGGTTAAAGGATAAAATGAATTTCTCCGTCGTGCGCGACCGCATTCCTACCTATTCGGTGGACGCCGCCTACATGGTGGATCAGGAAATAGGGTATATTAAAGTGAGCCGTTTCTCGGAAACCACTTTCGATGAGTTTAAATCCGCATTGAAAACCTTGAAGGCCGAAGGTTTGAAAAACCTCATTCTCGACCTTCGCGGCAACCCGGGCGGCTATATGGAACGCGCTACGGCCATGGCCGACGAGTTTATTGCAGGAGATAAGCTTCTGGTGTATACCGAAGGCAAAGACAGCCGCTTCGACCGCAAGACTCGCTCGCATGTGGACGGCCTTTTCGAGCAAGGCCCATTGATCGTGCTTGTGGACGAAGGCAGCGCATCAGCGTCCGAAATCCTCGCCGGCGCATTGCAGGACCACGACCGCGCATTGGTAGTAGGAAGAAGGTCTTATGGAAAAGGATTGGTTCAAATGCCGATCAAACTGTCGGATGGCTCTGAGCTGCGCCTGACAATCTCACGCTACTACACGCCGAGTGGTCGGAGCATTCAAAAACCTTATGAGCTTGGAAAAGGCGAAGATTACAGCCAGGATCTGGCGCACCGTTACGAAAGCGGAGAGCTATTCAATGCCGATAGCATCAAGTTTGATAAAACTAAGATTTATAAAACCGATGGCGGCCGTGTCGTGTACGGCGGCGGCGGTATTACCCCGGATATTTTTGTGGCAAAAGATACATTGATGAACAGCAAATACCTGTTTGAGCTGTATTCCAAAAACATTATCCGCGAATATGCGCTACGCTACGCGAACGAAAACCAGAAGAGATTGGAAAAACAGCCATTCAAGGAATACCTGAAATCATTCCAGGTGTCGGATGCGATGCTGGCCGAGTTGGTAAAAGACGCTTCGAGGGCGGGTATCAAACCAAATGAAAAAGAATTGAACCTGTCCAAACCGCTCATTACTTCGCAAACCAAGGCGATCATCGGTCGTTATGTCTGGGGAAGAAAGCAGAAAAATGGATTGAACAACGAAGTGTTTCAGGTTCTCAATCCGAGTGATAACGTTTATCAACAGGCTGTACAGCTTTTCTCACAGGCCGCACAGCTGGAAAAAGGCGAGTTCAGCAGTTTGAATACTCCAAAAAGCAAAAAGTAAAATTCACGCCACACCATCCACTCAATGTCCCGTATTGCATTTATTACCGGAGCCACATCCGGTATCGGTAAGGCCACGGCGGAAGCATTCGCCGGGGTCGGAATAGACCTTATTTTGTGCGGCCGGCGCCAGGAACGCCTCGACGAAGTAGCCGCTGAATTATCTTCCAAAGTAAAAGTAACCACACTCGTATTCGATGTCCGTGACAAAGGTGCGGTGTTCGTAGCAGTCGGCTCGCTGCCTGACAACTGGAAAAACATTGATATTCTGGTCAACAATGCAGGAAATGCACATGGGCTGGGCACGCTCGACGAAGGCGATACCGACGACTGGGACGCGATGATCGACGGTAATGTGAAAGGGCTTCTGTACGTTTCGAAGGCTATTATCCCGCTGCTTCTCGAACGCGGCAAAGGCCACATCGTCAATATCAGCTCCATTGCCGGTAAGCAGACTTACGCCAACGGCGCGGTGTATTGCGCTTCCAAAGCTGCCGTGGAGGTGATCAGCGAAGGAATGCGCCTCGAACTGACGCAGCATGGTATCAAAACGACCAACGTGGCGCCGGGTGCCGTGGAGACGGAATTCTCGCTCGTGCGTTTCAAAGGCGATGAAGCCCGGGCTGAAAAGGTGTACCAGGGTTTCGACCCGTTGCAAGCCGGCGACATCGCCGATGCGATACTCTACGCCGTTAATGCACCTGACCGTGTTACGATTGCCGATATTACCATTCTCGCCGGCACCCAGTCCGCGGCGACTGTGATCCATCGTAAATAGAATTTTATTTGGTTTTTAGTCGTAGTTAGGCTGATTATCGATACCTTCGTCATTCTTTTTCAGGCCCCGACTTCCATAAACAGGAGGTCGGGGATATTTTGAATGCCCATGAAAAGTTTCGACCAAAGTTCATCCGCGGATTCCTCCGCCGCCGTGTCCACGGCCTCGGTTCCCGCCTCTCAGACGGTATTTCCAATTCTTCTGGCACTGAGTTTCTCCCACTTGCTGAACGACACGATGCAATCCCTCATTCCGTCGATTTACCCGATGGTCAAGGATTCGTTCAACCTAAGCTTTTCGCAGATCGGGCTTATTACATTTACTTTTCAGGTGAGTGCATCTGTTTTTCAGCCACTTGTAGGTTCATTTACAGACAAAAGGCCGCAACCTTATGCATTGGCAGTCGGGATGTGCTTTACATTGCTGGGGCTTGTATCGCTGTCCTTAGCGAACAGTTTTCATATTGTATTACTTTCCGTGGGCCTGATCGGTATCGGTTCGGCGGTGTTCCATCCGGAGGCTTCACGCGTGGCGCGCATGGCGTCGGGAGGCAAGCATGGGATGGCACAATCACTTTTTCAGGTCGGTGGCAATGCAGGTAGTTCGCTCGGACCACTGCTGGCGGCATTGATATTATTGCCTTACGGGCGATTCCAGGTGATCTGGTTTTCACTCGTGGCATTGCTGGCAATCGTTATCCTTTCGTGGGTAGGCGGGTGGTACAAGCAAAACCTGGCGACGGTTGTAAAAAAATCCGCCAGCGCTGTGAAGCAGGAAGCGACTTTATCCAAATCCAAAGTGGTCGTTTCGATAGGTATTTTACTCCTGTTGATTTTCTCGAAATATATTTATATGGCCAGCATTTCGAGCTATTTCACCTTTTACCTGATCGATAAATTCGGTGTTTCCATACAGAGCTCGCAGATTTACCTGTTCGCATTCCTGTTTGCCGTAGCGGCAGGGACATTCATCGGCGGGCCGGTAGGCGACCGGATCGGTCGTAAATATGTAATCTGGATTTCGATTCTCGGCGCAGCACCATTTGCATTGCTATTGCCTTACGTCGATTTGTTCTGGACGGGCGTGCTGAGCTGCATTATCGGTCTGATCTTATCGTCGGCATTCTCGGCTATCCTCGTGTACGCGCAGGAGCTGATTCCGGGGAAAGTCGGGATGATCGCGGGGCTGTTCTTCGGTTTTGCATTCGGTATCGCCGGTATCGGTTCGGCCATTCTTGGCACGCTGGCTGACAAGACGAGTATTGAATACGTATTCTGGGTTTGCTCGTTCCTGCCGCTGATCGGGTTACTAACCGGGTTCTTGCCGAATTTGGAGAGGAAATCCTGAGTGGTTTTAGGCGAAAAGTTTCAAAAACTGGGGCAGACTGTAAACCGGCAGTAGCGTGAGCGCCTGCCTTTGAAATTTCCGATCACTACTAATGAAGAAATCAATTTTATGATGAAGCGCGGTATAGTATTACAGCGCATCTTCAATGTCGTCGATCGGAGAAGTTAGTGCCAGGTTTACGACTTCCTGATTGGCATCGACAATACTGATGTCCGAGAGAAACAGCAATAGGAGATCTTTGGACTGGGCACTTCCGTAAGCTTTTGTTAACCAATAGCTGACGATATGTAGAATGGAAGGTGAAATGAAGGCTTTAATTTTCTTTTCCAGCGCCAGCGATACTACTTCCCGCGCATCTTCATAGTCTTTTCTTTTCAGGAAAAAATCAAGCACGATGTTCGCATCGAGGAAGACGCTAGTGGCCATACTTTTCTTTGCGGGCTTCGTGATATGCTTTTACAAGATCCTGATCGGCATGTATGCCAATCGGCGCTTCCATTTCGTCGAGTACTTCGAGGATATTTTTTTTCCGTTCAGCTGATTGTGCAATAGATTTCAAATGATCCTCAATTATCTGAGAAACACTGATTTGTCGTGCTGCTGCGTAATTTTTGATGTACGCTAAAACAGTATCTTCAATTGTGACGTTCAAACGAGTTTTCATACTATGAATATGCGCATAAATTTTCGCATATGCGCACTACATTTAAACTTTTATTCTCAAAACCAGCTGTGGATCAGGACATAAATTGAGATAGTAATCCCGATCCGCGGCATTGCAGACGCCCGGAAAATCACCTTTGTAATGGCCCATATCTCCGATAACCTGAAAATGCAAATGCGGTGGCCAGTCGCCGTTTTCGGGATAGGGACCAATGGCAGCGAAGCGTTCTCCGGCGTGGATCGTTTTGCCTTCGTGCAAGCCATCCAATGAGCCTAATGATAAATGCCCGTAGAGCGTAAAGAAGGTTATCCCGCTTAGTTTATGTGCGAGGATAATGGTTGGGCCGTAATCTCCGTAATGGTCGTTAAATGCAAAGCTATGCACCGTCGCGTCGAGCGGTGCGTAAAGCGGCGTGCCTGCCTCTACCCAAATATCCACACCCAGGTGAATGCTGCGCGGCTTTTCGGCGTTGGCAGTGAAATGTTTCCGATGCCGGTAAATGACCCGGTCTTCGGCATAGCCGCCAATTCCATTGAATGTGTTTTCAGAAAGCATTTCACCGAAAACATAGTTGGAGAAATCAGCGGTTTCCGACAAATCGCGCGTCAGCAAATCGACATTGCCCGCTGTAAAATCCAGCTTCCGGTAAGGTTTGCTGTTCTGTATGACGGCACAGAATGTGGGATGATCGTGAAGGACCTCGGCGAGTTCTGGCATATTCAATGGGTTTTAAGTAAATCAGGCAAGCCGTTTCCGACTTGCCTGGTTCCATATACATTACTTCGGATCAAGCGCCTGCTTGATTCTTTGCGACACATCCTGCAAATGGTAGCGGGTGTTTTTATCGGTGCTTTTCGCGATGGCAGCATTCACCGTCGTTTTGAGGCTTTCCAAATGCGCCCTCGCGATGGATGGTAAATCGGTCTTTTCGAGTTCCACCGAACGTGTCGAGAAACCATAGGTAATGCCTACCGGGATGGATTGAACATTCGCCCGACCCGGTTTCAGCAACGAAATCAGCTTTTCAGCGTATACTTTTTGCAAATTCCGGCGGTACAGATCAATCGGCTTTCCGGCTTTGGTCTCCGACCATATCCCCGTTTCCAGGTCGGTAAAAAGATCGTCGAGCGTGTAGTATTTGGCTGAAATACCGGTTTCCATCAACCGTACGGCACGGTCGCCTGCGAAAAGGGAGGTCAATGCATAATCTTGCAAAGCTTTAATAGCCTCCATACCGGTTTCGGGCTTCACTTTGTTGAGGATATTCTGGTCCAAAAGCCAGGTCGGCGTTTTGAAAAGCTGGGCATTCAGGAAGTCGATGGCTTCTTTTTGGGTCGCTTTCGGCACCGTCGTAAAAGTAGGGCCTTCCATGTCGTAGGTCGTCGGCGTATCGTAAATACCGCCCACATTCTTGATCACATGGCCGAGGTAGCGACGATATTGCGTCACCACGTTGCCGTAAATTTCATCCAGTTCCTTATAGCTCTCGCCATCTTCCTTGCTCCATTCAATCAGGTTCGGTAAGATGCGTTTCAGGTTTTTGATACCATATTCCGAAGCTTTCATAGCATTGTCACTTAGATCCTCGGTCTGGTAACGGGGGTCATAAGGGCTGATTTCCGTACCAAAATGCAGGCGGTTGTCTTTGTAGGCCTCTTTGGTCAGGGTATTCAACGCCAATTTTTCGGCCTGGGCATCTTTGGCATCGGGGAAATTGCTGTAACCCCATTGAATGGCCCATTTGTCGTAGTCGCCGATGCGCGGAAAGAGGTCGGTAATGCCGTCCTCAGGCTGTGCTACGTAGTTGAAACGTGCATAGTCCATGATGGACGAAGTATGCCCGTGTTCAGCAATCCAGGCCTTATCGCGCAGTTTTTCGACGGGCGTGGCTGAGCTGGCACCCATATTGTGACGTAGGCCAAGGGTATGGCCGATTTCGTGAGATGACACGAAGCGAACGAGTTGGCCCATCAATTCGTCATCGAACTTCTTGGTACGTGCTTTCGGGTCCACCGCCGCGGCCTGGATAATGTACCAGTTGCGGAGCAGGCGCATCACATTATGGTACCAGCCGATGTGGCTTTCGAGGATCTCGCCGCTGCGCGGGTCGTGTACGTTAGGCCCGTAAGCATTCTGAATGTCGGCCGCGAAATAGCGGATCACCGAGTAGCGGGCATCTTCGAGGCTCATAGTGGTATCCCCTTCCGGCCAGTACTCGCCGCGGATCGCGTTTTTCCAGCCGGCTTTCTCAAATGCAACCTGCCAGTCATCGACACCGGCTTTCAGGTATTTGCGCCATTTTTCAGGTGTGGCCGGGTCGATGTAGTAAACGATCGGCTTTTTAGGCTCGATCAGCTCGCCGTTTTTCTGTTTGCGGGCATCTTCGGCATTCTTGGGTTCGAGGCGCCATCTCACAGCAAAAACTTCGGTGTCGGAACGCTGCGATTCCTCCCCGAAGGTGGCATATTGATTGGCAAAATAACCCACCCGACTATCGAAAATGCGCTTTTTCATCGGCGTTTTCGGCAGCAGGATCAGCGAGGAGTTCATTTCAAATGTCACGACACCCGCGTCCAGGCCGGACGGCAGGTATTGGCCGATCGAGGGCGTTGGCGTAGGCGTCAGCAGCTGAGGCGTTACGTTGAAAGTTTTGATCGTCCGGATCTCCGTATTGATCGGATAGGTACTGATTTTGGAAATGAAAGATGCTTCTTTCTTGAATGCGGCTAGTTTCAGGAGCTGTTTGCTCACAGAACTCAATGAAAACACCTGGTTATCGGAGTTGAAGAATTCAGTCACATCAACTACCGAGGATTTCCCAGGCTCTTTTTTGATTGCCTTAATGTCGAAAACACCGATAATAGGGTCGGAATTGGAGTTTTTGACGGCCTGGAAAATAGGCTTGGTACTATCTGGGCTTGTCACGACAATCGTTACCGACCGCAATAGCAGATTGTTATCCATTCCCCGTTCCCAACGGATCATTTGCCGGTTCACTTCCTCACCTCCGAAAATTCCGCCACCCGCTGCGGTTTTGGAATAGCGGGTCACAGCCATAATATCACGGTTCAGAAGCGAATCGGGAATTTCAAAATACCATTTGTCATCCACCTTGTGGACCGAGATCATGCCTTTCTGGCTAATGGCATTGGTGCTGTCGATGAGTTCCTTGAATGCTTTCGGGCCTTTCTTTTTGTCGTCTTTCAGCTTGTCTTTCACTGCGGAGGCAACCGCGTCGACGGCCTTGTCGATTTTGACGTCTTCCTGTTTGTCTTTCTTTTTCTTTCGTTGCGCATGCGCGTCGTGCGTGTACACGAATGCCAGCGCCGCGAGGAGAAGGTAACGCATTAATCTCATAGAGTTGGTTTTTGGGATAAAGTATAAAGGTGTATTTAAATGAGAGGTTAGGGGGTTATCTGGCCATCAATTCGGCCAAAACGCCTTCTTTGAGGGCATATTTAGAAACCTGGATTTGCCGGATACCATGCGTTTTGAGTACGTAGTCGATCAGGCAGACGGCCACGACAATCATGTCCACACGCAGCTCGATCATGCCGGGAATCGCCATGCGCTCGTCGTGGTTGCCGGAGAGTATGAGGGTATAGGCACGGTAAAATTCTTCCAGTGGAATGTTAAAATCCGTTTGGGCTGGCGGCGGCCAGTCGCCAGTGCGGAAATGGAAGTCCATATCCACAAGGGTATCGAATGTCCCTGACGAGCCCACGAGCTTTTCCGGGGCATATTGATGTATTGCATTCGCGAGCGGGATCAGGTTTTCGTCGAAATGATTGTAAAGTGCCCGGCGATCGGCCTGGGAAAGCGGGTCGTTCCGCATGAATTTTTCCATGAGCCGCTGTCCGCCGATTTCGAAGCTTTGCTTCCAAAAGATTTGCGAGCGGTTCCCGATGATAAATTCCACGCTCCCGCCACCGATGTCCATGATCAGCGAAGGAGCGTCACCAATGTCGGCCCCGCGGCGGACACCATAGTATATGTACTCTGCCTCGCGGTTGCCATCGATAACCGTCACTTCGATATTCGTTTTTTCCAAAATTTCGGAGCAGAACTCCTGCCGGTTTTCCGCATTACGGACCGCGCTCGTGCCGAATGCGAATGTTTTTTCAGGCATTACCTCAAAAGAATCCAGCTTTTCGCGGAAATAGGAGAGGACGGCAAGCGCGCGGTCCTGCGCTTCGGGTGTGATCACGCGTTTGTTGATACCTCCCAGGCCGATCCTGGCGGGCCTGCTTTCGTGGAAAACAGTCTTAAAATGAGCGCCGTTAGGCTCCGCGATCAGCAGGTGAAATGTGTTGGTGCCTAAATCAATTATTCCCAGTCTGGAACTCATATGGGGCTGTTTAATCTGTTAATGACTAGTGTTTCAATGCAATGGATACAAAAATAAACGAATTTTAACGACTTATTTCTTGATTTTCTGTTGGATATAGTTTTTCTTTGCAGTCCGATTTCAGAAACCAATTCAAAGAACATTAGAAATTATAAGCATGCTTATTATTAACATTAAAGACAACGAATCGATTGATCGCGCTCTTAAGCGTTACAAGAAGAAATTTGAAAGAACTGGTACAATGCGTGAGCTTCGTGCCCGTACAGCTTTCGAAAAACCATCTGTTAAGCGTCGTTTCGAAGTTTTGCGTGCAGTTTACAAAGAGAAAACTTACGGTCATTTAGAAGACTAGTTCCTCACGGAATGGTTCTCTGAAAGACTTCTATAGGATTATTGTATCCATATCATACAAGAGGAGCTGTCTTGAATAAGATAGCTCCTTTTCGTATGTTAGGGTTATGATAAAGCCGTTTCTGGAATTCCTCCAATTCGAAAAGCGCTCCAGTGCGCATACCATCAAATCGTACCAAACTGATCTCGAACAATTTCAGAAATACCTCCTTTTTCAATACGATTGTACCGAGCCCGAAATGGCCAAAGCGCCTATGCTGCGGTCGTGGATCGTGAGTTTGATGGAGGAGGGGCTTAACCCTTCGTCAATCAACCGGAAAATTGCTGCGCTCCGAACCTTTTACGGGTATTTAAGAAAGAAAAAGCATATTGACAGTGACCCGACGAAAATCCTGTCGGCTTTGAAAGCGCGTAAGAAGCTGCCTGCCTTTGTGGAGGAGAAATCGATGGAAATGCTTTTTGAAGAGGGTACATTTACCGATGATTTCGAAGGGCTGCGAGACAGGGTGATTATGGAACTGCTCTATGGCAGCGGGATCAGGCTTTCGGAACTGGTGGAGTTGGAATTAAAAGACCTCAACTTACCTGCCCGTACGATTCGGGTCTTTGGAAAGCGATCGAAGGAACGGATTGTGCCGGTCTCCACTTCTTTGGCACAATTACTTGAAAGATATATAGAACAGCGTGCGCCGGAAGAGGATACCGATGTTTTACTGCTAACCGATTCAAATAAAGCTGTTTACCCGGTTTTTGTGCAGCGGAAGGTGAAACAATACCTTTCGGCCGTTACCACGCTCTCGCAGAAGAGCCCGCACGTGCTCAGGCACACGTACGCGACGCATTTGCTCAACCGCGGTGCCGATCTCAATGCGATCAAAGAGTTATTGGGCCATGCCAACCTCGCTGCAACACAGATTTACACGCATAACTCGATCGAAAAGCTTAAAAAATCGCATCAACAAGCGCACCCCAAAGCCTGAAACCCATTTTTTAAGGTTATATTTGCCTTCAGTGCAAATTTCAAAATATAATTTCGTCACTCCATTATGAATAATAGTTTCCAGGACGCAGTTGTAACGAAGTATAATATTTTTAATAGCCTGTTTCTGAGCTTACCCTACCGCGGTATATTCCAAACAGGCTCCTTGCTTCCGATACTGACTCAGCAAAGTGAGATTGGCTTTCAGGAAGGCAAATCTCCCAAAGAAATCATCGAGCATTTTTTTTCAGAGCTCCTGGAAACAGCTACTCCCAAGGAACGTGCGGATCTGCTTTTTGCATTTATCCAATACATAGAGCGCCAGGTCGTGCTTTTCGACTCGGTGGAAGATGCGGCCTTCGACGAGACCCACGATCTGACCGGCAAAGGCTCGGTAACTTACCTGACCGAACGGCTGGAAAGCGATGAGCTGAAAAAGAAACTGCTCGCCAAACTGGAAGACTTCAGCGTACGCATCGTGCTGACCGCCCACCCGACCCAATTTTATTCAGGCAAAGTGCTGGGCATTATCAATGACCTGGAAGATGCGATCAAGGCCAACGACTTTACAGAGGTAAACCAGTTGCTGTTGCAGCTAGGGAAAACGGCATTCATTAATCACGAAAAACCTACGCCGTTCGATGAAGCGGTGAGCTTGTGCTGGTTCCTTGAAAACGTGTATTATGATGCGATCCCTTCCATTCTTGAAAAGTTGATTAACGGCCTGGGAATGAGTGTGCACGACTGGCCTTACCCGAATGTGTTCCGTCTGGGCTTCTGGCCGGGCGGCGACCGCGATGGCAACCCGTTCGTGAATCCCGAAATCACATTGAAAGTCGCCGATCGCCTGCGCGAGACGCTTTTGCGGGGTTACTACCGTGATATTCGCCAATTGAAACGTCGCCTTACATTCAAAGGAGTGGACGATGCGATTTCGCTCGCGGAGAAGAAGATGAACAGCACTATTTTCGGGCCGTTTGAGGAAGGCTATGGAAGTGCTCAGGAGCTGATCGACGAATTATTGAAAGCACGTGAAGTGCTGGTGAACAAGCACCAGGGCCTTTTCGTGGAATTGCTGGATAATTTTATCCTGAAACTCAATCTCTTCGGGTTCTTCTTTGCAAGCCTCGACGTCCGTCAGGACAGCCGAAAGCACGGAAAGGCCTGGGAGGATATCCTGAAAAGGCTTGAAAAGAAAATCCCGCTCCTGAAATATAGCGACTACCAGAGCTGGGATGAGGCGAAAAAGATCGATTTGCTGCTCTCGCTGAATATACCGCTTCGTGACGAAGATTATGAGGACGAATTGACGAAAGACATTCTCGGGTCAATCCGCGCGATCAAAACGATCCAGCAAAAGAATGGCGAAAAAGGTGCACATCGGTATGTGATTAGTAACAACACTTCCGCATTGAATGTAATGCAAGTGGTGGCACTGGCCAAAAACCTGATTGCAGACGAAGAAGGCAAGCTGGCGCTTGATGTCGTACCGCTTTTTGAAACCGTGGACGATCTGGCTAATGCACCGGGCATCATGCGGACGCTGTACGAAAATGAATATTACCGCAACCACCTCGCCAACCGCGAGAATCACCAGACGATCATGGTGGGCTTCTCGGATGGTACCAAAGACGGCGGCTACCTGCGTGCCAACTGGTCGATCTACCGGGCTAAGGAAGAGCTGACCAAAGTATCGCGTGAGTTCGGCATCAAAGTGACGTTCTTCGACGGTCGTGGAGGACCTCCTGCACGCGGTGGCGGCAATAACCATAACTTTTACTCGTCGCTCGGTAAGGATATTGAGGATAAGGAAATCCAGCTGACCGTTCAGGGGCAGACCATCAGTTCCAACTATGGTACCGTTACGACGGCGATGTATAACCTGGAAAGGCTGTTCACTGCCGGCCTCGAAAATCACCTTTTCAAAGGTCACCGCGACGATGAGTTGACCGACGCCGACAAGGATCTGATCGAGGAAATGGCGGAAATCGCCTATAATTCCTACCTGGACCTGAAAAACCACCCGATGTTTGTCAAATACCTCGATAAAAAGACGCCATTGCGCTTTTACGGGCAAACCAACATCGGCAGTCGCCCGACCAAACGCGGTAACGATGACGAAGGTTTGAAATTTGAGGATTTGCGTGCGATCCCGTTCGTGGGCTCATGGGCGCAGATGAAGCAGAATGTGCCGGGCTTCTACGGTTTCGGGACAGCTATCCGCGAACTGGCGAAACAGAACAAGATCGAGGATATCAAGAAGCTTTACCAGAAATCGCTTTTCTTCCGGACATTGATCGAAAACTCGATGCAGTCGCTTTCGAAGGCATTTTTCCCTGCCACCAAATACCTCCGCGATGAGGAAGAATACCGGGAGTTCTGGGACAAAATGTACGAGGAATTTTTGCTCACCCGTGAACTTCTGCTGGAAGTTTCGGGTCAGAAGGAGCTGCTCGACAGCAACAATGTCACCAAGGTTTCCATCAAAACCCGTGAACGCATCGTATTGCCATTGATCACTATACAGCAATATGCATTGCAAATGCTCGCCGGCGATCCGAAGGACTTGCCCGTGGATGTAGAGACTTACAACCAGCTGATTATCCGGGCGATGTTCGGGATCATCAACGCGGCGCGGAATTCGGCATAAGGATTTTCCCAAAGCTATATATTTCCTGAGCCGGGTCTGTGCCCGGCTCATTTTGTTTTATGGTCATTGGTTTTTCACTCGCCTCTTGCTTTGTATCGGATAATTTTCGTGTGAAACCGGCCGTTGCGGAAGCGTAGGGTATCGGGCAATACATCGGATGACCGGGGTATCCGGGCATTGGCCAATGTGAGCTGAAAACTTCCTTTTATTTCTTGCGTTTTGGCATTGTAGCTATCGATTTGGATGTAGTTATCTTCGGAGTCGACAGTATAGAAGAAGTCCCCGGCAACGTCGCCGTCGCTGAGTGATTCAAACAAAGCGACCTGGGGTTTGTCGCTGGATTCGCAGCCTGCGTAAGAATTGCATGACGCAACTTTATGTCGCCCCGGCATCGGAAAAAACGGGATTTTTTGAAATAACAGCTCTTGACGATTATAACCTTCCGGTGAATACAGTATCGAGGTTAATGTGTAGAAAACGCCCTTGGGGTTATCGGCATAATTAGTTGAGCCATGTGTAACCTGGTAGGCGTTTTTATATGTTTTGCTCCAATCTGCCCCGTTCATATCGGCTGTTAGATAGCCCCAGTTAGGCAGGCGCGGGAGCGGCCCTGCGGTATCGATGATTGCGTCCGTGATTTTACAACTAAATAGTATTGTAGTAATTCCAAGCGATATGTAAATAGTTAGTAGACGGTTCATTCTCTTTCAAAGTTTCGTTTTGTCAGGCCCAGATTAAAAATATGTACACACGGTTATCGAGCGTAACACCGATAATCACCTTTGTGTGAAAGCGCCCCTCGGTGAATCGGTGCATATCGGGCAGTGAGATTCTCCGCCACGCACCTATCCGCCATCCCTACCTTTGTATTCGATAATCCTGGTATGAAACCGGCCGTTTCGAAGACGCAGGGTATCGGGCAATACATCGGATGATCGGGATATCCTGGCATTGGCCAATGTGAGCTGAAAACTTCCTTTTATTTCTTGCGTTTTGGCATTGTAGCTGTTGATTTGGATGTAGTTATCTTCGGAAGTCGACGGTATAGAAGAAGTCCCCGGCAACGTCGCCGTCGCTGAGGAGTTCAAACAGTGCAACCTCGGGTTTGTCGCTGGATTCGCAGCCCGCGTAGGGTTTGCATGACACAAGTTTGTGCCGGCCTGTTTTTGGAGAGAATGGGATGTTTTGAAATAGCAGATGTTGGCGGTCATAGCCTTCCGATGTGTATAGTATCGAAATTAAGCCATAGGATATACCTTGCGGTTCATCCCGATAGCTAACGATCCCATGTGTAACCTGATAGGCATTTTTATAGCTTTTACTCCAATCACTACCATTCATATCAGCTGTCAGATAACCCCAATTTGGCAGGCGTGGGAGAGGGCCGACATTGTCAATGAGCTCGTTGGTGAGTTTACAACCCGCCGACAATATCGCAATCCCAAGTGTTAGACATATAGTTATTAAGCACTTCATTTGACAAGGGCTATTTTGTGATGATCACCCGGCAAGTTGTGATTCCCTGACTAGTAATCAGGCGAATGACATAGGTGCCAACGGATAGATCTTTACTTTTCATTTTAAATGAATAGCGGCCTTTACGATTTAATGCCTTGTCGTCTTTCAGTATTTCGATAACCTTTCCTGATTGGTCCAACACATCCAGTCTGACTTGAGTATCAGATTGGAGATTATAGGAAACGTTAATCAGATCATCTGCAGGGTTGGGAGTGGCAATTAGGTGAGGTAGCTCGGGTTGCTGCGCAACGGTGTCATTTCCTGCGACAGAAACCTTATAGGGATTAGCAGGTAATTGGGCAGTTACAGTAATGTATGCCGTTGCAGACTGGCCGTTAGAAGTAACCGTGCCTTTAAGGTAAATCTTTTGACTTTGAGAGAAATACCATGTAAACACGTCTGTCGTGGTATTGGAAAGCGTGTAATTGACACCGTCATAACTGTATTGCCAGCTAAAAGTGTATGGCGCAGACCCGCAGCTATAATACAACTCATAGTTTTTCCCGCCCGGGCTGCTTACCCATGTGGGGCCATCCACAAAAGCATTCAACGGATTAGCAGGGTCTGGCCTGAATGCGCCTACGATCGGGTGAGATTCTGTAATTCTTTGGGCATTGTTTTCATCGTTCGTACCGGTTGCCCTCCCACTCACCTGAATATTTGGATTTGAAAAGTTCAACAACCTATTCTTGGCATGGTCAGCAGAGATGCCATTACCGACCATCATTGTTCTGTCGACGGTAAATCCTAGGACTTTGATTTTGTAGCCTTTGGCATAGGATGGTAGGGCCGTATTGTCATCTTCGTGACGGCATCCGTATAAATGGCCCACTTCGTGAGCGAACGTCTTATGAGAAGTTGCACACCAGAGTTCAACAATTGAATAGGAGTTCGAATTTACTAATGTGACAGTCTGAGACTTGCCCCTAGTATCACCATCTTGGTAGTAGGAGTCCGTCAAAAGTACTACAAGATCAGCCTGGTATTGATTTCTAAGACTTTGTGCTGTTGCGTTACCTACCAGACTATTGAGGTCGTTTGTAATAGACTCAGTTTCTGTTAAGTTCAATGGCGCAATCCCCGCCAGTACCAAAGCCGCAGCGCTTGTAATCCCGCTATTGTAAATGCAGCTGTTGAACTGCGAAATGGACAGGTTTACGTGGTCTGTCAGATTCGTAAGGTTGCTCGCTAGCGTCAAAGCCTTTGGCGTATACAGTACCAGCACTCTCGGATACGTCAACGCCTGGCAAGGCTGCATTTTCGCATTCGCATTGTCGTCTTGCTTAACAGCTGGTTCAATGGCTGCCATTCGCCCGTTATCGGGCTTTGAATTGGGAGAGGAGGTCGTGGCGCAGCCAACGTCCCATGCCTTCTCAGGATCGACGATTTGCAGGCAATACAGTCCTCCCGGCGCGGGAAATACCTCATACACACCCGCAGGTGTAGATATGTGCGCACACACACGACCAGCCCTCGATACAATAATCACAGTGCCCCGGTCATCATCGGTTTTTCCGATCCATTCGTATTCACTGGCAGATTCGTATTTCACATGGCTGGCGGTAGCGGTAATAATTGGGCCGCCGGGAATGTGAAGCACCAGAATGCCGTCTTTTTGCGAAGTTGCCAATGCGTTGAGCTTGACGAAATGATAGCCTGTGATATCCGGATTTTTTCGTAAACGTTCGCGGTATGCAGCCATTTCGGGCGAATCCGGGATCTGGTCGGCAGATACCGATTGAATAAACGGCGTGTCCTGCGCTTGGAGGGAGAGGCCGATGCACGAGATGACTGTGAATAGGCCAGTTCGGATGAAAGTGTAAAGTAGTTTTCGCATAGCAGAAATAGTTAAACAATGCTCGTGGAGGTAATTTTTCGGCTGAAATCTTGCACTATTTCTGCTGCCTAAAAAGTGTTTCGGCTGCGAACCATCCTCCGGTCGATGATGGAGGATGACAGGCTAAAACCAATTATCAACATCAACTTTCCCTCAAACTTTTTCTCACAATTATTAGTAGACGAATTGTTGCACAGGCTTATATTTGATAATACTCAATCATTCCAATCCTATTTACTTCCACATCATGACACACCAGTCGGATCATCGTGCCTATTTTTTCAAGATAGATACGACTATCAAAAAGATTCGTAATGCCTTACAAAAGCAGCTGACTGAGGCGGGTTTTGACCTCACGGTCGATCAATGGGTACTTATTGACCATATCTTTAGAAAGCAAGGCATCAGCCAGAATGAGCTGGCGGAAATGACTTTCAAGGATCCTCCTACGGTGACGAGGATTATCGATTTGCTGGAAAAAAAAGGGATGGTTGAGCGCGGGCCGGCAGCGGGGGACCGTCGTAAATTCAACCTGTTTCTGACCAAAAACGGAGAGGCTATCTATAACCAGGCGTTCCCGATCGTAGCCGACATCCGTCGCAAAGGCTGGGGCAGTCTGAGCGACTCCGATTACCAGCATTTCGTACGGATCATGGACTCCATTTACCAAAATTTTACCTGATTTGACAAAATTTTTACAAAGCCATTAAGTGGAAGAATGACAGCTTCTTACGTCGTTCTTCCACTTTTTTTGTGTAGAAGTGTCGGATTACCGGGGCATTTGCACGAGCATCCGGTTAAACCTTTCGGTATGTTTTTGTATCTAAACCATAGAACGGTTCCGAAACCAGCAGGTTTGAAAGGAGCTGTTCCGGTAATATCAGTTTCATTTATATCCATTTTAAGGCCATGAAAAAGTATTTTTTGCTCGGCGCTCTCATTACTTCATCACTCATTAATCCTGCGTTTTCACAAGTCAAAACAGAACAGTTAGTTCAGGTCCCGAATATAGAAGTAGCAGGCTTTGCCGAAATGGAGGTGGTGCCCGATGAAATTTATTTCAATATCTCGCTCCGTGAGTATTTCCAGGACGAGAAGAACCAGAAGGACAAGGTCAACATCTCGACGCTCGAAAAGCAGTTGATCAAAGCTGTGGCCGATGCTGGTTTGCCGAAGGAAGCATTGTCGATCAGCGGAGTAGGAGGTTACCAGAATTATGTGGACAAGAAGAAAAAGCCCGCTACTTTCCTCGAAGCGAAGCAATATGAGTTGAAAGTATCGAGCGCCGAAAAGCTGGATGGCATTTTGTCGAAGGTTGAAAGCCGTGGCGTGCAGTATGCGAACGTTGCGCGGGTAGATCACTCGAAACGCGAGGAGTTCAAGAAGCAGGTGAAAATCGACGCATTGAAAGCGGCCAAAGTGAAAGCGGAGTACCTTGTGGCGTCGCTCGATCAAAAGTTGGGTAAGGTATTGTCGATCAAAGAATTGGACGAAAACCTGTACTTCCCGCAGCCTGTATTTGCCAAAGCAAATGTGCGTGCCTTTGCGGCGGAAGCTGCGGATGCCGTTCAGGACAGCGATGTGCAGTATCAAAAAATCAAAATCAGTTATCGTATGCAGGCTGCATTTGAGATCAAATAGGCTGTTTCACGCATAAACTCCCTGTCAGGTGCCCGGTGAACGATTTACCGGGCACAATTTTTTCTGTGCGATGAATCCGGATTTGTCAGTCCGTTCTTTTGTTGGGAATATTACTTTCTTTAAATTGAATGTTCAATCTCAAACTAAGTAACTGGAAATCATGAGCATTAACGCGAAACACCTGGCCACATTCATTTTGGGCGCCGCTGCGGGGGTGGCTGCACACAAATACCTTCAGACCGAGGAGGGGGAGAAGCTTCTGGAAGACCTCAAAACAAAGGCGAACAACCTGAAAGCCGAGGCGGAAGGGGCCATCGATAAAGCTCCTGAGTATTTCGAGGAACTTAAAACGAAGGGCGCCGAGACGCTTAAAGGTAATTTCCCTGACGCGGAGGCATTTTTCAAGGATTTGTTCGAAAAGTTCAAGGGTACCAAAGGCCCGGCTTCCACTGAAACGGACGTCACTCCGACGCCGGATCCTATTTCCTGATAACAACAAACAACCGATGCCGGAGAACGTTCTGCACTTTCTCCGGCATTTTTATTGCCCTACCAATCCGTTAATCTGTGCATACTGGATGAGCATGATGGTTTTGGCATCGTTAATCGCCCCGCTGGCGACCATTTGAACGGCTTCTCTGAAAGGAATTTCCATCACTTCGATATTTTCCTGTTCGGTCGCGCAGCCTCCGCCGTCGCTTACCTTCATATCGTCTGAATATTCGGCTACGAAGAAATAGAGGATTTCGGTAACGGAGCCGGGCGACATGTAGGCCTGGAATATCTTCTTTACCGAGCTCACTTTGTAGCCGGTTTCCTCTTCAGTTTCCCGCTTGATACATTCTTCCGGATTGTCTTTATCCAGCAGGCCTGCGCAAGCTTCGATCATCATGCCGCTTTCGTTGCCATTGGTATAGGTGGGCAGGCGGAATTGCCTTGTGAGCACTACGGTTTGCTTCTCCTTATTATAAAGTAAAATAACGGCTCCATTCCCGCGATCGTACGCCTCGCGCGTCTGGCGCTCCCAGGACCCGTCGGCACGCTGATAATCGAATATGTATTTGCGAAGGGTGTACCAGTTATTCGAAAGCACTTCTTCGGAAGCAATGTTGACACGCGGGTTAGTCATTGATCAGGAATGATTATTTATGATTAATAATGATCAAAACTAGTCAAAACTTTTCTGTTGGCAAAAAAGAATGAGCCAGTGGTGAATATTTAGCGATGCGGATTACTTTGCGGTTGTATCTCAACCGACGTTCCATGAAACCAGCATCCTACTGGATAGAAAAGTATAATCTGATGCCCCACCCGGAAGGTGGCCATTTTGCCGAAACCTATCGCGCGTCGGAAACCATCGCGCATCATGCATTACCCGCACGGTTCGGAGGCGACAGGGCATTTTCCACAGGTATTTATTTCCTGCTCGAATCGCACAATTTTTCTGCATTTCACCGTATTCAGGCCGATGAAATGTGGCACTTCTATGCCGGTGAAGCATTAGAAGTGTTTGTGATTAATGAGAAAACGGGAGAGTTGAGTATTATCAGGCTGGGTAATAATCCGGATAATGGCGAGACATTCCAGGCCGTGGTACCGGCCGGGGCATGGTTTGCTTCGCGCCCTGCGAGCGGGAGCACATACGCGCTCGTGGGCTGCACGGTAGCGCCAGGCTTCGATTTTGCCGATTTTGAAATGGCTGAGCGGAACGCATTATCGCAGCTTTATCCGCAGCACGCCGGGTTGATTGCAGAGCTCACCTGGTGCTGACCAACCCGGCGTCTTCGCTTAATAGCCTACGCTCGTATCGTCCCCGCGCGGATCAGAGCCGCCTTCGAGGGAGCCGTCGGGAAGTACGAGAATACAATCCATCCGCCCGATGGAATTACGTTGCTGTTCGAGGATGTAGCCTTTGTCCTGCAACTTTTTAATGGTTTCGGCGGAGAATGCATTGGCCTCGAAAGTGGTTTTGTCGGGCAGCCATTGATGGTGAAATTTCAAAGCATTTACGGCCTGCTGCATGGTCATACCGTGTTCCAGTACATTCAGGATCGTTTGGTAGACGGATGTGATAATGGTAGAGCCGCCGGGCGTTCCTACGACCATCAGTAGTTTCCCATCTTTTTCGATGATCGTCGGCGTCATGGAAGAAAGCATTCGCTTACCCGGAGCGATCGCATTGGCTTTGTTACCGATCAGGCCGTACATGTTTGGAGCGCCGGCTTTAATGCTGAAATCATCCATTTCATTATTCATGAAAAAGCCGCCGCCTTTCACCACTACGCGACTGCCGTATCCGCCGTTCAGGGTAGTGGTGACGGACACTGCATTACCTTCCTTGTCTACCACCGAAAAGTGTGTCGTTTCGAGGCTTTCATAGCCCGGGAGTACTCCGCCATGGATATTTTTGCTGTCGGTAGCTTTGTCCCAGGAGAAATCGCTCCAACGTTTTTGCAGGTATTCCTTACTGATCAGATCGTTCACCGGCACTTTCACGAAATCGGGGTCGCCGAGGAACTTGGCGCGGTCGGCGTACACCCGGCGTTCGGCTTCGATCATCACCTGAATGGTGGAATCGCTGTGCCAGCCCCATTTGCGTAACGGGTGTTGCTCGGTGAGGCGCATGAGTTGCAGTAATGCCACGCCGCCGCTGGACGGCGGGGCCATGGTAATCACCTTGTAGCTTTTGTAGCCTTCGGTAATGGTCTCCCGCCATTGTGCACGGTAATCGGCGAGGTCTTGCTTGCTGATAATGCCTTCGCCATTCTTATTAATATCTTTTACGAGCTGTTTGGCCACTTTTCCGGCATAAAAGCCTTCGCGGCCTTTTTTCTGAATTCGCTTTAATACTTTCGAAAGATCTTTCTGCACGAGCAGGTCGCCGGCCGCCCAATCTTTCCCGTTCGGATTCAAGAAATAGGACGAACCCGGATTTACGGCTAACAGGTCACTTTTGATCGAATTGAGGCTGCGAGCTTCGCGTTCGGTTAGCACCACACCGTTTCGGGCAATATCAATGGCGGGCTGTAATACCTGTTTCCAGCTTAGTTTGCCATATTTCGCGTGAGCTTGTACCATGCCATCCACAGATCCCGGCACGCCGGAAGCCAGGCGGCCCAGCGTGCTGGATTTGGGAATGATATTGCCGTCCTTGTCAAGGTACATATCCGCGTGCCCTTTGCCGGGCGCTTTTTCGCGGAAATCGATGCTGTAACTTTTGCCTTCCTTATCCCGCAAAACCAGAAATCCGCCGCCGCCGATATTACCCGCCGAGGGATGTACGACCGCCTGCGCAAACTGCACGGCCACCGCGGCATCTACCGCGTTGCCTCCGGATTTCAAAATATCCACACCTGCCTGAGACGCCACCGGATGTGCCGATGCGACCATCCCATTTTGCGCGAAGACGCCTTTGCGATCGCTGAAAAATGGCTTTTGATTAGGATCGTCGGAGAGAAACTGGTAGAAGCCGGTAGATTCCTGTACAGGTTTTTGGGCGAAAGAAATGCCGGATAGTGAGCCGGCGAGCAGGATTAGCGAGTAGCGTAATTTCATATAGGAGTGTCAGGTTAATGTTGTAATTTATTAAATCGAACCCTTTTTCTTACCTTTTATAACAATTTATTTCGATGCATTGGGGCGATGCGCTAACTTTTGAATTCAAATTGTCCGTAACGTCATGATGAAGTTTTTACGACAGGTCTGGGAGAGTTTCCGGTTTGCATGGGGAGCGCTTAAAACCAATGTTACCCGCACTATTCTTTCGCTTCTTGGCGTAACGGTCGGCATATTCGCGATCGTCGCCGTTTTTACAATCGTGGATTCGCTTGAAAAGAGTATCCGCGATAGCCTGAGCTTCATCGGCGACAAAGTGATTTATGTACAAAAATGGCCCTGGGGCTTCGGCGGTGAATACCAATGGTGGAAGTACTTCCAATGGCCCGAGCCGAATTATTCCGAATATAAATACCTGTACGATAACCTGGAAAGTGCCAGTGCCGTGGCAATAATGGATTTCAGGGGTAATACCGTGCTAAAAAATGGTTCGAACAGCATTAATGCAATAATTCAGGGCGTGTCTTTCGAGTACAATCTTATATCTGACATTCCAGTCCAGAACGGCCGCTACTTCATTCCGCTCGAAACCAATAATGCCCGAAATGTTGCCATTGTTGGTGCGGACATTGCGGAATCGCTCTTTCCGGGCCAGGATCCCGTCGGGAAACCATTCAAACTGGCGGGGCATAAGTTTACGATTATCGGCGTGCGGAAGAAAGAGGGAGAGAGCCTGGTCGATTTTGGTGGTAGCCCCGATAAGATCTGCCTGATTCCGTTTTCCTCCTTCTCCAAACTATTCCAATCGGGCAGGCGAAGTGCCGATATTGTGGTGAAGGGCTTCCCCGAAGATGTGGGCATGAAAGAAGTGGAAGCCGAGATTGTGGGCCTGATGCGTACCAAACGGGGAATCAAGCCGCGCGATGGCAACAACTTCTCATTAAACCGGCCCGAAGCGGCAGCCGTTGCGATTTCCGGTCTGTTCGCGGTACTCACGGTGGCGGGTTGGGTAATCGGCAGCTTTTCGATTCTGGTGGGTGGTTTCGGGATTGCCAATATCATGTTCGTGTCTGTCAAAGAAAGGACCAATCTGATCGGGATCCAGAAATCGCTGGGGGCCAAAAATTATTCCATATTATTTCAATTCCTGTTCGAGGCGGTGATGCTGAGCCTGGTCGGGGGGCTGGTAGGAATATTCCTGGTATACCTGCTATCATTCCTGAAACTGGGTTCGCTGGAAATACTGCTTTTGCCGCGCAATGTGCTTTTGGGACTAGGCGTGTCGAGCATTATCGGCGTGCTTTCGGGCATCGTACCCGCCATGCTCGCAGCGCGTATGGATCCGGTGATCGCGATCCGGGCTAAATAATAACTAGGAAAAATCAAACTGTTTTGCGAAGTTCGCTTCTATCACCAACACTGATCGACTGTTATGCGTAAATGGGTCATTTTCGCCGTATTTCTGGCTATCGTATTCGGGATTCTATATTATATCACTTTTGGATATTACAGTGAAGGAAAACGGGGAGGATATGTGACGAGGCTCAGCAACCGGGGCTATTTATTCAAAACCTACGAAGGTGAGCTGAGAATGGGTGGCCTGTTCGAAGGCGACGGTACCATGAATTCCTCGCAGTGGGTGTTCTCCGTAAGCGGCAAGAACAAGGACGCTATTGGAAAGCTCGAAGAGGCGATCAAAAACGGCCATAGGGTTTCATTAACCTACGAAGAGAAGTTTTTCAAACTCCCCTGGAACGGCGATACGAAGTTCTTCGTCACCGACGTGGAAGTGCTCGGGCCGACGAAATCAGCAACACCCCCGGCATCGTCAGTGCCCGCACCGACGGAAATCGATACCACTAAGACATTATAATTCAAGCCGGAGCTACCCTCCGGCTTTTTTGGCTTTATAGTTTTTGCTTGTGAGCCACGCAATGACTTTGTCGCGGTGGTCGCCCTGGATTTGCACTTCGCCATCTTTTACGGTACCGCCGCTGCCACAGAGGCCTTTCAGTTGCTTGCCGAGCGCTTCCAGGTCGGTATTTGTCCCGACAAATCCTTTCACGACGGTAATCACCTTGCCGCCGCCTTTGCGATCGAGCCAGATGCGGAGATCTTGCTGCTGCGGGGCCAGCGTTTCGGCCTCGTCTTCCTGATCGTTATATTCAAACTCCGGGTTGGTAGAATACACAATGCCGGAGCGGTTTTTCTTTGACATATTTTCAGCGTTTGGGGGAAGTCAGATGATCACATTCAGGCTTCCCGGCTTTATTTTAACCTCTATTCGTGTAGTATCCAGCTGCAATGGCTCTCCATCGTAATGGATCATCGGAGGCACATCGGTTTCGACCACGGCCTGTGTCGCGCGCCGGTAGTCGATGTAGGTCGATTGTTTCAACTGTTTGGTAAACAATCCATAAGCGAGCGCCGTGCCGTACCATTGCGGGAATGGGCTGATCGTGCATACATCGAGCAGGCCATCCTGCAAGCTGGCCTGCGGTGCTACCCAGGCATTATTCCCAAATTGGCCCGCGTTGGCAAAGGAAAGCGAAAATGCCTGCTTTTCCACACCGTCGAGCCGGAACGATTGCGGTTTATAGGACCAGTAGGCTTTGAAAGAAACATTCACATAGGTCATCAGACCGCGTGCTTTTTGCTGGCTGAACAAATGCCCCACGTAGGCGTCGAAACCCATTCCTGCGGTACAGAAGAAGGGTATACCATTCAATTCGGCGCTGTCGATCGTAGAGGGGTTACCCTCGAAGAGTCGTTTCAGGGCCGCGTCCAGCGTTAGCGGAAGTCCCAGGTGCCTTGCGAGGCCATTTCCCGAGCCGAGCGGCAGGATACCTATCGGGATGTTGGTGTCCACCAATGGCTTCGCGATCTCGTTCACCGTACCGTCACCACCGACCGCCACGATGGCCTTCCATTTTTCCGTGTGCATATGCTCACGTACGAGCTCGGTCGCGTGCGCAGGCTCCTCTGTGAACAGGATTTGGGCAGAACCGGCATTCTTTTTCGCGACGGAGTGGATTCGCTCCCGCACAGCCGCGCTGTTCTTGCCGATGGACGTGCCCGAGTTGGGATTCAGTATAAATAAATAAGGATGGGTCACTGGTCAGGCAAAAAATAGGAACAGAATAAGGATAAAAACAATGATGAACAGGTAGTAAAGACCATCCACGAAAGGGTATTTCTGGCGGTCGATTTTTTTGAAAATGCTGTCGAACTTGCTCATACCTGCTGGATCAATGATATTTCGGCCACGTGCTTCCTGGGGCGCCGATCTTTCCGTTATATTTAGAATCGTCAATTGCATTACAAAAATCCATAAAAAATATGAGAAACTGGCTTTTTACCCTCATTCTGATCGGCGTTGCGTTGACGGCAGAGGCACAGTCGCCGCGCGACAAAGATGAGATCCTCGGCATTCTGAAACGGCAGGAGGCGGATTGGAACAAGGGAGATATTCAATCGTTCATGAACGGCTACTGGGAATCCGATTCGCTGATGTTCGTCGGAAAGACGGGTATTACCTACGGCTACAAGCCTACTTATGAAGGTTATCTCAAGCGCTACCCCGACCGCGCGACGATGGGTACATTGAAATTTACCTTCCTCAACTTTTCATTCCCCGGCCGCGATGTGGCTTTTGTAGTGGGGAAATTTCATTTAACGCGGCCTGAAAAAGGCGACCTGGAAGGCCATTACACGCTTTTGTTCAAGAAAATCAAAGGGAAATGGCTGATCGTTTGCGATCACACAAGCGGGTAGCAAAAGAGCCGGACTGAGAAGCCCGGCTCTTTTGCTTAATAACACTTTTGAGAATGTTTATACCTTTTTGAATTTCAGCACGACATCAATAGCCGCTGAGCCAGGAATAACGGCAGCATCGTCAACGGAAACTTGCAAATCTGAGCCGTTCAGCGTGTATTTGAAAGATTTGGAATTATTGGAAGCGTCTTTCAGGATCAAATTGCCGTCCTTAACCTCCCATTTGGCTCCACTGATGGGTATAACCGAATTAATGAGCGTCACAGCGGTTGGGCAATCGGCCGTTGCAACGGTATTGTCAGCCTTGAAAGTCAATTTCAAACTGTATATACATTGTACGAATGTAACTGGGTCAATCGGCAGTGTAGATCCGGGAGCAGCTGCAACGGCAGTAAGTTGCCATGATGCTACGATCGGGTCATTGTTTGCGGGTGGTGTCGGTTCATCGTCATCATCTTTACAAGCAAAAACGACCGAAAGGATCATGAACATGGCTAGCAAGGAGGCTTTGCTGAGGGCGTAGGTTTTTTTCATAGTTGAGAACTTAAAAGTTAAAATCAATAGAGTTGATTCGCGTTAGTTTTAACGCTCAAACTTAGTGAAAAATGCCTTTTGCCGGGAAGTTTTATGACTTAGCAGAAAATTTTGGGGGTTGTTCGGAAGAAAGAAACAGATTGATCAGGTCTGCGGCCGCTTCATCGGGTAACTTTTCTCCGCTTCGCACAGCCTGGTCCGCCGAGATACTGTGTTTTTTTACCAGTTCATTTTTATAAAACCGGTCTTCCAACGACTGCCGGATTTGTTCGTGGAGCCATTCCACGCGCTGAAACTCCCTGTTATGCTCAAAAAAGCCGCTTTCAGAAGTTTGTGTATGGTAATCTGAGATCAGTTTCCAAATGAGCCCCATACCGGTTCCTTCCAATGCCGAACACGCCACTACCTGAACGGGCACTTTGGAAGCAGTTTCTGGAAAGAGGTGTAATGCCTGCCGGTATTCCGTAACTGCTTTCGCAACAGCCTGCTCGTTGCCATGATCGGCCTTGTTGACTGCTACGGCGTCTACCATCTCCATAATGCCTTTTTTAATGCCCTGCAACTCGTCGCCCGCGCCTGCAAGCATGAGCAACAGGAAAAAGTCGGTCATACCCTTCACCAGGGTTTCCGATTGGCCAACGCCTACGGTTTCGACCAAGATAATATCGTAGCCCGCCGCCTCACAGAGCAGGATCGCTTCACGCGTATGCCGTGCGACGCCCCCGAGCGTCGCGTTCGCAGGCGTGGGGCGAATGTACGCATGCGGGTCACGCGCGAGTTTTTCCATCCGAGTTTTATCCCCCAAGATGCTCCCCCCCGACTGCTTGCTGCTCGGGTCGACTGCCAGCACGGCCACCCGTTTGCCCAGCGAAGTAAGGTAGTTGCCAAATGCCTCGATGAATGTGCTTTTCCCTACGCCGGGTACCCCGGTAATACCAATGCGGATGGATTTCCCAGTATGCGGCAGGACATTTTGGAGGATTTGAGAGGCTAATAAACGGTCTTCGGGCAGGCTGCTTTCGATGATCGTGATCGAGCGGCTGAGCGTGGTGCGGTCGCCCAAGAGGATGCCTTTGGTATATGTTTCAACTGACAGTCGCTGGCGCATTGGAATGAAAAATTGACGTCGGCAGACAAACGGCGTTGTCCGTCGCTAAAATGAAACTTTTTCACCTAAAACAGGTGAAAAGGTGTATATTGCTCGTTTACAACCCAATATTTCTAATTTTTAACCATTATAATGAAAATTTCAATATTTCGTCTGGGCGTCATTGCGATGAGCAGTCTGGGCTTCTTCAACAACACTATCGCACAGGAGGCGGAGAAGGTGAAATATGATGCTCATGTCCTTTTTCATCCGCTTTTCAACTTCCAGCCGGGCAATGAATACCGGACGGGAAGCGGCGCCCCCGGCCCCAAATACTGGCAGAACCGTGCTGATTACAAAATCAACGTGGCGCTCGAAGAGGAGAAAGGTACCGTGAGCGGGGAAGTGGAGCTTACCTATAAAAATAACAGTCCTGAAAATCTGGAATTCCTCTGGCTGCAACTCGATCAGAATGCATTTGGCAGCCATTCGAGAGGTGCACAAACGACGCCGGTTAGCGGCGGCCGTTTCGGCAATATGGGATTTGATGGCGGTGATTCCATTAAATCCGTAACAATACAGCAAGGCAAGGGCGCATTTGTGGATGCCGAGTACAAAATTACCGACACCCGCATGCAAATCCGCCTCAAAACGCCGGTGAAAGGAAATGGCGACGTGATCAGGATCAAGCTCGCCTATTCATTTAAAATCCCTGAGTATGGCTCCGACCGCATGGGAACGCTGGAAACGAAGAATGGTATCGTGTACGAAATGGCGCAATGGTATCCACGGGTCGCGGTTTTTGACGATATCGAAGGCTGGAACCTGCTGCCTTACCTGGGCGCCGGAGAGTTTTACCTCGAATATGGTGACTTTGAATATAACGTGACTGTTCCCTGGGACCACATCGTAGTAGGATCGGGAGAATTGCTCAACCCGAACGAAGTACTGACGGCCGAGCAGCGTAAAAGACTCGCTGACGCCGCCAAAAGCGACCAGACCGTTGTAATCCGCAGCGCAGAAGAAGTTACCAACCCGAACACAAGACCCAAACAGTCGGGTACCCTGACCTGGCGCTTCCGTTGCGTGCAGGCGCGCGACATTGCATGGGCTACTTCCAAGGCATTTGTGTGGGATGCAGCGCGCATGAACCTGCCGAAAGGCAAAACCGCGTTGGCGCAGTCGGTATACCCGGCTGAGGATGGCGGACTGGATGGCTGGGGCCGTTCGACCGAGTACGTGAAGGGCTGTATCGAATTCTATTCCAATTATGTGCATGAATATACCTACCCGGTGGCTACCAACGTGGCCGGTATCGTGGGCGGTATGGAATATCCGGGAATTGTTTTTTGCAGCAGCAAGAGCCGTAAAGAGGACCTTTGGGGCGTAACCGACCACGAGTTCGGCCACAACTGGTTCCCGATGATCGTGGGTAATAACGAGCGCAAATACGCGTGGATGGACGAAGGGTTCAACACATTTATCAACTTCCTGTCAGGCGATAACTTCAACAATGGCGAGTACAAAACAAACCAGATGAACGATATGCACCGCCTGGCGCCGATGATCTTCCGCCCGAAAGCGGATCCGATCATGACCATTCCGGATGTAGTTCAAGCTGTGAATCTGGGTTGGGAAGCGTATTACAAACCGGCATTAGGCCTGAAAATGCTTCGTGAGCAGATCCTCGGCAAGGAGCGCTTCGACTATGCATTCAAGATTTACGTACAGCGCTGGGCATTCAAGCATCCCACACCTTACGATTTCTTCCGTACTATCGAAGACGCTGCAGGGGAAGACCTGGGCTGGTTCTGGAAGGGCTGGTTCTTCGAGAACTATAAACTCGACCAATCGGTGAAGGAAGTAGCTTATGTAGAACAAAACCCGCAAAAAGGCTCTTACATCACGATCGAAAACCTCGATCAGCTGGCAATGCCGGTGAAAGTGGATATCGAAGAAGTAAGCGGCAAAAAAACGCGCGTTGAATTGCCTGTTGAAATCTGGCAGCGTGGCGGTGCCTGGACGTTCAAAGCGGCTACGCAAGGGCCGATCCGTTCGGTAACGATCGATCCTGATCATAACCTTCCGGATATCAATCCTGAAAATAATGTGTGGAAACCGGCCTCGTACAATACTGAACCGGATGTGAACTAAGCATTCCAAAATATAGAAAAAGCCTTCCGATCGCGGTGATTGGAAGGCTTTTTTATGGTCTGAATAAAGGGGTACTACACGGTCAGCAGCATGGCGCCGTACGAATAGCCGCCGCCAAATACCGTAATCACGATATTTTCACCTATTTTAAATTTATCCTTGTTCTCGGAAAGCGCGATCGCGCAACCGGCGCAACCTGTGTTACCGAGGTACTGAATGTTCGAAATCAGTTTTTCGGCGGGGATACCCAGCGTGTTGATCACGTTAAGGCTAATGCGGTGGTTGGCCTGGTGGGGAATCAGGTAGTCGAGATCGTTGATCGTCAGGCCGCATTCCTGCAACACCTGCTGGCTCACTTTGGGCATGTATACGCAGGCATTCTGGAACACATCGCGCCCGAAAGGCATCACCACTCCCCGGTCGTTGGGCCGGAGTACTACCGCCTCGATGGCTTTTCCGCTGGTGGCCGCACCGCCGGTGATGAGCTTTTTGATCTGCATATCGCCTTCCGTCTGCCGCTCTTTGGAAATCAGCAATGCAGAAGCACCATCGCCCCACAAATGCCCGGAAACGGTGTCCATTTCATTGTAATAGGCTGTGTTATGGTCGGAAACGACCACCAATGCCTTCGAAGCCTTACCCATGGCAAAGTACCCTTCGACGATCTCGATGGCGTTGAGCAACGACGAGCAGGCGGATGAAATACTTACGACCGGAATGTCGGGGATTTGAAGCTGGTGCTGTACCGCGTGAGCCAATGTGACGATCGTGTCGTAAGGCGTATAAGTCGCTCCTACGATCAGATCTATCTCGTTTTTACTGTATGGGATATTTTCGAGCAATGTTTCGACCGCCTTCATGGCCATGGTCGATGTGTTTTCGTCTGCTGATGCTTTACGTCTTTCTGAGATTCCCGTTCTTTCCGTTATCCACTCGTTAGATAGGTTGTTGAGATTTGTAAAATATTCATTACCAATAACTTCGCTTGGCAGATAATGACTAACCGTATTAATATACATGATTGAGAAGTTGACTTCGCAAGCTACAATTCTTTTCGATTCCGAAAGTTAAATATTTCGTAGAAATCGTAGCACTCCATATTTGAACAATTCAATAGTAAATTTATAAAATTATAATGCCTGCATCTGTAAATTAGATGGTTAGGAATTAAAAATGTCGTTATAAAATGACAAAAGTTTGGCTTCTTCCGAAGCCCAGTTGTAATGTGCTTCCGCGGCTTTTCTGCCGTTCCTACCCATTTGCTGTCTGAGAGAATTGTCGATAATGCAGCATTCCAATGCTTGGCGCAGCATTTGGGCATTGTAGGGAGAAATACAGAATCCGCATTTTGAACCTTCCACGATCTGCCGGTAAGCCGGGAAATCGGATGTGACAACTGGCAATTGCAATGCCATGTATTCGAACAGTTTTGTCGGGAACGACTCCGGGTAATCGGCCACGGGTTTCAGCAGTGCAATGCCGGCTGCCGATCGCCGCGCATACCGTAACGCCGCTTTCTGATCGGTATAACCATGGAAGGTGATATTGTTCCTTACCTCGGGATAGCCGGCTATCGCTTCGAGCTCCGCTTTGTCCACCCGCACGGGGCCGAAAAGGTGTAAATGGCAGTCAGGATGACTGCTTTTCAAGAGCGCCAAGGCATGGACCATCGTATCGAGGCAGCGCTCCATGGACACAACGCCCAGGTAAAAAATCTCGGGCTTATGCGCAAGCGCGCCCTCATGCGTGTGCGCATCCATTACAGGCAGCGATACATAATTATGGACCACAGCGAATGGCTTTGCCAGGTTGCGGTATTCTTCCAGATAGGCATCGTCCGTAAAGACGCAGTGGAAGTTCTGGCGAGCCAGTTTGTCGAAAAACCGGAATAACCTTTTGAAAACCGGACTGTTGTTGTACCGTTTGATCGCAAACTTCTTGAACAGGTTTTCTTGTACCTCATACACCACTTTGGCTCCTGCCCATTGGAAAAGCAATGCTATGGGAATCAGCTCCGGCACAAAAATGTGGACGATATCCGGCCTTAGCCGTAAGCATTTGAACAACGCAACAGGGTGTGCAAACAGGATTCTCGGCAACAACCATCTGAATTTCGGCAGTTCGATCAAATGCTGCTTATCTCTCAAGCCGTTTCGAAGATCAGGTAGCGCACAAAATACCTCGTAATAACCTTGGAGCGAGGGCGCGATCTTGTACATAATGCGCGAGTCTGTCGACGGGTGAACTGTACTGAGAAGCAGCACGCGTTTCATGCGCGGGTTACGATTGCAACGCCTGACGAGGTTCCGATCCGTTCGGCACCGGCTTCGATCATGGCAATGGCCTGTTCGTACGTTTTGATCCCGCCCGAAGCCTTGATCTTCACCTCAGCAGGTAAAATCGACCGCATTTTACGGACCGTTTCTACATCCGCACCACCGGGACCAAAGCCTGTCGATGTTTTGACAAAATCGGCATTTGCCTCCGCGCAGATTTCGCAAGCCGTATACAGGTCGAATGAATCGAGGGCGGCGGTTTCGATAATTACTTTCAGCAATGCATTCTGCGCATGCGCCAAGTCGGCGAGTTGCTTCAATTCCTCACGAATGCTCAGATAAGCCATCGATTTGAATTGCGACAAATTCATCACCACATCCAGTTCCGTAACCCCGTTTTGCAATGCTTCACTAGCCTCGGCAATCTTGGTCGCAGTGGTAGAATAACCCATCGGAAAGCCCACTACCGTCGCAATTTCAATTTTTACAGGACAAAATTCTAGCATTTCGACGACATATGGCACGTAAACAGGCGCTACACATACCGCTTTGAACTGGTGTATCCAGGCTTCTTCGCAAAGCTTGCGGATATTAGTTTCGCTGGCCGTGGCCGAGAGCAGCGTGTGATCGATATAGGAAGAGAGATTATCCATAAAAAGGAAAAACCCCACCGGAAAGGCAGGGTTCCACATGATATCGGTTGCTTTTTAAGCTTTGCTTTTTTCTTTTTTGGCAGCCTTTTTCGCAGGTGCTTCTTTCACTTCTTCTTGCGCAGAAACTTCTGCTACCGGTTCTGCTACTTCCGCTTCGCCTTCGGTTGCTACAAATGCTTCGGGGATGTATTTCGAAAGCAGGTTGTACCAGGAAATGACTTTCTTGATGTCCGATACATACACTTTCGAGCGGTCGAACTCAGGAAGTACCTCAGCAAGAAACTCGATGAGTTCTTTGTCTGATGAAGTTTTGGCTGACAATGTAACCTCTTCGCCGTGGATTTCACGGATTTTCAGGAACACGTCCGACAGGGCAACAGATTCTTCTGCACCGTCTGTAAAGATCGAAACGTCTTTCAAAACGGATACGCGCGCAGTTGGCCCGATGAGCGTTTTTTCACGTTTCCCGTCCAGGCTTTCTACGATTACGCCCGCACGGCTTGGTTTCAGAATGCGGAACAACCCTGGCTTGCCGGATACATTGGCTACTTCTTTCAACAAATCCATTCCTGTTGACTCTACTTTTTCACTCATCCTTTCTTACTATGGTTATATCTTGATGTTAATGTTGGATGCGGCAATTGAAATTTTGCGCAAAATAACGGAAAGATTGCCCGGGAAACAACCTATATCCTATTTTGTCTTCACAAACGACTGATTATAAGTTTCTATTGTCGCCAGTATGGGCTCCCGGCCCTCATTTTTCTCTGCCGAAGTCACATACATTTCAGGCACTTCTTCCCACATTTCGCTCATTTTACGTTTATAGGCTTCTACCTGGGCGGCTACCTGGCCGGGCTTGAGCTTGTCGGCTTTGGTGAATATAATTTCAAACGGAATGCCGGCTTCGCCCAATGCGGCCATAAATTCGAGATCGACGGCCATGGCACTATGGCGGACGTCCACCAGTACGAAGGTGCAAATGAGGTTTTCTCGGTAATACAGATAATCGTGGATCATTTTTTCCCACTTGTCGCGTTCCACTTTACTCACTTTGGCATAACCATACCCGGGCAAATCGACCAGATACCAGGCGTTGTCGATGATAAAATGGTTGATCATCTGCGTTTTTCCCGGTTGCTGCGAGGTTTTGGCCAATGCTTTTTTGCCGGTCAGCATGTTGATAAGCGACGATTTACCCACATTGGAACGTCCGATAAATGCATATTCGGGAAGGACGGGCTCCGGGCACTTCTGGTAATCGGAGTTGCTCATCACATACTTGGCTTCCTGAACTTTCATGGTATTCTGGTGTTAATGAAGTTGCGAAGTTACCCTTTTTGAGCTTCTTATCCGCAAAAGATGCCGGATAGGCTCGCAGTCCATAATTGTGTAAAATAAAACAAAGGCGTATTTTCGTTATGGTATACGCAAATCAAAAATCTTATTATTCAAATGAAAAATCTTAAAAATCTCGGTTTCGCGATCATGGCGCTGATGCTGGCCATGTCGGTGGCAGTGGCCGGGGAAGGAGATAAAAAGGCAGCAAAAAGTGCCGACAAGGGAATCCAGTTTACGGAAGGTAAATGGTCGGAAATTCTTAAACAGGCCAAAAAAGAGAACAAACTGATCTTCCTGGACGCGTACACTACGTGGTGCGGCCCGTGTAAAATGCTGCAAAAGAACGTTTTCACACGCGACGACGTAGCAGCAACTTTCAATGGAAACTTCATCAACGTGAAGATCGATATGGAGGCTGGCGAAGGTCCTTCACTGGCAAAAAGATACCCGATCGAAGGTTACCCGACGTTGTTCTTCATCAATGGAAAGGGTAAGGTGGTGAAACAGCTACTGGGCTATCAGCAACCTCAGGATTTGATCAAAGTTGCCAAATCCGTGCAAAAAGGACCTGCTATTTAAATTATTAGTATAAAAAGAAACCCCCGTAGAAATGGCTCTGCGGGGGTTTTATTTTTTGCATAAATCTTATTCGTAATAGTTGGGAACGCGGTGGCCGCTGCTTTCCAGCAAACGGTCCTTGCGGAACAACTCAACGTCCGCAGCAACCATGTCGTTTACGAGCGCTTTCAGGTCGTATTTCGGTTTCCAGCCCAGCTTTTCCATTGACTTCGTAGGATCGCCGATCAGCAGTTCTACTTCGGTAGGGCGGAAATAACGCGGGTCAACAGCCACGACTTCCTTACCGATTTCGATCTGGAATTCAGGATTATTGCATTTGACTACTTTCGCGATTTCGTCCACGCCTGCACCGGAGAATTCAACCTCAATGCCCACTTCTGCAAATGCCATTCTCACAAACTCGCGGATACGGGTGGTAACGCCGGTTGCGATCACGAAGTCCTCAGGGGTTTCCTGTTGGAGGATGAGCCACATGGCTTCTACGAAGTCTTTCGCATGGCCCCAGTCACGCTGTGCGTCGAGGTTACCGAGGTATACTTTATCCTGTAAGCCCAATGCGATACGTGCCACCGCGCGGGTGATTTTACGGGTCACGAAAGTTTCGCCGCGTAATGGCGACTCGTGGTTGAAGAGGATACCGTTCACTGCGAACATATTATATGCTTCGCGGTAGTTGACAGTGATCCAGTAGCCGTACAGCTTCGCAACCGCGTAAGGCGAGCGCGGGTAGAATGGCGTGCGCTCCGACTGCGGTACTTCCTGCACCAACCCGTACAATTCGGAAGTCGAAGCCTGGTAAATTTTGGTTTTTTGGGTTAACCCCAGCAAACGGACTGCTTCGAGGATGCGGAGCGTTCCGATACCGTCTACGTTGGCGGTGTATTCAGGTTCTTCGAAACTCACCTGAACGTGCGACATCGCACCCAGGTTGTATATTTCATCCGGCTGAACTTCCTGGATGATGCGGATAATATTCGTGGAATCGCTCAAGTCGCCGTAATGAAGGTGAAAGCGCACGTTTTTCTCGTGCGGGTCTTCGTAAATATGGTCGATCCGCTGGGTATTGAACAACGAACTGCGGCGTTTGATACCATGCACTTCATATCCCTTGCTCAAAAGGAGCTCGGCCAAATAGGAGCCATCCTGGCCGGTGATCCCTGTAATTAGCGCTTTCTTCATTCTGTTGGTAGTATGTATATGTGGATAAAGTTATCCGGTTAATAAGTAATTACATTAATTGTGGTCGGAAGCCGGGTTGACCATCAGGCTCCGCTTGATATCTACCCTGTCGGCGAGGATCACGGCGGAAGCATATTGTTCACGGATCAGATCAAGGTAATGCTCTGCGTCGCTCCGGTACATAAAATCGCCCACCTTCACGCGGTAGGTCGGCTGGGTGTACGAAACGTAAGGGTTCAAATCCGGAAAGGCCTGGTAAATGTAGGACTTCGCACCATCCGCTTCCTGCCGCACATTTCCTACGTAAATCTGGATCCGGTAACCATTGATGTAGCGGATCGCCTTGTTCTGCTTCGCCAGTGTGTCCAGCACCGACTCCAGTTTCTTGTTGACATACAGCGGCTTGTCTACATCAGCCTTCGGCACATTGTTGCTTTTAGCGGGTGTTGCCGGTTCCGTTCGGGTTACGACAGCGGGTTCTACATATTCATAGCGTGGCCGGACCGCGGAAAGATCTTCCCTATACTCGGAACCGGAGCTCACAACCGATGTTTTAGCACAACCCGAAATCAGAATGATACCAAGATGCAGAGCCCATAAAAATTTCTTTTTTAGCGTCATATCCTGAACCATTGTAACTGAGCCCACAAACTTAATCAAAATTGGATGAATCACCATACCACTTAATTTTGAATGTAATACCTAACTTTACCCGGTTTATCCCCGATTTCAATGCTAGTACAATCCAACGTTTCGCTTCGTCATCTCAATACATTCGGGCTCGATGCCGATGCCAGGTATTTTGTAAATGTGTCCTCCGTCGATGAATTAACGGCCGTTTTACGTGATCCTGTGTGGAAGGAAATTCCGAAATTCATCCTGGGTGGAGGAAGTAACATTTTGCTTACACAGGATATCGATGCGCTCGTGATCCGTCCGGGTATCAAGGGTATTACAGTCCTTGAAGAAACTGAGGAAACGGTCGTGCTCGAAGTGGGCGCAGGCGAGGTTTGGCACGATTTCGTCATGCATTGCGTGGATAATGGCTATGGCGGTGTGGAAAACCTTTCGCTCATTCCCGGGACCGTTGGTGCGGCGCCTATGCAAAACATCGGCGCGTACGGGGTGGAGATCAAAAGTGTGATCGAATCGGTGGAAGCGGTGGATATTGAAAGTGGTGAAAAACGTATTTTCAGCAACGCAGAATGCGAATTCGGCTATCGTGAAAGTATTTTCAAGAAAGCATTGAAACATCAATATGTGATCACCGGTGCAACTTTCAGGCTCAGTAAGAAGCCTGTTTTGAACGTGGCTTATGGCGATGTGCAAAAAACATTGCAGGAAATGGGCGCTGAAAACCCGACGATCCGTGACATCAGCGAGGCGATTATGCAAATCCGCCGCAGCAAGCTGCCCGATCCGGCGGAGATTGGAAACGCGGGGAGTTTCTTCAAAAATCCAGAGATACCGGTTACTCAGTTCGCACAATTACGGGAAACCTTTCCGGAAGTTCCCGGTTATCCGGTAGATGCCGAAACGGTGAAGGTACCCGCTGGCTGGCTGATCGAACGGGCTGGTTGGAAGGGTTATCGGGAGGGTGAGATCGGTGTCCATGCGCGCCAGGCACTTGTATTGGTCAATTATGGCGGCGGTACCGGGGCGCAGATCAAGGCATTAGCAGAAAAAATTCAAGCGTCGGTGGCCGAGCGGTTCGGCATCCGGCTCAACGCGGAAGTCAATTTTATATAGTATCCTATGCATCGCAAAAAGTTATATACCTCATTTGCCCTGCTCGCATTATTTATCCTCGTTTTTTTCCTGAAAGACCGGTTTACCGTTGACCTTTACCAGGACGAACACCATTACCTGCCTACGGCGGTATTGTTCAGTACTGAGCCGATCCCCTCACTACACCTGCTTCAAACTTACAATGAGCTGAACACCCCGATCCCGTTCATCCTGGGCGGATGGGTATTGCGCGTTTTCGGAGAAGACATCCAGAACCTCCGCCTGCTCACGGCTTTTACGAGTTTTGCATTGCTGATGCTTTTTGTGTGGTACAGCCCCGGGCGCACGAAGCGTTTCTGGCTTTGCCTGGGCGGACTGCTGATTTTTCCGAATTATTACCTGGTAAGTGTCTACTACTACACCGACATTTTCGCGATGGTGTTCACGCTCGGTGGGGTGATCGCCTATTTGCGCAAATGGCATTGGGTGGGATTCCTGTCGTTGGCCGCGGCGGTTTGCTGCCGCCAATATATGCTGGCTTTTCCTGCGGCGATCCTTGCTTATGAGGTGTTTAAGAATGTAAAATGGAGTACTAATCCGGTGATTCTGGTAAAAGGCGTATTTGCCGATCCTGCCTGGATCTGGTATGCGCTGGCGGTGCTGGCGATCGTTCCGTGGGTGGTGATCTGGCATGGGCCCGCGCCCGCGTCGGTGATGGCCGATCAGCATTATGACTCGGATAAGCTGGTAAACTACAATTTTGGCTACTTGATGTACGCCTCGGTGGTGGTAGCGGTGTACTACATTCTTCCGGAAACATTGGTAACACGCCGCTTTTCGCATTTTTTGGAATATCCACGAAAGCATCCGGTGATGTTCGCCGGTTTTCTGGTAATAATTGCCGCGATTGTTGCCTTTTTCCCTGCCAAGCAGGCTTATAATCCCTATTTTACCTGGCCGTATTTAGGGTATGTAGATGAATTATTGATGAAAATTGGCATTAGCGGATTGCTGAAACAGCTGGTTTTCGGGGTGCTCATGCTGGTTACGCTGGTCCGTTTTGTATCTCCCCGGTTTAATCTCGCTACCTGGGTTTTCCTGTTGAATATCCTCTTGCTGGGCAAGGCTCAACTGTCCTGGGACAAATATTCCCTGCCGATGATCATGGTTTTGTGGTTCCTGGCGATGTACGACGAGCATTGGCTTCCTTCCGAAATCCGCACTGGCAACGAACCGGAGGCATTAAATATGAAATATTAAAGATATATTTATCACCCGGCATCGATCTGCCATTTGTCTGCCTGTGCGCAGCAGGGCCCGGAGAATTTTAATAGCCATCAGAAACAGCCTCTTTAATGAAATGAACTTTACACACTTCAAATTCTTCCTGCTTTCTATCCTTTTTTGCTGCATGTATGGCAGCGCGAGTGCCCAGCGTTTTTATTCGGTGGTTTTCAACAAGCTGCCGCGCGACATGCAATTGTACGCCCGTGCGGACGACAATATGGCCGACGTGCCTATTTCCGGCATTATCGAACTGGCCGGGTGGGATCATATGTCGGTGGTAACGTTCCGGAACAATGTGCGGACGGGCTACCATAAATCGGCGATCACTTATGGCGCTGGTACGACCGGGACATTCAGCATGACACCGAGAATCAAAGCGGAAATGGCTGATTACTCCTTTGAAGTGTACGCTTGCCACGAGGCCGACTCGGCGCTGATCGTGCGGCGTAATGAGGTGGTAGCAGGCGATTTCTACGTCATCAGTGGGCAATCCAATGCAGCTGCAACTGTTTTCGGGGCTTGGTCGAGCAAATATGCCCGTACTGTCGCCCGCACACCCGATCAGAGTCCCGCCATTTTACCTGGCGATACACTTTGGACTGCCGCGGCATGGTCGTGGACGTACGTGGGGGCGTGGGGCCTTGAAATGCAAAAGGAGATTTTAGAACGAGATAGCATTCCTACCTGCGTGATTAACGGATCATTGCCCGGTGCGAAACTGAGCGATTTCCTCGGTAACCGCAGTTCCAACGACTCTATGAGTATCAGCTCACTTTACGGCAGTTTGCGTAAAAGGGTAAATGTTGCTAATCCTGCCCGTATCAGGGCGTTTATCTGGATGCACGGCGAGCAGGAGGTGTTCGAAAATATCCCTAATTATGCCACCCAATTCGATCAGTTGCGTAAATTTTGGGTACGTGACTATCCGCAGGTCGACCAGTTCGTGGTCGTTCAGTCGAACGTCATTGTTCTGAGAAATGATACTCCCAATCCGATGGGAGGCACGATACGCGATTTCCTGAGAAGAACCAAATACATTTACCCCAAAACAGACCATTTTGCTGCCGTTGGAACACCCGATTATGACGGTGTGCATTATCACAGGTCGGGCTACGAAGAATTTGGCCGCCGGATGTACCGCTTTTTCGCGCCTCGTATTTATGGCTCAAAAGATTCGGACAATGTGCGAAGCCCGGATATCAAAAGGGCATTCTATACCAATGCGGAGAAAAAGGAAATCACCCTGATTTTCGACGAAGGCCAGGAACTGAGATGGCCTGCTGATACCATAATCAAAGGACAGGATGGTAAACCGCTTGTATTGAGCCTGAAAAACTTCTTTTTTCTGGATGGAGATGAAAAGAAAGCAGCCTTCTCTGCCGGAAAAGTGACAGGGAACCAGGTAACGCTGACACTCAAAGAGGCGTCCAATGCAACGAAATTGAGTTATCTGCCTTCGTTTTATCCCGACAATCTCCCTTTGCAATGGCCGTACGAACAAAATATAGGTATTTTCACGGGACCTTATCTCTTAAACAAGCGCGGTCTGGGCGCATTTTCTTTTGATAAAGTCAGCATCGGGACGCTACTGCCTAATGTTGCGCTCTCGGCTAACCGCACTTACAATTCAGTAATATTGACCTGGCCCGCGATAGAGACGGCTACCAGCTACGTGCTGCAACGCAAAAAATCCGACTCGGCCCCTTACGAGACATTGAAAACACTCAACGGGCAGTCGTTATCCTTCGAAGACAAAGACATCGAGCTCAATGCGAAATTTACCTACCGGATACAGGCGTTCAGTGAGATTTCACAGTCAGGATATTCAACTGTGTCGGTTGATTTGAGTCCGATCCTTGGCAACGAGATCGGGGCCAAAAATATGCTCTGGCAGCTTTTCCCGAACCCGACCGACCGGGTATTGCGCGTCGAATTCAAGAACGCAGCCACGGGTGCAATGGCGATTTTCAATGCAAAGGGCCAGGTTCTGCACCGGAAAACCTTGAAAGCGTCTAGAAGCGAGGAAATCAATGTAGCCGACTGGCCAACCGGCACCTATTTGTTGAATTTTGAAAACCAGGACGGCGTCAGAACTGCTCAGCAGTTTATCAAACGTTAGACATATTTAAGGGTCTTTCGCGGGAGGCGGGGCAATGTACTTTTCGTAAAACGAGCCAGGTTTTCCGAGGTACTGGTCCGCCTCCTGCTGTGACCAGCGTTGCCGGAGTGTTTCATACAGGCTGGGATAAGCGTCATAGGGGATTGCCACGAACCCGGTATTCGGACTCCACAAGGCTGTAATGCGGTTGAGCCTCGCCGCTCTGTAAAACCGACCGATCCCCACTGCGGCGGGGAGCACCAGGGCGAGCATGATGATGATACAATTGGTATTACCCCGCAATATCGTAAGAGTTTTCGCCAGCGGCTGGCTTGCGAGAGGGTACAGTAAACAACAACCGATCAATATCAGTACCGGCATCATGCCGCGCAGCAGCATATCGTTCACTTTCCCGACCCTGATCAGCGGAAAAAGTAATGTAATGCCAATTAGTGTCCAGAACGGCAGTGCGGGGATAGACTGCAGTCCGGCTCGGCGGGATACCAGGTATGCGAAGACAAAGAGCAGGGTATCCGCGACTGTATTCACCAGGTATTCCCGCATCAGATTGCCCATATCACCCCGAAATTCCCATATCAGTCCGTTCTCCGGTGGGTGCGGGTGCGATTGAAACAACAGCAGCACAGGCACCGCTGCGATGGAAGGCAAGAAAATCTGCTGGAATAGCCTTCGAAAAGTAATGCCCCATCGGATCCATTGGAAAATCAACAGAAGTGCGGTGATCAGGCCCACAATCAATGCGGGAAAGGCGGCCCACCAAAGCGCCAGCACCGTTGGGAAGCAAAGCAATGCATAGTCCAACCGGTGGCGGATCATGTGAAAAAGCATTCCGCCGAGCATGATCGAGGGAATAAATTGGTTTGGGGCCCAGAATAGATTCTCAAGATTCGACCAGTGCTCGACGCCGATTTCCTCGTACCTGTACAATTGAATGGACGCATGCGAAGCGACGCCTTTAAAGATCCTCGGAAAGTCGCCCACGCACAACACGAGCAATGTTGCCCACCATTTCCGATCCAGCGATGTGCAAATCCACAGCAGTCCCAATGCGATCCCAACGCTGGTCCAGACCAGAATTGCAGCCTGGGAAATATCGCCAATCAGCCTGGAAAAGGCGGCCGGTACCAGATAGTACCCGAAGTAATAAGCCATAACCGGGCGGTTGGCCGGAAAGCGGAGCGGCCAGTCGTTTTGAAGAAGTTCCTGGAACTTCGCATTGTGGCACCAGTGGTCCATGGTTTGAAATGCGAAGCCGGTAACGCCGGAAGCGAGTGTCAGAGCCACCGCCAGACTCAGCGCAATACAGATATCTTTGATATGAATAATATGTTTCGGGAATGCAATTTCTTGCAATATACTTTTATGGAGAAGGTGAATTAATAGTGCGATTCCTGTTAGTGAAAATGCGGCTTTTGTCCAATATAAATAGTAGATAATATTGGGTATTAATAAATAAATAATTGAAACGATATAAAGCGTTTTATTTCGCATTTAATTAAAAAATAATGTGTGTATAACATATTTGAATTATCAGCCGGTAAATAGCTGATTGAAAACGTAAATTTTCAATCAGCTATTTGCGAGCCAATATGTAAAGTTTTCGCAGGTAATCCCGGTTAACAATACAGAACCTGATGAGGTTGCTGCGGCCTTCGATTTTCAGCTTTTTGCTGATCCTTCGCTTATAATTTTCAATGCTTTTGGGCTCAATGACAAGACATTCGGCTATTTCGGCGGTCGTAAGGCCATCCGTGATGAAGGAAAGGACGTCCCATTCGCGGTCGGTGAGTTGGAGTAATCTTTGGTTGATCGACTGGTAGTCATCGACCAATAGTATGGAAGCATTTTCTGATACAGGGGTCATGAATAGCGTGTTGATAATGGTAATTCGAAAAGGGTTTTTAATCGCCGTCAATGCAATGCGTGGCCAGATGAACGGCAAAGTTATTTGTTTTATTAAAAATAAAAACCCCTCAATAATTGAGGGGTTTGGTGTAAAGTTTTGATGGGTAAATGAAATAGGTGAAGTGAAATAGTAGATATAGTTTTACTGAAACTACTTTACTAATTTTGTTATGCACACTAATATTACTTACGTCGGATACGTTCTGACCTGGTTGCTTTTGCTAGGTGCAAATCACTTGTTTGCAAATGGTCTGAAAAGTGAAAATGAAGCGGATTTAGATCCGGTTTTGTTTTCGATGATTGCGGATAAATCCGTGGTGAAGGTGGGCGAGGAGTTTTCGATCGACATTCAGTGTACGATGCGTGACTTTTCGGACCTCCGGTTGTTCCCGGTGTCGTTGAACGGCGAGTTTGTATTGAAAGTCGTGTCCCCCGATGGCTTTGTGCAAACGGCTGGTAACTATTATCATGCGGTCTCCGGGAAACTGCTGCGGCCGGGAGAGAGCATCACGTACAAGCTTACCGGTAAGTTTGTATCGAAGCCGCCTGCCGGAAAGTTCATGCTGCTGCGTGGAACAAAGTACTCGGCCGAAATCGATCGGTTTCTTTACCGCGGAGAACTATCCATAGCAGTTCATGACGTGGAAACAGCAGCGAGGCAGGCTGCGACCCACGCTTTCAATCAATGTCTCGAAGCAGAACTGATGTCCGGCGCCAATGGACCTATTACCAGCGACCCCAATGCCTCGAACGGCCAGACGCGCGGCGCGGAGAACCAGTACAACCACTTTGTCGACTACACGGTGAATGTGCCGTCGGCGGGGCCTTACCAGGTTACTTTGCGCTATTACTCCTCGGCATCGCCGATAGTGAGTGTGACGGTCAACGGTGGTAATGCGCAGAGTATTTCACTGCCGAATTCCGGTTCCTGGAACATCGCCTATACCGATTATACTTTCGCCGTGAGCCTGAACGCGGGCGCATCGACCCTGAAAATAGCCGGTACCGGTGGCGGGAGTTGCCGTCAGGACAAGATTTGCGTCACAGGAGAAGGTCAGATGTGCCCTGTTTTGAGCAAGGTAAGGCTGCATTGGCGCACGGCGGATTTCAACCGGCTCAATGGGGCGAAGATCCAGGGTTCCAACAACGGTTCGGGCTGGACGGACATTTATACAATCGGCGTGAATGCAACAGGCAGTTGGCAGGAATTTACTTTCCCGAATGCGACGCCGTACCAGCATGTGCGCTATGCGGCCAGCCCGACCGGCTATGGCGAACTGCGAGAGATCGAATTTTACAGCGGGGCCACTAAACTTTCAGGGACGACCTTCGGTTCTGACCCGAATGTGGCTAATATGGGCTGGCAATACGCCATCGACGGAACGGTGAATGCCTCATGGCACGGCCAGTATTCGGGCATTGGGGCACATGCAGGACCGAGTAATTTCGTAGGTTTATCCATTACCGGTTGCGCGACGACCTGCATCACACCTACTATTGTGCAAACCGCCGGAACGAATGTGTGTCCGGCAACCAGTCAACAAGTAGTACTCACCGCCTCGGGTTACTCGGATAATGTGAGCTGGCTGCTGAATGGATCTGGGGTAGGGAGCGGTACTTCCTTGACAACCGTTAATGCGGGAACTTATACAGCTTTCAGTGGTAATGGTACCTGCACGAGCGGGCAATCTCAGGCATTCACGGTGGGGCAGGCAGCCAATTGCGCGGCACCGGCATTGGTACCCAAGATTTCTTCCAGCGGTTTTCCTGAAATCCTCACGTTGTCGATTGTCGCCGATCCTGCCAACCCCGGGAGCTGGTTACTGAGTGATATCGGAACGGTAAGTCTGCCCGCCGGTTACGAATGGTCCTATTTCATCGGGAGCAAATGGCTCAAAACCGGAACGAATTTGACTAATGAGCCGTGGCAATCGAGTAGCCCTGGCAGGGTTGTGAAGATGGCAACGAAAATCGGGCTCGATACGCTTAATCGCTGGCCATGCCCGCCGGAGGGCTGCAACTACTATTACCAGAACGATGCTGTCACACAACTCGCGCCCGGTGCGCGGGGAGGTCTCACCACTTTTATTTTTAACTGACCATGAAAAAGCTGATTCTGCTTTGGATGCTCTTGGGCACCCTGCCCCTCCATGCCCAAACAATACCGGTTACTTTCAAGAGCACCGTTCCTGCCAGCTATGATCCTACCTCACAGGTGCCCGGTTTTGTGGAAGTGAGCCCGAACATCGCAATGCCGCAGGGGCACGTGCTCGTAAAGCCGCCTACCAAGCAGTCGTACACCTGGGCGCAGACGTTCGCGAAGGGCGGTACGCACTACAACCGCAATGAATTGGGTAATGAGGGCTCTTTGGCGACATTCAGGAGTACTTATCCCGACAAGGAATACAATGGTGTACCCACCATCCCGACGATATTCGGCTTGTCTTGCTCGGGGCCGGAAGAATGGGTGGATGGGTACAACAAGAAATGCTGGCCCACCGGGCCGTTTACGGATGCGGAGGCACGTGCAAAGGCGCACGAGATATGGAACAGCGGAAACGCGTCGAATCTCTGGATCGGGGAGACGATGGAGAACTTCCCTTTTATGCCGGCCGACAAGCCAATGTGGTATTCATTCTATGACGAGCTCGCCGGACTTTACGAGGCGAAGAAGGCACAGGACCAGAAGCCGTTTTTTCTTTGTCACAACTACTTTGCCACCAGCCCCTATTACCTTGGAAATACAACCAAAACACAGGCCGACTGGGAGGTAATGTACACGCAGGATCCTTCACAATGGCAAATGAAAACCTGGTTTCACCCCGGCGGGACGTTGTCACGCACGAATACTGTAATGGAAGGTATTTATTTCGGAGCGTTCGATCTCAGTCCGGGGCAGGCAATGAATACGCTCTTTTGCATGGAGCTTTGGCAAAAACTCGGCAAATACACCGGGATGTTTTTTTATAATCATCATGAATGGGCGCCGGAATCGTTTACTGACAAAGTTACATTCCCGGAAGGCACATTTTTCCGTGCCGATAAACCGGTACATGACCCTGCATTTCAGATCCTCATGGGATTTCTGGCACACGAGTACGGCAATGTCTTTGTCGATTGGGGCACATTTCTGAAACAGCCATCCAGCAAGAAGCCCATTGGTTACTATCAGCCCGTACACCAAAGCATGGATTACTGGCGGCCGAATGCAGGAGGTCCGGCGACATTTCCTTATTACTACCAACTGGGAGTAGGTTTGCCCCCGCAGGATTTTTATTCGCCGCTGGCTGTCAGCAGTGATTACAGCTATTTCGGGAATTTATTGTGGATGCAAACGGGCGGAAGTGTTGCAGGCGGGACGCCGTATTACTGTTCCTATCGCCTCGACGGCAATGCGTGGATCGACCGGAAGGCATCGGGTTGTGACATCGTGAGTGCCTACTTTGCCAAAAGGGGCGTTGCGAGGTGTCGTATTTCAGGCAACAAGATGGTTTTGTATTACTTCAATATGTACGCGGATAATCTGCGGCACACCATTGAGATCAAACACCCGACCAACCCCGCCAAAAGCTATACCGGCACGGTATGCGGAAGTGGTATTCATGTGGTATTGCTGGATATTTAGTTGTCGGAAATTGCAGGATGGGACGGTAACCATGTAGGGCCTTAACTGAACAATCCGTAACGTACAATGCAGTACAATGCACGGAAGCCGTCCTTCCAGTTGATTTTTTTTCCCTCATCGTACGTACGGCCGTAATAGGATACGCCCACTTCGTAAATACGGATTTTGGGAATTTTGGAAATTTTGGCGGTCACCTCCGGCTCGAAACCGAAACGGTTTTCGACCAGTTTCAGACTTTTCAGTAGATCGGCCCGGAAGAGTTTGTAGCATGTTTCCATGTCCGTCAGGTTGAGGTTAGTGAACATGTTGCTCAGGAACGTCAGGAACTTGTTCCCGATTGTGTGCCAGAAAAAAAGGATGCGGTGTGGTCTTCCGCCCATGAAGCGGGAGCCATACACCACATCCGCATATCCTTCGATAACCGGTTTTAGCAATATGTTGAATTCCTGGGGATCGTATTCAAGATCGGCGTCCTGAACGATAATGTAGTCGCCCGTGGCGCGGCGGATGCCAGTGTGCAATGCCGCCCCCTTCCCCTGGTTGTATTCATGCCGGAAGTAAGCCACTTCCAGCTCAGGATTCTCTTCTATGAATTTTTTGGCAACTGCCTCCGTATTGTCAGCAGAACAATCATTTACTATTACAACTTCCTTTTTAAAATTACCTATCAGGTCAACGGATTTGAGTTTATCCAGCACATTTCGGATTGTCTTTTCTTCATTGTAGGCAGGAACGATAACCGATAATTTCATCAGGGAAAGATATAGTGAGACTGTTTAAGAGTGAATCGTTATTGTTTCGGGGTTATTCGTTATTCAAAACACAATGAAGCTGCTCCCAGCAGTCCGGCGTCGTTAGCGAGCGTTGCGCGTTTGATATTGATTGTTTTCAGGTAATAAGGCGTCAGCCAGTACTTGAAACGATCGTTAATTGCCGGCAAAATAAACTCAAATGAGGCAGAAATACCACCACCGATCAAAATTGTTGTGATATCGAGTATCCGGATCATCGAAACGAGGCCTTCTCCCAGCAGGTAACCCATCTCATGGAAAACAGCTTTCGCCAGCTCGTCGCCTGCCGAAGCAGCCGCTACCAGGCCGGTTGTAGAAATGGTGCCATCGGCAGGAAGTTGGGTAGTACCGGTGTAAGCTGCGCGCATTGCATTCGCCATGTCGAGCAGTTCTTTTTTACCGATGTTGCGTTCGAGTACCTTTCCATTTTTGGAAGGAACGTGGCCTGGCTCCATGGCATTACCGCCGCCGCCTTTGAATACCTTCTTGTCGATAATCGCCGCGCCGCCGATGCCGGTGCCGAGGGTTACGAAAATATAATCTTCGGGAAGTTTGTCTTCACCAAAATAATATTCACCCAAAGCTGCCGCATTCGCGTCGTTTTCCAGGTAAAAATCATGTTGCGGAAACCGTGCTTTCAAATCCGGAACAATGGTAATCCCGTCGATTTCAGGGATTGCAGTGATTTCGATCAGCGTGGTTCTGTCGCGGGAAATGAGCCCCGGAACACCGATCCCTACTTTTTTGACTTCGGGATATTCAACGAGTTGGAGCGCAATGGCATCCCCTAATCTGTCTATAAAATGCCCGGAGCTGCGCCAGCTGGCGGTATCGTGACTGTAAAAATTTGAGATTCTTCCATCCGTAGCGTCAACGATCCCCATTTTTACGTTAGTACCGCCCACGTCTATACCGAGGTATTGTTCCATGAAATGAAATATGGGTTTAATAAATAATTTTAAAAATGCGGCAATTTAGTAAAATTGCTCTATTGTTCACTCATTAATCCAAATCTCCCAGCTGCGGGCGGATCAGAATTTCTTCCACCACTGCCCTGGGAGACAATGCATAGGCAGCCCAGATCGACTCGGCCACGTCGCCGGAATCCATAAAACGGTCTTCGGGCAAATCGGTACCTTTCCAGCTGTCGGTATACGTCGCACCGGGCAGGATAGCCGTTACACGGACATTGTGCGGCTTCATTTCCTCGCGCAAAACCTTGGTCATCCCATATAATGCGAACTTCGAAATGCAGTAGGAGCCGCCGTTCGGATAAGCGATAATGCTGGCTGTGGAGCAAATGGTGAAAATATGTCCCTTTTTCTGCTCCATCATGCCCGCGAGTACCCCGCGTGTGAGGTGGTAGGCGCTGTAAAGGTTGGTCTCCATCGTTTTTTCCAGCGTGCCTTCGGTTTCATTATGAACCTGCCCTGGAATAAATACGCCGGTATTGTTGATAAGTACCTCCACCGGGGAGCTATGTTTGTGGATAAATGCAATAAACGCATCCACATCGGCCCGTACCGAGAGGTCGGCCGTTAAATAAGTCAGTTTCGATTGGGGAAAACTTTCGCTGAATGTTTGTTGCAGTGCGAGCAGGTCGCTCTCGTTTCTTGCGCAGGTAATTACGTCGAAGCCTTGTGCTAAAAATTTTTCTATCGCTGCCCTTCCGATCCCTTTTGTTCCACCGGTTACAACCGCTAATGGATTCATTTTTCTGATTACTTCTTTTTTTGCCTAATTTTCCCGAAAATATTGAATACAATTAAGATATCATGTCTGTAATCGGTAAATACTTCATTTTTTTAGGGACGCTGTTCGGGAAGGGCGAGAAATTATCGGTTTACTGGCGGAGGCTGATGGAGGAATGCGTGGGCATCGGCGTGAGCTCGATTTTCATCGTCGCGATCGTTTCCACGTTTATTGGCGCGGTGTCTTGTATTCAGACGGCCTATAACCTCGTTAGCCCCATTATCCCTATTTCCACCGTGGCACTCATCGTTCGCGATATGGAGATCCTCGAACTCGCTCCTACCATTACCTGTATCGTTTTAGCCGGAAAAGTAGGGTCGAACATTGCCAGTGAATTGGGTACGATGCGCATTACCGAGCAGATCGATGCTTTGGAAGTAATGGGGATCAATTCCTCGTCCTATCTGGTGCTTCCGAAAGTGGTGGCAGCGATGCTCACATTTCCGATGCTCGTGATTTTTTCCGCATTTCTGGGCATTTTCGGCGGTTATCTCGCGGGTACACTCACGGGCGTGATCACCGAACGCGACTATTTATACGGTATCCGCGATTCCTTTGTGCCCTACAATATATTTTTCATGTGTGTAAAACCCTTCGTTTTCGGCTTTCTGATCGCCTCTATTTCATCCTTTAAGGGATTTTTTACATCGGGCGGTGCGTTGGAAGTCGGTAAGGCCAGCACACAGGCGGTGACTAACAGCTGTATTTCCATCCTCATCGCCGATTACCTGCTCGCACAGCTGCTTTTGTAAGCGTTCTCAACCGGACACAAAATGATTGAAATCAATAATATCTCGAAGGCATTCAACGGTAAGGAAGTTTTAAAAGGGATTTCGGCCCAGTTTCAGAAAGGGGAAACAAACCTGATCATCGGCGGTAGCGGTACGGGTAAAAGTGTATTGCTCAAATGTATGATTGGCCTGGTGAAGCCCGACGAGGGCAATGTGCTCTACAACGGCCGTGATTTTTACCATTGCGACAAGGAAACCCAGCAGTCGATCCGCCGGGAAATGGGCGTACTCTTCCAGGGTGGAGCATTGTTCGATTCCAAGACAGTGGAGGAAAATGTGCGCTTTCCGCTGGATATGCTTACGACCCAATCGCCGGAGGAAAAACGGGAGCGAGTAGCATTCTGCTTACAAAGGGTAGGGCTGGAACAGGCCGCGAAACGGATGCCGTCCGAGATTAGTGGCGGGATGAAGAAGCGTGTGGGCATTGCGCGGGCCATTGTAATGAACCCTGCCTACCTGTTCTGCGACGAACCCAACTCGGGCCTCGATCCACTCACATCGGTGAAGATCGACGAGCTGATCAAAGAGATTACGGAAGAATACAAGATCACCACCATCATCATTACCCACGATATGAACTCGGTGATGGAGATCGGTCAGAATATCATGTTCCTGTATCAGGGACATAAGCTTTGGGAAGGCGTGAACACCGACATTACCAAAACCGATGTGCCGGAACTAAAAGAATTCCTTTTCTCCAATAAACTGCTGCGCGAAATGCAGGAATAGCCTGCATTGCCGCTGAGCTGCCAGCGCGGAGCTATTTCCGCCTGGATTACCGCCGCCGGAGTGCAGGAATGTTTTTCTTTTCTACCAAAAACACTACGACCGCACACACTGCGAATATGGCCATGTGCACTGGCACGGAAATCCATAGATTTGGTATTTTAAACAAAGAGGATGCGTAGATCAGCAATGCGCCTCCGCCAATATAACCGATCGCCGATGTCACATCGTACGGCACGGGGTAATACTTTTGCCCGAAATAATAGCAAAGGGCCAGCATCACAAAGCCCGACAATGCGAATGCGATCGCAAATCCGTGATAGCCGATTTGCGGTACGAGTACGAAGCTCGTCGCGATGGTAATGCCTGCGCCTGTGAGGGTGAGCCAGGTTCCGTATTCGGTTTTGTCTGTCAGTTTAAACCAGGTTGCCAGGTTGTAATATACGCCCAGGAACAAATATCCCGCCAGAAGCCAGGGTACTACACCCAGGCCTTCGTGGTAGATCTTCTTTTTCAGGAACAACTCGGCGAAAAGATCGAGGTTCAGGCATATGCCCACCCACATGAGCACGCATATAATGATAAAATACTTGGTAACCTTCGCGAATACCGGGGGCGCGTTCTTGTCCTCGCCCTTGGAGAAGAAAAACGGCTCTGCGGCGTATTTGAACGCCTGTATGGCCAGGTTCATGAAGATCGACAGCTTGTAGCATTGCACATAAATACCGATGGCGGTTTCGTTGCTGCGGCCGGGATAGAAGCCCTCGGGGAGCAGGAACTGGATGAATGCCCGGTCGAAAAGCATATTGAGCACACCGCCGATATTCATGACCAATACCGGAAATGCGTAAACCCAGACCGGTTTAAAAAGGCTGCTGTTGAATACAAACCGGAAGTCGGCGAATTCCTTGCGGAGCATCCAGAAGAATGCCAGGTTGGCTATGAGGTTGGCGAGTACAATGTAATCCGGGGCGTGCAGTGGATTGTAAAACAGATCTACGGCCGGTTGCAGGAATGTGAGGTATTTCCCGGCATGAATGTCGCGGCAAACAAGCAGGAAGAATAAATTCAGGAAAATGTTGATGAGAATGTTGGTAACCCGGATGATCACGAATTTTTTACCCTTACCTTCCAGTCTCAGCCTCGCAAACGGGATCGAAACAATGCCATCGGTCGCCATAATGATGGCAAACATACGCACAATGGAAGCGGAATCGGGGTATTTGATGAGTTCGGCGATAGGCCCGGCAAAGACGAACATGAACGTGGAGCAGAGCAGGCTGACCATGATCACCGCGCTTAATATGAGGTCGTAATACTGTTTCCGATCCTTTTCCTCCCGTGCGAAGCGGAAGAACGCCGTTTCCATACCAAACGTGTAAAGTACGAGCGCCAGTCCGGCGTAAGCGAAGAGCTGCCCTTGTGCGGCGATTTGCTGAGGTTCAAAAAGCTTGGTATGCAGGGCCACCAGCAGGTAGTTCAAAAAGCGGCCCAGCATGGTGCTGATGCCGTAAGTGGCGGTTTCACTGGCCAGTTTTTTCAGTACGCTCATTCAATGCGGGATTTTCCTTCGCAAATATAGGAGAGTAACTGCCAATAAAAGGAAAAGGCCCTTCCCGTTTGAGGGGAAGGGCCTGCGGTTTTTTATCGTCAACCCCGGACATCCGAGATAATACTGTCAACTACATGCTCGATACGCTTCCAGCCTTCATCTGTTTGAAGGTCTACGTCAAGCATTTTTTCACGATAATCAGAGGAGATAGTCAAAAAATAAATGCCTGCTGAAATGAATGCGATTAACGCGCTGGTGTCATTGTAATAGGGCAGGTCGCCTATTTTGTTGAGGATACGCGTCGCAATCTGGTTGCGGGCGTCTGAAAGCATCGACTTTCCGGTTCCGATCTCCCAGCGGAGCAGGTCACGCGTGGCTTTGCGCTGGCGCAGATCGTTGGTGAAAGTGTGCATGAGGGACGTGAGAGCTTTGTTCCGTTCTTCCGGTGTTAGCTCCGGAATGTTGTCAATGTAATCTGTGCTGAGGGTTGACGTGTACTCTCCCGACCTGACGTATTGTTCCATCAGGCCGTCTACGCTTTCAAAGTATCTGTAAATCAGTACTTTGTTGACTCCGGCAGTGCGGGCGATCAAGTTTACGCCCACTTTTTCGGTGCCATGTTGTTCAATTACTTCGCCGACCGCCTTGAGTATTTTACTCTTCGTGCGCTCGCGATCACGCTTTTTTACTTTTTCTACTTTCATATGGGTGCTGTTTAGGTTAAAACATAGTAAATGTAACATTTCATATCCAAATTTTATAGCAGAAAAGTTACATTAAGTAACCAAAATTTTAAAAACAGTTTCTTAATGTCACCGTAGAGTCGCAAAAGGATGGAAATGCTATTAAATGGATATTGCGCGTCTGAAATTTGGAAATATTCTAAGGATGGAATGGTAACCGTGGGGAAATAAAAAAGAGCTCATTGAAAAATGAGCTCTTCGATTACTGTTGGCCGACAAGGACTCGAACCCTGAATAAGACAACCAAAATGTCCTGTGTTACCATTACACCATCGGCCAAAACCGTAAACAGTGGTGCAAAAGTAATGGGAGCATCGTAACGTGTCAAGCTTTTTAGAAAAAAAATTAAATACTTTTTAGCTCAACGTTGCTAGCGATCTTTTTTACAAGGCCTTGCAAAACTTTGCCCGGTCCTGATTCTATAAAGATCTCTGCGCCGTCGGCCACCATTTGCTCCACAGACCGCGTCCATCTTACCGGAGACGTGAGCTGCGAGATCAGATTTTCTTTAATAACGGCTACTTCGGTGGCTGGCTTTGCATTCACATTCTGGTAAACCGGGCAAATAGGCTGCTCGAACTGCGCCGCGTTGATGGCCGCTGCAAGTTCTTCACGGGCAGATTCCATCAACGGCGAGTGGAATGCACCTCCCACGGGGAGTACCAAAGCACGTTTTGCGCCCGCGGCCTTTAGAAGTTCGTTGGCGCGCTCTACACCTTCGATAGTTCCTGAAATCACCACTTGTCCCGGGCAGTTATAATTTGCCGGTACGACAATTTCATCTGTAATGCCAGCGCAGATTTCTTCGATCACATTGTCGGCAAGGCCGAGGATCGCAGCCATCGTCGACGGACGGATTTCACAGGCTTTCTGCATGGCTGCCGCACGTTTTGCCACGAGCGAGAGGCCGTCTTCGAAAGAAAGGGCTCCGGCTGCAACCAGGGCGGAGAATTCGCCAAGCGAGTGGCCCGCTACCATGTTCGGTGCGAAGTCAGGCGCGATTTTCGCCAGGATTACGGAGTGGATGAATATCGCCGGTTGGGTCACATTGGTTTGTTTCAGCTCCTCGTCGGTGCCTTCGAACATGATTTTCGTAATCTCAAAACCGAGGATTTCATTCGCTTTTTCAAAAAGTGCCTTGGCGGAATCGGAGCTTTGGTAAAGGTCCAGACCCATTCCTTTGAACTGCGAGCCCTGACCAGGGAAAACATATGCCGTTTTCATATGGATGATTTATGGTTATTCATGATGAAATAAAAAGCCCGGTAAAAAAACCGGGCTACAAAGGAAATACTTGAATGTGAAAGAAAAAAGAATCTACCGCAGCAGCTGCACCCATCCTTTCATGGTCACAGGTACGCTTTGTTTTTTAGAAGATTCGAAATAGATTTTTACTTCATAATAATACTGCCCAGCCGCGAGGTCTTTTCCGCCGTTGGTTTTACCGTCCCAGTTGATGTTGACATCCTTGGTAGAA
>NZ_JBOBIH010000011.1:0-162153 GCF_050587785.1 Dyadobacter sp. BHUBP1
ATGCACACCATCTTTGCCCTAATAAAAAACCAAGCAACCTATCAAGATCACTTGGTTTTATCATAGAAATCAGACTGACATCTTGCTCTTCCTCCCTTCAATCCTCAATCTTTCTTATAAAAAATGCTCTGCACCAAAATCGGATTATCAGTGCAGATAATGTCCGGGCCGCCTGAATCCCGGAGCTTTTGGTACAATGGCCTTGATTCGGCGACTTGAAGCGTATCGATATTGCCGTTGGTCCCAAGCGAAGAGGTAACGTTCAGATCGTGAATGCGCTGGTAAAAGGAGCTTTCCTGCAATTCGCGGGGTGTGAGCGCTACAAGCTGTTCCAATGGTAATCCCGATTGCTCGACGGCGTCGATATGTTCCGGGCTATTGAATCCAGCCGCCAGCATGAGTTGAGGGGCCAGCCGATGGGCCAGTTGTGCTTCTTTTAATGAGTAGCAGATCAATACGGATTTATACAGGTTCCCGGTTCCTTGAAGCATTTTGATGGTCTGGGTAATGCTCGTTTCGGGCTTTTTGTCGATAACCAGCACGAAATTCTTGCCTGCTGACCAGTTCAGCACCTCCTGGAATGTGGGTATGGGGTGCTCCGTCATGGAACCATAGGGATCTTTTAACCTCAGTTTGCTGACTTCTTTCCACTTCTTTTTACTCAACAAACCTTTTCCGTTGGTTTTTAATGCCAGGTCGTCGTCGTGTAAGATCACCAGCAAGCTATCGGCGGTTGCGCGGACATCAATTTCCAGGAGCACGCAAGGCACTTTGGAGTACGTCCGCTCGAAGGTGGCCATGCTATTGCCGGGATAACCGTCTTCGGTACCACCCTGATGTGCCATGATTAAAGGCGTGGTGCGTTTGCCGGGTTTCAGATAGCTTTTCAGTGCTTCGGCATCCTTGAACTGGCAGTCGCCGGTTTGGGCCTGGACAGTGTGTGAAAGGGCAGCCAGTAGCAGTGCTGCAAGGGCTAGCCGGATTGGTTTCTTCATTGTTTATGTCACATTATTTGATTCGGTATGGCGTGGTCCGTGCTTAGAGGCGTCGCGAATGGCGGAGCCGTTAATGGCGGGGTCGGTGATAGCGGAGTCGCCGCCTTTTTCGGCTTTCAAAATTGATTCCACACCTGCACGATAGCCCTCGATGATCAGCCGGGAAATGTCTTCCGAATTGAAATGCTGTAAATCGAGAAAGAGCGGGGTCAGCGGCCTTACCACCGTTAGTTTCATGGGCTTACCCCGCAGGTTTGAGCGGTCGACATACGACTCGGCCCATTGGATATTGTTGTTCACGATCTGGTTCACGGTAATGTCGCGTACACGCTCGATCAACGTGATCAGGTTACGCGTGTTGATGCCCTCCGGCTGGTAGAGCAGGGGGGAATGGCAACCGATCAGGATGATCTCCGTCGCACCGTCCTCGATGGCCTCGCGTATGGGTGCGACCTCGCGCAAGCCGCCGTCGAGATAAAGCTGGCCGTTGATTTCGACGGCGGGCATCAGCATCGGTATCGAAGAGCTGGCGTACACAAAATCCACGTAATGCGGGTCCTGCGTGGAGACATATTTCATTTCCCCAGTTTCGATATTCACGGCCCCGGCTTTCACTTTAATGGGTGTATTACGAAGGTAATCGTCGTTGAGGTGCTTACGGATAAGCTGGTGGAGCGGCGACGGATCCACGATGCCATCGAAACGGCTCATAAGCGTGTTCATCCCCAGCATTACCCGGGAGCGCAAGGTGGAAATGTCCTGTGGCTGGGTGATATTCTTGATCCAGAATTCGAGCAGCTTGCGGCCTGCCAGTGGCCAATCTATCTTCTTATTTTCGGCCATTTGCTTGCCGGTTTCATTCGCCAGGAATGTAGCATTCAGCGAGCCTACTGAAATTCCGTAGACCATTTCAGGCTCGAAGCCGTTTTCCAGGATGGCCTGGATGACGCCTACCTGAAATGCTCCTTTCATGGACCCTCCGCCGAGAACGAGTGCTTTCATATGGACTGGTTTACGTGGTTTAGTTTGTACTTCGGCTGTCGGCAGTCGGCAGTCGGCCGTTTTTGATGCCCAGGCCTTTGTCCAATTCTAAACATTTTCGATTTAAAATTGATGTAAACAGAAGATTTTATTCCAAATTTGAAGATCAGAGTTCAGAGGGTTAAACGAACATTTTCACAAACTCATGCCCCTGTTCGCGTCCTTTTATTATCAGGAGGGACCTTTTAGCCCTCGTACATGAATATGACCCTTTCAATAAAGGATATCCAGGCTCCTATTGCGGATGAAATGAAAGCTTTCGAGCAGAAGTTTCGCCAGTTTATGAAAAGCGAAGTAATGCTTTTGGATCAGATCATGAACTACATCGTGAGGCGGAAAGGCAAGCAGCTGCGCCCGATGTTCGTGTTCCTGTCCGCTGGAGTTTGTGGTGATATTGCCGAATCGACTTACCGAGGCGGTGCGATGATCGAGCTGCTGCATACGGCTACCCTCGTGCACGACGATGTGGTGGACGATTCGAACTACCGTCGTGGATTCTTCTCGGTGAATGCATTGTGGAAAAACAAGATTGCCGTACTGGTGGGCGATTACCTGCTGTCACGCGGGTTGTTGCTTTCGGTGGATCACGAAGAATTCAAAATCCTGAAAATAGTTTCTACCGCCGTTCGCGAGCTCAGCGAAGGCGAGCTGCTGCAAATCGAAAAGGCCCGTAGACTGGATATTAATGAAGAGGTTTACTACGAAATCATCCGGCAGAAGACCGCTTCGCTGATCGCTTCATGTTGCGCGGTGGGAGCGAGCTCAGTCGGGGCAACGAAGGAAGTGGTGGACAAAATGCACGCATTCGGTGAGAAGGTGGGCATGGCTTTCCAAATCAAGGACGACTTGTTCGACTACGGCGAAGACGAGATCGGAAAGCCGTTGGGGATCGATATCAAGGAGAAAAAAATGACGCTCCCGCTCATTTACGCACTCAACCATGCGTCCTGGCTCGAAAAGCGCCGCATTATCAATATTATTCGCAACGAAAGTCACAAGCCCAATAAAGTGAGCGAGGTAATCGCATTCGTGAAAGAATCGGGCGGATTGCGTTACGCGCAAGAGGTGATGGAAAGGTATGTAAAAGAAGCGCTCGCCCTGTTGAACGAATTCGCCGATTCACCACACCGCCGCTCGCTCGAACAGTTGGTGCAATACACCATTGAGCGGAGTAAATAATAATGATTGAATGATTGAATGACCGAATAAATCGTCATTGAGTCAGAAATCGTCGTGAGTTGTCAAAAACAATACCTGACCACGCTTGACTATACTTGACCTTTTTTAATTCAATCATTCAATCATTCAATCATTCAATCATTCAATCATTCAATCATTCAATCATTCAATCATTCAAAATTACTTCTGACAGAAAATATATAAGTAAGTATAATAAATAACTATCTTTTTAGTTATGTTTGTGTACTCACTTAATGCTGTCTGTCATGAAAATATTCCTTACTACTTTTCTTCTTGCCGTCAGCCTTGGGTTGTTGGCCCAGCCTGTGGTTCTGTTACAGAAAGATGTCACCAAAGAGCTTGCACAGAAATTAAATCGGGAATATCAGAATAATGAAGGCCCGGTGAATCAAACTCCGCACAGTGTGAGGACGGTATTCGAGAACATCTACGAGAAAATCGTTCGAACGGATAGATACAAGGAATACATGGCCTGGAACACGCTTTACCTGAATGCGGAGGGTAAGATCGATTACCTCGTTTTGAGCGTTACGCGGGGCTTTCGGACAGCGGATGGGAAGAAACAGGAGGATGCCTCCGTAGCCGACTCACTCGCGGCGGCCGTTTCCGCGCAGCTCACCCCTTATCTCACCGATTTTGTCTCGCGCAGGACTATCGGCACTAAAACGGCCATCACTGTCTTCGTTAGTTTCTATATCCGGCCCCCCGCGGAACCGCAGGTTAAAAAGGACAGTGTGGTGCACGGCCTGGCCGATGCAATAGCGACGAAAGACACATTAAAAGTGAAGACGCTGGCGCTTGGGCAGAATTTACTTACAAGCATTCCTGAGGTAATATACCGCTTCCCCAACCTGGAAGAGCTGTTTCTGGGCGATAACGACCTTGAAACCGTCAACCTCGACATGGCGCGTCTGCCCAAGCTACGGCACCTCGACCTGAGCAGAAATATATTACGAGACAACAGCATTGCCATTAGTAAAAATAAATCGCTGGCACTCCTTAACCTACAAATGAACCTCGTTACCGATATTCCACGGGCCGCCCGGAACTGCAAAAAGCTCGAAACCCTCTGGCTCGGCAATAACCTGATGACCGGATTGACCAACGCCAGCTTCAGAAGGCTGAGACAAGTCAAAGATCTCAATTTTTACAAAGCTGAACTCATCGCATTACCCAAAGGGATCGGCAAAATGCGCGGCCTGGAAGTGCTGGATTTGTATTATAATAAACTGGAAACCCTGCCAAAGTCGGTCACAAACCTGAAACGCCTGACGCATTTTGCTGTATCGCATAATCAGCTTACGGCATTGCCGAAGCGCATGGATAAACTGAAAAGCGTGCATACCATATACGCCCATCATAATCACCTTAGCAAACTTCCCGAACGTATTACGCGCATGAAGAAGTTGCGTATTGTGGATTTGGGGTACAACTGGCTGACGACATTCCCGTCGCAACTCACAGCATTTACCAGTTTGCAGGAGCTGGATCTCTCAGCCAATAACTTTCCGGAGTTTCCCATACAGCTTTTGCAGATCCGCAAGCTCGATAAGCTGCATTTACGTGGCAATCCGTTTTTGGGACAGGATGCCGAACGTAAATACAGCGATCAGTTGAGCCAGCTTAAAAGCAAGAATATCGAAGTGTTTTATTAGAGATTCCACCAGTAGGTGAATTTCAATACAATTGCGCGGTTCTTGACCCTGAAATTCTCAGGCAGATAGTTGTCGGTATACACGATAAAAAGGTCGGAGGCCGGCTTGTAGCGCCATTGCAGACGAGCATTCAGGTTGATGTTGTCGGCCTGATTGTTGTATTGCATGAATGTCGTGAAAAAGAGGCTGTTCGTAAACGTCACGTCTACCCGCGGGCCTACGAGCCAAAGCTGCGTGCGTTTCCACGGTTCCGGAAGCCGGATATCGTTGTAGTTGCCTGCCATGGTAATAGCTACGTAAGGCTGCACGCGGTAACCGAGTTCAGCTTTGAGGTTGTTGCGTTTGCCATTTTGGTAGTAACCGCCCAAAATACCCGATGCAAGGTAGGTAAAGCGGTTTTGCGGCCCCGAAACGATGTCAAAACCAACGGCTTTCCAGTTATGCTCGGTACCGGTAGCGAGGGTGGAGCCGCCCAGATTGGTGGGATCGAACGGTCGCAGCAGGCGCACGTAGTTGCTGGAACCCCACAGGGCCACCGTTGCCCGGTTGATGAAGTTAATGTTGTAGGACAAAATGAATTCCTTGTCACTGACATCAAACTTCTTGTCCCAGTAAACATTGCTTACGAGCTTGGGCCCGTGGCTGATGATTTTGTTGTGTTTAATGAAAAACAGATAGGCTACATTGGGGCTGATCTTGTAATAACCCATTCGTACGGCATTGGGTACATAGCCTACTTCCGCATTGTAATTCTTACCCACATACTCATGCTGCCATTGCCATATTAAATTCGCTTTCGTGAATTTCAGGTCGGCCGCGTGCGTAAAGTCGTCGGATGATTTACCGGGCGTAAACGATTTGAGGAACATTACTTTCCCGGTCCAGAGGTTTTTGGCACTGGCCAGGTTAAACTCCGCACCGATGTTCCGGTTGTAACGGTTGGTGGCCGAATGCCTTTCCAGTGTGTAATTCGTCGCGTCCTTGTTCACGAATATGAAACGCACATTGGAACGTGCCAGCAACTGCCGTTGCAATGCAAACACAGCGTAGTTGTTATGCGGCGTCAACGTATCGTTAGCGCCGGTTTGCACATCCAGCACGCCGATACGCCAGTTTTTATTGATTTTGCCGCTCATTCTGGCGCCAAACTGAATGGGTACACCCAAACCGATGCGCCGCGAAAAGAACGGCCGAATGGTAGCGTACCCGAAATTCGCGAAAAGGTCGGCGTTTTCGAGGAAGAACTGCCGGCGCTCGGGGAAGAAGAGCTCGAAACGGTCGAGGTTGGTTTGCTGCACGTCCACATCTACCTGCGAGAAGTCCGGGTTGACGGTCAAGTCGAGGTTGAGGGACGGGGTAAGCCCGATTTTTACATCACCCCCGATCGTGGGCTTATATTTGGTAGGAAGATCGTTCTGGTAGTCCTTCGTCATACGCATGGCTGCGTATGGGATCACCGAAATGTTCGGGCCAGGCGTGGGCGGAGGCGTGTCCCACACGAGCACGCCCGTATACGCGAGCGAGGCCGACGGAAATTGACGCGGAACGGGCGCCCACGACGATTTTTCGGAGATTGTCAGGTCCTGGCGACTGAAATTGATTCCCCAGCGCGTAATACCCGGCTTGTAACGGATACTTTTAAACGGGATGGCTGCTTCCCAGACCCATTTATCGTCTTCGTTCTTCACCGCGCTTACCCACTTGTTGTCCCAACTGAGGTCGACGGTACCGCCGTCGCCCTGCTGGCCGTCCCACGGCGCTCCTGCTGCATTGGCACCGAATGAAAAGCCATTGGTCTTGTCATCGAAGGTGTCCATGAAAAGCAGGAAGTTATCGTTCTTTCCGAATGCAAAATCACGTTTGAGCGATTCGACGATCAGCGAGCCATTGACCGGCTTGTAGTTGATGACCAGGATGTACAGGTTGTGTTTGTCATAACACAGTTTCACGTCCGTAAGGGCCTTGGAAAAGCTGGTGTCCATCGGCGTGATCATGAAAAAGTCCTTGGCAGTTTCGGCTGCCGACCACGCGGGATCGTCCGCTACCCCGTCGACTTTGACGGGTGAAGTGGCGGAATGGATGTGATACTGGTAGTTTTCGTTCGGTTTCTGGGCAATGCTTTGAAAAATGATGAAACAGAAAATGAAAGGGGTTAGGATAAAGGTACGTAGCACTTGGTCAAGGGATGTTTAGGAATATAAAAGGTTCATGAATACTCAGTTTTTGAACCAGCGGGAATCTGCATAGAAAGTCCCGAATGGTACCAGCGAAGAAAGGAACGATAAGGCCGATTTTTTGAAAGACCAGCTTTTTTCAGTGGCAACCTGGATGAGCAGGAGCACAAAGAGGATAAAGAGTACTCCGTGCGCCATGCCTACAATGCGCACAGCCTGTGGAATTCCCGCAAAATATTTAAGGGGCATCGCGACGCCCAGGAGTACGATAAAAGAAATGCCTTCAAGAAATGCAATGATACGGAGACGGCCTAATGCCGATTTGATCAGTTCGGATACCATAGGAAATCAGAATAGGGGAATACAATTTACCGGCAAAGATACGCATCAAGCTCCTTGAAACGCAGGAACTTCAAAAAAGCTTTTGCCCGGAAATATTACATTTTGTATTTATGTAACTGGTAGTTTAGGTAAATTTGGTAGAATTGGGTTTTTGAAAAATTTTATTCTGAATGATATTTGTTTTAAGGCTAAAAATTGCATTATTGGTAATAATAGCACCTTATCTCGATATTATGAAACGAATCTACCAAACATGGCTTTTCGTGTTCCTCTCCTGTTATTGTTATGCGCAGGGCCTGAAAGTAACCGGGAAGGTTACCGACGAAAAGGGTGAGCCGCTGATTGGCGCTTCTGTGCTGGAAAAAGGTACCGGAAATGGAACCGTCACCGACGGAACCGGCGCATACAGCCTTACAGTAGGCTATAACAATGCGACACTCGTGGTAACCTATGTAGGTTACAACAAAATGGAAAGGGAATTGGACGGCGCCGCCACCCAGGACTTTGCGCTGGCTGACGCCACGGTACTGAACCAGGTGACGGTGGTCGGTTCCCGGAACCTGAACCGCTCTTCGACCGACACGCCTGCACCCGTGGATGTGATCGACATCCGCGAAGTAACCACCAAGCAAGGGCAGCTCGATGTGAACCAGCTTTTACAATTCGCCGCGCCTTCTTTTAACTCTAACCGCCAGACGGGCTCCGACGGCGCCGATCATGTCGACCCCGCTTCACTGCGTGGGCTTGGTCCGGACCAGACATTGGTGCTCATTAACGGTAAGCGGCGGCATCAGTCCGCACTGGTGAACCTCTTCGGCTCGCGTGGGAGGGGCAACACCGGCACCGACCTGAATGCGATCCCGGCCGCGGCCATTGAGCGTATCGAGATACTGCGCGACGGTGCCGCCGCGCAATACGGCTCAGATGCGATTGCGGGGGTCATCAATATTGTGTTGAAAGAAACGACTAACCAACTGGCTGTGAATGCGAATGCGGGCATGTTCAAGGCTAAGTACCGGTTTGATGATAAGAAGTTCGACGGTTTGAATTACAATATCAATGCAAACTACGGTGTGAAAATTGCGAAAAAGGGATTCCTTAACGTGACGGCCGATTACAATTCCCGCGACCACACCAACCGTGCCAATACCGTGACCAGCGAGTCGGACCTTGCGCGGCGGCAGTATGGCGACCCGGAAATCCGCAATGCCGCGGTGTACTACAATGCGAAAATACCGGTGGGCAGCAATTTCCAGGTTTACAGCTTCGGAGGTATCAACGAGCGCAAGGGCGATGCGTACGCGTGGACGCGTTTTGCGGACGACGACCGGAATATCCCTTCCATTTACCCGAACGGCTTTGATCCGATCATTACGAGCGAAATTAAAGACCGCTCCGTGGCTGCGGGCATACGTGGGGTCTGGAAATCGTGGGATATCGATTTAAGTAATACCTATGGCTTCAACAAGTTTCATTTTGGCGTGAAAAATTCACTGAACAGGTCGCTGGGTGAGCGTTCGCAGACTTCGTTCGACGCAGGCGGTTTTCAACTCGGGCAAAATGTGGTCAATCTGAATGTCAGCAGGTATTATAAAACCGTGATGCAGGGCTTGAATATTGCATTCGGGGCGGAATTCAGGAAGGAACGCTACAAGATCTTTGCAGGCGAGGAGGCTTCCTATCGTAACTATGACCCCGAGTTCGCTGGTGGCTCGCAAGGCTTCCCCGGTTACAGCCCGGCGGATGTGACCAACCACAGCCGTTCCAATGTAGGGGCATATGTAGATTTGGAAGCGGATGTTACCAAACAGTTCCTCATGGATGTTGCCGGTCGCTTTGAGCATTACAGTGATTTTGGGAGTACTTTAAATGGTAAGCTGGGCTTGCGTTACAAAGTTACCGAGGCTTTTTCACTGCGCGGGTCGGTGAGTACCGGCTTTCGCGCACCGTCGCTGGCCCAGAAGTATTTCAATTCGACATTTACCAATTTCGTGAACGGCCAGGCTGTCGAAGTACTGCTTGCCAACAACAATAGTGCCGTAACCCAGGCATTGGGTATTCCCCGGTTGAAACAGGAGACGTCCCTGAACGGCAGCCTGGGGATCACCTTCACACCAGCGGCGGGGCTTTCGGTGACTGTGGACGGTTATTATGTGAAAGTCAAAGACCGCGTGGTGCTTACCGGCCAGTTCAGCGACGACGATGAGGATATCGGTGACCTGCTGAAAGCGTTGCGGGTAGGAAAGGCACAATTCTTTACCAATGCATTGGAATACACCACTACCAAGGGGCTGGACGTCATTGTAGCACATTCTGCGGCGATGGGAGCCGGAAGGCTCAGCACAACCGTGGCTGCCAACTTCAACTGGATGGAACTGGGGCCGGTGAATACCGTGCCTAAGCTGGCGGGCAAAGAGGATATCTACTTCGACGACCGCGAACGCCATTTCGTACTCGCATCGGCGCCGCCTTCGAAGATCAACCTTACATTCGACTACTCCGTGAGCAAGTTCAGCGCGATGTTGCGGTTTATCCGTTTCGGTGAAATCAAGCTGGCGAATTGGGACTATATGATTGATACATACAGCCCCAAAATCCAGACAGACCTTACATTGAATTACAAATTCACCAAAAATATATCCCTGTCCATCGGCGGCAGCAATATCCTGAACGTGTACCCCGACAAATTCCAGCCCGCACTGACGGAATCGGGCGGAGCCTGGGACCCTGTGCAAATGGGCAGCAACGGGGCGTTCTTCTTTACCAGGTTGGGATTGCGGTTCTAAACCGCGATGATTTCCGCCGCCGCCATTTCGCCGGTGACTACCGCGCCTTCCATGAACCCCTGCCAGTCGGCGAGGTGTTCGCCGGCGAAAGAGGTGTGCAGGAAAGGCTTCTGCAAGGCAGGGCGGGTGGTGTACCACTGGTTCGGGCCGTACATGGCGTATGCACCTTGCGAAATCTTGTCGGTTCCCCAGTAATAATTGGCTTGTGATTCGATGAGTTTTTTCGCTTTGGGAAAATAGGGACTAAGCGTTTGCGCCAGCATTTGTTTCCGCCACGCGTCGTTTTGTGCAGCGATCAGTTCGGCCTTTTCTCCGATCGTGTAGGAGATCAGCACACCTTTTTGGGATGGCTGATTTTTGGAAGCGTGGTAAAAGTAATGCGGCGTCTGGTCGGTAATGAGGTCGAAGCTCTCATCTTTCCAGAAGCGCTTTTTGAATAGAATGGCGTTCTTGTTGATGCGGGCATATTGCAGCTCGTTAATCGCCTGTACCTTTTCAGCCGGTAATCCCGGTTCCCACTGAATGTTCCGGATAGCAAATGTCGGAATCGCGCAGATAAGCTTGTCGGCCTCGAAAGTCTTGCCGTTTTCGCAGGTTACCTTCACGGTATCTTTCTGTTCGATGCGTTTCACGGCGTGGCCGGTCAGAATGCGATCATTTCCAATCCCTTCCGCAAACTTCTTCGCTAGCATGGCATTGCCACCCTGCATTTTCAAATCCATCTCATTCTTTTCGCTGCTCTCTGCAAATGTGGCCAATGCGATGTAGGCCGACACGTGCCGGATGCTCTCACCGAAATCGGTACTGTCGAGCAGTTCCCGGAAGACGAGGTCCTTACCTTCGCAGCCATTGTTCACGAGATAACGCCACCAATCGATACTGTCGAGCTCGATTTTCTGCTTTTCGTCCAGCTTTTTGTAGCCTTCGAGCAGCGTCTTCATTTTGGCCTTCCAGTTATCCGTGAAATCCCAGGCGTTGGCTTTATAATATTGGTTCTGGTAAATGAGGTGGGTATCGAACTGGTTGTTGAGCAACGGTATTTTGAACTGGTCGCACAATGCACGAACGCGCTCGTGCGAGTTGCCTACCCATTCGGCGCCGAGTTCTACGACGAGGTTTTCTTTCGGATCAATGGTATGGGAGAATACCCTGCCACCAATGCGGTTACGCGATTCGAGGACGGTCACATCCACATTCTTTTGTTTGAGGGCATAGGCGGCGGCCAGCCCGGCGAACCCGGCGCCGATCACGATCACGCGGGCTTGCTTGCCAATGTAGATGCTTCCGAAAGAGCGTGTGGAGAGAATTGAGGCACCTGCAAGCAGGGCGGATTGGCGCAGAAATTCGCGCCGGGAGGATTGTTGCGGCTTGTCCATGATGTAATGAGGTCGATTGAGTACCTCAAATTACTTACCTATATACGCAGCTCAAACAAACCTTTAGCGAGAGGCAGATTTACTTAGTTTCTGGTATTCAAAAGAAAAGCGGCCCGGTTGTTAAAGTCCGGGCCGCTTTGTAATGTATTTCAAATGAATCGCTTACGCGGTTTGTACCTTCGGTTTTACTTTGGCCTTAGGCTCCGTAGCAGCAGTTTCCTTGTTCCGCATTTTGACAAAATCCCTGAACCGGCGGATAGTAGCCATTACAAAGCCGATGACCAGCACGAATGTACCGAGCCACAGGATATTGATCAACGGCTTTTCGGTCGCTTTCATGACGATAAAATCACGCTGGGTAGTATTTACACCAAATGTAAACTGGCCTGTCTGCGGGTTGATTTCGTTAAATTGAATGCGCATGCCGAGCTCATCGCTTACCTCCGGCTTGCGTGCTACCATGCGATCGCGGATCACGAACGATGGGGTTACCACAAACTCCTTGTCTTTATCCAGTACGCGGATGATCGCCTTCACAGCTGCATCGCCTGGGCCGAGTTTGATGCCTTCTACCTCTTCGGTGCGGACTACATTATCCAGAATGGCTACGTAGTCGTTTACGAAGAATGTGTCACGAAGGTTGATCGTAAAGTTCTCGCTCTGGCTCCAAACCGGCTCTGCGGTAGGGTTAGTCACCATGGAAACGTAGGTGTACAAATCCTTATCGACTTTACGCTGAATATCCGGCGAAGACACGATCCCACCCATGCGCGGGTTGATCTGCACACGTGGAAAGAGCGTGAATATCTTGCCCGAAGGCTCGCGGTATTCGATTTCGTAATAGAAGTTTTCAGGGAAAATTTCGAGAGTATCGCCCTTTTTGTTGTATTTCTGGCCGTTTACCTCGATGTCGCGCAATGCCACGGCGTGGTAATCACCTTCTACGATATCGACCCAGCTCTTCGGTATGTAACCCGGAATGTGACGCGGTTCCACGCGCACGTCGCGCCAGGTAAGCATGTAATCGCCCATTTTCTCAGGTTTGTTGAGCCAAAGGGTGATGTTTTCTTTGTTCTCCTTGTTGTCGTTAGCAGTAAATTCCTCACTGCGGGAAATCATCAGGCCGGAGTTGTTTATCGAAACGACTTTGGTGTAAGCCGACGAAAACAAAATACCGATCAGCATCAGTGCTACGCCGATGTGTGTGATAGCACCTCCGGAGAGGTTGTAGTTACCACGGATAATGTTTAACAGGATATTGCCATTGGCAACGATCGCGAAGATCGAAGTCGTGAGCAATGCAATGTATTGAATATCGCGAACCTGCTTGTAAGTGATCACCGCCGCGCTGATCAGCAATGCCACTAATAGCGGATTGTACAATGCCTGCAACTTGCCTTTGCCGGTTTTTTTCCACCAGAAATATTGGCCTACGCCCGTCAAAACAATAATCAATGCAAAGAACCAGAGCTGGAACTTGTTGTAATGCGCCACCTGGTCGGCGGGCAGCGCCATGTTCAGTACGGTACCGAATGCTTCCGCGATTTTGTTGTAAACCGGAATAGACGTTGTGGCGATGATCTGGAAGCCGGAAAGGCAAAGCACCGTAGCGCCAATGAAAATCCAGAATTCCTGCGAGTAGGTAGACACCTCTTCTTCGTCGCTCGGCAATGATTTCCAGCGCGCGACCAGCAAGCCGATCGACACGATCATGAAGGTGAAAAGGTAGATCAGCAGCTGACCTGAAAGGCCAAGATCCGTAAACGAGTGTACGGAAGCATTGCCCAATACGCCACTGCGGGTCATGAATGTGGAATAAAGGACGAGAATGAATGTGGCGATCGTAAGAATGAACGACGTTTTCAATGCAGTCGCATTCCGTCTCGCGATAATCATTACGTGTACCGCCGCGACGAGTACGAGCCAGGGCACGATGGATGAGTTTTCAACAGGGTCCCAGTTCCAGTAGCTACCAAAATTGAGCGTTTCGTAAGCCCAGTAAGCACCCATTAATATACCTACCCCCAGTACCAGTGCCGAAAACAACGACCATGGCAATGCAGGGCGGATCCATTCATTGATTCTTTTGCTCCAAAGACCCGCAATTGCGAACGAGAACGGAATAAGCGTGCTCGCAAAGCCGAGGAACAGGGTAGGAGGGTGGATCACCATCCAGTAGTTTTGCAACAATGGGTTGAGGCCATTACCGTCTTTCGGGATGAAATTCGGGTCCATTTTGTAAACAGGCAGGTCGGGCATTACCTCTTTCAGCAAAAGAAACGGCGTAGAACCGATTTTAAGGTCGAGGCCCGGGATTACCACACCCAGGATCATCGAGGTAAGGAATGCTTGTACCAACGCGAAAACGGTCATTACCGGCGCTTCCCACGAGCGGTTGGTGAAGATTAACGTCGCTCCGAGTACCACGTTCCAGAATATCCAGAGGAGGAAGCTACCTTCCTGGTCCTGCCAGAAGCTGGAAATGGTGTAGCCGGTCGGCAGGGAAAGCGACGAGTTTTTCCAGGCGTAATGGTATTCAAAATAATGGTTACCGATGATCCAGTAGAGCGAGAACACCACCCCGATCACGGCCGCCAGATGGACCCAGAAGACGCCGCGTGCAAACTTTTTCCAGGTTTGCGTCTCCTCTACGGTACCGCCCGCAATGCCCGCTTTAAAATAAGCGAACGTCGCCAGAATGGCCGTTACAAACGCGACTATAACCAGCAGGTGTCCTGCACTTCCGATCGTACTGTGAATCATGATTGTTTTGCAGTATGTTCCGTGGTTTCCATTTTACCGTTCTCGTATTTCGACGGGCATTTCATGAGGATTTTTTCGGCCGAAAACGAGCCGTCCTGCATTTTTCCTACTACTACGACCTGCTCGGATTTATCGAAATCCTGCGGTTTGGTGTTTTTGTAGACCACCTTTTGCTCCACATTGTTGTTGTCGACCAATGTGAAAACGAACAGATTAGGGTCGATTTCCGGCCGGTATTCCATTTCCAGGATCTGTCCTGCCGCGTCTTTTTTGAGTTTGCCTACAACGTGAATGCTCTCGTTGTCGCCATCCGCAGCCATTTCTTTGGCTTTCGTGAAATCGACGTAAGTACTTGCATCACCGGCAGTTGAAACGATAATACCAATTGCAACCGCGATGATCACCAATCCGAATATCTGTATCTTTTTCATAGGGGCTTACTTGATATTGAGGTCTTTTTCAATCTTTTTCAACTTGGAATCAATACGGAACAGGTTGATCGCCAATCCTGCGAAAACAACGGCAACTACCGCCACCACGACCCATATTTTACCGTCGGCGCGGAGCCTGTCGGCCATTTCAACGGAAGTGTCGCCCGCCTGCGCGAACAAATTGCCGGAAACCGCCAGCAATGTCAGGAGGATGAGGGAAATTCTTTTCATTGTATATATGATGGACTAAACCTTAACGAAAATTTACTTTGAAACGTTTGTAAAAAACCTAATTCGGGCCAAAATGCTTACAGCTTGCCCGATTCGATGAGTGCTTCCTCCCGCACGCGATTGATCTGCTTGATGCGGATCCGAAGTTCAGCAATCCACAATCCGAGCAGGATATAGCCAATCACTGCCGGGTAAAATACCTTGCGGATATTGTTGTCGAAATCATAAGACCCGAACGTGCTGTTGCCGCCGCTGCCCGGGTGCAAAGAGTCGGTCAGGCGGGGCAGAATGTAAATGATCGGGATGAAAACGGCGAATGCAAAAATGTTGTAAACCGAAGAAATCCGGGCACGGCGCTGCTCGTCCTCAAAGGAGCTTCTGAGCAAGAGGTAGGCGAGGTAAATGAGGATGCCTACTGCTGCGCCGTTCAGTTTCGGGTCGTTCGGCCAGGGATCGCCCCAGGTGTAGTTGGCCCACACCGAACCGGTTAAGCAGCCTAATATCCCAAAGAAAATAGCGGCTTTTGCTACCTCGCTGGCAATATCGTCGTCTTTAATGCTACCCTTCATTAAGTAGCGGATTGAAAATACCATCGACAGCAGAAGCAGCGTAGTCATGGCGAGCCATAAAGCTACGTGGAAGTAGGTGTTGCGGATACTTTCATTGATAATGGCAAGGCGTGGAACGGGACCGATAAATCCCATGATGATCACGTAGAAGATGATCACGACACAGAGGATTTTCCACCAGATCTTTCTCATTTTAAACTAGTACTTTAAAAGTTATGCCCTGTAACCTGCTGTTTTTCAGCTTCTCCATAAATAAGGAAAAAGCAGGTAAGAGAGCGTAATTACTATCAGATCGATCGATAATAGTGTGGTGATTTCATCGGCGCTGACCGACCAGTCGAGACCATCCATGGCATTTTTGGCCAAACGGATCGTCATTAAAAGCATCGGCAGGATGATCGGGAAACTGAGCACGGCCATGAGCGTAGCGCTGTTGTCGGCCTTGGAAGCTATGCCCGCTATGAGTGTGAGAACGGAAGCAAAACCGGTGGATGCCAGTAGGATGCAGATCGAAAACAGGCCGTTATCCTGGATCGGGTTGCCCATCACAAATGCATAAAATACAAACCCAAGTACCGATAATACTGCCATTACCAGCGAGTTATAGATAATTTTGGAAATGATAATAGCCTGAGGGCTGCACAGGTTGTAATAATAGAGCAGGCGCCCGTGGCGTTCCTGTGAAAAACTTTTGGCAATGGCATTGACCGCTGTGAAAAGCAAAATAATCCAGAATAATGTGTTCCAGACGATCGGTGTCAGCTGATTTCTGCGGAGGTTGAAACTGAGGTAGCAGACAAACACCGTACTGACCACATACAGCAACATCCCGCTCAACGCGTATTTCTGGCGCCATTCGAGTGTTACTTCTTTCCAGATCAGGGTCTTAATCTCGTTCAAGGTAATTGGTGCGGGCCATCGGCTTGCAGCTTCCGGCTTTCTGTTTGCTGTTATAATGTAACCAGCGTCGCTTTTTCCGGCTTCCGGTACTTCGTTTCGCGCTGCAAAAGTACGACACAAAGCCCGAGGGAAATAATAAAACGGTCAGGATTTTGAATGATTTGGCGAACGGTAGGCACATTAAAAGAAGTAAAGTTTGATTTACCGTCTGAGAGTGCTTTATTTGTACTTTAAATAAAATGAATCTAAATAAGGAACGTATGTCGGCTCGTACCGTTTCCCACCTCAAAAAGGGTGAAAAAGGCATAATCAAATCATTCGCAGACCGTGCAATGTCCCTCAAACTGCTCGAAATGGGCTGTTTGCCGGGTTGTGAAGTGCGTCTGGATGCGATTGCGCCCTTCGGTGACCCGATCTGCATCAACGTCGGCGGGAATTACAGCCTGTCTTTGCGTTTGAACGAAGCCGCAGTGATTGAATTAGAGTAAAGATTGCGTTCCGCATACAGCCTCTCAATTGAAACAGGGAAATATTAAAGTTGCGCTGGTAGGTAACCCGAATGCCGGCAAGTCTACGCTATTTAATGCACTCACCGGAATGCGCCAGAAAACGGGCAACTTTCCGGGGGTGACGGTCGAAAAGAAATCCGGGACATTCCGCATTGCAGGGGATAATGGGCACGACGACGCCCTCGTAACGCTCGTCGATTTGCCGGGTACATATAGTATTTACCCTAAATCACGGGACGAGGCGGTGGTGATGGACATTCTTGCCAACCCCAAACACCCCGACTTCCCGGACGTGGTGGTGATCGTAGCCGACGCCTCCAATTTGCAACGCAACCTGTTGCTTTTTACCGAAATCAACGACCTCGGTATTCCTACCGTGCTCGCATTGAATATGCTGGACGTTGCCGAGAGCATGAACCTGGCCGTGAATGCGGTGCAGCTCGCGATGCAGCTCAATGTACCTGTCGTGCGCATTAATGCGCGTACAGGCGAAGGTATGAAGGGATTGAAAGAGGCTGTGAAGCAGGTTGTGGAACGCACAGAAAAGCCTGCGCTGCGATACTTCTACGAGCCGAAAGAAAGTGAAATAGGGCTGATCAATGAGGTGAAGGAAATTCATCAGCTGGAAAATGACTATGTGGCGCTCCAATATGTTTGTCAACACGATAACTTTTCTTTCCTCGAACAGCCGGTAAGAGCAAGGCTCGATGCGTTGATTGAGAAATACGGTTTCGACGAAAATAATTTCCTCGCGAACGAAACCATCGCCCGCTACGAGAAAATCAAACCCATCGTATCCAAAGCGGTTAAGTCCGACGGCGCCACCGAGCAGCCTTACTGGACGCGCAAGCTGGATAGCATTTTGCTGCACCGTGTTTGGGGGTATGTCACGTTTGCATTGGTGTTGCTGGTCGTATTCCAGGCCATTTTTGCCTGGGCATCCTATCCGATGGATATGATCGACGCGGGTACCGCCGCTGCTATCGAATGGGTAAAAGGCACATTACCCGCAGGTGTGCTGAACGACCTCATTACCGACGGTATCATGGCCGGTATCGGTGGTATTATCATATTTATCCCCCAAATCGCGATCCTTTTTGCATTGGTTGCCATCCTCGAAGAATCGGGTTATATGGCCCGTGTTATGGTGATCATGGACAAGCTCATGCGTCGTTTCGGGCTTAATGGCCGCAGCGTGGTGCCGCTCATTTCGGGTGTAGCCTGCGCCGTTCCCGCTATCATGACCACCCGCAGCATCAGCAGCCGGTATGAGCGCTTGCTCACGATCATGGTGACACCATTGATGAGCTGCTCTGCCCGTCTTCCGATTTTTACGATATTAATTGCATTGGTAGTGCCGGAAACGAAGGTACTGGGCATATTCAACATGCAGGGAATTGCCTTGTTCGGGCTTTATCTGCTGGGTTTGCTTGGCGCTTTGGGCTCAGCGTGGTTTCTCTCTTTGTTTATTCCAAGAAGGGAGCCGAGCTATTTTATGCTCGAAATGCCATCCTACAAGCTGCCGCGCTGGGGGCATGTCGGGTTTATGATGTACGAAAGCGTGAAATCGTTTGTACTGGAAGCTGGTAAAGTCATTATGGCGATCTCTATTATCCTTTGGGTACTGGCGTCCTACGGCCCGGGGGACAGCATGAATTTGGCCGAGCAGCAGGTAGTAGCCTCCATGGCCACCGCGCCACAGGAAGAAATCGACGCAGCGGTTGCGTCTGCCCGCCTGGAAAGCTCCTATGCGGGCCAGTTCGGCCGTTTCATCGAGCCGGTGATCAGACCCCTGGGTTATGACTGGAAAATCGGGATTGCATTATTGGCATCGTTTGCCGCACGCGAAGTATTCGTCGGTACGATGGCCACGATTTACAGCATCAGCGGCGATACAGAGGACGTCCTTACCGTTAAGCAGCGCCTTGTTCAGGAAAAAAATCCTGAAACCGGCGGACAAATGTTTACGCCGGCGGTCTGCTACTCGCTCCTCATGTTCTACGTATTCGCGATGATGTGTATGAGCACGATCGCAGTCGTCTACCGCGAAACGCACGGCTGGAAATGGCCGCTGATCCAACTGGCTTACCTGATGGTATTGGCGTACGGATCGGCGTTTTTGGTTTATCAGATTTTGAGTTAATCAAACGAGTTACCAACCGAGGTGCTCCACTACATCCGATGCAATGAGCGCCGTTTGCCCCCGGGCTTCGGCGGCGCGGTCGCCGGCGAGGCCGTGCTGGTATACGCCCAGGATAGCTGCATCGGCAGGGTCGTATTTTTGCGCGAGGAGGCTGGTGATAACACCGGTGAGCACGTCGCCAGTGCCGCCGGTGGCCATGCCCGGGTTGCCTGTCGAGTTGAAATGGACATCGCCGTTGGGAAGAATGACGGCGGTATTGGCGCCCTTTAAACAGATAATTATTTTGTATTTGGCCGCAAATGCCTGCGCTTTTTCCAGCCGCTCATATTCATTACTGCTCTCGCCTGCAAGCCTTTGAAACTCTTTAGGATGTGGTGTTAAGATCGTGTTTTTCGGCAATTTGTAAAGCAAATGCCGGTTTGTGGAAAGAATGTTCAAGGCGTCTGCATCGATAATAACGGGCCCTTTGGCTTGTTCCAACAATTTTTCAAGCGCTTTCACCGTCGCGGTTTCCTGGCCGATACCGGGACCGATGCCGATGCCCGTGGCCGAAGACAGGTCAGGGGCTTTGCTAATGTATTTTTCCATTTCATCGACGGTCGCCATCGCTTCCGGAACGGATATTTGCATGATCTCATACCCACATGCAGGAACGTGCATAGTGAGCAGCCCCACACCCGAGCGCAGGCAGGCTTTTCCCGAAAGAACCGCGGCCCCCATTTTGCCATAACTTCCGGCGACGATCACGGCATGTCCAAAAGTGCCTTTGTGTGAAAATTTCTGACGGAGTTTAATGCGCTTTTCAGCTTCAAATTTGTCGGTGAAATAATATGGTGTGCTCGTTTCAGCCATGTACCGGGAGCTGAGACCAATATCGACTACATGCCATTCGCCGACGTATTCGGCATTCTGAGGAAGCAAAAATGCCAGTTTCGGCAACTGAAACGTAACGGTGTATTTCGGTTTGACGACTACATCGTCGGGGTTATTGGGCTGGTCGGTATAGAGCCCGCTGGCAATATCGACGGATACGAGCCTGTTGGGCAATTCATTTAAATACTGAATGACAATGCTTAATAAACCTTCAACGGGGCGCGACAGGCCTGAGCCCAGCAAGGCATCGATGCAAACGACTTTATTTCCCAATTGTGGAAGGTCATTTTCTGAATGAATGCGGCGCGGTGTGAGGTGGCTGCCAAGCCGGGAGTAGTTCTGGCGGAAATCGTCAGTCGCATTCAGGGTGCATTCCACGATGAAAACCTGCACATCGTAGCCGCAGCCGCTCAGAATGCGGGCTATCGCCAGGCCGTCGCCGCCGTTGTTCCCCTTGCCGCAAAAGACGGCGATAGGGCGGGTATTGACATATTGATTACAAAACCACCGTACAAATGCCTGTGACGCGCGCTCCATCAAATCAATGGAGGCGATGGGTTCGTGTGCGATCGTATAGGCGTCCATCGCCCGGATCTGTTCTACATTGAAAATCTTCATGATAATCACGCGAAAAGCTTTTTGTTACGGACAAATAATGCTAGCTTTGCACTCGTTTTCTCAAAAGCTGTTTTGAATGAAGGGGCGTCACCCCGTCCGCTGGGAGCAAGCTATCATTTTAAATCCATAAAATCACTCGTCATGAGCGAACTTATTAAACTCGTAGAAGCTACGATTGAAAATCGTAAATCCGAGTATCCTGATTTCAAATCAGGCGACACGATCAACGTTCACGTGAAAATCCGTGAAGGTAACAAAGAGCGTATCCAGCAGTTCCAGGGTACCGTTATGCAGCGTCGTAACGTAAACGGAGCTGGCGAAACTTTTACAGTACGTAAAATTTCAAACGGTATCGGTGTTGAGCGTGTTTTCCCAATCCTTTCACCAAGCATCGCGAAAATCGAGCTTATTCGTCGTGGTAAGGTACGTCGTTCACGTCTGTTCTTCTTGCGTGGCCGTCAGGGCAAAGCAGCTCGTATTAAAGAGCTTAAAACCACGAAGTAATCCAAAGGACCTTCGGGAACGAAATTTTAAAACCCTGCAAGCGAATTTTTCTTGCGGGGTTTTGTTTTTTGGAAAAGGCTATAAGCTTTAAGCCATAGGCTATAATTCCCGGGCATACAATTTTCCGAATACAAAATAGCTTACAAGCCTATGGCTTACAGCTTAAAGCATAACATTATGACTATCCCATTTTATAAATACCAGGGTACCGGCAACGACTTCGTCATGATCGACGACCGCGACCTGCAATTCCCGGTTTCCAAAGAACTGATCGCGTCGATTTGCCACCGCCGGTTCGGCGTCGGCTCGGACGGCCTTATCCTGCTTCAAAATGCGGAAGGTTACGATTTTCGCATGGTGTATTTCAATGCCGATGGCGGCGAAGGCAGCATGTGCGGCAACGGCGGCCGTTGTGTGGTGCGTTTCGCCAGCGACCTGGGGCTTTTCAAGGACAGTACCAAATTCATAGCGGTCGACGGTGAGCATGAAGCGACTGTTTCGGGTGATACCATCCGCCTCAAAATGTCGAACGTGAATGGTGTGGAGCAATATGAGGAATACGATTTCATGAACACTGGCTCGCCGCATTACGTAACGTACGTGGACGACATCCACGAAGCCGATGTGGTGAATATCGGCAGCGAGATCCGTTACGGTTCCGTGTACGGCCCCAAAGGAGGTACCAATGTGAATTTCGTAGAGGTAATCGAAGACAACCACCTGAGCGTGCGTACTTACGAGCGAGGCGTGGAAGACGAAACTTTCTCCTGCGGAACGGGTGTGACCGCTTGCGCATTGTCCGCGCACCTACGCGAAGGCTGGCAAGGCCCGGTACAGGTAGAAACGATCGGCGGAACGCTGGCGGTGGAATACCAGGATGCCGGCGAAGGCCAGTTTAAAGACGTTTATCTGATCGGTCCCGCAGTGCGCGTCTTTGAAGGAACTTTGGAAGTTTAGAGTTTGAAGTAAAAAGTAAAGCCTTGCAAGTCGATGATTTGCAAGGCTTTACTTTTTACTTTGCCTTCTATTTTAAACTTTAAGCTTCCAACTCCGTTACTCCGACTCGATAATGCCGCCTCTTACATGATAAATCTGCTTTTCGGCCCATTCGGGGACGCGGCAGTAATCCATTGCGGCGACTTTGCTGCGGACGCCATTCGTGCAAATGACGACGATCGTCTGGTAGGGCGCCACGAGCGGACGCTTTTCCCGGATTTCAGCTAGTGGAATGTTCAATCCCCCTTCGTTGAATTCCTCAAACTCCCAGTTTTCACGCACGTCCACCAGCACGGCATCCGGGCCTTTGGTCAATGCGAGTGCCTGAGGAAGGTCAATCTCCGAGTAAGTTTTTTTCAGCATACTGCCAATTACCTGCTCACCGCGTAAGGATGGTCGTTCACAACCGGAATATTTTTAGCGATCAGCTTGTGAATATCTTTGAGATATGGCTTCTCTTCTTTGTCGCAGAACGACATCGCAATGCCTTTCGCTCCCGCGCGGCCGGTACGACCGATACGGTGAACGTAGGTTTCGGGAATGTTCGGGATTTCGTAGTTGATTACGTGTGTGAGGTCGTCCACATCGATACCGCGCGCGGCGATGTCGGTGGCTACGAGGACGCGCGTAGTCTGGCTTTTGAAATTCTTCAATGCATTCTGGCGGGCGGTCTGCGACTTGTTACCGTGAATGGCTTCGGAAGTAACACCTGCTTTGCGCAATACTTTCACCACCTTGTCGGCCCCGTGTTTAGTGCGGGTAAATACCAATGCCGTAGCAATCGATTCATCTTTCAGAATATGCAGCAGCAGCGAGTTTTTGTCTGATTTATCTACAAAAAACACCGATTGGCGAATGGTATCGGCCGTTGAAGAGACCGGGGTAACTTCCACTTTCACCGGGTTTCTCAAAATAGTACCTGCCAGAGTCACGATCGCCGGAGGCATAGTGGCCGAGAAAAATAGCGACTGGCGCTTGTTCGGTAGCAATTTGATCACCTTTTTCACGTCATGCACAAAGCCCATATCGAGCATGCGGTCGGCTTCGTCAAGGACGAAAAATTCCAGTTGGTTCAGTTTAATGAACCCCTGGTTAATCAAATCCAGCAGACGGCCCGGCGTAGCGATGAGCACGTCCACGCCCCTTGCCAAAGCGTCGGTTTGCGGTTTCTGGCCTACACCACCGAAAATAACGGTATGCCTCACGCGGGTGTGACGCCCGTACGCAGCGAAGCTCTCGCCGATCTGGATCGCCAGCTCGCGGGTAGGGGTCAGAATCAATGCACGGATACGGCTTCTTTCAAACTTCCCGACCGGGTTTTCGTGCAGCAATTGCAGCATCGGAATCGCAAAGGCGGCAGTTTTGCCGGTACCCGTTTGCGCGCAGCCCAGCAAATCTTTATTTTCTAAAATAACCGGAATAGCTTTGGCCTGGATGGGAGTGGGAGTGGTGTATCCTTCTTCTTGGAGAGCCCTTTTAATCGGCTCTATGAGTTTTAAATCCTGAAATGTCATTTGGTCTTTTTAATGGCTGCCATTACTTTAACTGAATAAATGCAGCCCGGATAATATGTTTGGCCGTTGCGGCCGATGGTATAACAGAACTCTATTTTTAAACGTTCAGTGGATATACTGCACAAAAGTACTCAGTAATACTCTAAATTTGACTATTAGCCATCAACACAACTCCATTATGGGCAGAATTCTTACTCTCACATTCTTATTATCACTTTTCTTCATAGCCGCTCAGGCACAGGATGTAATAGTCCGGAAAAACGGTTCTATTATCGAAGGGAAAGTGGTCGAAGTAGGTATCGATAAGGTATTGTACAAGATCAGCCTGGAAGCGAATGCAGCTAATTTTGTGGTCAGAAAGAACGAATTGCTACGCATCGAGTTCGGGAATGGTCAGATAGTCTGGTTTGACAAACGTGCCGAGCGTAGTAATACGAGGAATCGGGAGCGGAATGAGCCCATCGTCCAGGACGAAGAATTAGGTAAAAACAAAATTGATTTTTCCCCTTTCAAGGCTTTGGACAGCGGCCCGGGCTTTGGCATTAGTTATGAAAGAATTCTCGACAAACGCGGCTATTTCGGCTTACTCTTACCTTTCACATTGACCATTCCCGACAGTTACTACCTTCCCTCGATCGGCGAGGACTCCGACGACCAGATGTATTATTTCTCACCCAGTTTGAAAGTTTATCCATTTGGCCAGAAACGCGTTACTTATGCAGTAGGGCCGACGCTCTTTACCGGAATTGGCACAAAATGGCAATACACCAACAAATACGATCCTTTAAGCGGCGTTACCACCAGCACAGAGGAAAAACGCAACCGCTTCCGAATGGGAATGATCGTTAATAATTATGTCAATTTCCAGATTACTCCGCATTTTCAAATCGGGCTGAATGCCGGGGTAGGCCCGCGCTATCTGGATCGGGAGAAATACCATTCGAGTACTTACCGTAACGGACGCATGGAAATCACCGGTGAGTTCAATTTCAACTTGGGACTCCGCTTCTGATCACCGCACGACGCGGAAAATGGGATAGCGCATGTATTCCTTTTCCGCGTAAACCGAATTCTGGTAGATAAAATCCAGCTGTGCATTGCCGTTCTTCGCAAACTCGGGATCTGCCTTGCGTTTCTCATCGAGCTTCGCTTTCAGTTCGGGAGACTTTCTGAGCAAATCCGCAGCCAGGTCTTCAAAAACATAGCCCGAATAATGTTCTTTGGCCTGTAAAATGGTGTCAAAGAAATTCCATTTGAAGAACGAATCCACCGCTTTTGGTTCGAGGGTTTCGATGATGTACCGGTTCACGGATTGATTGACGGGGATATACCAATCTCCTTTTTTGAAAGGCAGTTTCTGCTTTTCAGTCCTTAGTTTCACCGAAGTATGCCAGTAATGTCCTTCGAAAGGCTGCTTAGGCGTTTCCAACTCCTCGATATAATAGGTTTCTACATTCATTTCCGAGTCCTTTTCGAGCGCTTTCATTTGCACGCCGTTCAGCCGTAGCAGCTCCACTATATTGTGCCAGCCTTGCGGGATAATGTAGGCTTCCGGCCGCGTCACTTCGTCCAGCGGGGCATAGGAGTCGTAAAATGGAATATCCCTGGTAAATGGTTTTGACCGGTCGTAATGCAGCCTGGGCAGCCCGCTTACTTCACTGGGAATGTACTCGGGCTCGTAGCCTTTGAATGCGATCGTGGATTGTTTTGATTTATTGACCTGCCAGGTAATAGCAAACTTCTCCTGCTTTTTGACGGCCTCTTTCGTCTCGTTCCGCAGTCTCAACAGCGTCTTCCGGTGCGCGGCAAGGAACTTGATATTGCCGTGTAAATAGGCATAAGTCGATTTTACGCGCTGATCGTAGGGTTTCAGCATATGTGTTTCGGTCATCACGCCGATGGTATGAAACAAAGCGGCGTATCCTGTGGAATAGCGCGGCCAATCGGGAAACTGAACAAAACCTTTGTCAGGCGTTTGCCCGTAGGCATTCACATAGGGCGTAGCCTCGAAGCCAGCTTCTTTCAAATGCTTGTACATATAAGGTAGAAAAACCTTCTCGTTGAAATCGCCAAGCGGACCGCCGAGTTTGTCTTTCTGAGCGTAGTCGAGCGTCATTACATACTGGTAATCAGAGCCATTGCTCACGTGCGTGTCCGCGAAGAGGTCGGGATCGAGCTCGTGAAAAATGGCAGCGAAACTCCGTGCATTGCGGGTATCAGCTTTGATAAAATCACGGTTCAGATCATAATTCCGCGCATTTCCCCGGAAACCATATTCCTTCGGCCCCGCCTGATTGGTGCGGGTGGTACTATTGCGGTTCAACGCGCCTCCGATATTGTAGAAGGGAATGATAGCCACCACAACGCTGTCCAGTTCGGGGAATTTGGCCGGATGCACGAGCATGTCGCGCAACAGCATCATCGACGCATCCACGCCATCCGGCTCTCCGGGATGGATGGCATTATTGATAAACAGGATAGCCTTGCCCTGTGCTCTCAGTTTTTTGACATCGAAGACCTTGTTTTTTGAATACAATACCAGATGCAATGGCCTGCCGCTGTCGGTAAGGCCTTTTTCCTGCATTTGTACCTGCGGGAAATTTTGGGCCAGCTGCCGGTAGTAGGCAATGCCTTCGTCGTAGGTAGGGGTTTGCTTGCCACCGCTTTTTTCAAAACGGGTCTGGTACTGGGCTTCCGCGTGGAATGCAATTGCCGGGAGAATACCCAACAGAAATAGTGTTAGTTTGAAGCGCATGAACGGAGTAAAATGTCAGTATTTGTATTGTTCGAGCAAGTGAAGGTAAGGATGGAGGCCGTGGTGAATGAAAACATTCTGATCCGAATCCTCAAACTGCTTATAGTACGCATCATCGGCCAGGAGCACGACCGTCGGCCCGGTGCGTACGTAGTTACTGCTTTTGTAAAAGGTTGGTGCCTGGTATTCCGGCAGGTTTTTAGCTACAATTTTCCCTGCATACCGGCCGAGATACTTTTCGTAATTGCGCTGCGCCTTTTCGCTGGGCTTTTTCATGCCCTTGTAAGCGTGCCGCATACCGATGCGCGCAATGAGTTTTTGCTTCTTGATAATGCCGTCGATATTTTTGAAAGGGTTCGTATTGTTAAAATCGCTAAGTGTTTGCACCGAAAACGGTACTTCGGGCACCCAATCGGCCGAATTGACGACATTATAGCCCCAGCCGCCATCGACCAGGTGTTCATACTCGTAGGCGAAATAGGTATTGCCCACCTTTGGAGCCGCGCTGGCGTAGGTTTTGAAACGGATATCTTTAGGTAATGCGCCCTGCTTTTGAAGCGAATACAGATGCGCCGTCATCAGATAACTGAGCGCGCCGCCCTGGCTATGGCCCATAATAAGGAAATCCCTGACGCCGGTTTTGTACATGGAGTCGATTTTTGGGGCAATATCCTTCGCCAGATAAGCCGTGCCTACCAGCCAGCCAATGTGTACGGCAGCTTTGGGATTGTCGGCCAGATGGTATTTAAAAGTATAATCTTTGGTGATTTGGAGCTCCCCGCGGGCCGGTACCATAGCGGCATAGAAGTTTTCGAGCCAGCCCACGGCATTCATGGTCGTGCCCCGGAGGTTAATTACAGCTACGGAAGACTTGCTCTTCCACAGCCCCCAGCGGTTGTCGAGGCCCATTACGGGAGAAGCGTAAACGGAATCAAATTTCGTGGGCCGCGGTACTTTGAACTTTTGCCGGTTGGTCATGGCGGTATCGTACAGCAGGGCGTGCATATACACGAGTTCCTGGTATTCAGCCTTGTCAAAGCCGGGTTTCAGCTTGCTGGTTTGCGCCATTCCGGGCTGAACGGCGAGTGTGCCAAGGATAAAGACAATAGCTGTGTAAAAATGCCCTAGCAGGCATGGTTTGAAACTTGTCAGGAACTTTTGCATGAGTGATAGCGAAGTGTTGAATACCAAGGCAACCTTTGGGTTACTAATGTAGGAAAACAATCGATGCAACCGGATTTTCAGGCTTTCAAATCACTTTTCGGCCCCGGTTTCAGACATTTCTTTCAAATTAGAATACCATTAGAGTTTACCCGCGTAACCCGTTTCGCCTTGAATGCGAGCCCGGAATTTCTTATTTTTGGTTAGTCTAAAAAATATTTTCATGGAGCTGTATTACTCTTTTTCCGCATTAATCGTCCTCTCTGCGATATTTTCTTACCTCAATTCCCGGTTTCTGAAATTGCCTCCCTCCATCGGCGTCATGGTGATCGCATTGATGGTTTCGCTGGGGCTTATCGCTACCGATAGCATATTTCCACGCACATTCATCCGCATTTCCACGCTCATAGCGAGCGTCGATCTCACGGAAATACTCATGGGCGCGATGCTCAACTTTCTGCTGTTCGCGGGGGCTATCCATTTGCATTTGGAAGATCTTAGGGAGCAGCGTTTGCCGGTCATTATATTTTCCACCGTCAGCGTCGTGATTTCCACGTTCGTGATCGGTTTCCTCATTTACTATATCCTGCCGTTGATCGGCATTAGCATTCCGCTTATTCAATGCCTCGTTTTCGGCGCATTGATTTCCCCCACGGACCCTATTGCAGTGCTTGGGATCCTCAAACAGGCGGGTGTTCCCAAGTCGCTCGAAACGAAGATCGCGGGTGAATCGCTTTTTAATGACGGTATGGCCGTAGTGGTGTTCATCCTGATGCTCGCGCTGGCACGGGGAGAAGAAGTGAATACCTCATTTACCGGTATTGCCGGTCTTTTTGTGAAAGAAGCGCTGGGCGGCATTTTGCTCGGCTTGCTGCTCGGTTTTTTAGGTTCCAAAATGATGTACCGGGTAGATGGCTACAACGTACACGTACTCATTACGCTCGCAATCGTGATGGGCGGGCACCTGGCTGCCCAGGCACTGCATATGTCGGGTCCATTGGCTATGGTGGCTGCTGGGCTGGTGGTAGGGAATTATGGCAAAAATCCCGGTGCCGTTTCGGATACCGAGCGCGACTATATCGACAAATTCTGGGAGCTTATCGATGAAATCCTGAACGCGATCCTGTTCCTGATTATCGGTTTCGAATTGCTCCTGATCCCGGATATGAAGCAATATGGCTGGGCGGGCATGGTGGCGATCGTAGTGGTGCTTTTGGCGCGGTTCATTTCGATTTATATTCCTGTCAAGCTCATTCCTTTCAAAACGCGCTTCGGGAAGAAATCGATTACCATATTGGTGTGGGGAGGCTTGCGCGGAGGTGTTTCCATCGCATTGGCATTGTCCATTGATCAGCATCTCAACAAAGACCTGCTGCTGGCGATCACCTATTTCGTAGTATTGTTCTCGATCATCGTGCAAGGGCTCACGGTGGGTAGGTTAACCGACCGCTTGCCCGACGACGCGGAAGCGGCTGCCTAGGAAGCCGGCCCGGCAACGAGCTGGTTGATCAGCGCATTGATTTTGTTCAGCCAGACCGTTTGCCCTTCGCAAGTCCAGTGCGAATCGCCTTTCAAGTACGATGCACGGCCCATGCGGCGAAAATCGCCAAGCACATCAATATACGGCACGCCGAGTTTGGGATGGTTGTATACCCGTTCAATCAGATTGTTGTACGTGCCATATCCGGGGCTGAGTACCGAAACCTTGTTGGGGATAATGCTCAATATCACATGGTCGAAGCCCAGCGAATCCGCGAAATCACGGCTCGCATTAAGGTTTGCGATCATGGAATCAAGCTCGGTTTGGCGCACCGGTGTGAAGGACGATGTAACTTCCGGGGTGTCGGTATCCATGTAATACACAATATCGCGATCGTTGTTGACAAGTGTCACGCCCGAAGCGGTCCTGTCGAAAAAACGGTGGTTGAAATCAGATTTCCATTCTTTAATGCGTAATGCGAAATCGTTCTGGAACAAAAAGCCGTCGAGCCTGTCGGCGGTGTGCGACCCTTTGAACGCCTCGTCCAGCTGGTGCATGAACTTGCTGGAAGCCCCGTTTTGAATAAATGTTGCCGAATCCGGAATGAGCACGGTGATGGTAGACGAAGCGAATTTCTGGCGGAAATGCCGTTCGACGCTTTCCATCAGCAAGATATTAAGCTGGGTGGTGTCGAGTTTGATATGCAGGAAGTCAGACCATTTTACCCAGGTATATTCGTCTACCGGAAAATCGCTTTGTCCAACTCTCCCTTTTTCTGTAAAGCTATCGCCGATAATATACAGATGCACTTTTTTAGCTGATTGTGGCCGAACCGGCGGCGTATAACCGGTGCATTGGTGGCGTGGGTCGCGAAACTCCGATAAGGTAGAAAGCTTATACAAATCGCCGTACTGGTAACCGTCTTCCACAACCTGTTCTTTCCACAGCCAGGGCAAAATGGTAGGGCTCAGGCCCACAATCCATATGAGCGAGCCAATAGCCAGTGCGATATATCTTAAAATCTTCATAGCATTATCTCAACTTGATCGACCAGACCTGTATTTTCTTTTCCGACCGGCTGAATATCAATAATTTGTAATAACCAGGCTGGTACGTAAGCTGCACCGGCATTTCCGAAGGGATCGCTTTGTCGCCGAGGCGCCTTCCGTTCATATCAAAAACGGTGGAATAACTGCCCGATTTGATCGTGATAAACCGGTTATCGACGCCAAAGAAGTGATACTGGATGGTCGCATTGGGTAAAATATCCTTGATCTCGAACAGTTCGCGGCCATCTTTGGTAATAATAGCAGTTTTGGAATTAACCGAGCGCACTAATATCCAATCGAGCGAATTGCGGTCGAAAAGAATTCGGAAACGCGAACCCGGTTCCGGGCGCAGGAGTTGCCGCCGCGATGTGATTTTACCATCCAGGCTGATGCGGATCAGTTCGCCGGATACGCTCACGCCCGCGAGCTCGGGCTGGCCCGTTTGCGGGTTCTGTGCCCAGGTGAACGGACTTTCGGTGCGCGTCAGAATATCGACGGGGAAGCCGGGCCGTACCGTGCCGTTTTCTTTCAATAAATAGATCTTTCCGTTTTGCTGTGTTACGATAAAGCCCCGGTTACCGATCTGGTTCAGCGCGACTACGGGCCCCACGATCTTTTCAAAGCGAACCGAATGGTTTAGCCTTTTGAGCGGGCGGGTCACACTTTCCCATACGAACAATTCTTCCGCCGAGCTCTTGACGATAAACCGGTTACTGCCGTCTTCGCCCCCATCGATGAGGTACAATGCCGAAATGAGGTCGGTGGTAGGCAAATGTGCCTGGAAAGTCGAAACATTGGAAGAGTCGTCTTCATCCAATGCATACACCGTGCGTCCTGTGGCGAAAATGCGTTGCTGCCGGCCGATGTTCAGGAAATCGACTTTGTAAGCCGCCGTGCCTATTGCCCCGTTCAATTTGGCAATGGTTTCGGTTTTTCCCTCGCGCAGGTTATTTGTTCTGAGCAGGTTGTGTTCCTTGTCGGTGAGCAATATCTCCGAACTTCCATCGATCGGGTTTTGCAATGCAGCCAGTTCAGAATCGTAAATATCCGGCCATTCGATGTCGATGTTCAGGAAAGTGCGGTTGAGCACCTTGCTGGCGGTTTGCCGTTTTTTGGGATGAAATGTGAGTTCGGGGAATGCCTCGCTGCCTTCGAAGCGGCACTGCAGCGTGATGGACTCCATTTTGGCCGTGAGGTCGCTATACTTTTTGCTCACTTGCGTTTCCTCGCCCGATTGCGCTTTCCGCAGGTTCACGATCATCGAAAGTTGAGCTTCGTTGTTCATACTGGTAAGCACGCTATCGTATTCCGGCGATTGTTTCCAGGTGATCTGGTTTTCGTAGTCGACAATGTAGTTCTGCAATACCTGCGAGTTGTTGCTGATCACGAGATAGGGCGCAATGTAGGTAATATAGCTGCGCGGAAAGCCGGTAAACATCGGCCCGTACAAACCCGAAGGCAGTTCGGGAACAGGTACCGAATAAATGTCGTAGCCCTGGTACTGATCCGCCGAAACATTTGTTTCCTGGTTGGAGAGCTGCGCAAGCTTTTGTAGTACCGGCCTCACTTTATCGTAGTTGGAAAACTCCGTAAGCAGGATTTTACCGTCGGTAATGCTGTTATTCTCCTCCAATTGGCATAATACAAACTCCGAACCAATGTTGTCGATGAGCACATTACTTTCACCGGCAATGTAATAGTTGAGCTTGTCCCAGGCCGGCGATTTGTATTTTTTATGCCATTTCAAAAATGTTTCCTTGAATGCCGCTTTGTCGGACGCAGCCGCGCGATACAAAAATGAAGTTTGCTGCGATACATGCTTGTGCCCGGCGAACGGCGTGCCGGGGTTGCCTTTCAGGATCTCGGCCAGGTAATAATCCGGTGCATCCGCCCCATTGGATTTGACTACCAGATTTCCCTTGCTCTCCGCTTTTTCAATGTGAAAATCCTGGTAGGCAGGGAAGCTCTTTCCAAACTCCGCCAGGGTGGCCACATTCTCCATGGACATTACCGACTTCCAGGCATCCGTACGGAGGTAAATGCTCGTGCCATAATCGGAATCGTTGATATTCGAAAAGCGTGAACGCAGCCTGAACGAGCTGATATTGAGCGAGGAAGCGCGTACGGCGTCTTCGATCAGGTCGCCATAGTAGCTGACGATCAGGTAATGGTCTTTCACCAGGTAGGAAAACAACGGCCGCGAATTGGCGTCGATGGCGTCGGTAATGCGGTGGTCCTGGAAATTGTGATGCAGAAGCCGGATGTTGGCGTGCTGCGGGCTGGCCAGCCATTTGGTTTCTTCGTCGGTAACGGGAATATACATGATTACCCCCCATTCCGTGCTGGTGCGCGGGTGGTATGAATAGGAGAGGGTTTTGGCTTGCAGGAATGTTTTGAGCTTTTTGGCGTCTTTCGTCAGCAGGTTGAGCAAAGTCAGGTTATCGCTGGCGATGTCGAGGAGAGGAAGCCGTTTGAGGTCAAGAGCGGCTTCTGTGGCCGTGTAAGCCGAATCTTGCAAATGCTCACTAGTGATCACCACCACGGCATTGGAGGGGATGAATTGCCAGGCTGCCGACGAACCCCTCGACCATTTGAACAGGAAATATCCTGCTGATGCGATAAGCACGACCAGCAGGATAGCAATCAGTTTTTTTTTCGACACAAGCCTGTTTTTTAAGCGCGGATCGCTTTCACTTTATCATTCAGTTCGAGGCGAAACCGCAAGAGTTCTTTAAAGCTTCGGATGCAAACTTTCCACAGGTTCCATTTCACAATCGAAACGGTGCCGGTTTCCCGGTCTTTATGGGTGATAGGGATATCGAACAGCTGCTGCCCTGATTTTTTTGCCATCACAGCCAGGAAGATGTTCGGTGCGAACGGTTCCGGATTGGGCAGCTGGTTCATCAGTTTTTGCAGGAATGTTCCTTTAATCAGACGGAACGGAATGTTGCTGTCCATGATGAATGTACCATAAACAGCCGAAATCGTGCCGCGGAGGAATTTCGTGATAAAAAGGCGTACGCCGGCATCATGCCGAACCTGGCGGTAGCCGAGTATGAATTGCGACTGGGAGCGTTTGTCCCAGAGTTTGTCAAAATCTTCGGAAACAAACTGGTCGTCGCTGTCCGTCTGGAATACATATTCCGAACCCAGTTCCAGCGCCTTGCGATAACCGTTCACGACCGCATTGCCATGCCCGCCGTTTTTCTGGTGGACAACCGTCAGATTATCGATCTTTTTGTCCAGCTCATCCAGTAATACCTTGGTATTGTCTTTCGATCCGTCGTTGATGACGATCAGGGTAGTGTTATCGTTGGGGAATTTGGTTTTGAGGAAGGAGGTCCAATTATAAACTACTTTTTCGATACAATCCTGCTCATTGTATGCGGGCATTACTATACTCAGAAGATATGACATGCAAAAGCGTATTTGGTATGTTGCGCGAAATTAATAAATAAAGCCTGTAACCGGGCTATGGGGTTTCATTATTTAGTAAGCGTACTTGTCTTTCAGGGCGTTAATAGGTTTCTCGAAAAAGTGCCAGGAAACCGACGCCACTAAGACCGTGAGCGCCACTACGACCGTTGCTTCGAACGCGATATTGCCTTCGAGGCCGGGGATATATTGATAGATTTTCCGGAAAAGCCTGACCGTCGGGTGCATGGGACCGCTGTGAAAATGGTTGTATACAAAATTGTGGTACAGGTACAGGCCATAGCTGATTTTGCCAAGATAAATACACACCGGATTTTCGAGAAACGCGGCCATCCAACCCTTGAAACCCATCACAGCGCGTCCTATCAACGTAAACCCGAAAATGGACGACATGGTTCTGTCGAGCACCACGTACGGGAAGTTGAAGGGCTGAGCCAGCGATTTGGCCCACCATTGGATCAGCACCCATCCCAGCAAGCCAAGCAGTACCGGCCATGATTTGCTGAATAATTTAACAAACACATCATTCTTGTATAGCTGCATCCAGGCCATAAGCCCGCCCAATGCGAAAGAATCGAAACAAGTGGGTGTGGATACATAGGTTACGGTCCATTCACCCATTGTGACGAAGTTGGTACCCGGTATTCTGCCCGAATAGAAAATGTAAGCGCGCAGGAGAATGCTGAAAATACCCATCAGGCCCAGCACTGGCACCAGTTTGTTTTTGGGAATGAAGAAAATCAGGAACGGGAAGAATAGATACACCTGCTCTTCCACCGCCAGCGACCACAAATGGTCTACTGAACCCAGCCAGGTTTTATGGAGGGCAATGTAAATGTTGGTCCCATACAATGCGAGCCAGGGCAGTTTGTCACGCACCGGCGGCACATTGAAGATAAACAGCAATGCAATGATGAGGTAATAAACCGGAAAAATCCGGATCGTTCTCCGGACCAGGAATTTGCGCAGGTACTTTTTAAAGCCTCCGGTTGTCCCGTAAGTTTTTTCCTTGCTTTTGAGCAAAATGCGGGAGATCAGGAAACCGCTGAGCACAAAGAAGATCGTTACTCCCAACGCGCCGAACGGGATAATATTGATTTCTACGATGAGGTGGTCGAGCAGAACCAGCCCCACTGCAATAAAGCGCACGCCGTCAAGTTGAATAATGTGTCCTTCTGAATTGGTGCGCATGGTTACCAGTTAACTTTCACTTCTTTTTTACGCGATTCTTTGATCGTCACACGCTGGTCTTTGAACAGAATGCCGGTTTCGTCGCCCTGCTGGCGGATGAGTGCCACCCTATAAGTTCCCTTATCCATTTCAGAGAACGGAATGTCGGCATAGAAGCCCGGAGCGAAATAATATTGTTTCAGGAACAGCTGCTTCCGGCTCGTGTTGCGCGTGCGAAGGGCGGGGAAGATGTAGTAGCATTTATCCGAACTGAGCAGCACATATACGCCACTATCCTGCAACCGCTGGCTGGTGAATGAGGTATTGCTTACTTTAATGGACGCCGTGTCCGTGGTAATAGTGGTTTTATCATACAAATCCACCATTCCCCGTGAACTTCCGGCATAGTTCTGACGGTCGGCGACGGCGATGAGGGGCAGCCATTTGTCATAAATGACAGGCGTTTTTTCCATGATATTAGCCGCAAACGATGTGTCTGTCGGGTATTTCAGCGATTTGTCCGTGAATGTCCAGTTGAATTGCGAGGTCACCATCTGCTTTCTCAAATTATAGGCGTCCACCAGATGATAATGATAGCTGAACACATTGAATGTGACCGCCAGGGCGATAATCGCAGTAATGTAAGGCGAAAGGAAACTACCACGGATCGGGACCACCACATAGATGTAGGCGATGATCAGCAGGAGAACCGAGTATATCTTGACTTTGCTCGCAATGAGCACGTCGAATCCGAAACCTGCGCGGCCGTGAACTACAATTGCAGCGGTGCCGAGGATGAACAGGATTACTCCCAGGCAGAAAAGGTCGGTAGTTCGTTCGAATTTGATGGCGTACTTGTTCCTAACAATCCTGAAAAGCGTCGTAGAACCAATAGACACAGCGACGAGGAATAAAATTACACCCAGGAAAATACACACCTTAACGTGGTTCAGGAGGGGGATACATTCTGCAAATGAACCCAGAAATGCCATATAGCCTTTGACAAGTTGCAGAAGCGAGGCTTTTGATTCGGGGTTGTAGTCTGGTTGCTTGTACCAATAGAAATAGCAGAAAATCTCGGCAATGCTGATGATCGTCCACAGTGCAAAGCGCTTTCGATTACCACTTAAAAATAACAAAACAGCACCCAGTGGCAAAACCATCAATCCATTCCCGCTCGTAAGCACAGTTACTACGCTCAGCAGCATGGCGATGGAAAAAGGCAATACTTTGGGATTGACGACCAGATACAATGTCCAGAGGACCAGCGTTACTACCCCGAAATTTTGCACAGCCGACATTCCCCAATACATATTCTCCCAGAACGCTAGCGTCATCCACAGGAATGGAATGGGTACCAATGCAAAAAGCGGCTTTTTGTTTTTTTTGAGCAAGTCGTAGAACAACGGGATCGCCGCCAGAAGCAACAGGTTACCTGCTGTCATCAAATGCCGGTAATTGAGATGCCCGAAAGTGGCATAATCGACCCATGCGAAAAAGCGGGTCAGCGCGATGCGATGCTCGTTATGCTGCCTGAAAAGCGCCAGGATTTTCCCTTTCCAGTCGCCAGCCTGCGTATATTCGGCGATGAAATTTTTCAGCGCGTGGTCGTCCCATTTGGGAATATTGATGGCATAGTAATCCCAAACCGTGAAATAAATGGCAACGGGTAATAACAGGATCAGGCTCAGGATAATGGTTAAAGCCTTTTTCGTCATGCCGGGATCATTAGTTGGCTGATGCTCGACAAGATCGAATCTGCGTCAAGTCCGGAAAGCTTCTGGTGGTAGCTTTGACTGCCATAGCGGCTGTTGGGATAGCCTTCCGCTTTGAGACTTTTAAATACTGAAGGGAAAATACCTTTTTCCAGTAACTGAACGGAAAGCTGTTGCGCAAGCCCGCCTGTGCTGATGTGTTCTTCGGCAACGAGTATTGCGGGCGCTTTTTTTATCAGCGTGATCAGCTCGTCCGTCAGTTCCAGCGGGAAATGAAGGGCCGTCACTACGTTCACCTTTTCTGCAAGCTCGGGAGCCAGCGCCAGCGCCGATAACACATTGTTGGCAATCGGTCCCAATGCAAAAACCGTCGTTTCTGCATGGGCAGGCTGGTGAATTACTTTAAAAGAACCCGTCAGGTAGCTGTTTGCAGGAGTGGTTTTCCCGGCTCCCAGGCGCAGGTATGCAGGACGGGCGTTGGCGGCGATCTGCCGCACAACCGGAACTACTTCGTCGGTAAATGCGGGTACCCACACCTGTGCATTCTGCTGACCGCTCAAACATGCAAGATCTTCGATGGTGTGGTGGCTGCTGCCCATGATCCCGTATCCATATCCGCCGCCATTACCTACCAGGAATACCGGCAAGTTATTGAAACAAACGTCGTTACGGAACTGTTCGAGGCAGCGGTACACGATAAATGGCGCGATGCTGTAACAGAATACTTTATAACCTTTGTGGGCAAAGCCGGCAGCTACGCCCACCATATTCTGCTCCGCAACACCGGCATTGATAAACCGCTTGCCCATTTTGGCCTGCAAGTTTTCCAACGCATTATATCCAAGATCGCCTGTGATGAAGATAACGGAGTCGTCTTCGACCGCAAGCTCTTCGATGGCTGTTGAAAATTCTTTTCTCATCGTTAAGTGGGCGCTACGCCGATTGATTGCTTAACTTAAATGGCCGCCTAACCGGCTGATACCATGCAATTTATTACTTTCTCAATTGTTTTACCAAAGCCCGGATCTCGTCGGCGGTTTTATAAGCCTTCGGTCCCCGGCGTATTCTGGTGCGGATATATTTGGGCCGCTTTTTAGTTTCTTCGAATATCTTGGTAATGTATTCTCCCAAAAACGAAATGCCCAGGATGGTGAGCCCACCGAAGAACACGATCAGAATAATTACGGTACTGAGGCCTCTTGGCGTATCTGGGAAGAAAAAGAATTTGGCCAGTATCTGCCAGATTATTCCCAAAATGGACAATGCCGTAAGGCCGAAACCTGCATAACTCATCAGTTCCAATGGTGCGAAGCTGAACGAGAAGATCGCTTTTTTGGCCCACCAGATGTTCTTCGTCCAGTTGTTGGTCGACACGCCGAACATCCTTTCAGGGCGCACGTAAGGTACTCCGGTTTGTTTGAAACCTACCCATGCACGCAAGCCGCGCAGGAACTGCTCTGTTTCGGGTAAGTCTACAAGCTCCTTCACCACTTTGCGGTCGATCATCGAGAAATCGCCGGCGTCGCGCGGGATCGGAATGTAGCTCAGCCCCTGGAATACCTTATAGAATGTCTTATAGAAGAAGTGGATATGCGGCTTCATCTCGCGCTGCACGCGTACGCCGTAGACGACGTCGTAGCCGTCCATCCACTTTTCGTAAAATGCAGGGATAATTTCAGGTGGGTCCTGCAAGTCGCCATCCATCAGCACCACGCAGTCGCCGGTTGCGATCTCCATCCCGCTCAGGAACGCCGATTGCGATCCGAAGTTCCGCGAGTGGCTGATACCTACCACATTAGGGTCTTTGTCGCAAATCGCATTGATCACTTCTTCCTGGTTATCGGGCGAGTTGTCGTTTACGAAAATGATCTCATAACGCACCTTCAACTCGTTGAAAGTCTTCACCAACCTCTCGTACATGAACGGGATCGCCTGGGCGTCCTTGTAGCATGCGATAATGGCTGTGATGACTGGGTTGAGCTTCGGATTTTCAAAAGCAGGGATCAACCTCGACTCATATTGCACGGCATCCTGCCATTGGCTGTAACGGATCAGGCCGTCTTCGAGTGATGTTCTTGCTTTCCAGCCGAAATCGTTTTCGAATGCCGTAGGATCCCCAAACCATTCGGCAAGGTCCCATTTGCGGTTCGACATGCTGCCCCATTCGGGTTCCTTGGCGATAGAGAATGCCTTGCGCGTCACGTCCACGAGGTCGCCCATCGTGGTTTTGCGGCCGGTGGCGATGTTGTAAGAGCGTCCCGATTTCTCGTCGTCGATTTTCAACGCCGCGTCCAGAAACGCCTCCACACAGTCTTCTACAAACACAAAATCGCGGCTTATATCGGGGGATACCAGAGAAGGTAAGCTCTTTTTACGCGCATTTTCGATCAGGCGCGGGATCAGCCGGTCGGGCTCTTCCCAATAGCCGTAAATCGAGTACAAGCGCAGGTTGAGCGTTTTTAGCCCTGCTACTTTGGCATAATATTCGAGCAAATAGGCGGCCGAAACTTTAGAAACCGCATAATGGCTGTTCGGTTCCACGCGGTCGGTTTCTTTGGGCGATGTACAGTTGAAACCATATTCGGAACTGCTTCCGGCATGGATGTAAACCATGTCCTTCGTGCAGTTTTGAAGGATATTCACCGTTCCGAGCACATTGGTCTCGTAAGTCAGGTTTACATTGCTCTGCTTGCTGTACGCCCCGTAGGCCGCAAGGTTGAAAATCGTCTGCGGTTTATATTTTTCAAATACCTCCTTGATGGAATTGTCTGAAAGAATGTCGCAGTGGATGATGTTTTCAAACGGGACATTGAGCAGTTTCAGACGCCATGCTTTGGTGGCGTCGTGGGTTACTGCGTAACAATCCTTCCGGATTTTAAATATGTCATTGAAGAGATTGGCGCCAATGAAGCCGCTGGCACCGAAAACAAAAACTGGCCCTTTTAATTTCTCTATTTTATCGCGGTAAACCGGTAAATGGTCAAGCATTCGTCAATTCATTAAGATAACGTTCCTTTACTTCCAGTGTAGCTTGCTCATACTGGTCTTTATTCATGGGCAGGTAATGCCATTCCAATTTGTTTTCCATATAAGAAACCCCTTTTCCCTTTACGGTATTGGCGATGATTGCTTTCGGGAGCCCGTTTTTGCTTTCTTTCAGCCTGCTGATTGCCTCGCTGATGGCCGCAATGTCGTGGCCGTCTACTTCCACCGTTTCAAAACCGATCGCTTTCCATTTTTCAACGGAAGCGGTTTCTCCCAAAACTTTGTCCGTAAAACCGAAACCTTGCAGGCCGTTCTTGTCGATGAGCATAATGAGGTTATCAAGCTGGTTCTGGATTGCGTAGTGCGCAGCTTCCCAGGTGGTGCCTTCGTTGGTTTCCCCATCAGACAACAGCGTGAATGAATACGTTGCATCGTCGGCGACCTTTGCTGCATGGGCAATGCCCGTTGCAATGGGCAGGCCGTGGCCTAATGAACCGGTAGCAAAAGGAATGCCCTTATACTGGCGCGGTGCGGGGTGGGCGGGCAATGTGGTGCCGTCCAGGTAGAATGTGTCCAGCTCCTCGTCCGTAATTTCCCCCAACGTATTCAGGCACGCGTAAAGCGCGGCCGCGGCGTGGCCTTTGGAAAGAATGAAAGTATCGTCGGTCGATTTTTGAAGGAAAAGGACTGCGATCATCAGGTCGATGCAGCTGAGTGAGCAACCAATGTGGCCCGCGTTGGCCTGGTGGTAAAGGCCCAGTATTTTCAGGCGAAGCTCGCCGCTCAACTGTTTAGGGTCTTTTAATATCTCTTCTGCTGTCATGCCTGATGTTGTATGTCGATGTAAGGAATTGCCTGCAAAATAAAGGCCAGATCTCCGGTTTTAAGTCCGCAATATACAAAATGTTATTGGACGGCTCTGCCAAAACAGCCTTGCCGCTTACTCAAAACCGTAACGCTTGCCGGTCAGTTTCATGATTTCCAGGGGCTCGGAGCGTCCCTGTTTTTTGATCCAGATCCGGTCTGCCTGGTCCATATCCATGACCTGCACGTATTGCGCGTCTTTGGGGAAATACAGGTTGGTAATCTGTGCATCGTGGATCGAATAGGGCAGGAATGTCCGGTCCATTTCGGAGAGAACCTCGTAACGCGGCGCCGGGTAAAAGATGGTGTCGCCAGGCTGGTAATTCGCTTGTATCTTCTTGGCAGCCTCCCAGTATGGGTTAGGTACGCGAGGTACCGCAAAGTAGCCGTATTTCGGTGAGCGGTCCTCATAGAATTCCTTTAATCTCAATCCCACAAAATAGAGCTGGGCGGCAAGGAATACGAAAATAAGCACCCGGAACTCGACCTTCAAAGTGGTGTAGAATTGCAGCAGCAGGCTTAACAGAATAATCACATAAGGGAAAGAAAAACCCGAGTACCGCTGCATAATGCCATAAGTATGCCCGTTCTTGAACGACATCAGGATGAGGAACAGCGTCGGTACGAGCGCCATCATGTAAAGCATCCACAGCCTCGCCTTTTGCTGGCGGTCCGCGTTTTTGTGTAAATCGGGAATAAAGGACAATGCAAACAAACTGACGCTCAGAATGCAGAATTGCAGTTTGTGGTTATTGTAAAAAAACGCGACGACGACGATAAGTAAATACGGGAAACGTGGCGTAAGCCACGCCGGAGTATTGATCTTGTCTTTAAAACGGTACCAGCAGATCAGTATCAATGCTACCGCCAAAGCCACAACGACATTCTTTTTGCCTCCGAGGGCGTCGGTAAGACCGTTAGTGAAAATCACGAGGTCCGCGAAAATGGGCAGCGATTTGTTGAAAACATTCAATGGCGTTGCAGGCAGGATATTCCCGAATGCCTGCCCGCCTGTATCTGCCATCCTTTTATATAACGCCGCCTGATATTGCAGCGAGGACAATGTGTAAACGCCCCCCCCGAACATTAGCCACCAGGCCACACCGGAGAGCGCAAATACCGCCGCAATAGCCATGCGAATCCATCCTTTGAGCGTCCTCAGGAAAAACAATGCATACAATGCGTGCGCCAGCAGTACCGCGATGACCAGAAAGTGACTGAGCAATCCGAGCCCGGCGGAGAATACATAGCCTACATAAAGCCCAAATGTTTTCTTTTTACTGGCTTTATTTTCAATGATTTGTAAAAAGAAATACGTTGCAGCGAGCGTCAGAAAGAATGTCAGCGAATAGTTGCGCGCCTGGTGGCTGTAAGCGATGAAAAAAGGTTCGATGGCTGTAATACCTGCTGCTATAAGCGCGGTATTGGTCCCGAAGAAACGTTTCGCAAACAGGTAGGTTAGCCCGATGATCAATACACTGAAAATGACTGAAAAAAGGCGAATCGAGTAGTCGGAGAAGCCGAACATGTCGATCCACGGATGCAGGAGCAGGTAGTAGAACGGGCTGTTCCCGATATCGCTGCGTGTCATGGCTTCGTAGTAGTCCTCAATGGACTTCGGAGCCCAGAATTCGGCAGGCGTGAATGCCTTAGGGGTATAGATTTCGTTTGCCGTGAATGAGCGGAGTACCTGTTTTTGCGGGTGGGCCGGTGTTGTCCAAAAACGGGAATCGGACAGCTCACGGGTAGCAAAAACTTCTTTCTGATTAGCCCCTTCCAATACAATGCCCTGGCTGACGAGCAATGTGCTCACTTCATCGAAGAAAATACTGTACCTATCGAGGTTATGAAGTCTCAACGCAAGACCTGCAACGAGAATGAGGGTGAGTATGAGCCTTGACCGCAGGGTTTCTTTGGTTTGGTTGGGAGACATTAGTGCGTTCGCTGATGGACGCCGCGAAAATAACGAAATTTCCCGTTATAGGATATTTTTTAGATTTTAAGAATCGTAAACTCTACTCTGCGGTTTTTCTGACGCGACTGCTCGGTGAGGTTGTTGGCAATAGGGCGCGTTGGTCCCCAGGCTTTGGTTTGAATGCGCTGGCCGTCGATCCCTTTGGATAAAAGGTACTTTTTTACTTGCTCCACGCGATCGGAGGAGAGCTTGATATTCTTTTGCACTTCGCCCTGGTTGTCGGTATGGCCTTCCAGCAGTATTTCCATCGAAGGGTGGGCTTTCATTGTTTCGGCGATCTTGTCGAGCTCGGCGAAGGACGACGGGGTCACTTCCGCGCTGCTCTGGGAAAACATCGCATTGCTGAGCCGGATCTGCTGGCCTGCCTTAATGGGTTGCAGGTAAATGTTCTTCCGGATCGACCGGAAACCGGTTTCTGCGCTCAGGTCCATATCCTCCGAAACGGGGAAAAAACCTTCACCGGAGGCGGTAATGCGGTATATTTCCTTCAACGGGAGTATCAGCCGGTACTCGCCGGTTTCGGGGTCAAAGCTGGCCTTTGCGAATGAGGCACTCGTGTTTTTGATGTCGGCGGTAATGTCGGATTTTACCGGTTTATTGGTTTCCGCTTCCAGGACGGTCCCACTCACAACCGCCACGGGGTCGGGCTTGATCTCGGGCGTCATGCGGATACGGAAAATGTCTTCCTGGCCTACAACCTTATCGCTGGCGCTGAAATAGGCATAGTCTCCGGTAGCGGGAATATTGATAAATGCATCCCAAAGAGGCGAGTTCACCGCTGGTCCCAGGTTTTCGGGCGTCGACCAGTTGAGCCATGTGTCGTCCAGGCGACGGGTAAGGAAGAGATCGCCCTGGCCATAGCCGGCATGCCCGGATGAGGAAAAGTATAGCGTCTTGTTGTCCAATGCCAGGAAAGGAGTACTTTCATTATCGGCACTATTGATCACGCTGCCGAGGTTTCGAGGCTCCGACCAGGTGTTGTCTTTTTGTAAAAACGAAATATATAAGTCTTTGCCGCCCTCGGTATCATTTCCCTGAACCGCCATAATGAGCACGTTTTCAAAGGGTGAGACCGAGATTTCAAAGTATTTAGCTGTTTTGAGGAAGTTTGTGATCTTCCATGGACGTGGTACCGACCATCCCGATTTGGTTTTGAAGGCGCGGGAAAATCCGAAATACATATTGCCATCGGCCCCGTATTCATTAATGAGATAGACAGTTTTGCCGTCTGCCGAAATGCTGGTCATTGCGTTTTCGCCCCCGTTGTTGATCGGTGGGCCGATATTGACGGCGTCTGTCCACTCACCTTTATCGTTGAGCGTCGAATACCACACATCCTGATGAGCAGGCGAGCCTATATTGCCTTCAAAGTCGTTTCTGGTGAAATAGAGCGTCTTACCATCCGGCGAGATAATGGGCGCCACTTCCTGGCCAACAGAGTTGATCGCCTTGCCCATATTCTCCTTTTGCGCTTTCAACTGGGAGGCCACAAAATTGATTTTGGCTTCAACAGGCGCCATATCCGGTGAAATACCGATCGCGTCGATCTGATTGAAACCCGAAACTTTACCCGGTTGCAAGACTATTTTCACCGCATTGGCCTGGATATTCTGTTTGGGGAATATGTGAAGCATACGACCTTTCACTGTTTGCTGTGCAGCCGGTGTTTCCGAAACGAGGTATTCCTTACCCGCAGCGTCATATGTATATACGCGCACGATCGCGCCTGGATTAAAATTCTCGGCAATCACGATCTGCTTCAGTGGAATGGCTTTGTCGAAACCCACTTTGATCCACTCCTCATTGCGCCCGTCGGCGTCGGCCGGCGACCAGGCACAGGGGCTGTCGCCAAAATCAGGCAGCTTGTTGGGAACACCCAGGATCTGTTTGGATCGGTATGCGTGGCCTATTTGCGAAGGCCTGTACTCGGAAGAATACCCCAAAACCTTATTGGCCCATAATACCTCCTGGCAGTACGCGAAAAGCGGCATAACTGCCATTAATATGCTGAAAAGGGTATTCTTAAATCTCAAATGCATAGGGTGATCAGATGCCGGCAGGGCTATGCTATATCTGGTAATATATTAATAATACAAAAGAAAGTCAAACTTACTGCTTGGCACCAATGAGGAGTATCCAATCCCATTCCGGTTGTAGTTCGGGCGGCTGAACGATCGCTTCCTCATCCAACTTCAGATCCTTGCCGTTCCATCTCTTGCCCGTGCGTGGGCTGTACCAAACCGCGCCGAACAGGTTACCTTCCAGATGTTTGAGGTTCAGTCGCACCGTTCGTGAGGTGGGAATGTAAAGCATCGCCATCTTTTTGTTCGAAAGCGAAACGATGCCTATTTCCGCCTTATCGAGCGAGTCTACCAGCAAATCGGGCGTATCCGGCTGCATATATTCCCACGGAATGCCTTTCAGGATTTTAACGAGTTGGTGAATGTACTCGGCTCCGTCCTTTGTAATGTTGACTTTCCAGGTTGGGTTGAAGTTCTTAATCGTACTCATATGGCAGAAACCTGCCGCCGAGCTCAGAATGGACTGGTATGCCTGGTTGCGTATCAGCGTCGACTGGTCGGTAATTTCTTTGGGGAATTCCGAATTAGCGATCAGGAATGGCCGCAATGCAGCCTCAGCCGAATTTTTTTGCCAGTTGGCCAGTGCGGCATATTCGGCCGGGGTTACCGTGGAATCGGGAATAATGAATTTGAGCTGCGAATGGTTGGGGGAATTGTCGTTCACGCTCGTTGGCGAGCAGGTGTTGAGTGAAGCGACGATCTGCCCATCCGATTCAGCACGGATACCTTCGGAAATCGCTTTAAACTGCGAAGCGCTTTGGTATTCTTCTTCGCTGACGATCCAGATGATGTTTGGGTATTTGGCAAAATGTTTTCCTACATAGGTCCCGTAGCTTTTCCACGCATCCTCCTTCTGCGCATCGAAAACCGTATTCCAGCTCTGCCGGGAGACGACGATCCCGACCACCAGATTTCGCTCTCTGGCAGCCGCGACTATTTTTTCCAGATAGTCAAAGTAGGCTTTGTTGGGTTTGGTCAGATCGTTATTGTCGAGAAACGGCGCGACCTTGTTGAAATTCCGTTGGTTGGGTAATGCGGGGAGCAAATGCACAAGAAAGGTATTGAACGACTGCGACTTGCGGATATCCATATATTGTACCGCCTCGGCATAGCTCAACCTCCGCAGCATTTGCCAGGCCACGTCGGCCACCATCAGAAACGGTGTTCCGTGGTTATCGGTAATATGTCTGCCATTCGGGCTGATTTTCAACGGAAATTTCGGTGGGGCCTGGTCTTCCCTCTGAAAAACAAACCCGAGCGAAAGTAAGCAAGCCAACAGGAGTCCGGGCAGGGATCTGGCGACCAGCGATTTGAACATATTCATGGTGTCAGCTCAATGGATACTAGCTATTTCCCAGCTCGGCGATCGTTTGCACCGGATTGGGCGAGGTGAAAACGAAGCTGCCTGCGACGAGGATATCCACACCTTCGCGCACAAGCCTGGGCGCATTGTGGAGATTAACGCCGCCGTCGACTTCTATCTTGAAGTTGTAGCCGAATTTTTTGCGGTAGTCATCCAGTGCCGCAATTTTCCGGTAGGTGTTTTCAATAAATTTCTGCCCCCCAAATCCGGGATTTACCGACATGATCAGGATCAGGGAAACATCGCCCATGATCTCGCTCAGAACGTCCACCGGCGTATGGGGATTGAGCGCCACGCCTGGTTCGGCGCCGAGCTCTTTGATATGCTGGATGGTGCGGTGCAAATGTGGGCAGGCCTCATAATGCACGGTAATCCCGAATGCTCCTGCCTTACGGAACGCTTCAAGGTAGCGGTCGGGCTGCTCAATCATTAAATGTACGTCCAGCGGCTTTTGGGCATGACGGTGAATGGCTTCGCACACGGGAAGTCCGAATGAAATGTTGGGGACGAACATGCCGTCCATGATATCAACGTGTATATAACCTGCGGAACTGCTGTTGATCATTTCGACGTCGCGTTGCAGGTTCGCAAAATCCGCGGCTAGTATGGAAGGGGCAATTTCAGCCATAAAATCAGAAGCTAGTAATGATTAATGAGGCCGAAATTAGTGAATTTATGGGGAAGGCGGGTACACGGACCGTTTTCTGTTGATTAGGTCATGCAAAATCACCTGACATAGCGCTCGCGGGGAACGACAGCGCCGGTAGTACTTTCGATTGCACCTTTTGCTCATCCGAAAATGTGCCGTACAACTCGTATCGGCCTTCCACGAGCGTATAGATTTCAATGCGAACCTTATCGGGAAAGACGATCCAGCATTCGGGCACGCCGTAGCTTTCGTACACACCCTTTTTGACGACCGTGTCCAGCTTTCTGGAGCTTGGCGACACGATTTCGATGACCAGATCAGGCACGCCGCGAATCCAGTCTTGCATGATGTTCCGGTTCGCATTGGATACGAAAAATATGTCTGGTTGCAGGTGATTGAAATCCTGTTCCAGAATTACGTCGAAGGGCGCAGCAAATACACGACCGAGTTTGTTTTGCTTGACATGATTCGCCAGCAGCAGAACCAGCTCCACGGAAGCCGACTGGTGCAGAAATTTCGGGCTAGGCGACATGACTTCCTCGCCGTTTATGATCTGCGTCAGATCCGGATTGTAGTAAATGGTTGGTTCCAGGGTTTTCATAGGCTTTGCCGTTTTGAACGAAAATACGAAAAATACATGACATACTGAGCGTGTGATGGATAGGTTAATATCCCATTGATACGTCTGGATATACAATTGGTAACACATCAATTATCCAATGCCCAAAATTTGAATTAAATCTTAAATTTGGGCCGAATCATCAAGCGCCGTGACCACTATGAATCCCCAACAACGAATCCAGGAGCTTTCCGAAAAGCTGCATTATTACAATGACCGCTACTACCAGGACAGCGAGTCGGAAATATCGGATTATGAATTTGACCAGCTGCTCAAAGAGCTGCAAGCCCTGGAAAACCAGTACCCGGAATTCAAACAGGAGGATTCACCGACTCAGCGGGTCGGCGGGGCGGTAACTAAAACGTTCAATGCGGTGTACCACCGGTATCCAATGCTATCGCTTGATAACACCTATAACGAGGAGGAGCTCCGGAGCTTCGACGACCGGGTGCGCCGCGGACTTGAGGGCGAAGCTTATGAATATATTTGCGAGCTGAAATTTGACGGGATATCGCTCAGTTTTACCTATGAAAATGGCATTCTTGTACGCGGTGTTACGCGGGGCGACGGTACGCGCGGGGACGAGATCACGAACAATGTTAAAACCATCCGCTCGTTGCCTTTGCGGGTGAAAGCCGACAATCTCCCGCCATTGTTCGAGATTCGGGGGGAGGGTTTTATGCCGATCTCTTCGTTTGAAAAATTGAACGAGGAGATGGATACGCTGGGCGAAAACCCGTACGCCAATCCTCGGAACGCAGCTTCCGGCTCATTCAAATTGCAGGATTCGGCTGAAACGGCTCGTCGCGGGCTGGATTGTTACCTCTACTACTTCTTTGCCGATACCGATGTTTTTCCAACCCAGGAAGAGAGTTTGAAAGGAATGAAAGCATGGGGCTTCAATGTGTCGCCGGGCTGGAAAAAGGTGGCGAATATCGACGAAGCCATTGAATACATCCGCGAATGGGAGGAGAAGCGCATGAATCTGCCTTTGGCGACGGATGGTATAGTGATCAAGGTCAATTCTTTTGCTCAGCAGAGGGAACTTGGCTTCACAGCAAAAAGCCCGCGCTGGGCGATTTCCTATAAATATAAGGCTGAAAATAAACCGGCGGTGCTGCGAATGGTAACCTACCAGGTAGGCCGGACCGGCGCCGTGACACCGGTTGCTAATCTATGTGACCTTTCGGAGCGTGCATTGCCGTACAATCAGGTGAAGGGCGTGCATTTGTCGGGTACGCGTGTTAAGCGCGCGACTTTGCATAATGCGAACGAGCTGGAAAGGCTGGGTATCCGGATAGGCGATACCGTTTTCGTGGAGAAAAGCGGGGAGATTATTCCCAAAATCACCGGAGTCGATGTTTCTCAGCGTGAAAAGTACGAAACCGAGGAGATCGTTTTTCCGACGCATTGCCCCGAGTGTAATTCCGAATTGCAGCGGAATGAGGGTGAAGTTGCCTTCTTCTGTCCGAACGACAGCCATTGCCCGCCGCAACTGAAAGGTCGCATTGAGCATTTCATTCATCGCAAAGCAATGAACATCGAGAGTCTGGGAGAAGGCAAGATCGAGCTGCTTTTCGATCTCGGCCTTGTGCGTACGCCTGCGGACCTGTATGACCTCAATTACGACAAGCTGCTGGGCCTCGAAAAGAATTTGCTCAACGAGGAAACCGGGAAAGTTAAAAAGATCAGCTTCCGGGAAAAAACGGTGGATAATATCCTGAAAGGCATTGATTTGTCAAGAACCGTGCCATTCAAGAATGTACTTTTTGCGTTGGGTATCCGCTTTGTAGGCCAAACTGTTGCAGAGAAACTGGCGGCGTATTTCAAATCCATGCAGGCGCTGCGAGCTGCGAGTTACGAACAACTCACGGCGGTACCCGAAATTGGCGGTCGCATTGCGCTGAGCATCGAATCGTTTTTCAGCGTTCCGGAAAATCAGTTGCTGGTTCAGCGATTGGAGCAAGCCGGTTTGCAGATGGAAAGCGATGAAAAACCGGTGGAAATCGAAAGTGACCTGCTGGATGGCAAGACGTTTGTAATCTCCGGCGTTTTCGAAAATTTCGAACGTGATGAGTTGAAAGAGAAGATCGAAGCGAACGGCGGAAAGGTGCTCAGCGGCGTTTCCGGGAAGCTCAATTACCTGCTGGCCGGTGCGAATATGGGGCCCTCCAAACTTGAAAAAGCACGAAAACTGGGCGTCACGATTATTTCTGAGGAAGAATTTTTAGCAATGATTGGAAATTAAGTAAAGAAAATAGCCCCGGAAGGCTAACTTTGTGTTTTAAAATCTAACAATTATATAAGTAAATAATGCCATTGGACCAACGTTTCAAAGGGGTAGGGGCCGCGCTGATCACACCTTTTGATGAACAGAATGAGATTGATTATCCGGGTCTGAAAAGACTGATCGACCTGGTGACGGAAGGTGGTACAGACTACCTCGTAGTACAAGGAACAACTGGCGAGTCGCCGACAGTTACTTCCAAGGAAAAGCGTGATATCCTGGCATTTACAATCAAGAACAACTACAAGAAGCTGCCGATCGTTTACGGCATTGGAAGCAACAATACCCAGGAAGTACTGAATACGATTAAGGAAACCGATTTTACGGGCGTGGATGCGATCCTGTCGGTGTGTCCTTACTACAATAAGCCCACCCAGGACGGTATTATTTCGCATTTTACGGCCATTGCCGACGCTTCGCCAGTGCCTGTGCTGCTGTACAATGTTCCTGGCCGTACGGTCATTAACATGAAGGCGGATACGATCATAAAACTGGCGGCGCATCCGAATATCATCGGTATCAAGGATGCCGGCGGCAGCATTGAACAAAGTATGGAACTCGCTTCCCGTGCGCCGGAGGACTTCCTGCTGCTTTCGGGCGACGATAACCTCGTAACCACCATGGTGAGCGTGGGTTGGCACGGTGTTATTTCGGTGATTGCCAATGCATTCCCGAAAGAATTCCACGACCTTACCTGGGCTGCACTCGAAGGCCGTTTCAAAGACGCTGCAAAGCTGCAACTCGCATTCCTGGAATTCGATACGCTGCTGTACATAGAGTCGAATCCGGTGGGGATCAAGAAATGCCTCGAAATCAAAGGTATTTGCAGCTCTGATGTACGCTTGCCATTGCTGAAAGCTTCGAAAGAGTTAGGCGAGAAGCTGGAAAAGGCGATGGTCCGGGAAGGGTTTATTTGATGGTTACGTTTGATCAGGTGCAGTCAGGTATGGTCAAGTTTAGTCAGTGGAGTCATTTGTAGTCAGGGATGGTCAGGTTTTGATATTGGGTATTCCGGCTTCTAATTTATATTTCGGGCATCACAGGTTTGGGGATTTAATTCCGGCCTGTGATGTTTTGTTTTAAATCAAAAACGAAATGCTATGATCACGTTTTACCCAGGGCCGAGTAAGGTTTATCCGCAGGTCGAACAATATATTTCGGAAGCATTTGCGAGCGGGCTGATCAGTTCCAACCACCGTAGCTCCGGTTTCATGCATCTGCTGGAACAGACGATCACCGATCTGAAAGCCAAGCTGGACGTTCCGGCGGGTTATGAGGTCTATTTCGTGTCGTCGGCGACGGAATGCTGGGAAATCATCGCCCAATCGCTGCTGATCGATTCCAGCCTGCATATTTACAATGGGGCATTCGGCGAGAAATGGATGGAATATACCCACCGCATTTCGCACCGTGCCACCGACGCAGCCTTCGGATTGAATGAAACGCTGCTCATGGACCGATCCGCCATCTTCTCGCGTAACGAGCTTATTTGCATAACGTACAATGAGACTTCGAATGGTACCAAAATCCCGGACGGCTTCTTGCTGGATATTCGTAAAAAGGTCGATAACCTCATTGCGGTGGACGCCACTTCGGCGATGGCCGGCGTGATTTTGCCCTGGGAGAATGCTGATATATGGTATGCTTCGGTACAGAAATGCTTTGGCTTACCCGCGGGACTGGCAGTGATGATTGTTTCGCCCAAAGCCATCGAGCGCGCGATACAGATAGGAGAGCGAAAGCATTACAATAGCCTGCTGTTTATCCGCGACAACTTTTTGAAGTTTCAAACCCCTTTTACGCCCAACATTCTCGGTATTTACCTGCTAGGAAAGGTGATGCAGCAAGTGCCGTCGATCGGGGAAGTGGATGCACAGACACGTCAGCGTGCGCATGACTGGTATGCATTCCTGCTCGAAAACGGGTATGAATTGGTGGTGGAAAATACCGCGGTGCGGTCGGACACGGTTATCGCTGTCCGGGCAGAGAAAGAACGTATCGCGTTCCTCAAGAATGCGGCGCAAAAGGAAGGGATTACGCTAGGCAACGGCTATGGCAAAGAGAAGGACACCAGTTTTCGCATTGCCAATTTCCCGGCTATCAGCGATGAGGAAATAGCCATACTGAAGGCTTTTTTAGCGAAAATGGCCCCGAATTGACAGAATGAGTAGTAAATGACCCTCCTTGTATTTATAACTAAAAAACAAATCCACTCACCTGCGACTTACTAGTTGTGCGATTAGATATTTTAAAGCAATACCAGGCCCAGACCAAATGTCTGGTCGCGCTGGATTCGATTATTTTTGGTTTTGACGGTGAAGAGCTGAAACTGCTGCTGGTGAAACGGGGCATTGAGGATGAGCACCACACCTGGTCGCTGATGGGCGGTTGGGTACAGCCCGACGAAAGCCTCGAAGGCGCATCGTCGCGTATCCTTTTCGAGCTTACGAACCTGACAGACATTTACCTAGAACAACTCTACACCTTCGGAAACCCTCACCGCGACCCGGTGGAGCGCACCGTGTCGGTTGCCTATTTTGCGCTGATCAATGTGGAGGACTACGACCACAAGATCTCCAAAAATTACGAAGCACAATGGTTTTCGATGCAGGAACTACCCAAACTGCTTTTCGACCACGGTGCGATGGTCGATATGGCGATCCAGCATTTGCGCTACAAGGCTTCACAGCACCCGATCGGCTTTGAATTATTGCCGGAAAAATTCACGATCCCGCAGTTGCAAAAACTGTATGAAGCTATTTTCGGCACGGAGCTCGATAAACGGAATTTTAGCCGTAAATTGTTGTCGACCAATTTGTTGATCAAGCTGGATGAAAAACAAAAGGGCTATTCCAAAAAAGGTGCTTTCTTTTATAAAATCGACGAGGAGAAGTACAAGAAGCAGTTCAATACATTCCTGAACTTCCTGCCGGGAAGCGCTTCCTAGCCGCCGGTATTTTTACGATCATTGGTTTTTAAGGTTGTGTAAGCAGTCGGTTTTGAGCAACTTTGCGGGATCAAAACGCCCCAAAGTGTAAGCCCATGTTCAATTTTAAGGAAATCGTTTCCGTCACACTGATATTGTTTTCGGTGATTGATGTGCTTGGCTCATTGCCGGTTATCGTCGATTTCCGGCGAAAGCTCGGCAAGATCGAGTCTGAAAAAACGACCATTGTGGCCGGGCTCATTATGGTGATCTTTCTGTTTTTGGGAGAAAGGTTATTGAGCCTTTTCGGTGTGGATATTGCCTCGTTTGCGATTGCCGGGGCTATTATTTTGTTCCTGCTGGGGCTCGAAATGATCCTGGGGCGCGATATTTTCAAACATGGTAATATGGACGTGAGCGTGGCGTCGATTGTGCCCATTGCATTTCCGATGATCGCCGGCGCGGCTACGATGACGACCTTGCTATCGCTCCGTTCGACGTACCAGATCCAGAATATCCTGGTCGGCATCGTGCTGAACCTCTTTTTTATTTACCTAGTATTGAAATCTTCGAACTGGCTGGAAAGGAAACTCGGGCAGGGTGGTACGGATATTCTCAGGAAGGTGTTCGGTATCATTCTGTTAGCTATTTCTATCAAACTTTTCAAAACCAACCTTTCGATGTAAGTGATTCCCTGGTCGCTTTTTATGTCAAAACAAATTTTTAAAACCATATAACAATGCAACAACTGGATAGCCTTAATCAAGTCGCGGATTTTCACAGAACTTTCAAACACCCGATCCTGGAAACGCCGACGATCCCCTCGGAAGAAAGAAGCCGCCTACGCGTGGCCTTGCTGGCCGAGGAGTTGAAAGAGCTGGAAGTTGCAATCCTTCAAAAGGATATTGTGGAGGTAGCCGACGCGCTTTGCGATCTGCAATATGTATTGTCGGGAGCGGTGCTGGAATTCGGGCTAGGCGAGAAGTTCCGCGCATTGTTCGACGAAGTGCAGCGTTCGAATATGTCCAAAGCCTGCAACTCGATAGAGGAAGCCGAAGCGACCGTAGCCCACTATCAGGCAAAAGGCACCGACTGCTATTTCAAGGAAGATAATGGCAAATACCTCGTATACCGCACTGCCGATGACAAGACTTTGAAGAACATCAATTACTCGCCTGCCGATCTGGCATCGATCATCGGTTAATTATATTTTCTTAGTTCAATCGATCCATTATGAGCTCAGTTCTCGAACGATTCCTGCGTTATGTGCAAATCGATACGCAATCGGACCCTAATTCGGAGACATTTCCCAGTACCGCCAAGCAACGTAATCTGAGCAACCTGCTCGCGGAAGAACTTCGTGCACTGGGCGTCGCGGACGCGCACGTGGACGAGCATGGGTACGTGTACGCGACAATCCCGTCCAATTCGGATCGGAACGACGTCCCTGTAATTTGTTTCTGCTCGCATGTAGATACTTCGCCGGACGTCACGGGCGAAAATGTAAAACCGATTGTTCACAGAAATTGGGATGGATCGGACATTATTTTGCCGGACGATCATTCGCAGGTGTTGAGAGTAGGAGAGCTGCATGACCTCGATCAGCAGATTGGGAATGATATAGTCACCGCCAGTGGTACCACGTTGCTAGGCGCTGATAATAAGGCGGGTGTAGCTGAAATTATGGCTGCCGCCGAGTATTTGCTGAGTAATCCGCATTTGAAGCACGGCGATATCAAAATACTTTTCACGCCGGACGAGGAGGTAGGAAGAGGAACCGAAAAGGTTGATTTGCAAAAGCTGGGTGCTGATTTTGGCTACACTGTTGACGGCGAGGCGATCGGCACACTGGAAGATGAGACGTTTTCTGCCGATGGTGTGAGAATCACCATTCACGGCGTGAGCACCCACCCGGGTTATGCGATTGGCAAGCTGGAAAACGCATTGAAAATCGCTGCCGAAATACTCGCACGACTTCCCAAAGACAAACTTTCCCCCGAAACCACGCAGGATAAGGAAGGTTTTATCCATCCGGTGCAAATGGAAGGCATTCAGGAAAAAGCCGTTTTGAGCTTTATCATTCGCGATTTTACCGTGGCGGGCCTGCACGAGAAGGAGACATTGCTGAAAGGCATTATGGAGGAAGTGCTTAAAGGATACCCCAATTCTTCTGCTGAATTTAGAGTTCAGGAGCAATACCGGAACATGAAGGAGGTACTCGATCAGCACCCGGAAGTTATCCGGAATGCATTGACAGCGATGGAACGGGTCGGGCTGAATCCGATCCAGCGCAGCATTCGCGGCGGTACCGATGGCTCGCGGCTCTCATTCATGGGCCTGCCATGCCCGAACATCTTCGCCGGCGAGCACGCTTTCCACTCCAAACTGGAATGGGTGTCGGTGCAGGATATGGAGAAGGCGGTCGAGGTTATTGTCAGTCTGGCGGGCGTCTGGGCGGAAAAATAATTTTGAATGATTGAATGACTGAATGATTGAATAAAATATTCGGTCCACTCAATCATTCGGTCATTCAATCATTCAATCATTCAAAATTGAAAAAGACCAAATATTACGTAGTGTGGCAAGGCCGGAAGACGGGCGTTTTTACCGATTGGAAGGAATGCGAAGCGCAAATCAAGGGCTTCGAGGATGCGCGCTATAAGTCTTTTGACTCTTTGCAGGAGGCCGAAGCGGCCATTCAGCGGAATTACTGGGAGTTTGTGGCCAAAAAGGATTCGAAGCCGGCCGTTCAGGAGCCGCCCGCGAATGTCGGAAGGCCCATTAAAAATAGTATTGCCGTGGATGCGGCATGGAATACCGCGACAGGCGATATGGAGTACCAGGGCGTTTATTACGCTACCGGCGACCGCATTTTCCTGCAAGGGCCATTTAAAGACGGTACTAATAATATCGGCGAATTCCTGGCGATCGTGCATGCATTGGCCTATTTACAAAAGAAAGAGAGCGATCTGCCGATTTACAGTGATTCCAAAACGGCAATTGCCTGGGTTAAAAAGAAACACGCGAATACCAAATTGGCTTTGACGCCGCGGAACAAACCGCTTTTTGAAATGTTGCAGCGCGCCGAACGCTGGCTGGCAACGAACACTTACCCCAACAGGATATTGAAATGGGAGACAGAGTATTGGGGAGAGAATCCGGCTGATTTTGGAAGAAAATAGACCATAATATGCCCCGTAACGCCCATTTCCGGTTCAAGCAGTTTACTGTCCGGCAGGACCAGTGTGCCATGAAAGTATGTACAGATGCGTGCGTATTGGGCGCATGGGCGGATGTGGAGGACGCCGACCGCATTCTCGACATCGGTGCCGGAACCGGGCTATTATCATTAATGGTAGCACAGCGCAACTCGTACGCGATGATTGACGCCGTGGAAATCGACGCGGAGGCATTTTACCAGGCAGGCGAGAATGTGGAGCAAAGCCTGTTTCACGACCGCATTACGCTGTTCCATTCGGCGGTACAGGAGTTTGTTTCCGACCACTTATATGATGTGATCATCACCAACCCGCCGTTCTTCCAGTCGGACCTGCTTTCGCCGATCGATAAAAAGAATATTGCCCATCATGCGAAATCCCTTGATTTTGAGGAGCTGCTCGTCGCTATACAGCGGCTTTTGAAACCGGAGGGGAAATTCAATATTCTTTTTCCGGTGGACGAGGGTGAGCGCTTCGCGGAAAAGGCGGGACAAGCCGGCTGGAAACTCACTCGTAAGCTGACTTTGTTTCATCAGGAAGACAAAAAAGCATTTCGCTTACTCATGGTGTTTCAACGAGCTGAATTTGCTCATAATGTGCACGTTGAGCCCGATTTGTACATTTATGAAACCGACGGTGTTACCCATGATCCGCGTTTTCGGGACTTGCTAAAAGCTTTTTATTTGAAATTTTGATCAGGAAAAACACGAACTTTGCCGCAAATTACCGGCAAAGCATTGTCACTGAAACCGTACATGACCGACCAAGTTACCCAGATTTCCGTTGTTGTCCCGCTTTACAATGAAGAAGAGTCGCTTCCCGAACTCTGCGAGTGGATTGCGAGGGTTATGGAGGATAATCACTTTACGTATGAAGTGCTTTTTATGGACGATGGCAGCAAGGACCGTTCCTGGGAGGTGATCCAGCAGCTTTCGAAGGAAAACCCCAATGTGCGCGGGATGAGTTTTGTGCGGAATTATGGCAAGACAGCTGCATTGCAAACGGGCTTTCAGGCCGCAAAGGGTGAAGTGGTGATCACCATGGATGCCGATTTGCAGGATAGTCCGGACGAAATCCCCGAGTTATATAGCATGATCGTCAACGACCGCTTCGACCTGATCTCGGGATGGAAGAAAAAGCGGTACGACCCGATCACCAAAACTATCCCTACAAAACTGTTCAATGCTGCTACCCGCAGTATTTCAGGGGTTTATCTCCATGATTTTAATTGTGGTTTGAAGGCCTACCGCAAGGAGGTCGTCAAGAATATCACTATTTACGGAGAGATGCATCGCTACATTCCGGTAATTGCGAAGTGGAATGGTTTTGCCAAAATCGGGGAGAAGGTGGTGCAGCACCGGGCACGCAAATACGGTCACACAAAATTCGGTCTCGAGCGGTTCATTTTTGGCTTCCTGGATTTGCTTTCGATCGCCTTTGTGAATAAGTTTGGACGGAGACCGATGCATTTGTTCGGCAGTCTGGGAACTCTTATGTTTTTTCTTGGAAGCCTTATAGCTGTGTGGCTTATCGGAAAAAAGATATATAACATTTACAATTTATTGCCTTACCGGAATGTTACAGAGAACCCGCTGTTCTTTCTGGCGCTGGTAGCGATTATGGTAGGCTCTCAATTATTTCTCGCAGGATTTTTGGGTGAATTGTTTGTAAAGCAATCTGTTTCAAAGACAGGGGATTACACTATTGCTGAAAAGGCAGGATTGTAAGAAATCAAGATCAGTATTCAACGAAATTTAAGTTTAAAGTTATTACCTATTACACAACTAATGATCGCTAACGTACACAAAGCACATCCGTGGCACGGAATTCCAATGGGTGACAAAGCACCCGAATTAGTTACTGCATTTATTGAGATTGTTCCTACCGATACCGTAAAATACGAAATTGACAAGGCCACCGGTTACCTCAAAATCGACCGCCCTCAGAAATACTCGAACATCGTTCCTGCATTGTACGGTTTTATTCCCAAAACCTATTGCGCGGATAAAATCGCGGCACTGGCGCGTGAGCGGTCAGGTCGTGATGTGACCGAGGGAGATGGTGACCCGCTGGATATCATCGTATTGTGCGAGAAAATCATTTCACACGGTAATATTATGTGCGAAGCGAAGCCCATCGGTGGTATCCGCCTGATCGATGGCGGCGAAGCCGACGACAAGATCATCGCTGTTTTGAAAGGCGACGAAGTTTATGGCCAGTTCAGCGACCTGAGCGAGCTGCCGGATGGTATCGTGGAGCGTTTGAAGCACTACTTCCTGACTTACAAAAACCTGCCGGGCGAGAAGGCGCACATTGAAATCACTAATGTTTACGGCAAAGACGAGGCGCATGAAGTGATCCTTACTTCGGTAGAAGATTACAAACATTCTTATTATTGAGCCGACGCAGCATGTGACGTCAGCTGACGGAATTTAGAGCCGCTCCTGCTAGGGGCGGCTTTTTTTAATTCGTATCTTTGCGCAAATTTTGACCAACCATTGGCACTCGCTGCCAGGCATATATGAGTAATTTACAAGAAATTAAGAAGCGCCGCACGTTTGCGATCATCAGCCACCCCGATGCCGGGAAAACCACTTTGACCGAAAAGTTGCTCCTTTTCGGTGGCGCGATCCAGACAGCCGGTGCGGTAAAGTCCAATAAAATCAAGAAGACTGCAACTTCCGACTTTATGGAGATCGAGAAGCAGCGTGGTATCTCGGTGGCAACGTCGGTAATGACCTTCGAATACAAGGACCTGCTGATCAATATCCTCGATACGCCGGGTCACAAGGACTTTGCCGAAGATACTTACCGCACATTGACCGCCGTGGATAGCGTAATCCTCGTCGTTGACTGCGTGAAGGGTGTCGAAGAGCAAACTGAGCGTTTGATGGAGGTTTGTCGCATGCGTAACACCCCTGTGATCGTGTTCATCAACAAGCTCGACCGCGAAGGCCAGAATCCATTCGAGTTACTTGATGAGCTCGAAAGCAAGCTGAATATCCGCGTTCGCCCGCTTACCTGGCCGATCAATATGGGCGCCAATTTCAAGGGTGTTTACAGCTTGTACGAGCAAATGCTGTATTTCTTCAAAATCAATAAAACTAAGATCGAGAACGACGTAGCGAAGGTGAACCTCGAAGATGAGAAGTTGGTCGAGTTGCTTGGGGAAAGAGATGCAAACCAACTGACAGAGGACGTTGAACTCGTAGAAGGCGTTTACGATGCGTTCTCGGAAGAGGCTTATCAGAAAGGCCAGCTTGCGCCGGTATTCTTCGGAAGTGCGATCAATAACTTCGGGATCAAGGAATTGCTTGATACATTCTGCGATATCTCGCCCATTCCACAACCACGCCCTACAGACGTACGCGAGGTAGAGCCTACGGAACCGAAATTCACCGGGTTTGTATTTAAAATCCACGCTAACCTCGATCCCCGTCACCGGGACCGCATTGCGTTTTTGCGCATTTGCTCAGGTAAATTTGAGCGGGGTAAATTTTATAAACACGTGCGTCTGGGCAAGGATGTGCGTTTTTCGAGCCCGTTCACCTTCATGGCTTCGGATAAGAGTGTGATGGAAGAAGGTTTCCCGGGCGATGTGGTGGGGCTCTATGATACGGGTAACTTTAAAATCGGTGATACATTGACTGAGGGGGAAAACCTGCAATTTTCCGGTATCCCGAGTTTCTCGCCGGAGATTTTTAAGGAACTGATCAATATGGATCCGATGAAATCCAAACAATTGGAAAAAGGTATCCAGCAGCTCACCGACGAAGGTGTGGCGCAGCTCTTCACCCTGGACCTTGGCAATAGAAAAGTGGTAGGTACCGTTGGAGAACTTCAATTTGACGTAATCCAGTACCGCCTCGAACACGAATATGGAGCCAAATGTCGCTGGGTGCCGATGAATATCTCCCGCGCCTGCTGGCTCACCGCCGACGATAAACCGGCCATGGATCAGTTTATACGCCTCAAAGGCAACCAAATCGCCTACGACAAGGACCGTAATCCGGTTTTCCTTGCCGAATCCGAGTGGATGATCCGCATGAACCGCGAAAACAACCCGGCGATTCATTTCCATTTCACGTCGGAGTTTAAGACCGAAATGGCACTTTGACGCTGATTTTGAGTGAGGTTGAAATTCGTTATATTTGCTTAGAAGCTAATTGAAAGAACCATGATACTCACCGAGACGATTCCTGCTAGCTTGATCTTCGAAGAACTCGACGGACGCCCCTTGTACCGCAAGGGTTACAAGAAGGTACTGGAAAATAAATTGTCTCCGGAAGAAGTTATGGGCTGCAGTTTTTTACAGGCGCTGGTCGTCAGTATTGTTTTTCCTTATCTTAAGGAAATGTTGAAAGGTAAACAGTACTGGGTGCTTTGCAATGAATCCGGACTGCACGTTTCGCGTGGAAACAACCTGACTAACGATATTGCCGTTTTTGAAAAGGCGACAATCAAGGATGTCTTCTCAAAAAAGTACCCCGACGTACCTCCGAAAATCGCGATCGAGGTAGATGTGAAAATCGAGGCAGATCAGTTCCCTAGTCCCGAGGAGTATATTTCTCGCAAAAAGCGAAAAAATGATCGAATTTGGTACCGAACGGGTGATCTGGATTTTGACAGAAAGTCGTAAGATCATGGTAATAGGCCAGTCACGCGAATGGACTGTCTATGAATGGGAGGAAATGATCCCCGTTTTTGATCAATACCAATTTTGCCTGAATGATCTTTTGAAGCAGGAGGGCGTAATTTAGAATAACAAAGTAACCTATACTGAAACAGGCTGCCACATTTCAAATATGGCAGCCTGTTTTATTTTTGATCAGCATTAGTTTCGCGGTCCTCCTCCGCCGCCGCGGTTATTCCGGCGGTCTTCGAGCATGGTTTTGTATTTTTCCTGTTGTTCTACGGTGAGGATTTTGCCGAGTTCGGTATTGAAAGTCTCCATCGAGGCCCGCATTTGCTCGCGGTCCATGTTTTGAGAATCCCTTAATTCCTGCATTTTCTTGGCGCGGGCGAGGCTAAGGTCGTATACTTTTTTCTGCTGATCATCCGAAAGTTTGAGGTTTTCGGTCAAAGTCTTGGTCTGGTTCTCGGCGCGCTGCTCGGGCGTTGCATTGCCCCCGCGTTGCGCGAAAGTTGTGAAGCTTACAAATGCCAGTAAAATGGCTAACAGTGATTTCCTCATGGTCAAAAAAGTTTAGATACCCGGGTTAGATATAAAAAGGTGCGGCAAGTTTAATGCGCTATTTAAATTTTCGACTGAGTATCTGGACAGCGAGCGCGACGGCAATGGCACAGGTATAACTCATCAGCGTGCCTACCAGCACGTATTCTGATTTCTTGCTGATATATGCCGGAGGAATGCCCGGTTCTGTTGACTTATCGTTGTACCTCAACAGTGATTTGGCGGCGATGAGGAAGCCGATGGCCGAATATTGATTGACTAATACAAAAACAAAAATGAGCAGCCGCTCAGACATACCTATCCAACGGCCTGCGCTGGCAAGGTTATCGTCCGCTTCCGGCGCAAGTTTACTGAGTTCCTCCCGCCAGGGTTTGGTCAGAATGCCTACCAAAAACGAAATGGGCGACAATGAAAGCAGCGCCCCGGATAAGGCTGCCAGGGTTTTAGGCGTATTAAACCATGTGATGAGGGCTTCAAAGCCAATAGATATGTTGCCGGTCAGAATGAGCGCGGTAAATGCAATGGTAGCCAGGTGTGCTGCCTGATCGGCGATAAACCAGGTGAGAGAGCCCTTCTTGTCAAATGATATTTTGACAAGATCGATCACTCCGTGCGCTATGCCGAGTGCAATGGCCGGGAGCGGGTTTTGCCATTGGTGCAGGGCAATATAGGAGACGATTATGACGAGCAGTATGTGGAAATACAAATACCGGGATTTGTATTTTTTCTCCTTTTTGTCGGTTACCCACCTGGTAGGCTGCCAGTAAAAATCTACGAGAACGTGTGCCAAAAGAAGCAGCAGAAATTCTGTCATAGCCGTTTAGCGTTTGGTGTATAGTGATAATTGCTTTGGAAAGGTAGTAAGAAAACTATCAATAGCCCACCATTTTGACGCAGCAACCCGCTGGCTTGCTGCGGGCTGGCTGATGGATAGTATCTCGGCTATCTGGGTCACATTTTTGCCTAACAAGAGCGCTTCAATTACCTGGCTTTGAGCTATCGTCCAGTTTTCGATGACTGTTTCGAGCAAATCCAGTGTCGCCGATAAAGGCTCCGATGGTCTGGGGAGCGCGATACCGATCCTGGCTTTCTGCTGGCGGATCGTATCTGCCAGGCGTCCCGAAAGCCTGAAGGCCTCGCCATCGGATGTGCCCGGGCGGTCGGTGAGTTGCTCGGTATGGCCAATACCAATGGCTACGCGCATGTCCGCATTGAGGGCGTGCTTACGCATGCAGGCCCGTGCGAGTATGGCCATGCGCATGGCTTCGTCGGGATTTTTCAAAACGGCCTGAAAGCTGTCGCCGCGGTATATTTCCGGTTTCAGCGCCCAGTTAAAAGCCTGATTTTGATGCAAAATAGCCAGTAATTCTTCCAGCCATGTGGTCGATTCCTCGTGCGAAAACTGCGTGGAGTTTACCATATCAGCGGTTATAACCGCCCGGAATGCTTTCATGGGTATAAGGTTTTTTGCTTATAATGGTCAAATATAAGTTAAAAGCCTTATATTTTAAATATATAAGTTAAAAACCTTATATCTATCCTATATAAGGGAAAAGCCTTATGCTTTTAGAAACAGATTCGCCAGATGAGCCCATTCTTCTTTCAGACTTCCTTTATACACCTCTGCACCAGCACGCCGGTACCAATATCCTGCATTGAAAGCATCGCCTTCGACGCGGTGCAAATAGGCGTGTAAACGATCGTAGGCCTGAGTTCCCTCCCGGCTTTGGGCGATATTATGAGCTGCTTCCCAATCGCCATTGGCGTCGTGCCAAAGTGCTTCCAGAAGGACGGGAAGGCCTTTGGGAGGAGCGGGTTGGGAAATTGATTCCTGGAATTGTTCGAATGTCATAATCGGTCGAAAGATGGTGAACAACGGTGAAAACAGTTGCAAGATACGCCTCAGAGCCCTGATTTACCGATTTTACTTGTATATTGTAAGGCACAATTGTAATTAAGACAACAATATATGTTTAAACAATTATCAACGATATTAGGCTGCATGACGCTGGCGGTGTATTGCCACGCACAGGAGACTTTCCCGAGAAACGGCGCCTATGATGAAAGAACAGGGCGCTACGCTTTTACGAACGCGACGATCGTCGTGGATCCGAAAACTACCATCGAGAATGCCACGATGCTGATCGAAGATGGTGTGATCCGGGAAACTGGTAAGCAGGTGAAAATCCCCGCCGGTACGGTTACAGTCGATCTGAAAGGTAAATTCATTTACGCATCACTCATCGAACTGGATTCTGACTACGGCATGCCCGAAGTGAGAAGGGCGCAAGGCGGTGGCGGCCGGCAAACCCCTCAATTGGAATCGAATAAGAAAGGTGCATTCGGTTGGAATCAGGCCATTCAGCCCGAAACGGATGCCAGTGCTCTTTTTACACCCGATTCTAAAAAAGCAGGCGATTTGAGGAAGATCGGTTTCGGTACCGTACTGGTACATTCACACGACGGTATTGTCCGCGGAAGCGGCGCGCTCGTGACTCTTACCGACGAACCAGCAAACAAAGCCATGCTTAACGGCAAAGCATCGGCCCATTTTTCTTTTGGCAAAGGGAGTTCATCACAAACCTATCCGTCGTCGGGAATGGGCGTGGTGGCGCTTTTGAGACAAAATTACTACGATGCCGACTGGTATGCGAAAGGCGGGAGCAAAAAGGAAACCAACCTATCGCTCGAAGCATTCAATCAGATTAAAGCGCTGCCTTCATTTTTTGAAGCAGGTGACAAATACAGTATCCTCCGGGCTGACAAGATCGGAGATGAATTTGGAATACAATATATTATTCGCGGAGGAGGAGACGAATATCAGCGGATTCAGGAGATAAAGGCCAGCAAGGCAACGCTGGTGTTACCGCTGGTATTCCCGGATGCCTATGATGTGACCGACCCGTGGGATGCGGAAGTGGTAACTATGAGTCAGCTGAAACACTGGGAACTGGCGCCACGTAATGCATCGGAGGTTGCGAAAGCGGAGATTCCTTTTGCATTGACTACCGCGGGATTGCGGAATAAAGCCGATTTCTGGAAAAACCTGCGGACAGCCGTTGAATATGGCTTGCCTAAAGAAAGAGCACTGGCCGCGCTCACCACCCTTCCAGCCTCGCTGGTCAAAGCCGATAACAAGATCGGAAGCCTGAAATCAGGAATGCTGGCCAACTTTATCATTACTTCGGGAGATTTGTTTTCGAAAGACAACATAATCTACGAAAACTGGATCCAGGGCAAGAAATTCGTGCTAACGGCATTGGACGCGCCAGACATCAGGGGTACTTACTCGCTGTCGCTGAACAACCAGCCTGCCGGAAAGTTACAGATCACCGGATCTCCGGAAAAGCCCGAATACAAGATCACGGTACACGACTCGATCAACATCACCCCCAAAGCTATCCTGGCGAATGCATTGCTTACATTGAGCTATCAGCAAGACAAAAAAGTGGGTGGTACGACCCGTCTCACCGGTTGGTTGAGCGGAAACGGGTTCAGCGGGGAAGGAGTGTTGCCTGATGGAACAGTTATTCCGTGGAGCGCCGCGTTTACGGAAAAGAATACAACAGTGGCTGCCGCTGATACCACTAAGCCGAAAAGCAAAGAAACTGGGCCGATTGTGTATCCATTCGTAGGCTACGGAAACGAAACATTACCTGCGAAAGAAACGGTATTGATCAAAAATGCGACGATCTGGACGAACGAAAAAGACGGTATTTTGCAAAATGCCGACGTGATTGTGCAGAACGGCAAAATTGCCAAAGTAGGGAAGGGCCTCGCAGCACCGTTAGGAGCAAGAACGATCGATGGAACAGGTAAGCACCTTACCAGCGGGATTATTGATGAACACTCGCATATTGCGCTTTTCAGCATCAACGAAGGCGGGCAATCCAGCTCGGCAGAGGTGCGCATGAGCGATGTGATCAATCCTGACGATATCAACATTTACCGACAACTGGCGGGCGGCGTTACCGCCTCGCATTTGCTGCACGGCTCAGCGAACTCGATCGGCGGGCAAAGTGCGATGATCAAGCTGAAATGGGGAGCAAGCCAATCGGAAATGCTCATCCCGGAGGTGAAAACGATCAAATTCGCATTGGGTGAAAACGTGAAGCAGTCGAACTGGGGCGATGTGCAGCGTGTGCGTTTCCCGCAAACGCGTATGGGCGTGGAACAAATCTATTTCGACCATTTTCTGCGTGCGAAAGAGTATGCTGCCAGTTGGAAGAGTTACAATGCAAACGCTAAAAAGGCGAATATCGCGCCACCCCGCCGCGATATCGAGCTTGATGCACTGGCGGAGATACTCAATAACGAGCGCTTCATTACCTGCCATTCCTATGTGCAATCCGAAATCAATATGCTCATGCACGTAGCGGACTCACTCAAATTCCGGATCAATACATTTACTCACATCCTGGAAGGTTACAAACTCGCCGACGGTATGCAGAAACGGGGTATCGGCGGCTCGACGTTTGCCGATTGGTGGGCCTATAAAATGGAGGTAAAAGAGGCGATTCCATACAATGCGGCATTGATGTATCACGAAGGTGTGACGGTGGCGATCAACTCCGACGATGCCGAAATGGCCCGTCGCCTGAACCAGGAAGCTGCCAAGACGGTGGAGTATGGCGGCGTTCCGGAAGAAGAGGCCTGGAAAATGGTCACTTTGAATCCTGCCAAACTGTTGCATGTCGACGACCGCATGGGAAGTGTGAAGGCTGGTAAGGATGCCGACCTGGTACTGTGGAATGCAAACCCGCTTTCGGTATATGCTAGGCCCGACTTCACGATGGTCGAAGGCGCGATTTATTTTGACCGCAAAAAGGATGAAGAGAAACAGAAATCCATTGCCGTGGAGCGTGAAAGGCTGATCCAGAAAATGCTGGGTGAAAAAGCAGAAGGTAAACCTACGCAAAAACCGGAAGCGATTAAACCACATATGTGGCATTGCGAAGACGTAGTGGGAATTCACGCAGAGCATGTTGATATCCATGCCGGTAAATAACTGTTTCAGGACATTCAAATTGATTTTTATGAAAAGATATAAACTGATCGCCGGTCTTCTGCTGGGACTGACAGCCGGAGCGCAAGCGCAAAATCCGGCCCCGGCGAAACCGCAAACCAAACCGGTAGTGCTCACCGGTGCTACGATACACCTGGGAAACGGGGAGGTGATCCAGAACGGCGCTATCGCGTTCGACAAAGGAATCATCACGCAGGTAGGGCCGACGGCTTCGGTAACAAGCCCGGTCGGCGCCGAAACTGTCGATGTGAAGGGAAAACATATTTTCCCAGGCCTGATCTCCCTGAATACGACCGTCGGGTTGCAGGAAATTGCGTCGGTAAGGGCTACGCTCGATTACCGTGAGGTAGGGGAGATCAATCCGCACGTGCGTGCGCTCGTGGCTTACAACACCGATTCGGAAGTGATACCAACCTTGCGGGGTAATGGGATCCTGGTATCGCAGGCCGTGCCGCAAGGCGGTGCGATCTCTGGCTCGTCATCCGTTTTTTACAGTGACGGATGGAATTGGGAGGATGCGGTATTGAAAAAGGATGATGGTATCTGGCTAAGCTGGCCTGCTTTTCTGGCAGGGAATTTCGATAACGAGACTTTCACGTATTCCATCAAGCGAAACGACAAGCGTCAGGAGGTAATAGATCTCTTCAAAAAGACATTTGCCGAGGCAAAAGCTTACGCTGAAATCGCCAATCCAAACCCTGTAAACCTTCGCCTGGAAGCGATGAAGCCGCTTTTTGCAGGTACGGCCAACCTTTACATCCGCGCCGACTACGCGAAGGATATTATCGAGTCGATCCGTTTTGCGCAGGAAGCAGGTGTGAAAAAGATCGTCATTGCAGGTGGTAACGAGTCCTACAAAGTGACCGCCTTTTTGAAGGAAAACCAGGTTCCCGTAATTATCAACACCACACACCGGCTGCCGGAAGGTGTCGACGAAAACGTTTACCTTCCCTACGAGCTGCCGGGAATACTCCACAAGGCGGGTGTAAAAGTAGCTATTACCTACGCAGATGAATGGTGGCGTACACGCAATCTCGGTTTTCTGGCCGGTACCGCATCCGGCTTCAGCGGGGTAACCTCGGAGGAAGCATTGCAATTTGTTACACGTAATGCAGCCGATATTATCGGTGCCGGGAAGCAGGTAGGAACGCTCGAAAAAGGCAAGCAAGCTTCTCTGCTCATTTCTGATGGCGATATCCTCGATATGCGTGGCAATATGATTCAAGCGGCATATATCCGCGGTGGAAAGGTCAACCTCGACGACAAGCAGAAGCGACTTTATGAGAAATATAAGGACAAGTATGGAAAGAAGTAGCCAGTCAAAAAGTCAATAGGTCAGGAATTGAAAAGCCATCCGTTTGTATAGCGGATGGCTTTTGTTTTTAGTGATTTGGATTTATGTATTTCAAAATATCAACCTTGCCGAAATCTCTGTCATTGTCCGCTATCAATGTCAAATTGTTGACAATTGCCGTTGCGGCGATAAACGCATCTGGAAGTTTCAATCTGTATTTCTTCCTGACTGCTATGGTTTGATCAACAATGGCACGGTTCAAATCCAGGACGGTAGAGCCGCTTATGAACATCTCGTAAACCACTTTGTCCATCATGTCACTAGGCTCCCAAACACGCAATTCAATCTCCGTTATCAGTGAAATAATTGATTCATTATCAATGATCCCGTCTATAAAATGTAGCCCGGACAGGGGTAATGTGGCATTCAGATACTTAATAACCGCGCTGGTGTCTATCAGATATCTCTCTTCCATTCATTCCTTAGTGTGTTTAACTGTGAATCAATTTCTTGATTTGTCATTGGCGACTTGATTTGTTTTCTCAATTCTGAAAGCGGTCGCCGGTTCCGGAGAACCTTGATCAAGTGCATTTCCTCCATATCCAATAGAAGTTTTAACGCTTTATCGTCCGTGATTTCTATTTCAATGGTTTTCATGGTCCGACCAGTTTGTTTCAAAAATCAATTTACAAAAATACAATCAACTTTCTCCCACCAGGTAAATCCCATCATCAGTAATGCGGATAATACCCTGTTTATACAGCCCGCCGATCGCCTTTTTGAATACTTTTTTGCTGATTTTAAGTCTATTGTAAATAGCCTCGGGTGATGAGCTGTCGGAAAGGTTCAGAAAGCCCTTGCCTTTTTTGACTTCTTCCAGAATTTGCTTCGCTACCGGCTCTACGACGTCGTAGCCCGTCTTTTGGAGGCTGATATCCAGCTTATTTTCCTCACGGATTTTTTTGACATAACCTTTCAGCGTATCACCGATTTGCAATGGCTGAAATACCTCGTTGGCGTAAACGAGGCCCTTGTGGTATTGGTTCACGACCACATTATAGCCCAGATCGGTTTTCTGCCATACCAGCAAATCCACTTCTTCACCTTCCGCTACGGTGAGCCGGTCGTTTTCAAGGAATTTGTCGATTTTGGCGGAGGCCAGCAGGCGTTGCGATTTCTGATCGAGGTAGAGGAACACGACGTGCCATTCGCCAATCTCCATCGGCTTCGGCTGCTCACGGAAGGGTACGAAAAGATCCTTAATGAGCCCCCAATCGAGGAATGCTCCATATTCGGAAACATCTTTCACTTCCAGGAATGCAAACTCGTTACGGATGATTTTGGGCGTCTGCGTGGTCGCTACGGGCCGGTCTTCCGAATCGAGATACACGAACACTTTGATCTGGTCGCCGACTTGCATCTCGTCCGTGATATATTGATTGGGAAGCAGCACTTCTTCACCTTCTACATCGCTCAGGAACATCCCTACGCTGGTAACCCGCTCGATGGTCAGGTAATTGTATTTTCCTATAAATAGCATTATTTAAATAACGAGGTTCGGATACAAAGGTAGCGCTTTCGCGTCGATTTACTCTTCATCGTTCATTTCACCTTGCTTATCCATATTCTGTTTATCCTTCGAGCGGTTCAGGCGATAAGATAAAGTGACCAGAAATTGCCGTGGCCGCCATTGGAATACCAAGTAGAATAATAGCCGGCATTCCAGGTAATGCTGCGGTGCCTTTACGAATTGAGCTCCGTCTCGTTCTCGCTACGCGTAACCGTGAGCGCGTTGTTCATGTCAAAATCCGGTATTCGAGTCGCGATTTGTTGTCATTTTGTGATTTGCGGACTGACAACGTGGCGGTAATAGTATAATGATTATTCAAAAGAATTGCATGCCAGCGCCACTACTCTTGGGAAACGTCTATCTGATTCATTTGCTGGGCTTTTTGAAGCATCTCCATACTCCCAATATCGATCCAATATCCCGTTGTCTGCGGCACGCCGACAACATGCAACCCCGCATGCAGCGCCGATTGAATGAGTTGCCATCCTTCATAAGGAATGCCCTTGGGCAAGAGATTGAGGACTTTTTGATTGAATAGATAAATTCCCGCATTGACCATAAACTCGTAATCCGGCTTTTCGACAAAGCTTCCGATGCGGCCATTCGCGTCCATATCAAATACTCCGTAGGGTACTTTGACAACATTGGGTACGGTCAAAACGGCCGCATCGGCGTTCCGGGAAAAGTATTCGGTGCACAGGTTTCCGACATTGAAATTGGAATATACATCTCCATTAATCACCAGGAAATGCTCGTGCGGCCAGCGATGTTTCAGCGTCAAAGCGCCGACGCTGCCCATTGGACTGTGTTCCTGAATATACCGGATCGAAATGCCCAGCTTGCTGCCATCGTGCAGGTAGCCTGTCAGTTGCTCGGCCAGATGCCCCACTGAAATGTGCATTTCCCGAAAGCCTGACATGGTCAAATGATCAATCAGATGCCGGATAATGGGCTTTTCGCCTACCGGAATGAGCGATTTGTGGGTGCTATCGGTCAGCGGTTTCAGACGGGTGCCTTTGCCACCTGCCATAATGATGATATTCACAGGCCATTGGCCCATTTCAGCGGTCCGGAGCATATTGCTTAATTTTTGATGCTATTCAAAAGGCTCCCGACAGCTTGGCTGACTCTTTGCAGCTGCTCGTCCGTGATGGAAGTTGAGCAGGGTAGCATGATTCCACGCCCGGATACCTGGGATGAAACATTCTCATGCGTGAGATACACATCCTCCCGGAATACCGGAAGCTCATGAATCGGCGTCCACAGCGGTCGCGTTTCAATATTTTCGGCTGCCAATCCTGCAATCAGGCTTCGGCTTTTGTCGACCAGCATGGCGGAATGCCAATAGTTGGAATCGGTGCCGGGCGTTAATTGCTGAAATGCAACCTCATATTCCGCGAACGCCTCATGATAATGCGCAGCAACCTCCCTTTTCCTTTGCAGAAAATCAGGCAGTTGCTCCATTTGCGCACAGCCCATAGCTGCAAGCGGGTTTACAAGGCGGAAATTGTAGCCGAGTTCGTCGTGAATATATTCGGTAAGATGGCTTTTAGCCTGGGTAATGAGGTGTCGCGCGCGTTTGGCCAATGTATCGTTATGCGTCAGGATAGCTCCGCCGCCAGCTGTGGTAATGATTTTATTGCTGTTAAAACTCATGGTCCCCAGCAGGCCGGACGTGCCCGAATGCCGACTGTTTTGAAATGCCCCCAGCGAGCATGCCGCATCTTCCACTACCGCCAATGCAAATTGTTCTGCAATACCGTTGAGCCGATCCATTTCACAGATGTTTCCCAGCAGGTGTACCGGTATCACTGCTTTAATGCGCCGGTGGTTTTTGCGGTGGAAGCACCCGCCGCTATTCTGATAGGTATGGTTTTCAAGAAAATCCTGCACCAAATCCAGGTTCATCAGCCATGTATGCGGGTCGATATCAACCATTATAGGAGTTGCTCCGAGATACTTTACCGCATTCGCGGTGGCTACAAAAGTGAGGTCCGGGACGAGTACGAGGTCTCCTCTTTCCACTCCCGCGAGCGTGAGCGCAACCTGCAATGCGCTCGTGCCGTTGGATATGCCTATTACGTGCTTTGCGCCCGTGTAGTCGGCCAATTGGTGCTCGAAGCGGCGCAGGAAACTGCCGCCCGACAGCCAGTTGGAATCGACGGCTTCGGCCATGTACTGTTTTTCGCGCCCATTCAAGTTGGGCTCACAGAGGGGGATCACAGGAGGGCTATACGTTTCCATAGCGTGCATTCATCGGTTCGCTGATTACCTGTTCGCGGAATAGCGAGGCTATTTCCGTGATACCGTTCGGGACTGTTTTGGTGATGGTAAAGCCGAGTATGTTTTTGATTTTATCACAATTCACTTTGTAATCGCGTGGGTCGGTGACTACGGGATGGTAGTTCACTTGGAGCGAAGGGATCGCTTTGCCGATCTCGGCCGCCAGCATTTTCTTGGTATAGTTCTGCGAAGTATCTCCTACGTTGAATGCCTCCCCGTCCACTTTTTCCTGATCGGCTGTGAGCGTCATTTTCACAGACCGGGCCAGGTCGCTCACGTGGCAATAGGGACGCCAGAAGTTTTCGCCGTAGATCAGCAACGGCTTTCCCAGTGCCGCGTCGCGCGTGAATTCATTAACCGTGAGATCAAACCGGGGGCGTGGCGATATGCCATAAACCGTAGAAAAACGAAGGATAGTGCGCGTAATAGTGCTGTTTTTCTGGTCAAACAAGTATTTTTCAAAATTGACCTTCGTCTCCGAATACAATGAAATCGGGTTCAGTTCAGCAGTTTCGTCGAGTAGAGCGTCGGCGATAGCCATTTTGCCATAATTACTGCAAGTGGAGGCAAATACGAACCGGTCGATTCCGGCCTCTTCGCAAAGTTCGTACAGGCGTACGGATGCATGCCAGTTCACTTTCAGCGCCAGTTCCGGATATTTCTTGCAAGGCGGCTCACCAACGATTGCGGCGAGATGGCACACATAATGTACCCCATTTAATGCTGCCCGGATATCGTTGTCGTTCCGGAGGTCGCCTTTGATAAAACGGAATGCCGGGTTTCCCCAGAAGCTCAACAACGATTCGCCACCGAATGAGAGGTTATCAAGTACGACCACCCGAAACTGGTCCTCCAACAGGATTCGGACCAGTTCGGAGCCAATGTAACCTGCGCCGCCTGTTACCAGCACCGTTTTGGCTTGTTGATTAATCATATGCAGAAACTTTATGAAAAGATTGAATAAGTTCTTCGGTGATGATGTCTGGTGACCATTGATCGATGATCGCCTTGCCGTTAGCGCCCATTTGCCTGAACTTTTCGGGATGGCTCATAAACCATTGTAGTTTGCCGGCAAATTCCTCTTGATTGCAAGGGTCGAACCGGAAGCCATTGAGCCCGTCGATGACGAGGTCGGTGGCGCTTCCGCACCGTTCGGACACGAGTACGGGCATAGAGTATACCATCGCCTCATTGGTCAGGAAGCCGAATGGCTCAAATGTACTCGGGAGCACGGCCACGTCGGCCAGTGTGTAACGAATCGGTACCTCATACCATTCGCAGGGCTCCATCCAATGCACTTGTTCGCAGCCCAGCGAGCGAATCAGTTCTTGTAGCCGCGGTTTCTGGCTTCCCTCACCGCTCAGGATCAATCCCCATTCGTTACCGTTTTTCGAGCGATTTTTGGCTTCATGAAAAGCCCTGATTAACATGTCGAGGTTCTTGCGTTCCACGAATCTGCCCGCATACAGGAAATTAAAGCGCGGCAGGCCGGCTTCTGTTTTCCTGCGGTCGCGCAACGCTTGCTCACGTGTGAAGATTTCGAGCAGAGCATCGTTATCAACACCCACATTTTTAGTGCTGAGAATGCGTTCGCGGTTCACATCCAGTTTCAGCGCATATTCGGCGGCTTTCTGTCCGAGGCAAACCAGTGCGTTGCATTGTCCGAGAAAGGCCTTTTTCAAGCCTTCTTTCCACCAAACCCTACGCCTGCTGATTTCGCTGCTTTCGAAATCCAGCACAACTTTTATTTGGTTGATTTTACAATAGCCCAATACAAACCAGTAGGATGGGTCATAATAGCCATTGAGATAAACAATTCCGGGCTGGTGGTGGCGGAGTGCAGCGAGTAGCTTTTGTGTTTTTTGAATATGCCCGATCTGTTCGATGGCTTTGCCGGGAAACAGGACCTGATAAGGGTAGGTATGAACGCTCAGGTCCGTTTTAAGTCCTAGCCGGCTGAGTTCGCTGAAGGCTAGTTGCAGTACAAAGAAGTCGTTTCCTTCCTCATGCAACCTTTGGTGAAGTTGGGTGAAAATCCGGGCCTTGTAATGCGACCAGAGGATATTGTGGATAGCCAGTACCTTCATTGATTTCTGATTTCAGTCTTGCAAAGCGGCTCGTGCGGGCCTTTACACTCTGGACAGGACTGTTATGGAAATCAATGCACGTCCCCGGAAAAATTTTGATACCGGGGACGGTCAATGGCCTTATTGAAGCGTATTACTAAGTCTTTTTAGTTCAATCTCAGCAGCTTTGGCGGCATAGTTCAGGTTGATCAGCCTGTAACCTGCTTCTTCAAAACTGCGTTGGGCTTCGCGCACGTCTATGATCGTTGCCTGGATCAGCTCAAAGCGCTGGAGGGTCAGGTCGAGGAGTTGTTTGCTGAGCGCGTAGCTTTTCTTCTGGTTTTCCAGCTGTTCGATGGAGCTCTGGTAGGTCTGGTACATCTTAACCGCGCTAGCGCTGTAATCACGCAGCAGCGTGTTTTTTTGCAATTCGGCCGTTTTTGTGTCGATCTCAGCGGCCTGCTTCTGGCGTTTGAATGCCGTGCCGTTGTAGATCGGGACCGCGAGTGTGAGCCCTGCTTGCGGACCTACCACCCGGTTGAGCAGTGTAAGACCAGCGGCTGTCTGGTTGCGGGAAAAGTTATAAGCTGCATTGAAACGGACCGTAGGGTAACGCAGCGCCGATGTTTCTTTGACAATCAGTTCATTGATTTTGATCTGATGGTCGGCCGCTTTAACGTCGGCATTCGCAGCTAACCGGTCCAATATGGTGGCCAGTTGCATATTGTTGTCCACTGTAATGGTGTCCTTGATGGTGACCGCCGACTTGGGATCAAGCGTAAGTGTACGAAGCAGTTCCGTTTTGGCGACTTGCGCCACCATTTGCTGGTTCAGGAGAGTCTGATTGAGTGTATTCAAATCGATTTCGGCCTGAAAAATATCCGCATTGTTGGCCATACCGGCTTCTTTCCGTACCCGCAGGATTTCGAGCCGCTTCTCAGAAGCGATAATGGATGTGCGGATCGTATTGATGTAACTCAACTGGCGAACTACGTCGTAATAGCTCGTCATAACCAGCGCAATTGTATTCTGGATTTGTGAATTGAGTACTTCAGAACTTTGGTATTGCAGTTCGGCCAACCGTTTTTTGGTAGCTACTACCCGTTTTCCATTATACAGGAGCATTCCTACCGCAAGGTTTGCCTGCGTGTTATTCCCCGCGGCGGCGTTACGGCTGATTTCCACACCGGTGTTCAGTTTCTGGTTTACCTGAGTGATTTGCTCTGTATTGGAAGCGTTGAGGGCCACCGTCGGCAAGCCGCCCGCTACGCCGTAGTTGTTCAGGATGGTATTCGCATCGACATTATTTTTGGCAATCTCAATTTCGTAGCTGTTTTTGAGCGCAGTAGCCACGGCCTGTTCGAGTGTAAGTGCCAATGTATCGGCAGGCTGTGCGATGCCCCGGGCCCCGGCCCAGCCGGTACTGCAGCAAAGCAAAAGGAGAATGAATGTGTACTGGTATTTTTTAAAAAAGGTGAGCGAGCCCATGTAAAAAACAATAGTTGATTTTGTTAAAAAAATATCCTTTAAGCCACAAGCTCCTCTGCCATTTTCTGCTCTTCCGTCACCTTGTGTTTTTTGGGTGAAATGAACGTGTAAATCGCCGGGATCACAAACAGCGTCAGGATCAGCGAGAACATCAGACCACCAACGATCACCACTCCCAGCGGTACGCGGCTCGTCGCCGCCGCTCCGAGGCTCAATGCGATTGGTAACGCACCGAATGCGGTTGCCAAGCTCGTCATCAAAATAGGGCGCAAACGCTGCGTTGCCGATTCGATAGCCGCAGCCATCCGGCCCATGCCCTGTTCGCGTTTCTGGTTGGCAAACTCCACAATGAGGATACCATTCTTCGTCACAAGCCCGATGAGCATAATCATCCCGATTTGAGAGAAAATATTGATGGTTAATCCAAACAAATACAGGCTTAGCAACGCACCTGCCAATGCTAATGGCACGGTGATCATGATAATGAACGGGTCGGTGAAGCTTTCAAACTGGCCGGCAAGCACCAGGTACACGAGTAAAAGCGCCAGCCCAAATGCGAAACTGGTATTGGAAGAACTTTCCTCGAAGTCGCGGGATGGACCTGTGAGCGACGTCTGGAAGGATTCGTCGAGCAGCTTGGCTCCAATCCTGCGCATGGCTTCCACACCGTCGCCAATCGTTTTGCCTTCCACGAGCGATGCGGAAATCGTAGCGCTTTTATAGCGGTTATAGTGATAAATGGTCGGCGGGCCGCTCTCTTCTTCCATATGCACAACGGCCGTGAGCGGAATGCTTTCGCCGCGGTTGTTACGCACATACAATTTCTCGATATCGGCAGGTTTGTTACGCTCCGAACGTTCCACCTGGCCGATTACCTGGTATTGCTGGCCATTCATGATAAAGTAGGCCAGCCGGCGACCGCTGAATGCAGCCTGGATGGTGGCGGCTACATCGGTTGTAGAAAGGCCCAGGTCACGTGCTTTGAGACGATCGATGGTCAGGCGTACCTCCGGTTTGTTGAATTTGAGGTTCACATCGACATTCTGGAATGTCGGGTCCTGTCTTGCTTCGTCGAGGAATTTCGGAAGAACTTCACTTAGTTTGTCAAAATCGAGGTTTTGCAACACAAACTGAACCGGAAGGGAGCCCCTTGAACCGATACCCACGGAAATCGTCTGCTCCTGCGTTGCGAATATGCGGGCGTCATTGAACCGCGACATCTTCTTGTTAATTTCCTGTGCGATGTCATTCTGACTTCTCCTTCGCTGGTCGGAGGGGACAAGGCCGATACGAGCCGTAGCACTGTTCACGCCGCCCCCGCCGAAGCCGGGTGTTGCCGAGAAAGTAAATGCTTTTTCAGGAATAGAATCATTGAGAAAATTGCTGAGCTGGTCGGATACCTGCTGCATTTGGTCAAAACTGGTACCCTCCGGCGCCGAAACGCTGAAACGGACACTGTTTCGATCTTCCATCGGCGCGAGCTCACTTTGCAAATGGGTGTAGGTAAACCAGATGAGCACACCGCAAGCTACGACCAGAACCCACGAAATCCAGCGTGCTTTCATAAATCCGCGGAGCATTCGGTTGTAGCCGTCTTCCATTCCGGTGAAGAATGGCTCTGTTTTGTTATAAAACCAGCCATGGCCTGCATTTTTGCGGTTCAGCACTACATTCAGTACCGGTGTGATCGTCAACGAAACGAATGCGGATATCAGTACCGCGGAGGCTACCACGATCCCGAATTCGCGGAAAAGGCTTCCCACAAAACCTTCTAGGAAAATTACGGGAAGGAATACCACAGCCAATGTCAGCGAAGTTGAAATAACTGCAAAGAAGATTTCCCGGCTACCTTCCAATGCCGCCTGCCGGATCGGTAAACCGCTTTCCAGTTTGCGGAAAATGTTTTCCGTGACGACAATACCGTCATCGACCACCAGACCTGTTGCGAGCACGATGCCTAGCAGCGTGAGAATATTGATCGAAAACCCGCACATGTACATAATGAAGAACGTCGCCACGAGCGATATCGGAATATCGATCAATGGGCGGACGGCCACGAGCAGGTTCCGGAAGAAGAAGAGGATCACAATTACCACGAGAGAGAATGCGATGATCAGCGTTTCTTCTACCTCTTTGATAGATTGCCGCACGAGGCGGGTATTGTCGATCAGTACGTTGAAGGTAATGTCCGATTTATTGGATTTCTGGATTTCCGCGAGGCGTTTGTTGAATTCGTCGGAAATCTGCACGTAGTTGGCACCGGGCTGTGGGATTACCGCCAGACCTACCGCATACATGCCGTTGTATTTCCAGCTTTGTTCCTCGTTTTCGGGGCCCAGTTCCACTTTGGCTACGTTACCGAGCCTCACGATTCCCGAGCTGTCATTGCGGATCACGAGGTCATTGAATTCCTTCTCGCTTTTCAGACGGCCCATGGTTCGGATCGTCAACTCGGTATTGTCGCCGTAGATTTTACCCGCGGGCAATTCCACGTTTTCCGAAGCAAGAGTAGTGGTAATGTCGTTGAAGGAGACGTTGTAGGAGCTCATCCGGTCGGGATTCAGCCAGATGCGCATGGCGTAGCGCTTTTGCCCGAAAATATTGATCGCACTTACGCCGTCGATCGTTTGCAGGCTTTGTTGGAGGACGTTCTCGGCATATTCACTCAGTTCGAGCAAACCTTTCGACGGGCTTTGTACGGCCAAAAGGAGAATAAAATCGGAGTTGGCGTCAGCCTTACTTACCACCGGGGGGGCGTCGATGTCCTGCGGGAGGTTGCGGACAGCCTGGCTCACCTTGTCGCGGACGTCGTTGGCGGCGCCTTCGAGGTCGGATTTCAGGTTGAATTCTACGGTAATGTTACTCGAACCAATCTGGCTCGAAGAGCTGATACTCTTGATACCAGGGATACCGTTGATGCTCTTTTCGAGCGGCTCGGTGATCTGGCTCTCGATAATGTCGGCATTGGCACCGGTGTAGCTTGTCCGCACGTTCACGATTGGCGGGTCGATGGCCGGGTAGTCCCTCAGTGAAAGGAAGTTATATCCTACGACACCAAAAAGGATGATGAGCAGGTTCATCACGACCGCCAGAACGGGCCGTTTCAGGGATAGTTCTGAAATATTCATAGCAGGGGTTTCAAAGGAATGGTCACTGCAACAAGCGCCGCAACGGCGATTGTTACTTACTCGCTACATTCAGGTTTCTAACACTTCTCACTTTCACAGGAGCATCGGGACGGGCAAAAAGTACACCCGAAACAACCACCGTATCGCCGACATTCAGGCCTTTGGTTACTTCTACCACATCTTCCCTGCGGTCGCCGGTTTCTACTTGTGCAAATACGGCCTTACCCCCTTTCACGGTCACGACTTTCTTGCTGCGGGCTTCCGGAATAATGCTGTTGGAAGGAATAAGTATGCTATTTTTATTGTTGCTGGCAGTGATATATACTTTTGCAAACGAGCCGGGGCTGGTATTGCCAGAGCTCAGCACCGCGCGAACCGTCAGGTTACGGGTGGTTTGGTTCACTTGTGGTTCGATAGCCAGAATGCGGGCGGTTTCATATTTACCAGAAGCCTGGTCGAGCATTACTTCCACCGTGCCGCCTTTGTTCACATATTGCTGGTAGCTCTCTGGAACCGTGAAATCTATCCGCAGATTGGAGAGTTGCTGCATCGTGGCGATTACACTCTGGGGCGTCACGTACGAGCCCGCACTCACCTTGCGCAAGCCTACCACACCTGTGAACGGTGCCTTGATGATCGTCTTGTCGATCAGCGCCTGGGTATAGGCCATGTCCGCTTTGAGGGTATTGACATTGTTGAGGGCCAGGTCATAATCCGCCTGGTTGATACCGTTCACGGCGATCAGCTGTTTGAGCCGCTTTTCGGTCGTTTCGGCGAGGTCGAGCTGTATTTTCGACCGGTTGAGCTGGGCAAGGAGGTCGGCGCTGTTAATCCGGGCGATCACCGTTCCTTTTTGGACCGTTTTGCCTTCCGGTACATCGAGGAAAGTCAGCAATCCGCTTACTTCCGGCCGCAATTCTGCGAATTCGTTGGCCACGATGGTACCATTCACTTCTACCTTGTCACTTACCTTCTCGGATTTCGCAACGATCACATCCACGATGGTGGGGCCTCCACCGCCTTTTTGTTGAAAAGTATCCTTTTTTTCTCCGCACGAAAGCGTAATAAAGAGCGAACCGGCAATGAAAAGTGAAGACAGAGGTTTGGTTAAGTTTGGCATTCCTTCTGCACGGGCAGATCTGGCGATAACATTCATAGGGTTGGTTAACCTGGCTTAAATTGGTTTAGGAGTCTGACGGACTAAATGCGTCCTATTCAGAGCTTTGTTCAAAATTAGATATTAATCTCGAACGGATTAGACTTTTTGCCGCTATAAAAGTTTAATGCCAGCTAATTTTTTTATAAGGAACTACCAATCACTTTAAGCAAAGTATCGCATTTCAGTTCTGTTTCGAACCATTCCTGCTCAGGTACAGAGTCTTCCGTGATCCCGGCCCCTGCAAAAAACGTCGCAATGCCGTCCTTGAACCGCACGGTGCGGAGGTTAACGAACAAATGGGTATCACCACCCACTTGTACTGGCCCCAGGAAGCCGCTGTAATAGGAGCGGTTGTAACCTTCGACATCATTGATAAATCGAAGGCTGGGCGCCTTCGGTACACCGCAAATAGCCGACGTCGGGTGCAGGAGTTTGAGCATTACCGAAGCCAGCTCAGGGAAATTGAGCGCCACGGTATCGACTTCGAAAACGGTCCTGAGATGGTATAGATTTCCCGCCAGCACAGTTTTGGGCCCTGTTTCCAGGTATTCGCGCAAGCGTATTTTTTTAAAGCATTCAATAATATAGCGGCTTACAAGCGCCTGTTCTTCAATCTCTTTCTCGCCCCAGCGGATGTCATACTTGGGTATGAGCTCACCCGATGCGTCACGTGCACCCTGCGTACCTGCGAGGGACATGGTTTTGAAAGTACCGCCGGACATTTGCTCTACCAGCAATTCGGGGCTTGCCCCGAGCCACAGTTCATTTTCTTCCGGCAGGTTCACCAGCGAAACAAATGCGTGAGGGTAGGCTTTCACGAGTCGCTGAAATGCCTGTGCGGGTTGAAATGCATCGGTGTATCGCAGGTCTTTGGTACGCGAGAGCACTACTTTTTTGAATTGATTCTGGCGGATTGCTGCCACCGCGAGCTCTACCGTCCGTTCGAAACGGGATTTGGCATCCAGGTGCCCGCTTAAAGGTAACAGCGGGTTGGAAGTTGCCTGTTGCTGATTTTCGTGGTTGCTTTCGGTTAATGCGAGCTGAACGAGTCTTTTTACTTCGGGATGCTCCTCGCCGAGTTGGTTCTCGATGTGCGTGATCCGGTTGTCTTCCGAGAATGTCAGGATAATATCGCCTTCCAGGAAAAGCACTTCCTGGTCGTCTTCCCAGTAGAATGTGCTTATCACAAAGCCCGGGCTCATTTTTTCGAGTTCAGGCAGACATTTACGTGTGCCATCCTGAATGGAAATAAGCAGTTTAATTTCGTTGGCGTGGGGCAGGCGCCATACTGCGGACGGAAAGCCCATCATTTTGGATGCACGCCAAAGCTCCTGAATCTGTAATCCCTCAAATATCGAAATCCCTGTGTCGGTCTGTACTGATAGCATTTATAACGAATGGGCGTGTCCCGTTAGGTCAATTTTCTGCAAAATAATGTTAGCGGTCTGCATTCACAATAGCAACTGTAAGTCTGCTGATGCAAACCAGTTTGTTTTCCTCATTGGTGATCCTGATGTCCCAGATATGCGTGGTCCGGCCGATATGGATCGGTCGCACGGTTCCGTACACATAACCCTCCTTCACCGGCCTCAGGTGGTTCGCATTGATTTCCAACCCTACGGCGTGTTTGTTTTCGTTTTCAGGAATTGTCAAGAATGAGGCGATGCTTCCCAGCGTTTCGGCCAGTACGACCGAGGCACCGCCGTGCAAAATTCCGAAGGGTTGATGGGTGCGTTTATCGACCGGCATTCGGGCTGACACATAATCCTTTCCGATTTCCGTAAACTCGATCCCGATGTGATGGGCGATACTGTTTTGTCCAAAAGATTGTAATGAATCGACGGTGACGGTTTTAGCGAACATATCTAAAAAATGTATAAATTTGTATTGGCTTTGCGGAATATAAACAAGGTTTTTGTAAATTTTATATTTAAATTATCCTATTGTCTTGAAAAGAAAATCGATTTACCTCATTCGCCACGGTGAAACTGATTTGAACCGCAGGGGAGTTGTCCAGGGGAGCGGTGTTGACTCCTTGCTGAATGAATGGGGAGAAGCTCAGGCCGAAGCTTTTTTTAATGCTTACCAACATGTTCCGTTTGACAAAATTTATACCTCTGACTTAAAGCGAACACATCAAACCGTCCGGGGGTTCATCAGGCTCGGTATACCGCATGAAAGCTACTCGGGGCTGAACGAAATATCATGGGGAGATCGTGAGGGCCGCGAACCGAATACGGGCGACAATAACTATTATCGTGAACTGGTAAACGCCTGGAAAGCAGGTGAGGTGAATCTTGCCGCAGAAGGCGGCGAAAGCCCCGTAGATGTGCGCGAACGTCAGATACCGGTGATCGATACGATTCTCTCCCGCCCGCATGAAAGGAATATTCTCATCGCCATGCACGGCCGTGCGATGCGCGTATTACTAACGACGCTTTTCAAACAGCCGCTGGTGCGTATGGACGACTACGAGCACAGCAATCTTTGCCTCTACAAGATTAATTACTCCTACGATACCCAGCAGTTCGAACTGGAAGTCTCCAACGATATCACACACCTTCTTTCCATCGAAATCCCGCAAACGATATAGCAGCCGTTTGTGTAGATTCGTTTCCATTGGTGTATTAATGTACCTCCCCTGAGGGGTCATTAATACATTTGTGGCTTTTCAATACATTATCAGCGTTCGTATGCTCATGTCCAAAAAACGCATTTATTGGACTCTTCAGATACTGGGTTGGACATTAATCATCATGTTCGAATACATTCCGTATCTCTTGGAATACGGTTTCAAGCTGACCGAGTTCTATTCTGCGCTGGCCAATATCCTGTTGGGCATTTGCCTTACCCATGTGTACCGCCTTGTGATCAGGCGGTGGAATTGGTCATCGCTGCCGTTGCCCAGGCTTGCGTTGCGGGTGATCGGGTCGGTGTTGTGGCTGGGGCTTATCATGACGATGATTAACCAACCAATGGATCGTGAGGTTCTGGAACACAATATGCTCAACCAGCCGTTGATTTTCTGGGGTTATTATACCAACTGGTGCAAAATCCTGCTGGCGTGGATATTGTCTTACACGGTTTATCACTATGTGGAGCAGAACCGACTCGCCAGCTATGAGAAGATCATGCTGAGAATGTCTATGCGCGAGGCGGAAGCGAAAGTGCTACGCTCGCAGCTCAATCCGCATTTTACATTCAATGCACTGAACAGCATCCGCGCATTGGTGTACGAAGATCCCAAGCGTGCGCAGCTCAGTATTACACAGCTATCCAACATATTAAGGAACTCATTGCTGGCCGACCGCCGTAAAACAGTCGATTTACAGGAAGAGCTTCGCACGGTCGAAGATTATCTCGAACTGGAAAAAGTGCGTTACGAGGACCGCCTTTGTTACAGCATTACGACCAACCCGCAAGCTATTTACTGGCAAGTGCCGCCCATGATGTTGCAAACGCTCGTCGAGAACGGTATCAAGCATGGGGTTGCCAAGCAAATGGGAGGTGGATTTATCGGGTTAAAATCGGAAATTGCCAATGAGCTGCTTGTTATCACGATCCATAACTCGGGGAACCTGGGAGATACGGAGGTAAATGCAGGCAACCTGGGCAACACCGAATCCGGCGGGGTTGGTTTAAAAAATACAGCCGAGCGACTGTCGATTCTGTACGGTAAGGCGGCAACATTCCGGATTTTCCAGGAGAAAGAGAACGTGGTTTGTTCGGAAATTAAAATCCCGATGCTTTCGGAAGGCGTGATGATGGTGGGAGAAGGATCCGAAAAAGAGAACTAATGACCAAATCAATATACTATCTGTTTATTATTCCTAACTGATCCATCCGCCATGAGGACTTTAATTGTAGATGATGAGCGACTAGCGCGCAACGAGTTGAAGAGATTGCTTGAACCATACACTAAAATTGAAATAGTAGGAGAAGCCGCGAATGCGGAAGAGGCGCTGAAACTGATCGAAGAGCAGCAGCCTGAATTGCTTTTCCTGGATATTCAAATGCCCGGCAAGAACGGGTTCGAACTGCTTTCGTCGATCGAAGGCAAAAGCCCGGAGGTAATTTTTACCACCGCGTTCGACGAGTACGCGATCAAGGCATTTGAATTCAATGCATTGGATTACCTGCTCAAACCTATCGATACCGAACGTCTCAAAGAGACCATTCACCGCATTGAGGAGAATCAGGCTCAGCCGGAAGCACCCACGCATGCGAATGAGCGGGCGGAAAAAGTACTGGGCGAAAACGACCAGGTGTTTGTGAAAGATGGCGAGAAATGCTGGTTTGTAAAACTGGGTAAGATCCGTCTGTTCGAATCGATGGGAAACTATGTTCGTTTGCATTTCGACGACCAGAAGCCTTTGGTGTTGAAATCGCTGAACAACCTCGAAGAACGTCTGGATCCGAACACCTACTTCCGCGCCAACCGCAAGCATATTATCAACCTGCATTGGATTGAGAAAATCGAGCCGTGGTTCAGTGGGGGCTTGCTGGTAACCTTACAGGGCGGGGATAAAATCGAGATCTCGCGCCGCCAGGCTATCCGTTTTAAAGAACTGATGAGCCTTTAGTCCCTTTCCAACCGAAAAAATCAAAGACCATGGGTTTGAAGCAAATGGCTGCTCTGATGCTCGGCGCTTTGTCGTTCTGGGCATGTAACCAGCAGTCCAAAAATGATCAGGCAGTCGCTGAAACCGGCTATCAGGCAGGAGAGGTAAAAAAGGAGCAGTTTGGAGGGTGTGATACCGTTTCCAATAAAGGGGTATCTGTGCTGATTAACCTCTGGGAGCCGACTGATTCCGGGGCTGTTGCCACCAAAATCAGGGAAATTCTGACGGACAAGGCCATTAAGCGGTTGAATTCCTACGGTGACCCGGCCAGTGCGTTAGCCCGCTTGGAGGCTATTAAAAGCCCGAAAGCAGCTTTCGAAGATTTTGAAAAAAACTATAATGATTTCAAGAAGGAGTTTCCCGACTCTCCGGGCTGCTGGGAAGTGGAATTGCATGGCGATACCGTCATGACAACCCCGAAAGTAATGTTCTATCAGCTGGATCATTACGCATTCACCGGTGGCGCACATCCCAACAGCTTCACTTCGTATCATGCCTTCGACGGTAAAACGGGTGAGGAAATCGAAATGAAAAACTTTGTAGCCGACTCGGTGGCTTTGTTGAGTCTGGTGGAAAAGAAGTTTCGTGAGCTGGAAAAGCTCGCGCCCGGGGTCGACCTGGAAGATGCAGGTTATTTTCTCGCGAATCATAAATTCTTTCTTCCGGCCAATTATGTGTTTAGGCCGGAAGGAGTCTTATTTTTCTATAATCCTTATGAAATAGCAGCCTACGCCCGTGGGCCAATCGAGCTTACAATTCCTTATGAGGAGCTGAAAGGTATTATCAGGAAAGAAGCGGTGTTCTGATCACATTTCACCGGAATCTTTGAAACTATAATAACCGTCATCGGTAAAGATGATATGGTCCTGAACAGGCAGGTCGAGCAATCGGCCTGCTTCTTTTATTTGTTCGGTCAGCACCTTGTCTGCAAAGCTCGGTATGAGCTGCCCCGATGGGTGGTTATGTACCAGGATCAGCGAACTGGCCATATGGTCCAACGCGATTTTGAATATCATTTTAATATCGGTCGCAGTACCGGAAATGCCGCCCACGCTCACCTGTATCACCCGCATCACGTAATTCCCGCGGTTGAGCAGTAAAATCCAGAATTCCTCATGCGTTTTGTCCATCAGATAGGGGCGCATGGCTTCATACACCGGCTGGGAACCGATGATCTTACGTTTTTTATCAGAAATAATGTCTTTGCGCCGCCGGCCGAGTTCCAGTGCAGCAAGGATGGTAAGTGCCTTCGCTTCGCCTATACCTTTGATTTTTGTCAGGTCCCGGACGTTTAGTTTGGCGAGTTCATTAATATTGTTGCCTACCGATGTCATGAGGGCTTTGGCAAGGTCCACGGCAGTCATTTCCCTCGTTCCCGAGCGGATCAGGATGGCCATCAGCTCAGAGTCCGAGCAGGCGGCCCGGCCTTTGTTCATGAATTTCTCACGGGGTTTGTCGTCATCGTGCCAATTGATGATCACTTTCGGATTGTCGCTCTTTTTTCTGGGCATATCAAATGTTGCATTAATGCTTGCATCCTTGATACGCTGAAAGTGCGTTTTGGTAACAATCCTATTGTCCTAATTCTGTCAGCGCGGCACGGGCTTTATTGTCGATGCTGTTTTTGTACTCGTGCTTTTTAAAGCTCATCGCTTTTTTGAAATACATTACAGCTCTCTGATTATCAGCTTTTTTTTGATAAATGTAACCCATCTGTAATGCCGAAGAAGCCGCAAATCCCCCGGCGCCCGGGTCTGCCTGCCCAAGCGCTATCGAACGGTCGTAAAATAGTGCAGACTCATTCGTTCGTCCTGATTTTTGAAGAATTCGGGCCATTCGATAATTGAACTCGGCTTTTTCGTAAGTTGTGTTAAAAGTTTTCTCCGAAACAGCTTTCATCAGTTCCCCGGCTCTCTGAAAATAACCGCCGTCGGTGGCATACCGGGCCTTGTACAGCACCTTTTGGCTCGGACTGATTTTTCCTTCACCATATTCTTTCGCAATCCTTTCGGCAAACTGATCGGCCTCCACAATGGTACTGCCACTTTGGGTTACTTTTTGCATATAACCCGCGGCCTCCCGGTCGCGCCCGGCGAGCCAGCGGCACATGAACATTTTGAAATAGCTGTCTTTGATATAATTAAATCCGGCATATTGTTTCAGAAACCGGGCATAAGCGGCGAATGCCTCATCGTAAACGCCACTTTGCAATGCGATTTCCCCGTGTAGGTAATGAAGGAACGGAAAAGGCATGTATTCCCTGCCAGTCGGTGCATCGGCGAGGAAATGCAAAGCTTCTTCGCTCCGGTTTTCTTTCATTAAAACGGTCGTAGCGAAAAAGTGCAGTAGCAGGTTGTCGGGTTGTTCTTGCGGCCACTGGCGAATCCGGGCTTGTTGCTCAGGGCTGAGTTGCAGGGTGTAGGCATGTAACAGGAGGTCAATCAGCTCGGCTTCCTGTTTGAAAAAAGGCTCTTCTTTTACCACTTCACGGAGCTCGCGGATACCCTGCGCGATGTTCCCTTTCAAACCGAGAATCTTGGCGATCCACGTATAGTTTTCAGGAATGGAGCCTATCAGCACGTGCAGTAGTCCAAGCGATTTAAGGGTAGGGGTGAATGCAGGGAATTTCTTGCGGTTATCTTCCAGGAGCCGGTAAGCCTTGATAATTTCCCACGAGCCGCTGACCTCATTGCCGAATTTGAGCTTGGCAAATGCGGAGTGCAGGCGGATGTCAGCCTGAAAAAGTCGCCTGTAGGGTGATTTTTCAGAAAGCCTCCCTACCAAATCGAGTCGCTTGTCCTGTTGTTGGGTGAAAACTTTGTAGCGTGAGCGGTCCTCGGCGATGAGCAGATCATGCAGGTCGGCATAGCTGTCGAGGTAGGATATAAACGGATTGTCGGGATTGCCGGCCCTTTCGTCGTTGATCAGCTCACGGGCGGCAGGCAGCCTCAGTTTTTGTATTTCAAAATAGGCTTTTTGCAGTTTGGGAGAAAATGCAACGTCGCTTTGCTCCTCGATAGCTGATGCCGGCCGGTGGAAAAGTAACAAAAGCAGCAGGCACATCAGTAACCTGAATCCCGCATATTTGGCCTCCGAATAACTGCTGCTCATGGTAATGCACATAAAAAAAGGTTGCCCGGATCAGACAACCTTTCAATTTAATATTAATAATTCTAGCGGCGTTGGTGAACCGGCTGAACGCTTTCAACGTCGGCGAGGATACGTCCGCAGTGTTCGCAAACGATCAGTTTCTTACGCTCACGGATATCTGCCTGACGCTGAGGAGGAACGATGCTGAAGCATCCACCACAGGCGCCACGCTGCACGTGTACAACAGCCAAGCCGTTGAGTGAGTTGTCCCGGATCTTCTGGTAAGATTTCAGTAAGCGTTCTTCGATTTTCTTAATGTGTTTCTCCCTTTCAGCGATCAGCGCCTGTTCTTCGGCCTGGCTTTCCGAGGTAATGACCGAAAGTTCGTTTTTCTTAACTTTCAGATCTTCGTTCCGTTCGTTCAGGATGGACTCCGCGCGGTTGGCATCTTCCTCGATGAGGCGGATACGGGCCCTGGCTTCGTTGATTTTCTTGTCGGCCAGTTGCATATCCAGTTCCTGTAATTCTATTTCTTTGGTGATGGCGTCATATTCGCGGTTGTTGCGGACGTTCATCTGCTGATCTTTGTATTTCTTGATCAGTTTTTCCCCTTCTTTCTGCGCATTTTTGAAATTGTCGATTTCTGTGTTCAGGTTGGCAATTTCAGATTTAAATTTTCCTAAACGCGTTTCGATTCCTGCAATCTCATCTTCCAGGTCCCTTACTTCTTCGGGAAGGTCCCCGCGGGTTTTTAGTATTTCGTCAAGGCTTGAATCGATTTCCTGAAGTTTCAGGAGAGCATCTAGTTTTTGTGCGATTGTGTTTTCCATGTATGTCTTTTATGGACTTGTTTCAATGCTTGAAATGTGAGGTAGTCAGCCCTAATTTAAACAGATTATCAGCAGAATTCGTTGTCAAAACCGGTTTTCAGGAAAAATACCGCACCGGATTGGTACTGATTTCTGACAAACAGAGTGCGAAATTACTAAATTTTCCTGATATATAGTCATGCAATAAATTTTTCGTAAACACTTCGCTTTCGTAATGCCCTATGTCACAGATCATGATACGTCCTTCGGCGTCGAAAAATTCGTGATACTTGTAGTCCGCCGTTACGTACACGTCGGCGCCTGCGGAAACGGCATTGCGCAGGAGAAAGCTGCCTGCCCCGCCACATACCGCCACCCGGCGGATTGACTTGCCGGTCGGTTCCGTATGTTTCACGACCGATGCTTCCATGCCGTTCTTTAAATAACTCAAAAAGTCGAGGGATTCCATCGCCTCGGGAAGCTCGCCGATGGCACCTGCACCCACTTCCTGGTTTTCGTTTTCGAGCGCAGACATGTAATAGGCCACTTCCTCGTACGGGTGTGTACGCCTAAGTGCGCTCAGTACCGATCCCTGTAAATGTGAAGGCAGTATCACCTCCACGCGGTGTTCCTTCACCGTTTCCAGTTCGCCGCGTGCGCCGATGACCGGGTTTGCATTGTTGCCTGGCAAAAATGTGCCTAGTCCTTCACTTCGGAAGCTGCAATTGCTGTATTCGCCGATTTCTCCGGCACCTGCTTCGAACAATGCGCTTAGTACTTCCCGGGTGTTTTCAACGGGGCAGAAGAAAGCCAGTTTGGTCAGAACCTGTTTTTTAGGTGCCAGTACTTTTATATTCTGAAGGCCCAGGCGCTTTGCGATTTGCCAGTTTACGCCTCCTACCACATGGTCAAGATTGGTGTGCGTGGCGTAAAGCGCAATATCATTTTTAATAGCCTTGATGACTGTCCGCTCCACATAATTCTTACCATTAAGCTTTTTAAGACCTTTGAAAATAACGGGATGGTGTGCGACAATGAGGTTACATTGCCTGCGGATGGCCTCGTCAACGATGTCCTCCGTTATATCCAGTGTGAAGAGAATGCCGGTAACTTCTGTATCCGGTGCGCCAACCAGCAGGCCTGCGTTGTCGTAATCCTCCTGATAAGGCAGCGGAGCCAGCTTTTCGAGCTCGGTTAAAATTTCTTTGATGAAAGTCATAAATTTTCTCTTGGTTCAACTATTTCATTTTCAGAATATTCTTAGTTGAGGGGCTATTGTTTTTGCAAATAAAATAACTAAATTGCTGTGTAAGGTGTTGCAATCGTAAATATTAGTAGTAGTTTTGCACCACGTTTTACAAAAACGCTTGTAAAACGAATCGGTTTGGTAGTTCAGTTGGTTAGAATACATGCCTGTCACGCATGGGGTCGCGGGTTCGAGTCCCGTCCAGACCGCCGAGAAATAAGTTAGGTAGTATACTGGTTCGAGTCCCGCCGGAATGCCGGCTCAGCCAGACCGCCGATTAAGTTGAAGTTCTTTATTTTTTGGTTTGGTAGTTCAGTTGGTTAGAATACATGCCTGTCACGCATGGGGTCGCGGGTTCGAGTCCCGTCCAGACCGCACAAAAGCTCAGAGGAATCTGGGCTTTTTGCATTTTAAGGCTTTCTGCTTTGGTATGATTTTCATGTTGGCGAAAGATTTTTTAGATCTTTTTCTCAAACGACGAAAGTTATGGCCAGTAACCAATTTCAGGAATGTATTGATGCGTGCGTGTCATGCGCGCAGGCGTGTGTCACTTGTGCGACCGCGTGTCTACGCGATGAACATGTTGCGCATCTTCGAAAATGTATCCAGCTCGACATGGAGTGTGCCGCAGTATGTCACGCCGCTGTGGAATTAATGACGCTTGAAAGCGATTTTAGTGCGCACCTTTGCAGAGTGTGTGCGGATATTTGTAATGCGTGTGCCGCTGAATGTGAGCAACATGCGGCGATGGGGATGGCTCATTGCCGCGTTTGTGCAGAGGCTTGCAGGCTTTGTGCTGCTACCTGTGAAAGTATGGCTACGCCCGTTTAAAAAAGGCGTAAAAAAAACACGCAGGTTTCAAAATGAACCCGCGTGTCAAATTACACTTCATCAACAAACTAAAAACCAAATAAAACTAATACGAAAAAAATCGCTTGTCAAGTTTTTTTTGCTGTAGGAGGGGGATTCGAACCACCCACGGTGCGGTTAGCTACGGTACAAATACTGTTGGTGGTCCACCCCAGTCGACTTGCGTCGGCATTATGCCGCGTTTATCCCTTATTCACCACCCCCGAGACAGGAGGGCATGGCTGCCAATTTCATCACCCTACAATGTGATCTCAAACAGAGTAAAAGCAATATTGCTACTGCCTTTTTTCTAATTTGGTTTTGCAAAACTAAAACTTCTGATCTGAATTATAAAATATTTTCATTTAAAATTGTTAAAATTTACAATTCTTTCATAATTTGAGCCTAATTGTTGCGAAGAATTCAAACTTTTAACACAAAATGCAAAAATATTCAGATATTGATAATACCGACCTGCGCATCCTTTCCCTGCTCATCGAAAACGCAGCGTTACCGTACACGGAAATCGGGAAGCGTGTGTTCGTGTCTGGCGGGACCGTGCATGTGCGCATGAAAAAGCTGGAACAAATGGGCATCGTAAAGGGCTCCCAGCTCGTGATCGACCCTACAAAGCTGGGCTGGGATATCAGCGCTTTCCTGGGAATCTACCTGGATAAAAGTTCGTTGTACGAGCAAGTGGCTACCGAACTTGAAGGCATTCCGGAAGTTGTGAATATCCATTATACCACGGGAATTTATAGTATCTTCCTTAAGATAGTGTGCAGGGACACCGGGCACCTCCGCGAAATCCTCCATGACAAGATCCAGAAAGTAAACGGGATACAGCGAACGGAAACCTTTATTTCGTTAGAAGAGCGCATTAATCGTTCTATTCCACTGGCTGAGAGCTAGTTTGAAATTTATCTTGACCTCATCAAAAGAAATTTGTAGATTTGTGTTGTATATATAAAAAACTTATATATATTTGCTGTATAAAAATTTAACTCATGGAGAATAACACAACGAGTAACGAGTATGTACGGGGTACATTGAAAACCATCGTGTTGAATTTGCTGGCAGAGCACGACCGGATGTATGGTTATGAGATTACCCAGGAAGTAAAAGACAGAACGGGCGGCGCTATCGCCCTGACGTTCGGTGCACTTTATCCTGTGCTCCATAAACTTGAGCAAGAGGGGTTGCTGCTGACCGAGTCGGTGGAGGTGGACGGACGTCTTCGGAAATATTATTCCCTGACGCACCGAGGAAATGAAACTGCCCGTACTAAAACCAATGACTTAGAGCGTTTTATAGAGGCAGTAAGATTGCTGCTTGCCCCTAAAAACCTGGCAACAGAATAAAGAATAGGTACATGGCTAATCTCTAAACAGATCGATCTATGAAACGCCTTCAGGAAAATCGCATTGACCAAATAAGCAAGTATTTGCAGGCAAGCAAGCTGGATCCGGGATTGCTTCCGGAGATTCTCGACCACCTGGCTTGTGAAGCGGAGGAAAGTCTTTGGGATGGCAAGTCATTCGAGCAGATTTACCAGGATATGGTAAAGACGGCTGATGCGCAAACCCTCCTGAATCTGAGTGTTGATCATCAAAATCTATTAGCCATGGAAAAATCCCTCAATGACATCGTCTTCGAGAACCGTAACAAGTCGTACGGTGCGTATGATCTGAGAAAAGGTTACGGGCAGACCGTCCAACGGGCGGTTGTAATGGGTGTAGCGTTCTTTCTGCTGCTGGTAATGTTTCCGCAGCTTTATGCAAAATTGATACCGGATCCAAAGCCTGATGACGTAGCCTGGCTCGTGGAGGCGGAGACGGTCAACGTTACGATGGAAGAGCCGCCTGCGCCGCCTCCCGCCAAGGAAGAACCGGAGCCCGTACAGAAAACGGTGAAGTCGCTGACGCCTGAGGTGCTTCCGGACGACAAAGTCGAGATTGAAGAGCTACCGCCGGTGGTTGACGACCTTAGTAATGCCCAACCTTCGACGGAAACCGTGGAAGGGGTAGAGGATCTTGATGTGATTGTCCCACCTGTTGAAAGTGCGGTGGCTCCCAAAGCCGAGGCTGCCGGGATTGAAGCGAGGAAAGAAGAGACTTTTACGTTTGTAGAACAGTCGCCCCAATATGCAGGAGGAAACGAGGCGATGGCGGCTTTTCTGCGAAAAAACCTGAAATATCCTTCGCAAGCATCACGTGCAGGTATTCAAGGAAAGGTATTCGTACAATTTACAGTAGGTTCTGATGGAAAAATAGAGAATGCGGCCGCAGTGAAGGGGATCGGGTTTGGTTGCGATGAGGAAGCGGTAAGAGTGGTGAAAATGATGAAAGACTGGATGCCAGGCAAACAAGCTGGAGTTCCGGTGAGGGTTAGATTTACACTGCCGATCGCATTTCAACTGGACTGATCATCGCCTTCTTGCGTAGATGCCTCCCTGTTATTGAAGAAAATCCTCGCTTCGGCGGGGATTTTTTCGTTTTTTTGTACTATTCAAATTTTCCCACCGCAGGCCGGATAATGACAGTACTAGTGAGTAACCATTTCAGTGTGAGTAATTAATGTATGCGATAGTTGATATTGAGACCACAGGCGGGGGAGGGACTTCACGTATTACAGAGATTGCCGTTTTCAGACACGATGGTATCCGGATCGTTGATTTTTTTCACTCGTTGATTAACCCGGAAATGTATATTCCACCATTTATCACCCGCCTTACCGGGATCGATAATGAAATGGTGAAAAATGCGCCCACATTCTACGATGTCCAGGATGCCGTAAGGGCCATGACCCGCGATGCGTGGTTCGTAGCCCACAATGCGAAATTTGATTACGGATTCATCAAACGGGAATTCGGCGCGTTGGACGAGTATTTTCAACGCGATTTGCTTTGCACTGTGCAGCTAAGCCGGAAAATCTTTCCTGGCTTGAAATCATATAGCCTGGGAAATCTGTGCGAGAGCCTGGAAATCATGATCGAAAACCGGCACCGCGCCCATGGCGATGCGGAAGCGACCGTCCGTCTTTTTGAAAAACTTCTGCTAAACGACAGGCAGAATCTTATCCCCATGGATTTATATCAGTAGCAAATCCTGCCCCAATCTTTCATGGAATGGTTTTTGAAGGTCAGATAGACATTACTAACCTAAATGATTCCTTCTCATGAAAGCTTACATCAATCTTCTGATAATCCTCCTTTTATCCTTCACACTGATGAGCTGCGAGCTAATCGGCGATATTTTCAAGACGGGCGTTTGGACGGGCGTAATTCTCGTTGTGGGAATCATCGGCATTATAATCTGGCTGCTCGCGAAGGCGTTCGGCGGGGGCTCGCGGTGACGCGTAAGCATCATGAATGTGAGAAATACATAAAAAAACGTGCGTAGGCGCTTGCTTCTGAAAATTCTCCGTTTCATCTTTGCACTCCTCAAATGAGGGTCGGGTGTCGAAAAGTGATAGCCGGCGATGATTGAAATGGGGGATTAGCTCAGTTGGCTAGAGCGCTTGCATGGCATGCAAGAGGTCGTCGGTTCGAATCCGATATTCTCCACAAAATGCCGCTTCTGAAATCTCAGGAGCGGCATTTTTGCTTTTTGGCTACTCTATCTTCTCAATACCCAATACCATCGCATCAAACTGCGTGTCAATAGTTATCTGAATTCCTTTTTCAATTAAATCCTTTCCGCTGCGAATGCCCCAATCCTTCTCATCCTCCGGCGAAAAGAGTCGGTACCGGCTGCCAGGCTCGGCAAGTGGAAACGCAAATGTGCGGGAGCTTTCAACCGATCCGTTTCTGAAAAAGAACAGCACGCCGCCATGTTTCTCTTTGTTGAATTTGTAAACGCCGTCCCAGTTGCTCAAGGTGGGGCGCTGAAAAATGTCCGAAACATAGGAGAAGCGTGTAAACTGGTATTTCTGATCCATCATTTTGAACCAGGTATTCCATTTCAAATACCACGGTTTCAGTTCGGCTGGAAGCTTGCGGGAATCGCCGACGAGGATTGGTTTGACCGAGGCTAGGGACAAGAACGTGTACTTGGAATACGGGGAGTCCATAAACTGGTTGCCGATCAGGTTGGTCGCGGTCGGGATGGCGCGGCTGCGGTCGAAGGCCATTTGGCGGATGTTGATCGGTCCGACAGGCGCGTCGTCATCATAGTTGGTAAGCCAATCGTAATCGGCGTGTTCGATTAATGCATAGTCATTAATATAGTATTCTCCCCACACTTCATACGTGCAGTCGATAAGCAGATCGGGGAATGTTTTGTGCAGGTCGTCGAAGAGCTGCAATGCCTTTTCATAGATGGCATAATAGGAACTTTCGCGGTCTTTGTAACCCTTGCCTTCGGATTTGTAATCACCCTTTTTTGTCATAATCGAGCACATACGCAGAGTTGGCGATGGCTAGATCCAGTTTAATGTAGGCCAGGTCGTTCTCGCGCACGTGGCGCTTTATTTTCTCTAAAACATAATCATAATACCCCGAGGCAACGGATAGTGATCGGCAAGGCTCGTCATACCGATCGAAATGCGATGATGATCGGCGTAAACTTCGGTCTTTTTAAGTACGCTGGGCGCTTCATTAACAAGGATAAATCCCTCTTTTGCATAATTGTTGTATACAAAAATGGCAGCATCATGGTGGTCACCGTGGTAGAGGCGCCAGGCGAAGCGCGAACCGTAATTGGTGTATAGTTCGCTTTGTTGAGAAGAAACCGGTACGAGGTTCAGTCGTTCGACTTCCAGATCCGCGACGGCGATGGTTTTGAAGTGTTGTTAGTAATGCTGATTTGCTTTCGCACCACCGGTAGCTCGTCGTATACTTCGTAGGTTAATTGCACTGTCACATTTTCTGCGCTGGTACTCCGCTTTCCGGCAAGTTGTACGGTCACTTTCTGAATATCGTCACTGGTTTTGGTGGAGGTGTGTTTAATGTAATTGAATAGCCCATGCGCACCGTTGCTGCTCGCGTGTGTACCATTAATTGTAAAATAAAACTCCTCCGAGCCAGGGCGACTGTAATCTTTGTTCGTCAGAAGATGCTGGAAACGGGATGTGTAGAAAGAATTATCACCGATGGTGAATTTTCTTTCCAGGAAGCGGTTTTTGATAACAAGCGAGTCTTGCGAAAACGCATTGCACGAAGCGAGGATCGCCAGAAGGGCGACCTTGATAAATTTGTAGTACATAGTAATGTGTATAGTAAATAATAACTACTTAGATAACTATAAAATAACCATAGTAGAAGTGAATTTAATAAAATATCGAGAAGATTTTAAATTTTAAATAGAATGTCAACAAAGATGTAAGCTGGTCTTTGAAAAACCCTGATATTGCAGCTTCTTAATTCAAGACGTTTAATCTATGTCACAGAACTTATTCGATTTTGGAATGATCGGACTGGGCGTAATGGGAAGAAACCTGTTACTGAACATGGCCGATCATGGCTTCTCTGTTATCGGTTTCGATAAGGATGAAACCAAAAATTCTGCGTTGGAATCCAGTGCCACTCCGGGCACCACTGTTAAGGGCGTTTCGGAACTTGCCCAAATGATCCAGCTGTTGCAACGCCCCCGCAAGGTAATGATGCTCGTGCCAGCCGGCCAGCCGGTCGACGATGTGATTGCATCCCTGTTACCGCTTCTTGAAAAAGGCGACGTTATTATTGATGGAGGAAACTCCCACTATACAGACACGCTCCGTCGCGTGAAATACCTCCGTGAAAAGGACATTCATTTCATGGGAATCGGTGTTTCGGGTGGTGAAAAAGGTGCCCGTACAGGCCCGAGCATTATGCCAGGAGGCGATAAGGAGGCTTATGCGCACGTGCAGCCGATGCTTGAAGCCATTGCAGCGAAAGTAAATGGCGAGCCTTGCGTGGCTTACCTGGGCAAAGAAGGTGCCGGCCATTATGTGAAAATGGTGCATAACGGTATCGAATATGCGATCATGCAGCTCATCAGCGAATCGTATGCGATCCTGAAAAAAGCAGGTTTGAGCAACCAACAGCTCCATGAAGTATTCAAAAGCTGGAATGAAGGTGATTTGCAATCGTTCCTGGTGGAAATTACCGCCGATATTTTCCTGCAAAAAGACGATAAGACCGACGCTCACCTGGTCGACGTGATTTCCGACAAAGCAGGTTCGAAAGGAACCGGTAAATGGACTTCGCAAGACTCGATGGAGCTGCCTGTGGCCGTTCCGGTGATCGATACGGCGGTGGCGATGCGTACGTTGTCCGGCTATAAGGACGAAAGAGTGGTTGCCGCCGAATTGTACGGAGCAAGTACCGCTATTTCAGAAGAGACCCAGGTGCTTATCCAGCAGGTTCATGATGCATTGTACTTTGCCACCATTCTGGCCTATGCGCAAGGTCTCGCAATGCTGTTCCAGGCGTCGAAAGATCTGCAAATGGAGATCCCGCTGACAGACGTAGTGAGCGTGTGGAGAGGCGGTTGCATTATCCGTTCGTCGCTCCTTAGCGTGTTTACGAACGCCTACAAGCAAACCCCGGAATTGTCCAATATTCTGTTGAACCAAGAGGTAGCTGCATTGGTTAAGTCTGTGGAAGGTAATACGCGTTCGCTGATCGCATTTGCCGCCCAGTCGGGCATCCCGGCTGCTGCTTTGATGTCGTCGCTGGCGTACTTCGATGCCTACAAAACAGCGTACATGCCTACGAACCTGATCCAGGCGCAACGTGACTACTTTGGCGCACATACGTACCAACGTACCGATATCCCAGGTACATTCCATACAGAATGGGGTCAACAATAAATCAGAAATTTTATGCAAACCAATAAACGTCCCCCTGCCTCGGTGCTCTTTATCTTCGGAGGAAGCGGGGACCTCAACTACCGGAAACTCACTCCCGCTCTCTATAACTTGTTTTTGGATAACTGGATGCCCGATCAGTTTGCAATCGCGGGTATCGGCCGGAGCGCTTATTCCAATGAAAAATACCATGAGCATTTGCTGGACGGCGTGACGAAATTCTCGCGCCGCAAGGGTAAGCAAAATGGTCACTGGACGGATTTCACGCAGCACGTTTCCTACCTGCAAATGGACGGGGACGATGCGGAAGCTTACCACAAGATCACCGATCTGGTTAAAGAGAAGGAAGAAGAATGGGGTGTGCATCCCAATGTGATCTTCTACCTCGCGGTGGCGCCTCAGCTTGTCCCTTCGATCGCTCAGAAACTGGGCGCATTGAAGCTCTGCGGGGATAAAAGCACGACCCGCATTGTAGTGGAGAAACCATTCGGGCACGACCTGGAAAGTGCTCACGAATTGAACCTGCTGCTTTCGAGCATGTTCGCCGAGGAGCAAATCTTCCGTATCGACCATTACCTGGGCAAAGAAACGGTTCAGAACATCCTTGCACTGCGTTTTGCGAATGCATTGTTCGAGCCGCTTTGGAACCGTAATTATATTGATCATATCCAGATCACGGCAGCGGAGGCAGTGGGTTTGGAAGGCCGCGGAGGCTATTTCGAACACGCGGGCGCATTGCGCGACATGGTGCAGAACCACATTCTGCAAATCCTGTGTATGATCGCAATGGAACCGCCGGTGTCGTTCGATGCGAATGAGATCCGTAATAAAAAGGTGGATGTACTAAATGCGATCCGCCGCATTACCAAGGAGCAGGTACACGATTTCGCTGTTCGTGGACAATACTCGGGTGGCTGGAAAAAAGGTGAGAAAGTGGTCGGTTATCGGCAGGAAGAAGGCGTGAACCCGCAGTCGAATATTGATACATTCGCGGCGGTGAAGTTCTATATCGACAACTGGCGCTGGCAGGGCGTTCCTTTCTACGTTCGTACCGGTAAATACCTGAACCAGAAAGCGACCCATATTACACTGCATTTCAAACAGGCGCCGCATTATGCATTCCCGCCCGAATCTGCTGAGACCTGGCGTTCCAACCGTCTGACCATCAGCATTCAGCCAAATATGGATATCAGCATCCGCTTCCAGGCCAAGCGCCCGGGACAAACGATGATGCTCGATCCGGTGGATATGACTTTCGATTACGATGCAGCAGGGGAGCACGCACCAGAGGCGTACGAAACCTTACTTTTGGACGTAATGGAAGGCGATGCGACGCTGTTCATGCGTAATGACCAGGTGGATGCCGCGTGGAGAGTGATCATGCCGATCCTGGAAGCGTGGGAAAACCGCCCGCCGCAGGATTTCCCGAACTATGCACCTGATTCGTGGGGTCCGGACGCAGCCGACGCACTCATCGCCCGCGACGGACATACCTGGCTCAACCTGCCTCCAACCCCGTAAGCTATGGAGTTGCATATCGAGAAGGATACCAAAACATTAAGTGCCAGCCTGGCTGAATGGATTAATAATTACATTCAGCAAGTGCTTGCCAAACAGGACCGTTTCACGTTCGTGTTGTCGGGTGGAAGTACGCCAAAAGCATTGTACGCATTACTGGCCGAATCGCCTTACAAAGAGTCGATTCCCTGGGAGAAACTGCATTTCTTTTGGGGTGACGAGCGCGCGGTGCCGTTTGAGGATTCGCGGAATAATGCCAAAATGTGCTATGAAGAACTGCTGGATAAAGTGCCTGTGAAGGCTGAAAACATCCATATCATGCGCACAGATATAACTCCCGAAGAATCAGCTGCTGAATATGAGCAAATAGTAAAAAGCTATTTCGACGGCTCCGAAACGACTTTTGATTTCGTATTGCTCGGCATGGGAGATGACGGTCACACATTGTCACTGTTCCCGGGTACAAAGGTGATTCATGAACAAAATGCGCTAGCGACTTCATTTTTCCTGCAAGCCCAGGACATGTACCGCATTACGCTCACGGCCCCGGTTGTCAACAATGCAGCTTGCGTGGCGTTCCTGGCGGCTGGCGCTGGCAAGGCGGAAGTTTTGAAGCAGGTTTTGAAAGGAGATAGAAATATCGATCTCTATCCGTCACAGATCATTCAGCCTGTAAAAGGGCAATTGCACTGGTTTGTGGACGAAGCTGCGGCTGCATTGCTTTAAGATTATATTGTTATTCCAATTGCTGCGAAGCGCGTCGATCCGTCGGCGCGCTTCGTGCTGTTTATGGGGTTTTTGAAGCGCTCAACAATCCGCAGCGCCATTGGATAAAATCTAACGGCCCTTCGTTCGGCAGGGTATTAATTTTACGGAAAACAAACCTCACTCACATGGTACACATTCTGAAAATCGCGGCGGTTATCATCGTGGTAACCTACGCGCTCCGGCTCGTCAATGCCCAGTCCGATTGGCTCGTTTTTGCCGGTTTGGCGATTATCGGCGGCGCACTTTATTTCCTATATATTGTCCTGGGGCAAATCGTAAACCAATTGAAATCTAAACTATAAGCGAACATGAAGAGAAACATTATTATTGGAATTCTGACAACCATCGTATTCATCATAGCCCTCGCGATACAGCCGTTTTCGTTCGAAAATATCGACGCGGGTAATGTAGGTATCCGCATTAACCTGTACGGCAGCGAGAAAGGCGTCGACAATATCACCTTGGTGACGGGCCGCGTCTGGTATAACTCCTGGACGACCAAGATCGTGGAGTTTCCGACGTATACACAGAGTGTTGATTATGAATCCTTTGTGATCACGACCAAAGACGCCGCGGAATTCAAAGTGGACCCGAAATTGAACTACCACATTAACCCCGACAAAGTGCCGCAAATCTACCGCCAATACAGACGACCGTTAGTGGAAATCCAGCAGGGATTTATGAAAAACACCATCTACGACGCCTACCGAATTGTAGCGAACTCATTTACCTCCGATAGCGTCATGTCTAACCGGGAAGTTTTCGAAGACCGGGTTCAGAATGTTTTGACTAAAACACTGGGCAAAGACGGCTTCGTATATGACCAGCTGACATCAGCCATCACCCCGCCGCCATCTTTGAGGCAAATGATCGACGAAAAGAACGCCTCGATCCAGGCGCGTCTGAAAGCCGAAAACCAGGCGAAACAAGCCGAAGCGGAGGCTAAAGTCCTCATTGCCCGTGCGGAAGGGCAGGCGAAAGCTACACTAATCAAAGCCAAGGCGGAAGCGGAGGCCAACCAGTTGAGACAAAAAACACTGACGCCATTGCTTATACAGCAAGAATGGGTTGCCAAATGGAATGGCGTGCTGCCGACCACGAATGCGGGCGGTAGCACGAGTTTGATGTTGGGGATTAAGTAAGGCCAAACCAACAAAAGGCCCCGGAACGACCGTCCGCAGAAGCACGTAACTTCTACGGTTATCAGTTCCGGGGCGTTTTTTATTAGAATTTTTTGATAACACTTCCCGGCACAGTCAAATGGGCCGTGCTGTCGATCGAGGCATTGAAGCGTTTGAATATGTCCCTATCGCTTTGGAAAGAACTGGTGTCCGCCACCTGAATGTCCACATTCATAGGATTGTTGGAAGCGTGAAGGCGCAGGTAACCGTTATGCTTAATGTCAGCCTTGATTTCCGGGATTTGGGAACGCATGATCAGCATGCCGTCGCCATTCTGGTGAATGTCCAAATGAGGAGTTTTAGCACCCATAACCCTCGATCGAATCTGGTCGGAAGTGATACCTGCTAATTCCGGCGTGAACACATAAATCGACGGCCGCGACTCGTAATCCGCGCCGATGACCATGTTATTACGTTTCCAATCGTCTTTATAGAAGATCGTCAGCGTGTCGTTGGAGACTTTCCAATCGAGGAATTTTGGCTCGATGGTCATTTTCAGTTCAGGCGCTTTATCCGTCCGGATTTCCGTCAGCCCGAAACCGGTGCCGTGAAGTTTGACATATTTAAATGGTTTCAGCGGATGACTGGAAAAACCTACATAAGGATCAGTCTTGTCGATTTTTTCGAACTCGCCTTTTAGTATCCAATTGATACCCAGCGTGAATGCTATAAAAAGTGAGAGGGTCGAGAGGAAAAGTATATGGCTGGTCTTCATGATCTATTTGGTTAAAGGGTACATTTCTTCCACAAACTTCTCGTACCGCGCGCGTAGCTCATTGATATCTATGCCCAGTAGGTAGATATTTTTGAAGAACTCCGGCAGTTCGGTAGCGAGAAAGCGCTCCTTTTTGTAATCGAGGATTTTTTCAGCCGCCTTTTCGTCGGCAGAGTAACCAATGCCCCTTTTATTGAAAATGATCTCCTTGCCTTGCAGAAAGTCGTATGTTCTCATGACCGTGTTTGGATTAACTTCTATCATTGCAGCGAGGTCGCGAACCGAGGGAATGCGCTCGCCCGGCGGCCATTTGCCCAGCAGGATCTGCTCACAGATATAATCCGCGATTTGAAGGTAAATGGCCTGTTTGTCTTTAAATTCCATTGTTTTCAAATGTTAAATCTCCCGCTCTTTCAGCTGATAAAATGCGCACATCCAGAGCAGTATGATAAATGCCCCCGTAACGAGTTGCGCCATCAGCAAAAGATTATCGGACAGCGGGAGGTAGTAGAAAATTGAGGCAAATCGCCATTTTGTTGCATTACCGTCTTCATTATAATACCACAATTTCCAGCCGCTCAACGGCAATGCGGTCACTCTGGTGGGATTATCTGTGAAATTGATGGCAATCATCGTGTTGACGACGCTGACCACGAAGGCGATGCCTATCACGACGACCGCAGTTTTGATGTAAGCATTCTTTTTGAAAAAAATTGACCCGAAAAACACACAAGCGTGAATACCGAAATACCCGAATGTGGTGTAATTCACAATATCGACGGGTATTGGGTGGTATTTGAAGGCCTGGTTGGTAAGCTTTGCGTTGGCTATTTCCAATGTGTAGTAGTGCAGCCACCAGTAAAAGCAAAACAGCGGAACGAGGAAAAGTAGGGTAAATAGCAGCGAGCTCAAAAACTTTTCAGTAGTCGAAGCCGGGATCATTAATCCGGAAATGCCGGTGGCGGAGCTTGTATATTGAGACAGCGCGCCGCTCGTAAACAAGCTGCCCCCGAAAAGAAGAATCAGGAATAATGAAAAAAAATGTAACACCTCCCTGAATCCGCTGAATTCGCGCGACATCGTAACGGGAACCATCAGAACGGTCATCGCGAAGGCCATCAGCGCTGCCATAAGTAAGTAATTCCGGCCTCTTTCAGCGATTTCCAGTCGAAAGGCCAATGTGAAACGGTGAATGTTAAAGATCTGGTTCATGGCTAATAAATGGGGGAAGAATGCACAGGGATCAGGAACGGGAGCACGTAACGCGCGAGCAAGCTCATGGCCGCAAGCAGGAATAGGATGAACAGGCGCATGGTCAGGCGAAGATTTTGCGGATACGGGCTGGATTTTCGAGTACTGCGTTGAACAGATGTTCCAGGTCCACGCGGCTTTCTTCCTGAGTAGAATTTTCGAAAACAGCCCGGTAACCACGCAAAGAAGGTTCGGAATACAACACGCGCTCGTCCAACTCGATACTCGACAGTTCGCGGAAGCAAAGACGTTCGGCGACGATATCGAGGCTGTGTTTGATCATGATCTTGCTGTCTTCGAGTATGACAATGGCGTCGATCAGGTTATCGAGGTCGCGGACCTGGTGGGTGGAAATCAGGATCAGCCGGTCTTTGTCCAGCGCCGAGGATACCAATCGGCGGAACTGGCTTTTGGATGGAATATCGAGGCCATTGGTAGGCTCGTCCATTATCAGCACCCGCGTATTGGTCGATAATGCGAATGCGATCAGTACCTTCTTTTTCTGCCCGTACGACATGCCTGTGAGCTTGTTGGCGACCGGAATATCGAGCTCGGCGATGTAGTTGCGAAATTGCGTTTCGTCGAATTTGGGATAAAAAGGCGCCATAAGGCTCAGGTACTTGTCAACCGTAACCGACGGAAGATAGATTTCCTCTGGAATGAAGAAAATATCCTGCAAAAATGCCGGAAGCCGCTTTTTAGGTTCATAACCTACTACATCGATTTTACCCGCGAGCGGAAAGAGCAGCCCGGCCATATTCCGCAACAAACTGGATTTGCCTGCGCCGTTCTTGCCCAGCAGCCCGTAAATGTGGCCGGGTTCGAGGTGCAGGTCAAGATTTTCAAAAAGCATCTTGCGCTTGCTGTACCCGAATGACACCTGATTGAGTCGGATCATTTCATGATTGTTTTAGTGTTCTAGTTAAATAGTACACTGCAAATGTAAATATTGATTCTACATTCGCAACCATTGAGCGAAAATTTATTTTTGGATAAATACTGAAAAAAAAAGCTGTTTAAATGCCGGAGATCAGTCGATTATAATCTTCCCGGGTGTCGATATCGATGCTGCCTTGTGAAAATGCGTAGGCAGAAACGTCGTCGGCGTAGCGTTTGAAGAGCTTTTTTGCGCCCTCGGCGCCGGTGAGTTGGAGCAGGGCAGGGAAGTAGGAGGCTGCAAAAAATGCAGGTGTGCCGAGCGAATCGCTGTATCGGGAGGCTACGATACCTTTTGCAGTTTCTTCGAAATTGATAATTAATGCATTAAACACTTCCGTCGAAACAAACGGCTGGTCGCTTACCGTCAGAATCGCGCCTTTGACAAATTGATTACCTAATTGCAGCGTATTAATGCCGGTTTTAATGGAAGCCGACATCCCTTCCTGCCAGTCGGCGTTGAATGCCAGCTTGCAGGGCAAGTTTTTCAATTCTGTTTCAATTGCCTCCGCATTGGAGCCAGTAACAACGATCACGTTACTGCCGACCGTTGCCAGTGCCGCTTCTGCAATGTGCCGGATCAGACTTTTGCCTTGAAATTGCAGCAACTGCTTGGGCTCGCCGAGCCGGGAAGAATTGCCCGCAGCAAGGACTACAATGCCATATTGGTTGTGCGGCATGGCGGGTCAGGGTGTTACGGTTTGTACTGCACAGAGAAAATCCTCTTTCTCTTCGCGGGTGTAATCGACGCGCTGATCGGAGCGGCTGTGGATCGGTTCCAGCTTTTCACGAAGCGAAAACCCAACCCGCCTGCCCAGCACGGCCTTGATTTCTGCCAGTATGGCCAATGCGATCTCTTCGGAGGTTTCCGCACCAATATCCAGCCCTACCGGCCCGTATACCTTGGCCTTTTGTTCGTCGGTAATCACCGTTCCTTCACTTTCCAACTCTGCATACATTCGTTCCAGCTTTTTCTTCGGGCCTAATGCGCCTACATACCGGCAAGCATCCACGGTTAGCAGCTGTTTCAGTAATGCGAGGTCGTAATTGTAATTGTGCGTCATGAGCACGACAAACGTCCGCTCATCGACGGTAATGTGCTTCAAAACATCCTCAGCACGCGATACCAGTACTTTCCCGGCCGTGGGAAACCGTTGCCGCGTGGCATGCCCGCTCCGGCCATCGACTACCGTAACATCCCAGCCCAGAACACTCGCCATTTCGGTGAGCGGTACCGTATCGTTGCCCGCGCCGGCGATAACGAGGGAAGGAGGGATGTTGAAATATTCAATGAATCCGGTCAGCGATTTATTCTCAAATGCCTTAAAAAATGAATCGCCCCGCTTGTAGGCTGCCTGTGTTTCGGAGAGCAGTTGGTCGTACATTTCAGCCTCAGTGCAGGTGCACGTTACCTGGTCGTCCGTCTGCAAATGCAGGAAGCAGGTACCGGGTTGCGCGCCCGTGCGGGAGTGCAGGGAGAACAATGTTACCAGGACCGCATTTTGCCGTTTGGCCAAAACCTTTTTCAGTAGCTCTACCGGATTCTCGGCGTCGGCTGTCTGAATAGGTTCAAAAAGGATATGCACAATACCATTACAGCCGAGCTGGACGCCCAGCGTGGTATCGTTTTCGTCGGTGGTATCGTAGGTTACCAGCTTGTTTTTCTGCTGTGAAATGGCCAGTAATGCCTTCCGCAGTGCATCGCCTTCGAGGCATCCGCCGCTGATAGCGCCGGTAAGTTGGCCGTCGTCGGTCACGAGCATCCGTGCACCAGGGCGCCTGTACGAGGAGCCCTCCACATGCACGACCGTCGCGAGCGCCATGCGCTTCCCCGAAATCAATGCCTGCTCATACGACCGGATGATGTCCGTGATCTCTTTCATGGCGGTGTTGTTTTACAATCTTTGAAATAACGGAAACGGCGTGGTTTACATGCTCCTCCGTAGAAAATCTCCCGAAACTGAAACGGAACGAGTTATGGATGCGCTCGTCGGAAAACCCCATCGCTTTCAGTACATAACTCGGCTCCAAAGTGGCGGAGGTACACGCCGAGCTGCGCGAAAACGCCAGGTCGCTTCCCGCTTCGAATATCAGCTTTTCACCATCCACCTGCCCGAATGAAATGTTGGTACAATGCGGAAGCCTTCGTGCCTCATCTGCGTTGATCTCAATGTCTTGCAGTACGAGTAATTCCACTTCAAATGCGTTCCTGAGCGCAGCAACGCGCTTGCTCTCACGGGCCATTTCCGCACCGGCTATCTCACAGGCCCAGCCAAGCCCGACAATGCCAGGGACATTCAGTGTGCCGCTGCGCATATTCCGCTCGTGGCCGCCACCGTCGATTTGCGCGGTTAAGGTAATAGCAGGGTTCTTCTTGCGGACATATAATGCACCTACGCCTTTGGGGCCGTAGATTTTGTGCGCACTCAATGCCAGCAGGTCGATCCCGTCGTTCTGGACATTTACCGGGATCTTACCGACAGCCTGCGTGGCGTCTGACAGGAATGGAATATGATGCTTTTTCGCGATGGCAGCTATTTCACGAACGGGCTGGATTACGCCTGTCTCGTTATTAGCATACATCACGGCAATGAGAATAGTGTGGTCGGTAATGGCATTTTCAAGCTCTGCGAGGCTGATGAGCCCATTTGCATCGACAGGCAGGTAGGTAACATTGCCGCCGAGGCGCTCGATGTGTTTGCATGTATCGAGCACAGCCTTGTGTTCGGTGCATACCGTGACCATGTGCTTTTCCGGCCGTGGGGAATTTTCAAAAACACCTTTAATGGCCAGGTTCACAGCCTCTGTAGCGCCGGATGTAAAAACAATCTCCTGCGGATGCGCGCCTATGAGGTTGGCGATCTGCTCCCGCGCGATGTCCACTGATTCTTCGGCTTCCCAGCCATAGGAATGCGTGCGGCTGGCCGCATTTCCGAACCTGTCCGAGAAATAGGGAAGCATCTCCTGTAAAACCCTCGGGTCCACAGGGGTGGTAGCGTTATTATCCAGGTAAGCAGGTAATTTCAAGGGTAAAGGCTGGTTTTTATTTAAAAAAGCAAAACACGCGGGCTTAGTTCAAATTAAACAAAAAACCATCTCATTTTAAACATGAGATGGTTTCCAAAACTTAAACGAACAGGTTAACTATAATTATGAAAATCGGTATTCAGTTTGATGATTTAATGAGTGGGTTAACATATAATGGTGTCATGGTCTGAGGTACTTCGAAAGGCGGGCATACAAGCCCCATTCCTTGGTATAGAACATGTAAATGGTGTATTTCAGCTTTTTAGGCAGCCGGTCCTCCCAGGTCTTTTTATTCAAATGAAACCTTTCTTCCCCGTCCTCGGCCACAAGTGCAGGCGGAACCAATAGCCGGTACGCACTCAGGAATGCATTTCCTGCGATATGTATGAGCGCCAGGCTTTTAAATCCCGCAGCTACTTCGATAAAAATGAGTCCCGTGTTGGCTATCGAAACGTAGGCAATGCGCCGTTTCACCGACGATTGAACCCTTGCAAACCCTGCCGCCATCGCAGCTGCACTTAGCCCGAGCAATCCAATGAGCACGCGGATGAAAAGCTGATGCTCCCAAAACGGGTAAGAACGCAGCAACAAAAACGTACCCATTTGTACCGTAAGTGTAGCCAGCAGAATCGCGCTTGCTGTTGCGGAATTCTCTATCGTTTGCGGCAGCCAAGAGGAAATCGGCAACTGCGACGCTTGCATGGAAGCCGTCACCAGTAACAGCAGTGAGACCATCGCCGCGCTTTCCCGCCCGAGGTGGTGGCTTGCCCACATGGCAAGGAGCAAGCCCACATCACCTAAGCGATATATAAAGAAGGCTTTCGCCGGAATGCCGAGCGTCGGGCCACCGAGTGTCGGGCCACCAGTGTTTTTAAAATCTCGGTGGAAGATAATGAGCAGAAATGAAGCGATGCCCATGATCTCCCAGCCGAGCAGCAACGTTTTTAAACCACCAGAAAAAATAGTGAACCCGTAACCCGCACAAAAAAGCACAACCGTGCATACAAAACGGAGCCAGTGCCTATGTCCACGCAGTGTTTCGTGGCCATTCCAGACGGCCAGAAGCACCATAGCCAATCCGATGGCAAGATAGGCCAGCGTCAAACCGTCAAAATGGAAATCACTCCAAAACATACACTCATTCAAAAAAGCTATCGACGACCGGTATTAATCAGCAATGCGGCTTCACCAATCACCAGCCACCGATAGCGAATATTTTAATGGATCGGATTTATAGCCCGTCATTTGACCGTTTTTTAAGACCCTGAGCTCACGGGTGACCGGGTCGATCACTACCAGGTGCACCCATTCATTCATTATCCATTGCGCGGCAGGTTTTGGAGAATGCACCGCATTCAGCCGGTCGATCACTTTCACCACCGTTTCATGGAAATGCTCCACAATGCACAACAGGCGTATCGGTTCCAATCCTTCGATTAGTTCACTAGGCAGACCAATCCGTAAATCTCCGCGGGCACCATCAGCCATTCCGAATAGGCCTATTATCCGGTCACTCAACGCATTGTCGGCATTCATGCCCGTAGCGCCCGTACGCGAGAAAAAGTATTCAAGATTGTCGGCACCCAGCGAGGGTACAACGGTTTCGAGTATCCTTTCCAGTTCCTGCCCGTCCCGATCGAGCGAAAAGTCGTAACTGTCCAGACAGGCCCGGTAGCCGGGCGGGGTGTCCCGTGCTACCGATAGCCTACCGATAATGCAAAGGGAGTTTGGTACGCTTATGCGTCCTGTTCCCGAAACGTGCCCGCTGTGCTGATTTGGCGACTTCCTGCATAATCCTGTCAGTATGTCCTCGTAATAACTCCATTCCACAGCTTCCTGCCAGATCGCGAGCACTTCGCTCTTTTCGCTGGCGGGAACCGGCGCAAATAAATCAGTCGGCTGGCTCGCCAGGTGCGAAGCCAGCGGCTTCCAATGCTTGCCAAGGCGGTCGTCCAATACGTCTATTTCCAGGAGCAATTCAAATACGATCAACTCCCGGAGCGTAATATGGCCGCCGTTGGGCAGCCTGTTATGGCTATTTTCGAACGTTGCTACCAGTCCCGACCAGCCCTTGTGGGCAAATTGCTGATCGAAAAGATACTGTTTGAAAAGTGCCTCTTCACCCACAATGATAGCGAGCAAGTCGCTGATCGACGGGGTCTGCAAAAGCAGCTTACGTGCCCGGGGCGTATTGAATGCGCTGATAAAGCTGTTCGACTCCACTTCGCGCATGGAATCGAGAAAGCCTTGTCCGTGTACCGGGAATGACCAGTCCGAAACGCCGTGGTCGAGAAAGCTGCCCAAAATCCGGAACAATCTCGGATGGACAAGGGCATCCAAATCAGCGTTATATTGCTTTTGCCAGTTGGCCCTCAACCGGCCTATCCGGGGAGTAGTGTCGACCGTTTCGCTCGCAACCGGAAATTTCTTCATTAATATCTTGTTCTGCCATTCAAAGGTCTTTGCATCCCCTTTTTTCTCGACCAGCACTTTTTCCAGGACATCGGCTTTTACTCTTTTGGAGTTGTAAAGCGAACGATATTCTTCCAGGGAAAGCCAGGTTTGGTAACCCAGCATTTCGGACGCGTGCCGCAGCGCGTCGTGAAAGTGAAGGCCCTGAAATGCCCCCAACGGATTCCGGTGGGTAAGTACCCTGCCTGGTGACAATGCCGGCAAAAATCGCTTCAATTCATGCAGTACCGCGTGTTCGTCGAAAGAGTTGTTCCGGGCTGTCATGTGCAGAAACTGGTAGCGTTTTACAAAGTCTTTTTGCCGACCGGTCGGGGCAGAAGCCATCCCCGGTTTTCGTTGCTCAAAGGAGCCAAACAGCAATTAAAACGCAATTAAACAAGCCTTAAAATGCGGTTAAAATTGGTTAAAATGAAGATTATCAGATGGTAATGCTATTTCCGTAAAAGCGGGTTGCCGCTGGATTATTAATGGAAGAAATGGGGCGTTAAATGAAACTATTTCTTTAATTTTGTGTTTTACTCTACAATGTTAGTAGATTAATGTTTCATTCTTTAAACCTTCACCATTATGTCACTTCGATTAGGAGATATCGCACCGGACTTTGAAGCAAATACCACGCAAGGGCCCATCAAATTCCACGAATGGCTGGGAGATAGCTGGGGATTGTTGTTCTCTCACCCTGCCGACTTTACTCCCGTTTGTACAACCGAATTGGGTAAAACGGCGCTTTTGAAAGGTGAGTTTGAGAAACGCAATGTGAAAGTACTGGCTGTGAGCGTCGACGACCTGGATTCACATCACCGCTGGATTCCGGATATTAATGAAGTAAATAATACCGAGGTGAACTTCCCGATCATTGCTGACGAAGGCCGCCAGGTAGCGCAGCTGTACGACATGATCCACCCGAACGCCAGCGAAAAAGCAACTGTGCGCTCGGTATTCGTGATTGGTCCGGACAAGAAAATCAAATTGACGCTTACTTACCCTGCGTCGACAGGCCGTAACTTTAATGAAATCCTCCGTGTAGTGGATTCACTCCAACTGACTGCCAACTATTCCGTAGCCACACCGGCCGACTGGAAAGATGGTGAAGACGTGATTGTTGTACCTGCGGTAAGCACCGAAGACGCGCAGAAGAAGTTTACAAAGGGTTTGAACATCGTGAAGCCATACCTTCGCTACACACCGCAGCCGAATAAGTAAGTTTTTTCGGTTGAATAGAAAAGCGGATGCCTCTTTCGGGACATCCGCTTTTTTATTAACTGTTGCTTTCGCTCTCGATCACTTCCTCGGGTACGATCATCTCCTCTCCATAATAGATCATGTGCCGTGCGCCCTGGTAGTAGAACCAAATAGAGAGCGACATCGGGATGTGGGCAATGTCATTATAGTTGAACCAATCGCCGAAACTGAATTTCAATGCGTGGAAGCCGGCAGCTATTGCGCCCATGAGCGTCGCGAGGAAGATATTCTTGCTGCCCGGGTCCTTTTTCTTTTTATATACATAAATCTCGATCATGAAGAGCATCAGGAACAGTCCGTAAAATGCGTGCACTTCCACAATCCTGAAATCAAGGGTAATAAACGTCAATACGAAAAATATGACGAGTTCGAGATAGTTCAGCCAACCCAGAATGAGCCCATTCCGACGGTGAAGGAGTGGTTTGATATGCCATATAGCCGCACGTTCGAATAAGGCTACGGCAATCATGCTCGCGAACCAACCTGGTATTTTACCGACTTTGCCGGTCATGTACAAAAAGCCATGGCCCAGGATCCCTCCGATAGCCGTGGCAATGGCCATGAAAAGGAAGAAATACTGGATTTGCTTGTACATGCGGTGCGCACGCCCGAGTTTGTTGAGATGGAAAAAAGCGTAGATACAGACAGCAGTCATTACAAGGCTCGACAGTACGGTCGAGGGCTCCATAATGGTTATTCCGAATAGTTTTATCTGGTGGACTTTGCTAAAATCTATGACGACATCATTCATGAACAGAAGAGTAAGTTAGCGCATACCGAACCTCGGTATGGTTTGCATTCGAGTTTCAAAAGTACGCACAAATGGGGCAGCAATCTGCATAATTGCCGCATTGAATGCCTCCTCCACCAAAATTGTACCACAAACTGCGCCCGCCTGTTCAGGTCGCGCGAATTGTTCCGCGTTTTCAGTTTGGTATCCCGAAAGTGCCGATTCGCAGATGAAAACGGGGGAGCTATCTATTATCAAATAATAAATACAAAGTATGTTTTTCCTTTGTATTGAGAATTGTATTTAAGTAGGATAGCAGCGAAAGCACCCTCTTTGAAAACTTATGAGAACCATGAAGAATCCCTTACTATCAGCCGTCAGATTTGTCGTTTTGATCCTGTTTCCGGCCATTGCAGCCAATCATTCTTTTGCGCAAGCTCCTGCGCAGGGTAACTCCAAAATTTCCGGAATTGTACTCGATTCAGCTGCTGCGAGGGGCGTGGAGTTTGCCAGTATTGCATTATTCAATGTCACTGACAACAAGGCGATTGATGGTACCACTGCCGACGAGAACGGTAAGTTCGCCATTTCGAAAGTAGCTCCGGGATCTTACAAGCTGATGATCTCCTTCATTGGCTACAAAGACAAGGCCATAAATGTAAAAGTGGAAAAAGGCAAGGACGTGGAACTGGGATCGATCCAGCTTGCTTCGAGTGTGCAGAATTTGCAGGAAGTGACCATTACCGGCGAAAAATCGCTGATCGAAGAGAAGGTCGACAGGATGGTATTCAATGCGGAGAAGGATATTACTTCCAAAGGCGGCGACGCTTCGGACTTGCTACGTAAGGTGCCCATGCTTTCCGTCGATCTGGATGGTAATGTCTCGCTTCGGGGAAGTGCAAATATCAAGGTGTTGATCAACAACAAACCTTCGACGATTATCGCCGCCAATGTGGCGGATGCTTTGAAGCAGATTCCGGCGGATATGATCAAATCAGTGGAAGTAATTACATCGCCATCGGCCAAATATGATGCGGAGGGCTCAGGTGGCATCATTAATATCATTACCAAAAAGAACAACCTGCAAGGCCTGACGCTGAATATCGATTCAGGGATGGGTAACCGTGGTTCAAACCTGGGCTTGAACGGAAGCTACCGCAAAGGTAAAATGGGTTTCACGCTCGGTGGTTTCGGGCGGGCATTCTATAACAAGGCTACTTCGGTGCTCGATCAGACGACATATTCCGGCAGAAATTCATTCCTGACCAATCAGAGTTCGACCGCAAAGGACCGCGGTTTGTTCGGGCAGTATTCGTTGGGCTGGGATTATGATTTGGGCAAAAATCAGGCATTATCTGCCGGTTTGCGCTATGGAACGCGGAATTTCATCCAGAAACAGGATTTGACCATTAACCAATACGAAAACAGCATTCTCGACAACAGTTCGCTGCGTAAGGTGGATCGCAAGGATCTTTCCGGAACCGTTGATTTCAATATCGACTATATCCGTACTTTCAAGCCGCAGCAGGAGTGGAGCATTTCTACGTTGTACAGCCGTACGGGCCTGACCAACAATTTCAATACCGATATTCTCAATGAGTCAGGTGCGGTAGGCAGCAAACTGAAAAACGAGAATAAAAATCAGAACTCGGAATTGACGCTTCAAACGGATTACCAGACGCCACTGGGCAAAAACCAGTTGCTTGAATTCGGTGCGAAAGGGATTTTCAGAGCTGTGGATAGCGATTTTAAATACCTTACCGCCGGAGAGTCAGGGAATTTCGTATTGAGTGCTACTAACCCGTCAGGTGCTTTGAATTACAAACAGAATGTGGCAGCAGGGTATTTCTCCTACACGCTTTCAACCAAAAACAAATATATCTTCAAACTCGGAACGCGCTACGAATACACCGGCATTACCGCCGATATGGGGGATAACAAGCCTATCGACATTCCGGCTTACGGAAACCTTGTGCCGAGCATCAACGTTTCCAAGGCGCTCTCAGGTAGTACCACTTTGAAAGCGGCCTATAACCGCCGCATCCAACGCCCGGGTATCCAGCAGCTGAACCCGAACGTGAACCTGTCGAACCCGCAGAGCATCAGCACCGGAAACCCGGCATTGAGCCCTGAATTGACCGACAACTTTGAACTCGGACTAAGCACTAATATTAAGAAAACCTACATTAATGCATCGGTTTTTGCCCGGCAAACCAACAACTCGATCACACAGGTGCGCATGGCCGTTGATACATTGCAAGGCGCCATTGTAACAACCTACGAGAACATTGGCAAACAGAGAGCCTACGGTGCAAATATCTTCGCGAACGTGTACCTTACCCCTAAATGGACACTGAACGGTAGTATCGACATTCTGCATTCGTACCTGGAAGGCCAAACGACCGGCCTGGACGGTACTTCGTTGGGAATCAGTAACTCTGGTTTCAACTATGGCGGACGGTTGATGTCGCAGATTTCACTGCGAAACGGCTGGGGATTGCAGGCATTCGGGTTTTACCGGGGCAAGGAGATTCAGTTGCAGGGAACGCGTACAGGCTTCTACATGTATTCGCTGGGGTTCAAAAAAGATATTGCTAATAAGAAAGGCAGCATCGGTTTTGGAGCGGAGAACTTCCTCACCAAAGGAGTGCGGTTCACTTCCGATCTGACTTCGCCCCAATTTGTACAGACCGGCGCTACGCAGCTTTATAACCGCAACTTCAAGGTAACATTCAGCTATTCGATCGGAAAAATGAGCTTCAATGCACCCAAGAAGAAAACGAAGTCGGTAAACAACACGGATGTTGTAGGAGGCGGCGGCCAGCAAAACTAACTTTGCGACGCTGTTGCCGCAGCGCAGGGGCCTTTGCCTCTGCGCTTTTTTTGTGTGTACATTGCGAAACAGATATTACACAGCGCACTTTTTCGTTAATATAAAAAGATATTTTTGTATTTTCTAAATACATTGATACCTTGGGAAAGTTAATCATCAATTCATGAAGTGGTTGCCATGAAGTGGTCATTTGTTATTCAGCAGAAGGTTAAAGCTGCGATTTTGTTGGGAGGGATCATGGCATTGATCGTTGGCGGAACGTTAATTTCCCGCTATAACGTGGAAGGAATCGACGAGTCGTTTTCATCCATTTACAAGGATCGCCTCGTTCCGGCGACCACGATTTTGTATCTCACAGAAAATCTTTACCGTAAGCGCCTGTCGCTTGAAAATTACCTTTATTCAGAAGCACAGCAGTCGCCCGCCAATGTGAAGGCGTTGCTGCGCGCGCACGATCGGAGCATCGATTCGCTGATCCGGTTGTTTGAAAACACATACCTGGTAGATGAAGAAGTGAAAAGCTTGCAGGGTTTCAAAAGTCAGATCGTAGATTATGCGAAGTTGGAAGGCCAGGTGCTGGCATTATGCACGGCCGGATCGTTTCCGGAGGCACGACAGCTTTTTTCGGCACCCGGAAGTTCCACATTTGAAAGTACGATTTTGAATCTGAATGAGCTGGCGGGCATTCAATCGACGATCGGGAAGGACCTGGTGAAAGCGTCGAAAGTGAATGTAGCGAGTTTTGGTATAATCTCTTTTTTACAAATCTCCCTTGCGATTATTACCGGCCTGGTGGTGATTGTGCTGATTCGCAACTCGCAGATCATCCAGAAGCCCAGGACGAACAGCAATAAAAGCCAATATTTTAACCTAAACTGATAAAGGAACACTCAAAAAATAAAAGGTCGGGATTTCCCGACCTTTTATTTTTTCATGAATGACAGTGAATTACTGGTTTACTTTGCGTCCCTTCAATGTCTCTCTCTGATTTTTCACCTGTTTCAACAAATCCTTCTTTACAAAAAGACGGGCGCCATTGCCGCCTTGCAGGTCGAATGTGCGCTCTTTATATTCGAATTTGTTATTGGGAAGCACGTCGAGGAAGTAATTCTGGCCGCTCAGATTAAATTTCATCCCCTTGGTATCCTGCTGGGTATCGTCCCACGAAACGTTGATCGTGCCATCGCCGGTGCTCAAAGCAACGCCCGGGGTGAAAGGCAGTACGTTGATCGTCTGAATACTTTTTCCATTACTCATCGTAATCTGTCCTTCGGGATTAACCTTAATATCGTTCGGGTCGGTCACTTCACGACGGATGTTGATCGACTTGTCGTTGAAAAACTGAACTTTCGTGAGAGAAATATTGGCAGCTTCCAGGTCGCGACGAAGGTCTTCGGTAAAAACAGTGTAATTCGAAAGAGGAACGGAGTTCATGGTGGTACAGGCAGAGAACCCGCTGATAAAGAATACTCCTGCAAAAAATTTTTTAATCAGATTCATGTCAGAAATTGGTGTTCGGCGGAACTGGTTTGGTGATTTTAGTTGAGTTGTTTACCGGTCGCAATATTAGTAAAAAAGCCTTTCACATACCAGCCGATTGAGCTTTCGTACCGCTGGCTAGGGTAGTACATGACAATGTGTCAGCCAGTATGCATTTTGATTGTTATTGGAACGCATATTTCTGGCGCGTATTGCAAAGCGAAATTACATTCTTAAAATATAAAACAAACGATAGCATAACTATGGAATCAGTGATTCAGGAAAAAGGGAATTTGAGCATTCACACCGAGAATATCTTTCCGATTATCAAGAAATTCCTTTATTCGGACCACGAAATCTTTTTGAGAGAACTCGTTTCCAATGCGGTAGACGCGTCACAAAAGATCAAAAAGCTGGCTTCCTACGGCGAATACAATGGCGAGCTGGGCGATCTGAAAGTGGTTGTGAAGCTTGACAAAGATGCCAAAACGATCACAATCAGCGACAATGGTATCGGTATGACAGCCGACGAGATCAAAAAATACATTAACCAGATTGCCTTTTCAGGTGCTACCGAGTTTGTAGAAAAATATAAGGACAAAGGCGAGGGCGACAAAGGCATTATCGGTCACTTCGGTCTGGGTTTCTACTCTGCTTACATGGTGGCCCAGAATGTGGAGATCATTACCAAATCTTACAAAGAAGGCGCGGAGCCGGTTCGCTGGGAATGCGACGGTTCGACAGAGTTTGAAATTTCTTCCGCAGAAAAGGAAGAGCGCGGAACTGACATTATCCTGCACGTTGCCGAAGATTCCGAAGAATTCCTGAATGCGCACCGCCTACGTGGCATTCTGGAAAAATACGGCAAGTTCCTGCCGATCGAAATCGAGTTTGAAGACAAGGTTATTAATAATCCAAGCCCGATCTGGACTAAAAGCCCTTCTGACCTGAATGACGAAGATTACCTTGCATTTTATAAAGAACTTTACCCATTCGGCGAAGACCCGCTTTTCTGGATCCATTTGAATGTGGACTACCCATTCAACCTGACCGGTGTGCTATACTTCCCGAAATTGCGTAACGATTTCGCTGGTCAGCGCGAGAAAATTCAGCTTTACAGCCGTCAGGTATTTATTACCGATGAAGTGAAGGATATAGTTCCTGACTTCCTGCAACTGCTGCACGGCGTGATCGACTCTCCGGATATTCCTTTGAACGTATCCCGCAGCTACCTGCAAGCGGATGGTAATGTGAAGAAAATTAACGGTTATATTACCCGTAAGGTAGCTGATAAACTGCTCGAAATCTTCAAAAACGACCGCGAAGGCTTTGAGAAAAAATTCGATGACATCGGCCTGTTTGTGAAATATGGTATTATCAGCGATGATAAATTCTATGAAAAGGCGAAGGATTTCTGTCTGTTGAAAAACACCGATGGTAAATACTTCACTTTCGAGGAGTACCGGGAGCATATCAAAGAAAACCAGACCGATAAGAACGAATCACTGGTTTGGTTGTACACCACTGATGAGAAAAAGCAGGATGCATTCATCCAATCTGCCAAAAAGCGTAGCTATGACGTGCTTGTACTGAACAGCATGATCGATTCACACTTTATCAATGCGTTGGAGCAGAAACTGGAAAAGATCAGCATCAAACGTGTTGATGCCGATACGTTAGATAAATTGGTAGAGAAAGAAGTGAAGCTGGAAAGCATCCTTTCTTCTGACGATCAGGAAAAAGTGAAGAAGGTATTTGAAGGCGTTGCCGAAAACAAAACGGCGCATATTACCGTGGAAGCAATGCCGGTTGACGAATTGCCGGTGGTGATCACATTCCCCGAATTCATGCGTCGTATGACTGACATGCAGGCGTCCTCAGGCCAGCGTTCGATGTTTGGAGATATGCCTTTAATGTACACGGTTTCACTTAACTCCAATCACCCGCTGATCGGTAAAATTGCAGGTTCGGAGAATGAAGACGAGCAAAAGTCGTTGGCTAAGCAGGTTTATGACCTGGCTTTGCTGTCACAAGGAATGCTTTCCGGTAATGACCTGACCCAGTTTATTCAGAGAACCGTAAGGACGCTGTCATAAAGTCTGTGTATTGATAGGAAGAAAGCCGCTTCAACGAGCGGCTTTTTTATGTTCTTTCTGAACGAGTCAGGACCTTCCCGAAATCAGTTTGAGTTTCAGTCTTTCCAGTTCCTCCCATTTCTGCTGCTTAGCGAGACCGGCCTGCTGCGGCCAGGTCGTGGGATCGTGGAGTTGGTAACGTGGGCCGGCTTTTTTCAGGAAACTTGCAATGCGAAGCAAAGGTGTTTCCATCAGTTGTTCGTAGGTGTGAATGCCTTCTTTGTTTAAAATTTCTTCGATTTTGGGTCCTATTCCTTCAATGACTTTGAGGTCGTCGGGGGCGTGATCGGGACTGATGGGGGGATAAACGGTTTTGTGAGCGTTCGTAGCAATCGGGTAATCCACTGTGGTGTTTGTTAAAGTCCGGTATTGAGTCAGTTCGTATTTCTTTTCCTCTATTAATTGTTGCAAGTTATCAATTCTCTTTTTGATAATCACTTTTGCAAGAAACCAACCGGCCGCGGTGGCGGCAGTCAGCAGCACCGTAATTTCTGCAACCGCTACGGGAAGACTGTCGAGGTCAATAGTGATAGCCGTGAGGTTCATGGTTTCGTTTGATAATAGGCCAGTTCGCGATGGATGCGGTTTAGCTTATACCGTAAGTCCCTTGTTTTCTTGACCTCATAAGTTCTGCCCAATATAAAACCGATAATCAGCGTGACACCGATCATAATAGTATGTTGCCAGAAATGGCTGAGCTCAATGTGATAACTGGGAAACCCGAAAGAGCGGAGGGAGAAATAAAGCTGGCCTCGCTGCGCCGACATTTCCGGCAGGAGCGACTGAGAGTCGAACAGCATGTCGCAAAATTGCCTGATCCTGCAAACATGCCAGTAAATAGAACCTGCTATCCAGAATCCCAGGAGCGTCCACCAGAGTGCCTTGCTATTGAACATAAGGAACAGAGTTTGACGGATTATGCTTTTACCTAAAAATAGGGCTTCGTCAAATAATATCCAACAGGAGGGCTAATAACGCAAAAAAGCCCGGACGTCAGCCCGGGCTTTATGAGTTATCGGTTCATGGAGATCAGGAACTCTTCGTTGTTCCGGGTCCCTTTCATATGTTCCAGGAGGAAGTCCATGGATTCCATCGCGTTCATATCGGCCATGTGCTTGCGCAGGATCCATACTTTCTTGAGTGTTTCCTTGTCGAGCAGCAAATCCTCGCGGCGTGTACCGGAGGCCATTACGTCGATAGCCGGGAACACACGCTTGTTGGATAGCTTGCGATCGAGTTGCAATTCCATGTTACCGGTACCTTTGAATTCTTCGAAGATCACTTCGTCCATTTTGGAACCGGTGTCGATCAAGGCGGTAGCAATGATGGTCAGAGAACCACCGTTTTCCACATTACGTGCCGCTCCGAAGAAGCGTTTGGGCTTATGCAATGCGTTGGCATCCACACCACCGGAAAGGATTTTACCGGATGAAGGAACCACCGTGTTGTACGCACGTGCCAGACGTGTGATGGAGTCGAGCAGGATTACTACGTCGTGACCGCATTCCACCATTCTTTTGGCTTTTTCCAAAACAATGCTCGCTACTTTCACGTGGCGGTCGGCCTGCTCGTCGAATGTTGACGCGATTACCTCCGCACGTACGCTGCGCTGCATGTCGGTAACCTCTTCCGGACGTTCGTCGATCAATAGGATCAGCAGGAACACTTCGGGGTGATTACGGGTAATAGCGTTCGCGATTTCTTTCAAAAGCACGGTTTTACCGGTCTTAGGCTGAGCTACGATCATACCGCGCTGGCCTTTTCCAATCGGTGCAAAAAGGTCGAGAATACGGGTGGAATATTGTTCCGGGCGCGAACTCAAACGCAGGCATTCATCCGGGAACAAAGGGGTAAGGTATTCAAATGGGATACGGTCGCGGATTTCCTCGGTAGTTTTACCGTTAACCGTTTCTACGCGCAGGAGCGCGAAGTATTTTTCCCCTTCTTTCGGCGGGCGGATCTGACCTTTTACGGTATCACCGGTTTTCAGGCCGAACAGTTTGATTTGCGAAGGCGAAACGTAAATATCATCGGGACTCGCCAGGTAATTGTAATCCGCAGAACGAAGGAAGCCGTAGCCGCCATCCTGCATAATTTCCAGCACCCCTTCGTTGACGATCAGGCCATCAAACTCTCTTACATAGTTATTGTAATTGCGTTTGATTTTCGAAGAAGGATCTTCGCGTTGGACTTGTGGCTGTTGATGTCTTTCCTGGCCTTCGTGAGGAGGACGTTGCTGGCGCTCTTCACGCGGCTGAGCAACTGGTTCCTGCGCAACTACCACAGGTTTTTCCTCCTGAATGTCAGCCTGAATTTCGGCAACGGCTACTTCCGGTTCGGTTGTTACCTCCGGTTCGGCGGGGATTTCTCTGCCCAGGTCGTTGAGGGTATCATTATCCTCATCGATTTCGAGCGACGTATCTATGTTTTTCGGACGTTCTTCCTGACGTTTCGGGAACTCCTGGCGGGCAGGTGCATCGAACAACGGAGCAGAAGAGAGGCCCGATTGATTGTTCTCTTTTTTATTCCGTACCGGACGGTTGTTACCGCCTTTCACGGGCACAGGCACAGGGGTAGGCTCGATCGGCCTCCTTGCGCGTTTTTTCTTAGGTTCACCGGAATCCGCTGAAACTGCTTCGAGCACGGGAGCTTCCACAGCTACGGGGGCGGCAACAGGCGCAGGTGCTTCCTGCTGCGACATTATCCGGTTAATCAGTTCTTTTTTAGGAAGTTTGGCATGATCGGGTATTCCCAGGGCACCCGCTATTTCTCGTAGCTCTGATAAAAGCTTAATGTTTAAATCATCAATTGTAGGCATACAGAAAATGGAAAGTAAAGGGTCACTTTACCAATTGGACAATAAGGTTGTGAATATAATTGGATGTAAACAGGACTGCGCGCCCTGAAGTCACGTGATGGTCATTGATAGGTTATAATAAGCATTTATTGCGAAAGCCCGCGCGAAAGGCTTTACTCTGCAAAACTTTGATGGATCAAATCTGATAATTGTAACAGGTACAAACAGGAAGTATTGACAATAAATCGGCAAGATTTTGAATCTCGATAACGCTGAGGTGCGAAGTTACTGCGAGATGGAATTTGGATTTACGAGTCGATACTGACTTGGATGGACGAAGGTATACATATATGGTTTAATTTCCAAATATTTAGCCTAAAAACCATGCCAAGCGGGTTGTTATTGTTTTTATATGACAAAAAATCTTCGATAATCTGCAGAAGTCAGTGATTTAACGGTCGGTAACTTCTTTCGGGCCTTAGTTTTTATGGCGGGAAAATCGGAATTTTGCGGATTATGAACATTGTTGTGGATTCCGGGAATACCTTTTCGAAGATCGGATGGTTCGAAGGGGAAAAACTTATACGATATACGACGCACCTGGAATTCCCGGAATTAATCCGGAATATCAGGGCAGAACTGCCGGAGCACCTGTTTTTTTCGTCGGTCGGCAGGACGCAGGAGGAATTCCAGGAAGCGCTCGGAGAGCCGGTACGGGTTATGGGCCTAACGCCAGATACCCCTTTACCGATTACAAAGCATTATGATACCCCACAAACACTTGGCGCCGACCGGATTGCCGCTGCTGCGGGCGCGAATTATCTCTTTCCTAATGAGGATCTCGTGGTGATCGATATGGGGACCTGCATTACTTACGATCTCATCGACCGTCATGCGGCATTTCAGGGTGGGTTAATTTCTCCCGGTGTACGGATGCGATTCAATGCAATGCATACGTTTACTAAAAGACTTCCACTTTTCGAGCCTGAAAAAGCGCCTGATTTGATCGGAAAAAGCACCCGTCAGGCCATGCAGAGCGGTGTAATGAACGGCACCCTCGCTGAAATCGAAGGAATTATTGAACGATACCGACACAATTACCCGACTTTGCGCGTAGTATTATGCGGTGGGGATGCCGCTTTTTTTGAAAGTAGCTTGAAACCACCCATCTTTGCGGTGCCGGAACTGGTTTTAATAGGATTGAACAGAATTTTAACATATAATGTCTCTTCACAGTAGAATAGGAATAGTCACGCTTGCCATTACACTCGGTTGGGGTTGTACAAATCTTGCAAAAGCACAAGGATTGGGCAATTCTCCGTATTCATCCCTCGGTATGGGGGAGTTTTACGGGGATGCATATTCCGATAATACTGGTATGGGAGGAGCAGGCGTCGCCGCAGGCGGCGGCTTCCAGGTCAACAATCTAAACCCGGCGCTCTGGGTGCGTAACAGGTTTACAACCCTGGATGTGGGGTTGGTTGGACAATATAAAGACATTGCTTCCGGTAACCTTAATCAGAAAAATGCGGGTGGGAACCTTGCCTATCTGTCATTGTCTTTTCCAATTACGCCGCGATGGGTGATTGGCGCCAATCTGAAGCCTTATAGTTTCATTGATTTCGAAAACTCATTTACCCGCTCAGTTCCCGGTTCTTCCGGTATTGCTGAATATACCGTTTCAGGGAAAGGCGGCGTCAACAAGGCATCGTTGGTAAACTCGTTTCAGATCGGCCGTTATGTAAGCCTGGGTCTGGAAAGTAGCTACTTTTTTGGCAATGTGCGAAGGTCGTCCGATGTAATGTTGTTTGTCAACAATACGGCGTCCGATTATATCGTGAGCCTCAACGAACGCAATACCTATTCAGACATTGCTTTCCGCGCGGGCGGTACGGTTCGTATCCCTATCAAAAAAGAGAACAAACTCAACTTGAACCTGGGAGGTGCTTACAGCTTCAGTACTTCGCTGAACTCCACCAAAACTACCTCTTTTGAACTAACACAAGGCTCGTTCCCTGTGGCGATACCAGATACACTGGAAAACAACCTGGGAGGTTCCATGAAAGTGCCTGAGCAATATCAGGTGGGCGCAACCCTCGAATGGCCATACAAATTATCTGTGTCAGTAGATTATAGCCATCAGTCATGGTCGCAGTACAGAGGCTTCGGGAATGTGAATGAGGAGCTGAGAGACGTGAATCGTCTGCACGTCGGTGCGGAATATATCCCGAAGTTCGGTTCACTTAGTTATTTTGACAACGTTCGCTACCGTATTGGTTTCAGCACCGGCAATACGCCGTACGTGGTGGGCAATACGAAAATCAATGATACAAATGTCAGCCTCGGTTTTACTTTCCCGATGGGCCGTGGTTTTGCCAACTTCCTTTCGATAGCATTTGTAGGAGGGCAGCGCGGTACCAACTCTGGCGGCGCCATCCGCGAGCGTTACGGGCGCGTGGTTCTGGGTGTGACGCTCCTGGAAAGATGGTTTGAGAAGAGAAGGATTGATTAAACAGGCAGTCTTATGCTTAGGAAAGGCATTCAAAAGGTTTTTTCAAAAGGAGATAATCACTTATCTCCTTTTTGTATTCTGGCGCTTTGCGTGTTGCTTTTCGTGGCTTGTGAGCCGAAAACGGAAAAGATTGGGGCGGTATACAATGGACCGATAGAAATTGTCAACGACCTGGTGGTAAAATACAGCGAGCAGGGCAAGATGAAAGTCTATGTCAAAACGCCGAAGTCATTTACCTACCAGAATGAAACTCGTGTTTTCCCGGATTCTGTAAATATCAGTTTCTTCGATTCCCTGGGAACGGTGGTAACTACGCTGCGCTCAGATTCGGGCAGGTACGACCGCAATGCAGACGTGTATATTGTGAAGGGGCACGTGCGTGTTGTGAAATTGCAAGACCATCAAATTCTGACCACCACCGAGCTCAACTGGAGCCCCGGCACGCGGAAAGTTTTTACAGACAAGAAATTAACAATCAGAAATACTCAGACGCCCGAGGTGACGTATGCAACCGGAATGGATGCTGAGCAGGATTTTTCGCGGATTAAACTGCGAAAGATGACAGGTACTGTCGTTTCAGAGGGCTTTTAATCAGCCTTACATTCCGCCAACGCCTTATGTACAACTTCGATTGGCGTGTACACGCTGTCCTTTCCCCATTTCATTGAGACAAAGCTCACGATTTCCGCAATTTCTATTTCAGTTAGCTTGGGGTTGGGCGGCATCGGCCTGCTGAATTTCTTGCCGTTCACAACGATCGTATCGCTCATGCCATACTGGATAATGCAGGCCACGCGTGCTTTATCTGACAGGATTGGCGATCCGGCAATGGGTGGATAGAGATTAGACATCCCTTTGCCTTCCATTTGATGACAGTTAGCGCAATGCGTCGTGTACAATTGCTGTCCGGTCACAAAATACTGCTCACTTTTTAATTCTTCCGAACTGCGGCATGATGTCAGGCCCAGCACCAGCGCCGCGAGTATGCGGGCCGTTGCGATACGATTCAATTGCAGTGATTTCATTTTTTGTATTCAGCCAGTAGCCGTTCCATGTCGTTGAGCAGCTTCTTGGTCCCTTCTTCGGTGGTACCATCGTACATGCCACGCACATGCTTCTCCTTGTCTACGAGGATGAATGCCCCGCTGTGGATATATCCGCCTTGCACGGTAGTGTCTTCTTTGGCTGTGGACATGTAATTCTTTTGGCCAATTTCATAAATCCTGGCCTTATCACCCGTCAGGAACTGCCATTGCTGGCCTTCCACCCCCAAATCCTTCGCAAACTGATTCAATACCGCCGGTGTGTCGTGTTCCGGATCAATGGAATGGGAAAGGATCATCACATCCGGATTACCTTTGTATGCCTCATAGACTTTCACCATTTGTTTTTTCATAACCGGGCAAATGGTAGGGCAGGTGGTGAAGAAAAAGTCCGTCACGTAAATCTTGTTTTCGACAATTTTCTCGGTAATAGTATCGCCGTACTGGTTAACAAAAGCGAATTTCGGGATCTTGTTGTAAATGGTGTCAACGACTTCCTTTCCGTCCACAGTCTTCTTTACCACGTCACGCTCTCCGAGGATTGGCAGTTTATTATCCGAATCGCCACAACCGGTAATGGCCGCAAGCGAACCGGAGATGAACAGGGAATGGAAAAGGATTGATTTTACTTTCGAATTCATAAACGGGTTATTCTAAGAATGTTTTTGCCTCCTGGATCGATTTCAGTGTGGCTTGTTTGACGAGCAATATCCTTTCTTTCTCTTTTTCAAAATAAAGGAGCGCTTCTTTGGGTTCCAGCTTTTTGGCCGAATCGCCGCGGTATGCATGCATCCAGTCCATCATAAGCTTATCGGCATCGGCCAATTTCTGGTTCAAATCTACTGCCTTAATGCGCTGTTCGGCCATGGTGTTGCTGCTTACCCCCACATTTTGGAGGCTGTCGATCCCCTGGATTTTCTTGGAAAGCTGCGACTTCAGGCTCATAATATCTTCCTGCTGAGGCATTACTTCGTCGTGGATCGCCAGTACTTCGGTTTCAAGGCCTGCGAGTTTTTCCTGGTCTTTGTCTTTTCCGCACGCGAAGCAGAGCATAAGGAGGAAGGATAGAGGGATAAGGTTTTTCATATCAAATGGGTTTAGTCGAATTGGTGTATGTCAATCTCTCAGGATCATTTCGCGTGCATTGTGCAGCACGGCTTCCGACGGATTATGCCCGCCGATCATCTGGGCGATCTCCTGTACACGTTCATCGTTGGTGAGTTTTTTAATCCTGCTGACAGTTCTGTCCGAGGAGTGATCTTTATATACAAAATAGTGTGCATCGCCGCTGCTGGCAATCTGGTGCAAATGGGTAATGGCGATAATCTGGTGGTTTACGGCCATATTTTGCATCATTTTTCCCATTTTTTTAGCAATCTCGCCGGAAACCCCGGTGTCGATTTCGTCGAAAATGATGGTCGGCAACTTTCGCTTGTCGGCAAGTATATACTTAATAACCATCATCAGCCGGGAAAATTCCCCGCCGGAGGCAACTAATTTCAATTCTTGTGGGACAATACCCTTATTACCGCTGAAAAGGAACGTTGCTGAGTCGATTCCGCTCGGTGTCGGCGCGGTTTCGTTGATCTGGATACTAAGCGATGCATTGGGAATTCCAAGCTCGTATAGTCTGTCCAGAATGAGCTTTTCAATCGCTACGGTTACTTTTCTGCGCCTTTCGGAAAGTACTTTTGCCCCGGCAAACATCTTGTCATGAGTCAGTGTAACTTTCTTTTCGGCCGCGGCCAAGTCTTCATCCAGGTTCATGACGACGCTCAGCTTGTCCTGCAAGTTGGCCTCGATATCCAGCAGTTCCGCGACAGCGGATACCTGGTGTTTTTTGAGTAATGAATAAATCAGGTCCAGCCGTTCCTGAACGACTTCGGTCCGCGCTGAATCCAGTTCCACATTGCCATTCACCTGGTCGATCTCCTCGGCCAGGTCGCGAAGCTCAATGAGCGCGCTTTGAGCGCGTTGGCGCAGAATATCATATTCGTTCACAAGCCGCGACGCCTGGGTGAGTGAGCCTACCGCATTTTTTAGTAAATCAAGGGCCGAATTTTCCGGATTATCCAGGTAAGCATGGGCCAGTTGGAGTTTTTCTTTAATCTCCACCGCATTTTCCAGGATTGTCAGCTCCTGTTCCAGTTTCTCCTGTTCGTCGGATTTTAAACCCGCATTATTCAATTCCTGAAAGAGGAATTGGTCGTAATCGAACTCTTTGCGAAGCTGATGAGCCTGCCGTTTTAGCTCATCGAATGCCTTTACGGCTTCCCGATATGCATTAAAGTCGGCCTGGTATGTTTTGAGCAGATCGGCGTTTTCGGCATAAGAATCGACAACGCGCAGCTGAAACTCGTTATTACCAAGCAATATCGAATCGTGTTGCGAATGGACATCGAGCAGTTGCATGCCGATCTTTCGCAGGGTTTCCAGATTTACAGGCGTGTCGTTGATGAACGCTCTCGACTTGCCGGCTGCCGAGATTTCCCGCCGCACGATACATTCCTCCGAAAAGTCAAGGTTTTCGTCCTCGAAGTTGGGTGCCAGATCGTAGCCTGTAAGGTTGAAGGTGCCTTCAATTATGCATTTCTCACTGCTGTCGTACAGGGATTTTGCGTCCGCTCTGTTTCCGAGCAGCAGGCCTATCGCACCAAGCATAATGGATTTACCGGCACCCGTTTCGCCTGTGATAATGTTCAGGCCGGGATCGGGGGACATTTCTAGGTGCTTTATCAGCGCATAGTTTTTGATCAGTAAATTAGAAAGCATGTCTAATTTAGGAAGCAGATTGCCGGAGATGGTGCAACCTGGCTATGATGAAGGGGATCAACGTTGTCTCCGATACGAATATAGGCATGATCTTCCCAATTAGGAAATATAACAGGAAGTTGACCTGATTTTATAGGCTAGCATGCCTGCTGGGCGGTACGGTGCCTCTGTCGTCGTCGTAGACCACTTCGTACAAGTCGGAAAGTGCGATCTGGTGCTGGTGGTTGCGGGTATCTTTCAACACAAGCTGCGCGGCGTCGACGGATATCAATCTGCCAAAAAACGTGTTTCCGTTGGATAGGATAACGTTAAGAGGCTGTTTTTGTAAAATCCCCTGTTTGCTTTTTATTTCATCGGGCGTAACCCGTATCAGTCTTTTACTCATGAATAATGTACTACATGGATAGCCGCTGGTAGAGCTGGGTTTTTGAAGGGTCAAGATTAACCAACAGCGTGTAGGCTTGCGTGCGTTGTTCCGGCAGCCCCTCAATCATTATTTTATACAATTCATCTGATTTGGCATCAAAAAAAGAGTTGATCACTACGCTTGCCGGACGGAGCTGATTAACTTCTTTAATGGTATTCAGGAACTCAAGCACTTTTGCACGGGTTTCAGCGGGGTTTTGCGTTGCTACATCCAGTCCCTGGCGGTAGTATTTATACATCCCTTCGCGGAATGGGGTGAACTGCTGGCTTTGAAGGTTTTCGATTAGCCAGTAGCGGTTTTTGGAGTCGCCATTAGAGTCCCAGCCGCGCTTGTTGGGAGAGGAATTTCTCGCAAGGTTCACCAGGTTGAATGCTTTTTGCACATACGGTGATCCACCCATTTTGCTGAATGAGTCATAATCGAAAATCAGCGCGATGTTGGCGTAGAATGCCAGGATGTAGGGAAGCTCCTCTGTATAGCTGTTTTCATTAAAATAGAGCTGTGTGCTGGGTAGATAGGTAAATGTGAAATTCTTGTCGACATACGTAAAAAGCACAGTCTCGTAAGTGGAACCGTAAACCGGGCGGGAGACGACCAGCTGCGCATTGCCTTCATAATTTCCCTGTGCCAACGAGCGGGTTAGGTTCACATTGAGCTTGCATTTGATTTTCTCTTCCTTGGCAAACTGGTCATTAGTCCAGCGCGTATTGTTCAGAAAATCATTCATATAGGTCTGCAACTGGCTCATCGACTGCGGGTCGGTCTTTTGTTGCGCTACCAACTGCTCATAGTTGAGATTGACTGTAAACTGGAATTCCTGCGCGAATGCACGTTGCATGAACACCGCTAATAACAGCGGAACAGTCAGGATCAGTAGTTTTATGCTTCGCTCCATTTGGCTAGTACGATATTAAGAATGTCCTGCGCGACCTCTTCCTTGGATTTAAGGTCGAAACGCTGCACATTTTTGTCCTTGTCAATAACGGTTATTTTGTTGGTATCGTGTGCAAAACCTGCCCCAGGATCGTTGAGCGAATTTAAAACAATGTAATCGAAATTTTTCCGGATCAGCTTATCCTCGGCGTGGTACAGTTCGTTCTCCGTTTCGAGTGCAAAACCGATGATCGTTTGCCCAGGTCGTTTCATGGCACCCAGGGTTCCTGCAATATCGGTTGTTTTGGCGAGGTCCAGCGACATACTTTCGCCCTGCTTCTTGATTTTTTGTTCCGCTACATGTCGGGGTGTGTAATCGGCTACTGCTGCTGCGAAAATGATCAGGTCATTGGCTTCGAAGTTCTCCTTAGCTGCATTAAACATCTGGTTGGCCGTTTCGACAGCGATTAGCCGGATATTAGGGTTGGACGCTTTTAGATGCGTGGGGCCGCTCACCAGCGTTACATACGCGCCCGCGCCCGCGAAGGCCTCTGCCATGGCATACCCCATTTTGCCCGAAGAGCGGTTGCTGATAAATCGTACCGGATCGAGCGGCTCGACCGTCGGGCCAGCGGTAATCAGCACGCGTTTCGAGCGGGCAGCGGGCCTTTGGGAGAAATGTGCTTCGAGTACTTTGATGATATTTTCCGGCTCAGCCAACCTTCCGTCGCCGATCAGTCCGCTAGCCAGTTCTCCGTGCTCCGGCGAAATGAAGCTATTTCCGTAGCTAACAAGTTTCTCGATATTATGCTGAGTGGAGGGATGCTTGAACATATCCACATCCATCGCAGGAGCGAAAAATACGGGGCATCGGGCCGAAAGGTAGATGGCTGTAAGCAAGTCGTCACAATGGCCGCTGGCACATTTAGAGAGCGTTTTTGCTGTGGCGGGAGCAATAATGACCAGGTCAGCCCAAAGTCCGAGTTCGACGTGGTTGTTCCATTCGCCCGTTTCATTTTTGGTAAATGAGGTAAGAACAGGATTTTTGGAAAGGGTTGACAACGTCAGCGGCGTGATAAACTCCGTCGCGGACTGGGTCATTACCACGCGAACCTCTGCTTCTGCCTTTACAAGCAGCCGTACCAGCAACGCAGATTTATAAGCGGCAATACTACCCGAAATACCCAGCAGTATCTTTTTACCTTTCAGATTCAATTTTACAAGGTTTTGATTGTAAAGTTAAAAAGAAAAAAGCCCGCCATCAATCAGATTCATGGCGGGCTTTGGGAAATGCGATTGTATTATTCTTCGCTGGCGTCGCGGTAGCTGTGGTAAGTTTTGCCTTCGATGAACTCATCGATTGCAATGCTCCCTGCCTTAGGCATACGCTCGTAAAATTTCGAAATTTCGATTTGCTCTCTGTTTTCAAACACTTCTTCGAGGTTATCCACACCGGAGGCAAATTCAGCCAGTTTATTGTTCAGCTCTTCTTTCATTTTGCTGGAAATCTGGCGAGCCCTTTTGGAAATGACCGATACGGATTCATACAGGTTACCTGTTACCGCCGCTATCTTGTCTGTATCACGGGTAATGATCGATGGATTCGTTGCCATAATGGTCTGATATAGTTTAAATTCTTAAAACAAAATAAATGGTGCCTGCTATTGACCGTTCGGTGTATTGACAGCCGGCGTGGTAACCTTAGCCGGTTTGGTAGCCGGGTCCGGTTGAGCTTCTTTCAGTTTCTGACGTTCGGCCTCCACCTTGGCGATTGTTTCGATCTGCTTCTGGCTGTCGTCGTACATTTTTTCGGCGTCGCGGTTATATCTGCCGGTCGGATATTTATCAACAAGCTCCTGGTAGAACTTGACAACATCCTGATATCTTTCTTTCTGCTTATCACTGAAACTGTTAGAAGCCAGATTATACTGGGATTCTACTTTCAGGAACGCAAGCTCCTCATTGTATTGCGAGTCGGGGAAGTCTTTGCGGAAATTTTCAATCGAAATAACCGCCGATTTAAGCGACATCGGGTTAAAGTCGCTGATCTTATGATACAACTTTGCGCGCTCGTAGGCCTTCCTTTCGAGTTTAGATCTTAATTCAAGGATGTAACGGGTACATTCTTCGCGGAAAGGGCTATCGGGATACGTGTTGATAAAATCCTGCATGGCCGAGATTGCCGTGAAAGTGCTCGTCTGATCCAGGTTGTAGGGCGAGGAGTCTTTATACAGCGAAAATGCGTGCATGTATAATGCTTCCTGCGCGTAATCACTACGTGCGTAGGTATCGTAAAATTTCTTGAAGAGAAACTGGCTCGTATTGTATTGGCCCTGATGGTATTGTGAGTAAGCGTAATAGAACTGCGCAAGCTCGGATTCGGTACTTCCTTTCAATAGCGGAATCAGCTCTTCAAACAGCAGTCCTGCGCGGTAATAGTCCGCCTTTTTGTAATAGGCCATGGCAGCATCGTATTTCTGCTGATCCGTACCTGTCTTCTGTAACTTGGAGAACTTACTGCAGGAAGTAACAACAAGGATTGCAATGAATAGCAAGAAATAGCTTGCCGGACTGTTTTTTCGCATATTAACTGCAAAGGTAATAAAAAAAGCTACACGATTCATAACGAATGCGTAGCTGATATAGTGTTAAACGTTAGCCTATTGCTGATGGCGAACGAGCATTTTCTTGGTGGCCACTTTTTTGCCGTCAACGGACAACTGGTAGAAGTACAGGCCAGTAGCCATGTCCCTTGTGTTTATCCGCAGTTTACGATCATTTTTATTGAGTGTAAACTCCTGCATTTGCGAACCGAGCACATTGTAAAAAGTCAGTTTCGCGTCGCGCAGGCCCGGATTGATCGTGAAATCGATTTCGGCATATTCACTCGCAGGGTTTGGATAAACGTTGGAGACCGAAATCTTGTCATTGACGAACAAAAGCTCCTCTGCTTTTAACTGAGCCTCCATTGCAGGGGATTTCTTTTCACTGCCTTTTTCGGCGACTTCGACAGCCAGTGTGCTGTTCTCTGCCGGATTGGCGGATGCAAAAAGAAACGAAGTGTAGAATCTATTCAGCGCTTTTGGATTTTGCAAAGTCAGTGGCTTGTAGCTTACACCACTTGAAAAGTTTGAGAATTTGATATTCTGAGTTGCGGGGGCCTTCTTTTTGCCTACCATGTTCAGGCGGCTTCCCCCCGACACACTTTGGGCCTGTAACCCTTGAATACTCAGGGCCAAGGCTAAAATCATATATATAAAACGTATAGTTCTTTTCATAGCTGCAATCGGATACTTTTTACTAATGCGTTATGTGTTTTTTTAGCTGAAAAGTACGCTACAAAAATATAGAGAAATAATTGTATATTCAAAATATATTGTGCGACCGGGTAACTTTATTTTTGTATGGTAAAAAATCATGCCGATAGCCAACACCGCCGTAATTTCTGATAAAATCTATTTTTCCTGCCAGGTCGTCTTGGCTTTCGTCGGTTTCTCGGCTATACGCCAGTTAAAACCTTCCAGTTGCCTCTCAGCGGGTTTTATTTTCGAAGGGGGGATTAACTTCCCGTCTGGTTTCCCGATGAATGCGATCCGCCGGATGCGATTGTCTTCGAAAAGCAGGTTCATTCTCCCGCATTCGACCCTGTTCAGACCGATATTTTTCTGCTTATCATCTATTGCATAGTAGGCACTTTCCCCGTTGCCGTCTACCAAAACCTGCTTCAATTTGTTTCCTGTCTGGAAGTAGGCGTTGATTGTCCTTCCCTTCACCTGGTTGAATTGCTTCACAAGCGTGTCTTCCGTTATCACGAAAGATTTTCCTTTGAGGAGCATTCTGTTGATCTCATTGCTGACCAGGAATGCCGTGATTGAATCGGCTTCCATTTGGTAATGCTGATCGCTCCAAAGGATCGGTTTGCGGAAGAAACGGATGATTGAATCGGCCGTGTCGTAGGTGATCGAGTCACATTTTCCCTGGAAATCGGATTTGTAAATAAACACATTGCGATCTCCGATCAGCTTCCGGGTGCTGTCACGCGAGTTCTCGAAAGAGTAAAGCGTGTCGGCCCGAATGTAGAGCGTGTCTTCGGATACCACATTTCTGACATAGGCATGGCCAAAAATTTTGGAATAACCTTTTGTCTTCCAATAGTATCCCTCGTCGCCATTCAATACGGTTTTGTCTTTTTTAGCAACGATCACCACATTTCCTTTTCCCTTGCCGTCATTCGATTTCCCATCGACTACCAGGGAATCGGCCGTGAGCGTGTACGTTTCGTTATCGACCGTCGTGCGCGTGTGAAATGCTGATTGCGTCGATTCCGTGTTGTACTGCCCCCGGGTCCCTACGACCGTGCCGTCCTTGTTCACGATCTTGGTCTTGCCATTGAAATAAGACCATTTGGTGATCGAGTTGTAGAGCAGTGTATCGGTCGTGAGCGTGTATTTTTTGTTCACCAGCTTTACGTTTTTGTAATACGTAAATTCTTTGGTGCTGGTGTTGTAAACTCCTTCCTTGCTGGTGAGCACATTCTCCTCGTCGACGGTCCGGCCTGGCAACTTGTAATAGGCCATTCCATTGGCCATATCGTACTCGATTTTCCGGGTTGTCAACGTTTTTTTGGTGTCTTTCAAGACTGTTTTCCTTCCACTTACGATTGCGAGCCGGGTGTTTCCGTAATAATAGAGCGTATCCCCCGTTACTGTAATCGTGTCTCCCTGTACGATCTTGACATTGCCAAATGCCTCGATCATATTGGAGTTGATGTGCTGGATAGCAAGGTTGCTGTATAAAAGTGCTCCCTTGTGCCTGAAAACGCCGTTTGTGACCCGCCGCGAATCGTCGCCGGGCTCGTTGATAATTTCCAGCTCGTCAGACTTTAGGATCTCCACCAGGTTATCACTGGGAATAGGCTGCGCCTGAGGTAATGCTTTCTGTGCGAACAGATAAGGCGAAAAAATCAGTAAGGCAAAGAACGTCAGTTGAAATATATTTCTTTTGATATTGATGACGCCGAAAAGTTTAAAAGGGTTGCAGGTTCCCGCACTATTTTTTTTGTTCATGTTGCTTTTCTTTCTCTTACCTTTGGCTGGATCCTGTCCCGTTGCCATCCGGACGAAGAGATAAATCCATTCTCATTTATTCAAAAGTACACCAAATCCGATTCGCAGGTTCATGTTGGATTCGTTTTTAACTTTTATTAACCAACACACGCCGGATCTGAAACGACAGCCGACTTTGCTCGCCGTCAGCGGTGGGGTGGATTCTGTGGTAATGGCCCATCTGTTTCATACTCTGGGACTTCCGGCGGGCATTGTACATTGTAATTTTGGTTTGAGAGGTGAGGAGTCGGATGGTGATGAGGCATTTGTGCGTGAACTGGCTATGCGTTACAAATTTCCGTTTTTTGTGACAAGGCCAGACGTTAAAAACTACGCAAAAAGTGTTTCCATTTCAACTCAAATGGCAGCCCGAGCACTGCGTTACGAGTGGTTCGAGAAGATCAGGAGTGAGTCCGGTTACAAGTGGATTGCCACCGCACATCACGCGAACGATTCGCTGGAAACTTTGCTCCTCAACCTCGCACGGGGAACCGGCCTAGCGGGACTGACGGGTATTGGGCCTGTCAACGGTCATCTGATCCGTCCGCTGTTGCTCTCAAACCGCGCGGAAGTCAACCGATATGCTGCTGAAAACGCCGTTGAATGGCGGGAAGACAGGAGTAACGAAACAGACGATTACTCCCGGAATAAGATCCGCCATCACGTGATCCCGGTCCTGGCCGAGTTGAATCCCTCCCTGGAAAGTACATTTAATGTTTCGTCAGAGCGGCTCCGGGCGGCCAATGTATTGCTTGAAGCACATTTAGAGCGATGGAAAACGCAAGTTGTTGGGGAGGAGGCTGGTATCCTTCGTATACCGATCGCCGATATATTGGGCGAAGCGGAGCCCGCTTACCGCCTGTGGTTCATTTTGCAAGATTTTGGCTTTCAATACGGCCAGCTGCGTAACATCATTGCGTCGCTGGAAGGAATCCCGGGGAAGCGCTTTTTCTCTCCAACGCACATATTGCTTGTCGACAGAGACTACCTGATATTAAAGGCATCTTTTCAAACTTCCGATCCTGAGACGCTGACCATCGAGGAACCGGGAGCAACATTGGACTGGCATGGAGCGAAGTTCAGTTTGCAAGTATTACCGGCCGGAAGTTCAGTCCACTTCGACAGTAGAACGATCGCGGTCGATTCGGATTTGCTCTCATTCCCCCTGACAGTCAGGAGATGGCAGCAAGGGGACATCTTCCACCCCTTCGGAATGGGCGGTAAACGGAAAAAGGTAAGCGATTTACTGATCGACAACAAAGTTAACCTTTTCGAAAAGGAAAAGATCGCCGTGCTGCTTAATGGTAGTGGCGAAATTGTCTGGGTGGTGGGAATCCGTGCCGACGAGCGGTTTAAAACCACGGCTGCCACAAGCAATATCCTTGTGATTTCCTTCAAGTAACAGAAAATAAAAATGGCCGGATCATAAACCCTGCCATTTTTCCACGAATTTCTATCCTAATATTACTCGGTTAGTTCTATCATGTGCAAGAACGTGAGGAAGTTTGTGAGGAAAAATGACGATTGTCATAATGGTAGAGAATTAATTATAAATTAGCGAAGTCAGGGCTCACATTATGGTTGCATTGGACTGCTAAGGTAGACTCCATGGCGTTGCGGTTCGGATACAAATTCTCTATACAAACAAATAAAGGACTAATAGAAGCAGACTTGAAACAGCAGGATATTTTGAATTTCTGGCGCAATGTTGAGGTATTCAATCTGCCGGATTTCAATAAGGATTTTTTTGCCCTAACACCCAATTCTGCTTTTCCATGGCAAAGCAGGAAACCGCTGCGCAACCCAAAAACAAATGTATGGCGCTATACTTTGCTTTTCGGTAAAATACCCAAAAAGGAAGTTGCAGGTAATATCGAAGCATTGCTGAAGGTAGCAGAAATGCCGACGGATTGGGACGAGCCGATTGTCGGAGATACCTGTTTTTCAGCGTTGTTGCTGGATGAGGATGGACGCCCCGATCCCAAAAGTTACATCCCTGCGGCGTTTATGTTTGGGATAAATTGTCTTGAAGATCACGCAGGTTTAGCAGCTGTTCCAGAGAAAATAGCTGATGCTCAGTCGGATTTTGAAGTACGCTATAATATTCCACCATTTGTTGACGAAACATCGGAAAGGAAAGGGGAATCTGTAACCTGGCGACAACTGGAACAGGAAATAAGATTTTTGAAAGATATTACAAAGGGTTGGAATAACATCCCGATACAAGTTTTTGCTATTGCTAAAGAAGTGCCTAAGGATGCAGAGCCTGATACTAGCTTTCTGAACAGTTTTTATCTCAACGATCTGAACAAGCTTATTGAACAAGGCGAGTCTGCCTACGGGGAGGCATTTAAACAATACCTCAGTGTTACAGTGGACGAGAAAGGCCGGGATGACCTGGTTGTAAATAGGCCTCTTCTATGCAAAACCATTTCGCCTGATTTTATACCGATGGGACGTTGGCCGGCGAAAACGGCCTATGGTCTATATACTGCCCAGGCGGGAGCCGTAAACGTAGCCATCGGCGAACTACAAGACGGAGCCGCCGAAATTGTTGTAAAAAGAGCCATAATGCTGATGACGACAGGTCCGGATGACCTTTTTGCACAATTTACACGGATTGAAAGGGAGGAAGGTTTTAGCGGATATTTTAGGGTAACGACCGATTCGCTATGTGACAGTGGTATTGTGGAGGCTAGCAATAACAATACAGCCGTTGAGAACATCACCAAGGCGCTGCCGTCGATCGAGAAGATAGATCGGGTGGAATTTAGCGACGCTGATCATTTTGCCCGATACTCCGGGCGCCTCATTGAAGGAGAGAGCTGGGGCGTACTAAGTGCAGCACTTGGCAACGCGCAAAACAAGGCTGATTTCAAATGGAAGTTTTGGTTGGGTGACACCGAGAAATCTATTCCCGGCTTTCAGGATATGCTTTGGAGTATTTATAGGGCCCCGGATAGCGATCAGACATTTATATACAAACAAAAAATTCGACGATACAAAAGATGAACTGAAAATACTAATTGACGGGTTCGAACTATTTAAACGAAAAGCCGGCATTTTCCATAATGAATATCCGGCATACCAAGATAATAAAGCAAAAAAATGCCGACTAGAAACTGAACTGAATAAAACAGAAGATGCTATTCGCGCGCTGTCCGGTGAGGAAAGTGATTTGAAAGAGCAAATGAGGGAAACGGATAATTTAATTCGGCTCCTGGAAAGCGTGTTGGCTCAGGTTAAGGAACAAAAGCCTCCGTTTTTCCTTTTTCAAAAGTTATTGAACACGCATGCATATAGGGAATGGGCGGTGGGTTATGGCAATAGCTTACGACAAATTCAGGAATGTTTGGGAAGAAAGGCTTGGTTAACTCAACGGCTTAATGAGGTTCGCTCGGAACTTACACTCAATAGAAATGCTGTTGCTAATTTGAAATGTCAACTAGCCGACATAAACAAAGCCATCGACACTATCTCAAAAACTGTGTAAGTGAAAAATCGGGGTTACTGATCCCGATTTTTTATTTTTAACAAAACACAGCTTATGAGACCAGAGGATCTTTTAACGGATGATTTTTTAAAGCAGTTCAAGAGCCGCGACGCGCTCAATGACTTCCTGGGCCATTTGCAGAAGCGTGGCATCGAGAAGATGCTCGAAGGTGAGCTGGACGGGCATTTAGGCTACGACAAGCACGAACAATCGGCCAACAGTAATTCACGTAATGGCTACGACAAAAAGAAGATTAGGACCAGCTATGGCGAAGCCGAGATCAGTGTGCCGCGAGATCGGGACGCCAGCTTCAATCCCATGATCGTCCCCAAGCGGGAAAGTATGGTTGATGGCATCGAAGAGGTAATCGTCTCGCTGTACGCTAGGGGAATGAGCATCTCTGACATTGAAGAGCAGATCAAGGATGTTTACAATTTTGATGTTTCGGCTTCTACAATTAGCCGCATTACCTCCCGGATAGCTGAGGATATTGTCAGCTGGCAAAACCGACCTTTGGAGCCAGTCTACCTCATTGTTTGGCCGCGGCGGCGGACCGCTGGATGGGATTGTCTTCAAAGTGCGCGAAAACAGCAAGGTCATCAACAAGACAATCTACATCGCCGTCGGTCTTAAACGGGATGGCTACAAGGAGATTTTGGGCATGTGGCTGGGTAAAAGCGAGTCTGCGGCCTACTGGATGAGCGTATTAACCGATATGAAGGCCCGCGGATTGCAGGATATTCTGATCACGGCCACCGACAATCTAAACGGCTTTACCCAAACGATCCGGTCTGTGTTTCCAGAATCTGCTACCCAAATCTGCGTCGTCCATCAGATTCGCAACAGCTGTCGCTACGTGGTCTGGAAAGACAAAAAAGAATTCAGCCGCGACATGAAGGATATCTATGCCGCTCCCACCAGGCAAGCAGCTCTGGTTGCCTTGGAAAGTCTGGAATCGAAATGGAATAGCAAATACTCTTACGCCATTAAAAGTTGGCGGCAGAATTGGGATGAACTGACCGTATTTTTTGATTTTCCATTGGAAATCCGGCAGATTATTTACACCACCAATTTGATCGAAAACCTGAATGGCAAGATTAGGAAGTACACTAAGAACAAGCTGTCATTTCCCAATGACGAAGCAGTATTGAAGTCCGTCTATCTGGCGCTCAGAGAGGCTTCTAAAAAATGGACCATGCCCATTCGGAATTGGGGCATGATCCTGAATCAGTCGCTTCGGCGATCAGGTTTTAACTATTTTTGAAGACAGGGTCAGGCTTTAAGCTCTGCCCAGCCCCGATTGAAAGTTTACACAGTTAATGCGATAGTCCCAAGCCATCGCACGACATTTTGATCTGAAAGAGGAACTCCACATAAAATTCGGGATTGACCATAATAATATTGTTGACGATATGTATTTCTACTTCCCTAAGTGGGAATTCTCCTTCTGTTTCAGAAAAACGTATGACGTGGTTCCGTTTCGGTTTACACTTTTGCGGGTTAGTAAATATTTAAAACGACAAATCTTATCCCGTTTGTCTATAGTATTGGGCTTCGAAAGCTACCGGATTCAGATAGTTTAAAGCGGAATGTAATCTTCTTGTATTGTAATATCCGTCAATGTATTCAAATAGGACTGTTTTTAACTGTTCGAGGCTCTCATAACCACCTTTCGGCATATTCAACTCTGCTTTCAATCTGCTCCAGAACGATTCGGCCGAGGCGTTATCGTACGGATCATCGGCGCGGGACATACTCTGTTTCAGCTTAAAAGTCTTTATTAATTTCTTCATTCTGTGCGACAGATATTGCCCGCCACGATCAGACGGGGTCGCCCGGCGATGTATGATCATCCCGGGCTTTACCCTGCGCCTCAAAAGAGCCCCCTTCCAATGGGTCCCGGACGAGGCTTTCCTGCATATTATCAGCCAATTGCCAGCCAACTACCTGACGAGAGAACAACTCCATCCATACGCATAAATACGCCCATTTGCCCCCTTTAAGAGGCAAATACGTGATGTCGGAAACCCACACACAATTTGGGGCCTTTGGCTTGGGCTGATTCAGTAAAAGATTCGAAGACACCCGCTTCCCATGACTGCTATCTGTCGTCCTTGGAATAAATTTCGGAGGCTGAATAGCTCTCAATCCTTCTCTACGCATGATTTCAGCAATCTTCCTACGCCCGATTTTTATTCCCTTTTGCTTCGAGGATTCTCTAATACGCCTACTACCGTATCGCTTGAAGTTTTGAATAAATTCCTTCCGAATTTCATGCTTTGGCCGGTTATATTTTTTATCAGCGTTGTGGCTCTTCCCTTGACGATAGCGATAGTATGCTGTCCTGCTCACCTCAAAAAGCGAGCACAAATAATTGATCTTGTGCGTCCGAGAAAGCGAGTATATCAGCTCATAGACGTCCCTGAGTTGGACTGGCTCAAGAGACCTAATGCCTTTTTTAAGATCTCGCGGTCAGTTTTCAGGCGCTCATTTTCCGCACGGAGCTTAGCAACTTCCGCAGCTAGCTTCGCTGCTTTATCGTTGCCACTTTCGCCGCTGTTCGATTTTGTCTTTTTCGTTGCCATTCTTCTCCAACGATAGAGAACATTCTCGGCAATTCCAAAAGCCTCCGAAGTTTCCCTGGCGCTTCGGCCCGAAACGAGCATTCTGATCACTTCTTGTTTGAATTCAGGATCGTAACTCCGACGAGTTTTTACGAACATTGGGTCTTTCATTTTGCATCATGTTCAGCAAAAATGTGTCCCGCTTTTCGGAGCCACCTCAGGAAGCATGCGCATCAGACTCGTTAGGGACGAACTCCCAATAGCAAGTGCTGCTTCCGCCGGTTATGTTGTCATTGATAACAATGCTCGCTTTTCTCAAAGTTTGATTGTCCTCTCGCAGTAGCTTGACTTCGGATTCGAGTTCCTTATCCCTTTTGCGAAGGTCTTCTAAAATGGAGTTGCTCTTTTTCCAATTGCATTGCCTCGATCGACCTTCCCTGACAAAATATCGTCCTTTCGCCCTTGCTCTAAACCTCCACGGTATGCATATACTCCACCCAAAAGGGAGAAGACGGCGGCCCCGGCAACGCACACAAGAACTCCAATTCCTGGATCAAGGGTTTTAAGCCAATGCCATAGTTTAGTGAACCAGTCGAAGGGAGCCATGCCAAGCACGTTTAGTGCTACGATGAGAGAGCCAAAATGTTACGAATTCGAATACATTTCACAAAGAAAAACCCTCAATACTGTATGCATTGAGGGTTTTTGAAGCTTTTTTCGCAGAGAGAGAGATTCGAACGGTTTTGTTAACGTTCTGAAAATCAGTTTAATGCAGATTTCTTAAAATTCCCTTCCACGATGCGCGAGGCGTCAAAAAACCCGATAAATGCTATTCTTTTAACTGGTTGATTATCAATGAGTAGTAATTCTGTGTTTTTGTAAAGTTAATACCTTGATTTTTGACTTCAAAAGGCCTTGCGTGATTCATGGAAATTTTCAACAAAGAGATCAAAATCGTCCGCAATTCCGAGCCATAAACGAGTAATTTAAGGGTCAGTGATTAGCATGAATAGTACTAGAAATCGGCAAGTGTATCATCGCTCACATTCTAAATGTGAATTTTTGCGCAAAACCGTCCTAGGGTACGAAACGTGTGAGTGAAGATATTATCTAATGCCAAAGATAACAGAGATTGGCGGCTAGTGAAGGTCGCCTGTATTCAGGAGGCGTTTTTAATTTGAGTTTCCCTTCACGATATAGGGGAGCATATGACAGGAGCAGTCTTTTCTAACCAGACTAACAATAAAGGAAATACTTTCACAAGTCGTCGTATCAGCCAAGTGTGTTTGTATTTGGATGTCACTTAAAGTCGCTAGCTTGCCGACTGGAAGTTCACACTAATTTGGATGACTCCTTAAAATGGAAGATCTTGCGGTCATGGTTTTTTGATAGGACCTAGAAAATTCTACTCTGTCTGTTAGCAGATTTGCCTTTAATCCGACATCCGATCTCCGTAAAGATCACACCCTACTCAGGTACTTTTACCACTATGATACTAGTTCACTTGTCGGTCAGCAGAGCCTTTGCCCCCTTTGGATTTATTAGATAGATTCGTATGTCCGTAGCATCGGAGGCTCAAGTACCCTAGGGTACTTGAAAATCGGTAAGTTGGCCTTTCAGGGGTACGAACCGTTAAAGCCTAAAGTTGCTACATGTGACCATTGCGATTCGAGCTTCCGGCAATACCGTATAATAAATTTAAAGGAGCAGTTTTGTTAAATGTCGGTTAGTGAACTAGCTTGATGATTAGACAAACCCTGTGAACGACAAAATGGAAAAAGTCCTAACATTGCCTGTTTTTGCCGACGCTTTCCAGAATGAGGACGCGTCCTTATGGTCCGATTTGCTTGCTGTTTTTGAATTTCTTCCATGTGTAACTTGGATTGTCGACAGAGATTGTAAACGCTTTAGTTTTTTAACCAAAAATATCAGCACATACTCTGGCTATTGTTGGCAAGATTATTTGCATAATGGTCTTTCTATGCATGAGGCAACTATTCATGCAGAGGACATCAATCGTGTTTCTGACGGTGTTCAACATTTCTACAGCGAGATTGATAAAATTTTAGAAGGGCGATCGATGAGTTGTTTCCGAATATCCGATTACCGAGTTATTAGTTATTCTGGTGGATGTGTGCATGTTCGTGAGCACAGCTGGATCTTTCGACAAGATGCTAATGGCTATCCCAGAGAAGTGATAAGCTGTTTGTTTTTTGAATCCGAATCTAATTTTGGAGATTTGAATACGAGACTCGTCGACTTGGTACATCAACATAAGTCTCGAAAAACAACTTCGCAACCAGAAGGGAAGGGAAAAGTGAAATTTACGGCAAGGGAAACTGAGATTTTGAAGCTGATATGCCAGGGAAAGACAAGTAGAGATATTTCTGAACAACTTTATATCAGCTGTCATACCGTAAACACCCATAGACAAAAGATGATAGAAAAGACTAACGTAAATAATATAGGTGCGGTCATAAGTTATGCTCTCAGACATCACATTATCTAATTTTCATAGGCTGTAGATCTCATCGCTGTATGTTCTGAGTTGATTCATGTCCGTTCAATTATTTGGATCGCCTACCCTAGGTCTTAACGTCTTTCGCAGTAAAATTACAAATTGGGAGATGATTGAGAGATTTCAGGAAGTGAATTTAGTAAAATAATGATGCAGACACCAGCGTCAGATTTTCGATACGCCTGCATAATTTGATAGAATAGCTACATCCATTGAGTCTTTGATGGCCATTTTATCCCTAGGGGAAACTCTGATCCTAACTGGTTTACTTACATATACATTTTGTTAAATACTGAAAAATCAGTATTGCAGAGCTGCTGCAATGGTGGTAGATTTACCACGCATGGGAGTATGTAATTTGATCGTTTTATCTGTAAAGCGGCTCATATTTGCTTGTATATGATGCTAAGTCGATGAATTAGCACGAATGATAAGTAAGGGTATTAACTGATGAAAGTAGTTCTTGGAGGCGAAATTTGTTGGTTAGTAGTGGAAGGGTATTTTTTTCTTTTTGTCAGATGTGATATTTTTGGTTTAGCACTTCAGTTTTCAAGATAGTCAACATGTAGTGGAGTAACATGTTAAAAAAACACGATGCCAAATGATAAAATCCGTTGTTATACTACTATTGATATTTATATCAATACCTCACTATACGATATCACAAAGGAGATTTCGAATAATGGAAAATAGTGGTGTCGAATATATCATTCCCCCTAATAGCAAACTGTGCTTCAATAAAAAAAATGGCGCATTGAAAGAGAGGTTCGGGAATTTCTATTTGGAGTTCAATGGTTTGACCGGGAAATACTCAAGTGATATATCTCGATTAGATGATGGAATTGGATGGTTCTGGAAATCTGATCTATTAGAGAAAAAGCCGGTGAATGGTTGTAGATGCAGTGAATTTATCGGAACAAACTTTAAGTGGCGATTCATTTGGAAAAAGGGAAATTCTAAACTGTTGTTGCAATTTGATTTTAATAGTCTAGTCAGGAAAAGCGTGAAGGCGAATTTTGACTTATTATTTATTGAATTGATAAAATCATTGGCTGACGTTGAAGGTGTGGGTGCATGCGCTTGTATACCGGATATTGTATTCCCAGTGGGTTTTTCTCAGCAATTGGCGAAACGACTACGTGAGTATTTGCCGTTACCAATTGACCTTGTACAAGCAGGTACAGGGTTTACAATTGCTGAGGGTAAATATACATTTATGTTGCTTGATGATGATTATCCTTTGTTGATTGACAATGTGGAAAAGTCAGAAATATCAGTCGGATCGGATAGGAAATTCCAATATAACTGGAATGGAACTAACTTATTCTATTTTCAACGCGATGAATTCGGAGCAATCACCCAGAACATGTTCGCGAAGGTCGCCGACGGGCTTCCGACAAACATTTTTGAGCCACACACTTACAAGATATCATCTTTTGCGGATATTCAATCATCAGATGAGCTAAAAGGTATTTATTATGTGGGCTTAATTCATCCGCCACTGAAGCGAAACAACGACATTTCACGTACTTCATCACTAGGTATGTATAGCGTTAAAGATGATAAAAAAATTGCAGTTGGAAATCCAATTCTATTGCACTTTAGAAGCGATCAGTTATCTGAGTTGAATTTCAATGATTTATTTGGAGGTGGTAGCGATTTTACCCGATCATTTTTCAATGAGCGAGGGTCAATAACTCCAATGATACGTATTTATATAAATGGTGAACAAACGCTAGTTGGTGTTCAGACTCGCCCAGGTGACCTCACACAGCTTCCTCGAAATTTTACCCTATTCAGGAGATTTAAGATTGGATATAGGAAGGTACAAGGTACAAAGACTAAAATGATTTTTCTGCCTAATGATCATCTTATTTACAAGCCATGATATTCCGCCAGCACGCCTCCAACTTAAACTACTTTTTGCCTATTGATGCTGCAAAAAATTGTAAACTGTTTGTTTTTACGAACAAACGTATAAGTGACTTTTCGTTGCTTGATGCTCTCGCAGGTCAATATTCAGAGAATTACTTGCTTGTCTTTTACAAGAATACGATCGACTATTCAGACCTTACGAGGCAAATATTGCTGGAGAAGATGAGTGGTTCTAGCCGAATATATTGGCTCGATGATTTTGACAGTGAAACTGTTAGCGCTGCATCATACATCTACTTAAGGCAAAGCGAGGTTTTGGGGTTTAGTAATCTCGGCATCGGTGGAAATGATCCCAATATCCAACTTTTACACCGGGGCGTGCGCGGGGAAATTAGGTTGGATGCTAGCCAAACATGCCTGACCATTGAGCCGCCCGTCGGAAGGAACTTTGAGTTCATTGCTCATGGCGTGGAAAGTAGGGTTGGGTTGATAATTATTTCACTGACGAATGCCACGATTAAAATTGGGAAGTATGTCATGGCCGCACGTCACTCTGTGGGAGCCGTTAATTTCCAACTATTGCGCAAAAAAGGTGAGGAAATGTTGCAGCCTGTTTCACCCTATTTTATCGACCAGGACAATACTCCCTCTCCAAGGTCAGTAAAAGTTCATTATTTTGATAAGGATAGTTATAATCAAAATGCGGATGTATTCGTAAGCCTTAAACCGTTTAAGATCGTCTCCAATTTTGTAGACTTGTTTTCAAGTTATGCGGAGGTTGCGTTCAGAGGCGATACACTAACTAACTTCTCAGATGAAAACGGTCGACAATTTTGCATTAGAAGAAATGGCAAAACCCTTTGTAGAGTAGCGTCGCTAGAATACAATGCCTACGATAGCGCTTCAAAACGTTTTTTTCTAATTCCTGAAGACGGTGAGACTCTTTCATTGTACTCGGAGAGCGGAGACACCCAACAACTGTTGGCCGGATTTAGCGGTACCGAGGCTTTTGCCCAGGAAAGGGGTATGTCTGGCATACGATTGACCTTCCGGGAAACGAACAAGGTCAGCATCAACAAGGCCGAAGGTGACCTTGATGAAAGGGGCGACTCTAAGACATCTTTGCTGGAGGTCGGTAAGAGGGAGTACTGCTTAGATTCTGAAAGGGCGCCTATTTTCCTTAACAATGCACCTGAGACAGCCTATACATTTGTCAATAGAGCGAATTTGATTGCGCCCATCAGTTTACCAATTATTCCGACTTTCACTTTTCGTGACGATACGGATTTTGGGGAACTTGAGGAAGTATTCCGAAAGGTGCGATTGAAAAAAGTAATTGCTAATGCAAAAGGAAAAAAGCTTTTATCTCCAACCGGATCGTATATAACGCCGCAAGGTTTTCTTAGGCAAGGGAGCAGCTATGACCTTATAAAGAACGAGGCAAAAAACAGATTTGATAAGACCACAAGGAGTCTCGGAACGTTTCAATTCACGATCTCTGACAATAGAGAAGATCTGGATGCGTCGATTCGCAAAGATGAAGTATTCTTTGTGATGACTCCAGGGCTTTATAAAGAGTATAATGGTGCTGAGCTCAAGGCTCATTTCGCAGTAAACACATCTTCGAAGCTGGACGAAGTGTTTCAGGTAGATATCACACCATTTTATAATAGGGCAACCCCCAATGAACACAATAATTCCATTATTATCTTCAAATTTCATAAGAGGCCACTTATGGAGTTATTGAAAGACACTACGAAATGGTCCAATAACGGCGATATACTAGGCAACCAAAAGTCTTTGAAAGAGGTGTTGCGGCAAATCAGTGATGGAAATTTGCTCGACATCGACGATCCATATTTCAATGATCGAATATTCTCAGACCCTAATTGGAATGGAGTATTAATATTGAATGTTCCTATAGGAAGCACCAAAAACCTTCCAGGAATATTCGGAGGACTATCGAGTTCTCAGCGACTTAATAAGAGCGATAATAATCAAAAAATCGCTCTCACTACGGAGATGAACTTTAAATATGTAGCCTTTCCAGTAAACAAAACCAAAATTTCGAGTTCTAAAGTGTCCATATCATCTACATCCTTTTATGGGATGATCGACTATAACCCATTCGAGCATGATGCGGACTATAAGAAAGTCTCGAAGTATTTGGATAACACTGCTTGGAAATTCGTTTTGTCGAAGCTTAAGGTACGATTCTTTAATTCGAAAATCAGTTTTTTTGAAGCATTTTCTTTTCTTCAAGTGCACCAACTATTTGAAGATTCTGTTAAGTTCGATCCATTTGTTCTATCGCACGGCGATGATGGGAGAAATGACAAAAAGCCAAACTTGATCCGCCTTGAAGGTAGTTACCAAAAGAACGGAGATAATACGGGACAGTTTTTGTTCAATGCGGAACTAAGTAGCAGCATTAATTTCGGTGCTGACGCAATTTTAAAAGCGATTACTGTTAACCGAATAGGATTTTCTTATGACGCTGGTGCACAAGATTTTCGGTTTGATATAGACGCAAGTGCAAAGTTGAGTGATTGGAAGACTCCCGAGTTGATCTCGATTAAGAGCATTGACTTCTCTAATATTGGACTTAGGTTTAAAGTTGACGATGTTAAGCTACCTGTGGTCAGCTTCGACTTGTCAAAGCTTTTTGTTTTGCCGCAGATCGATTTTGATTGCGAAGGTCTACTTAGCAGCTTTCCTATACGTTTTAGTCATTTCAAAGGCTTCAAACTGACACATGACAATGCAGGAAAATTTAGTATTGATTATGATTTTTTTACCCTTCCTGGATTTCGCAGACCAAATATTCCAGCAGGGATTACTTCATTTTTTTCGTTCATCTTCGATTTTGACCTTGGAACACTAGGTAATCTGGCAGCTCTGAAGGCGCTAAAAGGCCAGCTGCTTTTTGGGTGGAGTACCGGCGGGGGGTTTGCTATGGGTTTAAAAATTTCGGGGCCTAGTACGTCCGGCTTTCATATCGACCTTTTCGGGGCATTAAAGCTCGATATTGAAAAGGCCGATTTTTGCCAAATAAATAAGCAATTTATGTTAAGGCTTGTTAATGCAAGACTAAGCGTCCTAGGGATGGAGATGCCGTCGAAATATAACGTCTTCAGCGCTTTAATCTTTGCTGGCAAAGGCAGTAAGGTCGCTTGGCTATTGTCTTATACAACTGGGTCAGACGATGATGTGACCCGAAATAAGCTCACGCTCGGCATTGGGCAAAGAGTCGGAATCCCGGACCTTTTCGGGATTACCAGTGTGGATCAGGCTATAACGTCGATGAAGAGAGTTTTCGATCCGAAGCAAGATGCCTGTAAAACAAAAAGATTTCCGGAGACTGTTTATTCACCTGAACGGAACTGGCTTGTAGGATCAGAAAACATTGTCTCTGATTCCTGGAAGGATGTTCTTGATCTCAAATTTGTGTTTAATGATCCCGTCCTCTATGGCGTGTTTCTCCGCATTGTCGGATTGCTGGACGTGGAGATAATGTATAAAAAGGTCTCCGACGATCTTGGGGTATGGTCTCAGGAACTTGCCCCAGACCCCGCGATACGCAATATCGATATGGGCGGGGCTGCGGTGACTCTTCCAGTGCTTGATGTCGATCTCTATACTAACGGTGACTGGCGCGGTGATATCGGCTATCCACGGTCGACGGACGATTGGGCTAGATCTTGCCTAATTCAAATACGACCATTTGTTGGCTGGGCAGGGTTTTACATAACCAGCTTGCGCAATGCTTCGTTTTCCCTTTTTGCACAATACCTGCATCTATTACCCAAGGACCCGAACAATCCTAGTAGTAAGCCCGGCGAAGGATGCAACATTATTCAAGCAGGATTTGCGTTTCGCATAGGTATAGGTGCGTATATAGATAAGGGTATTTTTTACGTAGGTGCCTCTATCAGCGTTTATGGTCTAATGGAGGGTGCGTTCGCCTTCAACAAGGGACAGCGCAGCATCAAAAAGCTTTTTCCAGATCACTTTGCACTGCGAGGGCGAGTCGGCGCCATTGCGGAATTAGTAGGGTATGTTGACTTCAAGATCATAAAAGCCGCCATTCACGTCATTTTGCGCGTAGAATTTGGGTTACTCCTAGCATTGATCAATAGCAAATTACAGCCTGTGCCTATCTATATCGAAGGCAGTGTGAAGGTAAATGTAAGCGTTACGATTTGTTGTTTCCGAATTTTTCGCAAACGGATTTGCATTGTGATCCACCTTTCCTTTCAAGCTACTGTGCGATTTCCGTATACTCTTGGCGGCGGTAATCAAGGGCTGTTGGCATCAAAAGCAAATGTCGCGAAACTTGTACACGGGCCGATAAACGTGTCCTTTGGTAATGTGCCTGTCGTGTATATTCCGGCTATAGTTCAGACTGGCGAAAAAGGCAACATGTTAGTTCACCAGCTCGCTATCAACTTTTTTGGATGTGCATTCAACGGAGGCAAGTTGCAATTTTCGCGCACTAACGTACTCAAAGATCAAATCATCAGGCCTATCATAACAGCCGTACTCAACACTGGCCTAAAGACATATTCTGAGCTACGCGAGGTCTTTCTCGAAGGCGCCAATGGAAACAATACCCCCTTCATAGTCAATTCTTTTACCCCTGTGATCTTTACTGGCTATAACGATCTAGGGGACCGGGCTTTTCTGCGTGATAATTTTCTATTTAGCGAAACAGAGATTGATAGCTATATTGCGTTGAATACAACCGCAAACTGTGAAGCTGGCGGAAAGGAGTGCCCTTTTAGGATGGTGCCAGTGCCAATGACGTCAAGTCTCAAAGTGGTAGGGACAGGTGGTACGATTTTTACAACCGACAGGACCGGTTTCACAATCTCACTCAGTGGTCTTTTTGTGGACGCAGCTGGAAGTACTGACGTATCAACTCATGTTCGTAGGGAGGAGATGTACACTGACGCGCAGATAGAGGAGATCAACCAACACTTCGATGGATATGTTACCCAGTTTATTGACAGGAGTAAAACAAAAAAAATTGCAGCCACTAGTCTAAAAGACATCCGAGAAGACTTCATTCTACCAGAGTATTTTAAATTAATCGGGCTTCTTTCTATAGAAGCATTTTACAGTTTCCTATGTGCAAAGCCGGAAAACCGGAACAGGCCCGATTTCGACCCCGAAATTAAGCTGGCGGAACTGTTTTCTGATACGGGGGAATGGATATTCAACGATCATCTCGAATCTCTGATCGGGCAGTTGAATTATTTTTATAACAATGGTCTCCGTCTGCCCGATGTGATAACCGGCAACCAAACTAAGGCGTATTACGAAGCACTTAACCTTACAAATAGAATTGATAAGATACTGCCTCGACCGGATATTGCAACTGCCGATATAAAGTTGACAAAGGCTGGCACCACAATATCGGTAAGCTTAAAGAATGACCTATTCACAGATCAAGCCGGCCTCGACGAATTCGCTGATGCTGGACGAAAGAGCCTATCTACTGACTTCGATAAATTAATAGAAGAGTTTACATCCGTACAGAAAACCTCCCCTTTTGAACTGCCTAAGGTCGAATTGGGAGTCGCCAATAGTATCACTAATACCCATGAGGGCGGCGTACTGACTAGATTCTTTGATGTGCCGATCAAGATTGCTCAATACTTTAAGAAAGATAGGGTGGCTCTTGATCTTTCTGTGATTAACAATGGTGACAATTCGTCCGCACCACTTTCATTTACGCCTTGCATTCAGATTGCTGCGAAGGTGAAACCACACATTGTAAATGGAGAAACAAGAGTGGCTGAACTTATCAATGTATATGCTGATGACCTTATCTTGATGCACAAAGTGATGGAGTCGGGTCTACGTTTCGAACGAGTTACAATTTACTTAAAAAGCGAAAAGGACAACATAGTTCAATTGCTACCGCTTATCAAAGCCGGTGAAGAGGGAAAAACCCTCCTAATACGTGCAAACCTGTCGCCAAAAACACATCCACCTGTTATACTTGATCGTCCAATTACAGCGCGGTTGGTTGAAGATGAGTCCTACGTCGCTAGCCTTGCTGAGCAAAAGACGTTCATTAAATTACTCTGGCAGGCTCTTACAACGAATAATTCTGGATACCACCTTGTAGAAAGCCCAGACTCAGTCCTTTTTGCTCAAATGGCCGGAGCGGTTGGAGGAAGGACTGTACTGGAGTACACACTAATATTCTCATTTGAATCCGAAGCAGACAAACCTTTTTCCGGCATACATAATTATCTCAAAGTGGCTAACAGTGCTGATCTATTCAAGGATCTCGACAAATATACGTGTAGCTTGTCTGTAAAAGTGATGCAGTTGCTCAGTGAAGATGGCGGAACAAAAGCATTAGAGCCACTCCGCGAATACCATCCAAAATTACCAGCACACTGCTTCGGTTTTAGTATAGAAAGGTCCACACCGGATGTTGTTGCCGGACATGATAAATATCTTCCGGTGGAATTTGAGATCGTGAATAACACAGATATAAATAAGGACAAGATTTTGCCACTGATGCCGTTGGAGCAAAACAGCGATGCAAACGACATACAAACCGCGGGAAAACTAACCTACTCGCATGTTTCACCGCTACATAAGGTCAGTGACGTAGCTAACATCGATCGCTATAGGAACGTTGGTAAGAATTTTAAACTCAAGTTTAGCGTTCGCGACACTTTTGGCTTCCGAGCGGTAGACCTTAAGCAGCTGCTCGATTACAACCATGTCTATTTTGACAAATTGATCCCAATGACCTCATGGCCTGTCGTCGCTTGCAGTTACTGGTTCCACGAATTCAAAAACAATGAGCTGGTATTCGAGCTAAAGTTGACGGCGTTTCCTAAGGGACAGGAAATAGCTGACGAAGATAAGTCCGAGATTCTTAACACGCTCCACACCATTATCGCACAATTGACAGATGGCAGGGTAACTGTTAAGCTAAATTATGCTATTCAAACAGACCTTAAGAGTTTGTTGTTAAGCTTCCTTACATATGCAGTTGCAAATATCGACACACCAAAAGAGAAAGAAAGCACCGGCATATATTTTAACATTGCTGGAGATGACGATTTTACCAAAATCCTTGCCCCGGAAATAACTATTTCTCGCCCCACTGACGATAAGCTATTCGTAGAACTTCCAGCGACTGTTTGGGATAAGGCACTACTGCGAAACACCACTTATAATGTGGTGGCAACAAATCCCAAAGAAGGCGTTGACCGAAATCAAACGAGCACACCTGTTTTACAAAAAGAAACAATTAGACCCCTCAACGACGCAATCAGTTCTGGAATGAGCCCTTATTGCCTCGGACTTGGCAACGATGTGGGCGGTGCCAAGGTACTTTTTCTAGTCAGGAAGGATTATTTGAATGCAATCGGAATGCCATCTTCTCCGTTGCCGCGAAAAAACTACTTTGGTATTACCCCGTACAGTAACCAACTTTATGCGGGCAAATATACACCAACTATGCAAGGGGCTCATGAATATAGCTTTGTCGATATTGATCTCGATGTTGCGTTGAGCAAAGTATTAACCAAAATTGATAATTTGCTTTCTCCTACCCGGATCGGCACACTTGGACTTCAGAGCATAACCGAGCCCGCATACGTTCAGAAGCTGGTAACTGCTAAAAAAGCTCTTGTAGAATCAGAGCTGAACGAGAGGACTGACAATATCGATAAAAAGGTCTCATCCGTACAACAAGGCAAGATCCGTGATGAGTTTAGATTTCTTTTGTTGGAACGACTCGAGAATTTCTATGCTTACGACGGTATCATTAGCCTACAGGCTTTTGTACCAGACGATATCAAATCTAAGCTAAGTGGCTACCGCTTTACGGTGGGTGTTCAGAAAGACAAGAAATACAATATAGTGTCCTCCAAGCTTGATTTCGATCTTCCACAGCCGAACTGGGCTATCCTTTTCGACCAAGTTGAACCATCTGAAAATATCGACATTGAATTCGCTCCTGAAATCACCCATATCGAGACGGATATACAGCCGATGATCGAGGATATCGAGAAGTCGACTTGGATACAGCTGGTAGTACCAGTCAAGCTGAATTCTATCATTAGCACAAAGCATGCCAATCCAGATGAGCAGTGGCCAACCATTCGCCGTGTGTTTCCTCCAAAGCCGATTATTATCGAACATAAAACTGCACAATTGCCAAGATCCGGTAAATTGACCTGGACGTCGACCCCGGATCTCGGAAAATGGCACTATTTTCTGAAACTGGCTGATCCGTACGAAGCTAATGATGAGTTAGACCTAAATCTTAGGATCAGGGATAACGGCGTTTTAAGGACTGTTGCAAACATTCGGAACTTCAAAGGGTTTATCGCCTATTGGTCTTCTCGTTTCGATGCCGAAGGCTATCTTGATACCGATTTTATAGACGACTTCGCGCACCAGATGAAGCTCTCCAAACCCAGCTCCCGAGTCAAAACCATTGCTGAAAAAGCATATCGTTTTAGACTTCTTAAGTCATCCAGTGGATGGATAGCAAAACCCGTTTCGGTGATTCCTTTCAATATTAAGTTGGTTCAAGAGCCAGGGAGCATCAACATTATTCTTGATGGGGACGGTTTCGATGTTTTCCAGATTACAAATCGTATCACTGCTGTAAAACCTGAAATCAAAGCAGTTCGCAATAGACGTGCTGAAAATGACGCGTTTATTTATGTAACCGACACTGTAACGCCATCTATGTGGGCCTGCCTACACATCCAAATCGATGCACCCATTAGAATGGATGACGGGCTTAAGTTGCAAACAGTATTCGATACCATTGAGACACTCAACCTGCCATACAAGTCGACTGTGAAATTCCTGATTAATACGACAGACTTGGATAAATACCGCGAGGCCGGAATACCAGTCGTATTAATACGTCAAATGGAGTTGGCAAAGGGAGCTAAGCCTTCTATTTCACCGGTGGATAAACTTTTTGACGGTATTTACAAAAATGGCTTTCCTGCGTTAGCTCTGACAGTTTACAATGACGAGTCTAATGAGAATGACCTTCCCTTGTTTACAGCAGCTACAATTTTTAAAACTAGTCCGAAAATTAAAAAAGCCAGAGTGAATAAAGTCGATGCACTAAATCCCCTTAATGCTCAGCAAAACATTAAACCTAAAAACACTACATGAGTCTGAATACTACCTCTCAAAGTTTGGTGGGGTGACGTATCGGATAATTAGATAGCTGTGTTTCTGAAATTATTGATACAGTGGCTAACCGCTTCAAGTCTTCCGTTCATGCTCGCCCCTCGTGCGAATTTGCTCTTCAAAGCTGGTCGTGAAGCTTGATAAGCGTAGATGAGATGTGACTGCAGCAGTTGTTAAATAGAAATGCCATTACTAAGACCTTCCTCAAAGAAAGGTATCGTAAAAAAACATAGAAAATGATTAATTTAGGAGAGTTAGTCTTCTAAAAATCCTTGGGCGGCACGACTAACTATGTTTGTTGCTCGGTAATAGACTTTTTCTTCCAAGGGGCGCTATCAATGAGGAATGCGTTAAATAGCTGACGTTTGACTGGCAGGTCAGATGAAATCGAACTCGAACTGTTTTGGTGCAACCAATGATCTGCACGCAAAGTAGGTTAACGATGATATTTTGTGTCACGACTTTTGGTTTGATGCATCCGCTTTGGAAATTGAGGGTGCTTCCGTAACTATTTGAATTATCAGGTTGGTATTGAGTGCAATTATTTTATACGAAACGAATCGGTTATGTGCACATGTAAAAAAGAATCGAAAACGGCAGTTGGTACTCCTGGAAATTTTGACTATGTCTATCTTTGTACAAAAGATAACGGGAGCAGCATAAAGATTAAAGTAACTGCTGGGAATGATAATGAGGCAAAAAAGCTCGCTGAGGTTGAGTGTGAAGAATCTGGTTTTATCAATTTTTCAGAAGCACTTAATAAGGTAAATATAACGCAGAGAGGTATGTTTTTTTCTGGATATAAGATTGCCGATAACAACATGCCGGGTCGTGTGATTTTGATATCGGATGAGGGTGTGTTTTACTCATTTAATGAAGATGATATAAGAGAAGAATTGAGACTTTCTGGTGGAAGAACGGAGCTAGAAATTAAATGTGGAAGCTCAGCGTATATCACTAAGCCGTTTCTAGTTGAAAACAGAGATAGAGAAAAATCGCGGCGAATTGAAGATGTTTCTCCAATTCATCGGAGCGAATTGGGGCACTCTCTCCGGTCGGCAACGGACGAAGACATCAAAGTAGTTCTAGATTCGCTACCTGTTGCAGGTTCTCTTGCGTCTGTAGCGACGCATTTCAGTAATTGCTGCACTTTGACTGATGTGGAAGAAAATAATTGTGCCCATTTTTTATCCGATGCGTTTATTAAAGCGGGTTACAGTGAACTTAAAAAAAGTGCAAGAAATCGAAATATCACGGAGTGGTGTGATTGGGACTCCGTAGCCAAGAGTGGAGATGCTCGACCAGTTCGTGCCCTAGATATGAAAAATTGGTTTAATTCAATGGCGTCGAGGACAGAGACTGTTATACAAAGCAACAATGGTTTTTGGGCTGTGTATCAGGAAAATCAACTAAATGGGCAAGGTCATGTTCTACTTTATGATAGCAATGAGAAAATAGTTTATGGAACGAAAGATATGCAAGGGGTGCCATATTTTTTTCGTTCATGGAGACAGTTTTTTTATCAATGGTGAATTGAAATCTATCTTACAACTATATTTGAGATAGCGATGAACGTTGGTCAAGATTCTTCCCTTCGAATATTCAAGCGGCACAGGAGATTTTTGATGTTTTTCTATAGAAATCTGCCGACGTATTGGTAGGTGTATTCAGGAATCGTATTTCTTCATGGCCTCAAAGTATGCTAATACCTCGGTATAGTGTGTGGCATGACCCGATTCCAGTTTTAGAACACAATTTTTATGGTGAAATCGACGCTTAATTTGGGGTACTGATTTAAACAAATAGTCCAGGTCTTTGCGTAATTTATTCAGGCCGTACCTGTTACCTAATGTAGGCTTCCCCGGATCCGTGAAAGCCTACAATTGCACGTCAGTATGAGATTCATGCTTACCAAATGTGATACATTTTTTTTTATTTAAAATGAAAATTACAGGATTATATACATTTAAATATGAAAACGGCCGGTATTCTCGCATTTTATTAGGTGTATCTTCAAATTCGACGAAGGCGGAAGTAAACTTAACAAGGGATTGTTAGGTGTTCGGGCGATTGATTTAGGAGTTTTGATCTTTCTGACGTTTTATCAGATGCTTAGGCGACTGAAATGGCACTGAATAATTAGTCTCCAGTAGGTGTGTAAATGAAATAATTCATAGTCAGTCAATTGCTTTGTTGGCTCTTCTTTTGGAAAGTCTCTACGGGAATTACTTCACTCAGGACTTAGCAAGTTATTCTTCATAGCTTTTATTACCATACCAACCCTACTTTTAACATCCATTTTTTGAAACACAGACTCTCGGTAACCATCGACTGTACGTGGGCTGACGCACATTTTGTCTGCAATCTCATTATAAGTGAGGTCGCTGCATGCCATTCGAATAAAAGTTAACTCCCTTTCATTAAGTCCAAATCCCTTAACAGGATCTGCTCCTTTTGTTGGGTTAAGATTTTTGATAAGATGGCTGGTAATGTATTCACTATAATAGAATCCTTTTGAAGTGATTGAATCCAACGCCGCCTTGAATTCACGAGGTTTACATCCCTTCAAAAGATAACCACTTGCACCATTTCTTAGCATTTTTACAATTGCCTCTTCCTTGTCGTTCATCGACAATGCTAGCACACGTACAGTCGGATAGTTGTCTCTTAGCCACTTGGCTACCTCGTAACCATCCATTTCCGGCATGTGGACATCCAATAGGACAATTTGTGGCACCATGCCGAGATCGAATCGTCTGATGAGTTCCAGTCCGCTCGCAACTTCATAAATTACCTCATACTGGTCAAATTTCTGAACAAGACTGGACAGGGCCTTTGCCATCAGTTCGTGATCGTCAACGATGACAATTTGTGTTTTCATGATAGTGAGCCATTAGTTATTGCTGGTCGGGGTAGGACGATCTGAATCTTGGTGCCGTTCCCCAAACCGGATTCAAGTGTAAAGTTGCCTCCGAGCATTTCAGTCCTTCTGCGCATATTTCGAAGCCCCGATCCTGAATGCTGCAAATCTCCTTGCGTCATGAACTGGTGGTCAAATCCCCGGCCGTCGTCCGAAATGCACAGTAGCCATGTTTCGACCTCATATTCGAGGACGACTGCAATATTTTTAGCTTTTGAGTGTTTCATGATGTTGTTGAGGATTTCTTGGCAAATTCGAAAAAGCACAATTTCTTTTTCGAAACCTAGCGAATAACGTTCACCGCGTACGGTTACGGCAATCTGATAGGTACCAGTTTTTTGAATTCTTGCCAATTCGTTATCTAAGCTATTTTGTAATCCAAAATCTCGTACAAAATCGCCGTCGAAGCTCTTTGTGAGAGCACGTACTTCATTAATTGAGAGTTCTATCGCTTCATTAATTTGTATAATACGTTGATTGTTTTCATCGTTCTGTTCTGTTTCTTCCAGCAAATTGATATTGATTTTTGCCACAAAAAGTAGCTGGCCGATATTGTCGTGAAGCTCTTCGGCTATCTGTTGAAGCGTAGAATTTTGTATTTCAACCTGAGCCTGAATTATTTCTTTGGCGTATTGCGTGTGGAGCGCAGCTTTTTCTTGCTGACTAACCAATTGCTTTCGCTGTAAAATGAGAAACATGGTCAACAGAAAGGTGAGAAGAAGGAATATCACAACGGTTCCCGCAGCAACAATGATTACGACTTCTGATACTTGGCCTGACATATGAATCCGTAAGTGATCATCCCATATAGAATGCAGTTAAGAAGATGATTAATAACGTAAAGTTCCTGTGCAAGTTTGGTATTATTTTTATAAATATAATTGATACAACCCATCAGAAAAAACGTACCGGCGTAAAAGAACAGTATCCCGGTGCAGATCCAAAAATCCGGGTTACGCGCGGGATTTCTGATTTCTGCCTCCTGAATGAGCTGATAAAAATAGATGATACTCCACACGGATAATAAGATAGCTGATGTTAGAAAAGAATACGTCCCGAAAAGCCGGTTGTCGCTTTCTACCAAAATGTTGATGATATTAGTAATAACAATGATCGGGATCGAAGCCAATATGACGGTTCTTACTTTGGCGAAGCTGATGATGTGGAAGAAATAGGCTGCCATTAACAGATATTCAACAGGTTGGTAGAGGCGGTAGGCGAGCCCAGCAGGCCTGCGAAGAACGTTGAGATAATATGTGCCAATTCCTTCCACGATCAAAGTGACGAGTACCAGCCAAAAAAGGAGTTGTAGTTTTTGTGGTAGGGCCTTTTTTAAAAAGATCCCTACCACAAAACAATTCAACAAAAAAACCAAATATACATAAAGAGTCATAAAGTGTGATTATCCAATTGGGCAACAGGCAGCACCGTGGTCATAGGCGTCGTAAATTCTAAAATCAATTTTTTGTGTTGCATCGTCGGTTTGTGAAAGTATTTTTGTGTCGGAAAACACAATACTCAATGTATACTTACCGTCTATCTTGTCATCCAAGATAAAATAGGCATAGATCTGTGGGGAATTATGGCACATTTTGTCTACGGCCTCTTTCATTTCCCGAGTGACTTCATGCGCCCGCCCTTCGCGGTCATACTCAAATTCGCGAACGAAGTGAGCGCAGATACCTCGGCGAACAAGATAGTTGATATGGTACTTGTTAAAATCATCAACACGAATGTAAGCGCCGTTCACATCAGAAAATAGTCCGATTCGCGTGTCATCTTGGTTTGTTTGGACGCTTTTTACTTTGATGCAAAGGGCGAGACTTAATGTCTTGTGATCAGGGTTTCCGATGTAATGTGCAACAAGGTAGTGGCCAGTCGAAGCCGTCTGAACTAACTCGTTGAAAAAGCTCGAGTCGATGATGATGGGTTCGAAGTCGTAAGAATAATTAGGTCCATTCGCTTCATGAAGTTTTTTGTGACGGTCAATGAAATTTTGCCTGAGCTTGATCACTTCTTCCATGGGAATGTGAGTCCAGGTGCCGGACTCCTGAGGTGCATCTTTCTTTTTAACAATGAACGGCATATAGAATAGAGTTTAAGTGGTTAATTATTGGCCTTTTAGAAATGCAGCTTTACTATCAGAGAGGAGGGTTACTTATGTAATCCTTTGCTTACAAGGAAGGTGCCTGTGCTGATACCCATTAGGATAAAGGCATTGTCGTCAAAATCGGGGTAACGCATGCAGGGAAAGAAGATTGTGAGATAGATCACTACATACAAAATAGTGAAAATGAATTGCTGTAATCTCCCGATCGATATTTGTCCGTCGTCACCGGTAAGAATGTCAATCCAGAACGACTTGGATTGAGAGAGCATTTTAAGGCCTGTTGCAGGTACCGGTGCGCCTATGTGAACTGCATTGATGATTTCACCCGTAAGCCCAGTGCCGAATGATATTCCCAGCAGAATCATAGCCGTTTTATTGATGGTTGGGATGTGTTCGTGCAGAAAGCCCCAATTGAGTGCGAAGCATGGACAGATCACTAGCGTCCACAACCAAGCCTGAACTTTATGAAAACTGAACGGCGTGCTCGGGCCATTGGATCTAAGGACATCTTTTGTAATACCGATGTAGAAAATCAGCGCAAAACTCAGGATGGCCAGGATGAGGGAGAGGATTTCGACGAAGGTCATGAGAGATGTTGGTAAAAGTTAAAAATGTTTGTAGAACAGTTAGGTATATATTTAGGCTGGCATTAGAAATTTTTTACGATATCAACTTTGAACTGGGGAATGAATTTGTCTTTCGTGTTGATAAAGTCCTTCATATCTTTGGTCGTAATAATAAAGTCTAGATTCAGACGTAGGAACAGTTTTTGGTTTTCTGCAAGGGATAAATAGGTTGAAAGCCCCGCGTCGATAAACCAATGGACGTCTTTGGCCATCTTATAGTTTTCCTTAATTTTTTCGAATTGGGACCCGACAAACATACCATTGATATTCGAACGGATTGAAAGAATGTTGTTAGGGAAAATAATCAATTCCCCACCTGTTTTCCAATGCAGTACCCCAGGATCTATCGAGGTGGAGTCGTTGGGTTTCAGTCTTTTGGAAAGATACGAGAACGAAAGTGCAAATCCGCCTGATTTTGCGTCGGAATTTTTATTTTTGAGTTTTTTTTGTTGTTGGCTTTGGGACGAAATTCCGTAGCCTATGTTGATCATAAGCCCATAAGAACTGGCATATTCTGAGAAAAAGTTGTAGGACGTATTGGTAGCGAGATTATCCGCGGTTCCACCCATAAATAACTTGATTTGGCCGAATGCATTTCCAACCTTATCAGGGTTGCCAAAAGCCCGGTTCCCCAGTACCGTAACCGTGGGTGTCAGCGCGCCTCTTTCGTTTAGCATCTTGTTAAACCCGCCGATAACGGTGTAATTTTCGGCCGATCCACTAGCTTCTGTGGGCTTGTTTTTATCAGCCACCTCATTAATTTTATCACGCCACATATTGACCTCTCCATTGAGCCTGTTCATCTCCGTTGTAAGCTCGTTAATCTCCTTGCCCGACATAGCAATGCTTTTGCTTATCGAATCCTGTCGTGGAAGGATGGTTTCTCCATAAATTTTGACATAATTACTCATATCCATCATCTTGAAGATAAGCGCCTCAGAGGCTTTGATTTCTTGGCTCAGACTTTCTGTGGTTTTTGTATTGGCCGCCGCCGACTTGATTCTTTGTTTTAGGGTGCTAGCTCTGCCCTGAAACCAGTGTATTAGTTTGTATAGCTCCCGAGTCTCTTTATTTGGAGTCAGTGTACCAAACAGACTATCCATTTTGAACAGACTTTGTTCGCGAATGGCAACGGAATCGGACAGATTTTTTACTAGCTGCTGGTTTTCCGCAATGCGTAGCCTGGCGTTTTCGTAAAATCGGCTGTAATCGCTTTTGATTAATTTCAGATTGGAGAATTTCAATTCAAGAATTTCTTTCGTCATGGCATTGTTGTCCTGTTCAACCTTAGCGAGTTTTTCGCCTATCTCGTTTCGTATTGCAATATTTTCACTGTTGACTTTTTGTAAGGCACTCAAACTGGACCTTAATTTCTCTCTGTCTTTGTTGATCGATTGGTTAAGTAACCTAAGTTCACTGATCTTCTCACCATTTTCTGCATCCACGGCTCTAATAGAGCCGAGGTCGGTTCTGAAACGATCGATTTTTTCATTGAGCGCCTTGATTTCGTTGTTGACGCTCCCAAAATTTCCTTCAGCGGCTACTTTGTTTCCAAGTCGTAAAGTATCGACCGGTTTCCTCACCGGAATTTCAGTGGCGATCAACAAACCCTGATTTGTCCGGATTGCAGTGGTATCGGCCACTGACTCAATGCGTTCTGTGAAAGGAAGGTTGGCAGGCGTACCGCCAGCATGTTTGTAGGTATTTGCTTGCTGAATAACCTGTGCGCAGGCGCACGGTACTATTATCAGCATGCCAATAAGTAGAATGAATTTCATTGTTTTTGGGAGTTTGAGGGGTGGGACTGTCTACCTGATTACTGAAAAATCCATTGTTTATTGAGATTGAAGTGAGTGATTTTTCGCGCTATTCCGGCGTTTACGAAGGATTTCAGCTTGCCTTCGAGTGAATCGCCAACATTTATTCCAACGATTACTCCAACCAGTGCACCTCCGGACCCTCCCGTTACAGCGCCCGCTAGAGATCCGATGAAGCCGAGCCAATCGGCCAGATCGCAGCCGTCCTTTTTCCAGTAAATCGGACCATCCATGTTCAGGTTCCCAAAATTAAAATCGATGGTTTTGCCCTTTATGCTTAGGTTCATCGTGGAGTTAATGGTATAGGTTTGAGGAGCCAGATAGAAATGCATTACGCCAATCGGATTTGGGCAATCGTAAAATATCGCTTCCTGCCAATTGTGAAATTCGTCAGGGCCTTCACTTCCGTTTGCAGATTCGGGGTCGTCCGGGTTCTCGTGTTCGCCCAGACCTTCTTTGACGACCAACTGAAATTTGGGCGCGAGTATCAGTTCGTCCATGGTTATCTCTTGACCGTTAAAGGAGACAGGGACCACGTTGCTTTTCGCGGCATCCAATAGACTCACGCGCAGTTTTAGAGGGAATGCAATAGCACTATCGTCTATGCGGAAGTAAGGTGTTACAACATCGAGCCGGACTAGCTATGTAAGATTCATCCTCATTTTAGCTTTAAGTTCGGGTTCACGGCCTCTGACGCTTAGGATCGTGCCTTCGTTGAACTCAACCAGCCAATTGAATTTTGCATCTTCTGCCATAATGTCCCCTGTACCTCTCAAATACATGTCGCTCACTTTGATTGTACCGAGGCTTAGCATTCTCGCCTTGAATTTGGCGGCTCCCTCGTGCAGGCTGAGTACTTTGCTGGGTGCGGTACGGATGGCAGAGAAGTTGAGGTTAAAACGGAAGAGACCTGATACATAGTTATTTTTTACATCCAGTTTCAGAGGACTGTTGGGCTCGGCTCCGTCAACTACACTTCCTTCTTTAATGTCTATTTCCATTCCTTGCGGAATGGTAAACCGCGTTTCATCGTTGAGTACTATATTCAAATCCTTAAACTCCCCGTTAAGTCCGGAAAATGTCAGGGCATCGAATCGCAATGATTCGGACTTAATAGTGCCTGAGGAAATTCCCATGACGTTGTTTTTTGATATTGGCAGGAGACCGCCATCCAGTGAAACCTGGAAAAGGGAAATATTCAAATGGGCATCCGGCGTTTTGTTCTGAGAGTCCCATGTGCCAAAGAGATTGGCTTCCAGCATTCCGCTGGAGAGAGACAGGTAGCCCTTATCTTCAAACAGGGAAAGACTGCCGGATCGGGTAGAAACCTTAATAGAAGCCCCCCCGCCGATTTTGAAACTGGTTTTACTCTCGTTCGAAGACAGATAGACGAAGTCGAAAAGGTTCATCTGGCCGTTGTTAAGAACAATCTCGTTTTTATACTTACCGGTGTTCCCGAGGCCGATCTTGGTTCCCGAGCCGACTTGAACTTGCATGGCGCCGCTTTCTCCATTTACTTCCTTGCCGTTTTCATCTGATCGTATTTTTAATCGTGAGAAATTAAGCTTAGAACCTGCACCAATATTGATAAGCATATCGGCGGTTTGCAAAAACCCGCTCCGGAGATTGAGATCGAACTGACTTACTTCGCAGTCGACAGATTTCTTTTGCACGTCATATTCAAGGTAGCGGATCTCGAAGTTGCCTGTATTCAGAGAAATCGTGTTATCGTATGAGCCGGATGACGTTTTGGATGAAAAATGCAGGACGCTGTTGGGAATGAATGAAACTGCAAGCCCGGGTTCGGCGTCGTTCGGCTTCCTGATCATAATGGAGGTTAGCATGGGCTTCCTATTCGCCACGGGCAACACGTTGCCATTCCAGTCGCTTTGTTTTGCGTCCGTCATATTTTTAAAAAGCGTAATGGAAAACAGATCCTCAGATTTGTCCCTTAATCTTAGCGCGTCCTGGACACTGGCGATCTGGTTGGGATCAATGGAGGCGCGATTGTCGTACTCGACTTTCCAATCTTTAAATTTTCCGTACTCGTCGTACTTTATTTCGTCGATCCGCAGGGAAAGCCCTCCCGTTGCCGATTTTGTCCAAATGTGAATCCCGGGAGAGAATTTGATGAGGCTGCCATCTTGAAGTTGCCCGCCAGCGTAACGGAACTTGATACTTGCCCGTTGATTTTGAGAAAACTGGACGATTACTTTTTTAGTACCCAATGTTTTCGTCCAACTTCCTTCGGAAAAGTTCAGATCGACGTTACCGCTTGCCGAAGAAATGGACCTCGCAATATCTGCATATAATCTGGCGGGGTCATTGCCAGCTATTGCCTTGGAAAGGTGTGCTAATAAGAGCAGTAAGATTAACCAAGTTTTCATAACCGTTCGATTTTTCTTTGGAGAATTTGTTCCCAAAAATCCTACAGAAATTAATTGCCTAAAAGGTGTAAAATCCCAGAACATGTATGTGGTTTTCACGGTAAATAGATGTGTTATTCTACGGTGCAGTTGAAGCCGTTGGAGCGAGTTTGATGCGTTAAAATGATGACTTGGAAAGCAACTAGAATGAATTTTCTGTTGGTTCTCGTTGAGCGAGGGGCTCGAATGAGGCTTCAAGGGATGGCTTTTAACTTCCCCAAGCCCTTATGCGCCAAGCGGCTTTAAGCGACGGCCTCATTTCTCGGAGAGTTACTAGCTGCCGCTTCATGATCTTGGAAGAACTTTTTATATGTCCAGTTTTTTACATAAGAAATTGGACATCGTGGGAAACTTACTATGGTAGAACCCCGGCACAACTCGAACGCTAGGGATGTCAAGTTTTTTGATCAAAAAACTTGACATCCCTAGCAGCAATTGATACATTAGTGACATGAGCAATCTATCTGAGAGCATACAGTGGCAAATACAAGGCATACCTGAGGACACCAGCTTCGGGTATGGGCAACTGACTATACCTGAGCAACAATTTCGATCAGCAGCAAAAGTCCTAGAACGGTTGCAAAAGAGGGGGGTGATCAGAAAACTTTCGAAGGGGATTTTCTACAAGCCTAAAAAGACGGTTTTCGGCGAAAAGTGGCCCGACGAAGAGCAAGTTTTGAAGCCATATTTGTTTCGTGCCGGAGAAAGGATTGGATATATCACAGGCACTTATCTTTACAACCGATTGGGGTTGACCAACCAGATTCCAGCCATCATCCAGATAGCTAGCCGCGAAAAGAGAGTTTTTGTTAATCGAGGTACTATACG
>NZ_JBOBIH010000012.1:0-144080 GCF_050587785.1 Dyadobacter sp. BHUBP1
ATTTGCTGTCTGCTTGGTGGCGTACTTTGCCCAGGAATAAGTGGCGTACTTTGGGAGGAATCGTGGCGTACTTTGGAGAGGAATATCCAAGCAACAATCACTAGTGCCTTTAAATCTTTACTAAGTTAGTAAAAATTAAGGCAATACACCTTACTATTTTATATAACGAATGCTGTAAAAACGGCTCCATTTTACAATTGACAACCATGAACATATTTTTAGCTAAGCTTGGACTATTGATTGCCCTTCCCGTCTTTCTGATTTTTCAAACAGATCTGCCCAAGCCCGGCCCGGCGGATGCTGAATATAATTTAGGTACGGGTAGCCAACCTGAAATCGCTATTGATCAGAAAGGAACAGTCCGGATTGTATATGGGGTCAAAAATGGCGATCGGAGGGACTTGTATTTTGTATCCTCAAATGATGGGGGGAAATCCTTTTCCAAGCCTTACCTGTTAGGCAACTTTTCAAAAATGGGCCTTGGTATGGGCCGCGGACCCCAAATTGTAACAACAGTAGCGTATACAGTTGTCACAGTTGGTGACCACAATGGCGATTTGTTTTCAATGCGGCTTACCAATGCAACTAATCAATGGTCTGCCCCTGTGAAGGTCACTGATATGGATTCCACTGCCAAAGAAGCGCTCTCTGGCCTGAGTGCAGGTAAGGGTGACGATGTATATACTGTTTGGCTAGACACGCGGCTGGGAAACAATAACCTGTATGGGTCACTTTCTAAGGATGGCGGATTGAGCTGGGAAAAAAATCAATTGATTTATAAAGGCGAGCAAAAAGGGATTTGTGACTGCTGTAAGCCTTCCGTTTCTTTTGATCAAAGCGGCAGTATGTATGTCATGTTCCGCAACAAGCTTGATGGGGCTCGCAACATGTACCTGATCAGCTCCAAGGACAATGGCAAGCATTTTGGCAAAGCCCAAAAACTTGGGACAGGGGATTTTATGATTGATGGCTGTCCTATGGATGGCGGCGACCTGGCAGCTGATGAAAATGGGAAAGTTACCACGGTCTGGCGGCGCCAACTGGAAGTTTATGTAGCCGAGCCCGAAAAGCCGGAAATAAAACTGGGTGTTGGCCGTACCCCTGTCATTTTGCAAACCGGCAAGGGGCCTGCAATTGCCTGGCAACAGGATGGGGCTATTCAATTTCGCCGCCCTAACGGGCAAAAGACCGTTTCGATAGGGAATGGCCAATATCCCAAGCTTGCCATGATGGCTGATAAAAAAACCTCAATTTGTGTTTTCGAACGTGATGGACAGATTTTGGTAAAACCTCTTGTATTGTAAATTTCGATTGCAAAGAATACAGTGGCATACTTATTGAACAGTATTTCATTACAAATTTTAACCACCGAGAACAATGAAAAAATTACTTGCCTTTGCGGTAGCAATTCTTTTATCCTTTAGTGTGTATGCACAGGATAAAGAAAAGAAAATGGACAAGATGCATGCATCTATGAAAGATTGTGTGATGATGCACGATGGAAAGATGATGGTCATGAAAGGCGGTAAGATGACTGCTATGACCGAGGATATGACGCTGAAAAACGGTACGATGATTATGAAAGATGGCACGGTAATGATGAAAGACGGTACTAATAAACCGCTTAAAGAAGGGGAAGGGGTCTATATGGATGGAACAATGGGTAAGATGGACATGGACATGAAAAAACACAAGGCAAAAAAATCGGGTACCAGGTAAAAACTAGTTTTTTTCCATACGTCTCCCCGTTATATACTTAGTCAACCGTATGTAACGGGGCTTTTTTTGCAATTTTGCCCATGATCTGGTGGCTATCACCGAATTTACAAATAGAGTCGCAGTGTTTTCTTAGATCGGAAAACAAAATGTATTTAAGTAAAACATTATTACTCTTAACAGAAGGGCGTGACAATTGAAGGCATACATCTTTTTCACGGTGGTCTGGTACAATTAAATAGAATGTTTCATCACCATTTGCTATGCTATAAGACAAATCTGTTAACCTTAGAATACCCGAATATATAGACGTACTTTTTTCAACTTCAAATGCTGCTAATACATTACTGGTCCCCTTTTCAAACCAGAGCACATCAATTAATTTAATAGTATTTCGCGCTTCTGCATCACATTTTATTTGAGGAAAGGTGGCCTGACATAAAAATGAGAATTTGTGGCCATCAAAACTTCTGGATTGATCATTAGTAGCCGGAAAAGCGTCGTAACCTAATGCTTGCCCAATTTTAAGGAGATGGTACTGCATTTCCGTATGCAAATTTTCATCCTGACGTTCTGCTTGAAGTTGAGATTGCCGTTTTTCTATCAGTTTTTCAAGTCTTTGACGTTCTTCGACTGATAAATATCCATCCATACCCAAGATCATTTTCTGGGTACCAATCTCAAATAATAATCCTGAAAATGCTCCTAAGTCCGTTGACAATTCATGACAGTGCTCCTTATTTGCTTTAAGTATAACCTCCCGGATTTTTAAATATTCAGACCAGGACCCGAGCTTCTTTTTGTCTTTATACAAATAATTAAACCCATTCAGGATGGCAGTATTAAAAGGAGGTATAAGTGTGGGGTGTAGAAAATACAAAATATTAGCAACAGAAGGACCCAATCCCTTGATTTTCAATTCATCTAACCGGATGATTTCTCTGATTAATTGTTCTTCTTTGCTTGCATTCAGGCAGTTTTCAAGAAACTGGCCAAAAGCCTTTTTATTGGATTGGTTTTCGTAAATGTCAGGTATCCTAAGTTTGGGCTTCCAATAAAAAGGATGCGCAGCACCTTCAAAGACTTGTTTTTGCTCGGTGATACAGTTTAATACAAATTCAAGAGAAGACCCCCGGAAATCATTTGGAAATTTGCCTTGTTTTATATCTGCCACAATTTGCTGTACGCCCCGTCGAATAGAGCGGAATGCCTTTAAACGTTCTTCATTATTAATAAACCAGGTTTGATACACTGATTCTGGATCAGACTTATACTGATTAATAATGTTGATCATATTTATTCCTGATACAGTTGGAGTGTTCACTCAAATTAAGAAAATATTCGTATAGCGATCAAGTTTCTCCGTAATGATCCAATTCCTTTGTGATATTTTAGGATCAGATAACCTAGTCTGTACAGAGCCTGTTTGAAAAATCGGATTGGGGGGATGGATGATAATTTATTTGACCCGCTCTCAAAGGATGGGAGCCTAAGCAGAAAAAAACTAATTTACTACAAGTTGAACAAAAGAATGTATGACTATTACAAACCTTTCGGTGCAATTGGTAAATGGTGTCCTGAATATTTTGTTCCGTATCAAGCTTAACAACGGTGCACGGAACATGTATGTGATCAAGCTCGAAGAACATTGGTGAGCATTTTGACGAGCGGAGAAAATGGGAAGTGGGGAATTTCTTGATTGATGGATACCACTTGATCGAATTTAGCTGATGTAAGTGGAAAGTTAATTACTGTTTGTTGACAACAGATGGACGTGTATGGCTGAACTCTCAAAAACTAGAAGTAAAAAGCAGGAATGGCCATACCCTGTAATTTTGCAAACCATCGAAGGTCCGGTGATAGGATGGAATCGGAAAATGGGTAATACAATTTTAAAGTCCGGATGGCGGGAAAAGAATCGCCAATTGTATTACTTGGTGCCTTTGCCAGCCTACCGAAAACAAAAAAGGTAGTAGGTAAGCTGGGCAAAGGGCTTAATTTTCTAACTAATCAATAGAAACAAAGTGTAGGAGGATAAGATTAAAAACGTTGAGAATCAGCGAAGATATCGTCTTACAGTTGCTTTCACAAGCTTACGATATTAAAGTTTTGTGAATAATAATAATGGGATTACGCATTGTTTGGTAGCTCAGATAAATGGCTTCTCGAAACAGTAGGCGATCGTCAGTCATCGCCCACTAGATAGATCAAGTACTGCACGTGCAATTGGGATCTTGATGGTTTTTGTAACCGCTTGTGAATGTCTAAATATTCGGTGGTTTTTCTGTACCGCAATCGTCTCGGAAGAGCATTTATAGGTTAGGGCGCCTAGTTATGTTAAGATATCGCTCGAAAACCTCTATAACTCACTTAAGAAATGCCTCCCTTTGTCGTTTAGCGAAATTGACCATCAGGATCAATACCGGCACTTCGATCAGCGGCCCGATCACCGCCGCAAATGCAGCTCCGGAATCAATGCCGAATACGGCAATAGCAACCGCAATGCCCAATTCAAAATTATTTCCGGCGGCCGTGAATGCCAGTGAGGTGGATTTTGAATAATCCGCGCCTGCCCGTTTCGAGAGATAAAAGGCAGAAAAGAACATGATGACAAAATAGATCGATAGGGGAATGGCGATGCGCAGAACGTCCAGCGGGATGCTTACAATCAGATTTCCTTTTAGGCTGAACATTACTACTATTGTAAACTGCAATGCGATCAGGGTAATGGGGCTGACGGCCGGTAAAAATTTCTTCTGATACCAGTCTTTACTAAACAACCTGGTCAGCACTTCCCGCGAAATAATCCCGGCCAGGAATGGGATGCCAAGATATATAAAGACACTCTGCGCTACTTCTCCAATGGTAATATTTACCTGGAACCCTTTTAGCCCAAACAATGGCGGTAGCAGCGTCACGAACACATAGGCATATACTGAATAAAACAACACCTGAAATATGCTGTTGAATGCAACCAGCCCGGCAGCATACACGCGGTCGCCGCCCGCAAGGTCATTCCAGACGATCACCATTGCAATACAACGTGCAATGCCGATCATAATCAATCCAGTCATGTACTCCGGTTTATCAGGCAGGAATAACACCGCGAGGCCGAACATGAGCAGCGGCCCCGCGATCCAATTTTGCAGCAGTGACAGGCCAAGAATGCGGGTGTTCCGGAATATCTGCGGAAGTTCAAAATAGCGCACCTTCGCTAGCGGCGGGTACATCATCAGGATCAGCCCAATGGCCAATGGCACATTGGTCGATCCGGAATTAAATTGATTGATAAAATCGGGTGTGCCTGGGAAAAAACATCCGATGGACACACCCAAAATCATGGCAAGGAAGATCCAAACCGTCAAATAACGGTCAAGAAATGAAAGCCGCTTTTCCTTCATAGAATGTTTGTGATTAATCATTGCCAACTGCGGAGCTGCGTCGTTCCAGCAGTATCACATCGCGCCAGATCCCATTGCGTTTTCCAAGCTTTTCACGGTAGCCGACTTTCCGGAAACCCTGCCGCTCGTGAAGTGCAATGCTCGCTTTATTTTCCGGGAATATCTGCGCTTGCAATGTCCAGAACCCCAGCTTTTCGCTTAATGGCACCAGTTCTGATAAAAGCGCCCGGCCGACACCGTGTCCGTGATATTCCGGGTGAATATAAATGCTTGTTTCAGCCACGCCGCCATACACGCACCGGCTGGAAACAGCAGATAGGAATGCCCATCCAATAACCTGACCGTTTTCATCGGCCACAAGCTGCGGTTCAGCAAGGAACTTCGCTTTCAGCCCATCAACTTCCGGCGCCCCGGTTTCGTAGGTCGCATCACCGGTATCAATGCCCAGCTGGTAAATCTGTTTTACCTGTGGCCAGTCCAATGCAATAAGTGGGCGAATGGTGAGAGCCATTATGCACGTAGTTTTTGATTGATAAATTCGCGGCTGTACTCTTTGATTTCATCCCGAACCCTACGGAATGAAGTTACCCGGTCTTCACCCGGCGTATGGCCTGGATCAGAAAAGCTATGGTGGATCAGCTCACCGGCAGAAGGGAAATAAGGGCACTGCTCGCGTGCATTATCGCAGACAGTGATCACATAGTCGAAGGCGATGCCGGTATATTCGTCGGCATGATTTGACGTGTGATGTGAAATATCAAGACCATCTTCTGCCATGACCTGAATGGCCACCGGGTTTACACCTTTGGGATCTACACCGGCGCTAAACACTTCCGCGCGGTCGCCTGCAAAATGCTGTAAATACCCTTGCGCCAATTGGCTGCGGGCTGAATTGCCCGTGCATAATACTAAAATTCGCTTCATAGTGGTAATTGATTTATAATTAGCAGCAGCCAGAACCTGGTTTGCAAGCGGCTGCATCGGCTGCAACAAGTTCCAATTCTTCTTTTTCAGGAGCCGGACCACAACATGATGCAGCCGCAGGACCTGTCCCGCATGCCTGATCACGCGTTAGTGCTTTGCACTGCGTAAAGTCTGGAACTAGATTGACAATGAAGCTATCACCTTCCGGCAAAAGCTCTCCGGGATACATTTGGCGCGTATCGAATTTTGAATTGCCAAACTCGATCTTCACAACCGCATTCGGATTAAGCGGTAACGACTTTTCGACCAGGTTCACGATTTTAAGTGCTTTGCCGACTAACATCGAGCGCTCGGTGTCAGTTATCGGGGGCTCCCAGAGCTGCAAGATTACCTCCGTCCAGCTATTCATTACGCCACCACAATCTACCGAAACTATCGGTGCCTGTTTGATCTCGGTGATGTGAAATGATCGGTCAACAAACTTGCCTGCTTCGTATTGGAATTGCAGGTGCAGATCCGGATTTTGTTCAAGCGTGCTTTTAAAAGCCTGCCAGGTCATTGGATTTAATTCATTCATCATAGCCTGTATTGTTATAATGTAATATTACGATTGATTTGATCAAAAAAACACCCGCTTAGTTACAGCAGGTCACTCCCTCAAAAGATTCCAGGATAGAGCCGAATGCTTGCCGCGCTTCTTCCCACACCGGGGGATTGATGCAGTAGCAGACACGGGGCGGGTTGATCTCTCCCTGAATAAGGCCGATCCGTTTCAACTCCTTCAAATGCTGAGAAACCGTCGCCTGGGCAAGTTCGAGTTCATCGACCAGGTCGCCGCAAACGCAGGCTTTACGTGCAATTAGCAGCTGCAAAATTGCTACCCTTGCCGGGTGCGCAAATGCTTTGGCCAAATCCGCAATGCGGTTCTGTTGCTCAGTGAATATCTCTGTTTTCGTAACTCCCATAATGCAAACATAATCGAAAAACATTACATCGCAATATTACGATTAAAAAATCACCAGATTAATTGATGTATAACCTGAGGTTATAGCCAGCAAACCCAAATTTATCCGGTCGTTTTTCTGTACACTGACACCTGACTGTGGCAGGACGATTTTTACATGTTAATTTCGAATATCTTTTGCAGTAATTGTTCACAGTTATTTTGCGGCCTTAGACCTCGCTGCACGCGTTAAAGATTTGATTGCCATCAAATTGCGCTGACAAAGCTAGGGTCATTTTTCAATAGTTTCCTAAGCCCCTCGTAGTCACAATGTTTGGGTGAATATGGAGCTAGGGGATCCTACTCAGTCCGGTTGTAGGTGTTGAACGCTTTATGTAAATTAAGGCATCAAAACTAGTAAGGATGCCCTGCCTCTCAAAGTTATCGGAAGCTTCTGCTCCCGTCTGACGCAGGTAGTTACGTTCAAATAACCACTTATTTTGCTTTTGAAGAGTGATGTTCTCTAAGTCGAGATATAAATTTTGCAGGCCCGAAGATTCAATCAAATACTCGTAGCTTCCTGGAACTGGTTTTTTGGCTGCGACATTGTTAATGGATTTTCCATACAGTGCTCGGTATGTGCCTGAACCTAATGCCATACCTACTGCCTTGTAAGTACTGCCATACGTTTGTTTAAGCCACCTTCCCATGGGCTTCGCCGGTTTGTTCTCTTTGCTAATATGGGTATTATGAGCCCAGAGAATGGTTTTCAACTTTGGACGCCCGCTTAAATTACGATGGATATTCTCGGCAAGACAGACATCCCTGTATGCGTTTGCATTTGCCGCATAACGTAATATAAAGTTTTGTTTTAGTAGTGACAGATACGTTTGGATAGACGAGTTCAGTTCAAGCGAGCCGACATCCTTCCAACCAATTTTCATGTCTTCGACATTATTCTCTAGTTTCATGACCAGGCCAAGTAAAGTATCTTTTTGAGATTGTTGTTTTGAGTGCTGGGCCGGTCTATTGATGGCAATGTTCCTGATCTTAGAAAGAATATTCAAAGCAGCCGAATCTGAAATCGACCTTCCAAGTGCATCTATAATAGTGTTTGCGTTTTGCATGTCAATGCCAGCAAAAACTACTTTGTCCTGGGGATTATTGGCATTAAACATCCGAATCCATTCTAGCAGGTCTTGCAGTTCCCTTGTTTGCCACGTCCAGTACGAAAGTTGGCGTAACACATCGCGGGAATCCCCCTTTCCGGATGTAAGGTAAGTGTTGACATTTTCTGCTGCTACTTGGTCTGCTTCCAGGATCAGTTGGCGAAACCCTAACTGCCCAATGCAGTAACGGATTATTTTGGCTTTCGTCTCAAATAATTCGTGAGAGCCATGTGTGACTTCTCCAAGACCCAATATACGGACATGTCGGAAGGCATTGGCAAGAGAATGTAGATCCTGATCAGTAGCACTTTCAATATTTATATCGAAGCTGTTTTCTTTGAGCCAAAGGGTCTCTTCCTCCGACAAGACGGTATCAAGCGTAGCGTTGAAAGGGGTTAAGACTTTGCCATCCGCAAGCAGCTCAATATCAGATATACATACGGCGGTGGATTCGCCACTCAGTATACCAAAAGATGCGGACTTCACGTAGCCAGTTATTGGAATATCTGTGTCCAGCATAAATGCTCCGCTTTGACTATTTTCTGGGTTTATTAAAAACTCCTGATATCGGTATCTTTCGCTATATACAGAAACGTCTTCGTAGGCTAGAAATGCAATGTAAAATTTCAATGGCTTTACAAAACCGTCTTGCCTGGTATATTTACCTTTAATCTTCAGCTTCTTACCCCATAAAGTGTCGATTGAAAAATGACTAAGAGTTATATCTCGGACGGATGACGAAACTTGGTTTTTAGCACCGAGTGCAATTGGGCTGTTAGCGACATATGTGGCGCTATCCAAGCAAATAGTTTGGCCAATGATATTGGGTTGATCCCCATCTGCTAGTGGAGCAGTTCCTGCAAGTGGAAGATCTTCATAAGCTTTATCATTGATCAATATCTTCATATCATCAATAAAAACATCCCCCGTCCCCTGCACGTACACCCCAACAGCAAATTTGTCAGCTAAACGGTTGACAGGGATTTTAGTCTCAACTTTTTTCCAGTCATTTTCGCGTTGGCTTGAATCAGTTTTTATTGAATAGCCCAGCCTTTCTCCCGTATCAGACAGCACAGACCCGTATAAACCCAGCTTTCCCTTAAATCCTTTGGTTTTTGTCCAGACACTCAACGTGATAATCTGGTCGCGAAAAAGCTCTATTGGAAAGGAACGTGTGTAGAAAAAGACCGACTCCTGGACGTTATTGTTTTTCATGTCAATCCGAACAGCGCTTTTCCCATTATGTCCCTCGGTGGAGTCTAGAAGGATCTTGAAATTGGGACTTTTCTTTATATTCCAAAAAAGGAAGGGATCTATGCCCTTTTCCGATTTTTCAAAAGAGAGATTTAACTTATTTTGACCTTCTGCCTCTATCAGGTTGAGTGTCATTATTAGCAGTGCTAAACAAAATCCATGGTTTATTCGCATGCGACAGGCTATTTATGAGCTGTTTGTAAGAATCCTTGCTAATAAAACAGGAACGTGATATTGCCAAAAAGAGTATTTGGCATATGAGCGTAAGTGTGGTTCCAGGATTTCAAGATTGAAAGGCAAAAATTACTTATGCCACTTTGCCGTATCTTCTAACACTGTTCTTTTTAATCCAGTTAGATAAAGTGGCCTCCGTCACGCGGTAACGGTTAGCAATGTACTTCTGACTCGAACCGCTGAGTAGCAGAGCTTCGATCTCGGGCCTGAACTGATCAAGTTTACTTTTACCTGGCCCTGTTGGTCGACCAAGCTTTATCCCTGAGAGCTTCTTCGCAGCTAGTGACTCCTTTGTCCGCTTACTGATCAGGTCTCTTTCGATCTCAGAGGCCATCGCAAAAACCATAGCCATCACTTTGCTCTGGATAGAGTCGTCCAGTTGCCACCCACCTTTGACTGTATAAATTCGAATACCCTTCTGCATAGCAATCGAGATAATCTCCATCACCTCAAGCATGGATCTGCCAAGTCGGGAAAATTCACTGAGTAAAATCACATCCCCTTTTTTAAGCTCGTCCAGGATCGGACCGATTTTACGGTTGCGCCAGGACACTTTCCCGGAAACCTTTTCCTGAACAAACTCGACCCGGCCTAAATTTTTCTCATTAGCCAGGTGCAGTATGTCGGCCTTGTTCTTTTCGAGGTCCTGATCTAGGGTAGAGACACGCAAATAGGCAATATTTCGGGGCATTTTTGACCAATTAGATAAAAACGTGATTGGATGATTTATTTTATAATTATAACGATATAATATTGAAACATTATTGCTAAATTATCCTTACCGTTTATATGAACGTTTATTTTATAACAAATAAACACTTTTTTGGGTCTAGGTATGGGAAAATTTTCCGCTCTCGAAAAATTTAGAATTCTCGACCTGAATCTTCACGATGGCGTTCCTCTTACCCGTGTCGCTGTCGAATGCGGAGTACCAATACGGACACTGCACCAATGGAAGAGAGAATTTATAAATGGTGGTCTGGATGATCTTGGATCCAAGAAGAGACGAGACAAAGGGCACCACCGCGTACTTCCCGACGAACTTAAAAATATTTGCAGGGCATATGCGCTTCGAAAGCCGGCACTGACCATTAGAGCGATATTTCGAAAAATGTGTGAGCATGCGATCGAACAAAGCCTTAAACCACCCTCGTATACCACATTATATAACTTCATTAAAGAAATCAATCCGGGCCTCATGACCCTGGCACACTTTGGTGTAAAGGCCTATCAGCAAAAATATGAACTGATATACCGGAGGGAATGCCAGGCTCCAAACCAGATATGGCAAGTGGATCATTCATTACTGGATATAAACTTGCTTGACGACAATGGTAGCGTTCGCAAGCCTTGGCTCACTATCGTGATCGACGATTATAGTAGGGCTGTCTGCGGTTATTTTCTGTCCTTCGATGCACCTTCTTCAATTAACACCGCTTTATGCCTCAGGCAGGCAATATGGAAAAAGAACAAATCTTCCTGGCCAATGTGTGGGATACCTCGAATCCTGTATACAGATCATGGGACCGATTTCATGTCTCTACATATAGAGCAGGTTTGTATTCGGTTAAAAATCCGAATGATCAATTCAATGGTGGGGAGACCACAAGGAAGGGGGAAAATCGAGCGCTTCTTTGAAACCGTTCAAGAATGCCTGTTACCTGATGTGCCCGGCTACGTTCATCATGGAAAGCAAATGTCCAATCCCAAACTAACTATTAGAGAACTTGATGAAGTCATCCAAGAGTTTATCGTGACAGACTATCATCAGCAACGGCATAGTGAGATAGATGAGGCTCCGTTACAAAAATGGAGTGCTAACTGCTTTCTACCACAGTTGCCAGAATCAATCGAAGATCTGGATCTGTTACTAATGACAGTGGACAAGACCAGGTGCGTTCAGCGAGATGGTGTCAGGTTCCAAGGCTTCCGGTATGTTTCAACTGTTTTAGCCGGGTTTGTCGGAGAGACAGTAATAGTTCGTTATGATCCGAGGGACCTGGCCGAGATCAAGATATATTTTAACGATAAATATCTATGCACCGGAATCTGCCAGGATATTGCGGAGAGAGTTATCAGCCTGAAAGATATTCAAAAAGCGCGAAAGGAGATAAAAAGTCAACTTTTTGATGAGATCCGGCAAGCCAAGCATATTCTGAAACACATTCAGAAGGGCAACAGCGAGCCTTTGGTAACCGAGAGCAAAAGAGTGCGACGGGAGCCAGCTACCACGAAGCTTAAACTTTACGAGAATGAATAGTGAGCCTCATTCCGCCAGCTACCACGGCATTGATTTTGTTGATACAAAAGAGTACAAGCGCTTCGTAGAATTTACCGAAGCATGTATGGAATACCGTTACATCGGTATCTGCTATGGAGAACCAGGAGTCGGAAAGTCTTTTGCCGCCGAGCATTATTTAAACTGGGATGACCAGATTGTTGTTAGCAGTTTTGTCGAACATTTGCCGTCGACAATTATCGAGAAAGTCGAGAACTGTCGTGGTGTTTTAATGATAGCGCCCGTAGTGAATTCACCCAAAATTGTACAGGACAGAATAAAAAGAGGTATTGAAGGATTTGGTGTTGCCCGTGACCGGATGCGCGGAGAGACGAATATTGTTACGCTTATTTATGATGCTCCAAAATTATGTCCCCTAGTTGTTGTCGATGAAGCAGATAGGCTGGATATCAAATCCTTAGAGCAGTTGCGCGGTATCCAACCTATTAAGTGCATATTTCTTAGCAGCGGCCACCTGATTACTTTTGGCAAAAACATAACCCATTATGGATCAGTCGGAAGAAATGTTCAATCTAGTAAGGCAATGGCGTAAAAGCGGCCTGAGCCAAAGTGAATTCTGCAAGCCGCACGGCATCACGGTAGCTAAATTCGGCTATTGGGTCGGAAAGGAAAAGTTGGTTGAAAAAGGTGCAGGATTCGTTCGTATATCCGCCCAGCGCTCAGCCACCGACAATGCTTATGAAGTCATTTATCCAAATGGCGTGAAGGTAAATTATCAGGGCTGTGATCTGACGGTGCTCTCTGAGTTGATCCGGCTTTACTGATGTTTAGCCTGGGTTCATCCCACCAATATTATCTGTACCGCGCAGATTGTGATATGCGCAAAGGTTTTGATGGACTCTGCGGCCTGGTAGATTCCGAGTTAGGTAGAGTAGCCACCAGTGGCGAAGTATTTGTCTTTCTTAACCGAAGACGGACCCATCTGAAAATGCTGCATTGGCAGCCGGGAGGCTTTGTGCTTTATCATAAAAGACTGGAAAGTGGCACCTTTCCCTCCCCTAAAAAGCACACAACCGGAAGTATCTCTTGGAGCGAGCTAGTACTGATGATCGAAGGAATCCAGGTACTGAAAAGCAGTCGTAGAAAGCGTTTTGTTTTACCGTAATAAGTGCGCTTCATTAGCTCAAAAGGCGGTTTTTTTGTACATTTAGGTATGCAAACGGCCCCGTTGGAAACGCTGGATAAAGACCAACTGCTCGCTCTTTTAGAAGAACGGGATCAGCAGATATCTGGTTTAACCCAGCAGAACGCATACCTGGAGTCCCAAGTAGAGATGTACAAACGGATGCAGTTTGGTCAGAAGCGGGAACGCTTCGAAGGCGACCCTGCCCAGATTGCGCTTCCCTTTGAAGCGACTACCGAACAGGCCGCTGCGCAAGAAGAAGTCTTGCAGGAAAAAATCAGCTATGTCCGTAAAAGGCCCAACCATAAAGGCCGTGCGGCACTGCCCTCGCATTTACCCGTCGAAGAAATCCATATCTACCCTACAGGTGATCTTTCTGAAATGATATGCATCGGCAAAGAGGTTACCGAGGAGCTCGATTATGAGCCTGCCCGCTTTTTGATCAAAAGATACATTCGCTATAAATACGCTGCCAAAAACGGAGAGGGTGTAAAGATTGGCCCGCTCCCGGAACGGGTTATCGATAAAGGAATACCTTCTGCCGGACTGCTGGCCAGCATTTTAACCGATAAATACCAAGACCACCTTCCACTTTACCGGCAAAAACAGCGGTTTGCCAGGGAAGATATCCAGATCGCATCTTCAACCCTTGAAGGATGGACCAAAGAAGCGCTGATCAAGCTGGAACCGCTTTATGAGCAACTGGTCTTTGATATGAAATCGAAGGGCTATTGGCAGGTGGATGAAAGTCCTATTAAAGTACTGGAAAGTGACAAGAAAGGCGCTTGCCATCAGGGATACTATTGGGTCTACCACAGTCCTTTGGATGGTGTCGTTCTCTTTGATTACCAACCGACAAGAGGCTCAGCAGGAGCGAAATCGATGTTGGAAAGCTTTAAGGGCTATCTACAGACGGACGGCTATGCAGTTTACGAAAAGCACGGAAAACGGAAAGATGTTATCCATCTTGCTTGCTGGGCGCATGCGCGTCGGGAATTTGAACGGGCCCTGGACAACGACAAAACCAGGGCGCAAAAAGCACTATTGATGATCCAGCAACTGTACGCTGTGGAGCGGAAAGCCCGCCAACTGATGCTGGATGCTGTTGAAATCAAAGAGCTGCGGCTAACAGAATCCCTTCCAGTTATCAACGAGCTGGGTAAATGGATCTTCGAACAAATTAAAAGTACGCTCCCAAAAAGCCAGATCGGAAAGGCGATGCAGTACAGTTACGGCCGTTGGGATGCACTCAGTGCCTACTTATACGACGGAAATCTGTTGATCGATAATAATCAAATCGAAAATTCTATACGCCCGTTGGCCCTGGGCCGGAAAAACTATTTATTCGCTGGCTCACACGAAGCAGCACAGCGGGCTGCTATGATCTACTCCTTCTTTGCTATCTGCAAAAAACACAACGTCAATCCCTACAATTGGCTAAAAAACACTCTACTAAGCATCTCCACAATCAATCATAAAAACATAACTGACCTGTATCCGCAACACTTTAACAAGGTTCACCAATTAACAAATATGTAGTTGATAGGCCGGATACGTTGCGCGACATGTATGATGAATACAAATTTGGGTTGGTTCTAATCGGTATGCCGGGAATTGAACGAAGGTTATCAAGATATCCGCAACTGTATTCACGAATCGGGTTTAGGCATGAATTCAAGCACCTAAGCCAAGATGAGATGAAATTCATTTTGGCCAAACTCTGGACAAAAATAGGGCTGACATGCTCTGAAGACAATTTCAATGATGTTGAAGCTGTTAACACCTTTATAAGGATCACCAACGGAAATTTCCGTTTGATTGACAGAATGTTCAGTCAAATCAGCCGGATTTTGAAAATCAACAACCTTAATTCCATTTCAAAAGAGGTAGTTGATGCTGCAAGAGAGTGCCTTGTAATAGGGTGAGATGGTAGGCAATGATGCTCGTTAAAACACTGCAAAACAATTCTAAAACTCACAATTTTTACATCTGATTGCGACCAAAAAGAGTTCATTTTAGTGGTACATGGAATCAAATTACAGTATATTTCGAGAATAGAGGTTAAACTGTAATTTTAAGATGATTTTTGGTTACGTACGAGTTTCAAAGAGTGAGCAGAACCAGGACCTGCAATTTGATGCACTCCGGAAGGCGGGTTGCGAAAAGATTTTTCATGAGAAGGTGTCCGGCGCATCCAAAGAGAGGCCGGAGTATGAAAGGATGGTTTCAGAATTACGGAGGGGGGATGTCATTGTGGTCTGGAGAATCGACCGTTTGGGACGAGCCACTTATGAGCTTATCAAACTGATGGTCGAGTGGAAGGAGATGGGCGTAGACTTTCGAAGCATTTCTGAGGGCATAGACACTTCGACTAAAATGGGAAGGCTTTGGTATATGCTCAGTTCCGTATTTGCCGAAAACGAAAGAGAAATCTTGATGGAGCGAACTTTAGCAGGAATGGAAGCCGCGCGTGCTAGGGGTAGGGTAGGAGGCAGACCCAAGGGCCTAACTAAGAAGTCTAAGAACCTTGCTAGTTTAGCAGCGACCTTGTATCAAAGCAAAAAATACACCACGAAACAGATTTGTGAACAGTTAAGCATCGGCAGTAAAGCAACTCTTTATAATTATTTGCGGCATGAAGGGATTGAAATTGAAGGTTGGCGGAGAGTGCGACATCTTCCTTCCACTGAAAGCTTACATTTCTCTATTGCTGATGTAAATTAATCTATCAATCGTGTAAATATTCATTTAGGCAAGACTATGACACATTCCACATGTCCCAGTTTTTCTATTGGGTTAGATTTTTATGAAATCATGGCTTTATCACAAGCTGACCTATCTCAGGTGCTCGCGCGGTCATCAAGGGAGGAGATCATTGATTGGCTGCAATGGAACGATCCTAACGGAGTTTATAGTGACGAGCAATCAAGAAAGGAATTTGGCGAGGTTTTATCTAAAGCCGCTGCGACCGAAATAATATTGAGGGTAATCAAAGACGTTTGACTACCCTCACTGAAACAAACCGCATAATAATTATCCTTGCCCTGGGAGTTGCCATTAACATTTGGCAGTTTTCTTATAAAGTTACGATACTCTTGAGTGTTACCAGATAGTTTGAACACGCTCTATGTTCCAACAAATATTTAGTCATGTGCTTCACTGGGTGATCCGGCCAACTTACGCTACTGCGGGAACCAAGTACTCTTTATTTGAAATGTACTCGTCAACATTGATTAAGAATGAACTCATGTATCGTTTCAGATCTCTCAGCATGAGATTCAATTGCGCACTGCTGTATTCCCGACCTACTTCATCAAACGATTTATTTCCATGGGCGAGGTCGTTTCGGTTGGTTTTAATTGGGAGAAGTTGAGAGCCATCGCCTCGGGGATTTTTGATACCGTAGTCTCTTGTTACTTCGCGTATTTTTTTCGCGTCGAGATTTCCAGAGAATAGTTCATTTTTGTCGAATGTTTTGACTACAATGTCAACAGAGATGCGAGAAAGAGCTGGTACTGCTTTATCAATGCTTGCCCGCTTCAAGTTTGTTAAGACTATTTTCCTGACCTCGCGTCTGCAAAGATCGAATTCTACTGTATTGGAACCAAGGTCGTCGAATATTGCCTGAATTGCATTTTTAGTAGTAGACTCAACAACATTGTACATCAAAAGAAAGCAGCTCGCTTTCAACGTTTTAATCCAAACATCTTTATCGATCGCAGGTAGATGCCCCGCGGCTGGCGCTGGAGATAATTCTATCGCTCCATCGTCTAACCGAGTGACATGTGCAAAATAATTTTCCACTTCTCTTATGCGGGTGTCGAAGTCGTTCAAGACATCAAGCATTGCGGCAGTTGGCATTCTTGGAATCGTTTTTATGTTTAATCTTACTGCCTAACCGGCAATTAATTTATCTCTTACAAACTCAATGCGACGAATTACTTTAGGACGTGAGTTACTCGCGTCAGATGTGACTAATTCTTTGAATTCTCTACTTGCAAGCCAATTTACAGATGCTGGATTAAGATTGGGATTCTCTCGAAGTGCAAGAGCTACTCCCACTGCTATTGCCTCAAATCGGATTCTAGGAGTTCTTGAATGCTTTGAACTTTTTACAAATCCATGAGGGAAGTAATTGCTGACAAATGTTAGCATTCGATTGAACTCATCTAGCATATTCTGTTTGAGAGTGTCATCAAATATTTTTTCAGTGTTTTTGATCCATTCGTTGAGAAAGTCTCGAACGGATCTTTCAAAAGTTTGATATCCATCCAAATAAGCGAAAAAACGAAGCACGAACTCCTCTCGTTCTCTTCTCTTTTCTGATGTTTCTGATAAAGGTGCAAGTCTCTTAAATAATGGAATTGAGGCACATTCTTCAAGGAGGTCGATTAACGGGCCGTCATTAACTCCGCGCCTTACCTCCATGTCTTTAAGTATATCGCTTCCTGTATTGATTCTTTCAAATATATCTCGTCGTACTTCTTCATCGGCCTTGTTTGTAAGCTCAATCATTCGCATTGTCCGTCGACCAAAGCGCCGCTGACGTGATAATAATAAATCGGAAAATGTGAAATCGTTCAGAGCTTGTAGCTTTTCTAAACCTACCAGTCTTAATTCGTCTTGTAAAAATGCGGCCAATGTTCGAATCCTTTGTGACCCATCAACTATTTCCAATCGACCATCACTTTTTTCGGTATCGGCGACAAAAATGTATGGAACCGGCAGACCAATCATAACAGACTCAATGAATTTGGATTGACGTTTCGAGTCCCATGAGAAATCGCGCTGATAGTCAGGTATATACAGTTCGTTTTCGTCAGTTTCAATGCCTGTCAAGTACTTTTGCACGACAATCTCAACTGGATATTCCTTTGTATTGTAGTCGACTACTCGCTCTTTCTCGATAATTTCTCGTTCGGCGAGTTCTTTTAATGCTATATCCTTGTCATTTGCCATTGTTTTCTACCTTTCTAGAAGATTTCAGTGTCTTTAAATGCATTATTATACTTTGACCGATTACTTCACCTAACTTTGGCGGAACAGCGTTTCCTATTATTCGGCCAATTGTCGAAAACCTGGCCTTTTCTGCGTCACGAGCAAGTTTGTATGATGGTGGGAACGATTGGAGAATGGCCCCTTCCCGTAGAGAGATTGCTCGATCCTGGTCGGGATGACCGAACCTCCCATTTCCAAAACCAAAATACTGTGTTGTAATGGTTGGTGATGGTTTGTCCCATTCCATACGCCCATACACGCTAACGTATGTTTGTCCACTTTTTTGGCGGTGGCAATCAGAAACCAAATCATCATCCCAGTCACGCCAAGTCCCTCCCGCTTTTGACGCCCTTATTCGTTTAAGATTTATATCTGATAGTTTCGAGCTTATATGAAATGGATCAATGCTTGATTTTTCACCAGCTTCAATGGGTGACAAAGAGCCGATCGCAGATCTGACAGTTGGGTATTCTTCTGGTTTAAACTGAGGCGGCATTAACTGAATGTCGCCAAAGCGGGACGCAAGCAAGACAAGTCTTTCTCTTTGCTGGGGGATTCCGTAAGCAGGGCAATAAACTTTTCTAAAACTAACATGATAGCCGACTCCGGTCAACTTCGCGACAAATTCGTTGAACACGGGGTGTGATGCAAGTTCTGGAACATTTTCCATGCTTACGATGTCTGGCCAAGTTTGCTCAATGATTTTCCCGAATGATCGTACGAGAGTCCATTTTTCATCACTTTTTTCACGGGCTGACCTTGCATACTTTGAAAAGTATTGGCACGGGGCGCAGCCGACGAGAATTTTGTAGCTGTTTGGCTCAAATAGTTTTTCTATATCTTCGATCGCTAAGTCGTTGATATCTTGTTCGAAAAACTGGGTGCCGGGATTATTTTCCTCATACACATATTTGCAATGAGGATCAATGTCAAAACCGGCAACAACTTTTAAGCCTGAAGACCTTAGACCGAAGGTTAGCCCTCCGGCACCGCAAAATAGGTCTATCGTGCTCGTATTCAAATCTTTATATTTCACTTAGTTGTAATCGTGTTACTAGACAATGTGTAAATTTAGTAAAACTTGAAGCGACAATATAGGGTGAGCGAATGATTGAAGATCAGATTTAATTTAATCATTCGGTTGACAACGCTGCTGAGACATCAGACTTGGCAGTATGATAAGACTCTTTTGTGTCGTAGTCCCTTTCTACGAATTTGTATTTGGTAGTGTAAGAGTTTAGTCGATAAGGTGATATGGACTTAGTTTATTTGAAAAAATAGGAGGACGTCATGTGGTTTCTCGACGACGCGAAAAAATATGCGTGAGGACATGGGGTGACGTCGATAATTGGGAGCCGCCGATATCCTTGTGACATCATGCCGTATGATAAGTAAACATTAGGTTGTGTACCCGTTAGTTAATCAGATTCACTTCCTGCGAGGACTTGCTGAATTAACTTTTCCCGCTGAACTATTGCCCAAATCAGGATACCATTTTTGATCATTATGACACGAACTTGATCGTCACTATACTTCGTGCGTGCTGAGGGGCTATGCAAACCACTCAGTACTGCATAATACTGGCAGAAGGAACTTACATGCAGCCCGCCAATTTCTTCCACGATGTCAAATTCAGTCTTCGTAAAAAATGCCTTCAATTTAAGCTTGATACCTGGCTCCTTGCTTATATCAAATTTGTTATCAGCATGTTGCTGAACGTCAAGCGCCGATATGTTCATAACTTTATTTGCTAGATATTCTATAATTGTGCGGATTGATATGAAGCAGTGCCTAACACGATCAGGATTGTTGGATGCTAGTGAGATGACTGCCCCTTCCCATAGAGGATACAGGTCGGAATCAAGGTGTATTCTCAAAGCATTTGAAACAACTTCAAGGTAGTTGGCAGAAAATTCTTCCTGGGGGCTAAAAAGCAGATTCCCATCAATTGGTAACTGCATGTTGGCTGTTTCCAGCTCACACAGCAACGACAAGTGAAAATGGTAGTTCTCTCGGTACCCTCGATCCACTTCTACCCAGTCAATATTTTTGAACGGTGCGACAGCGGCAGCAATTGACTCCTCCATTCTGCGCTGTATATCCTTGATTTGAGTGCGAAATGGCGTTGAGTCACCCATTGTTGACGATATAGCGTCTTGCACTCGTTGATAGGAATCCGCCACCTGCTTAGTAAACAAATTAGCATCACGCATAGAAATTTTAAATGCGGCAACCGCCTCATACATGGCCCTTTGGCCTGCGGTAATGCTATCGACGTCAAGCCGGTATTGACCAACTTTTGAACTTAGCTCTCTCGCTACCTGTGAATTAAGATTTAGCTGTCTAAATTTTTCCTGTAAAGCGAGCATTTGTTGGTACGGGTTCATTGCGACATTACTTTTGATGGACGTTAACGATGAAGCACAATTATTTGCTACTAGTGAGACCCTAGATTCCAGAGTCTTCCAAATTATCCATCGTCAGGGAGAAATTTTCCCTTAAAGTAGATCCAGCCCGCAGCCGACATTCGAGTTCTATAACTTTTCTTGAAGGAATTCAATTTATGGACTTTTTGCCTTCACCAGCTTTGCGATTTGAGTGGAAAGTTCTGAAAGGTCATGGGTCAGCCACCTTACTTCTTTGTTTGCGAGAGAAACCCGAATCCATACCCATCATTGCAAGCTGCCAACTTTGAAAAGTCACCAACGCTCCGTAGTATAGTGTTTCAGTATAAAAAACCTCCTTTATGGATTATTTATTTGATTTTCTAGGTGAGAACTGGTGGCAGGGTATCGGGGCAATACTGGCTGTCGCTGCTTTAATCGTAGCGATCCGGCAAAACAAAAAGAAAAGGCTTTCCTATCAGGTCCTATACTCGGAACCGTTGGTTGATATCGCCAATCAGGTGAAAAATGATTTAAAAATCACATACAAGGATCATGTGGTGGATCAACTCAATATTTTAACGATCAAGATAATCAACAATGGAGGTGTTTCAATTCGTCAAACTGATTTCGAAAATATGATAGAATTGAAAATCGAAAATGCTAAAACAATAATAAGTTATGGATTTTCAGACACTTATCCTTCAAATTTAAATACTTTGATAAATCACAACAACGGCCGGCTATTCATAGCGCCTTTGCTATTAAACGCGGGGGAATACTTTACGATTCAGACAATATTCGACGGGCTTGATAGAAAATTCACCTTAACTGCCAGGATTGAAGGAATAAGTGAGATCAAGGCATTGGTTAACCGGCCATTTCCCAAGTATACGGTCGGAATTATGGCGATCATGATGTTTCTTGTTATACTCACGCAAGCAATACTGGAAGCATTAAATGCCGCTATCAAACTGAATTGGTATCTTGATTATGTTTTTACGTTTTTGATCACAATTGCAGGCCTGCATCTGGCTCAGGAGTTTTTCTTCAGATGGAAAAATAAACTGAGGTAAGAACGCAACATGAAGACCTATAAATCTCGGAATCCAATTCCTAATGTTACAAATTCTATTTAACATAAGAAAAGTTATGTAACAATTTATAAATATGAATATATATAGTAAAATGGCTATTAACTATGGGTAATATTGTATTATTACTGGTTTGTATTAATACGATAACTATCGTATCTATGGGTGCTTAACTGATGCTATTCCGCGAAAGACGCAATTCTTGTTATCGACCGAACAATGTCAAATGCGAGCAGCATTGCCAACTGAATTTTCGGATGCATAACTACGATTTAGCCCGTAAACACCGAAATGGAATTCGATCGCAAGACCATGGACTTCACAAACCGGAATATTCAGGCGACTAGAATGTTGTGAGAGATAGTTCGAAGGTGTTTCACTCCCGGAGTAACGAAGTTGCGATTTAGAATTTAGTATCTTTAGACCAAAGTAGATATAAAGTATGCGATATCAGGATTTTATAACGTCCGATCACAACGTATTGCTGGGTAAGCCGATCATCAAAGGCACCAGGTTGACGGTTGAGCTAATACTCAGGAAACTTGGAGAAGGTGCGACGTATTCTGATCTGGCTGACATGTATCCTGGTCTGAGCACTGAGGCCATACTTGCCGTCTTACAGTATGCGGCAGATTTGGTTGCCAACGAAAAGGATTTAAGAGTAGCTCGATGATTTCGGCACCTAGTGGCTCGATTCAATTTATACCACTTACCGAGATAATCTTATTGAATGTAGTGTTCGGTCTAGCAACGGCAGAATAAACGTTGCTCATCTCACACTCTTCACCTCAGAAATCTTAACTTGTGCAAATCGAATTTAGCTCTTCGGAGCAGCCATAAGCTTTTTAAGGATCGAAATGAACTGTTCGCACACCTTTTTATCATCCAAGTCGATTGCCCAATAAGCCCTTCGAAAAGTCGAATCACCTGTCTTGGTTACGGCAGTTCCGTTTTGGAGGAAAAATTTCACCTGATATTTTCCCTGTTCTTTCTCACACCTTACAAGTGTGGTCTTCGCCAACGGGATTTGATAACCATTGATTTCGATCGCTTGGTTTTCCGCTGTCAGCCGAACAGATACCTGCTTATTGGTGCCGGCATACTCTAAAATGGTTTTAAGATCTTTGATTTCATCAGAATTCGTATGTTGCTGGGCGCATACGGTTTTGCATAATAAGGTGAAAATGAAGATGGCAAGCGTAATTGGCCTCATAAGATTCGATTAACTAAGTTTCAGATAAGATGTCAAATGTTGAAGTCAGGTTGCATCCAGTTCAGTTTAAGCATAATTAATTAGCGTATTGCAACGTGATGAACCGACCGTCATGCTTGTAAGGTTCGGTCAGGCCCACATTGCTAAGGCTAGGTACTTTAAATTTTAGCCGATGGTTTTTATTTAATATAATGTCATATCATCCTGGATGATTAATTCGGTTGGATGCTAAGCCTTTGTTGCGAATCGCTGGTCGGTGAACAGCTCGTTGCTGTGGCAACTGTCGCTTTTTTGCTTATGAAGTGCCATGCCCCCTATCTACTGGAAAACCTTGCCTGATTGATTTATTACGGACAGCCTTTCTTCTGGCCGGCTACAATGTTCATAACTTCGCATTATTTTTAAAAAGGTTTCGTTACTCTAACGAGTTTTACAATTCCGTCGGCTTGTTGTCCACCGGCAGCGCCGGGGTCGCCAGGAAATCCGTGTGGGTTACTATCATCGCCTCGATGACCGCCATCACCGCCAACCCCACCATTCCCACTTTTGCCTCTCTTAGCGTCGGCTGCGATGGCCTGCATTTTATTCAAGTCGACGGATGAGTTTACCGGCCAGTATTTGATGTCTAAATATCCGCCTGCACCACCAGTACCACCAGTGCCACCAGTGCCACCTTTGCCACCTCCAGCATGATGGCCGCCAATTTGGCCGTTTCCGCCACGGCCCCCATCTCCGCCGTTTCCGCCTTTTGAAGTTATAGATAAGGTACCAAACGAGAGAATACCTAGTTGAATTTTAACATTGGTTCCGTTAGTACCGTTATGTCCAGGCAGGCCCGTTATTCCTTGTGCTCCCGTTACTCGTGAGGGTGCCTGCCACCAGCCACCACTTTTTATCCAATTATCCTCCATATTTTGACCACCATTAGCACCATCTTTTCCCCCAGCAATTATTTCGCAATTTTTTCCGAATTTAAAATTATCAATAATCACTGTGCACGAATCCTGCCCATTATCGATTATGATTTTAGAATAATTGCCAATTTCGAGATGATTGAAGCCAATAGATCTGCTGGTAATATAAATTATAGAGCTGTCCGGGTATGTTGACGCATTTACCACATCAATATTGTTTTCTTTCAAATATGTTTCCAGCTTCGTTAGATTATTGGTAGAGTCGGGCGCTTCTTCTGATCCATCAATGCTTGTTACTACATCGTCATTATCTTGGTCCGGTTGATCAGCTGGTTTCTTTGAGCATCCGCAAAGCAAGGCCCCAAATAGAATTAGCGATAAAGAGAGGTTTTTTTTCCTTTTCATCTTGTTGCAAGATTATCGTTCAAATCAAAGTGATCAATGTAAACAATTGAATGGTAATGCCTTATGTCACACTTGATAAATTTAGTTTACGGTGTAATTCGGCTTGGCTCGCCGTTTTATCTACTATTAAAATGACTATGAAGGTCGCTGTGAGGCCTATGATGGGTTAAGACAAGTCGAATAAGATGCCATGAGGTATTTATGAAGGAATTCTTACTTTGGATGCACAGATATTATCTTTTAATAGATATGTAGAAATGACGGATTTTGATAGACCATGTGCAGCCAACTTCGTAAAGCAACGCATCCATGGTGGATTTTTATTGAACACGCTTCCATCAAATTCGGTATACCGTGGTTGATTTAAAGCATGTTGATCGGAAAGAATTGGGTGTTTGTAGCCGGAGTAGTTTCAAAAATTGGGTTCAATATGGATATGAGTATTGCCCAGATTTGGCAAGTTTCGGAGTAGTCGGTCTTGTAGTCGGTGCACCAAATTGCGGCCATAACGTACTGGAATATATCATTCACGATAGCATGAAGGTCAACATGATAAGTTAGACCGATCCTTCGAATCGAGCATTTTTCTGTGCCCACAATCCCCGGCTCTTGCAAAGACACGGCGCGGATCTCAAATTCTAATCCTGGTACAGATTCTGATTCAATATTTCTACCAACGCCAGCCAGAATATTCCATAGCATTTATAGAGAATAAGACCGGCTGCAAATATGAAACGCAATCATCAGCAGATTCATACTCTTACCTAAAATACACGCAATGCTTATACCAATGAATGCTGCGATTTAACTGATAGCCTACTTCCGATCGTGTATCGTATAGTGATTAGATGTTACATTATAGCATGCTATCGGTCATTTTACGAGATTTTTTCAGATAACGGACGTAGCCGTAGACACACCCAAGCGCTATGACTGTGATCCCGAATATGTAGATTTTAATGTAGCGATTTGACTCGAATACAGGATATTTAAACAGCAGTACGGTAGTAATGCCCACCAGCCATATGAACAGCGTGTTATACTCCTTCAAAATCCATCGCTTGTAGTTGAATTGCATCCCCCTTATTGTGTCTGATATTCCCGTGAAATCAATCATCCAGCGGTTAACCTGGCTGCAATACTCATCAAAATCAGCCCCAAATTTGTTCCGAAGAAAATTTTCTTCGGCCAGAACGATTGCTTGATAAATAAATAAGAAGAACGGGATTACTATGCCAACATAAATGGCCGAATTAGCCAATATGCCAACTCCAAGCAGCATGAGAATGTTGCCCACGTAAAGGGGGTTTCGGCAATGCCGGAAAATCCCTTCGGTTACCAGCTTTTCCGCATAAACTTTTTTGTCCTTGCCACCGCGGATAATGTAGGCAAGCCCGATGGTGATACCGCGTATAATTTCACCAGAAAACGTCACTAGCATGCCTGTGAGTATCGGATACAAGTAGTAGTTTGATCCAAATTGACCTTGCGAAAATATCGGCGGTGAAGGGAGCAGTATCAACAGGTATAACACGATAAAGAGGGTGTTCCTGTGTTTGAAGAAGAAGTTACCGAAATCTATCATGCTCTTTTATAGGCGATCAAGCCTGCAAAATTGTACCACTTGAAGAAGACCTCACAGTCTGCAAAGCCAGCTTCTTTGAGTAGGAGTATGTTTTCTGACAGTTTATACGGAATCAAGACATTTTCGAGCGCTTCCCGTTTTTGAGAAATTTCAAGTTCACTGTACTGGTTGCGACGTTTGTAATTGTAATAGTATTTTATGAAGTCACGGTTGAAAATGCTGCTTTCGGCCAACACCTTTTCTACCAACAGCAGCACTCCACCAGGGTTAAGTCCCTGATAAATATTCCGAAGTAGTCGCTCGCGATATAGTGGTCGCACGAACTGTAGAGTGAGGCAAAGAATTACAACAGAACCGTTAGAGATTGGAACTTGCTGATGCAAATCGCACGAGATGAGCTCATATGGTCTTTTAAAACCAACTTCTTTTAACTTTTTATCACATTTTTCTAGCATTTCGTTCGATTCATCGATACCAATGAATCGAACATCGGAATCGAGAAGTTTATCCACTTCAATCAGGGTCGTTCCCGTAGAACACCCCAGATCGTATATCAGCTGATCTTTTGTAGCATGATCGGCCGTAATTTCGGCCAGCATGCGTTGCATTTCCAAATAATATGGTACTGATCTTTCTACCATGTCATCGAAGACATTGACTACGGTGGGGCCAAATTTAAAGTCCGAGGCTTTGGTAAGCTGTCCCTTGAATACTTGGTCGGCATTGGTTTTTTCAGATATCTCCACTATTCTTTTTATGGGTTAAATTGATGTCAGAATCACATTGTTGATTCTCGGAGCGAAGTCGACAAATTGTTATACCTCAAAAGGCCTTTCCACTTCCCAGCCAGCGTGTACTGCTGCCGAGTATCTAAATTTTCTATGATGGCCTTGAATGAACAGATCACCTCATAGCCTTCAATCTGATGGCTAATCAAGATGAGGGATTTTGGAGGGATTTTTACCGAAATTGATTGGTTTTCGTAAGAACCGTAAGGTTTTACTTGGAGAGAGGGAGTAAGTGGAAATGTTTGAGGAAAGTAGTCAAATAACTTCCCTTTGATGAATCCCTGAGGTACCCGAACCTCGAGCTTAGCAAGATCTGGTTTGCCGGGTAAAAATGGGGTTGAATCGAAAGTAAATTGCGAGGTTTTTGTTAACTGATCCAAGACGATATCAACCTGTTGAGTTTTGAGCATACTAGTTGAATTTTGCAGACTAGCGCCGGTTAGTTGCAGAACAGCGGTGTCTACTCTATCATTTGGCCCTAAAAAGTACGATATATCGTTCACTCGATACTGAACTGGACTTTCAGGTTCAGGTGCGGTGGTTGAGCTATTCGAACAGGATGTTAACAGTGCTAAGAAAACTACACAAAAAGCGACTGCGCAATTATGCATGGATTTAAATGCTGTGGTTTGCATTGGTTCGATTAAATTGAATAGCATTGGATTAACGTACGGAAGTTAAGTACTTACCTCGAAAGTTGCTGCTCGACGTAGCGAAACGATACTTTGAGTATGTGATGATTCGTTTGTCCCCTGCGATATTGTTAAAGTAAGAATGCCATCTTATTTACAGGTTTCAATCACCGGTTATAAGCAAATTATGGCGATGACGTTCCACTTCCCAAACCAGCTACGAACAAAGTCCGTTTTGGGTGGGGTGGGTTCGTAAAAATAATTGATAACATTTCTGAGTTGAAGGGTCGAGTAGTGTAGAATGACATTTAGGGGCTGGAATGATTGCTCAATAAAGCTAAATCCGGTTTGAGATGGAGTTTGTTGCCCGTGCAGCCCATAGCACAAGAATGAATGATCTGATTCTCTTTCGCAAGTCGAAATACTTTTAAAAGGTAACTCATTCTGAGGTCGATAATATTAACTATCATACTTGAAGCGGATCACGTCCAGCCGTTTTACGAAGGTATTTTGCTTTTGCCTACCTGTTGCATCTTCCTATGTTGTAAATTTGCAGTATGAAGTTATCGCTGATCATATTTGCATTATATGTTACCGCACTGTCCTGCTTTCCCTGCCAGGACGTTCCGGTTCGTTTGGCATCTGAGATCAGTTCTTTGGCCGCTGTTTCGCACGAAGAGTCAAATCATAAGGACGTTCCTGGTGATTTTTGCTCGCCTTTTTGCATCTGTACTTGTTGTGCAACGGTAAATATGCCTCCGATCGTATTGGGGTTTGCTCTATCGACACCGCTACCAGTATCTGCGGAGAAAACCTTTGAATACAAATTTTCATTTAGCCAAATCAACGCAAATCTTATTTGGCAGCCGCCACGTTTGGTATAACCTGTCACGTTTTCAGTTTGGTCTTGACTCGTCCCTAAACGGGGAGTGTAGACTATTTCTGCACACTTTTCATGTTATTTTCAAATGCTGGATAGAATCATTCATTTTTCGATCCGCAATAAGCTTATCGTAGGTATTTTTACCCTCGGACTTATTGCGTGGGGCCTATGGAGCGCGTCACAGATCCCTGTGGACGCGGTGCCCGACATTACCAATAATCAAGTTCAAGTTATTACCCTCACCCCTACCCTAGCTGCACAGGAAACTGAGCAGTTGGTTACTTACCCCATTGAGCAAAGCCTGGCAAATCTGCCTGATCTTGTAGAAATGCGGTCAATATCTAGGTTTGGGTTATCGGTAATTACAGTCGTTTTTGAAGACGACATCGATATATATTTTGCCCGTCAGCTTATCACCGAAAAGCTGAAAGAGGCAGAGCAGAAAATCCCTAAAGGCCTCGGAACACCGGAACTTGCCCCGGTTAGTACAGGCCTTGGGGAGATTTATCAATATGTTATCCACCCCAAGAAAGGTTCCGAAAATAAATACACGGCCATGGACTTGCGAACGATGCAAGATTGGATCGTTGCACGTCAACTTTATGGAACCAAAGGGGTGGCAGAAGTAAACAGTTTCGGTGGTTTGCTTAAACAATATGAGGTCGCGGTCAACCCCCAGAAGCTAAAAGGGATGAACGTAACGATTGCGGATATCTTTAATGCGCTCGCTAAAAATAATGAAAATACAGGAGGAGCGTATATTGACAAGAAGCCAAATGCTTACTTTATCAGAGGTATTGGACTTGTTTCATCACTGGATGATATAAGCAAAATAGTCATCAAAAACGTTAACGGTGTTCCTGTACTAGTGCGCGACGTTGCCTTAGTACGTTTAGGCAATGCCGTTCGCTACGGATCAGTGACTTTTAATGGAGAGAAAGAGGTGGTAGGTGGCATTGTTATGATGCTCAAGGGCTCCAATAGCGCCGCGGTCGTCGAGCGGGTAAAAGCTAAAATGCAGACCATTAAAAAGTCATTGCCCGCAGATGTAGAGGTAGAGGCATATTTGGATAGGACGAATCTTGTTGACCGCGCGATCAACACTGTTAAAACGAACTTGATAGAAGGCGCACTGATCGTTGTGTTTGTTCTGGTGCTTTTCCTGGGCAACCTGCGCGCGGGATTAATCGTTGCTTCGGCCATACCGCTAGCCATGCTTTTTGCCTTGGGTATGATGAACACATTTGGTGTATCGGCTAATCTAATGAGTTTGGGAGCGATTGATTTCGGGTTAATTGTAGATGGGGCGGTAATTATCGTAGAGGCCGTGCTACATCATTTGGCGCTCCGAAAGACAACCGAAAAGCTTACCCAGGACGAAATGGACCAGGAAGTATTCGAATCTGCTTCAAAGATCCGTAGTAGTGCGGCCTTTGGCGAGATCATCATCATGATCGTATACATCCCAATTCTATCCCTTGTTGGTATTGAGGGCAAAATGTTCAGGCCCATGGCAGAGACAGTATCATTTGCCATCCTTGGTGCATTAATTCTGTCACTGACCTATATTCCAATGATGGCGGCGTTGGTATTGCCGAAATCTATTTCGCACAAAAAGACGCTTTCCGATAAAATGATGGACCGCATTCAGGCAGCTTATTTGCCTATACTTGCCTGGGCGATCCGCTTCCGCATTGCAATTGTAGCAGCAACTGTAAGCGTCTTCGCCATTGCTATTTTCTTTTTTTCAAGAATGGGCGGTGAATTCATCCCCCAACTCGAGGAAGGGGATTACGCATTCCACTGTATACTACCCCAGGGCACGTCGCTTTCTCAAAGCGTTGAGACATCGATGCAAGCCAGCAGGATCATTAAATCCTTTCCTGAGGTAAAAATGGTTGTAGGAAAAACTGGTAGCGCAGAAGTTCCGACCGACCCCATGCCTCCTGAAGCGACCGACATTATGGTTGTGCTTAAACCGAAGGATCAATGGACAACTACGGAAAGCTATACTGAGCTGGCAAGGATGATGCAAGAAAAGCTGGAAGCAATCCCAGGGGTATTCTTTGAATCCAACCAGCCTATCCAGATGCGTTTTAATGAGTTAATGACAGGTGTCAGACAAGATGTCGCCATCAAAATATTTGGTGAAAATATCGATACACTGGCTTCACTTGCTCCAAAAGTTGCCCAAGTAGTGCAATCTGTCCAAGGATCGACCAATCCCCAGATTGAGCGGACAACTGGGCTCCCCCAGATTACCATTCAATACGATCGAGCCAAAATCGCGGCATATGGTATGAATATTGAAGATATCAATCGGACGGTTAGAACTGCATTTGCCGGGGAGGCTGCGGGTGTAGTTTTTGAAAATGAACGTAAGTTTGATCTAGTGGTACGCCTCGATAGTGCTAACCGGGCTTCCATAGAGGATGTGAGTGATCTTTTCGTGGCGATGGACAATGGGACACAGATTCCGCTTTCCCAGGTAGCTTCAATATCCTTTAAGGAGGGTCCTGCTCAAATCAGCCGCGAAGACGGCAAGCGGCGAATAGTTGTCGGTTTCAATGTGCGTGGTCGTGATGTACAAAGCGTAGTGCAAGACATTCAAGGAAAGCTTTCAGCCGCTAATTTGCTGCCCACAGGGTACTATTATACTTATGGCGGTACATTTGAGAACTTGCAAAAAGCCAGTGCTAGATTACAAATTGCAGTTCCAATTGCTTTGGCTTTGATCTTCCTACTGCTCTACTTCACCTTTGGCTCTTTCAAAGAATCGCTATTGATCTATACGGCGATCCCGATGAGCGCGATCGGCGGGGTGTTTGCGCTGATGCTTAGAGGTATGCCATTTAGTATTTCGGCAGGTGTAGGTTTTATTGCACTCTTTGGAGTTGCTGTATTAAACGGAATAGTATTGATCAGTACTTTCAACCAGCTCGAAAAAAGTGGTTTTGATAAGCTCATACCTCGCGTTGTAGAGGGGACAAAAATGCGGCTCAGGCCTGTGCTTATGACTGCGACAGTGGCCTCACTTGGTTTTCTTCCGATGGCATTTTCGACAGGTGCCGGTGGTGAAGTTCAAAAGCCGCTGGCAACCGTGGTAATCGGTGGGCTAGTTACGGCTACGTTTCTGACGCTAGTTGTGCTGCCTTTGCTTTATATCCTATTTGAAAAGCCGAAGGGAAAGATATCGGGGGCGGCCGCAGCCATGCTTGCACTGTTCTTAATAACATCTGGAAACGCCAGTGCACAGGATAGTAGATCACCTGATCAACGCGTTCGGATCGAACAACTTTTGGATGCCAGTAAATCCAACCTCGAGCTGGAGGTGAACAGGAAGGCGGTTCGGCAAGGCGAATTTCAGGTCAAATCTGCCAGGCTAATTCCTAAAACTGGGATGTTTGCAGAAAACGAGGATCTCCGACCCTCAGATAGCCGTGGCATCTTAAAAATTGGCCTTTCTCAGACGCTTCCGTGGCCAGGGCTTTATAAAGCCCAGCGAAACCTTTACCAACAACAGCTTGAAGCCACCAAGGTTAACGGCGCGCTAATCGGGACTAACCTTAAAAGGGATATTCGCTCCGTTTATTACCAGCTATGGTATCTGCAAGACAGGGGTAAGCTCTTTCAAAGCTTAGATAGCATTTATACCGCGTTGAACCAGACAACTACGCTCAGGGTACGCACAGGCGATACGCCCGGGCTGGATAGCGTTGCCTCAAGTGCGCGTTCCCGTGAGTTGAAGGCCTTTATTGCCCAGACAACGAAAGATGTTCTAATTCAACAGAAGCTGTTGATGCAGTTATTAAATGTGCAGCAGCAGTATCTACCTGCTGACAGTGCGCTGCAGAAATTGCCGCTGCCTGAACCGATACAGCAATCCTCCCACCCGCTGATCGAGTTGCAAAAACAAAACGTCGCCATAGCTGATGCCAGCGTTTCTGTTGCCAGAAGTGAAAATAAGCCCGACTTTTCCGGCAGATTCTTTTCGCAGCGTTTATATGGTCTGAATAACCCGTTCAACGGATTTTCTGTGAGCGCAGCTTTCCCTATCCTGGGAGCGGGTGCGTACCGTAGCCGTGTGAAAGCGGCATCGGCCCAAGTTGACGTGCAGCAAAGCCAGCTTACATATACGCAGCAGGTTTTGCAGACGCAACTGGCCCAGACCCAACAAGAGGTCGAAAAAAACCTTTCTCTGTTGGCCTATTACGAAACTACTGGGCTTGCTCAAGCAGCTGAAATTATTAAATCGTCTACCCTTGCCTACCGGCAAGGGGAGATTAGTTTCGCCGAGTTGTCACAGTTTCTGACCCAGGCGATTGACATTCGTCGTAACTACCTGGATAGTCTGAACGCTTACAACCAGTCGGTTATTCAATTCAACTATTTTCTGAATCGATAAACAATGAAAAAGATATTAATTATAACCAGTCTGCTTATTTCCCTGTACTTTCTGGCGTCCTGTAAAAATGAAAAAACCGGGGAACAGAAGCAGGAGGGACAAACCGAGCAGGCTGCGGAAGAAGGTGAGCATGAAGAGCACGAGAACCCGAGTACAGCGAATTTGACTGCTGAACAAATTAAAAGCATTGGCGTGGAAATGGGCTCGATCGAAGAAAAGGAGCTAACTGCTGCACTCAAAGCAAACGGTACCCTGAAGGTCCCTAATCAAAACCGAGCTACCGTGAATACTTTGTACAGCGGGGTCATTCAAACTTTGAAAATTCAGCCAGGCGATAAGGTTAGAAAGGGCCAGGTTATTGCCACCCTTGCTAATCCAGATTTCATGCGTTTCCAGGAGGAATATGTGGCAGTAAGCGACCGCATTGCGCTGGCGGAGCTGGAATTTAACCGGCAGAAGGAGCTCTCGGCGGGGAATGCAGGCGCTTTGAAAAACTTTCAAACCGCTAATACGGATCTGAAAACGCTTCAAACCCGCCGAAATACGTTAGCTCAGCAAATCCGTCTAATGGGAATTGAGCCTTCACAGCTTAGCAGTGGAAAACTGGTTTCTGTTCTTTCAGTGAAAAGCCCCATTTCCGGCGTGGTGAGCAGCGTCAGTGCCCAAATTGGCAGTTATGTAGATTTGACTTCGCCCATCGCCGAAATCGTCGATAATAGTCAGCTTCATCTGGATCTGTTCGTATATGAAAAAGATCTCTCTAAGCTGCGTGAAAATCAAACCATCCACTTTACGCTTACTAATGCCCCAGGCCAGGAGTACGATGCCCAGATATTTTCATTGGGTTCCTCCTTTGAAGGAGAAAGTAAGGCTGTCTCGGTTCATGCGAAAGTCATGGGTAATAAATCTGGATTAATTGACGGCATGAACATTACGGCGGCAATTAGTCTTGAGAAAGCAAAAGTTCCTGCAGTTCCTACTGACGCAGTAGTTAACTATCAAGGTCAGGACTACATTTTTATCGTCACAGATCCGCACACAGAGGACGAGCATCACAAGGAATCTAGCAAGGATGCAGCATCAAGTCACCAAGAGGCAGAGCCACATGATCATAAGGCTGGTGAGTCGGGCGAGAAAGAGCCCGGAGTTACCTTTGAGAAGGTACCGGTTGCAAAAGGTACTTCCGATGTGGGCTATACAGAGATTACTTTGTTGAAGCCAATACCCCAAAATGCCAAAATAGTCGTCAAAGGAGCGTTTTTTGTTCTCGCTAAAATGACCAATGCTGGCGGCGAGCACGAGCATTAGTTGTAATTGGGCTGGCGGCCCTGTGTCGCCAGCTTTCAGCATATCACTATCACATTCTTAATTTAAAAAGCGGTTTCATATGGCAACTTCAAAAGAAACTTCCGAGGCAAGAAATCAGCATTCGAAAAAGGACCAGCATGACGAATCTGAGCATGGAGGAATATTCGGAAAAAATACAGAGCTAATTTTTAGTATAATTTGTGGTGTGTTACTCGCTACTGGTTACGGGCTCTCCTATACGGGTATGCAAGAAAATGTTTCCCTTGGCTTCTACATCGCAGCATATGTTTTTGGAGGTTTTTATACTTTGAAGGATGCCATTGAGGCCATTAGAGAACGAAAATTTGAAATTGACTCACTGATGCTGCTTGCAGCCATTGGGGCGGCAATTTTGGGGGAGTGGGCCGAAGGGGCTCTACTTCTGTTTTTGTTCAGCATGGGCCATGCATTGGAGCATTTCGCAATGGCAAAAGCGCGAAAGTCCATTGAGGACTTGACCAATCTAGCCCCTCCGGTTGCAACAGTTATCAGGGATGGAAAAGAAAGCGAAATAGGAATTGAGCAACTGGTCATTGGCGATCTGATCATTGTTAAACCCAACAGCAAGATACCTGCCGATGGTGTGGTTGTTAAAGGTCATGCTAGTGTGAACCAAGCCCCTATCACAGGAGAAAGTGTGCCGGTTGATAAGTCGCCGGTCGACGATCCTGAGAAAGACTATTCTAAGGATGCGTCTATTAAATCAGAGCACCGTGTTTTCGCGGGAACGATTAATGGAGCGGCGGCGCTGGAAATTAAGGTAATCAAAAAATCCAGTGATTCGACGATTTCACGACTTATCGAAATGGTCAATCAGGCAGAACAACAAAAGTCCCCGACCCAGCTTTTTACAGACCGCTTCGAGAAGTATTTTGTGCCATCGGTGGTCGTTCTAGTTGCAATATTGTGCTTCGCTTACGTTGTTATCGACGAACCTTTCAGCAAGAGCTTTTACAGGGCAATGTCAGTTTTGGTAGCAGCGAGCCCTTGCGCGCTGGCAATCTCCACACCCAGCGCAGTACTTAGCGGGGTAGCCAGGGCAGCTCGGGGCGGTGTGCTTATCAAGGGAGGAAGGCCATTGGAAGATTTGGGTAGGATTAGCTCAATTGCATTCGACAAGACAGGCACACTCACCGAAGGAAAGCCTGTCTTGACTAATGCTTTGCCATTAGGTGATGTCAGCGAAGAAGAGCTTTTAACTACTGCTATTGCTGTCGAAAAGCTAAGTGACCATCCATTGGCAGCGGCGATCGTGAAAGGTGCCAGTAAGAAGCTCGGCAATAATGACGTAAATGCTGCTGACAAAGTGCAAGCGGTTACCGGTAAGGGTGTAACAGCTGAGCTAAATGGTAGGAAAATCTCTATTGGCAATAAGGCTCTTTTTGAGCAGGATGGACATAACATCCCGGATCAAGCGCAAGAAATAGTAAAACGACTGGAAAAAGAGGGGCACACGTCAATGCTAGTCAAACGGGACGATGAATTTATTGGAATCATCTCGCTGATGGATGTACCCAGAAAGGAAGCCAAGGCAGTTCTTGATGCACTTTCAAGTATCGGTGTTAAAAAGATGATCATGCTCACCGGCGATAACCAGCAGGTAGCGGAAGCAGTAGCGAAACAGATCGGGATTACTGATGCTATGGGCAATTTGATGCCAGAAGATAAGGTGAAAGCTGTCAGTGAACTGGATAAGTCGGAAAATAGGGTCGCCATGGTTGGTGACGGGGTTAACGATGCGCCAGCTATGGCGAAAAGCACAGTTGGTATTGCTATGGGTGCGGCAGGGTCAGACGTTGCCTTGGAAACCGCTGACATTGCACTAATGGGTGATAAGCTGGAAAGTTTGCCCTTTGCGATCGGACTTAGCCGGAAATCACGGAAGATCATCCAGCAAAATCTTTGGTTTAGTCTCGGTGTGGTAGCGATCCTGATACCGTTGACCATTTCCGGTATTGCCAGTATTGGTCCAGCTGTCATGGCACACGAAGGCTCTACCCTCCTGGTCGTGTTTAATGCGTTGAGACTGTTGGCATATAAAAAGAAACCGTTCTCATGAAAATGGGACGTCACTGCTGGCTCCTACTATGTGTGCTATCATTAGTGGTCCATATTCCTGGTTTTGGTCAAATCTCTTGGTTTGTGCGAGATACATCAACGGTATTACTAAATGGCTCAAAATCGGCTAGTCTAGCATGGACAGGTGGGCTGAATGCTGCTCAATACCACAAAATGGATCTTGACGGCGACCAAACAGAGGATCTTGTAGTCTTTGACCGCACCAATGGCAAAATCAGTACTTTCGTAGCGGCCACTGACAACAAGGGTTTACAATTCTGGAAGTATGCACCGCAATTCGAGAGTCGATTTCCGGTCTTATATAACTGGATTTTTCTAGCAGATTATGATGGAGATGGCAGAAAGGATCTGTTTGCAAGCACCTCGTTAGGAGTTCAGCTTTACCGTAATGATCTTAGTCAAGGCAAATGGAACTGGAAACTAGTTAGAGATGCTCTGTATACCAAGGGCTATTCTGGCTTCCTGAATCTATTGATTTCTGGCTCTGATATTCCTGCTATCGTCGATCTGGACAATGACGGGGATCTGGACATCCTTGGATTTGATTATTCAGGAACTTTTATCGAGTTGCATCAGAATATGAGTATGGAGCGGTTTGGAGTGCCTGATTCGCTTGGTTCGGTGGCAAACCCGGTATTTGTGCGGAATGGGGATTGTTGGGGAGACTTCGCCAAGAATAGCGCACAGGATTATGTGTTGGGAATGGATTGCGGCGTCTCTCAAAACCCAGATAGCAGCGGCAGGGTCATGCATTCTGGAAACAGTATCCTGGTGGACGACCTGAATGGGGACGGCAAAAAAGACTTAATCGTCGGTCATATCAGTAGCACAGAATTGGGCATATTTTATAATGGAAGGCATGGTATTAATGCTGGGTTTACTTCATATCAAAAGACATTCCCCGATAAGAATCCGGTATCGATGCAGATTTTTCCAGCTGCATTTGTGGCAGACTTGGATTTTGATGGCATCAAAGACTTGGTAGTAAGTCCCAATCTCCCGTCTGGTGATGCTGGTCTGACAGATTTTGCTATTTCGAACTGGTTTTACCATAACGCAGCAAGCAACGATAGTGTAGATTTTAGGCTGGTGAGCAAGGCATTCCTGCAAGAGCAAATGCTGGATATTGGAGAAAATGCGGCACCCTCATTCTTTGATATTGACGGCGACTCCGATTTGGACCTAATCATTGGCACTGGGCCAATTGCGGGTGCGATTGGAATGCAAGGAAGTTTGTGGCTTTTTGAAAATATTGGAACCTCCAAAGCACCAATTTATCGAGCCATCCTGGATAACTATTTAGGAATCAACAATCTGATTAAGGGATACAACATTAGGCCTCAATGGGCGGATTTTGATGGCGATGGAACAGTTGATCTCGGTTTGGGTTTTTCAACTCCGCGAGGCTTGGGCTATGTATTTTTTCCCAACCGCTCCACACTTGGCGCAGCAGCGGACTTGCAGATGAGCAGAATGGTCACCTTATCGCTACCAGCTGATGCCAATAGCGGCGATTCTCCTTTTTTTGTTGATGCTGACCATGATGGGGATCTCGACCTTTTGTTGGGAAGTGTGCAGGGCAATCTTCGCTATTATAAGAACGACGGTACACCAATAAAGCCAGTATTTCGACTGCAAACTGAGAATTTGGCCGGAATTGCCCTGAGCTTCGAAAAAAGATATGTACACGCCCTGGCGGCAGATGTAGATTTGGATGGGGAGCTCGACTTGATCACCGTTGATTATTCGGGAAAGGTAAGAATCTACCACCAGGGCCCGTGGGGAGAATGGAAAAGAATAGATGAGCTAGTGTTAGATACGGGTAGCGGCGCGGTTGCTCCGGTGTTGGGGCGTATGCTTCAAGCAGCAGCTGCTGACTACAATGGTGATGGAAAGATTGACCTTGCTGTTGGAAGTAGTGCTGGTGGCCTGCAGCTCTTTGCCAACATCCTAGCAGTTCAACCACGGACTTCTGATCGGGACGCTTTGGTCGTATACCCCAATCCAGCCCGAGGCTATATCAGGGTCAATGTAAACATGAGTGGTAAATTAAAAATCCATAATGTTAAGGGACAGCAAGTCATACCCACGCAGGATGTTAGACAAAATGAACTTCGCCATATCAATGTGCCTAATTGGCCATCGGGTTTGTATGTAGTCAGTTTGGAAACCGAGCATGAGGTATTCTCCAAAAAAATAGCGCTTACGAATTAGGCTTGCATACAGTGTGACCAGCTCAGTTAGGGCAGGAAGAAATCACAATTTTTTTCAAACATCAATACGGCAACCGCATGCTGACAGGGAAGCTATATTCATGCGGTCGTAAAATCCAAAAGATGGTTATCACCCATTTTCAAATTCATAAACTGCCATTGCTCATGTCAATTTTCTTTCTGATCAGTTGGCAAAAGCGATTAAAAGCTCAACCCAACAAACGCCAAGAAGACAGCATAACTGTTGACAAAGCGAGCATTCAGAGACTGCGTTGGGTTCTGGCAGGTCAGGGGCTAGTCTACGGTGCGAGCACATACGGTCTCAGTAAATCTTGGTACAAGAACCCGCTAACAAATTTTCGTTTTCGGGACGATACAAGCGAGTGGCTTCAAATTGATAAGGTTGGCCATTTATACTCCTCATATCAGATTGCAAGACACAGCGAGGCGATTTATATCTCGACAGGAATTCCAAGAAAGAGAGCCATTTTGTATTCGGCACTCTCAGGAATCATGTTTCTGACTCCGATCGAGATTTTGGATGGATTCTCGCCTGAGTATGGATTTTCGCCCGGCGACATGATAGCTAACGTATTGGGTTCTTCTATATATGCTATTCAGATGTCCCTTTGGAACGAGCTCCGCGTAAACCCTAAATTTTCCTTTCATTACACTAGTCTCGCGGGGCTTAGGCCCGAGCTGTTAGGAAGCAGTTTATCGGATCGTTGGTTGAAAGATTACAATGGTCAGACGTACTGGCTATCTGCAAGTCCAGCCTCTTTTTTTGCCGGTAGCAAGTGGCCGGCTTGGCTGTGTGTTTCGCTTGGGTACGGGATCGGAAACACCATATCTGCAAATATTATCCAAAGTACTCAGATGGGGTACCTTCCGCATAGAGAATATTATCTGTCCCTCGATATCGACTTCGGGAAAATCAAATCTAAAAAAAAGTGGGTCAGGGTGGCATCTTTCCTTGCCAATTCAGTAAAAATCCCAGCTCCTACCCTATTTCTGTGCAAAAAATCATTTGGTGCACGTGCGCTGTATTTCTAATACGCTTGCTATCCTGCCAAGGCCCCGTCTGGGCATTACTCATTCGAAATAGTAATTGAAATGACAACATTTTTGACTTTAATGAAACGTACAAAGACAGAGGTAATATTGAGGCTCTTAATGACCACACTAATCGTGTTTAGCATCAGCTATGTTGGCTTTTGCCAGGATTCGACACGAATCGACAATCAGTACGCTATTGACTCAACGATTTTGAAGTCAGTCTATAAAAGGCGCTTGCAGCCATACATTCTTTCTGGATCACTCATTGCAGCGGGATCGATTACGTATGCGATTAAGCCGTTCAGAGAATTAGATTATGGGATACGGCACACAATTAATGATCTTCCCAAGTCCAGGCTGGAAATTGATGACTATACCCAATTTGTCCCGGCTGCGATGGTGTACGGCCTTAATCTCGTTGGATTGAAAGGTAAGCATGGTTTCTGGGACAGAACAGGGCTGTTGGCTTCTTCACAAATGATAACCGCAGCCTTTGTTTTACCTTCCAAGCGAATAATTGGGCGCACCAGACCAGATTACTCGGATAATTATTCGTTCCCGTCGGGACATGCCGCAGTGGCATTTACGTCGGCGCATTTTCTGTTCAAAGAGTATCGCGATACTAATTTTTGGCTAAGTGTGTCCGGATACCCCATTGCAATATTTACGAGCGTTTTCAGGGTGGTCGAAAGCAGACACTGGGTGAGTGATATTGTGACCGGTGCCGGTATAGGCATATTGTCAACCGAACTTGCTTATTTGCTTTATCCCAAGGCTATCAAATTGATAGGAAAGAAACAGAAGCATCGAGCTTTTTTCTCTCCCAGCATTGGTTCAAAAACTGTTGGATTTACCTTCTCAAAACAATTTTAACTTATCCACACATTTGAAGTGTAGATTGCTCCCCGTTCAAACAATAAACAATTGATGCTATGTTGATTAACAAAAAAATATCTATCAGCTACTTTCTGAACCTGATCAAATGGGATGTCCTGGCGATCACCTTCTATGCAAGTGTGATTGGGACACTTGATCATTTTTCTCTATTTAAAGAGTTTTCGATTCCATTGAATATTTCAGCATTAATTGGGACACTGGTCTCGTTGTTGCTTGCCTTTAGGACTGCCCAATCCTATGAGCGTTGGTGGGAAGCGCGTACAGTCTGGGGGGCGATCGTCAATGACAGTCGTACGTTAATCAGGCAGTTGATCCAGTTCTTGCCGCCAGACGAAAAAAAGCAAACTATACTTTCTGAATTCGCAGTCAGACAATCGATTTGGTGTTTTGCGTTGGCGGATAATTTGAGAAAAGTGTCACCTTCGCCGTTTGTGGCCGAATATCTGGATGCTAATAATCTACACGACAACCATCTCACTAATCAGCTACTGACCCGACACGCCGAAAGGCTGGGTGTGTTGGCAAACAAGTATAATTTGAATGCCATTAAGCAGGCTCAAATCGATAACACACTGGCCCGATTAACAGACTCGATGGGAAAATGCGAGCGTATCAAAAATACGGTGTTCCCGCGCGCCTATAGTCTATTAATTCATTTTTTGATTTACGTGCTGATGACAATCCTTCCTTTCGGGTTGGATGACAATCACGCTATCCTGGAAATTCTGATGGTGATTCTGGTTCCAGTGCTACTGATCGCGATTGAGAAAACTGCAATTGTCATGCAAGATCCGTTCGAAAATAGACCAACAGATACCCCTATGACAACTTTGTCAATAAATATTGAAAGAAATCTTTTGGAGATGGTATCGATGCCTGTTCCGCAAAGGGATAGTAAATCGGGGACTTATTACCTGCTTTGAGCCAATCCGTGGTTGTAGCTATAAGAGTGATGCATCGGCTTTGCTTTCTCTTGCCATTGCCGGGCACTAGTTTGCATATTATCTCTACTATCGGCGTATCGGTATGAGTTCAAAAAGCAGAAGGGTTATTCCCAATGAAAATAATCGGCACAAGCCAAGAAAATCACCGTATAGGGAATTTACAAAGATGCCAAAGCGACCAGCTGAGTCACTCTTGACCCGGCTGATGTATTTCATTTTAGCCATTGTGCTAGTCGGAGGAATACTGATCCTATTTAGGCACTTGATATTGCACTTCCTACTCTTCGAATGGCCAAAATAGTATCAAAAAACTACATTAGAGCATCATTCCCAAGATCATGAAGATTAGAAAGCCGGTAAAAAAGGATGTAGTAAACAGCGCGGTCTCCTTCTGCTGATGTGCTTCAACCAACAGTTCCTCGGTAACAAGGAACAGTAATGCCGCAGATCCAAAAGAAAGAATTAATTCAAGTACGTTCTCTGATGTATTGTGAAGTATTAGTAGTCCAGATATAGAGCCCAAAATAAAGATCGACGCTAGTCCAGAGAGTGTGAGATAGATTACTTTTCTCGAAGACGTCGATTCAAGGATCGATGTTACCGTAGCGATACCGAGCGATAGACACTCCAGGGCCAATGCCACCGCTAACAGTACTCCTTCTTTTTGTCCCGCTGCGAATCCGATACCCAATAGCATTCCGTCAATTAGCAAATCAATGCCGATCCCAATTATCACACCAATGGGGAATACTCGTCTGCTATCATTGTTTTTTCCAGACTCAATTTTTCCCGTCAAATTTTTGATTACTAGCATCGCAGCGACGCCACTCGAAAACCCAATAATGATCGATTTCGCATCGTGTATCTTGATCATATCAGGCAGCAGCTCAACGGCTACGACGGAAAACACTACGCCGGCCGCGAAGTGGAGGATAACGCTTTTTAAGGCGGTACTCGGTGGCTTAAGAAAGGCAATGACTCCGCCGATAAACCACAATAGTACGGGAATGAAAATAAAAATGATCTCCTTGTATGACATTTCTTACCGCTCAAATTTCAAGTACCTGTTACATACCAAGGCGAGCACGGCACTTAGCAAAATGCTAGAAATCATCGTTTGCGCCGATATGAATCCACCTTTCAGATGGTTGTCAATTATCATGCCGCTCCATATAAATAGGCATAATTTTAATGATATCAGGCGTTTTCCTAGATAGATACTGCAAAAGAAGGCTCCACTGAGGGCAAGCGTAATATGTCCAGAAAGGAAATGTTGTGAAATCTGGTTAATGATTACAACGACTAGTCCAGACATTGTCTCTACCATGAATAGGGAAGCGAAGATCCTGGTTAGTTCCAACCGATTGTATTTAATAATCAACAGGACGATGAAACAATATAATGGAATCCAAACATAAAAATTGCTTAAATAAGTCGGGATAAAGCCGATGTTCAGATGTTTGGGTGTGACAATGAACTGATGCAAATTTTGATCTATTACCATATGCCATATATGTAAATGGGCAGCAACACCTGGGCGGACTATGCCATTTCAGCCATTCCGGGCCGTGGGCGCATAGTCGAGCTAAGGTCTTAATGTTATGATTGACGTATTTAAAGCGGTAAGCAGTGCCAGTAGCAATCGGGCAACTCAGTTAAGGAAGATTTAGAGTCTTGGCGGTTGCCAGATGGAGGCTAATTCGGAGCTAGCCTCAAAGCGCAGGTAGTAGAAGGCGGAAACATGATCGAGTGTAAGTGCTCGATTCTGTTGCGTTGGCTCAACTCTCTGATGTAACAAAGTGCTTGCACAGCATACACAGTTACAGAATGGTGTACACAGATCGGGCAGATGATGATCCGATTTCCCTTCAGTTTCTATTTTTTTATTAAATGATGCTTGTGAAGGACCTGACACTTTATCTGTACATGGCGCGCAAGCAAGTACCACAGTATAGATTATCATTAATATGAGAGCAATCCGCATCATCTCGCAAATTTACACTAAGAACTCATGCAACAGGTAGGCAAATGAAAACAGTTGATTAACCTAAGATGCAGTTGTGAGTACGGTTGAAAAAACAATTGATGACTTAAAAGGTTAAATCATTGATGCGGGTTTGATTGCTAAAATTATACTGATATGTTGAAAAGCTAGAATCGGAAACCTGTTGAACTATACGATAGCCGCGATAAGGCGTACCCCAGCTACTGCCGAAATGTCCGTCAAACAAAATTGCCTGTTGACCTACCATTATACCTGTATCTTTTGAGTGGTCATGGCCATGAAAAATGGCACGTATATTCGAGTAACGGGAAATAACTTTTGGTATTTCAGGGCATTCCTGGGTGGTGTTAACTCGAAAGTACGGTATATGCATAAATAGGAACGTGGGATCACTTTTGCCAACACTCTGCATCATCTTCTCGATCCAAATTGGATTTCCACATAGCGTATCGCCAGCCTGGTTTGAAGTATCTACCAGTAACAGAGTAAAGTTTTTTCTGGAAATAATTTGATTAGGGGGATATCCCCAGACCGATTCCCAAACCTGGTCCGAGACCCTATCATGGTTACCTCTTGTAACAAAATATGGGCAAGGGAGCTTATCGAGATATGCTTTGGCTTCATCAAGTAAATTTGTTGCTGTTCTATGAACTATGTCGCCATTGATTACTGTGAAGTGGAGTGGGGAAGCTTTGTGTTCTTTTGTAAGTGCAGTTATCAGGTCTTCAAAGTTTTGTCTCCAAGGGGTGCCAGTTTCCCCATAATGCCCGTCAGATGCGACTGCGAAGCGAATTAAGTTTTCTAGGGGCACCGTTTTTGTTTCAGACCGGCATGCCAAGGTCAAACTCGAAAATGCGCCGGCAGAGAGAAGTTTGATAGTCTGCCGACGGTTCATCAAGTTCAGAATGGGCTCACCCATAGTTTTTCTTAATTTATCGAATAAAGTAACTGAATTTTAGCTCCAAGGGAAAGATCCTTTTTCTCATAATCTGCCGTTCTTAATCCGCAACCGAGTGTTGGGGTCACCCGGACATGTATCCGGTTCCAGGTCCTCTCAACTCCAGCCATAGCAGAAACTGAGTTCAAAACGGGCCCATCGACCGTTGAGCGGTGCACTTTCTTGCCCAGCGAGGTATTGAGCTTCTGAAATTCGTAATGAGTCTTTCCGGAAGAGTAAACATTGAATTTTGTTCCCGCGCCAACTATAAATGCCCAGTTTGACGTGATGCGATGGCGATATGTCAGTATTATTGGGACTCGCAGGATTTGGTAGCTTTGTTTGATGTTGAGAAGTTCTATCTCTTTATCCACGCTAGGCTCGTATAAGTTTCGGAAGTTTACACCTGTCTGCTGTGTGAATTGTTCTGCTGTATGGTATCGGGCGCCCTTAACGCGCGTCCAATTAAGGCCTGTTTGAACACTCCATTTTTTTCCTAAACTTATTTCAGCAATCAGTGAGGATCCAATTTGCTCTTTGATCGCATCCAAAGCAATTCCCACATTGATGTTGGGACTTGATACACGTTTTGATGGTTCAACAATTTCACCGTATCTGTCTGCCGGGGGTATCTCGCCTACTGTATTGGGCTCTGATGCAGGTGTGAATAGATCTTTGTTCTCTTCTATGTTTATACTATCAGACATGAATGAATGATTTGTCTGATCTCGATGGTATTGTTCTGAATCATATCCGGCCGGCACAGCCACTAGGTTTGACGGCTGTTGCCGAGCCGGTATGAAAGCTAGCATTAAGGCATTATGCTTTTGTGTATCAATGTTCGAATCATAACCGACGGGCAAGAATTCCCGATTAAGGGCCCATTGCCACGTCGGCACAAAGTTTATATTGGCGAAAGCCTCCTGGTAAGTGTGTGTGGGTGGACCGGAAACGTTGAGTAAAGAAAGTGCGATTGACTGTGGATTTCTGTGGGTAGTGTTGTTGAAGTGAATTCGTTTAGCTTCGATTACGGGAATCGAGGTGTTAGTAGCAACTGGTCCGGTCTGCAACGGAGAAATTTTAGTGCTGAAACCACTATTCGCTGAGACCAATCGTTGTCCATTCCTTTTCAAACGATTACTGCTTTTGCTCCTCTTTTCTTGTAGGTTTATAGTAAGTTTATCCTTTATATCACCTCTGTGGTATTTTATATATCCGATCGACGTAATGAGCATTGTTGCTACTAGACCATACACGAAAAGAAATGTTGCAGAACTCCTATTTGCGTCCTTCTCTACGCCGACCACGAAGCGAAAGATAGTGTCAACTTCACTTTCCTTAGCTTTTTGGAGACTCACATCCAGCAACTTGCCTCGAATCTCATCGTCAAATTCCTCAGTTTCCATTGGACCTTTTATTTGGACAGTTGTATAGTTGATACAAGTCTGGATGACAGGCCTTGATCATAGTCTGCAGTTTTTTTCTCGCATCTCGAAGGTTGGACTTGGAGGTTCCTTCTTGAATGCCAAGCATCCCGGCGATTTCCTTATGAGAATATCCATCGACAACAAATAGAGTAAAGACAACCCTGTAGGCCGGGGGGAGCCCTTGGATTAATTCAAGAATCTCTTCTGAAGTTATAGCACTAATGGTATCGATATTCACATCAGCTACATCAATATCACCAAGTTCTTCGGTATTAAGTTGCCATTGCAAATTTTTCCGATGGTAACTAATAGCCGTATTGATGATGATTTTTCGAAACCATGACTTGAAAGGAAAGCTTACATCGTACTGCTTCAGATTCAAAAAAACTTTCAGAAATGAATCGTTGATAATCTCTTCGGCTTCCTCTCGATTAGCTGAATACCTTACTGCCACGCTTTTTGCATATCCTGCGAAATGGCGGATCAGGCAGCGTTGCGCTTGTGGATTCCTGAGTTTACAGGCTTCAAGGACACTATTCAGGTCCTGTTCATCGAATTTAGACTTCCTTTTGAACAGCAAGGTCAATAAGTAACGGCAAGATCTGTTTGAATTAATTATCAAAGCCTAGTACGCAGTTTTATCCTGAAAGGTGGGGTCTTGTATTAATTTTTTCGCGGCGGACCCAGCATCGATATTATGAGGTAACTAAAGTGAGTTTTTTTGGTCTATAACCCCACCTTTCTATCCCGTTGAACGTAATTGCGTATAGTTATAAGGGCTATTGTTAGACAAGGATGGGCAAATTAGAAGAGTTTGATTATGACTTATCAAGAATTAGGAACATTTTGCAAGAACTATGTAGCCCAGCTGTACGCAGGCCGAACCGACAAGTTTCTCATATTTCATAATCTAGCTCACACTTGCCGGGTGGTAGAGCGGGCAGAGCAGATCCTTTCTTACTATCAACTCCCTGATCGTGAAAGATTTGTAGTCATCGCTGCTGCACTTTTCCATGATGTCGGTTATCTGTACAACGATTTAGTTGCCCATGAGGAAACAGGTGCTGCTGTAGCTAACAAGTTATTGCAAAGCCAGAACGTGGACGAAGAGGACATTTTGGAGGTTTTGGGTTGTATTTTGGCAACGAGCCTACCCCAGCATCCAACAGGGCTTTTGCAGTCGATAGTTTGTGATGCGGATCTTTTTCATCTTGGGACGTCAGAATTCTTTCCACGGGATGCATTAATGCTTGCGGAGACGGAAGTGAGGAAAGGAATCAAAATTGCGCCTCGAACATGGATTGAATCGACAATAGAATTGATGGAAAATCATCACTTTCATACGCAGTACTGCAAAATGTTGCTAGATGGGCCGAAGGGAACAAATTTGGAGAAATTGAAAATTAAATTGGAACAGATACCCGAATAGTCTTTTGTTCTGTGTTTATATTCATGGATATATGTTTTCCGACGATATATGCAGATTATTAGTTTTATCAACAAGTTAGACGCCCATTATAAACTTGCGATTTCGCTATTCGTAGCAATAATCGCAATTGTGATAACTTCCTTTTTTGTTGAAAGACCTTTAAACTGGATGTTCGCGTGGTTGGCTTACAGCGTCACTCATCTCGGACTTGCGTGGACAACTATACTAAGTTCTCATCCTTCGGATGTAAGGCATGAGGTGCACCAGCAGGATTCAAGCCGCGCAATAATTTTTTTATTTGTTGTAAGTGCATCATTTGTTAGCCTGTTAGCCGTATTGTTTTTGCTTCAAGATGCGAGAAAAAATGCATCGTGGTCGGAATTGACCGGCCATGTTCTTCTCACATTTGCTTGCATAATTTTTTCTTGGGTCTTGATCCACACCATATTTACGCTCAGATATGCCCATCTTTTTTACTGCAACATTGAGGATGATCAAGATGGGAGGAATCAGCAACCATCAGGGGTTGACTTCCCAAACGAAACTGAACCTGACTATTTGGATTTTACTTATTTTGCCTTCGTGATAGGAATGACCTTCCAGGTATCTGATGTCAGTATTACATCAAAGGAGATTAGACGGCTAGCTCTTATCCACGGTGTGTTGTCATTTGCTTTCAATACCTTGCTTGTTGCATTGACAATCAATATTATATCCGGACTGATACAGAGTAAAGGGTAGTCCCTGGCACCCCACCAAATCGGCAATATTTTCGTACTGAGATATGATAGGCCACATCTTTATAATCAGGCGATAGGCCCAAAATGATCAATTGTAAGAAATGTGCACCGACTCATACTCAGCAATGGATTTGACCTTGGATAGCGTTCGAAATTTCTTATTGATTAAATGCGGAATCTTGCCAGAGCGGATCTCGCTGCAAGCGAATTTCCACAAAGATTTGGGAATGACGTTTGATGAAATTGATTTGCTGCTCAATTTTGTCAGTGATGAGACATCCATATTCTTCTCCCGACAAGTCAAAGAAAATATGTCAGACTTTTTCGATCTATTGATGTATATAAAAATAAAGGAGATTGAAATTTCATACGAAAGCATATCTTATTCCGATCTCGAAATATCATTTGCCTCCCTTGAGGACGCGCTTGTTAAGTTCAACTGATTACCATCACTAATGAAAATTCACCATATGTTTCAGAGTTGCCAGAATTCTGAGAGCTTTTCTTGAGTACAAGTGCTCAGGGATCGGACAGATGGTAATGCATCGTAAGGCCGTTGTGAATGCGGTGGCATAAATTTCAAAGATCCCCAAATTCCACAATTTGCCGGGACGTGCGAATACCGGATTCAATCTTGCCTGACCCTATGCAGTCGGTAGTTTGGCAAAGTTCCAATGCCGTGAGTTCATCGGCGACCAGCCCGATTCCTAGTGCATATTGTTTAGTAGAGATGTAGCGATTAATGATTGAGGTGTCGTTTCGCTCTATGACCATTAAAACCTGTTTAAAGACTTTAGTATTGATTGTCGCAGGTTGATTGATCTGGTCATATGAGAAGGGTGCGGGGCCATTGGTATTAAAGCTATTGCCGTTCCAGGTAACTCCTTTGGAGATCGGATAAACCATTGAAATAACTGGACGATTGTCCACGTTTGTAACTATCATTTCGGGATACTTTTTTACGGTATATTCTTTGACCTTTTGCCAATAACCTTTCGATGTGGTACGGCTTGACCTGATAACCAAGTAAGTAGCAATTCCCGCTGAATCCGAAACTAAACGGCTAATTTCGTCTTTTTCTTCCCAATTAGATATGGACGGCGTCTGCTGAGCAGTAGCATATACTTCCTGGCTGACCTGGTAGATTATATAGCGGCCCACAGTTAACGGAAAGAAGTCACGACTATTGCTGATCGCTGAGACGTCTCCAACGCATGAAACTATGGCGGTAAACAGTCCTATAATAATCGCGACACGCTGCACGCGTGCTCTAGAATGCATGTCCATCTAAACTGGTCAAATTGAATCGCGTTGTTTGCTTTCCATACAACACTTGTTGATAAATTGGTTAATTTGTAATATTCAGTCTGCCAGTAATCGTTTTTGCAGAACCATCACCTTTGCTGACAACTGCTTTGTAGATGTAGCTTCCTGAGCGGAGTTTGTCCGTCCAATACCAATCTTGGACGGATGCGAGCGGACGAAGGCTTTTTTTCGCCTGGACGATACCTTTCACGTCATAGATCGTGTAATCGACCTGTATGATTTTTTTCTGTTCAATGCCAGTCAAGCGGAATCGGACGTAATCGGTAGCAGGATTCGGCGAACAAACCAAATTGATGTCATCGGCTACCTGGGTGATTTGAAATTTTATTTGATAGGGGTTCTCCGGTGAGTTCCCGGAAACATCCTTCGTATTAACCAACACTTCGTAAACCCCCGGCAATGACAGATTAGCCCCATATTCTACTGAAATTGACCGGTCTGAACTCTGTCTGACTTTCAAATCCCTATACGCTATACGTTGGAAGTCGCAATTATTGTCAGCACATGGCTTGACGAAAATCTCCATCAGATTAGTGTCAACGGACATCAATCTGTCATCAGATAGTTCAAATTGAATCTTTGGTAATGGTCCAATTGCCTCCATATCCTGGATCATCCTGTCGTTAAATGTGACATCCAACACGGGGTGTACCAAATCCTTAACTCTTTCAATTGGATATAGGTATTGTGCGCTGGCCTGTTCCCAGTCAATTAGAAGTTCTGCGATATTATTTGATTCACTGAGTTCTCTGATAGAATTTTCCTGGTCCAGCTTTACTTCAATTTGCTTTAATGCTCCTTTGATGGGGAACTCAATCTGAACTGTATCCTGATTAGGTATGGCCGGGACAGTTTGATATTTAACTTCACTTGTCCCATTTTGATAAACGTACTTTAACGCAACCGACAATTTCTCTCCCGCGAAATATTTTCCACTGTTTTTGATTACAACTGAAGCTCTTAATTTGGTTGAATTACCCAAAGTCTTCTCTACGGACTCAGAGTATATGGTGATGCTTTCGTAATTATCAACCTTGTAATCCGGTAAGGATATATAAGCCATTTTCAAAGCTGGGTCACCCTGCAAAAGTGCTTGATGAGCATTGGCCACATCGTATTCTTGATAGCCGTTGGCGAATATCCGCTTTGCGACCTCTATCTGTATCTTTCCGATTGACTGCCCCGAAGTGGTTGGATCTTCAAAAAGCACAGAATACAATTTTTCCAAATAATTCTTAGTCGGGCTCACATAGGTGCTAAAAGTGTTTGCCATAATCGCAACGGTACCATGCTTGGGCGCAAGTATCCAGTCCTGAGATAATGCAATTCTGTTCGACGAAGAAGGGTTCGTACCTGTACGTCCGCTGAATACGTTTCCCACGCCGCATCCATTGAAATACATCAGCGGATACTTACCTTGATTATTATATGCCCGTGTCACATCGGTTATATAACCAAAGTCAAGGTCGGTAATCGTAGGGGAACCATGCCCAAAGTACGTCAAAAGTCCTACCCCTGAGTTGATTTCTGGCGTGATGTTAACCGTTTCTACCTCGCTGATTCCCTGCTGTTTTACAAATGGCTTCACCTTCCCACCGATGTAGCCTTTTTCAGCAATGGGTGCAAGACCGGCTAGAATGTTTTTGAGCTGCGTTATCTCGGAAGAAGATTTTCCACCATTTAGGTGCAGAATATTCTTTTTCCAACTTTGGTCCGTTGCATTGCTCTGTTCGTATTCCTTTACCTTTTCTAAGTAGTCATATATGTTCTTATTGTTCAGCGCTGCAAGTCGTCCGATTGGGACCGCGGCGATCTCTCTACCAGCGCCAGCCAGCCCTTCAACGAGCAAAATATCAGAACCTGGGAAGCCGATAGTGGGTACTTCATTGGGTAGTTCACGTACCATCCGCTCGTTGAAGGTCGTCGAGCTGCCAATCAAAAAAAGATTCTTTTCACGGTTACCGTCCGAAAGCATGTAATCCACAAATCGTCGTATTGCTATTGGACTTGGCTCGCCGAAGTTGAATTGATTATAAACATCTGTGATTTTTACAACCAAGGGAGCGAACGAGCCTCCTTGAGCTGACTTCCGATATTCTGCGTATGCAACAGCGCCAGCATCAAGGGGTTGACTAGTTATGATGATGTAATCATATTTTTTAACTTCCGGGCTGACCATGTCCACATTTGAAATCTTGTCAGGTGCTATCTCGATAGGCTTGTTGGAAAGGTAAATTCTCAACGCGCTATTCTTAGTTCGCGAAATGCTCAGGTCTGTTCCTTTACCCTCCAGAATCCTTGGCGCAATTTGACTGGTAATATCATAGACCTTAGTTTCGGCAGTACCATCAGCTATTTTAAAGCGAGTATTTGCCTCTGAGGATTGGGGGAAATTTAACTCCTTACTACTTTGGCCGTTGAGAGCTATACGCTGATCATAAGTTATCGAATAGTAAGCAACTGAAAATCTTTCCAGCTTATCGGATGCCACAGACTTAAATACAAAAAGGCCGCTACCATCCGCATTCAGATCAGACTCTTCAAGAACAAATGAATATTTCGAAGCCGTGAAGTAGGCATTTGCTATTGCACCGACCTTGCGCACCGAATTCTCGTTCTTACCGGCATAAACTTCGATAGAGCGTGCATTGTTGCTTCGTCCGTGAACCATCACACTCACGAGCGGGCGACTACCAATAATTTTTCCTGTGAGTTTAAAGTTGTAACTAATTGATTTTCCGGCGAGGACGGTAACTCCTGTCTTGCTAGCCCCTTTTTCGAAAAAACTGTTGAAAAAGTTAGCTCTTATCGGGCTAAGTGTACTTAACGAATACTCGTTAGAAAATGCCTGCACATCAGTTTGTTGATGGAATTCAGTAATAGCACCATTTACAGGGCTTGACCCTACGATTTTTGCCCTAAGTCCATTTTCTTTTCCAACAGTTAGAAAATATGCACTTACATCCGAATACATGCTTACATAAGGATTCATACGGCTGTTCATAGGGCGATAAAGAAGGGAGTCTGTCGAACCATCGTTTGGTACTCCATAAAAGAGAATTTCATTATTAGCGACACTTAAAATAGCGACTTGGCTCCCACGATGCCATAACTGGAGCTTTTCAGGTCGATTAACTGAAAATTTTGCTGGTAGCGCCGAAAATGCCACTCTATGAATCCCCTTAGCTGAAACTTTCAGCTTCACATAGGGTTGGTCATCTGAAATCCATTGATTGGTATAGGGAGGTCTCGCTTGCCCGTATAAAGTAAGGGGTGCATATAAACCAAGAAATACTAGCAGTCGCAGATTAAGAAGGGCTCGGAATGACATAGCTGACCTGAGTTACAAGTAACAATTTTCATTTCACGATCCATCGATCAAATGGCCGTCGTGCATCTATACGACCAACAGGAAGGTTTGGTGGGGTCGCTCAATCCAAAAAAGTGTGAATGAAAGAGGCGCGTCCGAATTTCTATCAGATTGTTCGAAAGGATAGCGCGGGAAATCAGCGAGTTGACGATGGCAAAAGTTTGGCATGCTGCCAGCGGGCAAGATTTTGGCGAAGGCCTTTATGGTTAAAAGAAATGGTTGAAAATTAACGTTAATAGAAGATGATTAGAAAAAACCTATTCTCTGTCATAGGTGCGATTATTTTTTCTTTGACGGCGTTGTATTTAGGCTATACAGCTCTGGGCTTTTGGGCTATGCTCGTATTTACATTTGGTTACCTTGGAGGCTTTCTATTCTGGCTCGTTTTTTATAAAAAATTAGAAATTAGAGCAATACTGGCGCCCTATTTTTTAACGCTCGTTCTATTTATCATTCACAAAATAGAGGAGCGGCAGCAAGCCTTCTTTCCGGCATTATCCCAATTGACTGGCAAGCCGGTACCAGAAGCGGACTCGATGCCTGCAATTGGATTGTATGCCGTTGCAGTCGTCTGGTTAATGATTCCATTACTTGTTTGGAAGAAACAGGCTTTTGGCACTTATCTTACCTGGACCTTCTTTGCATCCATGGGAATTAGCGAGCTGGCGCATTTTATTTTCCCACTGTTTACAGATCATCCTTATGGTTATTTTCCAGGAATGTGGAGTGTGATCCCCCTGGCTCCGGCAGCCTGGTGGGGAATACTAAAAAGTATAAAAATTAATTCAGATTCAAGGTCTTCAGCTTAAAATAGTGAGGGCGGAGCAGACTGCGCTTTGCAATCCAGAATTTTTGCTTGCACACTTTCCTAACCTATATAAATCGGAATTATGAAAACGTAGTTACTCGGAATGTGTTTCAGAAATAGGTCGAAAATCCAAGTTGGATACCCCCGGTTCTAGTGGCTGGGTTTCCCAGAAAATCCGTTTGCCACTGATAGCGATAATTAGCCCGGATCACGGTTTGCGGCGCGGGGCGAAAGCTCAATGCAAGGGATGCACCATAAATATGGTCCGCTATCCTAGCATTATTTTCTGCGAAGCTGCCAATATTATAGTCAGCGTATTCCCCACGGCCGGCTACGTTAATGACGCTTTCGGACCATCCAAGTATCCGCCCTTTGATGATTGGTTGAACGATATCGATAAAACCTCCCTGTTGCCTATTTCCGAACTGCTGCGAATATGTTGAAGGGATGTCAACCCAGGCCCAAACCCATTCGCCATTGATAATGGTCTTCGATCGCAAGGTTGTGTTCACATCCAGTGCAAGGAAATTAAGATATCTCTTGTGATCAAGCCGGATCCCATCGTTTTGAAATTTATTGTAAACCCCGTTCATCCATGATACTCCCAACTCTGCTATCTTCCTGTGCCTGATCGCCATCTTGGCCGTTTTGAGTGGTGTACCATTAAAGCTTTCTTCGAACCGATCGGTATTCAGTTTTACGGCAGGAAACCAAGTTCTGTTTTCGGTATTGTCGATAATCTGGTCATTAAAACCATTACTCAGATATGCCTCGTAAGCCCATACCCAATTTTTGCGGGCTATCTTTCCGAACAAACCAAAACCAACATTACTCCAAGTGCTTGGAATGATCGTCGTAGATGAGATCGGCCTATCGACAAATTCCCATTTGGGGCCATCGTGATTTTGGTTGAAGGAGCCGATCGGATTCATAATAACGCCGCCGCGCAAATTTAATAGTGGGTGGAGCTCTATATCCAACGCCGCGAACTCTATATTGACCTCTTTTCCTCCTTCTTCAAATTCGATTTCTGTCATAAACTTAATGCGCTGCCGGATAGTGGCAGACATGAATACTGTCAAACGTGGAATTTGAAAAGACAGGCCGTCGCTAACACCGTCCGAGCTGAAATAGCTACTGTTTGCTTCGAGGTATCCGCCCAGGGCGACCGGCATTTTACCCATTTGCAGAAACGGCCGGTCATAAACCGCATCCATATTAAGTTTCAGCTTACTAGAATCCTGTTTGACACGCGAGAAGAAAAAACTTGTATCGCTTTGCGCATGCAGACAAACTGGGATATATAGCAGAAAAATTAAAAATAGAAAATGTCTCATGCCAGATCAATCAATATGTTAATGCCTTCCGCCCTGACAGTAAATTGTCGAAGAGCTTCTTTTGCGGGGCCCTTAATAACTTTTCCATATTTATCGTATTCACTTCCGTGGGCAGAGCATGAAAGCAAGTCGCCATGTACACTGACTTCGTTACCCTGATGGCTGCATTTTAGCCACAGTGCTGTGTAATGGTCATTGCCATTGTCGTACACGGCCACGGGGAATTTTAGGCCTTCCACATTGACCACTACTACCAGCCGCTCTAGCTTTTCTCCTGATTTTTTAATCTCGGTGAAAGCCTGTTTTGGAAACGATATCACATTTTTCGTCACAGTGCCCTGCACAGAGTAAACGCTCGCGCAGGCTGTTAGCCCCAATGCCAATGCTGCGAATCCGACACACGAAATTCCACAAGTTTTTATAAAGTCTTTTCTTTCCATTGTAGTTAAAGTGATTCTAGGAATTGGATGAGTTTATTCTGATCCGAGCTCGTAAGATTCTCAAAACGGTCTCTGCTGCGCTGGCCCTCGCCGCCGTGCATCAGGATTGCTGCACGGACACTGGTAGCCCTGCCGTCGTGCATAAGGAAGTATTTGCCGCCCTGTGAGCGCGGCGACAAGCCGAGTCCCCAAAGTGGAGGGGTTCGCCATTCTGCACTCGTTGCGCTGCCTTCGGTGTAACCATCATCAAGTTCTGGTCCGACATCATGTAACAGCAGGTCGGTATATGGGTGAAATGTCTGGTTAGATAGTGAGGCAATGGGGGAGTTACCGGTTTTCAAAGTTTGCCGGTGACACCCCTCACAACCTATATCTATAAACGTTTGTTTTCCCTGCTGCACTTGTGCATTCCCTGTGTTTCTCGGGGTTGGAGCTTTTAGGGTTTGCAAATAGAATACAACATCATAGATCGTTTGGCTTGAAATTTCGGGATCAATATCCTGACCATGATAAATGTCCTTTGGCGAAAAAACCGAACTTATCCCGATATCTTGACTATATGCATTTACCGTTTGGTGTAATAAATTATAGGCAGCAGCCTTTTTCCCAAACCGGTGAATGTATTTCCCATCCTTTTCAACCGCATTAGTGGCCGCTGTGATAAAGGCGGGCAACGTTCCATACGAGGGAACGCCCGAGACTCCGTCACCATTGCTATCCAACGGATCTGCCATGGAGAGAATTTCTTGATCTGATACAAGCTCCAGGAATCCAAGACCCGTATTTGCCGGTGGGGTAAACTTGGAAAAAGTAGCACCAGATGGGATTTTCTCAGGTAGATAGCCAGGTATCGCCCTGTTCTGCAGTTGAGGACCACCCAGGTGCAGATATTTATTGCCGGTTTGATCTTTTTGGCCAAAGCGAGTCAACGTAGAAAACGGTGTGCCCTTTCCATCACCTGCATGGCAGCTTCCGCAACTTGTCGAGACAAAAATGGGCCCTAGGCCTTTGCTTGCCGTAAACACGTCGTTGTTAAAAGCTGCGTCGCCCAATAAAAAGCGCTTTTGATTTTCCGGGGACAGACCATTCACGGGACCGTCTAAAACCTGATCTTCTGGTCGGGCGCCAGGCAACATGCTGTCGCACGAATAGATGGAAAGACACCCTAACACTACCGTCCAAAATAGTAACCACTGTTTCATTTAGCCCGTTATTTGAATAATATTTAGACAAACCTAAATAAATTAAATGAAATACCTAAAAAAAACTTTAGATGTAGTTTTTAAGAATGAGATTAGCCTCTATAAATTCAGCAATTGTGCGTCGACTGACTTATCGATTTTGTCTTTATGTTTGGGAATTTGCTCGCGCGAAGGCTTGTGCATTTACGACAGCTATCGCTTGTTGGGGGAGATGTAACCGATGGTAAATACCCTCTCGTTTACGATTATGGTATATATTCTTATCGATTTACTGCTGAAACAGCGGAGACGCATCATTTCAGAAAGTGATCGGGATAGCTATTCAAAAAAAGATGCTAAAGCCCAGAAACACTGGCGAAGGCTTGATCGGGATCCTTTACAATGGGCGATGCGTATGGACATTGGCCTCGAACCAAAATATGGGTTCAAGATATGCAATACCGAACTGACTAACAGGCAGTGGAATATCGGAGCATACGTAGCGGCAATTACGCTGGATGCTCCACGGCAATGGTAACGGTGACCAGACTCCACTCTTTAAGTATATCGTCACAGTAGCTGATTTTCATCAAGTGATCCATTGTCAGTTGTTCGCTCAAAAGTTGCGGCATAAGAGCTTCTTCTGGATACACCAGGTTGTTTTTTACCTTCCCCATATCAGCACCCCTGACGATGCATCGATTCTGGCTAGCGCATTAAAAGTCTTCTGGTATTCCATATCGTTGGCCCTTTGGTTGTATTTCAAGTCAAGCCGAATAACCCAATGATCTTATCTGATCAACAAGGGTAAATATATTGCCAATTGGTTCAAGCTCATCACCGTAATAGTGCTCGATACTACCGTCATGGGTAATATGAATGTGCCTGGTAGTCCCGCTTCCATATTTTTCCCACAGGGTTAAATAGCCGAGTTCAGAGTCTTCCACGTGCCCAAATTCAGTTGGTCCACAGCCTGTTGTTACCAGCTGGAAAATGGTTTTACATGCCTTCTGATCGTTAATCAGGTCTGCCAAAGATTTATACTCCATAGATGTCAGGTTTAGAAATCAACTACAATTTTGCGTATCAGCGCATACTCCTGGTGAGCCAAGATATCAATTTCACCGGAAGTAGCTGTATGCGACCTGGTCGCGGAAACGCTTTACACGCGATAGCATTGGCGAGATGATCGTGTTACTATGGCTTACGAAATCATTAAGGTCAGCTTCGCTAGCCGGTAACTTGTACCCGCGGGAGCTGCTTGCGATCAGCACGCCGGCGTCCCGCAGTTGGGCTATCACCTTTGTTTGAAAATAATGTAAAGAAACTTTCTTGCCTGTCCTTGCCCTGATGTGCTCCATTAGTTCAAAGCTGGTGATGTAACGCGTCGGATTGATATGCCTGAAATGGAAAAGTAAATACCCTAAACAGCTTACCTGGTCTTTCAGCTGCGGAACCGGACTTAGTGACTTGCGGTGTAGAAAGTCATTGGCCAGATTGGTACTCAAAGTGGCCAGTGTTTCATTGTAGTTTTCACAGGAATATGGCACTTGCACTATACTTGTACGGAAAGTGTCAGGGAAAAACTGGACCGAAAGTAGCTTGCGGCGAAGCAGTTCAATATATTCACCGCGCTGGTCAGTAATTACAGTCTCGTCATAACAACGTGCAAGTGTGCCAGCGATATAGCCCGCTGCCTGGACTAGTCCATCATTTTCAATTCCGGCAAAGCCAAAGGTGGACTCATTAAATAGATTGGAAATATGATTCTGCTCAACATATTTGACAAACCCTTTCATAAAGGTGTTATCGCCGATCGGGCCACTTACCAAGTCAAGGTTTGGTAGCAAACGGAACAGCTCCCGATCTGCGAGGCTATGAAGAAATTTATGAAACGAGCCCTTGTAACGCAGTCCCTCTCCTATCAACTGCCGCTTGTCGACAATGACGGCAAAAACCTTAAACGGTGCTTCGTCGATGTCTTCCAGGATTTCTTTCTGCTTTTCATGATTGTTGGCCGTCAGTTCGGGATCTAGGTTGCCACCTGCAAAATGCCGAATTCGCACAGCTTCGATGACCCGTTTGGCAGAAGCAATGTCTTCTTTGTTAAGAATGATTGCGGTGATAATGAAATGAGTGGTTGGCACTTCTACCCCACGCTTGGACAAATCGAGGGTGTCATTACTCCATTCGGACAAAAAGGCAACAGTCTGCTGCATGGTTCTTAGTATTGCGCTGATGATTGTTTTTCATTTTCTGAGCGGTGCTGCTGCTCGATCTCTTTGATGTACCGGTAGACCGTAGCCCTGCTAATGCCTAAGACTTTACCAATTTCTTCGCCGGTCTTGTCTTTCTTGTCGTAAAGTGCCTTCGCTGCATGTGCCTTTGACATGGCCGCCTTGCTTAGTCCTTTGGGCTTCCCTCCCATCCTTCCCCTGGCGCGCGCGGCCGAGAGCCCGGCCTTGGTCCGCTCCCGGATAAGGTCACGCTCAAATTCGGCCAACGATGCGAATATGTTGAAGATCAACCGGCCTTGCGCAGTCGTCGTATCGATCGCGTCGTTCAGGCTCCGGAATCCGATCTGCCGCTCTTGAAATTCATTGATCAGATGGATCAGGTCTTTCAGTGACCGGCCTAGGCGGTCGAGCTTCCAAACGATGATCGTGTCGCCCTCCCTTGCCGAGTCGAGCAGCTTGTTAAGCTCTGGGCGCTCTTTGACTGAAGAGACCTTCTCGCGAAAGATGCGTTCACACCCCGACCTTTTCAAGTCGTCAATTTGTAGGTTCAGGTTCTGATCTTGGGTAGAAACCCGGGCGTATCCAAAAATCATATCATTTGTCTCACTTATTCAGCCAAATATAAAAAATAAGACATAGAAAAATGAGATAAAGATTTAAGACGAATTTATATAACTAAAAACATAGTAAGTTGATATGTCACCTGTTCTCATTAAACGCAGGTTATTTGAGACGAAGCTTTTTCAATGGCTTGTCAGGTGGTATCGAACGATTTACCCAAAAGGATTTGAGCGTGGACTGTTTGAGAGCGGCGATGATGTTGATCTAGCTGAAATGTATCCCGGTCTGATTGTTGAATCTATACTCGCCGCCTTACCGGGCGCAGCAGATTTAGCTGCGAATGAGGAAAATATAGAGGTTGACCAATTATCTTGGTGATTTCAGCTTGGGATACAATTCGGAGCGTCGGCAAAAAATGACCGTCATTTGAGGCTTTTTTTGAAGAGGATTTGCACTTAGATCAACGTATTACATGTCGCGATTCAGATGGGAATTGCTATGTTAAATTCAATACCCGGAAACGTTTATGGGTTTTTGTTAGCCTTTGTTGGCTTCGAATATCTGGCGACGAACGTCGGCTACATATTTCACGGTAACTTCTAAGGCGGAAGCTATTTGATCGTCATTAAGTATAGATTGCTTGATCAAGTTACGCACCATGGTTTCCGTTTTTTGCAGCATAGCCTCTTCAATGCCCTGTCTGCGGCCTTTCTCAATAAAAACATCTAACGTGTTCATAACTGTTGTTCTAATTTGTGCGGGTTGCGTTGTTATTAGCCCTACAATCTACTTTTTGCTCCTTCAAAAAGTGAAAGAACCATTTTGTATGCCAACGGGCCCTTCCATAGTATAGCAGAATGGGCGTTGTGTTACATTGGGGATAGGCGTTGTTATAATAAACCATCACGGTTGAACTTACAGCCAGCCTACCCCAATACCATCTTGCGGAATTACTTCAGAGCTTCGAGTAGGTGTAAAAGCCTTCAAAACTCAAATCTTCATCCAGATCCGGCCAATGAATGCCGAAGGGGGAAAGCTCAAATTTCTGACGCTCTGCCAAAGTAGCATTAAAGAGTTTAGGGAACCATTTTAGCGGCTGACTACGCTCTTCTCCAGATCTCGTTTGGATAAAAATGTTCTCATCCTGAAACCAAACAGATTTAACGCTAATTTCCCTATCCATGCTCGTTCAATGTCAATCTGATTATCCTTATCTACGCATGTTCTTACTTTGGGCTACCAGGTACGAAACCAATACGACCATGTTGACTGGGATATAGCAAGCTACAATCACCATGATTGTTTGATCTGGTAAATTTTCAACAGCATATCCGAAAGCAATGAAGCACATTCCTACCAGGCTTAAATAACTCCCACCAAGTTTGGCCGCTTTCTCTTTATCAATGATTTCACCGCCTTTAGGAATATTGCTCAACCAACCGACTAGTCCGAAACGCCAGATAGCTATACCCAGCAAAATCACCAAAATACCTACCGATGCCAATACCCAGTTCATACCCGTTAATTTAACGACCAACAAATAAGCAAACCCCGATCCAGATGAATCCGATCCCCAGACGAAAGCGGCCTCTCTGGGTCCCTGCCAATACCGGATGGAAAAATATAGTGCAGCTTCGACGGCAAAAAGCTAGCACTCCAGATAGTACAAGGTATCGGAATGGAACTCTTTCGACCTTTTTATAGTGACATAAACTTTGCGGGATATAGAGTAGCACTGTTGATGGGTGAGGAAAGGGTTATTCAAGATAACACTGCCAGGTTTGTTCATGCGGGATTACTCGAAGAGTTCCTTCGCAACTACGGCCATAGTAATAATAACTAGTATAAGCTTCTATGTTTTCGGAAGCATTTACGCAGTGCTGCCGTGTATTAGAACCGAGAATACCTATGCTTCGGTGCTTTGACGGCGAATATCGGCTACGTACTTAACTGTAACCTCCAATGCAGAAGCTATCTGCTCGTCGGTTAGCAAAGATTGCTTGATGAGATTACGTACCGCGTTTTCGGTCTTTTGCTTCCGACCTTTCTCAACAAAAACATCTAAGGTACTCATAACTGTTGCTCTAATTTGAGTTGGTAGCGATGTGGTCAGTTCAATGATTTGCTGCTCGCTTAGTTCACTGTTTACGAATGTATAAATAATCAGGCTGGTTTGCAAGTTCTTATCGATTTCTCCGGCCAGCTTTAATATTGTAGGAATTAGCTCAGTAAGGCTGTCCTTCAGCACACTATGTTTCATTGCAAGCAATGAGGCGGCCAGAAATTTGTTGTGTAGCTCCTGAATTTGCTCGTCGGGGATCACGCCGAGATTATTAAACACGTAGTGGTAATCTGGCACAAACCGCGAGAATTCTGGTTCCAGTCCGCCAAAGAGCGACGAAAGCGTTTTGTATTCCCACCGGGCTTTTCCGTGATAGAGAAGTATCGGAATAATTAGTGATGGCTTCTCACCGTCCGCAATCTGCTTTAATAGGCCGGAGAAAATGTAGCTACCGATCTGGATAGGCGTGTATTTGTCCACGTAGCTTTTGTGCTCGATCAAAAGAGAAATTTTAACCTCCCCTACCCCACCGGCTCGTTTGCATGCATAGACGATATCCGAGATCGACTTTTGTAGCTCCTTCGATACATACGTATCGGGGAGCTGCCGCAGGGTGGAGAAATCTAGCTTTTCGAGGACATTTGCCGGCAGACAAGCATGGAAATAATCCAGCGCAATTTGCCGGTTACCCATAATTGTTCGAAGAAATGTGTCGTGTTTGGAAGGATATTCAGCCATATGACAAAGATATACATTTTGCGATGTGGGTGATTTTATCATGTATATCATGCTGTCGGGTATTGGCACATTATCTATTCACGCCGTTTTCGTTTTGACGGTCTGGAGGTGTTGGAGCCATTTTTACATACTTTCGGTTACAGTGGCAATACGGTAGTTGCAGGGTGTAATGATTCACCTTACTCCTGCCCTGCTATTACTAAATCATCTGGCGATACGCTATTGATCGTCATTCATCATTAAATGTAAGCAAAACTGCATAACTAAGAAATTAGTAGTTGACATATCAAGTTGTTTGGGTGTAGTTCAAAGGTGTCGGCAATTTTTATAATCCATGACGTATCTAGGGATAGACTCAAACAGCATTTCTCATTAATATACAAGACAGAACGGTTGGTGACAGAAATTTTCTTTATTACCGTAATACATTGAAGTTGAGTCATTAGGATAATGGTTGCACCTGTTTTTGATGTAAAAAACAGTGCTTATTTTAGTACCTAAAAAAGTGTTTAAAATGGTGTTTTATATTATACTTAAAATGGTGTTGTTATTAGTGCTAATTATCCACTAGGTATGGAGATGACTTGTTTCGAATCAAATCTATTTCTGGCAGATCGTTGCCGCCGTCGAAGCCTTTTCCGTCATTTTGAAGCAGTGCCTTAATGAGTACTTATTTCAGTGCTTAAATAAGTGTTATAAAATTAGCTGATTTACATGCTGAAAACAGTGCTGAAAAAAATGTCACATAAAGTGCTAATTATAGTGCTTAAATTAGTGCTTACTTTGCGCTCAGAACGTGGCGTCGCATACTGCACTTTTCATTTGATAATTCGCTCATTATCCTTGGCTCAGATAGCTTATCGAATTTGAATTACTATGAAAAGAAGGATTGATCAGAGAATTCGAAATCTGGTAATCCTGACGTTTAAGAGCTTCGGGTGATGTATAGTTAGATTCTTTTGATCCGACTGAGATATTTTATAACAAATTAATATAAAGATATTTATGAATTATAATTAGTGCTAATTTTAGCACTAAAAATTGCATTTGTTTTTGTGTAAAAATATGCATTAATTGCAGCACAATATCTAACATTGAAATCTGTGGTTATATCTTTTAATTCAATCAAAGGTGGGGTAGGGAAGAGCACTCTTGCTACCACGATGGCCGGATGGCTGGCTTCACAGGGAAGGGACGTCCTTCTCGTCGACGGCGATGATCAAGAAACATCATCTGACTTTACGGCCTGGCGCGAGCAAACTCTCGGAAACACTGGCTATACATTAGTCAATATGACCGGTGCCAACCTTCGCAAGCAAGTGGAGGCTATGAAATCCAAATACGAGTTCATTATTATTGACACAGGCGGAAGGGATACTACAAGCCAGCGGGCCGCTCTTTCAGTTGCGGATGTATCCATGATCCCGTTCGTTCCTCGTAGCTTTGATCTCTGGACAATTACAAAAGTCGTTGAACTGATCGATGAAATTCAAAGTATACGGGCTGAGCCATTAATCGCCTACACATTTTTGAGTCGGGCTGATATCAGAAGTGCGGACAATCGGGATGTTGCGGAAGCTCTCTCGCAAATCCCTCAGCTTACTTATTTGCCCTATCCAATAAGTAATAGAAAGGCTATCAGTAATGCTGCCGGCCAAGGGTTAACTGCTTTTGAAGGAAGTAACTCAGATTTAAAAGCAATTAAGGAAATAGAGGACTTATTCAACTATGTATTAAATGTCAGCCACGCTACCACCACCGCGTAAGCCCAAAATTTCAGAAGCTGAAATTGACGCAGTTATAAATAAGGGAGGGAGAACAACGAAAGAAGCGACTGTTGTTGCTGACCTTGAAACCCCTAAACATATCAACATCCGGTTAACCGGCCAAATACTTAGCGAGATAGACCAGCGTAGATCGAAACGACCGCGTAAGCCGGGATCGCCAAAGCCAGGAATAAGTATACATGACTGGATCGTTGAAGCGGTACTTGAGAAGCTTGAAAAGGAAAAAAAGTAACGTTGTTTGGCGAAGTATCTCCCTCTGATAAACAGTGCTATTAAAAGTGCTTATTATAGTGCTAAAAAAAGCACTATATGTTTTGCATAAAGATATTTAAGTGAGCTAGTTATGTAGTATTCGGCATTTCTATCTCTGTAAGATAGAATATGTGTGAATTTAACCGGACAGCAGATGATAAACGAGAATGAGGGTTCAAAAGGCGAGTTTTTTGTTAGTAGGATAGATAGAAGTGTTGCTGACAATCTGAATGATATTAGAACGTCGTTCGGTGATGACGCGGGAGTCGTTAAAGACTTTATCGTATTTGTTAGTAAAAACATGAAGCGAGATTTGTTCGGATATACAAAGTTTACACTTCAGGATTTCTGCAAAGAAACCGGCCGCAATCGCCAGGACCTTGCCAAGAGGCATCCATATTTTGTTAGTAATCCGAAAGCAGTTGTTCCCGAATATCACGGGCATCAGTTTGTTTCTGTTTTCGACTATTCACTCTTCCTGATGCTTCAGCGGAACATCATATTTGCGAAAACTTACACTGTCAATACTAAGGATGAGGTGATTCAGCTGGAGAACTTTCCAATCTTAAAGGACATCAAGCTGAACATGGATCGTGCTTCCAATACCGTTAAAATTTACGAGATAAGAATTTCTGATCAATGGATGGATGGATTCATTAGTAGATACTATACGGTAGAAACAAATGGTTATCGGATGATTGGCAAGGGTAGAGGAGGGGATGGAAGAAAGAGTTTATACCTAATCTTACAACGTACACGACATCAATGCCTTTCACAAAATCAGACAATAGCCAGATTTTCTGTTGATTACCTAGCACATCTGGCTGAGGTTGATGTTGAGGAAAACAGATTTCGGAAACGGGCAGTTAAGAGAATGCTCGATCTGTTTTTGCAGAAAGATGCAATGCCTTTCAGTTATCGTTTTGTAAAAGCAGATCGAGCTAAGGTTAACCAGGAGGAATACTGGGTGGAAATAAATTTTGCTCCCAGTAGTCAAACACCCCCTGTGGCCGAGGATCACGGTGATCACGTATTTTACAATTCTTTGGTGAGGGACTTGAAGAAGAGGTTTAAGCTGATGTACTCTGATGTAGTTATTGAAGACGAAAAGGATCATTTTCAGCGCTGGCTTACCAATCACAAGGTGGACCTTGATGTAAAAGTTGATGTTTTAATAGCAGCATATAACAAGGCATATAGTACGCAAATGACCAAGATACAGGCCAAGCAATACATAAGACAAGGAGGCTTGATTTCCTGACTTGGTGTCGAGTTTTGGCACATGAATTGAAGGCCTTTGAAACGGATTATAATGTTGCTATCAAGTTTTGGCACAAATCGTGCTTAATGCATGTACGAATATATGCAAATAAGTGGCTGATTTTCAGGAATATATTTACATATAAAATCGTAGCCTAGCAAAGAACTATTGCTGTCAACTCATTTAACAGTGATAGCTGTCGAATATTGGCACATTTGCAACTAATCAATGGTGATAAAAAGCTGGCTGTCGAGTTCTGGCACATCTCTGCACTTATTTGCAGCGAAAAGAGATCTCGATTGAAGAGCGGACAACCAGCTCGGCTAGCTAGATAATATGGCTGAATGTCGAGATTTGGCACGCTGCAGTCGAGTAGTGTCACAATCGCGTGGACAAATAGCAATTTGTTGTCGAGTATTGGCACAAAACCTGTGGATAACGCGACAATAACTGTCGAGTATTGGCACGAACTGTCGAGTATTGGCACGTATCTGTCGAGTAGTTGCTCGGGTCGTGTGGAAAAGAGTGTCTAAGTTGTCGAATATAAACTCGCTTGTCGAGTATTGGCACAATAAATATTGCCCCTGGACTTGTTTAGGCTACTTTGCTGTCGAGTATTGGCACTATTTATATAATAAAAAATAAAAAATAATATATGGCGCACTTTAACTTTTTCAAATACACCAGTTCATAAAAACCCACTGGTGAAAAGAAAATAGTATTATAAGTTAATCTATCGATTTAGTATTTTTATGAAACTTGCCGAAGCAAAGAGATTATCTCTTCCGGCCATTCTGGCAGTTTTGGGGCATCACCCACTAAAAACATTGAAGAATGGCCATGAGCTCTGGTACCTATCGCCATTTCGAGACGAAACAAGCGCGTCGTTTCATACGACGTACAGAGGGAACCTTGGAATATGGATATGGAATGATTTTGCGGAGGGGGGCGGGAATGTGATCGATTTTGCCATGCGCTATTTCGCTACCGACGTTCGCGGAGCTATCGAACAACTATCTAGTCTGGCAATAAACTCAAATAAATCCGAAAATTCAGCCTTCAACTCGCCAAAGAAGGGGTTAGATAAGGTCGTTGTTTCTGACAGACAACCAACGCTTGTTTTAACTCAAACTAAACAGCTTTCTATGGTGCTAGGACAAACGACAGCCCTTTCAAATTACCTCACTGTTACTAGACGGCTGGATCCTCTGATTGCCAGCAATTACTTAGTCGAAGTTCATTTCATTAACAGCCAATCAGGCAAACAATATTTTGCTGCTGGCATGAAAAACGAGCATCAAGGTTATGAGATTCGCAATCCTTGGTTTAAAAGCACGGTAGGGCGAAAGGGAATCAGTCTAGTAAAGGGCAAATCCGGGACAAACGTCGCAGTGTTTGAGGGTTTTATGGACTTTTTATCTGCGTTGACGTTTTATCAGGGAATTGATGTGCGCAAATTTGAGCAACTCATTGACGGCGATGTTATAATCATGAATTCACTTGCATTTCAGCAACGAACTAACGAAGTTCTTCTCAATTCTCATTATTCAAAAATTGAACTTTTTCTGGATAATGACCTACCAGGCAAAAAAGCTACTTCTCAATTTTTAGCCGACTTCGGCGGGATTGCAGAAGACTGTTCGCATGTCTATAATTCCGTGGTAGATTTCAATGAGCTTCTTATTAAGCGTTTGTGAATCAATACGGAAACGGCTCGTCCGCGGTAAAGATGAAAAATGCTGATGATTGCGTCGTTTAAATGGATGTCACTCTGCTAAGAAAGACGCTTTCATCAACTATCTGTGATGTTGCTTGTGAACGAACATCTATTGAATGTTCCCAATCGAAGCGAATACCGATTTTCAACCTATTGGACATCCTGTGTACAACAGCCAACGCGTTCCATTCACTTTCGGTCAACTGGCGGTTAAACAAGTCCACAATCTCGCCTGTTGTACCGATCTGATTATCTTCCTCAGAATCAGAATATTTCATCTTGCCTGCTTGTTTAGTGGTGGAATCGAAGCGGATTATCAAAGTAACTACGATGGGCAACATTATTTTGTTCAAAAATAGGTTGTCCGTATTACTTTCAACTCTTTGCGCAACGCTCGGATGCCTCGCTTCGTTTTGCTATCTGATGTAGTTTGTAATTTCACCTTAGCGTCAGAATCTGCCGACTCTTTTCAGTTAATTAGCATTCTAGAGGTTTTTCTTACAAATGTCCGGAAAACGGCGTTAGTAAACTACGCTTTTAGTTTTGAGGCATAATTTATACACTGTTCTATACGCAATTTCCAGTTGCTTTGAAATAGGGTTCTTCTGGTCCGCCAACCCGGCCCCAACCGCAGCGGCGGCCGCCAATGAGTTAGTTTACTCTGTTTGACTATCTGCACATAGTTTTTAATCTTCAAAAGTATTTAAGCAAATACTTAAATACTGTTATATTTGCCCAAATATTAGTGGCAGATATGGAAGATGTAGAAAAAGAGTCAGATCAAATTAGTAGCTGCATCCGTTTGTTCGCGGATCAAGAGCAGATCCAACTATGCAAGGAAACCTTAGACGAAAATGAAGACGCTTTTACCAGGTTAGCGCAGGTTTATGCGCTTGCTGGAAATGAGGCCCGGCTTAAAATACTTTATCTTATCCAGCAACAGAACGAGCTTTGTCCTTGCGATTTGAGTGATATTTTGCAAATGACCGTCCCTGCTATTTCTCAGCACCTGCGAAAACTGAAAGATGCCAGTTTAGTACGTACCAGAAAAACTGGACAAACTATCTTTTATTCGATCATACCTGATCAGGCCAGTATCATCGGTCAACTATTTGTTGATATCCCCAGTCAAGAAAGTGTAGCCTTATGAAAGCGTCCAAAATCACCGCTAATGCCAGCATACTAACTGCATTGGCAAGTTCTGTTTGCTGTATCACACCATTATTGGCCATGGTGGCCGGGACAAGCAGCTTGGCAACCACTTTTGATTGGATTGCGCCTGCACGTCCTTATTTTATTGCTGGAACCGTATTGATTTTGGGTTTTGCATGGTATCAGCAGTTAAAACCCGCTTCCGAAGACTCATGTAATTGTGGACCTGAAAACAAACCATTTATGCAAACCAAAAAGTTTTTAAGCCTGGTAACCCTTGCAGCAGTACTTCTGATTGCCGTCCCAAGTTATTCAGGACTGGCCTATCAGCAAAAGCAGGAAGCACAACAACCGGTTTCCAAAACAGACCAAACAGCCTATATAAAAATTAAGGGAATGACCTGTGAAGGGTGTGAACATCATGTTAAACAGGAAGTTAATAAGTTAAAAGGCATACGGCAGGTTCAGGTCTCGTATAAGAATGGCAATGCAACCGTTAGATATGATAGTAAGAAAACGTCACTGGCAGAAATTAAAAAGGCAGTCGACGCTACTGGTTATAAAGTTGTTGAAACAAACTAAGCAGTTATGAATTTAATATTGGAATCCATACTTACTTGTCCGCATTGCGGCACCCGACGCTTGGAAACAATGCCTGTTGATGCATGTATGTACTTTTACGAGTGTACAAATTGCAAAACATTGTTAAAGCCTGCTTCCGGTGACTGCTGTGTTTTTTGCACTTATGGAACCCAAAAATGTCCCCCGATACAATTGAATAAGTCGTGCTGTGCTTGAACTAAATGATATCAGTATCTATGAAAATGAAGAAAACGATCCCAGCTCTTCCTGTTAAAAACATTGACGAATCCGTTAAATTCTATTCTGAAAAGTTAGGTTTTACAGCACCTTATTATGACGATGGCTTTGCAAAAGTAGTCCGGGACGAAATTGAAATCCACTTGTGGGCATCTTCGGATGAAAGCTGGAAGAATAAAGGCTTATCCCTGGTAGCAGATCCAATTTGCAGTGGGGCTGAAAGCTTTCTGGCAGGCACGGCCAGTTGCCGGATTGAAGTCCAGGGTATTGATGAGTTGTACGAAGAATATAAAAAGCAAGGTGTAATTTATGATACTGACACTGTTGTACAAGAGCAGCCATGGGGAGACCGGGAATTTCCGGCACTAGACCACCATCGCAATCTGTTAACTTTTTATGAGGAGATTTAGAAAAGCCAAGATCATCATTGATGCTAAATTAACGCGGTTAAAGAGTATCCTTCGCTTTGGATAGGTAGTTGTAAACTGTTCCATAAGCTATTCCTAGTTGTTTAGAAATCTTGTTCATTGATAATCCTTGCTTTTGCAAATCAAAAATTTCATTCTGTCGATCCATTGATATAGTTGGCCGTGAAATACGTTTTCCTTGTGCTTTTGCCCTTGCCATACCGGCTTTAACCCTTTGGCTGATCAGTGAGCTCTCAAATTGGGCCAGAGAAGCCATCACATGAAATATCAGCTCACCAGTCGGCGTGGTGGTATCAATATTTTCCTGATAGGAGATAAAATCTATTCCCATACTCTGAAATTCCTTCATGGCATTGACCAGTGCCTGGGTTGAGCGGGCAAAGCGGTCATACCGCCAAACCAGGACTACATCCAGCTTTCTCTTTCTGGCCGCTTCCATCATCAATTTATACTGGACCCTGTCTTGGGTTGTTCCGGAAGCGTAGTCTATAAATTCTCCCATGACTTCAAAGTTTCGTCTTTGGGCGTAGTCCCGTAACTGGTCCAGCTGGGTCTGTGGATCCTGCCCTTTATCCAGAGTAGATACTCTGGCATATAGTGCTACCCGTTTGGCCCGATTGTTCTGTTTTTTCATTTAATTGCTTATCAAAAAGGAACTCCTTTACAAATATACTTTTTAACGCTTAAAAACAGGCTTTAAACCTATTGCAGACGGGGTGAATTTTGATACCCTTTTTGATAGCCCCATTTTCATATGGCATCACGATTTTTGAACCAATCCCAGCGTGAACGTTACGAAAAGGTCCCGACAGAAATATCAGAATATGACCTGATGCAATTTTTCCAAATCACGCGGCAGGACAATATTTTTCTTAAATCGTTCAGAGGGGAGCACAACCGGCTAGCGATCGCACTCCAGATTGGGATTGTCCGGTTCATGGGTTTTCTTCCAGACAAATGGCAGCAGCAGATCCCGGCAAATGTAGCTGCCATGGTAAGTAGGCAACTGGATTCTGATATTGAACTGTTATTAATATACGGGCAACGGGATAAGACCAGAACGGAGCATTTAAATGTAATCTTAAAATATTTGAAATTCCGCCGGTGGCAGCCCCTGGATGAAATCTGGCTTTTGCCCTGGCTGCTCGATAAGGGGATGGAACATGACAACCAGCCGATATTGCTCAGGCAAGTGTGTTTAAAACTGGGGCAGGAAAAAATTATGAGGCCGTCTATTGGGACATTGGAAAGGATTGTTGGTAGCCTGGATGAACAGCTGCACCAGGAAACCTATCGAAGGCTTAGTTTGCTGCTGACCGAGGAAATGAAGGCCAGGCTGACGCAAATAGTCGAATTGGACGATACCGGCGGCATCACTTTGCACCGTTGGCTTTGCCAAGTCCCCACCAGCAATACGCCCAGGGCTATTAACCAGACGTTGGAAAAGATCAATTTTTTAAAATCATTAAACGTCCATGAATGGGACTTATCGGTAATAAGCCTAAACCGCAGAAAAAGGCTGGCCCAAATAGCCAGGAATGTTTCTAACAAGTATCTACAGCGGATGAACGCTACAAGGCGGTACCCGATTTTAATTTGCTTCCTGTATGAGAGCCTGATAGATACCAATGACAAGGTGTTGGAAATGTTTGATGATTATTGGGAGCACATTGTCAACGGATCAAAAAAGCAACTCGACACATATCAGCAGACCTTGTTCAAATCACAGAACGAGGCGATGAAAACCCTGTCCCAGACTGTTAGTATTATCATCAATGACACCATTACAGACGATCAGCTCCGTACCTGTATTTTTGAAATATATCCAAAGGAAATGCTCAGGGAGGCATTACTGGTAACCGGGGCTGCTCTTCGCCCAGCCAGGCAAACTTACTTATACTATCTGAACAACTACTATACAACCTTAAAACAATTCACCCCTAACCTTCTTAAAACCATTGACTTTCAAATTGCCCATTCCAAAGATGGCTTTCTGGGTGTGCTTGATATTTTGACCGGGTTGCAAACGGGCAAAAGAAGAAAACTGCCTGATGACGCGCCGATTGATTTTATAACGCCTTCCTGGAACAAACTGATTTTTGAAAACGATCAGCAACAGCCGGAAGCCCTTCCACAACGCCAACCTTACGAATTATGTGCCCTGGCCAACTTGCGGGACCGGCTCCGTGCGGGCGATGTATTTATCAATATCTCCCGAAAATATGCCGACTTTAACTCGTTGCTTCTTTCAAATGTGCAGTGGGAACTGCTACGACAGGATTTTTGCAATCAAATGTCAATGCCAACTCTTCCCACCGAGCGTATCGACCAGCGCTTGCAAGAGCTGGAATCACTGTTGAAACCGCTGGATGAGCTCTTGAATGCGGGTGGAGAGATCCGGCTTGAAGAAGGCATCCTGGTAGTGCCTGCATTGCCGGCAGAAGATGTACCCTTTTCAGCAAAAGCACTCCGGGAACAAATCAATCAACGGCTCCCGAAAGTCAACATCACAGATATAATTAAAGAAGTGGATGCATGGATAAATTTTTCCGAACATCTTCATGGATTGGAAAATGAACCGCGTAACCAGGAACACCAGTCTATTTTATATGCGGCTGTTTTTGCATCCGGATGTAATATTCCTCTGTCGGATTTGGCTAGGTCTTGTGAGATTGATTATCAAACGCTTTGGTGGACAAGCAATAACTATCTCTCAGAAGAGAATCTTAAAAAAGCCAACGATGCACTTGTTAACTTTCATTATCAACAATGGTTGAGCGGCTATTGGGGCGGGGGCACACTTTCATCCTCGGACGGGCAGCGGTTCCCGACCAGCGGGAAAATCCGGAATGCGAAGGCGCTCCCCAATTATTTTGGTTACGGTAAGGGAATTACCTTTTATACACATACCTCGGATCAATATAGCCAGTATGGCAGCCGGAGCATTTCGTCCACCGAAAGGGACGCCACTTACGTACTTGATGAAATTATAGGCAATGAAACCGATTTGACAATACTCGAACATACAACCGATACGTCAGGATATTCGGACCTAATCTTTGCGCTGTTTGATCTGCTGGGTATGGATTTTTGTCCAAGGATCCGGGACATAAAAGATCAGCGGCTGTGTAAAATCAAGGATCGGGAATGGGAATACCCTGCTTTGAAATTCACCGGTCGTGTTAATCCTGATTATCTCAAACAACATTTTGACGAACTTCTCAAAGTCGCAGCTTCCATTAAATCAGGGCGTGTAACCGCTTCATTGCTAATCTCTAAGCTTCAATCGTACCCGCGCCAAAATAACCTGATGTATGTTTTGCAGGCTTATGGCCAGCTGGTAAAAACCATTTTTATCCTTAAATACCTGCTTAGCATGCCTTTACGTAGAAAGATCAACACACAGCTGATCAAAGGAGAGCAGCTGCACAACCTAAGACTTTATCTTTGGTTTGGCGGCGATGGGATTGTACGCAGAAAACAAGAAGAACAACAGCAAAAAGTGGTCAGGAGCTTGAACCTGATCACCAATATTGTCCTGGTATGGAACACGGTTTATATACAAGAAATTATCAAAGAATTACACCAGGAAGGATATCCGATAGATGAAAATGACTTTGAATTTATCTCTCCTGCTCCATTTGCCCATATCAACCGGTTGGGAAAATACTCCTTCAACACAAACCCGGATCTTGGAGTCAATGGCTTACGGCCTTTGAGAAAGCCAAAACTAAATACATAGTTTACTAACGCCGTTTTCCGGCTATTTGTAAGAAGAACCTCGTCTAGCTCTAAATGCTTCTCGATAATGTCGGCTGATTTTAACCATTCTTCGGGGGTCATGGCCTTATCTTCGCCAATCGCGGGATTAAATTGTAAATGGTAAAGCCCGTGAATACCCTTTGTTAATTCGCTACTTAGCGACATTTCCAAAAGGGATTTTTTCAGGTCGTTAGGCTGGCTTGTGCCGCGTATCTGTAACACCTGTACGCGGTCGTTTTCCTTGCTGTGCAGCAAGTAGCTCGCAAGCTGTGAACCGTTCCCCCTGCTGCGGCCTTTAATGACTGCCATTGCTTAAATCGGTCTGGATTTGATCGGCTATTTTTTCAATGGCACGAAAGACCGCTTTAACGTCCTGCGGTTTTGTAAACCTGTGAGCGTGTCGGTCTTTCAAAAGCTGGTTAATGTCGGCGCGGACATTGCCCAGCGTTCCAAGCGCGGTTATTAAAGCCAGCCTTTCAGGCGTGGCTTTTCGGCTGCGCGGCTTTGCGCCCATCAGGCGCGAACGGCAGAAATCCGCAAGGCTCAACCCCTCGGATTTTGCCAGTTCTTCAAGCTTCAAAAACTCCGCATCCGTCACACGGAAACGGGCGGTTTTAGATAGCTTGACATTATCGGGCTTGGTCGGTCTGGCCATGGTCGATTTTCTTTTTTGCGCGCAAAAAATGGGTAGGGGGTTCAGGGGGTAGGGCAAAGCCCTGACCCTCTGACAAGACGTTTTGGAGTACGAAAATCCCGCGCTAGCTGGTGGTTTTTGTGCTACAAAACATGTCTTGCGTGTAACCATTAGTATCCGTCGACAAGATTACATAATAACGGCTAGATTATCAAGGAAAATCAAGCGGTCTTATCCCCTAACGGGGGGCGGCACGCTCTCCGGCGCGCCGTATGCGAAGCGCTCCTGCGCTTCCCTTTTTTATTGGTCGGAGTCTTACGGGGCAAAAAAAGAAAATTGTTAATTTGCTGGCTATTAACTTTTAACCCTGCCCCTATGGTTTTATTTTCCCTGCTTTATATTGTCGCTCTCGCTTACGTTTATCTATTTAAATTCGACATTGTCGTAAAAAGAACAAACGGCGCACGCTGGCCGCACTTTGTTTATGGATTCTTACTGCTGCAAGCTGGCTTTGCTGGCTCTCTCACAGACAGCCCGACTTTGATTTGGCTGGTTGTGCTGATCGTGGGTGCAATATCCATTTTCCGCAAGCGGAAAAGCTGGGACACTCTTGAATCCCATATGCACCACGAGGGGCAAAAACAGGATTTGCGCAATGCTTACGGGGCTAAAGGCTGGGCTACGGAACAGGATATTTTTAACCGTCTGGGCGATGATTCAGGGCTAAATATAGGCAATCATATAAATTGGTATGAACACGGCCACATGCTGACCGTTGGCGGCTCTGGTGCTGGTAAAGGGGTTAATCTGATTATTCCCGCTTTGCTTTCTCACGGCACGACTGTTTGCGGTATGTCTCTTGTTGTTCTTGATCCGAAAGGCGAAAACGCGGCCATAACCGCCCCCCATTTTAAAAATCAGGGCTATGACGTTCACGTTATAAATCCGTTTCACATTCCTCAAATTGCCCACTTAGGTAATAGTCGTTGGAATCCGTTCGACTGTATCGAGCCGCACGAGGTTAAAAAAATGTGTGATGTGCTGGCCTATTCGCTGCACAACCGAACGGGCGGCAATGATGGCAGTTTTTTTGATAATAAATGCCGTCAATATATCGCACTATATATGCGCTATGCCTATCATACAGGCAACAAATCCATGAATTGGGTTTATAAAAAACTCATGCTTACAGGGATTAAAAGGGCTGAGTTTATAAAGGAAATGCGGGACGATGATAATTTTTCAGGACAGCAAGAGGCTGATAATATTTACAATGCTTTACTAGGAGAAACGGCCAAAACGGAAGAAAATATTTTCGGTACAATACAAGAAGCAATCAATATTTTAGGGGATGATGCTTTGCGCGAAAGTATGGCCTCGTCTGATTTTAATTTACAGGATTTACCCCGGAAAAAAATGATTATCTATATCTGCATCAAGCATGATGAATTGCGTTATTATGCGCCGTGGGTGCGGATGTTTACCGATTTTCTTTTAAAAACACTGACAACGCATTTTAACCCCGAACGAAAAATTATTATTCTGCTCGATGAGTTCGCACAATTGGGCTATGTGAACGAGTTCAAAAACTCCCCTGCCGTATTACGGGGTTACAATGTCACGTTGTGGCCGATTGTGCAGGAGTTAGGCCAACTCAAAAGCCTGTACGGCGACCATTGGGAAACATTCATCAGCAACGCCACAATAAAACATTGGCTAGGCGGCGGGATGGATAACACAACGGCAGAATATTTTGAAAGACGTATGCCGATGGATATAAAATTTGTGGGGTCTAATGCTGACGGGTCGCCACGCGAGGTGCAAACAAAGCTCATGACGGCAGCAGAAATTATAAGTTCTGATAAAATTATCTTGGAAATTGCGCGGCTCGATAAGCCTGTAAAACTGGATAAAATGCCCTATTATACGGACAAATACATAAAGGACAAAGCCGCGCCTAACCCATTCAGGTAATGAATATATTATTAATTCATTTTTTGCTGGTTACTGGTGATACGAAAACTTTATTTATTGTTTTCGCTATTTTCTTTGTTCTGGCAATTATATGGGCTTTTATTAGCTATATAAATAGTTTTAGATGTTCACGTTGCAGGTCATTTTTTACAACAAAAATGACGGAAAAAGAATATTTATACTCCAATGAAACTTATGATAGAATACCTACATCTAAAACAGAATACGACCCCATATCTGGCAACCCTATTGAAATAAAATGGCAAAGACCAGTGATTATAATAACCGACCATTATAATAAGCATTATAAATGTAAAAAATGCGGCTACCAATGGACACAAACATCTAAAAAAAAATATCAAAAAGATTTATAATGTTATATCTTGACGGCGGCTAAATCCGTAAGATAACACTTGTACCTCGCCAACATAATTCCCGTCTTTATCAAACCTATCACCCATTTCAAGCAGCCGGCGTGTTTTGAATCCCGCTATTTCCTCAATACCAGCTAAATAAAGTGTTTTCGCGGCCATTCTCTCTAATTTAGATGTTGTTGGCGTTTCGTGCTTTACAATATTTCGGTGTGATGCTCCGTTATCATAAATTTTAGTGCCATCTGGCAGGCACTCAGAAACAGAAGTATAGGAACTTTTATTAGCTAAAAACAACGCTATTTTCAAATCATTGATTGTACGCTGTGCGGATTTGAAACGAATAAACATTATTCTCTCCTCTGTCTGTCATTCCGTTAACGTTCTAGGCCGCGTGATCTTTCCCTAAATGGAAAATCATCATCGCTTTTTACAGTTGTCCCGTTCAAATTGAAAATAACGGGCGGCGGGGCTTTCCCGTGTTTGGCTGTGTATTCGTCTACGGCTTCAAAATATTGGCGCATCATTGTTTTAAAACCACCTCTTATAGAATCCTGACGCTCTTTATACTGCCGTAACATTTCGGCGGCTTCATCATGATTTTGCTTTTCCTGATCATTCACGGCGCGGTCTCCTGTGTGGAATTTCCGTAATCATACCATGACTTTATTAACAAGTCAAAACCAAATAAAATTTGGTTCATTTTCTCCAGCTTGGCGGATATCGGGCAAAATCCGCTCCGGATCTCGCCCAGGTATGGCCGCACCTGGTCAAACGTCCCAGCTCACTACCAAATATTATTCTGTTTTAGAGGGTTGGCTTTCGCAAGTTTTCGCGCAAGCGGTCGGCGGCTCGACGTGCTTCGGCTGTGGCCGACGTATCAAAGAATTTAGCCGGTGCAGCCGTGAAGCTGATCCGCTTGCTCACCGGCGTTTCTGTGAGGTACTCGTTTAGATCGTGAAAGCCCTCATAGATATAGCTACGATCTCCCAGCGTGTAGCCGGCAGGCAGGAGAATATCGGCCATGCGGTCAAATGCCTTTTGGCCGGCATCGTCATGATCAAAGTAAGTAATTACTGTTTTGCGTAAATCATCATTAGCGTATTTACTGATTATATGCTGCGCTGCCGGTGCTGCAAAGGACAGTGAATTTAGCACAATGGCCGGTTGCTCCGGCTTGGCCTGACCAATCAGCACCAGCCATGACAAAAAATCAGTGAACCCCTCGAATACGTGAATGGCCGGGGCTTCCTTGTCTTGGCCGGGAATAATGCTAATGCCCTTTTCCCCGGTGTTAACGTGGTGCTTGTAGGCCGTGGCTGCCCGGATTTCTAAACCGCCCTCGATGTTCGGGAATGAGATGCCATAAAACTTTTTCTTGCTCTGGTTGTCCAGATATTGCGCTTGGCCGCAATGCAGCTTTGCCAGCTCGGCGGGGATGCTGCGCCCGGCCAGATAGCTAACAAGCTGGGGGCTTCTAAGCGGCTTATTGTCGATCAGGGTAAACCTGTCCCTTTGAATGGCCTCTATTCGCCCAGATTTTGGGGCTGTGGTACGTTGTACGGGGGGCTCCGCTACCCTACCACCATTTACACCGTCAAGCCACTTCAGAGCCTCGGAAATCGCTCTATCGCCGGTTTCCTTTCCAATCATACGGTTAGCAAACGCAATGACGTTTCCCCCCTCGCCGCTTCCGAAGTCTTTCCAGCACCAAAGGCCGCTAGGAAGCTGCCACGCTTTGAAACTCGGCGTGTCTTCCTCCCGGAACGGCGAGAAAAACCAAATGCCCTGCCGGGTCACAGGCTGTTCCTGATACCCCAGCCGGGCGAGTATCGCCGGTAAATCGAGTTGCTTGGCCTGTGCTACGTTCATGCGTCAAAAAAAAAAAAAAACATAATGCTAGGGCATAAAAATAAAAAACGCCCTGCTGTTCAAAAAGAAAAAGCGCGGTGCGTCCCTAGTCTACCAACCCAAGCGTTACTATCAACTAAATTTTTAGTTGCAGGTTTATTTTTCTTTTTGAACAGTAAATAGTTTTCCACGTAGTGGAGCTACTAATATAGGTTTATTTTTTATTGGGTTTATTATAGGTAAAGGGTCGGGAAGTTACAGTGCTTTGGTCGGGAAGTTACAGTGCTTTGGTCGGGAAGTTACAGTGGATAAGTCCTAAATCCTTGATAAAAAAACCTATTTATCCACATTTCGTTTCCGGGGTCGGGAAGTTACAGTTAATAAATTATTACTGATAATCAACTAGTTATATAATAAAATCCGCCAAAGTGCCCATGCTAGTCCTCTTTACCCGGTAACGCCGGGTAAATTTTCCGGTGAATGACCGGCAAGCTAGGGTACAGGATTAAGCCTTTGTCCTGTACGACCTCGATATTGGCCGTCTGATACTGGGTTTTGACCAGCTTCAAAGCAGCAATAAAATCCGCTTTGAAATGCTTCATTTCGGCGTAACTGTCCCCAAATTGCTGTTTAAGGACGCCCCAATGAAGCTGCACGGCCTTCCCATCAATACGCGGTAAGCGGTGAGCAAGCCATGAATAAATATCAATTGCCATTGCATTCATAGATAATGCCCCAAGATGCTTGGGATTTAACGGGACGGCGTGCATTTGCAGACTTTCAAAATAGTCTGTTCCTAGCGTTAAATGGCTGTCCCAAATAATATGCTGGTTCTCGTCTCTCGGAAACCAAAGATCAAATTCTTTGATGATCTGTGTTGTTGCGTTTCTGGTTCTGTCCGGGGCTGTTTCAAAAGACAGAGAAACGGAAGATGCGGCCAATCTGGCAAGCTGATTTTTGATTGTCTGTAACTGATTACCGCCAACAGATAAGCCGATAGATTTTACAAATTCGGTCATATTGTGCGCTATATCAATCGTGGATTTCCCCTGTAAAAGAGCCTGTGTATTGATATGGCATAAAAGCATCCGAACAGCCGGACCAAACGGGATGCCTAAATATTGCATCTTTCCGGTTTGCGGGTTTCGTACCGGCAATGGCTGCACAAACAATGTGGCCTTTCCATTGACTTTTTCCCAAGCCTCCGACGGTAATAATCCTTTCGGCTGGCGCCGTGGGAAATAGTTTTGGCACAACCCGGCATGTTGGTAAGTCTGTTCGTTTTCCAGATCACCAAACCGGTTTTCTTCCCATGCGTCACGTGCCGCCCGGATAATCCGAATCGTCTGTTTGCTGTCGCTGCTACGTGGCTTTCCCATGCTTATATCCTCAATATAGTAAACACGTAAATAAGTATTTACTATGAATTTATATACTGCCTAATTAATTCTCTTACAATGTCTTGACCTTTTCTGTTTTTCCCCTCCATCAGCATTTTCATTTTAAATTTAATGAAATCTTCCTCCGGTAAGTCTGTCGATAGCCTAACGACTTTCCCAGATTTCTTGGCTGCATCATCAGCATTGATCTTTTTGGCAATCGCTTCCGTTTTTTCAACATTGACCGCACTTTTCTTTATCGGCTCTTTTCGCCCAAGTGACAAGGTGGATTTTAAGCCGGTGTCTTTCTTTGCCATGACTACTTTCTCTTGTTAAGTTTCCGAATGATGGTTTGAAGCTCTTTAAACAGGTCTGCAATCTCCTGTTTTGCCTTTTCGTCCTTATACTCAAAGACCCCAAGACCTTTTATAACGGCCTCCCGGTACGCAATCCGCGTTCTTAAAGACGATTTAAACACCGGTATTTCGGTCTGTTCCAAAACGTCTTTAACTTCTCTGGATAGGTTTGTTGATTGGTTTTGATTAATCAAAAATTGCGCGGGAATAGGGCTTTCTTTTTGTACTTCTGCGTCTTTGTATCGTTCTAAAAACTTCTCTGTAGCCCAAATATCCAACCCGCTTGGCTGGATAGGAATAATCACCAGATCGGCCAAAACAATAATCTTACTGGTTACCTGTGACAGGGACGGCGTTCCGTCAATAATAACAACCTCGTGGCTGTCATTAAGGTGCTTCACGTTCTTAGACAATTCAACCCCGTCATTAAGAACATACACCGGCACACCGGGCAACGCTTCATCCCGTAGGCCTGACCACCTTAAAGAGCTTTGGTTAGTATCTACATCAACAATGCAGACTTTATATTTGGTATGAGCGAAGCAAACGGCCAGATTTTGGGCAATCGTGGATTTACCTACTCCCCCCTTTAAACTTGTTATGGATATAATCATGCAAAACCCTCTGATTTTCTGGCAATATACCAGAAAATAAAATTAAGTCAACACGTATATAATTATTAGATTATATACTTACTTACTTATTCTTTTCAAAAGGGCGTAGACATTGGGAATATGCCATTTCTGGCCGTCGTTTCGATAGGTCGGAACATTCCGGGCGTTCAGCTCGTCCCGGATTGCCCGGACGGTTGTAAAGCCCTGTCCTTTCAATTCCTCAATGATCGGACGCATAGCCAGGGCGAACGTGTCAGCCGCCGTTTTATTCTTTTTGCCCAGTACGTGGCCATGCTTGCCCAGCTCAACCCCGCGCCGCTTGGCAGCACCCAAAGCCTCCTTTGTGCGAATGCTGATTTGTTCCGCTTCATGCTCGGCAAAGGCGGCCAGCATGTGCAGCATAACTTTTGTTGCATGGGGATTGTCTACCGCCTTAAACTCTACGCGGCTTTCCATCAGGTTTGATATAAACGCCACGTTACGGCCTAACCTGTCCAGCTTGGCAATAATCAGCGTTGCCCGTTCTTTGCGGCATTGGGTGAGGGCGGCCAACAACTGCGGACGCTTGCTTTTCCGTCCGCTCTCTACCTCTGTATACTCTGCGGCTATATCATAGCCCTGCGCCTCCGTAAAACGCTGTACGGCCATTTGCTGGGCTTCCAGACCCAACCCGCTTTTGCCCTGTCGGTCGATTGATACGCGATAATATGCAACTGCTTTTTTCATGGCTGTCCAAAAAGAAAAAGGGCAGGGGTGTTAGCAAATATACGGACATTAATATAGTAACAAAATAGATAAAAAATTACCTTTTTCTATAATTACAAATTAATTCCTTTCATATCCCATTTGCTCAATCTGATTAATCACCTGAAAGGTATCAAGGGCATTATTAAGAAAAACTACGCGGTATGTACTTTGCTGGGCAAATGAGTCATCGTCCCAAGGCGTTAATGTAACGTTTGAACCTTGATTCATCATCATATCCCACGTTGACCCACCCACCAATGAAAATGTAACTACATCTTCTGTCAATAAATTCGCTTTTGGAGTGTCGAAAAGGACTGCCAAATACATGTTCTTCTGAATTTCGCCAGCCTTTATACTATTAGAATAAGGACCAATATTTTTAAAATTCGCTGCTGTGTTACATAGGGCAAACTTCACACCATTCCGAGGGAACGAAGATCGAACCTCTACAAGGTGTCCCTGACTCAACATAATATCTATTTGCACAGATGCCGCCGTAAATGGAGTAGGAGAGGCAATATCTGTAAAACAGCTATTTATATATTGCTCCCAACCAGCTTCCGCACATAACCCCCCAAATGAGTCAATCTTTCGTCTTGCAAGAGTCCTATCACTCTGCGCATTATTAGCAGCACCAGCATTAACAAGGTTTGCCAATTGTCCAGATCGCTCTAAGATATCTTCATATTCAGGCGTTCCCCTTTCAAGAGTACATTGTATAATCCTAAATTGTCTAGCTGAATACCTCGCATTAGGAGGAATTTGGCAATTTATTGTTAAAGGTGTTAGAATCATATTTAAAAAGCCTGCATTTTATCCCCAAGATAATGCTTTAAATTCCACTTTTTTGTAGTGTCTAATGCTCTCTCTAAACAAATAAAAATTTTATCCGTGTTATCTTTCAAATATTCAACCGTCTCATCCATTAGCGGAGCATCCAGACAAACGAAGGCTTCTTTGTTACCATCTGCTGCCAAATAGACCTCATTTGCGGTAAACTGACTTTGCCTAACTGTGGAATAGTTCAAATTGAACCCTTTCTTCAAAAGAATCTCGGTTGTAAGTTCATCCCTATTGAATAAGGTAACCAACTGCGCTTCTTTCTCCGTAATATATTTTTTTAGAGATTCTATATTTTCTGTCTCTGTTTTATCTGTCTCTGGCGCCCACTCTACACGTGGGAATTTAGATTTTATAAGCTTAAAAACTTTAAAACCAAGCCCATTTTTATCTTCATTTTTATTGAATATATCAAGTGATTTCCCATCCTGATCTTTAATAATTCTCTCAACTACTCGCTTACTTCGATCAATAGTTATATCCGATATTTTTCTATATTCTGCTTTATAAGCTTCCGATTTTTTATCTGTCGCTTCTGGAATCTGGATTAAAATAAACTTACGAGTACCTTCTTCTTCTTGATTGAGTTCCAGAACTGCCTGCGCCGTAGAGCCAGACCCACCAAAAAAATCAAGAATAATGTCGCCATCATTAGCACCTGAAATGTTTATTAATAATTTTAATAAACCAACTGGTTTAGGGTTATTGAAAATATCTGACTTTTCTAAAACAGATTTTAGCTGTTTTTTCCCTTCACTATTTCTTTCTATATCAATCAAAAGAGAGCGAGGAACTTTCATTCTCTCATCTTCATCACCATTATTAAGATAGATTTTGTATTCAACTGCCCATTTCCCAGTAGAATCTTTTTTGATAATTATCTTATTATTAGAAAGGCCTTTTTTAAAATTATCTTCCTCCCATTTCCACTCATCAAAAATAGTGCTTCCATCAGGGCACAAAATAGAATATTGCAGTCCAGGTCTTGGGTCATCTGGCCGCATACGTCTAAAAGATTTTGTTTTATAAAAACCTAAGGTACTAAAATGCTCATCTTTTAGAGTATACTCTTTCTTATCATCTTCATCGAGAGGTATTCTAATTTTATCAATCGTTGAAATTTCTTTTGCATATACCAAAATATATTCATGATCTATTGCAAAATATCGCGAGTCATTACCACCACCAGCATGTCGCTTCCAACATAATTCCCTTAAAAAATTTTCTTCTCCAAAAACTTCATCACAAAGTTTTCTAAGATTATGAACTTCATTATCATCAATGGAAATAAATATCACTCCATCTTGGCGTAATAGCTGTCTAGCAATTAAAAGGCGGCTATACATCATATTTAGCCAATTGCTATGATAACGCCCGTCTGCCTCGGTATTCGTGTCAATTTTAATACCTTGTTCTATAACTCCAGCATCTTCCCAATAACCTTTTTTATCCTGTGTGAAATTGTCGCTATAAACAAAATCCTTTCCTGTATTATATGGCGGGTCAATGTATATGCATTTGATTTTTTCACGATAGGCCGAACTAAGAAGCTTTAACACTTCCAAGTTTTCTCCCTCAATAATTAGGTTTTCGGCTTTGTCAGGATTTACACTTCGTTTTTCATCATAAACTAGCGTTGCATTGCTGGGGGTAAATGCGTTGCGTTTGGCTTGGCTCTTACCAAACCATCTAAATTCATAGCGTTCTGTTTCGTTGACGCTCTTAGGGTCAACGATTTTTTTAAGCTCATCTAGGTTTAACTGTCCCTCGCTTGTAAAGAGGTCAGGAAACATAGTTTTCAATGCTTCAAGACGTTCTTTATTATGATCTGGGCTTAGCGGCAAATGTTCTGTAATGTCTTCCATCGGTTCAATCCTGCATTAAAGCATTTATTTTTTGATCAGCTTTGCCCTTGAAATGAGCGTATTCTTTTACGGGTGCTTCATAATGAACAGGAACACCCAATTTTTTAAAGTGCTTTAAAGCACATTTGATTTTATAAACTTCGCTCTCGGTTAGGGCTTTTGTATCGTTTATATCGTTAGTCCCCTTAGTCTCTATCACAAAGTAAAATTCATCCTCATTACCTGACTTAAGGCTCTTACGCTTCATGACTAAACCAAAATCAGGTTCATAGTTACCAATAGGGGTTTTTATCTTGTAGTAGCTCGGAAGTTTTAGGAAACAAATAACCTGCGGGTCTTTATCCGCACCTTTTGAAAAAAGGCTTTCTACATCACTGTCTATCAGCATTTTATCAAATACGCCATTCTGCGGCGTTTCAACATACTTGCTTTGATCTACATTCTTGACAAAATCTTCGAAACTAAACGGGTAGCTTTCTCCTGTTGTATGATAGTCTAACCCGCGTATCATTTCGTCCAGTTCAGCCCTGCGGATAACATTAGTTGCTGCCTGAATGTAGCGGGGCGGGTTTTTTATCGTCTGGTTAAAGTTGGTTATCCTGCTGACGATTGAAAAAATCGTCTGATAGCTTACACCTGTGTTTTCGCTTAATTCTTCGATTAAGTCCAAAGGCGCAAAATTGGCTTTAAGCTTGTACGTTTCAGCACCGCCGTACTCATTATCAAAACCATCTTCATTCATGGCCTGTATACGCTGGCTGCTCACTTCGGCCACATAATCGCCAATTGTAATTTTATTAATTTCATCGGCTGCTTTATCAATTACGGCTTGTTCATCAAAGGCAACAGTAAAATCTGTCTTTTTCGCCATAGCTGCCCAAAACTGCTTGAAAGCCGTTTGTATGTGATCTTTCGTATTAAGTTTGAATGTAACCGCGTTTGCTGGTTTTCCCTTATGAGTATGCTCAAACGGTGACCCCGATTGTGTGTTTCCGTAAACCTCTTTGATTTCCTCTTGATATTGCGTTACAAAAGTCTCATAGCTTTCATTAGGGATTACAGTTAATTCATTAATTCGCTCATTATCAACCGCATTAGATGGGTCATAAACCCTTTGTCCATACTGATTTACACAGATACGTAGCCCGCGGCCGATTTCCTGCCGCTTCCTGATTTCCGAATAGGCCGTGTTAAGAGTAGCAATATTAAAGATGTTGGGGTTATCCCAGCCAACACCCAAAGCGGAGTGCGAAAAAATAAACTGTACAGGATTATCTATACTTAACAGCTCGTCTTTTTTCTTCAAAATAAGCTCATAAATTTCTTTATTGCTTTTCATGGTTACTTCGCTATCGGTATACTCACCTTTACCCGTGGTAGCAAAATAATAACCTTGAATATCTTGTATGTGCTGCGCCGTCGGCTCTTGTCCATTGTGCCATTCTGGATAAATGGCTTTATATTTCTCAACGAACAAATTTTTGATTATCGGGTCTTCACTCATGTAATTTGCCACCTTATCAATGAAGATTAATGACAAACATTTTATCCCCTGATCGGCAAACTTTTGACTTTTTGAAAAGTGTCTATGTATAAGCCATTCCAATTGTAAAGCCCAAATACTTGCAACATTTCCCGCGGTCTGCCTTTCTATGATTTCCGTACCGTTGGTAAAATTTACACGCCATTTTTGGTCTTTTAAACTCTTTGATATGCGTTCAATCGTGTAATTTAGGTAACTAGGATTGTTTACTTTCTCACCTAAATTATCCCCAACTTTCAGCCATTGGCTTTCTTCAAATACAAATTTCCCGCTTTTTTGCTTCCAAACTTTTAATTTGGCTTTGGGGTCTCCTTTGCCATTTTGTGTTTCGGACAACTCTATTTTTATAGATGCTTCGTCATTTTTTTCGGTGACGGTTAAAACTTCAATCTTTTTAACTAACCCTTGTCTATAACTATCATAAGGGGTTAGACGGTAAAGAAGATTTTTAACAACCTTATGCGTTGCTGAGTATCGGATTTTAGTTAACGGATTAAGTTTACCGATTTGCTTTATTGAATTTTCCGTATCCATGCCCTCTTGTGGCTCATCCATCAGAATGATAGGGCGTGTTTTACCGATAGCGTCAATGTAAGGAATGTTGTTAAATAAGTCTTCCCGCTGCGCTTGATTCAAAATCTTATCTTCCGAATTAAATGACGCTAACGTCATAATCATAACACGCGGGTGCTGATCTTCTATAAATTCTGTTACTTTATTAAGTCTTTTACTGTCATATTCAAATACATGCGGCTGGAATCCGTATACGTCTTCTAATTGTTTGGCAAAATTTTTAAATGCGCCCAATGTTCCTTGACGAATAGCTACGGACGGCACCAAAATAATGAACTTGGTAAAACCGTATTGTTTATAGAGTTCATAAATAGTTTTTATATAAACAAGCGTTTTTCCTGTGCCTGTCTCCATTTCAATACACAAATCGCTATCAGGCGATAATTTGGCCGTGGACTCGTCTATGCCATTTTCATGAATAATTGTTTTTATATTATCGGTGATCTGTTCAGATGTTAATGTTGTTTGGTTAAACCTGATCCCCTCATGTGTTGCATTGTCAAACGTATTTCGGGTAGTGCCGTCAAAAACGCTCACAACCGACTTTATCGCAGTTTTTTGATAATCAAGCTCTTCTAGTTTTAATTCCATGTTGTTTACTATATCGGAGTAAACTTAGTTGTAAATTCTCCAGTTGTTACAAAGTTGGGTATTTTAAAATCTCATCGGTCATAATCTAACCCGCTGCGCCCTCGGTTACGCTCGCGCTCTGCCTGTTTCTCTTTGTACTGGCGTAAAAGCTCGGCGGCTCTGTCGTCCTGTGCCTGCTTTTCTGTCTGCTCTCTGGCCGCTTCCTGAGCCTCGCTCAATTTGCGTTCTCTGTCGTCGTGCTTCTGGCGGTACTGTTCCAACATAGCAGCGGCTCTGTCCTGACTATCAGACAAATTTTGTATTTTATCCGATTGCTCCGGCGCGGATCGCTTCGGCTCAACTTTGGGGGCAGGGGTAAGAGGCTGGGAAAACGTAAAGCTATACCCGTATGATTTTGCCGGTTCCGGTGTCGGCTGCTCGGCTTCCCTGACCTTGTAAATCATGGCTGCGGCTAAATCCTGACTGTCCGACAATTCACGGTTTTTGTCTAACCTGTCGGGGGCTTCTTGTTGCCGCTCTCTCGCCGTCTGCAGGGCTTCGGCTTCGCTCTGCAGCTCCTCACGGATGGGCTGCAGGCGTTCCCGCACGTCCTTTGTCCTGGCTGTCTCGATCTGCCGCACCAGATCAAGGCTTTCACCCTCTGGCGTGATAACGCGCCACGGCCTGCGGTCATCCGATACGGCGATTTCATAGCCAGCCTTTGCGGCCAGTTTTACAAAATCCTGCCCGTCTTTGGCCTGCGCCCAAAGATCGGACAATTCCCGTTTATAATCTGACTTTTCCCGCTCGGTCTGCTGCTGCTCTTGCTGGCGGGTGCGTTCATGGCCTAAAAGCTGTTCGATTTCCTCGCGAGCTTGGTCGTGTTTGCGGTAATTTTTCCCGTCATCCCATAGTTTACCCGTTTCGTGATCGTATCGCTCCCATGAAATATGCGCATGAATCCGCCCGTTCTTTTCATGCAGCACAATAGCCCGTTTATGCCCGTCTAGAGGTTTTTCTTACAAATGTCCGGAAAACGGCGTTAGTAAACTACGCTTTTAGTTTTGAGGCATAATTTATACACTGTTCTATACGCAATTTCCAGTTGCTTTGAAATAGGGTTCTTCTGGTCCGCCAACCCGGCCCCAACCGCAGCGGCGGCCGCCAATGAGTTAGTTTACTCTGTTTGACTATCTGCACATAGTTTTTAATCTTCAAAAGTATTTAAGCAAATACTTAAATACTGTTATATTTGCCCAAATATTAGTGGCAGATATGGAAGATGTAGAAAAAGAGTCAGATCAAATTAGTAGCTGCATCCGTTTGTTCGCGGATCAAGAGCAGATCCAACTATGCAAGGAAACCTTAGACGAAAATGAAGACGCTTTTACCAGGTTAGCGCAGGTTTATGCGCTTGCTGGAAATGAGGCCCGGCTTAAAATACTTTATCTTATCCAGCAACAGAACGAGCTTTGTCCTTGCGATTTGAGTGATATTTTGCAAATGACCGTCCCTGCTATTTCTCAGCACCTGCGAAAACTGAAAGATGCCAGTTTAGTACGTACCAGAAAAACTGGACAAACTATCTTTTATTCGATCATACCTGATCAGGCCAGTATCATCGGTCAACTATTTGTTGATATCCCCAGTCAAGAAAGTGTAGCCTTATGAAAGCGTCCAAAATCACCGCTAATGCCAGCATACTAACTGCATTGGCAAGTTCTGTTTGCTGTATCACACCATTATTGGCCATGGTGGCCGGGACAAGCAGCTTGGCAACCACTTTTGATTGGATTGCGCCTGCACGTCCTTATTTTATTGCTGGAACCGTATTGATTTTGGGTTTTGCATGGTATCAGCAGTTAAAACCCGCTTCCGAAGACTCATGTAATTGTGGACCTGAAAACAAACCATTTATGCAAACCAAAAAGTTTTTAAGCCTGGTAACCCTTGCAGCAGTACTTCTGATTGCCGTCCCAAGTTATTCAGGACTGGCCTATCAGCAAAAGCAGGAAGCACAACAACCGGTTTCCAAAACAGACCAAACAGCCTATATAAAAATTAAGGGAATGACCTGTGAAGGGTGTGAACATCATGTTAAACAGGAAGTTAATAAGTTAAAAGGCATACGGCAGGTTCAGGTCTCGTATAAGAATGGCAATGCAACCGTTAGATATGATAGTAAGAAAACGTCACTGGCAGAAATTAAAAAGGCAGTCGACGCTACTGGTTATAAAGTTGTTGAAACAAACTAAGCAGTTATGAATTTAATATTGGAATCCATACTTACTTGTCCGCATTGCGGCACCCGACGCTTGGAAACAATGCCTGTTGATGCATGTATGTACTTTTACGAGTGTACAAATTGCAAAACATTGTTAAAGCCTGCTTCCGGTGACTGCTGTGTTTTTTGCACTTATGGAACCCAAAAATGTCCCCCGATACAATTGAATAAGTCGTGCTGTGCTTGAACTAAATGATATCAGTATCTATGAAAATGAAGAAAACGATCCCAGCTCTTCCTGTTAAAAACATTGACGAATCCGTTAAATTCTATTCTGAAAAGTTAGGTTTTACAGCACCTTATTATGACGATGGCTTTGCAAAAGTAGTCCGGGACGAAATTGAAATCCACTTGTGGGCATCTTCGGATGAAAGCTGGAAGAATAAAGGCTTATCCCTGGTAGCAGATCCAATTTGCAGTGGGGCTGAAAGCTTTCTGGCAGGCACGGCCAGTTGCCGGATTGAAGTCCAGGGTATTGATGAGTTGTACGAAGAATATAAAAAGCAAGGTGTAATTTATGATACTGACACTGTTGTACAAGAGCAGCCATGGGGAGACCGGGAATTTCCGGCACTAGACCACCATCGCAATCTGTTAACTTTTTATGAGGAGATTTAGAAAAGCCAAGATCATCATTGATGCTAAATTAACGCGGTTAAAGAGTATCCTTCGCTTTGGATAGGTAGTTGTAAACTGTTCCATAAGCTATTCCTAGTTGTTTAGAAATCTTGTTCATTGATAATCCTTGCTTTTGCAAATCAAAAATTTCATTCTGTCGATCCATTGATATAGTTGGCCGTGAAATACGTTTTCCTTGTGCTTTTGCCCTTGCCATACCGGCTTTAACCCTTTGGCTGATCAGTGAGCTCTCAAATTGGGCCAGAGAAGCCATCACATGAAATATCAGCTCACCAGTCGGCGTGGTGGTATCAATATTTTCCTGATAGGAGATAAAATCTATTCCCATACTCTGAAATTCCTTCATGGCATTGACCAGTGCCTGGGTTGAGCGGGCAAAGCGGTCATACCGCCAAACCAGGACTACATCCAGCTTTCTCTTTCTGGCCGCTTCCATCATCAATTTATACTGGACCCTGTCTTGGGTTGTTCCGGAAGCGTAGTCTATAAATTCTCCCATGACTTCAAAGTTTCGTCTTTGGGCGTAGTCCCGTAACTGGTCCAGCTGGGTCTGTGGATCCTGCCCTTTATCCAGAGTAGATACTCTGGCATATAGTGCTACCCGTTTGGCCCGATTGTTCTGTTTTTTCATTTAATTGCTTATCAAAAAGGAACTCCTTTACAAATATACTTTTTAACGCTTAAAAACAGGCTTTAAACCTATTGCAGACGGGGTGAATTTTGATACCCTTTTTGATAGCCCCATTTTCATATGGCATCACGATTTTTGAACCAATCCCAGCGTGAACGTTACGAAAAGGTCCCGACAGAAATATCAGAATATGACCTGATGCAATTTTTCCAAATCACGCGGCAGGACAATATTTTTCTTAAATCGTTCAGAGGGGAGCACAACCGGCTAGCGATCGCACTCCAGATTGGGATTGTCCGGTTCATGGGTTTTCTTCCAGACAAATGGCAGCAGCAGATCCCGGCAAATGTAGCTGCCATGGTAAGTAGGCAACTGGATTCTGATATTGAACTGTTATTAATATACGGGCAACGGGATAAGACCAGAACGGAGCATTTAAATGTAATCTTAAAATATTTGAAATTCCGCCGGTGGCAGCCCCTGGATGAAATCTGGCTTTTGCCCTGGCTGCTCGATAAGGGGATGGAACATGACAACCAGCCGATATTGCTCAGGCAAGTGTGTTTAAAACTGGGGCAGGAAAAAATTATGAGGCCGTCTATTGGGACATTGGAAAGGATTGTTGGTAGCCTGGATGAACAGCTGCACCAGGAAACCTATCGAAGGCTTAGTTTGCTGCTGACCGAGGAAATGAAGGCCAGGCTGACGCAAATAGTCGAATTGGACGATACCGGCGGCATCACTTTGCACCGTTGGCTTTGCCAAGTCCCCACCAGCAATACGCCCAGGGCTATTAACCAGACGTTGGAAAAGATCAATTTTTTAAAATCATTAAACGTCCATGAATGGGACTTATCGGTAATAAGCCTAAACCGCAGAAAAAGGCTGGCCCAAATAGCCAGGAATGTTTCTAACAAGTATCTACAGCGGATGAACGCTACAAGGCGGTACCCGATTTTAATTTGCTTCCTGTATGAGAGCCTGATAGATACCAATGACAAGGTGTTGGAAATGTTTGATGATTATTGGGAGCACATTGTCAACGGATCAAAAAAGCAACTCGACACATATCAGCAGACCTTGTTCAAATCACAGAACGAGGCGATGAAAACCCTGTCCCAGACTGTTAGTATTATCATCAATGACACCATTACAGACGATCAGCTCCGTACCTGTATTTTTGAAATATATCCAAAGGAAATGCTCAGGGAGGCATTACTGGTAACCGGGGCTGCTCTTCGCCCAGCCAGGCAAACTTACTTATACTATCTGAACAACTACTATACAACCTTAAAACAATTCACCCCTAACCTTCTTAAAACCATTGACTTTCAAATTGCCCATTCCAAAGATGGCTTTCTGGGTGTGCTTGATATTTTGACCGGGTTGCAAACGGGCAAAAGAAGAAAACTGCCTGATGACGCGCCGATTGATTTTATAACGCCTTCCTGGAACAAACTGATTTTTGAAAACGATCAGCAACAGCCGGAAGCCCTTCCACAACGCCAACCTTACGAATTATGTGCCCTGGCCAACTTGCGGGACCGGCTCCGTGCGGGCGATGTATTTATCAATATCTCCCGAAAATATGCCGACTTTAACTCGTTGCTTCTTTCAAATGTGCAGTGGGAACTGCTACGACAGGATTTTTGCAATCAAATGTCAATGCCAACTCTTCCCACCGAGCGTATCGACCAGCGCTTGCAAGAGCTGGAATCACTGTTGAAACCGCTGGATGAGCTCTTGAATGCGGGTGGAGAGATCCGGCTTGAAGAAGGCATCCTGGTAGTGCCTGCATTGCCGGCAGAAGATGTACCCTTTTCAGCAAAAGCACTCCGGGAACAAATCAATCAACGGCTCCCGAAAGTCAACATCACAGATATAATTAAAGAAGTGGATGCATGGATAAATTTTTCCGAACATCTTCATGGATTGGAAAATGAACCGCGTAACCAGGAACACCAGTCTATTTTATATGCGGCTGTTTTTGCATCCGGATGTAATATTCCTCTGTCGGATTTGGCTAGGTCTTGTGAGATTGATTATCAAACGCTTTGGTGGACAAGCAATAACTATCTCTCAGAAGAGAATCTTAAAAAAGCCAACGATGCACTTGTTAACTTTCATTATCAACAATGGTTGAGCGGCTATTGGGGCGGGGGCACACTTTCATCCTCGGACGGGCAGCGGTTCCCGACCAGCGGGAAAATCCGGAATGCGAAGGCGCTCCCCAATTATTTTGGTTACGGTAAGGGAATTACCTTTTATACACATACCTCGGATCAATATAGCCAGTATGGCAGCCGGAGCATTTCGTCCACCGAAAGGGACGCCACTTACGTACTTGATGAAATTATAGGCAATGAAACCGATTTGACAATACTCGAACATACAACCGATACGTCAGGATATTCGGACCTAATCTTTGCGCTGTTTGATCTGCTGGGTATGGATTTTTGTCCAAGGATCCGGGACATAAAAGATCAGCGGCTGTGTAAAATCAAGGATCGGGAATGGGAATACCCTGCTTTGAAATTCACCGGTCGTGTTAATCCTGATTATCTCAAACAACATTTTGACGAACTTCTCAAAGTCGCAGCTTCCATTAAATCAGGGCGTGTAACCGCTTCATTGCTAATCTCTAAGCTTCAATCGTACCCGCGCCAAAATAACCTGATGTATGTTTTGCAGGCTTATGGCCAGCTGGTAAAAACCATTTTTATCCTTAAATACCTGCTTAGCATGCCTTTACGTAGAAAGATCAACACACAGCTGATCAAAGGAGAGCAGCTGCACAACCTAAGACTTTATCTTTGGTTTGGCGGCGATGGGATTGTACGCAGAAAACAAGAAGAACAACAGCAAAAAGTGGTCAGGAGCTTGAACCTGATCACCAATATTGTCCTGGTATGGAACACGGTTTATATACAAGAAATTATCAAAGAATTACACCAGGAAGGATATCCGATAGATGAAAATGACTTTGAATTTATCTCTCCTGCTCCATTTGCCCATATCAACCGGTTGGGAAAATACTCCTTCAACACAAACCCGGATCTTGGAGTCAATGGCTTACGGCCTTTGAGAAAGCCAAAACTAAATACATAGTTTACTAACGCCGTTTTCCGGCTATTTGTAAGAAGAACCTCTTCTACGAAGCTGTTGACCAATCAATTTGCATGCGCTGAGATACGTTTGCATTCCAGCGCATGCCAGTTGTCCCTATTCTTCCTTATTAATAAGCCTGATACCTTTCTTATCTGGCATAATTACATAATTCTCTTTCGGAATGAAATAATTCCCCTGCCGGTCACGGATGAACTGTCTGGTAATAAAATTCCATCGCTTGTCAGTCAGCTCGATCTTTTCCTGATCAGCGATTGCGTCTTTAAGGATAAATGCAGCTACGGAGCAAAAAATAAAAGCAGAAAAGATCAAACTGACAGAGACGACGTTCTGGCCAATGCCGGTAGAGATATTCCCCCAAAACATGCGCCATGCGGAAGTGTTAGAGTTGTAATGGTTATTGTAAACCACCGGCTTGATGCTGTCATTGACTTTGGCAGTAGCCTGGTCGATCTTGTTGACAGATTGCTCGACGGCCAGCATCAGCGGGACGAGTTCCAGCTCAATGTCAGATTCTGAAATGCCGAAGCGGAGCGCCAGCCGGTGGCGCTCCTGGTTTAACTTTGAATAATCTCTCATCAGTTAATAATCTCCGTGATTTCGTCTTGCTTCTTACGATACCTGATTTTGGACATCAAACTTAGGCTGGCCGGGTCAGGCTTCGGCTGAGATATCAAATCGATAATCTCCTTCACCGCTCCGCCGGAACCTAAGTCACCAAACTGTTTTAGATCAATGCCCAGCTCTTTTAACTTCTCGACCGCCTTCTCAGCTGTTTCCATCCCACCAAAAGTGCCCATATTGACCAGCATTGTAAGCGGGAACTGTCCCGCAAGAGCTGTCATCAATGCATTGTAATAATTGACGCAGGATGCTAGGGCATCACGGCCAGCCACTACGACAAATACGCGAAGTGTGATGCCGAGTGCAGCAAGCTCCTGCTGCAAGATGTCCGCCGGCACATCATGTTGTAACAAGTATAGAAATTCGGCCGATTCAGGTGCGCCAAAATCCACATAATATTTATCAGATTTTCCGCCCGCCAGCCCTTCAAAAAGCTCAACGATCTTTTCGCGTTCCAGCTTTTTGTACTCGTTGAGTATCTTAAAGCTGCGGATGCGCTGATCACCCACGACGGCCCCCAGACGGGCAACCGAAGTCTGGGTAGACTCGTCGAGGTCAATGAAATTTGTCTTTTCTTCTTTCTGGTTTTGTGCGACAAACCAGATAAACAGGGATTTTCCCACCCCTCCCTTTGACTGTAGAACCAGGTTAACCTGCTTCATGCTAATCGTTGATGGTTATTAATAAAATACAATTGTTAGAAATCAGTGAAATCAAGCCCTTTGTCTTTTTCCCCTTTTCGTTGTTTGGTAGCATTTTCAACGATTGAACCCCAATCCTGTTCGGGTGGGACTGAGGGAGGACTTTGTTTAGGGAGGGTGGGGGTAGGTGCGCCTGCTTCATGGGCAGACCGGGACGTACCAGCCCGTCTAATCCTTTTTTTAAGCGTGTATATGGACTGCTCTGTCAATGTGATCCCAAGTTCGTCTTTGATCTGGGAAACCATGATCTGGGCAGGCAACTGGAAAAGCGCTTCCCCATAATAGCGAAGCAGAACATCAAAGCGTCCTTTCAAATTCAGCTCGAAAGCCTGGATCACGTATTTCTTATTCATAGCTCCAATACATATCTATTATAACACCAATATAGGTCTAATAAGGGTATATTCAAAAGAAAATTGTAAAAAGTAACCGACCAACTATCTAAATTGATACATTTGGATTGAAGATGGGCATGTAGGAAGTAAAGCAAGCCATGTGTTTGTATATACAAAGTCTCCGCTTCGCTAGATTTGCATCTCCAAACACACCGGTCGTGCCTCCCTTGACTTGCCGGGGCGCTGCCCCAAACCCCGGGGGACACAGTCCCCTTTTTGAAACTTTTACTATGGAAGAACCAGAGAAGAACCCGCATTACGAAGCCCGCAAGTCGGGAGCCGCCGGGCGGGAAAACAAAGGCAAAATGATCCCTGTCCGGGTGACCGAGCAGGAGCATGCGCAGATCAAGTCCAATGCGATCCTGGCCGGCCTGAGCGTATCGGAATACCTGCGCCGGCTCGGGGCCGGTCACCAGGTCAAAGCCCGATTTGAGAAAGAGGAAAAACGGAACCTTCAAGGGATCGGTACGAACCTGAACCAGCTGGCAGCGTATGCGAACAAAGGGTTCTTCAATGAAAAGCCGCTGCTGGCAGTATTGGATCAACTTAAAAAAGTACTACAATCATGATCGCGAAAACATCGATCGGATCTGACTTTTCGGGGGCCATCCATTACGGGGCGGGGTATACTGTGGAAGGAAAGGAGATCATGAATAAGGCCGACCTTCTCATAGCACATAATGTGGTATCACGCGACCCGAAAGGTATTGCTGCCGAGATGCAGCAGGAAGCTTCATACAGCCGGTGCAAGACGCCGGTGTGGCACAGCTCCATCAGCTGGAAGCCCGAAGAGAAGCCCACTCGGGAGCAGATGATCGAGACGGCCAACCGGTATTGTCAAAAGATGGGAGCCGACCCGAAAGACCACCAGGTCGTCGTTTATGAGCATCACGACAAGCCGCACCAGCATATCCATGTTTATATTAACCGCGTGCCTACTGATGGCGGAAAGGCACTTGAAACCTCGCACAATTATGCGCGCAATGTGCGGATCTGCAAAGAGATCACCGAAGAATTGGGCTTTGCTAAACTGGAAAAACTAGAAGAGGGCAAATTGCGGCATGTGGCAGTTAACCAGCAGGACGCGCAGAAGATGATCAATCTGGCTATTAAGGCTGCATTGAAGGAGAAATCCGGTACTCCCGACGAGATAGAGCGGCGGTTAAAAGAAAAAGGGATCGAATGTAAATACAAAGTAGAAGAGGGGAAACTGAAATATTCCAGTTACAGCTATCAGGGCGTTCCGATCAAAGGACAGGATGTTGGGTTCACCGCCAAGCAATTGCAAGCGAGACTAGAGAAGAACCAACAGCATATCGAACAACAGTTTAAGCAACCACAACACGAGCAGAAGCGCAGACCTTGGTTGGGCCATTAATATAAGCTGATTATAAGTCTAATTGTGTAGCCGGAGGTAAGCTTTTATTTATTGACGAAAAGGGTCATCAAACGAATTTTGGAAAGACGAGGGACTGATTTTTTTGGTCGAAGAGAATATGGAAAGTACAAATTTTTTTCACCGGGAACTGATGAAAAATAGGACAAAACCGAGTAAATCAGGGTTCGTTCGCATAACCAATTTTATGATAAAGTCGAAAACATGAAGCAAGTGCCGAAGCAAAATATTTATACAACTTAAAAAAGTACAAGGACAGACGGGATGAAATGGGCAGACTTATTTTTTGTCGCCGGAGGTGTTACCGGTCTAGTGCTGATGATGACCTTCTACCGGGCTTGGTCCAGCAGGCAGCCGGTCACCAAGACTAGGGTCACCCTGTTGAGCGTGCTATTCGGGTTTACAGCACTGTTCCTTGTGATGGCCGGGTATCTTCAAAGCACACAATGATTTTGAATTACGTTGAAACCCAGCAAAATGAACGAGCAGTATGATAGGAAACAACAGTTGCAAGATGGACGCGACAAACTCGCGCAGCTGGAACAGCGCACACTCGAGGAGATTGCACCCCAGGTCGGGATCAAAGGAATAGTTTCCGATATGACCACGATGGGTACCCAGGATTGGGAAAGAGCCAGGACATGTCTTTATTGGCTTCTGAACAATACAGATTACCCTTACATTAAGACGGTCGTAGATTGGATACGGCCTTGAAAGGGCATCGGGATATCCGTTTCATCTAACTGTCGGGCTTTCGGATGGAAAATGTAGACAACCTTAATTCACTAATAAACGATTTCAAATGAAGACACCTCAAATCAAATTTTATTCCCCCGAAGATAATATGGAGCCCGTTTCGAAGGCGGCGGTGAAGGCCAAGGCTAAGCCATCTGGTTATATTTCTGAAACAGGCACACTTGTTTTCCCTAAGGCTACCCTTGAAGAAATCGGGGTTGAGCCAGATACTGCTCTTTTCAAAGTCGGCACTGCCGAAGGGAAACGAAAAATAAAGTCGTTGTATCTGATCCCAACTGACGAGCAAGAAGGTGCATTTGCATTTTCGAAGGTGGGCCGTGGCTCAGGAATACCACTTGGCGTTATCTTGAAAAGGGGAGGGGTAGACTATCAAGCAACAAAGCATATTTTTACTGTCACCATATTCAACTATTGTGAGGGGGTAATTGGTTACGAGTTGGCAATAGGCGAGGAAGCACCGAAAGAACCGTACACCGGCAAGCCGCGCGGTAGAAAACCAAAGGCAGCTGACGCAGCGTCAGCGGTTTAGCCAAGCACCAAAATGGAAGTTTGGAAAGGGGTTGGTACCAAATGTACTTGCCCCTTCTTCATTTTCATAGACTGATAAGATACTGTTCGTTTTTTCGAAATGTTCGATTTTGCGGTCGGTTTAAGGATTTGGAGTTCCTTAGCCATTTGCAACGATTCATGAATATTGTTTGTCTTGGAATTAGGTGGCTTAACCGGGTTAACGCTTCAAAATGTCTTACGAAACAAACCAGCCATGAAACAACTGCTACTATTGTTCGTGATCTTTATGGGGGTCGAGCATTGTTATGCGCAAAAATCTCAGTGGACCTTTGGTCTGAAAGCGGGAATTGGGTCGAGCGGTCGCAATAAGGTGTCATATCCTGATTCAGAGGTCAGCGACACCTACAAGACAGGAACTAGTTATGGTTTTGGTATTTGGGGAGGTTATCGTTTTCTGAAATACTTCACCGCTACCGTCGATGTAGAATGGCAGCAGGTCCTGGATGAGCGTGTTCGGACTGCAACATTTAATTCCCCTGGAACCGGGCAGGTCGTGAACACAGTACGGTTTGAAAATGTATTTCAGCGGGTGCAAGTACCGGTAGCAATACAGTTTTCCCCATTTACAAAAACAATAAAGCCTTACGTTAAAGTCGGGATTATACCCAATCGACTGCTCAATGGCTCGTTCGATAACGAATTTAGAAGTTCAGAATCTGCAACTGTTGATTTTGATAAGGCAGACGCTGATTTTGATATGGAACCCAATAAAAATCTGGATCGGCAGCTGAATTTCTTCGCTGGAATCGGCGTCGGAATGGGCAAGCACCTCTCCGTGGAATTCGTGCATTTTTTCGCTGAACGGTTGAAGTATGCGAGCGCATATTCTTTCAATACTTTCGTTCTCTACCCTGATTATTACTCCTATGCGCTACGAGGAACGCAATTTTCACTTGTTTACCACATTTTGTAGCCTATTAAGCCGGATATTTGGACAGTTCGCTTTTACGGTGGTATTACTGTAAAGTATTACAAGAAGACACTTCTATATTAATTAGTTGATTTATAGTGTCTTACAATTTATTAGTTCAGTCTTGATAGCGTTAAAATGAGATTTTGTCGTTAGAATTTGGAAACTCGATACCGGATTCTACTTGTTGATTCTAATTTATTGAATATATGGGCCCACGAAGTTTTTCATTTTAAAGTGCAAGAATTTCCGCTGTCCATATCGTACGTGCTGCTGACTTTTCTCGGCTTCTTTGAGATGGATCGTATTGAATTCGGGTTTGTTTAAGTGGAGCTAGTTATCTGTGCCTGACAATAATAGTCTTCGGCCGTTTTCGGTTATTAGAGCCTGATTCCAACCAGGGTCCCACACCAGGTCAATTACTGTGCTTCGATTGGGGAATTCCGAGGATAATACATCTTTGGCGTGTCTGATGATAGCATCGCCAAGTGGACAATGTGGGGAGGAGAGGGTCATTTGTAAATGGATGGTTTTGGGCGAAATCCGGATTTCATAAACAAGTCCCAAATCAATAATGTTGATTAATAGCTCAGGATCGATTACCTTTTTCAGGACGCGAGTTGCGCGTTCCCTTAAAACCCCTGCATTGGTTTCTGGCTTAGTTTTCATGTGTGATAATGGTTCGTTGGAAGAGGATTTTGCATACGTTAATCAGATATAGTAAGGCGACCATTACCCATACGGCGAGTGCAACCAGGATTATTGTAGAATTGCCAAGCAGCATACCTGCCAGCAGGCTAGACAGTGCGATATAATATAGGTAATGCTGATAGGTCAGTATTGATTCGGAATAGAGGTCCTTGGGAAGCAAAGCTCCTTTCGCTGGTTGGTGCTGTTTACGAGTAATATCGTTCCAAACGATAAACGGTAATGTTTTGAAGGTTTGGCCCAGCATTAGCGAAGTCAGCCAACCTAAAAAAAGAAGAGTGCCGTACATTAGAGCCCACTTGGGCTGTGTGCTACTCTGAACTACCGGAATTAGCAAGACCGCCGCTGCGAGAAATACAAATGACGACAGTGTTAGCTTCATCGGTATGTCGATCCGTTTCCTTAGCCGACTTACTCTGGCATCGTTAATAAAGCCGAGCCAGGCGGCAATGCCAAGCCCAGAAATAACGGCGTAGACCAAGTCCCGGTCACCAGAGCCGAGCAGATGTCCATCGAGCAGAAAAAGGGCAAGAGCCCCATTCTGTAAAACCCATGCAATCTTTGGCAACGTAGTTTTTTTTGGCCTAGATACCAGGAACATCGGTACGAGCTTGATACTGACCCCGGTGATTAATTGTAAAAACCAGCCGCCGAGCCCAACGTGTGCGTGCAGCTTCATAATTTCAAGATGGTTGCGGGTCATAAAAGGGTACCGTAGGTTCACCGCCAGAGTCAGTCCTAAAGTGACTGTGACTAAAAGCCAGAGCGATGAAGTGATCAGAAACGTTTGATGCAGTTCCTTCTTATTGGCCGCACTGGCGGTTAACAGTACATTAAGCACGTAGCAGAGTGTCGCCAGAAAGACAAAGCTACCACCTGTGATCATACGGGTGCCTGCACTGAACGACCAGAATGCCGGGACCAGCTGCGCGATGCCGCCCAACAGAAAAACATATGAAAAGATGGCCAGGCGTTTGCTGTACAAACTGTTTTCACATAAAACAGGCAGCAGTTCGTATGTGGCGCCAAAAATAATCATCGTGCCCCAACCGAGGGCTGCCGTATGTACAATAGCCAGCAAGTGCGGACTGAAAAAGTGCCCTGTAAGATCGTTCGCAGACAGGAATAAAAGGACAGTTAGCACCAGAAAAAACAACGCACCTGTGGCGTAGAATGGCAGTACAATCAATAGGGGTGGCGCTTTGCCGACATGTAGGTCACTCATTTTGACGGCCGATTAATGTGGATAAACAACCGCACGTCTCCGTCTTGCTGATAAAGGATGTGAATGGTCAACCGCTGGCCAAGTAGTTCTTCAAGTAAGTAAACCGGCACCTTGTTGTGATAGACATACAGAGCGTGATGGGTGGGTAGCGATGCGAGCTCATTGAGAATTCTATGCATTGGTTCTGGCGCAGACAGTCCGCGCACGTCCACGCGGTGGATATAGTTTTCGTCAAAGGAGGCGACAGCTTCCACGAATGTTTCACGGGTCTGCATATGCACGCCTGCATCTGCAGGTTTTGAAGCAGCCGCTTCGGCTGGCATGCGCTTTAAAAACCAGCTATGCACTTGATTGCAATCACTTTCGGCAGTGTATACCAGCGATTGTTTGGATAAAAGGTTAATCAGCGGATATGGCGTAAATGAATTGATCACACAGAGCGCCTGGCCGTCGGTCAGCGATGCGAATTTCGCCAGGATTGACTTAAGCGGGTCGGCCCCGCTGTGGATATCCGGCCTTACGTCGATCTCCAGGATTTTGTCAGGTTCAATAGAGAGCAACCAGCCAGGTTTGTCATTGCTTTCGGATCCAGGACTTTCCATCGTGTCTTGTTCGTATTTGAAACCCAGCGGCGAGAGTGCCGCTAACAAATCGTTGAGGTCACAACCGCCTATCGCTGCGGCCTGGGAAAGGGTAACCCGTGGGGCCATGATTTTGCGGAGCAATGGGTTCTTGAGCTTTTCGAGCGGCTTTGCAGCCGCGGCGATCGCTTCAATGCTGGCAGGATTGCTTTTGATGATTTCCGATATTTTCGTGCGGCAGGTGATTGTGACCATAATGCTATGAATGAATAGAGCCTACACTGCCTGGCCTTGTGGTTGCCGGCCTATTTCGAGCGCTTTGGGGAAAAGGATGTTGTTTTCCAGGTGAATGTGGTTGAACAGATCATTTTCAAATTCTTTCAGTTTTTCAAACAGGTAAGTATAAGAATTGCATGCTCCTTGCGGCAAATGGTAATTGCTGCTGATTTCGCGAATCCGTTTCAGGTCATCCCCGGCCGAGGCGTGCTCGGCCTCCATCAACCCGACAACCAGATTCAGGTCTGGTGCGTCCTGCGCATACTCGTTGCTTGCCGTGTTTGCGATTTGTTTAATTGCTGGAAATACGATGCCTTCTTCTTTTTCCAGATGGCTGTACAAGTCCGAAAGCAATTGCTGTACCTGTTCGGACAGCGCTAATAACTCCGGGTGCCGGTCAGCATGACGGCTCGCTACCTTGCTGGCTAGCCCTTCAATAATTGGGCCGTTTTCGAGGATATAACGATGATGTACGTTGACAATGTAGTCGATCAGAAAGCCCGGCTGCCATGCTGCAAAGTTCAGAGGCTGCTGGGCTGCTGGCAATGTGGCGGCCGCAATAAGGGTTTCTTCCAGTTGCTCAGGCGTTACGCCTGCATGCCGCAGCGCATCTTTTAGTTTCCGTTTTCCACCACAGCAAAAATCAATGCCCAACTTTCTGAAAGCATCCGCCATGCGGATGTCTTTGGAGGCGATTTGCCCGACTGTTTCTTCTTTATCCTCCATTGCCCTTTTCGCAATTTTCACTTGCCAGTTTTCGGGGCCATCTTGCAAATATTTCCAGGTGAAAGTGTCCCCCCTCTCACCAAGCAATTGATAATATAGTGGCTTTGGGTCATGATCATTAAAAATAATTAATTCCCGTCCTGGAAGTAGCTCGTCAAAATGCTTGAAGATTGTAGCATGTCTGAGACGGGGTTCGATCAGCGTGACATTGATAGCAGGTATGGTTTCCATAAGGTGGTTGTTTTGAAAATGAAAATTTGGAACTAAGGAGAAGGGATTGTAGATCCCTGAATAATGATTTACAGGTCCTTATTATTAAAGCGGATTGTGGATAGGCCGAGTGGGACCACTGTCCAGACAAGCATTATGATCAAAGCGATGAGCATACCGCTGCCGGTCCCAAAAAACTGGCGGAATATAGCCCCGGTATATCCCATCATCGCCGAGACATCGATATGCAGCAGGATCAGCACTCGGCTAAGGTCAATAGGGTTCAGCGCCGTGAGCGCAACCATTCCTTTCTCGATTGGGTACTCCGAGAACTGGAACAGGAAGAAGAGCACCAGGATATCGAAAAGCATGGCAAAATAAAGCCAGAGCATAATAGCGGCACCAATCCCTTTGGCTTTGTCACGAATCCTGACGGAGGCCAAAAAGGAAATCGCCACAAAAATGAAGGAAAGCAAGATGCCCGTCGCGATCATGATGAGCCCGGTGGCAGACATGGCATATATTAAAATAGCGAAGCCGGCTCCTGCGAGAAACGATAAGCTCAAAGATATGGCAAGACCAGCGAACATACTTAGCCAAATGGTTTTGCGCGGCAAAGGCTGGCTAACGAGTAGCTCGATAAATTCACCGCTATTATATATGTAAATGGTTGAAAATATGATGCTTACTAGTGGAACGATAAACAAAATGATGTTCAAAAGACTTAATATGCCTTTGGATGGGTTGTCCTCAATGGCAAATACTGAAAACGAGATGGCAAGCAGCACTAACGTGTAGGCGATCATGATCCGGCTGCGAAGGATATCGGCAATTATATATTTGATCATCTTTTTCATACGCCATTCATTTTACTGCGGTTAGTATTGCGGTGTGTCCTTTGGCAGCTTGCAGGTCTTGTTGCCTGATCATGGCGGCGATCGCACGGGCCAATTTGCCTTCTCCGGTCTGTTTTTGAAGCTGTTGAATACTATTATGGAACCTGAGGCTTCCATCCTGCATGTAGACGGCTTCGGTGATCAGCTCGTCGAGCTCGCTTAATATATGGGAAGTGATGATTATCAACTTGTTCTTCTTTTTTTCGGCCAGTATTTTTTCCCGAAGGATCTCTGATGACACAGGATCCAGGCCGGCCGACGGCTCATCAAGGATCAACGCCTTCGAGCTGAACATAAAGGCCAGGCAGGCGCTCACTTTCTGCCGGGTTCCCCCAGAAAGTGTTCCCATTCGTTTGTCGAGCAGAGCCCTAATGTTAAACGCTTCGAAGAGCTCATGATCGATCTGGCTGTCCGGCAATTTGCGGATATCCTTCATCATGTCGAGCACCTGTCCTATGCTCATATTTTCGGGATAGCGGCCGATTTGAGGCATGTAACCGATGTGGTTCCGGTAGAGCCAGTCACTGGCGATGTCTTTTCCTTCAAAACTGATACTGCCGGTGTCGGGGTGCACCATTCCCAGAATGGATTTAATAATCGTTGTCTTACCGCTGCCGTTAGGACCGATAAGTGCGATGCACTGCCCTTGGCCGCAATCAAAGGATACATTGTTGAGCACTTTAAACTTGCCAAATTGCTTGGAAATGTTTTGTATGGATATCATAATCTCACAGGTTTCATTGCCGGCAGCGTGTCTTTGAGTTGTTCGGGGGTGATGCCTGGGACCATTTTTTCGGTGCGGTCTAAAAGGCTCACCATAAAGCTGCGGAACAGGATCATCGCAGCTGGAAAACGCTCGACAATCATCGAGTACAGGCTCACCGGCCGGTAGGGCACGTCCCCAACGCCATCTTTGTTTAAATCATAACCTTCATATTTGTCCCAGTAGTTTTTATCGAATGTATTCAGCACCAGGGAGCTGTTGGTGGCCACATCGAAGGTGTTGCCTTGGAAGTTGTTGGCTTCTACCTGGTTTTCCATACAACTTGCCTGAATTTTTAATGCCCAACCGTTGGACCGAAATTCATTCTTTTTAATTTGTATACGGGAGGCACCCTCCATGAAAATACCGGTCGTGTTCCCTGAAAAACGGTTGTTCTCAATTTGACTGTCTGAAATCTCTTTCAGCAGGATGCCATAGGCCGAGTCGCCCCAGTTGTCCTTGAAAGTATTGTTTTGCATGTGCACATGATGGGTGTACATAACTGCCACTCCGGCACCGTTGCTGCTGAAAGTGTTGAAAGTATAGGTGTTGTGATGGGCGAACATAAAGTGTAACCCATAACGCAGATTTTCGTGGCTCACATTACGGTACACCCGCGTGTTGGTGGTAAATTCCAGATAAATGCCGTCGCGGTGCCCCTGGGCCCGGTTTCCGGAGATGGTCAGGCTATCGCTTTTCCAGCAGTGTATGCCGTTTCCGATCAGGTGCTCAGCCTTGCCATAAGCCAGCAGGCGGTTGTCTTCGATCACGCAGTGTTTGGACTGCTGCAAATAGATGCCGAAAAAATTGCCGTCCAGTAGGTTATTCCTTACGGTAACATGATGCGTATTGTAAACCCTGATTCCGGCGATATCCTGCATGGAGGATTGCCCGGAAGACTTTATATGGAAGCCATCGACGACAACATGGGGGGACCTGACCGAAAGGACCTCGTATTTGTTTACGCCATCCAGTACTGGCTTATCGATTCCCTTGAAAACCAGCGGCTTGTCGATCACAATGTTGCCTTCCCTATAAACCCCTTTGTAGACAAGAATGGTATCGCCTGCGGCAGACATGCGGATCGCCTCTTTAATGTTTATAACACCAAATTGCCGGCCCACACGGATTGTTTTCGACCAGGCGTGTAGTACTGAACCGTTCCAGACAAGCAACATCAAGGCAGCGCTGATCTTATTGAGCTTACTCATGAGGATAGGGTTTCATTTTAGCAGCATATCCCATTCGACCAAGGTGCCCGAAAACTGCTTTTGGGCTTCGGCAAGGGAGGAGGGGGTTTCAAATGCTGCGCAGTTACCTCCCATCGGGCTTCTGAGCTGCTCACTATGCAGCAAAGACATCTCGGTGGCAGGCCTAAGCTCTTCTGTTTTAAAATCGGACAGGTAGAAGACTTCCACAGCAGCCTTATCGAAATCCCCTTCGGAGACAAATGAGGTCATGCATTTAATATCGTCAAACTTGTATGCCCTGCCTTTTTTTGAAATCATCTCACAGCCAAACCTCAGGTCGCTAATCGTCATTTTGCAATGGCTGCACGCATCTGTCCCACGCTTAATAGGCTGCGGCCCGGAAGGGCCGCAGGCCTGTGTGGTAATCAGGCCTGCGGGCAGGATGAGCAGCTTAAGAACAAACAGCTTTTTGCCCAGGGTTTGCTTCGTTTTTCTGCTAGCAAGCCATTCGCGCAGCATGCAACCAGCCGCCACTACTCCCGTAAGTATAAAAAGCCAGCCGCCGGTTGCGGGTATGCTATAAGCACCAAAGTTCAGAAGCTGTTTGAAGCCGACAAGTGGTGGTTGGTAAGACATGCCAGGCACTATGATTGCAGCGTCAGGATTCAAATTATGTCCATAGTCGTATTCCCATTTCCAGAAGTCGACCATAGCCACAATGCCGAACAATGCGAACAGCCCGATAGCAAAATAACCGCCCGAGCGCTTGCCCCAGATACCCACTCCAATGAAAAGCAGTGCAAAGAATACGATCAAAGACGGAAGGACCGAAAATTCGATAAAGTCACTGGTGTGCAAGGTCTTCATGCCAATGTAATGGTTTAAGCCATTGATGATATCGACATTACCTGCCAGTTTATCGCTGTAAATCAGCAACTCTAGTCCCTCAGGATATTGAGGTGCACTCAGCTCGATCCGCCATATCGGAAAGTAATTGACCAGCAACAAGGCAATCCCCGAGATGATCAGCAGGATTCTGTGTATAGCAAGCATCTGCGGTTTTTTCATGGGATCCTCAGTTATTCAGCAGGTAGGTTAGTGCCTGTATTTCCTACAAGGGCAACTTTGCTGGCTGCGCCAGAGACGCGGACGTAGCCTGACATCTCCTGGTGTAACGCGCTGCAAAAGTCCGTACAGTAGATCGGAAAGATACCCACGCGGTCAGGAACCCATTTCAGGGTTTGAGTTTCACCTGGCATCACGAGCAGCTCCCCATTGTTGGCGCCTTTGACAGCAAATCCGTGCGGTACGTCCCAGTCTTGTTCCAGGTTGGTCAGGTGGAAATAGACCTGGTCCCCGAGCTTGACGCCCTCGATGTTATCAGGTGTAAGGTGCGAGCGTATTGCTGTCATGTACACATGAACCTTGTTTCCTTCCCGGACAACTTTGGTCTGGGCCTCGCCTTTCGAAACGTACGGGTGCTTGTTGGCCTCCAGTTTGAATGTTTTCAACGACTGTTCTTTAACTTTATCCGCCCTGATTGCCTGTGCATAGTGAGGCTCTCCAATGGTTGGGAAATCGAGTATCAGCTGCATTTTGTCGCCAGAAATATCGAAGAGCTGTGCGCTCTGGGCGAGCTCCGGGCCGGTAGGTAGAAAACGGTCTTTGGTTATCTTGTTATATGAAATCACATACTTGCCGTCGGGTTTCTTCGAGTCGCCTCCGGGAACCATCAAGTGGCCGGGAGAATAGAATGTAGGCTGGCGGTCGATGACTTTAAGGTCCTTGATGTTCCACTTCACAATTTCGGATGAAACAAACATCGTCGTAATGGCATTTCCCCGTCCATCAAATTCGGTGTGCAACGGACCGAGCCCAGGTTTTTGAACCTCGCCATAGAGTGCAGCTTCATACTTAATGACCGGAATGCCATTATAGGCCCCTTCAAACGATTTGTTTTCGATCGCCTTGATCATCTTGGAAAACGAAAAAACCGGGATCAGGGCAGCGAGCTTTCCGCTGCTGACCATATACTCTCCTGTCGGATCAACATCGATGCCATGCGGAGATTTAGGGCATGGGATGAAGTAGCACAGGTCTTTGAGCTCCTTTGAATTGAGCACTATAACTTCGTTTTTCAGCTCAGAAACGGAAGTGTGGCTTTCCTCACTGTACTTATTGTGCGCATACCTGACCTTTACTTTTTTCCCTTTTCCGGCCTTCAAATACTCTTCAGCTTTTTTCCAGTTCACTGCCATGATAAAGTCCTTGTCATTTTTGGAGGCGTTAACCTCAAGCAGCGTATTGGCTTGTTCGGTGTTGTAACAAGAGAAGAAAAACCAGCCATGCGAAGGGCCTTTTCCCGCCCGGCTTAAATCGAAATTGACACCGGGGGTTTCGATCTGAAAAGCGATATCCATGTTGCCGTCTTTCTGATTGACGCTCACGAAGCTGAGAGTACCCTTGAAGTTCTTTTTGTAGGTATTAATAGGCACGTCTCCATCAGACTCATCCATTGGTACGCTAAAACGAGTCCCCGCCACCACATATTCCGTGTTTTCTGTAATGAACGGCGAGGAGTGGTTACCGCCGCTGTTGGGTAGTTCCAGGATCTCGGCGGTACGGAATGTTTTCAAATCGATTCTTGCCAGCCGGGGGGTGTTATTTCCATTGACAAACACCCAGCGTCCATCATTTTCGCCGTTTGTCTTCGAAAGCTGCACATGGTGCAGATCGTCCCAGGGCACACTACCGTGCGAAGTATTGAGCATTGGCTTGGTCTCTTCGCTGAACCCCCAACCTTTTTCGGGATCCATGGAAAATACAGGTATCACGCGCAGTAACCGGCCGGATGGAATCCCGTATACGGAAAGTTGCCCGCTGAAACCACCGGAAACAAAGTTATAGAATTCGTCATATTTGCCTGGCGCAACGTAGGTTTTGGCGGCGGCATCGCCCCCAATCGCCGTGTCTGCACTTTTGGGTTTGCACGAGGAGATTGTGCCCAGGGTGGCCGCTGCACAAACTGCGCCTAGGATGTACTTAGTTGTCTTCATAAAATTTTGATTTGAGAGAATAGGGTAGATTACTTCACACCATCATTCTGGCGCATAAATTCAAGGATGTGCCGGGCATCATCGTCGGACAAGCTCTGATTGGGCATCCTTACCAGACAGATTTCAAGCTGCGACTGCAACTCCGGGTCTTTGTCGATCATTGCGTCGGGATTGGTAATAAAATTCATAATCCACTCCGGCTTACGCCTGGTAGTTACACCTTTCCAACCTGGACCGACAAGCTTCTCGTCTGTCAATTTGTGGCAGCTCGAACATTTCAAATCAAAGACAGACTTCCCGTTTTTAGCCATTGCGTCGTCCAATTTGGCCGGTAATTCTACTTTGTCGAATTTGCCTTGTCCCCTTTGCGGGTCATAGTCCTCAATTTTGGGCTTATTCTCGCTTGCAGTTGTGTCGCTGCCGTTTTCCGACTTTTGACCACAGCCATAAAGCAATAGGGCGCTGATCAAAATGTTAATTGTTGTCTTCATTTTTGTGTAGAATTAATGTGTAGTATTTTTTTGAGTAAAAATTGGTACCATTGCTTCTTCCGTTGGTTACAAATGTAGGAATGAGGGTATGTCCACTTTATGCGTGGACGCATAAACCACAGCCAAATGCCCTGAAAAAGGAAGCGGAGTGGCAATTGATTGAACTTTGTGCCGGCAAGTTGTTTGTAATCAGCGAGTTGGGCAAAAAATGAACTTTATCATCATTAGAGATGTGATGTGGTCATAATTCCCCGAAATGCCATTATTTATCTTGGTTGAAATATGAACCGACAATGATAGAACCAGAACTCTTGATTGGCGCCGGCGCGACGGTAAAAAAGGTAAAGGCAACGGAGGTAATCTTTCAAGAAGGGGAGCCCGCGGCTTTTTACTTTCAGTTACTGGAAGGATCCGTCTCTTGGTCAAATTTCCACCATGATGGGAAAGAAACGTTGCAAGCGCTAGCAGGGCCCGGGGAGTGTTTTGGCGAGCTGCCGGTTTTTGACCGGCAGCCGTATGCTTGTTCCGCTGTCGCCGAAACCGACTGCTTGGTTATTAAACTGGGAATCGATCCATTTCATAGACTTTTACAGGAGCATCCGGAAATCAGTATGATGTTCAACCAAATGCTATCGCAAAAACTACGATTTAAGCTATTCCTGGTTAAACAGCTGGCATCCCACTCGCCGGAGCAGACTGTATGGGAACTTTACAAGTACTTGCAGCGGAACACGAATAATGTTTGCCATAACTGTGGCAAGGTTTTGCTGACAAGACAACAGATTGCAAACCTGACAGGAATGCGTGTTGAAACTGTGATCCGTGCTACCAAAAGCCTGGAAATGCGCGGGAGCGTCCGCATTGCCAAGGGCAAGGTTTTCCTCAAGTCGCTTGATCGCTTGCAGGGGATGCAGACAATCATCGAATAGCCAGTTTTTGTTTTATGTTCTTCCAGCGAATGACAATTAGATCCTGGGCAATGATTTCGGTTGCCAACCTCTTTATCGTAGCCTGCCTGGGGCTGCTGATGCGGTTGAAGATATTGCTGCCGTTTCCATGGGTCGAGCAGCGATTTGTGCTTCATGCCCATTCCCATTTTGCATTCTCCGGATGGTTAACGCAGGTATTAATGCTCGCTATCGCAGCAGTCATCAGCAGTGCAAAGCCCGGTGAGAATTTGCCGACAAAATATTCGTCGCTCCTGGCATTTAACCTTGTTTGCTCATACGGGATGTTAGTCAGCTTCCTTTTTCAAGGGTATGGCGCTGTTTCGATTGCTTTTTCGAGCCTTTCGATACTGGTAGGGATCGTTTTCTTGTATTTTTTCCAAACCGACACAAGCAATCAATTTCGTGATGCACCCTGGAGAAAATGGTTTTTAGCTGCTTTGTTTTTTAACGTGTTATCAAGTCTTGGCACATTCTCACTCGCGTACGTGATGGCTTCCAAGATGGGCAATGCTCCACTAAAATTGGCTTCTATCTATTTTTTTCTTCACTTTCAGTATAACGGCTGGTTTTCTTTTGCCTCTTTGGGATTGTTGCAGCAGTGGCTACATCGTAAAAGAATCATCCAGGTAAGAAACGACGTTTTTCTCTATCTTTTCACTATCTGTTGTGTGCTGACCTACTTCCTGTCCATTAACGAGATGCTACGTCCGCTTGGCCTACAAATTCTGACGATTTTGGCCAGTGTCATTCAACTGGCTACATGGTGCTGGCTGCTTAGAACAATCTGGCGAAATACCTCTCAAATCACATCCGGTCAACCAAACGTAATAAAGTTGATGCTTCTTTTAGCAGCAATCGCAGCGACAATCAAATTTGGCTTGCAGGCAGCATCCTCCGTTCCCGTCCTAGCCCATTTTGCATTCGGCGTTCGCCCTATCATCATTGCCTACCTGCATTTGGTCTTGCTGGCCATGATAACATTGTTTGTCTTGGCCTGGTTAAGTATGACCCAGATATTGCCTCAGAACAAATTAGCTGCGGCAGGCCTTTATATTTTTGTTGCCGGAATTTTTTTAAATGAGTCTTTCTTATTGTTTCAGGGCTTCAATACAGTTTTTCAAATTGCATTTGCTGGTGCATCCGTTCTTTTGGCCGGCGCAGCCCTGCTCATGGCATGTGGGATCGGAATTGCTCTCTGGGGCTATTTGCGGCGGGAGCCGTCTTTTCCTGCTTGCGACCATTGAACTTAAAGTGCCCTAGAGGTTTGCTTGATTATAATGGGAGCTGTATAAAGTCTCTGTCAATTTATAGGCCGAATCCGAAAGTGGTGTTAACATAGCGGATGTAATACTGTCTTTCATATACATCGATTGACTGTTGGATATGATAGCGCTGTAAAGAACATCGCAGCGCCTTTGGCTTGCTGCGATTCTATCCCAGCCCAAGCAACTTGTATACCGCCCGCCGAGCTGACCTGACTGCATACTCGATATTGAGACAGGGATAATCATCCACGTTTGTGAATTGACCAATAAAGGCAAGATTACCGACTCCATTGGGGACTACTTCCGGCTTGTCGGCCGAGGGTAGCAACGGCGCGGTAAAATACGGAAAGATCAGGTGGCGGCAATTGGTGCCTTCCATTATCTTGTGCTGGTCCTGGCTAAAATTTAAGTGGCTAATAATTTCTCTGAGGATTTCTTCCCCTGAGCACTCTACCATGGCTTTCTTGACAAAGTTACCTAACGTGTAAGGCGATAATCCGTATCCCCAGAATACGGAAATGTGCTCGGGTTGTCCCAGAAAATAGGGTTGATAGGGCAGGCTAATGGAAATCTGCCAGTTTGAAGCGTGTAAAGTCGTCAGGCCGCCCGTGCCATCGACATTACCGCTAAGTTGTTCCATGAGCTGGAAAATCTTCTTGTTAGGGCTGGTAACTGTGAATGAAACGACAGTTGTCTGACGGATCCGGTTTACAAACTGGACCGGATCGCCAGATCCTTTCACTTTGTTGGAAAGGCTATGCCACAAGTTCCAGTCGTTTCCAGGCCGCTCCGTCATTAAGGCCGCGGAGTTATGTTCGCCAATAGAAAAATCTGAGGCGACCGAGCCGTTTGCTACAAACACACAAGCCTGCGGCCCTAAATTTAAGGTGTGTTCTTCCCCTGAATGTATATATGTCAGGCCCTGCGCGAACAACTTGCCTTTATCGTCCTGCTTGAATATAATGTCTGTAACCTCACTGTTGTGTCTGAAACGGACTCCTTGATCAATTAACCAGCGGAGTGTCGGGAAGATGAGCGTATCGAACTGGTTATATCTTGTTTTTTCCAACCCCTGCAGCGTGTCGATGCTAATCTGATGATGCTCAATAAGGTTGAAACAAAGCGCTAACTGCTTTATTGAATGCCAGGGCTGCAAACAAAAAAGCGAGGAAACTAACTCCCAGGTGCGAGAGTCAAAGAAAACCGGTTCGAAAATCGACTCTATTGGTAAATTTTCCGACTGATGGTGCGTGGAAATCGCTTGACGGATGTCGAGCAGGTGGTTGAAGAGCTCGTCTGGGTCTGGTGTTACAACCCTGCCATTGCAGACCAGGCGGGCCTGTGCGAATAATGCTTTGCAATGGTGAGTGGTTGAACCTTCTGTACAAGAGTGCGATGCAATGGCTGCTTCATGGCAGCAATAAGGCCGGGCTCATATAAATGAATTTCATATTGTCTCGTGGCATTAAAGTACCTCTGTCTTTTCGCCTAAATCTTGTGAAATAAGAAATGGTTGGTCGCTACTCCGCTCATACGCAAAGCCCGCCTCACATGCCTTCTTTTTTAGAGGCAGCAAGAGATATAAAATCCGTGTCAATAATAACTTCGCTTGTTATAAAGTCGCCCGTCCGGTTTTAGTAGCCGGAGAAACCCATCAGCGCACGGGCTGATCCGGAATTTCCCCGAGGGCTCCTATCATGTACACAGCATTAAATACGGCATCCTGATAAAGCGGTATTTTGCGCATCTCCAAACTTTGCCCGTATGTTGATAACGTGCCTTTTTGTTGCCAGGTGGTCAAGTGCATCAGCATCTTCCGCTGTATATCCAGAACATCGAGTGTACCTCCCGGTAGCAAAGCCTCCGCTACAGGGCAGCGCCTGAATGCCGGGACCCGGTCCAACTTCCAAAAATTTCTCGCCGGACCGTGGTTCCAGAATTTGTTATAGAAAAAATTAATATTCATTACTCTCTTTAAACAATGCCCTGGTGTTCGCCGTATAATTCATTCTGATAATTTTAAAGATAGTCCAATCATAATAAAATTCATGTTCAGATAATTGAGTGGTTTAGAAAATCTGATTGATTTCGCTTGTATGAAGGTTTCTAACCTTTTGCTTGTTTTGTGAGTTAGCCCCAAGGCAATTCCTGCGGCAATACCAACATCTTTAAAATCTGAAACAAAAGAAAAGGTTGGCATCACATATGGAGTGATGATCTTGTTATCATAATAAAACATCCCATTCAGATTAATAAAAGCATCAGTATTATTCTTTATGGTTGGATTATTTAATCCATACATTATACTGCTAAAGTGCCAAACCTCAGCAGAAGCGCCCCAGCTAAAAAAATTCTTGTTGTTCATTTTCCAAAATCCCGTTTCTACATCCAATGCCGGACTGAAATAAGTATCCTCCATTGAGGGTGAAAAAAACACTCCTGTATTCAGAAAATACATTGGTGGATTAGTCGCTTTTAGTGCTTGCGCAGACAGTTGTTGGTTATTTATTATCATGGCAGCTAAAAGAAACAATTGCCAATTCTTTCGAATTTTAATTAATCGCGATAGCATTTCTACAACACACATACATTTTCATTATTCAAATTCAACATGGGAAAGCATCATTGGCGATTTTGCGTACCGTTGAATGTCATTTGGTTCGCTCTGGTAAATGTTCATTGCTGCCTGTTATACAAAATGCACAAGAGTGCGACGCAACGATGATTAAAGTGACATTTCCTAGTACATAAAAATCCTACTTAAAAAATTCTTTTTCAGCCGCATCAGCTTCTGCTCTAATTGTAATAAAAGAACAAAAGTCGTTTTCTTGTTTATTTTTTAGCACCGACATTTGTTTGTCTGTCAAGCATCCATATATCACTCCCGTGGACTTTTATGGTTCTATTCAGCAGGAAATAAATAGCTTTGAAATGAATAACAGCGCTATTTAGAGATTATTAAAAAGGGTCGGTTAGTTCGCTTGTGCGAATAAGTTTTTTGTTTACAAATTCATCAATACCTAACTCTGATAACTCACGTCCGTAACCTGAACGCTTGGTGCCCCCAAAAGGCAAATCAGCTTGTGTCCATGTAGGGTGATTAATGAAAACCATTCCGGTATCAATCTGGTCAGCCACCCGCTGGCCTCGTTCAATGTCTTGCGTGAAAACAGAACCGCCTAAACCAAATGGTGAGTCATTAGCAAGGTCAATAGCAGCCTGCTCATTTTTGACGCGGTAAAAAGAGGCAACCGGTCCAAACAACTCTTCCAGATATGCAGGATTGCCTGGTTTAATATCGGTGAGAATAGTAGGTTGCATAAAAGCGCCAGGGCGGTCAACACGCTTGCCACCTATCAATACTTTTGCTCCTGCATCTACAGCCCGCTTGACCTGGTCGGCTAACTGTACTGCTGCGCCTTCACTACTCAGGGGTCCTAATTCAGTAGTCTTGTCCATTGGGTCGCCGACCACTATATTAGACAACCGGTTTTTGAATCGTTCCAGGAACTCGTCGGCCACAGCTTCTACGGCAATAAACCGTTTAGATGCCACACAACATTGCCCGTTATTATTCATTCTACCCACAACTGCCCATTCAACTGTCTTTTCAATATCGGCATCTTCCAATATGATAAAGGCGTCGCTTCCCCCCAATTCAAGAACAGATTTTTTTAAATTTTTGCCGGCTTCAGATGCTACGCTTGCCCCCGCTTCCTCGCTGCCAGTAAGGGAAACCCCTTTAATTCTTTTATCGCGCACTAATACCGAAGCGCGGCTGCCTGATATCAAAAGGTTGGTATAAATGCCCGGTGCGGCACCCGCTTCTTTGAACAATTCTTCTATGGTGATGGCGCATTGAGGCACGATGGACGCATGTTTTACCAGCACTGTATTGCCTATCATTATGTTAGGCGCGGCAAAACGGGCCACCTGGTAATATGGAAAGTTCCACGGTTCTACACCTAACAGCACACCTACTGGGCTGTGGCGGATAAACGCTTTTCCATGTTCGGGGCTAAGATTTTTATCGGCGAGAAAGACGGCACCATTGTCGGCGTAGTAATCAAAAATATCAGCACTTAAAACTATTTCAGCTTCCGCCTGGGAGATGAGTTTGCCCATCTCCAAAGTGATTGTTGTTGCCAATGCTTCTTTTTTTTCGCGCATCAAGTCAGCTACCTTGTGCAATAAACGGGCACGTTGCTCGTAAGTGGTTCTTTTCCAGTCGCCAAATGCTGTTAAGGCTTGTGCTACAGCAGCATCCACTGCCTCCTCTGTCATTTCTTCAAAAGTCTTGAGCGCAAGGTTTGTTGTGGGATTAATTGTTTGAATAGACATGTTTATTTCTTTTTAGTTTGATTAATATTTCAAGTTCTTTGCCTTCTCGTATTCATTTTTTGAATCGCACAGAAGAACAATTTTTTAACACCGTGAGACTGTGCAAAAACTAGGGGCTAGTTATGCTTTGCCATAACAGAAAGGCCGGTAAAGAAGACAAATGCCGAAACGGTCAGCACAATTAGGGATATGCTCACAACTGTTTATCATTTAAATCATTTTAGACCAAATCCTTTTGCCTATTTTCTCCATTCTGTGTTCTTGGGCAAATATTACACATGAACTTAAAGAAAAGGCAGCAATGAAAGGCAGTAGCTTCTTCATACATTTCTACAGCTAAACCTGATGGTTACCGGTTTAAAAGAAAATCATTTATCTTTAACAGATAGATTTGTTGCAGTTATTTAATATGGTTAAACTACCCGCAAAATTTTTTTATGCTCCTGGTATTCTTCCTTTGTTATTTGTCCTGAAGCGAAACGCTTCTGCAAAATGTCAAGAGGAGTATCTTTCTTTTTTCGCTGACCTGGAATATTGTAAGGCGTAGCAAAAATCCAGAAAATTAATCCTAGCCAAATGAACCACCATATAAAGTGCATTCCCACGAACTGATAACCGCTGTTATACATTTTTTTGTTTTTAAAATTAGAAGATTAACTATGAGAAGTCTTTAAACGGAATAGATGGAAGCAGTTATTGTAACCACTTCAAAACAAGCTATTTAAATTTGATTAAAAGTAGAACCTCTTCTTTCAGCGCTTTATGATAGTGGTCATGTTTGGAAATGACAATCCTCAATTTTATTTTTTTACAACCCGGTATCCATACCTATGTATTTAATCAATCCTCATAAGTGGTTTTCCCTTCATAGCAAAGTTCCTCTTATTGATACGAATAATCTTACATACCTTTGGGTTTAAGTTGCATAATTTACTGATATAAAAATGAGAGAACGGATACAAGTCACGGTTACAGCGAAAGTGCTTTGTTCATTGTAAACTAAGGTTGTTATTAAACAGACCTTTGCTATTGATTATATACCTGCACCCTTCCTCCATCTACCACCAGAACAGTGCCATTGATAAAGCTTGCTTATTTGATGCTAAAAAGCAAAATAGCAGCAGCAATTTCAGGGCTTACCAATGGTGCCTTCGATTTTTTCAATACCGCTTTTTACATTAGGCTTTTTCCTAGCATTGGCGCATCCACAGCGCCATAAAGCTCAGATAGCATTGGCCATCGATTAGCATTTGACTATAGTCGATTATTTTCATTTCATTGGTTTGATGAAGTATAGCAGATGCTTATTCAATGTGTTTTAATGGTGTTTATAAAAACCCACTCCCTGGATATCATTCCATGAAGTTGTTTTATGGCAAGAATAACATTGATTAACTAAAACAGCTTCGCAACAACCGTTCCCTTTTTCATCACTTCGGGCGGCAACCTTTTTAGAAACCATTTCGAAGTGCATCATATAGTGGCTCGGCGGAGCCTGGTGGCATTGGGAACAATTAATAGAAAGTACCGACGGATGCTGGAACTCAGGAATTGTCCACTGGGTAGCGGCATGGCAGGATGCACAATTATTGCCCATCAAACCAAGATGCTTATCTTTTGTGCCGTGGCAGGTGGCACAATTAAGTTTTGCAATCTGATCTGAAACCAGCGGGTGGTCAGCCGGTATGATTGATTCATCTAACTGAAAAGATTTTTTTTCATCGCCAATTATTTTTTCACCAAGAAGCGCCATTGCCTCGTGGTCCATCACCCGCAAATTCGCATCTGGGCCCTGGTGTTCAATATGACAGGAGGAACAATTGCCGATCACACCGTGAAAAGCAGTGGGCTGCCGCTCTAGTAAGGCCTTGTTATCGCCATGGCAGGTGATACATTTTGCATTGTCGACACCTATTGTAGCCGTGTGGCAGGTTGCACAATTGGCTGAAAGCATTTCATGGGCAGAAGACAATTTACCTGGACTTGCTTGTGCTTGCCAGCTATTTTTTTCTGTAAAATCAAAATTACCGTAGTGAGAAACTACCGCTATGTAAAATATAAGAATAAGTATGCCAATTAATTTTTTCATCTAAGATATCTTAACCCAAAATAAATGGCTGACCAAATATGCAGTATCAGTAAAATATAAAACGCAGAAGATGTGATGATATGGATTTTTAACCATCGGGCTGTTCTTCGTTTTAGTAATTCGTGTGTTTTAATAGCATATTCAAGATCCGCAATGGACTCAGTCAAAAGCAAAGCCCGGTGCGATAGCAGGGATTTAGGATCTGTAGCAATACCCTGAGTGCCTACAAAGCTGTTGAAGGCACGGCTTATCAAATTATTGGAGACAACATGACTCGCCCCTGATTCTGGTTGCTTACCTATCTCATTAATTAACTGGTTGTATTGCGTAGCCAAAAGGTTGAGTTCAGCTTGTTTCTCATTGACTTCTTTTGATGAATAACTAAGAAAATACCTTCCTGTAAAACCACTTAATACCGTAAGCATCATCATTACGGTAAGCCATATACCAAGATTGCTTTCGAATCGGTGGCCCGTGTGGAGTATAGCAAGAATGGCACCAACGATGCTTGTATAAACATGCCAGGTAAGTAATGTGCCCATTGAAATACGCTTTGTAATTTTTTCTTTAAAAAAAGGTATCCGTTTGGTGGCTGAATATAAAAGAGGCGGCACAATCATCAGCAAAGCGGCTGTAATTGCCAGTATGCCACCGGTAAGGCTACCTGCAAACCGTGGAGACTGATGCACCAAAAAGCCTAACCACAAAATAAGTTGTAGTATAAGCATGGAGACCATGATGGTGCGTTCCCGTTTCATTTATGTATTCCTTTCGTAAAAATTTAAGCATCAACTGAAACAGCTTCGGTTGCCTTTGCCTGACAAGCCAAAATTATATTTTCCGCCTTATCCTCCTCTGTCAATGCATCTTCTACGGCCATGGTCACCATACCTGAAATCAACTTTATTTTGCACACACCGCATGTTCCAACGCGGCAGGAATAATCGATGTTAACGCCGGCCTCTTCCGATGCTTCGAGTACCGACTTATCCGCTGTAAGTACTGCTGTTTTATTTGATTTGACAAACGTGACCACCCCACCCTTATCTTGCTCAGGTGAAGCAGGTTCTTTATTCTGGGACACCGCAGCTTTTCCTTCTTCAGGTGTGGCAGCTGGCTGCGCTGCTTCACTTCCCTCTGGTGGTTTTACAGGAGCACCAGTTGGTTGTATCGGCGTTTTAGCTGCTGGTGGCGGGCCGGCAAATACCTCTACCATCACATTTTCCTTAGGCACTTTTAACGCATCCATCATCAATTTTACCGCATCCATCATGGGTTTTGGCCCGCAAATGTGAATCATACGGGATATAATATCCGGCACTCGTTCTGTTATTATTTCTTTAGTAATAGGACCGGGGATAAAGTCCACCCCGGCCTCGCCTTGTTGTTGGCTAAGTACAAAAAACACATGTAAATTAGAGTAGCGTTTTTGCAGGTATAATAGTTCTTCTCGAAAAATAATACTGCTTTCATTCTTACATGCAAAGAAAAAATATATTTCACCTTTCCAGGAGCGGTCTGTCAAATAACGGACGGCACTCATCATTGGCGTTAATCCTACGCCACCACCAATGAATACAGCGCTGTCTGCATGTGTTTCTGTAAAAGTGAATTTGCCAGAGGGCCCGGTAAACTGCATTAATTCTCCAATATGAACTTCGTTGTGCATATAATGCGAAACCGTTCCCTTCTCTTCGTGCTTCACCGTTATTTCGCAATATTCTGTATGTGTGGGCGAGGAAGCAATCGTATACGAACGTTTTACAGGTACACCCGCTGGATTAATGGTTACTGTAATGAACTGGCCGGGCAGGAAATTAAAGGGGATTTTTTTACCTCCTGGTTCTGTAAGGCGGAAAGTTTTTACATTGGGCGTTTCTAAAAAAATTTCTGCAACAAGCAAAGTACCTGTCCATGAATTTGGTTTTGATGGTGCACTATCGGGATTTACAGCAGGTGGTGCTCCGGCTTTATCAGCAGGGGAAGCAGTCGGAATAGTGCCCGGTTTATCTGCGGCAGATGCTGCACCTGATTTATCCGAACCTGGTGGTGGTACATCCTCTTTTGGATTGCCCGATAATTTTTCAACAAGTGCATTGGCACGTTTCATTTTGTGGAAATACATCCAAACCATCGTTACTGCAAACGCGGTGAGCAAAAACATGGTGATGTAATGAAACCAGGAAAGCCCCATAAAACTGTGCTTTTTTGCATTTTCGATGGCATTAAGGTTCATTTCCCTGTTAAACCATTGTAAAGCTGTAAGGCGTGGGTCTATACTTTCTGCTAATGCCCGCTGGCCTTCCAGGCCGCTTTCCAGCATCATTTGTCCGCGGTGCATCTGTTGGTTTGCTTCTTTGATAGCCTCCAGATCCTGCAAACGGGTGGCACCTGAAAGTTGTTTTAAACCTATATCCAGCAAGGCATTACCTTCGGTAATTTGCTTATTTGCTAACTGGTTTATTTCAATACGTTTTTCCGGGGTGAGCTCATTTGCCTGCATCAGTGTAGGATACATTTCCTTATTGGTAGGCTTGCCCATATCCTTCATCATATCGCCCATGCCTGCCCCCATTCCACTGGCTTTCTTACCAGCACCTATATCCTTCGTGGCACCGCTGGCATCTTTTGCATTTGCCATCTTATTCATTGAAGCAGCAGTATCTGCTGCTACTTTGTCGGGATGGTGGCCTTCATGCTCATCAGCAGTTTGTGCAATAGCGGAAAATGCAAAAACAGTAAAAATTATGCAGAAAAGAGCAGTAAAAATGATACAACGGAACAAATTCATCGTAGAATATTTATGGTCGTCTATTAAAATTACATATCATCATCCTTCATAGGCATTGGTTTTTTGTCTTTTTTCATTTTATCTGCGCCCATTCCCATCATGTCCATGCCCTTGTCCATCATATCCATACCCTTATCCATATCATCATCCATCATGGGCTTATCTGCTGGTCCCATAGCTTTGCTGGTCATACCTTTGCCCATATCCATCATAGCCATGCCTTTATCCATCATATCCATATCATCAGACATGGGTTTATCGGCCATAACGTTGCTGTCTTTTCCCATCATTTCTTTACCCATGGTAATCATCGCCATACCTTTATCCATCATACTCATGCCGGTTTGCATCATCGGCTTATCCTTGTTTTTTAGTGCATGCTGGGTAATCATTTTGCCAGACTTAGCTACGTCTAATCCCTGATGAATCATATTCATTCCGTTATCACTCATATCCATATCTTTTCCTGCTGTCTTTTTTATGCTATCACCCATTGCCATTTTATCATCCATATCTTCATTTTCATGTTCAGGCCTATTCATGGTACTTTGTCCGGCTTTTACCATTTGCATTCCCTTATCCATTTGAGCCATCCCATTATCTATCATTGACTTATCATTGGCTTTTTGCCCTTTGTTAACCAGTTCGTTGCCGGATTTAATCATTTCCATTCCCTTATGGATTTCCTCAGTAACGTCGCCATTCCTTTGCACGTTAGATTGTGCAGTAGAGTCTGTTTTTAGACTATTATTAGTATTACTACCATTACAGCCAATGATGAAAGGAGACGCAAATAAAATAATGATGAAGCCCACCATTAATGACAAACCTGTACTTTTACTCTCTATAAATAGTCTACAACCTGTACCAAAAGAAATACGGCTTATTGAAATTGATGTTTCCATAATGATGATTTTTATCTGTTTTAAAATACTATGAGTTTCGAAAAATTAAATTTGTATTGTATACGATACCTTTCACTTAATTACTTACTTGGTGTCAATTCATTTCCATATCATTATGTTCGTTTTTCATTTGAAGACAGTGTAAGGCGCAACCACCATATTGTTTGTAGTTCCCATGGACCAGAAGAACCGTTTTCCCATTTTTATCTTTGACTTCACAAGTTCCATTCATTGGAGCAGAAACAGTTAAGCTATAAGTAGCTCCGCATTTGAGATGTTAAAGGTATGTACCATTTTTTCTATCTTCATTTGGTCATCATTACATGGTATTTCTTGACGTCTATCTCGTGTTTCTCTTCGTCCAACTTTATGTTATATCCGTTTTGTCATCATGGGCAAACATAACCGTACTAATTGAAAAGGTATCATCAGTATTGTATTCTTAATTTAAATTTTGGTGCTTCCATTTTGCTTTTGCTTATCAATAAGCATGTTCTTAAGATTATGATCTCTTTCAATGGTATTCCTTCAAAATGCTATGGGCACACCTTTATCCATTTTTATTTTTTGACACCGTAAACTTATAACGGAACCTTGCTCCAACTCTTCTATTACTGCATCTTCATTTTGCCCATTCTACCTTTCCTGGTTGATTTTCCCTTCAATGGCATCTTGCTTATCATTCCTTCCATGTCCATCATATCACCATTCTTCATTGTCATTGTTGCACCATCTTTGTTTGTATACATCCCGTCCGCCATCACCTTCGTACCATTTTGCATTGTCATTTCTTTATCCATAGGAATTTCTTCGCCATTTTTCATCATCTTCATTCGCCCATCCTTCATCATTATGTGGTCTTTCTTCATGTCCATTTTGTGATTCATTTTCATTTTTTCGCCCATTTTCGCCTGGGAGAATGCTGTGGTACTTAAAGCAAGAGCTATAATTAACATTAGTAAATTTTTCATCTTTTTATAAGTTGTGGCTTCCATAGTTTTGTAAATGGTTGCCTGTTTAAATAAATAATTTTACTATTTCTTTGACAACTCGACAATTATTTTCCAATTCTGGAACTATTAAAACTTCGCATCACCAATGCGATGACTACTACAATTAAAATTACTCCCAAAAGGATTTCTGTTATTGAGTAGGAAGAATTATTGTTTAAATTATCATGACCATTCCCAGATTCTGTGCAATTACGCCTAAACTGAAAGTAAAGGCTAAAAATAACATTGTTAGTTTTTGCATCTATTTATAAGTTTATCCGAATCGCTTCCTCAAAATATCAAGGGGAAATCTTTCTTACTTTGCTGACCGGGATAATGTATGGAGCTGCAAAAACTCCCAGAAAAAAGTACTATCCACACAAATCATGAAATGCATTGCTCCAAAAATTGAAACCATTATCTATTTCCATTTTTTTAGTTTTTAAACTCTCTTCTAAGGTTTCTTTGCAACTATGATTAGATTTACTATGGGTTAAAGATCGGTGCGCTTGTTTTTAAAAATATTGCAAAAGCCTGTTTAAAGGTTGTATATATCACATATTGTCTAAACTATTGGACTAAGTCCAATATCCTTTGCAAAATTCTGGTTATTATGCTGCATGATATTTAACACATTTTTTTAGTTTAATTATTACACGATCCATTCACGGGAAAAATGTTAATATGTTAATTATCAGACAATTAACATATTAATAAACTGATCCCTGACCTGAATGTGGGTGTGGCAAATATCACAAACTTTCAATCATTTCATCTTCATATCTTTGTGCGCGCTTTTCATCTGAAGACAATGCATCGCGCAGGCTCCATACTGCTTATAATTTTCATGAACCAAAAGCACGGTTTTTCCACTTGTATCTTTGACTTCGCATATCCCATTCATAGGGATAGATACTGTTAAGCTGTCAATGGCCCCGCTTTTTACATGATAAAGGTAAGTGCCGTTTTTTGCGGCTTTGCCCGAGGTTTTTCCTGTTATGGCATCGATTGCATTCCCGGCATCGTCGATGTGGGCGATTTTTACTCCTGCTGCATCTTTGATTATCCCATCACTGGTAACCCAGCCAATGTGTTTTCCTTTTGCATCAGTAATCTTTCCAGTTGCATCAATAGAAGGTACTGGCATTTTGTAATTTTGTGCATAAGAGCCATTTCCAGCTAAAAAAAGAAGAAATGCTAAAAAAAGAATAAATTGTTGCGTTTTCATTTGATTATCAGATATTTACGATTTCAACAAATCTACCTCAAAATACAGTATATAAACATGACAAGGATCAGTTTTTAATATGATCGGAATCCAACCAAATTGCCGTATCATCCAAAATAAAAACGGATAACCATTGCGGATTATCCGTTATACTTTTTCGATAAAATATCTTCCTTACACCGGTGTGGCCATCTCCTCACACGCTTCAGCGCACCGTCGGCAAGCTTCTGCACATTGCCGGCAGTGATCCATACCCATTTCAGCGTGCTTTTCGCATTCTTCGGCACATGCTTTACAAACGTCTGCACAAACCCTGCATAGGTGTGCACTGAAACTACTTCCCAAACTCATTACTTCTGCCGCGCTGCGGCAAATAGCAGCACATTCCAGATCAAACTGGATACATTTGGCCATATGGGCTACATGTTCTTCTTTTAAGCACTCTGTTGCACAGTGGCTGCAAGCTACTGCACATGCCACACAGGCATCAATACAGTCTTTGAATTGTTGATGTGCCATAAGGTATTTTTTTTATTTTTATATGAAAAATTATTTACTTCTGTTCGCTAGTAAAAATGCCTGGAACGCTGCATCTTCCTTACACCGGTGTGGCCATCTCCTCACACGCTTCAGCGCACCGTCGGCAAGCTTCTGCACATTGCCGGCAGTGATCCATACCCATTTCAGCGTGCTTTTCGCATTCTTCGGCACATGCTTTACAAACGTCTGCACAAACCCTGCATAGGTGTGCACTGAAACTACTTCCCAAACTCATTACTTCTGCCGCGCTGCGGCAAATAGCAGCACATTCCAGATCAAACTGGATACATTTGGCCATATGGGCTACATGTTCTTCTTTTAAGCACTCTGTTGCACAGTGGCTGCAAGCTACTGCACATGCCACACAGGCATCAATACAGTCTTTGAATTGTTGATGTGCCATAAGGTATTTTTTTTATTTTTATATGAAAAATTATTTACTTCTGTTCGCTAGTAAAAATGCCTGGAACGCTGCAATTTCCTTGTTTTGTTCCTCAATAATCATCGTTGATAAGGTTTTCAGCTGAGCACTTTTACCTATTAATAATTGCATTTGAGCCATTTCCGTGGCACTTTGATGATGCCCAATCATTAATGTGGCAAAATCCTGGTCTATGCTGCCATTGATGATCTGAAGATCTGACTGTTTTTCCATACGCTCCATTCCTTCCATCATTTTCATATGGAACTCCATATTCATTGTTGTAGGCGTAGCGCTGGCAAGAAATGAGTCTAGGGTAGCAATCTCCTTTTGCTGAGCATCAATTATGGCTTGCGCCATAGCTTTCATTTCACTGTTGCTTCCAGATTTTAACTCTAATTCAGCCATCTCTATTGCACCCATATGATGCATTTTCATCATAGTAGCATAGTCAATGTCGGGATCCTGGGTTACTTTCATCGTTTCCATTTCGGCCATCATATCGTGCATCACTGTCATCATTTGATTTTGGTCATGCGCTTGAATAGTGATTTTATCATCACCATCGTTATCGTCCGAACATGCGGTGGTAAAAGCCATAAGAACTGCAAGTCCTAACATTCTGTACGTTGTCTTCATGGGGTTGTCTTAAAATAAAGTTTAATCAGCCTGATTCTCAGGCTGATTAAGTAATAAAAAAACTATGCCATTACCTGCTTGATGCAGGACAATCTAAATATTATGATCACTCTACTTTCTCTATAACAAAGCCTGCCTCTTTCACGGCTGATATGATACTGTCTTCATTACCGTCAGAGCTTACCGTTAAAATCTTTTCCGGATTATTAATATCCACATCCCAATTACCAGTTCCAGCGGTTTCATTTAAACCAGATGTAACTTTTGCCACACAACCACCGCATTTAATATTTGTTTTGAATTTTAGAGTTTCCATTAAATTGTCTGTTTTGAATTTGAATTAATTGTAAGTACGTATTCTTGCTGATGCAAATTTTTAAAGCTTCGCTGTCTTTAACCTTAAACTATTACTTACTACTGACACCGAACTGAGTGCCATTGCCGCTCCGGCGATCATTGGATCAAGTAAAAAACCATTGATGGGGTACATTAGGCCGGCAGCAATTGGGATACCGATCAGGTTGTAGATAAAAGCCCAAAACAGGTTTTGTTTTATTGTCTTAACTGTTTTGCCTGAAAGCTTTAATGCTTTGGGTACCATGTTCAGATCAGAAGTAATCAAAGTCATTTTTGCAACATCCATAGCGATGTCCGATCCCTTACCCATCGCAATACTGACATCTGCCTGAGCCAAAGCATGACTATCATTGATCCCATCCCCAACCATGGCTACTATCTTTCCCTTTGATTGCAGCTCTTTAATAAAATCTGCTTTCTGAGAAGGCATTACATCTGCCTTAAAATGTTTCAATCCAACCTGTTGGGCCACAGCAGCTGCCGTTTGTTTATTATCACCTGTCAGCATATAAACCTGGATACCTCTGTCTTGCAATGTTTCAATAGCTTTCTTGGACGTAACCTTAATTTTGTCAGCAATGGCAATGACTGATATTACCTCTGTGTTATTTGCAAAGTAGATTACTGTTTTTGCCTGTTGTTGCCATTTTTCTGCTCCGGAAGAAAGCCCGCTATTGATGCTGATATTATTCTCATCCATTAATTTTTTGTTCCCGACGAAATATTCAGTCCCATCGTAATTGGCCTTTACGCCCAAACCCGTTAAACTTTCAAACTGCTGCAGGCTTACACCTTCAATGCTTTCCTCTTTGAGAAAGCTGGTCACGGCTTCTGCCAGAGGGTGTTCTGATTGGGCTTCTATTGCAAATAGTATTTGCTTGAATATCTTTGGCTCACCCTTAATTGCATTCCAGGAAATGTCAGTAACCACAGGCTTACCCTCGGTTATGGTGCCGGTTTTGTCCAGGATTACCACATTTACCTTATGGCCTAGTTCCAGGCTTTCGGCATCTTTGATTAAGATATTGTTTTCAGCGCCTTTCCCTATACCTACCATAATGGCGGTAGGAGTAGCGAGCCCAAGTGCGCATGGGCAGGCAATGACAAGCACGGTAACGGAAGTTAAAAAGGCGTGTGTAAACGCATTTTCGCCTCCAACCAGCATCCAGGTTACAAATGTCAGTGCAGCGATACCGATCACGACTGGCACAAAAATACCGGCTATCTTGTCAACCAGCTTCTGAACAGGCGCTTTACTTCCCTGGGCCTCTTGCACCATCTTGATGATCTGGGCAAGGATCGTATCACCTCCTACCTTTTGTGCTTTAAATTGAAAGCTACCCTTCTGATTGATTGTCCCTGCAAAGACTTGTTCTCCCTGACTTTTTTCCACAGGCACAGGCTCCCCGCTGATCATACTTTCATCCACAAATGAGCTTCCATCTGTCAGAACACCATCAACCGGGATTTTTTCACCAGGTCTGACCAGTAAGATATTATCAGCCTTTACTGCCGCTATTGGTATTTCCTGCTCTAAGCCATTGACAATAGCCCTGACGGTTTTAGGCTGCAAGCCTATCAATTTTTTGATCGCTGACGAAGTATTGGACTTTGCTTTTTCCTCCAAGAGTTTCCCCAGGGAAATAAATGCAATGACGACAGCTGCTGCTTCATAATATACGTGTGCATGCAAGCCCCTGCTATGCCAGAACTCGGGATAGATGGTGTTAAAGGCACTAAACACAAATGCAATCCCGGTGCTTAAAGCAACCAGGGTATCCATGTTGGCTTTGCCGTATCTAGCCTGTTTAAAGGCATTAATGAAAAAGCTTCGTCCTAAATAGAATACAACAGGCGCTGACAATGCCATCATGATCCAATTTCCATAAGGGACTTTGTCCATAAAAAACATCCCGATGATTACAATTGGCAAAGAAAGAACGGCTGCCCAGATTGTACGTTTCTTTAACTGCTCATACTGTTTTAACTGGGCTTGTTGCTGCTCCAGCTGTGGGTCCTGTGAATCAACAATCAGGTCATAGCCGACAGAGCGGATTAAATTCTGTAAGTCTACTGGCTTAAGGGTTTGGTCATATTCAGCCCAAGCTGTTTGATTCGCATAATTTACGCCTGCATCGTGGACTCCTTTTGCTGATTTAAGGATGCTTTCCACACTTACAGCGCATGCTGCGCAGGTCATGCCCAAGACGGGGAAAGTCTTCTTATTATATGTAGTTTTTGAAGGCTTTATAGCGCTTGCTTTTTCTGAAATGAGTGCTTCCATCGTCTTGTAGTGTTTATACAAAATTAAGTCAGGGCACACAAAACTTATTACACAATTAGCTACGAGATGTGCATAGTTTTTAGAATTTAAGAGAGAAGACTATTTGTTTCAGTAAATTACTGTCGGTGCTGCTAATCTCGCTTTAAGCGCTTGCGTTTATTGCGGTACATGGTGTGGGACGGGCAGGGCTTTTTATTTTCATGTCTATCCAGCCGGTCGCTTAAATCAAGCCAATCCCTGCGCTGGTAAGTAGGCTGGAAAGATTCCAACCTACTTTTAATCATTTTATCAAAATGCCGATTTGTCATCACTGAGCTATTTAATTTACTCTGAGCAGTTTTGCATTAATGGCAACAACAATGGTGGATGCGCTCATAAGAACTGCACCCATCGCCGGGCTCAACATAAAAGTAGGATACAGAACGCCGGCAGCTAATGGAATCGCTATCACATTATAACCTACTGCCCAGGCTAGGTTTTGCACCATTTTCCGATATGTAGCCCTTCCAAAAGTGATCATTTGCACTACATCCATTGGGTCACTGTTTACCAGGATGATATCGGCGGTTTCAGCTGCCACATCAGTCCCTGAACCAACGGCAATGCCTACATCCGCCTGAGCAAGTGCAGGCGCATCATTAACCCCATCACCAGTCATGGCAACAATCTCACCTTTATTTTGGAACTCTTTGACCTTGTCTTGCTTTTCATGGGGCAGCACATTTGCCAGGTATCCATCCATATTCAGCTTCGTGCTGACTGCTTCCGCAATTTTCTCATTGTCACCTGTAAGAAGGAAGGTTTTAATGTTCATCTTTTTCAGTTCAGTGATAGCCTGGGCTGCATTTTCACGGATGCTATCGGCGAAGGTGATCAAACCAACCAGTTTGCCATCAACAAGTATGAAGTTCACCGTGTCTGTCGCCTGATCGACCTGGTCGGGAATAGCGGGCACCGGTTTGTTTTCCTGCTTGAAATAATTAGGTCCGGCTGCTACCACTTTCTTGCCATCTACGATACCGGTCACACCAATGCCTTGCATGTAAGTAAAATCAGTTGACCCCCAGAGCTGCAAGCCTTGTTCTTTTAACTTTCTGATGACCCCATGTGCAATATGATGTTCCGAGTTCTGTTGTACGGCGGCAGCATACTGCAAAATCTGATCTTTTGATAACTGCTCGTCAATTGGTATAATCTGTTGGATTTCATGGGAGCCTTTGGTTAATGTGCCCGTTTTATCGAAAATGATTGTGGTAAGTTTACGGGCATTTTCAAAAGCGGTACGATTTCGGATCAAAAGCCCGTGCGTTGCAGATAGTGTGGTTGAAATAGCAATGACCAAGGGAATAGCAACGCCTAGTGCATGCGGGCAGGATGTTACCATGACTGTAACCATTCTTTCCAGAGCAAACGCAAGATCCTTGCCGCCTGTATACCAGACAATGAAAGTTACGATCCCAACTGTAATTGAAACCAGCGTTAACCATTTCGCAACCTTATCAGCTAAATTCTGAGTATTTGATTTAGCTCCCTGGGCTGTCTTGACCATATCAATTACTTTTTGCAGGTAACTTTCATTGCCTGCACCGGTAACATGGACTTTCAAAACACCATCGCCGTTGATTGCTCCGCCAATTACTTTATCGTCTTTCTGCTTTTGGACGGGCACGCTCTCCCCGGTGAGCATGCTTTCGTTCACATAAGAACTACCTTCCAGGATCAATCCATCGGCCGGGACCTTTTCGCCGGGTTTGACAAGTAATATATCACCGCTGCGAAGGTCTTTTAATGGGATGTCAGTTACCTGATGATCTTTTTCAACATGGACCATTGAAGGAAGCAAAGCGACCAGCGATTCCAGGGCTTGCGAAGCTGCCATCTGCGATTTCATTTCCAGCCAATGCCCGATTAGCATAATATCAATCAAGGTAGCCAGCTCCCAAAAGAAGTCCATCCCTTCCAGCCCAAAAACCACGGCTACACTATACACATACGCAGTAGTAATAGCAACCGCCACCAGGGTCATCATCCCCAGGTTCTTGCTTTTCAGCTCCCTGACAAGGCCCGTCAGAAACGGCCAGCCCCCATAAAAGTATATGATCGTACTTAGTGCTAAAAGCACATATTGATCACCTGCAAACGTCCAGTTAAAACCAATCCACTGCTGGATCATATGCGATAGTAAAAGGATCGGCACTGTGATGACCAGACAAATCCAGAAGCGCTTTAAAAAATCTTCGGTGTGATGTCCTGCATGCTTGTCATGGTCACTATGCCCATCAGCCTGCGCAGTGGGTGCGTGGTGCTCATGAGAAGATCCAGTCATAGAAGGCATGGTTTCCGCTGGCTTTTTGGGATGATGCTCATGGTGGTGGTGATTTTCCATTGATTTGATTTTGTTTAAAAACTGGAACCTTAAACGCACTGAGTGGGCAGCCGCAGCAACATCTTTGGTCTGCCCGTTAACCTTGTTATCGCTGCCAGGATTCCAACTTAAAGGAAAGTCCAGGCACATTGTTAAGAAATCACCGTTATTAGAACCTTACTAATAAGCCCCCGCCCAGCTTATACCTGGAATCATAACCCCCGGATAGTGAAATGTATTTACCAAGCATATATTCCACGTCCAGATGGTATTCCTTGTCGGTATTGATACGCCAGTTGAAAAACAATTTAGGCAGCAGCCATTCTTCACCCTCCAGGGCAAACCGAACCCGGCCATTGGAATTTACCCGCAGATCAGCATCGATGAAAAAAGGAAGGGTATACCGGACTCCTATTACCGGCAAGTCAAAATCCTGCTCGAAGGTTTGTTCCCCGTTGAATATATTGTAGTACCGCTGTTTAACAGCACCAAAGCCAATATAGGGGCGCAGCCAGTCTCCGATGTACCTTTCATAACTAATATTGGCCTCATATTGGGAACCGTAGTTGTAGTTTCCTTCAAACCGGATGGCATTGCTTCTATTAATAAAATTGGCCTTCGCTTCTGCCATATGTGATTTGGCGGCAATGCTGCCGTAAAAAAACCACATCTTATCTTCCTTCAGCAAATTTTTTAGAGGATATCTGGCCAGAGAAGTATCGCGGCTGCTTCCTTGATACTCGACGATGCGGGCCATCCCACTCATCATATGGTAAAGTACATGGCAATGAAAAAACCAATCTTTTTCTTCCGTTGCGTCGAACTCGATCGTAATGCTAGTCATTGGAGGCACATCCAGGGTGTGCTTTAGTGGAGAGAATTCCCCATTCTTATTGAGCACCCTAAAATAATGGCCATGCAAGTGCATAGGGTGGTTCATCATCGTGGTATTTTCGAGCTCAAACCTGACTATTTCGCCCTTTTTAATACCAATCTTATCTGCCTGGGAAAGCACCTTGTTATTTATCGACCACACGTAACGGTACATGCTCCCAGTTAGCTTTAAATGAACAGTCCTGACAGGTTTCGAGCTGTCAAAGCTTGTTTTCTGTTGGGCACTTAATAGATCATAATTAAATATGGTCATTGAGTCGGTTTTACCCATCTGCATTCCACCCATATTCATTTTACCGTGGTCCATTTTGTCCATGTCCATCCCCTCATGCCCTTTTTCAGGCTTACCGGCAGGCTGCTTTTTCTGGGAGGGTTCCATATTCATTTTACTGTGGTCCATTTTACTCATGTCCATACTCTCATTCCCTTTTTCAGATTTGTCAGCAGGCTGCTTTTTCTGGGAGGGTTCCATGTTCATTTTGCTATGGTCCATTTTGTCCATGTCCATACCTTCATGCCCTTTTTCAGGTTTGTCGGCGGGCTGCTTTTTCTGGGCGGGTTCCATGTTCATTTTGCTATGATCCATTTTGTCCATGTCCATACCTTCATGCCCTTTTTCAGGTTTGTCAGCAGGCTGCTTTTTCTCTGCGGGTTCCATTTTCATTTTGCTATGGTCCATTTTGTCCATATCCATACCTTCATGCCCCTTTCCAGGTTTGCCAGCAGGCTGCTCCATTTTCATTTTGCTATGATCCATTTTACCCATACCCATTGCTGAATGGTTCATTCTATCTGGGAAATTAACAGCCATGCCCATCATCATTTCATCCATATTCCAAACGTTTGGCTTAGGGATGGGAGCGGCAGATAGGGTATCACCTTTTCCCAAGTATAAGGAAGCAAATCCGGAGACGTCTTGGGCTGTTGCCCTGAACTCCATGGTTCTATCCTTGGGTACAGTCAGCAGAAAATCATAGGTTTCAGCAATCCCCATCAGTAGCCGATCTATTTTGATTGGCTTTACGTCGATCCCATCCGATGATATTAATTCCAGCTTACCTGCCCCGCCATGCAGATAAAAATAGGTCGAAGCCGAGCCGTTAATGACACGTAACCGGACTTTATCGCCCGGCTTTAAATCCGGAATACTTTCTTTACGTTTTCCGTTTGCCAAAAATGCTGCATAATAAACATCCGATAAGTCCATGGGCGGCATACGTTTCCAGCCATTCTTAAGCCTATTGCCCAATCCTTTATGCTGTATTAACTTATCCAGACTTTGGGCATACCCTTTTTTAATAGAATACCATTCACTAGCCGGGTCATTCCTTTTCAACGCATTCAGCACACGCCTAGGATTCTCATCAGTCCAGTCTGATAATAAAAGCACGAACTCCTTATCTACTTCATAAGTTTTCTTTCTGGGCTGGATCACGATTGAACCATACAAGCCGCTTTGCTCCTGGAGCATGGTATGGGAGTGGTACCAGAATGTGCCGCTTTGAATAAGGGGAAAGGTAAATGTATACTGTCCGCCAGGCTCGACCGGAGCTGTTGTCAGATAAGGAACACCATCCTCTTTATTGGGCAAAAGAAGGCCATGCCAGTGGATTGACGTTTCATGGTGCATCAAATTATGGACATGGATCACGGCGGTGTCACCCTCTGTAAAATGCAAGGTCGGAGCGGGGATCTGACCATTCATAGCCAGTGCAGAGACTTTCCGTTTGCCACTGATGTTAGCTAATGTGTCATTTACATACAGATGGTATTCGACCTTGCCCCCTTTCGAGTTTTCTAAAAAAGGTTTTTTTGCAGGTGCCGGTGCTGCGGATACAGCCCCATGCTGATGCTGCGCGAAAACATGCACAACAGGCAGCAATAATAGTAGTAGTATAGTGGCTAGTTTCATTAGAAGTGTTTTTAGTTTTGCTTGAAAATTGGTTCAGGTCACGCCCTGAACCAATATGTATTATAGGTTAATTAATTGTCTCCTTCACCTCTCCACAGGAAATCATCTTATCTCCCATGTATGGATTTTTAATCTCTTTTTGACCGGAAAGCCAATAACCGCCTTTATCCTTGTTTGCCATTGGACAAAAATCAACATACAGTTCACCACTGCTCAACCCGGCTTTTTTAACCAAGGGTATGAACTCATCACTTAATTCAGAATACAGAGATCTTTGAGACTCAATGTCTTTGGCTTCCGTAATTTGGGCAGCTGTTTTAGCGGCCTGAGATCCTTGTGAAACCTGGTCTAAACCAGCCTCTATGGCACTGGAGGCAATTTTTGCTTCTGCTGTATCTGAATTGATTAAAGCGGTGGTCAAATGGATATAATGTTGATAGACTGCATTAAGCTTATCATCTTTCAGGGTAACTTTACCTGTTTCTTTGCCACTCATATCCATGCCTTCATGATGCTCATGGGCCGTCGAATCCTGATGGGAACCGGTGCTACCTTCTTCATTTTTGCTGCCGCAAGCCGAAAGAAACACTATCATTGCTACCGGCAGGGCCCATTTGGTTACTTTTTTCATGTTATTAAAATTTATGGTTAAAAATTGGTTATTCATGTTGATGCAGCGCCATGGGATCAGACCCCTTTTTTAATACATATTCACTATATAAAAGATAAGCACCTGTGACAACCACTTTCTCGTCTTTGGCAATGCCTTCCTTTATTTCGACCATGTCAGCATTTTGGATTCCGGTAGAGACCATTCGAGCCAGAAAAGTACCAGGCTTCGTTTCAACCCATACATGCGCACCTTTTGCGTCACGGATCACTGCATCGACAGGTAAAGTCATAGCATTCGCAGATGGGGCAATGGGTAAAATTAAATTAGCCTGTAATCCTGGCTGCCACCGGCTGCCTGGATTTGGAACAGTTCCCCGGACCTGCATTAGCTGGCTGCCACTTTGAATTGCCGGAACAATAAAGTCGATTCGCATTGGCTGGGGTTTATCTTCCCAGCCTGTAACTTGTACTTGGACCTTTTGACCGATGCGGATGCTGGCAGCTTCTGCTGGATAGATATCGGCTTCAACCCATAAAGATGAGTAGTCTTCAAGGCGTAGTACGGCGCTCCCCTCCGATACATATTGGCCTTCTGTTACGGATAGCTCAGATACGGTGCCGCTGATCGGCGCGCGGTAAGTAATGTATGGCTCCTGCTTCTGACTTGCCGTCAAGCCTTGTATATCTTCTTCACTTTGATCATACAAACGTAGTTTTTGACGGGCGGCCTTTTCAATAGCTCCAAACCGCGTGTCGGAAGGGAACTGCTTTAATTGGGCATATGCCAACAAATATTCCTGCTGCAATGCGGAAAGCTGTTCAGAATATATTTTATAAAGCGCCTGTCCTTTCCTTACCGGTACACCGGTTTCTTTAATATATAACACCTGAATACGCCCTGCCACACGGCTGGATACAACAGCGGTTTGGTCAGGGTTCACAGCAAGCCGGCCATTGAGCCTTTTTGAATTCGACAAAAGGCCGCTGCCCATTGTCATAGTAGTAATATTGGCCAGTGCTATTTGACTTTCACCTAGTGTGATAGAGGCATCCTTATTACTTTTATCAAAGATGACCAAGTCCATACCACATATAGGACAACTACCCGGTTTGTCCTGAACTATTTGTGGATGCATAGGACAGGTATAAGTCTTCTGCCCGGCTTCTGCGGCCTTTTTCTTTTGATTATCTTTACAAGCAATCAGAAGCATCCCCGGAGCAAAAGATGCCAAAGTGGCCAGCCTCAAAAATGTGATTCTTTTCATATTTTAATTTTCAACAAGACTGTTATCCTTAATAAAGCTCTCACTATCTATCAAATACGATGCATTGGACGCTACTTTCCAATCCTTGATATCAGATAGTATCTGTACCATCCCATCTACAACTGCCCCGGCTTTAACTTTCATAGGTACCAGCACTTTACCCTGCCGCTTAAATACAATAGACTTGCTGCCGGTCTGCCAGACCGCCTTTTTATCCAGCCATAACCCTTTTTGAAAAACAATGGGAATGTTCGCCGTCAGCAGTTGGCCCGGCGTCAGGTTTTTTCCCGGAAGATAAACCCTGGCCAAGGTGAAACTCTCGCCACTTCGAAGGACCGGTTGGATCAGCCCTATCTGGCCACTGGCCATAGTTTCTTTGTCATTGCCCGCATAAAAGAGCAGCTTTTGTCCTGGTTTGATGCGGGAAGATATAGCTGGCGATAACGCGAATTCAGCAATCAGGCCTTGGGAGGTATAAATAGTAAACAGGGTTTGGCCGGCTGTAATATATTGCCCGGCACGCAAAAGGACGGGCGAAACCGCCGCCGATGGCCTAGTAGGAGCTGCTGATGCAGGGGAACTGCCAGCCATCTCATCCATTGCCGCTCCATCACTGCCGGAAGGTGCGGGCATAGGCGCGCTTGCCGCAGGCACGCTGGCCGATTGTTCCAGGATATATCCATTAACAGGACTATACACGGGTACCTTATAGAGTATATTCCCTGACTTGATAATGTCCTGAATTTGCCCAGGACTCATTCCTAGCAGCAGCAGGCGCTGTTTTGCCTTTGTTAATAAATCCGGGCTGTTTGAATCGTTACTAAGCATCAATAGTTCCCTTTGAGCTGATGCCAAATCTGGTGAATAAACCTCCATCACCAACTGACCTTTCCTAACAGGCTGGTAGTTATATTTGATCAGCAGCTTTTCAATACGGCCACCCACTCTGGATGAAAGGGAGACCTGGCTTCGGCTGTCATAAGTTACAACCCCTTGCGCCTGGGCTGAAAAAATTCGCATCCCGCTTTCGGCATTGGTCAGTGGGATGTTGGCAATCACCTGGGCATTCACCGGCTTTAACAATGCATTGAAGCTGGTATCAACGATCAGTTCATTATTTGCTTCTTTTGCTACCAGGTCCATGCCACAGATCGGGCACTTGCCTGGTTTGCTGCTAATTACCTGCGGATGCATCGGGCAGGTATACTGCTCTGATTGCCCATGAGCAGTATGCCCATCTTTTGGGGTTTTACTGTCACAGGCAGTTAAAAACACGGTAGCCAGTAAAAGCACTATGAGCTGGCTAACGATATAGTTCTTTTTCATAATCCACAATCATTTCATAGAGTTTCAATTTCTCGTCCAGCACATTCATTTGCATCATCGTCAAAGCTTCCCAGGCATCTATTACAACAGGCAACTGGGCTTTATTCTCCTGATAATTGGCAAAATAAGCGTTCATCGCTTTTTGAAGGGCTGGGATTATTTTTTCCTGCATGATGCTGACCCTGGTTTGCATGGACTCGATCTCTGACTGCATGCCATAAAGCATGCCCTGGGTTTCCACCAGCATGGCAGAGCGCTCTTTGTGCATCCCCTGGATATTGAGCTGCATAGCCTTGATATCCGACTTGTACATTTTCGAGGACCAGGGAGCTATCGGAATACTAAGCATACCCATTACGCTGTAAGCATTGGGCATCATCGCATCCAATGGATACATGTGGTCAAAGCGAATTTTAAAATCCGGTTTTTTCTGTTGTTTCATACTTTCGATATTAAGCTGCATAGACCGGATACTTTCATTCATTTTAAAAACATCCATGCGTACGTCAGCCAGCCTAGCAGTATCGTAGTACATGGCTGGCTGAAAAGAAGGCCTGTATGTAGTATCAATTTCAAAATCCTGGTTGCCCGCAACATTCATCAGGCTATTGAGCCATCCTTTTGCCTTCCCGATAGTTCCTTCCTGCATACGGATCATATTCTGGTTTTCCAGGATCTTCGATTCAGCCCGGAAAACCCCTCCAAGTTGTGACTGATTGTAAGGGTAGCGGACCTTCTCGATTTCCTTCATCATGACCATAATTTTTTCATTCTCTTCAAGTATCACCACACGCTGCCTGGCTATGAGCCAGTTGACATAAAGTCTTTTTGCCTGTGCCTTATACGTATTCAGGGTTATATCACGGTTAACCCTTTCAATATTTCCTTGTGAGGCGATATACCTTCTTTTCGCATTCAGTTTTGCAGGATTTGGAATATCCTGTTCGATTTGCAGCATCAGGTTGCCCTTATCCCGGGATTCCATAATCATTTGATTGGGATAAGGGGTCATGAAAGTTCCCAGGCCAACCATAGGCGGCATCCATGCTGTGGCTGCATCACCACTATGTTTATAACTGTCTGCTTTAAGCCCGTAGGACTGCAGCAGCAAGTTGTTGTTATCAATTCGTTGTAAAATAGTATCTAGCGTAAACACCGGCTTCTGCGCCCAGCTTGCCAGGGGCAGCAGAAACAGGATGAGCCATTTTACATAACTAGTGTTTTGTATCATGGATTTGCAGTTTTCCGTATTTTCGTAGCTCATACTCTTTTGTCATTAAAAAAATCAGTGGTGTGACCAGCAGAATGTGCGTTGATGATGTAAGTACACCGCCGATCATCGGCAGTACAATAGGCTGCATCACATCCGTTCCTACCCCGTTGGCCCAAAGGACCGGCACCAATCCAAATAGCGAGACGCACACAGTCATCAGCTTGGGGCGCAGACGTTTTACCGCCCCATGGATTACGTATTCGCGCAGGTCATCTCCGGTTATTGACTGAGCAGAATTCCCCTTTTTAGTGACCAGCTGCTGCATGGCATCATTCAAATAGATGACCATTACGATACCGGTTTCTACGGCAATACCAAACAAGGCAATGAAACCCACAGCTACTGCAACCGAAAGGTTAACACCCCAGAAGTAGATCATATACGCCCCACCGATCAAAGCAAAGGGTACTGTGATTAGGCTTAAAAACGCCTCGCGAAGGGAATGAAAAGCGAAATACAGGGAAAAGAAAATAATCAGCAGCACGACCGGGGCAATCCACAGAAGCGTCTGCTGCCCGCGTATCAGGTTTTCGTATTGCCCACTCCATTCCAGGTAATAACCCGGCGGAAGTACCCCATTTGATTTACTGATTTTTTCGATAGCCTCCTGGACTGTCCCGCCAAGGTCGCGGCCGCGAACATTAAACAATACCGCTCCACGCAGCATGGCGTTCTCAGAGACTATCATCGGTGGTCCATTCTCAAAGACAACGTCAGCTACCGCTGATAATGGCACTTCACCCATAGATGCAGACATTAGGGGAAGTCTCTTGATGGTTTCCACACTGTTCCGGTAATTCTGTGCGAGCCTGACGCTGATTGAAAACCGCTTTCTGCCTTCGATGGTGTTTCCTATCGGCGCGCCTCCCAGCGCGAATTCAACGGCCTGGTTTACATCATCGACACTAAGGCCATAGCGGCTTAAATCGTCTCTTCTTGGGTTAACAGACAAATATTTTCCGCCTGTCACAGGTTCTACATAAAGGTCACTTATACCTGCGGTGCCTTCGAGGGTGCTTTTAACCCTTTCGGATACATTCGCGATGGTATCCAAATTCTGTCCATACACTTTAACGCCTACATCGGTGCGGATGCCGGTTGAAAGCATATTGATCCGGTTGACAATTGGCTGGGTCCAACCGTTGATTACACCTGGTATCTGAAGCTTAGCATCTAGCTCAGAAACAATATCTTTCTTTGTGATCCCGGCCCGCCACTGCGACTTTGGTTTTAATTTGATGATCGTCTCAATCATGCTGATCGGGGAGTTGTCCGTAGCAGTACTAGCTCTTCCGGCTTTTCCCAATACCTTGTCAACCTCAGGAACTGATTTAATGATTTTGTCCTGTACCTGCAGGATCCGTTTTGCTTCTGAATTCGATATATCTGGCAACGTTACAGGCATGAAAAGGATACTTTGTTCATCCAGCGGCGGCATAAACTCCGATCCCAGGCTGGCCAGCAGCGGTATGGTAATCAAAAGTGCTATGATGTTGATAGCCAGCGTTGTCTTACGCCATTTCAATACACCTCTTATTACCGGTTCATAAACACGTTCAAGAATCCTGTTGACAGGATTGGCGTGATCCGGACGAAATTTACCTTTCATGATAAAGGATATCAGCACCGGGGCCAGCGTAATGACAAGCAACGCGTCCACGATCAAAATGAAGGTTTTCGTGTAAGCCAAAGGGTGAAACAGCTTACCTTCCTGTCCAGTGAGCATAAATACAGGAAGAAAAGATGTAATAATAATGACTGTCGCAAAGAACACCCCCCGGGATACTTGTTTGCTTGATTTTTCAATAATGGCCAGGCGTTCGGATTCTGTAATCCAATCAGGCTGCTTATCTTTTCTTTTCTTAAACCATTTCATAATTATGTCGTTTTCTGCTGTTCCTGCCACTCTTCATACCGCTGAGAAAGATGCTTATAGGCATTTTCACTCATAATAATGCCGTTATCAACGATTACGCCGATAGCAAGGGCGATACCAGTTAAGGACATGATGTTGGATGAGATCCCAAAGGCATTCAGTAAAATGAAGCTGGCGGCAAGGGTAATGGGAATCTGGATGATAATACTTAGTGCACTGCGCCAGTGAAAAAGAAAAATGATCACTACCAGGGAGACTACGATCATTTCTTCAATTAATGTGTGTTTGATAGAATCTACGGATTCCTGGATCAGCTCTCCCCGGTCATAGACTATATCGAATTTAACGCCCTTGGGAAACCCCTTGGCAGCTTCGCTCATTTTTGCCTTTACTTTTTCAATAACAGCAGCCGCATTTTCACCATAGCGCATGACCACAATACCGCCAACCCGCTCGCCTTCCCCATCCTGATCAAAAATCCCAAGCCGGGTTTCCCCTGTCATCTGCACGGAGGCTACATCTGAAACTTTGATGGGAATACTGGCCTGGTTTTTAACGGGTATATTCTCAATCTGCTCAATAGACTGAAGATATCCAGAGGTCTTAATAATGTAGCCGATATCACTTAATTCAAATTTCCTGCCGCCTGATTCATTGTTATTCAAGCGGATTGCGCTCATGACCTCTGGTACAGATAAGCGGTAGTAAAGCAGCTTATTAGGGTCTACTGTAATTTGATACTGCTTTTGAAAACCACCGAAGGAAGCAATTTCACTGACCCCTTCAACATTCTGCAAAGCGAACTTGATATACCAGTCCTGCAAAGCCCTTTGTTCACCCAGGTCCATTTCTGGTGCGTCCAGTGTATACCAAAGTATATGTCCTACCCCTGTTCCGTCAGGGCCAAGTTGTGGGCTGACGCCAGTTGGCAGTGATTGGGATACAGTACTTAATCTTTCCAAAACCCGCTCACGCCCCCAATATACGTCCACGTCATCATTGAAAATAACGTAAATGAAACTCATCCCAAACATGGAGCTGCCCCGTACATATTTGATTTTAGGTAGCCCCTGAAGATTGGTAACCAAAGGGTAGGTAATCTGGTCTTCAATTAACTGGGGCCCGCGCCCCATCCACTCCGTAAAAACGATCACCTGGTTTTCGGATAAATCCGGAATGGCATCAATAGGATTCTTCTTAATGGCAAACGCGCCCCATATGAGCAGTGCTGCCGATAAGACCAGTACAATGAACCGGTTCTGTAATGACCATTCTATAATACGATGTACCATACTTAATTTTTGTAACCTAACCTTAGCAGGTCTTAATATTTATTAATGATGATGTTGTTCCAGTAAATAACCTTTTGCCCCAACACCATGCTTATGGACCAGTTCCGCACCATGATGCCCTGTATAGGCAACAAAGAATGCGGCCGCACTCATGACGATAGCCATGGAAATGTTAACCCAAACATTTCTTTTCAGAAAAAATAAATTGATAGACTGTACCAGGAGCGCTATCCCTGACAGCCATTGTGTGTAAGACGCATACTTTTCATGCTCTTCAAGAACGGCTTGAATCGCCGGTGCCAGCTGGGATGTGTGGGCATGAAACCAGGTCGATGATGCGTAAGCACCGATAAAACCCAATAGTAACAATGCCCAGGCAACGATGGTTATCTCTTTTTTGTATACAAACAATCCAACCCATTGGAGAAGGGCTGCAATGATCAATAGGACAATTGGAAAGTGCACAACCAAGGGATGTAATGTCGGAAACTCACTAAGACCATGCTGGTGATCACCATCCGGGCTCATAGCTGCTTGCATGGCTGTACTATCATGCCCGCCATGCTGATGCTGTCCAGCTGACGCAACCACCTGGACCGAGTCGATTTTAGCTTTACCATGCTTTTTCCCATTATGTGCAAATAGGGGTGCACCTGTTAGCAGTAACATGCACGTCAGTAAAAGGAATATGTTGCTCATTAATTTCATTGGGATAATCTGTTAAAGTGAATGTATTTGACCCTATTTTTTGACCAGCTTCATATGACATTTTGAGCAGCTATCCCCTTCTTTTCCGGTGATCTCCGGGTGCATCGGGCATACATAGGCTGTTGCTGTCGAAACGGGTTTCTTTTGCATGTTGGCATCCAGGCCATTTTCAAAACAATGCAGCGCGCAGGCCATTCCCTTGTAGCTGGAATGAACATCCCCGATTTTCTTACCTGAGGCGTCGTAAATCTCACAGGTTTCCCCTTTGTCTTTCACAGTCAGGTATATCTCACCATTTGCATTATAATAGGTCTTACCATCTTTACCCACTCGCCCCATTTTTTTGTTCGTTTTAGCATCGATCAGGTTCCCTTCCCCATCCACAAAAGCAATTTTATGACCCTGATGATCCTGGACAATTTTGTCTTTTGTAACCAATCCGATGGTTGCTCTGTCTGCGTTAGTGATTTTCCCATCTTTGGCAATACTGATGGGCTGTTTATAGTTAGCCTGGGCAAACAGGACCGTGGGGATCATCAATATGATCAACAGCAAGGTGTTTTTAATGTGAATGGTTTTCATGATTCAGATAGATATTTGGGTAAATAAATTGTTAAGAGTCATTGTTTAAGCACGATGCCGTTTGGCTTCTTGCCGACAACAATATCTTTAAGTTTTGAGTGATTTGATGTGTTGATAACAGACACGCTTTGCGCCATTTGATTGGTTACAAAGGCAGTATTGCCATCTGTTGTAAAGCCAACCGCATGTGCGCCGGCCGCTGCATCGAAGACACCTCCATGCATCCAGTCTTGCATCGCATTATCCCAGGTCCAATAGTGGACTTTGCCATTTTCCGGATCGGTCACCCACAACTCTTTTTTAGTAGGGTTATGTGCAACGCTGCCAGGCATAAAACCAAGTGGAATGGTCTGGACTACTTTATCAGAGGCGACATCGATGACACTTACCGACTTACCATCTTCATTGTCCACATACATTTTTCCATCATATCCGACCCAGGCAGCAACTGGGTTGTCGCCCACGGCAATGGTTTTAATGATGGCCTTTGTTGCCGGGTTGATAACAGAGACATTGTCATCGCCGCCGTTTGCCACATAAACCTTTGTCCCATCCGCAGAAAACGTTACTTCTGCGGGCTCCATACCCACAGCAATTGTGTTTTTCAAGGTATATGTAGCTGCATCATAAACAAGCACCTTACCTTCCATATCCATTTGAGATGTCCATATCTCTTTGCCATCAGGAGAATAAACTGCGTTGTGATTCATGACAGGTACTTCCAAGTCTTTTAAAACGGTACCTTTTACAGCATCCAAAACAAGAACTCTTCCTTTCATTCCGGCCATTCCGCCCGCATGCCCCTCACTTAAATCCATTCCAGGAACTGCAACAGTTAAGCGATGCTCTCCTAAACTTTGCAGATGATAGATGTGATGTGGCCACATGATCATACCTGCAGAACCAGTCATCAGATCCAGAGTTTCGGAAACTGTTTGATCCGATAACCGGATCACAGAAACCGTGGCATCTTCTCCATTAACTACATAAGCAGCGGGGTAATCGATATTTTTTTCCATAGTCATATCGTCCATGACATGTTTACGACAGGCAGAAAACGAAATAATGGCAAGCAGCAGAAATGCGCCATAGCTAATGCGTAGCATAATTTTGTGTGTTAAGAATTGAAAGAAAGGTTGATTGGTGCTGACAGGAGTGCAACACAAAGAGCCCGGCAAGTATATTTGCCTGGCGCGGAAAGGATCTGAAATTTTAAATCAGGTAACTGCAATGCAGAATATAAACCGGGACTGGTTTACTTCGGGGAGGGGCATTACTTTGATTGCTCGTCTCTAAAATATTCGGGTAAGAGGCTGCTGAGAAATTATACGTTATGCCCTCATTTAACACTGCCACAGATAGCAATGGATTACTGAAAGTGTCTTCTGTCAGTTTGCGGGAATCATCTGTCTTTACTTTTTTAAACTCGTCTTTACAGCAACCGTTTTTTGTGGACTGGCTTTTATCCATCCCACAATTTTCGCAGTGGCCGCTGTCTGCCTTTGTAACCTCCCAATTAACCACTTCCCCCATACAGTAATGCAGGTGTAAAGTAACACCGGTTGCAGTACCTAGGTAAAGAAAGGTCAGGAAAAGTACAGTAAGCTTTCTCATCATGAGTAAAAATGCAAAGCTTGTAAAACCATATTGTATTTTATTATACAATTATGGATCAAGCTTACATAATTTTTGGATTAATCAGCAACTAGATATTCCTGCGAAAGTACGCCAGCGTTCCTGAGCAAAGGTCGCCAAAAATTCCTGGGCAAAGTACGCCACCTGAAAGTGGCTTGACATCACTGAGCGAGAGTGATGATTAAGCTTAGTGATTTTTTCTTTTTCTCAGCGATTTTCCAGTTAAAGCAATTCGGTGAGCGGATGCGGAGAGCCGGTCCATAATGGCGTCAGCCAGCGTAGGTTCGTCAATGAAGTTGTACCAACTGTCGACGGGTAGCTGTGAAGTGATAATGGTCGAGCCGTTCCCATAGCGGTCTTCAAGTATGTCCAGTAATGCGATTCTTGCGTCATTGGTCAGTTGCTTTAACCCGAAGTCATCCAGGATCAGCAATTTGTTAGCCGACACAGCCCTGATCCATTTCAGGTATGTGCCGTCGAGCCGGGCCTGCGCCAGGGCGTCCAGGAATTTGTTCATACCAAAGTATTGGGTGCGTATTCCCAACAGACAAGCGCTCCGGCCTAAGGCGCAGGCTAAAAAGCTTTTACCACAGCCGGTAGCCCCTGTTATTAAGATATTCTCGCCCTTTTCGATGAACATTCCGTCGGACAACCTAAGCACCTGTTCCCTTGTAATTCCTCTTTCGGGGGTGCACAGGATATCCTCCGGCAGGGCGTGATACCGGAGTTTGCTGGCTTTAAGATACTTGGAGGTCTTTGCATGCTGCCGGTATTCTACTTCGGCCTGGGTGATCATCGCAACCAGCGAATGGACATCGACCAGTTCGTGGACGGGAAGTGATAGAACAGACTCATAGCGTCTGGCCATTCCAGACAGTTTAAGTGACCTTAAAAGGTCCAGGGTGTTTTCAGTATTCATTTTGAACAGGTTATTGTAAAACAATTATTCTTGGTAAGCGGATGCGCCCCGCACATTAGGGTGATCGGGAATGCGGTATTCTTTGTCATCCATGTCTTCAAGCCGGTCCATGTTATGGTCCAGGATGTTTTTCACAGCGGTGTAACTGAACTTGTAGCCTGTCAAGGCACGCTTACAGGCATTTTCCACCCGGACGGCCCCGTAGGACTTGATCAATCTGAGAAGGCCCAGACAAGACGTATATGATTGATCGATGATCAGTTTACTGTCCATGACTTTTTTGAAGAGCTCATAGGTGCACGGGCCGTTTTCACTGGCTTTTCTCAGATAGTATTCCGGGTCCCAGCCTTGTTGTTTGGACACCACCCGATGGGCTTGCGGCATATGCTCTTTCAAGGTGGTGTATCCATGACTCCGGTAGTTCCTGCTGTGCAGGGCAATCCGTTGGTTGTCATGATAGATCTCCACGGTT
>NZ_JBOBIH010000013.1:0-103808 GCF_050587785.1 Dyadobacter sp. BHUBP1
AATCAGCTTGACAATGGTTCCGTGTTCGTGGAGCAGCCCTTTTAAAACTGCATCCCTCTCGGCCTTGTTCGTGAATGGCCAACTCACTATGTAAGTCGCCTGCTGAACACGGTCGGTACGCTCGGATTTTAAAAATTCGATCTCATATTTTCCGTTGGAGTCTTTCAACCGGATGAAATCGGTATTGTCGAGATTGACGACGTACGGTTGTCCGTCGTAGAAGAGGTAGTTAGCCATGGTTGAGGTGTTGTTGAGTTTGTTGATGTTATGAATATCATAAAAATGATTACAATTGTATCAATTTTTTGCATTGATGTCAAGAAGGAGCTCCGTCCAGCAGCAAAAAAACTGGCGGGGTGTTTTCCGCCAGTTTGCACTACTTACACACTATCCCTGGCCGAAGCCAGTACTTGTCGTCCGACCCCAAGAATCAATTGTAATGACGATCCGGTATCGGTACGGTTCCACGAAGGAGACAAGTTTCTTTTGAAATGTAGGTATCCAAAAAGCAGTAGGCGTCGTACATGCTTACGTCTAAAAAATCGGCAAAATACCGGAGGGGTATTTTATTCAAAAAATCCTCATTTTGACCAGCAAAAGCTGAAAATCTCTGCCACGAGCTGGTTGCATGGCATTTGTATTGATGGTCTTTCTGATTGACAACATGGGTGTAACGCAATTTGTACAGGGTGTCGTGAAGCGACGGCCACTTTGAAATCAGCAACTGAATATCGGTTTCGGAAATAGTCAGGACTGTTGTATCGGAGCAAGCTTGTAAACTGCAATGTTCGTCCAAGGGCGAGAACATTGCTAAGTTGGGGAGAAAGTAATCGTTCCGACCAAAAAGGTAGCTCGTTTTCGGACGATAACTGTGTGACAGCGCTCGAATGATACCGCTTCGCACAAGGTAAAGCGAGTGACTTAGCTCGGGCGGGTAGAGATATTTCCCCGCTTGTAGTCTTTCGAAGGAGGCCCTTTCCAGTAAATCGGATTTTATGGCATCGTCTATGTGGTGTTGATTGAAAAAGGTAAATGACTGTTTCATGAATGCTCGATAATTGCTGGAAGGATGTCGAATGGAGGAGTTGATGATCCGGAAGTTTGTTAACTAGCATTTTTAGTTATTTGCTGTAAGTTGGCGTCAATGACTTTTTCCATGGCGAGTGTCACCTGTTCAATCTTATCTACACGGCTTTTTTTGCGAGCAGTCACTGCCTGGCAGACGCTGGTCATCATGTCGACGCCACGTTTGGTATAGAAAAAAGGATCGTGCATAGCGAGAAACTGGCGCCAGTTACGCCCTAAGGACTTCCTCGCGATGACAAAACGGTGGAGAAGCCGTTCTTTTATCAGAAGGTCTTTTTGACCAGGTACTTCCGGCCCGGATTTGATGCCGACAATCTCCTCTAAGTCCAGCGTGACTCGCTCAATTCTGTCGACATGGCCTCGGCTTTTGTCTGAGACTGCCTGTACGACTGATACAAGATATGCTTGGCCTTCATGGGTGCCATAGAAGTGGTGAGTTCTTGCAAGGGATTGTCGCCAAGATTTACCGATGTGATTTCTTGCTATCACAAATCTTGCCAGCAATCTATCCTTAATTGCTAAGCTTCGTTCACGTTTTTGGACTGTAATCATTGAATGGTAGTGTATGAAAGTTCAAAAAAATAATGCTGAATTCACTAATTTCAAGATGTTGACGAAGCAATACCTTATGCTGTGACTACCAGCTCGAAGTTATGATCAGGCGGGCCTGTTTGTATCGCGGTCCCCTACGGGGTTGAGGTATAGCAATAATTTAAGCTGATGAATGCCCCGACTTGGCTTATTAGTCAATTGAATATTTAAGTCGACAACCTCATAACAACTGCCCTTGTATTGAAAGAGGGTTTGCTTTTTGATAAAAATTTCACGCGTGTTGCTGTCGTTGACCATGAGGGAATCAAGGAAGAACTTTTCCGTATTGATTTCCAATAAATCCAGGAAGGAATGTTCTCCGGAATCTTCAAAAAGAAAAAGCCCGATTTTCCAACCGCTAAAATCAACAATGCAGCCGTAAAGACTTGCCAAGTATCTTGGCAGAGAGAAGTCCAATGACGAGGCTCCGATTAGCTTCTCGAGCGCTAAAGTGACGCGCTCAATGCGATCGACCTGGCCGCTCGATTTACGTGAAAGGGCTTGAACAGTTGTGCTGACATAATTTCGGCCGGTTTTGGTGAGGAAAAACGGATCGTGCTCGGCTAGGACTTTTCGCCAATTTTTGCCGACGAATTGTTTGGCGAACGTGAAGCGCTCTAAGAGGCGATCTTTGATGGAAGGGAGTTCGTGGGTGTTCATAGATTCACTGGTGATTTCTTGTATTAACCGTATCGAGCGGGACACTATTATTTATGTAATTTCGTCAAAATGAGTAGTCTCGAAAATCTTAGTTATCGCGACGACGGGATTGTCAGAAATGATACATAAGAAGTCATCGTAACCACCATAGACAGTTCCATTTTCTCCCATGAAGAGCGTAAGGTGGTTGTCGAATGCTTGACCTATCACGCAAAATCGGCTTTGCTTTATCCTTTGAGCGTAGTCTTCAAAAATCCATCTTCTATCCAGTCCCCGCTCAGCAAGCATAGGATCAAAATGAACAGTTTTAGATCGAAGATTTCCAAATTCTGAAAGGAACAACTCGACTTGTTCAAACCAGTCAAAGCCATTTCGCAGAAGGTACAATTTAATTGATGATACGTCTATCTTTCGGCCTGGGTACCAGCCCAGAGAGCTCAAACTACTATTTTCAACCATGTTCAAATTACAGTACACTTCTGCGGTAAGGGTTTAAATAATTAAAATTTGATTCCTCGAACTTCTCTTCAAGTGCATCGATGCCGAATTCTCTTTTATATGACACTTCCTCAGCTGTTATCGGAACCAACCAGTAACATTTTGATAGTTTGTTGCCAAAAGTAAAATCCTCCAAATCGGGGCCATACAGATGGGGCAGAGAAATGTAACCAAAAGTGCAAAGCGACTTGTCCTGCCATGGCTTGCCGAAATTGACGGAATCTCCTAAATCCAACGCTTCGCCGGTGGCGTGGTAGTGAGCTGTGATTGTAAGTAATTCCACAAGAGCGGGATCAAACTTTTGCGAGTAGATGTGCAACTCAATACGAGTACCATCTCTTGAAAGCGGTCCGAGCCCCGCCGTCGCATACACGCACATGTCCCTACTGGCATCGGGAGAAAATTCAAGAATTGAAAACTCTGATCCTAGCTCATGAAATGGCCCTTTAAGCCAATGGCGATCAGTGCTTGTTCCCTGGAACACAGTTTTGTAGTGAATGCTAAGCTCGTCCTTATAGGTGGTCATAATCCAAGTTCCTTTCGTTTGTTCTTTGAGTAATTTGATCCCCTCCCTCCCTGTGCGTTTGACTCATCGAACTCCTTTTTAAGTGCATCGACGCCGAATTCACCTGTACACAATCCGCTACGTCGATCAAATGTGGTAGCTACGGATATCGTTATAAAACATGAATATCTTCGATGCTATATTCACCGGACGAATATACGGTCATGGTCATTGTTAAATCGCTTTCTGAATTGTCATACCATAAATTGAATTCGATAGTAATACCATCATCTGATTCATTCCCATACAATCGAAAGTTGTCGAATGCAGTATCCGGCGGATGAGTTAATAACCCTGGATAGTCGTAGATCACTGTTTTCATTTCATCTGCGGATAGCCTCTTGTTTTTATCTCGTGTGTAGATATACAAAAACTTACCAGCTACAAGACTGTTGATCAATTCCGTCAGTAAATTCCTAATTTCTCCTCTTTCCATACAATTTTCTTACGGAACTAGTAAATCCCATACTGAGAACTGCAAGTCTGGTGTTGATTCGTCAAAAAGAATATTGATCATCAAATCACTTTTCTCGCCGTCAAACCACAGGAAAAAATCAACTATAAAAGATTTAGATGAGTCAACAGGATAGACGTCAAAATCAGTATACGATGAATCAGGTGGAGGTGTCAGTTCTCCCGGGTAGCTGTTGATTTCCTCGCTTATCATGGAGGCAGTTACCCTTTTTACGACACTCATATTGCATAAGTCATCGTACTTCTTCTTCAATAAGAGTTCGACTATCTCTTGTAGAATTTTAGCAACTTTGTCTCTATTCATCTCTTGATCCTGTCCTTGGGTATACTGGTCGGTGTGTCAAAATTAACACCAAGCTTACTGAAAAAATCGTCCGCTTTTCGAACTGCCACTTTTGAATCGGCTCTTGAAAGTCCAGCTGCCCTTAATGCTCGATAGGCAACTTTGCGTTCCGATCCATAGGTTCCACCTCCACTGTTTAGATTTTTCTGCACTTCTCTTGTTTTCCCGTGAGGTGTAGTTTTATCGACAGCCGGTCCAATAAGGTGAATAGTAGGGGCATCGGCCTTATTGTAACCCGCAATTGATTCAACGGCCTTATCCTGTATAATATGGTGTGCTTCTGAGAAGCGCCCCTTCAAATCTTTGTAGGCACCAAATGCTCTATCTCCGATGTACTCAATGGCTTCTACACCTCGTTTTATAGCGCTTCCTGACACTAGTGGAATTGCAGCCCCTGCAATAGCAAATCCTTTGTCCAAATTGGAAGCGCTTTCTCCGTCAACATTAATTGCATTTTCGGATCCTCTATTTACCCAAGTGGCTAAGACTACTGCGTCATTCACATCAGATATTGCAGCCAAATTTTTGATCAGTGAGCGCTGAGCCTCTCGGCGTTCCTGACTGGTAGCTTTGCTTTGTTCAACAATACTGCTGTATAAGAATGAGCTAACTGCTTCTAAGCCTTCCAATTCAATATGCCCTGTAACTTTGTTTTCGGAAAAGGCATAAGTACTGTTATGTACAAAACCTTCACTAACGGGGTCAGTAGAAAGAAATCGACCTGTTAGCGGATTATGTAGGCGCCACGAAAATTGCAAATAATCTGTTCCTACTTGTTTATCCTGTCCCTGAAACAGGAATCTATTTGTACTATTCCTCTGTGACGCGCTTGAAGGCGGATTGTCACGGCTAATTTCTAATCCAAAAGGATAGTAGTCTGTTTTTTGGACGATTTTTCCATTCTCTTCGAAAACTACCCGCACGTTGCCGAGGTGGTCTTTTATATAATAATCAAATTTTATGGAATCGCCGGTAGCAATAACAGCCTGTCCTTCGGTAGTGGAGAGCCGTTTAAAAGTGTTGGCTGCGTTGTATTCGAAGGGGCCTTCGTATTTAAGGGAAAGTGTGTCGCCGGCATATTTATGTTTGGCACCAGAGGCATCGTAGTCATAGGCAAACGATTTTGCACCAATCGTTACGGTTTTGGGCAGGTTCAAAAAATTGTAGGTAAGCAGAGCGCCATTATTACCATCGCTAGTGATATTCCCATTGGCGTCGTAACCGAAGGCGCTACTACCTGACTTAATCCCTTTGGCATTGCCAGAAGCATCATTGATAGATGAAAGCCTATTTCCAGAATAAGTGTAGGTCAAGTTATCGACGGCGAACCCGGCCCGTGTTAATGAAGAAATGTTACCGTTGAGATCATAATTGATCCCATTTTCGATATCTACATACCCGCCAAGGCCCGCAGAGCTTTTTAGACGACTTGCACCGTCATAGGTGAATGAGAGGCCTTTTGACATAATGCTCTCATTTACCCCGTTCCAAACCATTGAGGAAATATTACCGGAGGAATATTGAGCTCCATACAGGACGTTGTTATAATTGAGACCAAACCCGTAGAATGGAGTTTCTGTGGCACCTTGTAAGTAAAAAGTCTTGGCTTCTGTAATCCATCCTCGCATGTTGTAGACATAGTCAGTCCTCCGACGGAACTTGGCTGGATTAGCGGCGTAACCGTGATGGTATTTGGATTTGAGCTGTCCGAGGATGTTATAGCGTTGGGCAAGGGTGTATGCTCCTTTTGATTTATTACCGACTACTACCTGTTCTTTGACACTGAGAAGCCTGTCGGCGTGATCGTAGGTGAATGTTTTAAGGACGCTGTTGGTAACTGCGCCTGTGAGAAGATGCTCCGTCTTTTCCTGATCGACAACGGCGGCGATATCATATTTATATTTAGTAGAAATGCGCTCTGTGGCTGTAGCTCCCAGATCAAACAACTGGCGGGTTACTTGTATAGGACGATATTCACTATCGTAATGCGTGGTGCTGACAAGCCATTGGGCGCTAGCATTTAGCATCTTGGCTCTGGTTCCGGTTGGCTTGCCTTTTACGGCTGCATTATTGGCTACGGCAAGGACGTTGACATAAGGCTGATTTCCAGGGAAGGTGTAATCGTCATAATAGTTTACCGTTAATGCGTTGCTCTCCACGATCGCGGGAAGCGTGTTGCTGAGGGTATATCCGATGCCTGCTCCGGATTTATCCTCGTGATGTGCCTGGCTGGCATTGAATGCCGACTGGTGGGTGGAACGCGTTCCGGCGGAGGAGATTTCACCGGTTATAACGGGGCGGTTTAATGCGTCGTACTTGGTGAATCCCCACACACCAAGCGCCAACTGGTTGCCGGTCTGGGACATAACTGGCCTGTCGAAAACGTCATAAACGATGTCAGTCTTGCTAGCTCCAGGAACGTACTTGGTGATAACCCGCCCGAACTCGTCATAATCGTACAAGAAAGCATAGTTCGCAGCGTTGGCACTTTGCTGATACTGAGGCTGAAGAACGGCACGAAGCAAGCCGTAATCGTCGTATACATAATAGGTCGCCAGTGTTTCAGAAGCAGAGGCAATCACTTTCTTGCAGATGAGTCGGCCTTTGACATCGGTAAACTCGATGGTTTCATAGTTTTGGTCGTCCAGGGTTTGTTTTCGATACAATGTGCCGGCTACAAAGTTGCCAGAGGAGGAGATTGTTTGAAAAATATCGGCGTTCGGCGTGTATTTGTATAACTTCACTTCTGTGCCGGAATTGGCAGTATAATTGAAGTTTGAAGAGCGACTTCGAGTTCCGGGCCCTTGTTGACTTAGCGGCCGATTTGCGGGAGAGGCTTCAAGAACAGCTTCTGAAAATGGCCTAGTGAGATTGTCGTTAGGTGTCGGGGTTGCTTGCAGGCCAGCTGAGTTAGCCAGATACCAGCTACCCACAGCCGAAACGGCATTAGTTTGAAAAGCACCATTACCGCCACCCGCGTACGGCAGATAGTTTTTCGGCTGACGATTATATGCGTCATACTCAATGGGTATAATTAAATCAGTCCCTGTTGTACTCTGGCCGACTGAGACAGTCTGCGAAGGCCTCCCAAGACCATCCAAATATTGGACTCGAATATTAACTTTGCTGACATCATTAGCAGGCGCTCCTGTTTGTTTGAAAGTTCTAGACAGTACGAAGTTCTGACTGGCGGTCTGCGCAAACGCGCCGCACGAACTAAGGATATAGAGCAGTATATGTGCAAATAAATGGCGATTCATCTTTAAGGTGTTTGATGTGGGAATTACTGCTTAATTATTTTATGCGCACTGACGGCACCGTTGGCGCCTGTCAGCTGAATGATGTAGCTGCCGGCTGCTAAGTGATCAAGATTGACTTGGTTATTGGGAGAGAGTAGCTCGTATACCAGTTTGCCACGTATATCGTAAATCTTTAAGTTTGCGACGGGACCGTCGGAGGCGGTCCTGAGATTGAGCAATTGGCCCGTAACAAGAGGATTTGGGAACAAAACAATCTGAGTGTCGAACTTCAAATCTTCAATCCTACTGTACGCGTAACTACCATCTGTATCAATCATTTTTAACCGGTAGTAGTTAAGGCCTTGGTGAGGGGCACCATCCCTGAATGAATAATAAGTGGTCGTGTTACTCTCGCCCACGGCCAATACGCTCCCAATTCTAGTCCAGGTTTTTGCATCGGGACTACGCTCGATATCGAATTGCTTACTATTCGCTTCCTCTGATGTAGTCCAGGTTAGATGGGCGGAATTCTCTTCCTTAATCGCATTGAAATTTATAAGGATGACAGGGAGTGCATTTTCCTCTGGTATCAAGGAAAGCGCCTGAGGAATAATGGTGCCGGTAGCAGAAATAACGTCACATGATATGATTTGCCCAGCGTAGTTATAGCAATAGGAAGATCGGGTATTGCCTCCATTATCTTTAATTGCTTTGAGCCTAGACAAGGGATCATACTCATATAGCAAGTTTTTCCCAGCGGGATCAATAGTACGTGTTATTCCTATTACCGGGCTGTAAACATAGGATGTCATCATTGCTGCTGGTAGGGCAGCACGGACAGCGTCAAGTTTATTTTTGATTGCGGAAGGGTCTGTCATCGCGGCCATTTGAGCGAAATTAGTGCCGCCAAGAGCTGCGCTAACGGCGGCGTTATCCGCGTTGTTGATTTCCGCTACAACTTTTTCGCCTTTGTGGGACCACAAGTATGACACCTTTTCAGCACCTTTCAGAAGAAGGCTTAACGGATTTCCCTGGTTGTCGTAATGGGTGTATTTAAGAATTTCGCGATAGGAATTTGAGGCGGTCTCGTCGGTTTTGCCTTGATAATTTTGAAAGTTTTGACCTAGGGAACCATTCATCCCGTTAAAACTGAACTTTTTGTAGGACATAATCAAAGTTTGTTTTTGCGAGTTTCCGGGGAATGCTTTGTAGGTGGTAACTTCTGCGGCAATAACCTTTCTGTCATTTGCAGACTTTTCCAATGTGACGGCCTGTTCGAGAGGATAGGCAACCATGTTGGAATCTATCATGGGCTGGATGAATGCCGCTTTTCCGGAGGTATTTTTGAAGTCCAAGGGATATAGAAAGTTAGTTTCTTCTACTGTTCCATCGCTCTGAGTTGTACGTTGCTTTGTGACCTGTCTATGGTCTAAATTGGAATATTCGTAAGTAGTCGATTCTATTACAGGGGAGGAGGACGCCCCAGCTCCATAGTCCTTGGTCATCTCCGATTTAAGCCTGACCCAACCAGCAATAGCCTTGTAACCTTTTACGTAGTACTCTTTATTATCGGAATTACCGTATATGCCGCCCGGACTATTATAGTTGGCAATGTGTTCGCAATAAATGGCGGGGGAAGAATTAACAACCACCTCGGCCATAGTTGAATAGACTTTGAATGACTCGTAGGCCTTGTTTGTCAAATTTGTCCTATAATGTGTGGAAACCGCGGGCAGGCCCCGGATAAATTCATAGGAGGCAATGGGCCCAAACATGCAGGAGCCTCCTCCTGCCATCATTAGGCCATAGGAATCGTTGTAGGCATTATATGATGTGAATTCGTGGTACTGTTTACTATCCTGTAATTTCTCTTCTATATTAAAATAAAGCAGGGGGGTAAGGCTGACGGTGTTTAACGGTTCTGACTTCCAGACCCCAGCGCGACACGCGGAGCCATCTGAGAAGAATTTTGTAATTTCGGCGTGTGTATCGATGGAATCAGCCATAGCACCGCTGGAACGGGTGGGGTCTGAGAAATTTTCGTAGAGATATTGTTTTTCATAGGCCAATAATCCAGCGGCAGTATAGTTGGAAACTTTCTTGATCCGGAGCCCGCCTACATCACCTTTTACCAAAAGTTCAATTTTCTTGATCTTAATTTGTATATCAATTCCTGCACCGTCGGGCATATCGGATATGATGCATTGTGGAGGAGTGAAATTTGACGCGGTATATGACCCAGCGGCTAAAGAACCTGTCTCCGTGAGCGGTTTACATGGTGGATTCTGTGGAATATAATCAAAATTGTAAGTTGACTCATAGGTGCGTGTTTCAGGAAGTGTAAATGGTTGGGATTGAATAAGAGTCAAGCCGTTTCCAACTTTTTTCCACACAAAGCTGTAATAGTCATAACTAGTTTTATGCGTGATATACTGATACGATTGTATGTAACTTAATTGATTGAGCTCGTATTCGAATGTCGAATAGCCCCCCGTTGGATATTTGACAGAATTGAGAGAGCCCATAAGAGTGCCCGCGAGATATGCTTGTCTGTCTGCCCCAAATTCAGAAATTAAATTGCCGGCATTGTCTACACCGTTGTAATATCCCCAATTGTCGACACTGTACGTGAGTCCAACGTTTACGGCCTGGTTGTACTCAAAAACATACGGCTTGATCTGCTCTGCTCCATTCTTTTCCTGAAACTGTACCAATTTTTCGTTGTCGGCAGCATCATAGGTAAAATCAAACGTTTTAATTTGTACTGGGGTTGCGGGGTTAGTAATGTCGTTGAGCACGATTTGGTTCAACCTCTGATAGTAGCTCGTTTCGCCGTTGACTGTCTTGGAAAGCTGGGAAGAATTGAATTGAAGTTCCCAGTTTGAACCTTGGATTTTTGTCAGCGCAATTTCCTCTGAATAATTTTTTACAACCGAATTGTTAACCTCGCTAATAAAATAGTTGGGCGGATTGCCGATGTTAGGGAGCGGCAGGACCCGTCGCTGAGAATAACTTCCCTGGATTCTCTTGAAAGTGTCTGTGGGAGCAGTATAGAAGAATTTGATCCGTTCGCCATGGACACCGATGATTTCAGAAAGGTGCCATGCCGATATGGTTTTGGCGAATTTGTCAAAAGGGGCTCCTTCGAGCAATGTCCAGCCATATTCGGCATTCTTAAAAATATATTTTGTGCCATCTTCTGTACGGATCGTCCATTTGGTAAAAGTGTTGCCCACAAAGTGGTGGCCAGAGCCAGGATCAAGCGGCAATGACATTTCATACTTGATTTCCAGCGCTTTTCCGGTGGTATTATATATTTTGCCATCCGTCCCAAAGAAGAACTTTCCGCTATACGCACCAAATGAGAAGTTAAAAATATCCGGCTCGCCATCCTTTAACCCGTCAGCTATGTAGTTTATAAAGGTATAGTCAACAGGAAGCCCATTTTCTTTATTTTGCACCGCGGTTTTAACCTCCGAACCTGTTGTAAAATAGCCCTCAATACCGGAATTGCCTTCATCCCTTGTTCCATGGACCGTTCGTGTAATTACTCCGACGGGCAATGACCAACCACGCCCTATCCAGCTTGATTCTTCCGCCGGGCGATATCCGGTATAATTGTAATTCATCGCAATGGGCCAGGCAAGGGCACCTTCGCTGCTTGTATATATTGGCACAGAAAGGTTGACCGCACCAGTACTTAAATTGATCGGAATGTCACCGTATTTTGAAAAGCTCGCGGCATTCGGAGAGGGGGGAATTATGTTTGGTTTTTGCGCGCGTATAGAAGCTGAACCCAAAATGAGCAGCATAAGCGTAACTTTCAGGATTTTCATGGCCTATTTGAGATTAATTTTCCAAAGCTGGTTAGTTGGGTAGGTTTGAGAGGTGTTGCGATTGAGCTTTCTGCCGCCGAACAGGACGATATGTCCGGCATCGTCGGAATAAGCGGAACCCTCTGCAATGGTTGTGGGCACGTTATCGGTCAATAAAACATGCCATTTTGCCAACGCTGGGTCGAACTGCCAAATGTGAGTTTTAGTGTCCACTATGTTGTTTGTAACCTTATTTTGGCCACCGTACAAATAGAACTTTCCATTCTTATCCTTCCATGTGATGGAATGCGAACGGTAGCCTGGATACGACAGGTAATCTTCGTCACCTTCTGATCTGGCATAAAGCTTCGTTGAGCCGCTGACAAAGTGCCAGGTAGAGCTTGTGATATCGTAGGACCAAAGATCAGCAAGCGCTCCTACGTCCTTGCCGGTAGAGTCTATACCGATACCCGCATACAACCATAATTTGTGCCCTTCCTTCTCATACCAAGCTGCGGAATAAGATCTGGCGGACGGACCCGGAGGCTGAGGATTCTCTTTGGAAGGAAATATGCCTTTGTAGTTAGCGATGTTATTACCCGCTACCCAGGTCCATGTCATGGTACTGGGCTCATACATCCAGAGGTCGTTGTAGAGATCTTCAGAAGGTTTTGCATAGTTTCGACTAATGCCCCCAAATAGCCAAAAGCGACCGTCTTTGTCTACCCAGGTAGCTGAGGCGGCACGGCTGCCCGGTATGTTTCCTGGCTCGGGATTACGTGCATTTTTACTCCAAACCGAACTAACGTTGGTCTTTGTCGCGTCCGAAATACGGACCCATGTATTGTTTCTTGTGTTGTACTTCCATAAATCATAGAGGTACTCTGTGTCACTGAATTGTTTGCCTCCCATTAGCCAAAGGCTCTGTTCACGGTCGATCCAAGTCAAGGCGTTCCGTCTGGGTGATGGGGTGCTGGTATTCTCAACAAATTCGGATAGTGCTTTTCCTTCTCCGTGAAGCAGCTGCCAGGTATCGTTTGCTGGGTTATACTTCCATAAATCGTCTAGAAGCCCCCAACTGCCATGCCTGTCGTACCCCAGCCCGGAGCTGACGAAAATATTCCCGGAGTTGTCTTGCCAACTATTAGCACCAGTTCTCGGTGATGGGAATGCATTTGATCCAAGATAGTAATCGGGATCGTTTAAGATACGCCTGAGCAGTGATTGTGCCTCAGATTCTGTGGGTTGAGAGTGCTTCATTTCCTGCCAATTCAGTTGCGCTTTTAAATGGGCGACAGGTAGCAAAATGAATAAAAGAAAGTACACCGTTTTGCTCATACATAGCGAGTTTTGCAGGCCTTATAAATAGAAGCCTGTGAGTTAAACATGAACGAAGAACGGAACGTGAGGAGTCACTTGCTTGTCTAACAAGTTAGTAACCAGGATTAACTATTATAATATAAGTACGTTGAGAAAGAACTTGAGTGAAAGAATAAGTCCTTGCACCATCATCCAAAGAATGAAACGAAGAGTATTAATCTAATAATTCCACGCGCTGTGTACATCAACACATTTGCGTATTTTAAAATACGCTTAAAGTAACTAGACGTCACCCCGAGTCAATACCACTGTCTTGGGGTGGCAAATAGTTGAACTGGCTTATAAGCTACATTGCTATCTCTTTAATGTTAATGCGATGACAATGTAGCAATATTTATTAGGATGCAAATGGCATTATTGCGCCGTCGGAGAGTAATTTATTGGTCGGTTAGAAAATGAGGACGAAGTGCGGGTATTGGTTTTTGAACACTAAAATTTTTTTAAGCCCTTTTATTCCCGCAGGTCAGTTTTGACGGTTTAGCAATGTCGACGCTGAATTTTTGGGACGAATATTAGCCATCGATCAACTATAAGGGCCGAGTTCCAAGTTGGTAACATTAATACTTCCCCTTGACGATTACAAATTGATTTGTGTATGGCCTCCGAGAGTGTTGAGGCCATACTGATATTTTAACTAAGCCAGTCGTTGTTGTTTAGAAAGTGGACGCTCGTTTAAAGATGAGGTGGCAATTTTATGAATAGGGACCTTCTTAGGAACCAATGCTTGAACCGCCGATTTGATTTGATTGTCTTCGAAATCATCATAATAGGATTGCGTCGTGGTGGTATTCGAATGACCCAATAATTTGCTTATCATGACAAAGCTCGCTCCAGATTGCAGCATAATGGTGGCAAATGAATGCCGTGCAGCGTATGTGGTCATACATCCGCGGATACCCAGTTTTTTGGCGATTCGTGCCATTGCATCATTAACTCGTCCAATGAAAAGTTTTGTAGCCTTATGAGCCTCTAAAGCGGTCATCTGAGCGGTAAGGAAGGGAAATACATACTCGTTCCGATTCTTTGTTCTGTTTCCCCAACGATTGATGATCTCCTGTGCAAGCTCGTGTATATAGACCTCAATGGGGGTCAAATCTTTTTTCTTGGTGATAATCGTTTTTTTACGAAAAAAACTGAAACGACCATTGCCGAGGTCACGCCATCTTATACGCAAAATGTCGGCCATGTTTGCCCCGTAGGCCAAATAGCTGAATAGCCACATATCTCGGCCAAGCAGGTCGGATTCGTTGTCGCAGGGAAATTCGATAATTTGGTTGATCTCTTCTAAGGATCTTGCCTTTTTGATATTCCTACTGGCGGGGATCACATACTTCCCCTTTGCGAAAGGGTAGGATTTTACACTGACCAAGCCAGCATTGATGGCAGTGTTAAATACCTTGCGGAAGTTTCTGGTATAAATTCCCACTGTACTCGGGCTTGCCGAAGTAGGGGGTGCATCCCTTTTGTGCGCCTTTTTGCCGAACCGATACATCCATCTTTCATAGTTACTCAAAAATGTGGGCGTTAGCATCTTGAACCTGATCGAATAGTCATGTTTGCCTTTAAACATCTCTTTGTTTTCATGACGGTAATGCAGGTAAAATCGGAAAAGAGATATTGCGGAATCCTTAAAGCTGTCTCCGGTTCCATAGCGCTCCTCCTTATACATAAATTTGTATTCGGCCATGAGGGCCATTAAAACGTCATCTGGGAAAGGTGGAAGGAGAACCTCCTCCGCTTCTTCAACTTGGGCTAATTCAGGGAAAGCTTGACGGCGATCTTTCTTCAATAGCTCGACTTTTGACAAACTATCGAAATCGAGAAGGCATTTTTTGAATGAAGGGAAGTCAAAACTATCTCCGAGGTAAGCTATGACGTCGTATGCCCGGCGGAGGTATCCCACGCGGATCTGACCAGTTTCTGGATCGGTATATGAGTCTCCGTATAAGATGTCCCAGATGAATTTTTGGTCAGCATCTTCGATCTCTGGGGCCTTTTTACCTTTTGACAGATTCCTCGCATAGATTTTCCTGTAAGACTGGATGAACTTAACATCTTTTTCATCCAGGATGATGCCAGTTGCAATTAGGCGCTGTTTTCCGCCAAAGTAGATTGAGTACCTAACGGAAGTTGCTCCTTTCGCGCATCCGCGGGGATCGAAATAAAGTGCAGGTGTGACAGTTGTTTGCTGCATAATCTTTTAGGTTTAAAAAGATTTTCAGCTAACTGGGTCATAGGTTGTAGGAGAACATTGCAAGTTTCATTGCAAGTTGGAGACAAATATAAGAAAAAAGCACTTAACAATCATGTTAAGTGCTTGATCTTCAAGAGCCCCCAGTCGGGATCGAACCAACGACCTACTGATTACAAGTCAGTTGCTCTACCAGCTGAGCTATGGAGGCCTTTTTCTTTGTGATACCGTTTGTTATTCCGTTATCATGGTGCAAAAGTAGTCGAGCGGGATATACAATGCAACCTTTTCAAAGTAAATTTTTCAACTTTTTTTTCAGGTTTTAGATAGCCTCCTGAATAATAGTAAGTTGGTGTTTCAGCTCGTCCAACTGGCTTAATGCATTATTGATCTTTCTCTCGAACTCTGCCTTCAAACGATCCGACGTTTTCGATTTCGCGAAGAATTCGATGTTATTCTGCCAAAGCGCGATGTCGTTTTCGAGCTGGGTGATCTTGCGGCGGATGTCGTTTTCCTTGCGGTAAAGGTTGCGGCTGCTTTCGCCGTCGCGTACCAGCTCCACTTCGCTTTCGAGAACGGCTTGTTCTTTCTCCTTGGTCGAGAGCTGGCCGATGGCGCTTACATAGGTATTGATGGCCGCGATATAGCGCTTCTGAATGGCCTGCATGTCCTTTTTGGGTACAAACCCTATCGACGACCATTCCGACTTAAACGCGCTCAGCAAATTGAGCGAAGATTCGTCCTTATCCTTCGCTGCTGCCTCGATGCGTTCAATCAGGTCGGTTTTCAGCTTCAGGTTATTTTCGAATTCTTCTTCCACTTCCCGGTTTTTTGCGCGTTTTTGGTCGAAATACGCGTCGCAAGCCTTTTTAAAGCGGTCATAAATGGTGTCCTTGAATTTTTCCGGAACCTGGCCGATGCTTTTCCACCTCTTTTGCAGCTCGATTACCTTCTGCGTGGTGGCAGGGTTGTCCTCGCCGGCCGACAATACCGCTTCGGCTTCTTCGCAAAGCTGGTTTTTCAGGTCGAGGTTTTGCTCGCGTTTGGCTTCCAGCTGGCGGAAGAATTCGCCTTTGTTATTGAAAAACGTTTTCAGCGCAGCCCAGAACTTCTTGCTCAATTCTTTGCCTTCTTCACGGGGCATAATGCCTTTCAAAGCCACCCACTGGTCCTGGAACGCCATAATGTCCTTTGTTTTGGCATTCCATTCCTTAATGCTCCCCGAATTATAAGTAGTGAACGGAACAATCGCTTCGTAGATTTTCAGCTTTTGTTCGTAGTTCTCCTGCATGGATTTCTTCTGCTCAGCAAACTGGCCGCGTTGTGCATCATAAAGCACGTCGAGCGCCTCTTTGAAGCGCTGCCACAGTTTTTCCTGGTCTTCTTTCGGGGCAGGACCGAGGTGTTTATATTCTTCGAAAATATGGTTGGCTTCGTTGAGAATCTCACGCGTCATCGGGCGGCTTTCCAGCGATTTACCAAGTTCTTCCACTTTCTCGCAGAGCTCCGCTTTCAGCTCCGCATTGCGGCGACGGTCGAGTTCTTTGAGTTCGAAATAGATATTCCGGTTGCTGAAATAGCGGTCGATGAGTGCATTATAGGTTGCCCAGAGCGTACCGTTATGCGGCGATGCGACGTTGCCTGCGGCTTTCCATTCTTCCTGGATTTTCTTGAATTCTTCCCAGCTCGATTTCAGCCCGGTTGCATCCGTTTCGCGCGTACCTTCCTCGTCCACCAGCGCACGCAGGCGACCGAGAAGCGCGGTTTTTACGTTGAAATTCTTCTCTTTTTCCTTCTCCTGGCTTTGATAGAAGGCATTTTTGAGGCCACGGATTTCACGGCTCAGAGAGTCGATTTTTTGCGTATCGCTGTCGTATTTGTATTCGAATCCGTCTTCGCCGCCTGTTTCTTCAATAAACGTTTTCAGCGCAGCTTCGCGGTCCTTTTGTTTAATCTGATCGAGCACCGTACGAACACCTCTGGCCACAGCCTCTGCTTTTTTCAGCTGAGCCGCGGTAGCGGCTTCTCCGCGGATACCTGCCAGTTCGTTTTCCAACAAGTTAACCAGTTGTTCCTTAGATAATTGGCTGTAATCCACATCAGGCGTCTCTTCCTCGTGCTCCTCCGTCAACTCATTGTTAAGATCAATTTCAAGGGTATCAATCGTTTTGGGTGCCAGGTCGTCCTGCTCTTCGCTTTTGACCCCTTCTTGTTGTTCTTGTGCCATCGTGATGCTTGTTTCGTACGTACGGTCTCTTATAGATTACAAATCTAATAATCTTTCCTCTGAAATGGCTACTTTTGGCATCCCAACATTGAACATATTAGTATCCAATGGATCATAACATTGCAAATATCCGTCACGATTATCAGCTCAAAGGGCTACTGGAAGCCGATCTCGATCCTGATCCGCTGAAACAGTTCAGGTTATGGTTTGACGACGTGCGTGAGGCCGACATTTCAGAAGCGAATGCCATGTTGCTCAGCACTGTATACGAAGGCCGTCCGACGGGCCGGATCGTGCTCCTGAAAGACCTCGACAGCAGGGGCTTTTCGTTCTTCACGAACTACAACAGTAAAAAAGGTCGGGAAATTGAGGCAAACCCGCAGGTTGCGCTGACGTTCTTCTGGAAAGAGCTTGAACGACAGGTCCGTATCGAAGGGAAAATCGAAAAGACGTCCGAGGCGGAATCGGGTGAATACTTCTCCGTTCGTCCGCGCGGGAGCCAGATCGGGGCCTGGGCTTCGGCACAAAGCGAGGTAATACCAAACCGCGAATTTCTGGAAGAAAAAACAGAGGAATTGAAAGCGCGTTTCGAAGGCCAGCCAGTGCCGCGACCTCCGCATTGGGGCGGTTACCGCGTAGTGCCGGACTACATTGAATTCTGGCAGGGGAGACCCAGCCGTTTGCACGACCGGTTAGCTTATACGAAGACGCGAGACGGCTGGAAGATTGAGCGGCTTTCGCCGTAGTTAATTTTGACCGGGTCGCCGGAGCGATGATTGAATGATTGAATGATTGAATGATTGAATGATTGAATAGGCGTTATTCAGTCATTCAATCATTCAGTCATTATTATTTCCGCTCGCTCATCGGAACGAAATCCCGCTTGGGCGCTCCGGTGTAGATCTGACGCGGACGGCCGATCGGCTCTTTGTTCACCCGCATTTCTTTCCATTGTGCGATCCATCCCGGCAGACGGCCGATGGCGAACATCACCGTGAACATATTGGTAGGGATGCCCAACGCGCGGTAAATGATGCCTGAGTAGAAATCCACGTTCGGGTAAAGTTTGCGTTGTACGAAGTAATCGTCTTCCAAAGCCGCTTTTTCGAGTTTCTGGGCGATTTCGAGAACCGGATCGTTGATGCCGAGTTTGTTGAGCACATCATCCGCTGCCTTTTTGATAATGCGTGCCCGCGGGTCGAAGTTTTTGTAAACACGGTGCCCGAAACCGAACAGGCGGAAGCCGCTGCTTTTGTCTTTCGCCATATTAATATACTTCTGCGTATCACCGCCGTCAGCCTTGATCGCTTCCAGCATTTCGATCACCTCCTGGTTGGCACCGCCGTGAAGTGGCCCCCACAATGCGCTGATGCCGGAAGAAATGGATGAGAAAATGTTGGCGTGCGAAGATCCCACCAATCTTACTGTCGAGGTAGAGCAGTTTTGCTCGTGGTCGGCGTGGAGGATAAGCAGTTTATTCAATGCTGCGGAAACAACCGGATCCACATTGTATTTCGCTACGGGCAGCGAGAACATCATGTTCAGGAAGTTCGAGCAGTAGTCGAGTTCGTTTTGCGGGTAATTTACCGGGTGCCCCTGCGATTTTTTGTACGACCAGGTTGCGATCGTAGGCAGTTTTGCGAGCAGGCGGATAATGTGCAATTGCGTTTCTGCTTCCGAATTCTGAGCGTTGGCATCCGGGTAGAAAGCGCTCATCGCGCTCACGAGCGAAGAGAGTACGCCCATTGGGTGCGCATTAACGGGGAAGCCTTCGAAAATCTTGCGCATATCCTCGTTTACGAGCGTATGCGTGCGGATTTCATGTTCAAATTCAGCGAATTGCTTTTCGGTAGGAAGCTCTCCGTAAATGAGCAGGTATGCTACTTCGAGGAAAGAAGATTTTTCGGCCAGGTCCTCGATCGAGTAACCTCTGTAATTCAGTACGCCTTCTTCACCGTCCAGAAATGTAATGGCGCTTTTGGTCGCACCGGTATTCTTGTAACCTGGGTCAATTGTAATATACCCTGTCTGGTCGCGCAATTTGGAAATATCTATCGCCTTTTCCTGCTCACTTCCTTCAATTATCGGGAACTCGTACTTTTTACCATCAAGGGTCAATTCAGCTATTGGGGACATAGAAATAAGAATAAAATTAAAAGGGTTAATGAACAGGCAGGCCAATCGGTCAATTCAACAAAGTTTTTCGTTAACAGCGATTTACTTACCCAACAAGTTAATTTTGTGTTAAATGGCTGCGGGTTTAACCATTTCCCGGTCCGACACAAGCCGCAATATCCTAAAAAACCGCGTACTTTCTATTATTATCCGTGGTTTATTTGTGAAAATTCAAGACAGAAACAATAATATTTCACAATTTGAAGGATTTATAAGAATATTCTATTGTCTCGGGCCCTCCGGACAACAATTTATGGGCTCGCAGCCCCATTATGGGGCTTCTGGGCCACTTTTTCCTCCTGCTAAGGCATCGTTATGCGGCCCTTTGGCGAGTATCCGTTTAATGAGATACCGCAGGTTCAGCCCCGTCAGGATGACCGGCAACAAATGCGCCCCGTAAATGAACGATTTGCCCGTAATCCGGTAGGAAAATGAAGAAAAAGTCACAAACACATACATAAACCAGAACAGCGCAATGCCCGTAAGGACGAGATAGCTGAATATCGCCGTTTTCTTTTGCGTAAATCTGTAAACCAGCTCACAAACAGCCAGCGATACGCCCACCACGAGCATGACGGTGAGCAGCGCCCTTGGGAAATTGCGGATATAATGATGCTTGTACACCAATACTCCGATTTTCCCAATCAGATTCGGATGCGCGAGGAGGTATGCATCCGTTACACTCAGTACCAGCAGCAACAACAGGCTGCTCCATTTGCGATTCATTGTTTAACGACGTTTTTTAGGTTGGTTTACACTGACATATTACCGGCATTGCCGCTTTTAAATTCCCGATAATGCGTAATGATGAATTGGATTTTTTCACTTTCAGGCCATTCGTCGGGTATCCAGTTGATTTTCAGACCATCCTTTTCCATTTTTCTGAAAAAGGTCATCTGCCGTTTGGCGAACCGATGGATTTCGGTTTCGAGCTTGGAATGCATTTCGTCAAAGGTCATTGCGCCTGTAAGGTACAGGGTTACATATTTGTATTCCAAACCGTAGTAGATTAATGAATCGGGTTCAATTCCTTGATTTAAAAGGTTTTGTACTTCTTCTATTAAACCTTGCTTTAACCGGGTGATGAGCCTTTTACTAACGCGGTCCCGTCGGGTTTCGACCGGCGGGTTCAGGCCGAACAGCTGTGCCGGATAGACAAAGGACGCTGCGCCAAAATCTATGTCTGTTTCAGGATGTTCGTTCAGGTAAGCGGCTATTTCCAGTGCGCGGATGAGCCTTTTGCGCGTAGAAATATCCGCTAATGCATGGTAACGGGAGTCGGAGGCGTGAAACCTTGCGGTTAGTTGTTCGGTGGAAAGTAATTCCAGCTCCGCCCTCAGCACTTCATTCACCGGCACCGTATCGTTGGCGTGCCCTTTTAGTAGGGCATAAATGTAGAATCCGGTCCCGCCGCAAACGATCGGAACGCGCCCGTTGGCGAGTATTTGCTGGTATGAATCGGCGAACTCGTGCTGGAAATCGTTTACATTATATTTCTCGCCGGCATCGCGGATGTTGATCAGATGGTAGGGGACTGGGGTTCCATTCACCACGTATTCTTCGAGGTCCTTACCCGTACCGATATCCATTTGCCGGTATACCTGCCGCGAATCTGCGCTAATAATTTCTCCGCCGATCACGTGCGCGACACGGGTAGCCAAATGTGTTTTGCCCGAGGCCGTTGGGCCCAGAATGATTAATAGCGGGGTTTCAGGACTCATTTTTGTTAATTTTAATGTCCCTCACATATTTGATACTGCCCAAATTATACACTGTCAGATACTCGACCGGCGGTCGCCCGTCAGCTTGATAGGTTTGCTCGCGCGTGCGTACGCGACGCATATGTGTCACGTCCACATAGGCCTTGCGCGGGGGCATATTCCCCCTTTCCTCAAATCCCAGCCGTTTATAGCTCCGGCCGTCGGACCATTCAAGATCGGCGTACGTCATAATATCGTCCGGTGATTTGTCACGGATGAATGCGTTCAACAGCTTGTCCAGCGCGCCTACTACGTTTGTGCCCAATAAACTGGCGAACCGGATTAGTTCATGCGACCGGAATGGTTCATCGTTTTGCTCAAAAATGCGGGCGTTGCTGAAAGTAGCGACAGCAACCAGCAGTTCGTCTGCCGATGCATTGAAAAGGAAACCTTCCGGCAATACACGGTAATATCGTTTCGGTAAAAACAAGCCGTACCGGAATTTCGACATCGTACTGCCATTCAAATGGTTGGTTTCCAGGAACTGGGCCGTGGTGGCATTGTCGATTCTCCGTGCCAACGCCAGGCGCGCAGGGATTTTGGTCGATTGGCCCAGCATGGCCGCCAGCCGTGATTGGACGATACTTTTTCGGGACAGCCAGTAATCTTCCCAAATTACTACTGCCGGGATCCCTACGCTGCGAAAGGCTCCCAGGCATTCTTTCAACTGATTCAGCAAGCTTTCATGCCCCTCTTTTTGCCAGGTAGCGAGGCCTACCGGGATCATTTTCATAACCACTTGATCCCCATTGGTTACTTCCAGAACCGGTAATACAAAATCTGGCTGTTCTCCTGTGCTGCATTGAAACGAAATGGATGTCAGCCAGTTGCAAAGCTGTTCTGGAAATGATGTCGGTTCTGCCAATGGGTTGCTTGTCAATGAGCAGGCAAGTTAATGCCGGATTTGATCACAACAAAAAAACGCGCCGGGATGGCGCGTTTGAGATTTGCGTGCATTGCAGAAAATTACTTGCCGCCCAGCCCGAATATGAGGCCGACATTTACACCACCAAATTTCGAAGTGGATTCGAAATCGATGTTATCCACGCTGCCGGTTTCGGAGCTGTGGTTTTTGTTACCAAATACGAAATGGTAGATACCTTCCACCTGAATGCCGAGGTTTCCGAATGCGAACACCACACCCGCTCTCGGCGCGGTACCGAAGTTGCTGTGTTTGGATGATTCCAGCACCGTTTCCCCATTCCATTTAGCTTTGTACTTCGAGAAATACACGCCGGCATCACCACCAATATAAGGGCGGATCGCGCCGTCGGTGAAAAAAAAGTCGAGCGTACCGGTTACCGGGGTGAGCGTTCCTGTCGTGCTTAGCTTTTGCCCGGCAACGTTATAATCACTGCCGTCGGCGTAGATTTTACCGGCGACACCGACAGCAAATTGCGGTGAAGCAAATACCCGGAGGTTCACGCCACCACCAGCTACTGTCTTGGAATCTTCCACGTTGGATTTGGCGATTCCGCCCTGCAACCCGAGCGAGAACTGCGCAAAGCTGGCCGACGTCGCTGTTACGATCAAAGCAAAAACTGCCAGCATTAGGATCAGTTTCTTTTTCATGTTGATGTTTTGATTTTGGTTAATAGTTTGAAAACTGCTCATCCATAATCAGTCCAACACGGAAAAGTTGCATTGTTTGCAGAGTTATTGGGTTGTAATACAGAATGTTGTAATGATAAATTATCTTTATTGTACTATTTCAATATGGTGTGCTCCTGTGCAAAATATTCCTCATCCTGACGGGCTGCCTCCCAACCAATCAATGCCTTTTTACGTAAGCTGCCCCATCGGTACTCGCCCAGAACGCCTTCTTTACGGATCACGCGGTGACAGGGGATGATGTAGGCAATAGGGTTGTCGCCCACGGCCGAACCTACCGCGCGGACGGCTTTCGGATGGCCGATACGCTCTGCGATCTGCTGGTAGGTGGTCACGGCACCCTGCGGAATGCTTAGCAAAGCTTCCCAAACTTTCAACTGAAAGTTGGTGCCCTGTACGAGCAACGGTAACTTTTCAAGCGACTGTTGCGCAGAGTTGAATATGCGCTGTACGTATCCTGCCGTCAGTTGCTGGTCGGGACGGATGGTGGCGTAGTGCCATTTTCGGGCGAGTTCGATGAGTTGAAAGTCACGTGTGGCCTCGTCCACGAACGCCATGGCGCAAATGCCCCTGTCGGTGGCGGCAATGAAACAATCGCCAAAGGGCGTTTCGTGAAACCCGTAGTTGATTACCAATCCTTTGCCGGCACTTTTATATTCCTGGGGAGTAACGCCCTCGATCGAAATAAAATGGTCGTATACACGGCTCTGGCTTGAAAGCCCGGCCGATTCGGCGAGCTCGACCAGGTTGTTCGATTCCCTGATCCGGTCTTTGAGGTACCCCGCAGTAATGTATTGCAGGAACCGCTTCGGACTCACGCCCGCCCATTCCGAAAACATGCGCTGGAAGTGAAACTGGCTGATACTGACCTCGTCGGCCACCTCATTGAGCGTGGGCTGTTCTTTGGCATTGGCCACGATATATTCGATGGCCTTCGCGATTTTGTCGTAATTATAAGTTTGCTGGTCCATTGGATTTTTTAATTTGTTGATACAAATTTGGCTTGTGTAGCCCGGGTAGCCAACCCGAAACTTGCGCACTATCTGCACCAGTCACTAAGCCGGGCTGGGACCGTTTATGACGCAGCTTTATATTCGCATCCGTTTTAAGCCTCAACAGCAGGACATTCATTATAGCCATGAAATTACTTTTTGCCAGCTTTATTACCATACTGATAACCCACAGCGCTCATTCCCAAAACTTCAAAGCGGAGCTCCGAAAGCTTAACAGCCAAATCGAAGCCGCATATAAAAGCCACAAGCTGACCGCCAACGAGTACGCCAAACTGAAAAAGGAGCGCAATGCAATCGAATTGACGATCGACAAAGCGTTGGCCGACGACGTCCTCACACCGGATGAAAAGAACAGGATCCATTCGAAAATCGTCCGCTCGCGGAAACGGCTTTCCAAATACAAGACTAACCGGGAGATCTACTAAAAGCGAAATGGCTCCTGCATTGCGTTGCGGGAGCCATTCGGGAAGAGGGCGTTCCGGAAAGGTTAGTAATCCTTCTTGCCGTCCTTTTTTGCCTTCTTATCGGCTCTTTTTTCTTTCAGGGATTTGGTTGCCTCTTTTTTGGCGCTCCCCTTGTCCAGGTTTTTTCCTTTGGCCATGACTATTGAATTTGAGTACTAAGAATCTTTTAAATAACAGCAATATCCCGTGCATTTGTATTCTGCATCCTAAAATTATTGCTTTTGCGTAATCCGGTCCATGATCAGGTTCGCCCGTGCGCCTGTATCTCCGCTGCTCGGGCTCTTTCCTTCGCCACGCAGTTCTTTCACGATGGATTCGATGAGCGGCTGCTGTACGTGCTGCGGATAAGGAATGTGGAAGACTTCGATACCTTCCGAGGTTTCGACGCGAATGTCAAATTTCTCGAAAAACGAAAAGGTTATGCGGCCCTTGGAGCCGATGATCTGCGTTTCGTCCTCGCGCTGGTCTTTGTCGATGGTGTAGCACCAGCTCCCTTTACCCAACACGCCCGATTCGAATTCAAAATTGGCGACGACAATATCGTCGGCCTCGTACAGGCCCGCCTGGTTGCGTGCGATCCCCGATGCGTGGCGGATAGGCCCGAAAATAAATTCGAGCAGGTCGAACTGGTGCGAAGCCAGGTCGTGGAAATGTCCGCCGCCTGAAATTTCCGGTTTGACGCGCCAGCGAGGCTTTGCATTCGGGCCGACCTCTTCATCATAGGGTTGCCATTGGAGGCAAATATCAATGAAACGAATATCTCCGATTACTTTTTTGTCGATCAATTCTTTTACTTTCAGGAAGTAGTCCAGTGCGCGGCGGTAATAGGCCACAAAAACGGGTACGCCGGTACGCTTGCTTTCGGCGTTGATGCGGTCGCATTCGGCGGCGGTGCGGGCCATGGGTTTTTCGATATAAACGGGCTTCCCCGCTTGCATTGCCTTGAAAGCGAGGCTTTCGTGGGCATCGGGCGGCGTGGCGATGTAAATCGCGTTGATATCAGGGTCGTTGATGAGCGCTTCGGCGTTGTCATACCATTTGGGTACGCCGTGGCGTTCGGCATAGTCTTTGGCCAGCGCGCCATCGCGCCGCATAACGGCTACGAGCGAAGAGTTGGGTACCTTATTGAATGCGGGCCCGCTTTTGACTTCGGTCACATTGCCGCAACCGATAATACCCCATTTTATCTGATCCATCGGACAGGATTTAGGTTTTGAACTAATCAACCTGCATAATAATTATTTAAGAACAGAAATCTACTTTAAAAGACACAGCAACATTTTTCAAATGGTACGTATGGAATCACAACCCAATAACCCGCTGCATGGCAAAACGCTCGAAGTGATTTTGAATGAACTCGTTGATTATTACGGTTGGGAGCAAATGGGTTATTATGTCAATATCAATAGCTTTCAAAACGATCCCAGCGTGAAATCAAGTCTCAAATTTTTGAGAAAAACTCCCTGGGCGAGAAAGAAGGTGGAAGATTTGTACATTAAAATGCTGGCACGAAAGTAGGGGACTGTTTTATAAACCATTATTCACTTCAACAGATTGAATATTTATGGCTTTTGTAGATTATTATAAAATACTCGGACTTGACAAAAATGCTGACGATAAGGCCATTAAGAACGCTTACAGGAAACTGGCGAGAAAATACCATCCTGATCTGAACCCGAACGACAAGGAAGCGCAGAAGAAGTTTCAGGAACTGAACGAAGCGAATGAGGTGCTGAGCGACCCGGAAAAGCGTAAAAAGTACGATAAGTACGGTAAGGATTGGCAACATAGCGAGGAATTCGAACGGGCGCGGCAGGCGCGCAGCCAGGCAGGAGGGCAGGAGGGCCAGTGGTATGGCGGTAGCAGTGAAGGTTTCTCCGATTTCTTCGAATCGATGTTCGGTTCCGGTTTCGGCGGCGGCAGGCAGGCTCGTTTCCGTGGACAGGATTACCAGGCCGAAATCCATCTGAGCCTCCGCGACGCCTATGAAACGCACAAGCAAACCCTGACGGTGAATGGCAAAAACATTCGTATTACCGTGCCGGCAGGCGTTGAAAACGGGCAGACCATCAAGATAGCAGGCCATGGCGGACCTGGAAGCAACGGCGGACCTAACGGAGATTTATACATTACTTTTTCGGTAGGAACCGACGAAAAATTCAGAAGATCAGGCAATGATCTGCATTTGAAAGCAGAGCTGGATCTTTACACGGCAGTGCTGGGCGGCGAGCTGGTGGTGGAGACAATGAGCGGGAAAGTGAAGTTGCCCGTGAAACCGGAGACACAGAATGGCAGTGTGGTACGCCTGAAAGGAAAGGGGTTTCCTGTTTACAAACAAGAGGGCCAGTTCGGTGATCTTTACGTAACTTTCGATGTCAAAATCCCGACCAACCTGACCGATCGCCAGAAGGAATTGTTTACAGAATTGTCTAAATCCTGAAAACGATATGGAAAATGATCAATTGATTGCCATCGAGGTGTTCTGCATGAATTATGATGTGGAATACGAGTTTGTAGAGTCATTGCAGGAACACGATCTGATCGAAACCGTGATTGTCGGTAACAACCGTTTTTTGCAGGTCCCGCAGTTGAACCACATCGAACGCATTATCCGCCTTCACCGCGAGCTCGACATCAATCTGGAAGGGATTGAAGCCATTCAGGGACTGCTTAACCGTATCGAACATCTGGACAGGGAAGTTGCTTCGCTTCGAAACCGCTTGCGGTTTTACGAGCCGGGCCTGTAATAACTCATGCATTGCCGGATAACCGGTTATCTTTGCACTCCCATTAAAACGAAGGGCAGGCCGGCGCCGGTCTGCCCCATTATTTGCTTATGAAATTTGAAGATTACCCCATTGCCGCGGAGATCAAGCGGAGCCTGGAAGCGGCCGGGTTCAAAAAACCGACCGATATTCAGTTTAAAGCCATTCCGGCGGTAATGAAAGGGGAGGATGTGCTGGCGATTGCGCAGACGGGTACCGGCAAGACAGCCGCTTTTGCGATCCCGGTGGTGGATAAACTGCATAAACAAAAGGCTTCGAGCCGGTCGGAGGGAATCAAATGCGTGGTCATGGTGCCTACGCGAGAGCTGGCGATTCAGATTGCCGAGGTGTTTGCAAGCATTTCGCGCCATACCAAAGTGAAAACTTTCAGCGTGTTCGGTGGGGTGGAGCAAGGGCCGCAGATCGCGAAGCTGGAAAAGGGCATTGATATTCTCGTTTCGACGCCTGGCCGGATGTTCGATCTCGTGAGCCAGGGCTACATCAAGCTCGACCGCGTGGATACGCTCATTCTCGACGAAGCCGATCATATGCTCGATCTCGGGTTCATTAAGGATATTCAGGACCTGATCCGGCATTTACCTAAAAGAAGGCAAACGCTTTTTTTCTCGGCTACCATTGATGAAAAGATCAAGAAACTCGCCTATTCACTGGTCAGGAATGCGATCCGGATCCAGATTTCACCTAAAAATCCGGTTGCCAAGAACATCGATCATTCCGTTGCCTTTGTGGCCATGGACGACAAGCGCTTTTTCCTGGAACGCGTGATTCGCCAGAATGCAGATAAAAAGATACTCGTGTTCGTACGCACGAAGGTGCGGGCTGAGCGTGTGTACAAGGCGCTCGAACGTATGGAGATTAAAAGCCTGACCATTCACGGAGACAAAGAGCAAGCCGACCGCCTCACGGCCATGAACGAGTTTAAGAAAGGTAATGTAAAAGTATTGATTGCGACGGATGTGAGTGCGCGTGGAATCGACATCCCGAATGTGGATTACGTGATCAACTACGATTTGCCCGAGCAACCCGAAAATTACGTTCACCGTGTAGGCCGTACCGGTCGCGGGATGCAGAAGGGTATCGCGGTGTCGTTTTGCAGTGAAGAAGAAAAGCCTGTACTCGATCAGATACAGCAATATCTCGACAAGCCCATCGCGGTGGTGAAGTTGACCGCCGAAGATTATGCGGAGACGCTCGAATTCACAGCCGATACCACCGACGACCTTGGAGCGCTGATGCGGGAGATTGAGGAATTCGAATCGAGGCAGAAGAAGAAAGGTAAAAAGTAGGGCATAAAAAAGGCTTTCGGCGATCCCGAAAGCCTTTTTTGTATGGCGAAATGTGGATTACTTTTCGAATTTGTCGACCAGTATCTGTCCGCGGATTTCTCCGTAGTAGTACAGCTCAGTCGGGATATTTACATACATCATACCAGTGATAAGCTGGGTTTGCTGTTCCAGGTTCAGTTTCACCGAGCCTTGCACCTGGTTACCGGCAGGCTTATCAGCAAGTGGGAAAACAATACCGCCAACTTGCCAGGCAGGATTGGCAGCGTGGATGTTCACCGAGGTAGGAGTGATGTTCTGGTAAGTGATGTTGTATTTCAGCTCCATAGTAACCTTGTTGTATTCAAAAACACCAGTTCCCTGCGCGGAAGATGTAGATTTTGGCATCGTGGCGCTACTATTGATGACGGCCGACAGCTTTACAATGTCATCTTTATGAGGCCCCTCTTCTTTACAAGAAGTTACAAAACCTAACATCAAAACTCCTGCGATCAATAGTAAAAAACGTTTCATTGGCTTTTTCATACAGCGTTAATTAAAAAATTTGACTCCTAAATATACATACAAACTCATATGTTGCAAAAATGATACCAACCGGGTCTGTTAAATGTTCCACAGATCGCTTTTACGAATATACACGATCCGATTGTTCCAAATGACCCTGTCCCAATGGTCGACAGACCCAATAATTGTCAGTTTATGGCCTTTCCCAACTTTGTCGACCACACCGGCAGCCGAGGAAGGTTCGTCGCGGAGGAAGGTATTTTCATTCACAATGATGCACGTTTGATAAAGGGAAGGCACATTTAATATTCCCAGCAACGCGAGCAGATAAACGATAATAGAGACTTTGTGAATCTGCAAAATAGGCTCCTTCCTGCGTGTCTTAGTAACCATTATGACAACTATATAGGTGCCCAAAGTTAGGAGCAATATTGGAATGTAATCACCATATTTTCGATAAAATATTATGAAATAGTTGTAATCGTCGAATTCATAGCCACTTAGATTTTGCTCCTTGGCGAGCTTGTCCATTTTTTCAAAAAGATGCCTTGAAGGCTGTACCAGGGCTAATTTGCTGAGAAAAAAAAGGCAATCGGTGTAATTGTTGGTCTTTTCTGCTAAGAAAGCGAGCTTCAAAAGTAATACCTGGCTATTTTTTTCTGTCAGGCTGAAATTTTTTTTGTAGAGCGTTTGCGCCTCCGCATACCTCGCGATAGCGAACAGAGAATCAGCGGTTTTGAGCTCCTTCCGGTTGGCGCAAAAGGCCACATCTGGCACGAAAAAAGCCAGAAACAAAAACGAAAAAAACAGTTTTTTCTTGTAGGGTACTTGCATTATACTTTAAAGAATTCTACTTTTGCATCGCAATTACGGAAAACGCCACGGCTAATCCAAGACTTGCAGAACTTCGAAAGCCCAAAGCAAGTAGAAAATGATTCCGTAGCTCAGCTGGTAGAGCAATACACTTTTAATGTATGGGTCCTGGGTTCGAATCCCAGCGGGATCACTTAAAGCGCCTCAAAAGGCGCTTTTTTTGTTTAAAAACGTCATTTTTTCACTGTTTTCGAAGATAAGCATATCATTCTGATTCATTCCAGATCAAAGCATTCGGTAACCTATTCGGTAACCTGCTTTGCTTGCTAAATTAGGTTACCGAATGGACATGTTTGACAGAGGCGATTTTGACCAAGGTTTCTCAAACATCAATGTTTTTCTAACCTTAAACTGTGAGGATGATGAATTTCAAACAGAACCTGACTGTACTCTTCTGGCTGTACAGACAAAAAGCGAAAGCAGACGGCAAAGCTCCTATTTATGCCAGAATCACAATCGACGGTAAGTACACCGAAATCTCAACTGGCAAGAAAGTGAGCCCGGCATCCTGGGACTCGGATGTCAAGCAGGTTACTGGCTCAGGACTGGAAGTAAAACTGGCGAACCAGAAACTGGCCCAACTGCAAACTGACGTCGAACGGATCTTCAACGGCCTTCAGACTCAGTTCCCTAAGGTGACCCCTGCAATGGTTAAGAATGTCTACCTGGGCAAGCCTGCGATCGAGCAGTCAAAGCTACTAGCCAAGCCCGCCGCAAAGAATGAGCAAACCGTGCTGGAAGTCTTTGATGAGTTTATTGCAAAGTTTGAGAAGCGCGTGGAACGGGAAAATGCTTCGTTTGAGACCTTGAAGCACTGGCGCACCACCAAAAAGAAGGTGGCTGGTTTCATCAAATACCATTTTGATCGCGAGGACATTTACTTTTCTTCTCTTGGTGACACCTTTGCAGATGACCTCTATGATTATTTGACGCTACACGTTGCTAAACCATTGGCTGAGGTAACAGCCCGAAAAGAAGTGAAATGGGTGCGTCAGATCGTCAAAATTGGGGTTAAAAAGAAGTATATCCCTTCCAACCCCACGGAAGGCTTTAAGTGTTCAGGCGGCGACGTAGAAGTAATCCCGCTGGAATTTTGGCAAGTCAATGGCGTTCTTGTGCGGTCGGACCTACAAAACCGGCCGCACCAACGGAATGTCTCGGTCACTGCCAGAAACTAAGATAAGCTTTAACACGCTACTGGTCACTTGCACGGGACATAAATTATCCCATAAATTGAATCTCCTGTTATTAATAAACCCGATGGCTTACTCCTTCATCTACCTAATGCTTCCGATTGAGACGGTAACATCCTAAACTAGACTGAGTGAAAAAATCCCCACAATTTATCGTAAGATCTGAAAGGATGTAAACTCGGCGATCTGAGTCTAACTTGCTTTGCTGACTGGCAATGCTTGTTTCCAATTTAGGCGTTTTCGATCCGATTCTGTTTCGACTTTCGTTTTGGCAAATAAATGGAACTGTGGAATCATGCTTCTGAAGCACACTGCGGTAGCAATTTATATAGCGACAATCGTAGAGGTATAAAGATGGTTGTATCAACACGCAAACCGTATTACGATTGCAAGGGTTTGGTCGCTTTAATAAATATTTGGGAAGTAATGGCGTCGGTTTCTGAATATTTTTGGAGATACGCAATCGCCTTTTTTCGGTATTTTTTCTGTACTGCTGGACTTTCCCAGGTTTTTAGAATTTCGACCTTGAATCCTGCTTGTTCATGTAAACGAACCCATTCAGACATCCTGAGTCTGTTTACATATATTGACCGGTTCCAGGTCATTTTTTTAAACAATTCTTGGCTGTATTGAAGATTATTGAACGTGTCAGGGTTGTTTTCATCAAGTACTAAATGGTCTCTTAAATCAATGTGGTGCAGCGCAACACCGCCAGGTCTTAATAATCTAAAAGTCTCATCAACAGTTACCTTTGGATAACGTAGATGCTCATACACTGTGTGACTCCAGATCAGATCGAATGTTCGCGCATCGAGTGGAATTGTACCACCATCATAAATAATGTAGTCAATTCCTGTTTTTTCTATTATCTGATCGTCTAAATATTTGATTATATCTGCAATTACTGCGCGCGTAGCCCCTTTTTGCAATGCCAATTCCATGAGTTGGTAGGTATGTCCCGGCCCCAACTCGAGAATTGAGCAACCTTTGACATCAGTAACACTATTATAGTCATTGAAGGTGGACTGCAGCGCTTCACTGTTTTGCCCATTTAGGCCAGTTGTATGGTTAATCAGGGAAGATATCTTTTGTACAAAAGGGAATTGAATCAGATGGTTCTTAAGGATTTCGGACAGAATGTGGACGTTTTTCATGCGTTCGAAGTATTGTTTTTTTCAAATAGAAATACCGTGTCGTAGGGAGCTATCTATTATATTTTACCAAATATATGATTCTGACCCTGATAAAAGATGTTTTTTTGCTTTTTTCATCAGGTTTTCTATTTTACGATAACGAGGAACGCAGATATTTTCTGCACTGATGCCCGCTTCGTGACTGCGGTTCCTAACGCTCTGGGATGCTGCAATCGTTGAATGGGTGTTCAATCCGTTCAACGATTCACCAGCTATACTACTAAGCTATACGTTATTTATTTTTGTAATACATCGGGGCAATACGTCGTTGACTACATGATAATCGATCCTCGTGCTGTTGAGAAGCACAAACCATCATTATCATCACTATACACTTCGGTACTTTCAAAATCCATGGATCCCCCTGCCTCGCCTGATGCGTTTGGCAGAGTACTTTTAAAGGCATATTGTTTGTCAATACCGGATCAGACTTGAACTGCAAATCCAAGTTTCTGTTATTCATAACCGATTTCAAAAGCATTACATCATCGCCGTTTTCAGCTTTCGAGCAATAGATTCGAATTCGGTCGAATAATTGTCCTTTGTAAAAAGGTATTCTATTTACCTTGAACAGTGAAAGCATATTGACTTGGAATGTATGCAACATGGTTTCCACCTCCAATTGCATATGAATTTGGATCGCCGTGATAATGTTCCAGAGTAGATTGGGTATTCGTCAAAATACCGCTTGATGATTACGCGTCGCGTCCCATTAGATCATACGAGCCGTCGTCCTGTTCCGGTAACGACTATAGGCGTCCGACCAACCGTGAACTGCGTGCCACGATAAGACCGGCTATTGTCCACCTTCAGGTCAGTGAAATGCGTAGCTGGTAGAGTGACTGGCGTGGGAGGGGCTGCAAAGTCCATCAATGCGTATCTCGGCAAGCCGGAACAGCAATTGCCGGACGCACGGGTAGCAATGGGGAGTGACGATGTACGCAAAATTTGAGTAGCCTCGTAGGGGTTATTGACCGGTATGTTGTTTCTATTGAAAGGTTCCTATATCATAGATGGATGGCGAGTGTAAAACGGAGACAGTAACAATGTAGAACAATGCAAGATTTATTATTTGGCTTTATATCAAGATACGTTTCATTAACAGAGGACGAGAAGAGCGCAGTCCTTTCTTTGGCTATATTCCACTCATTAAAAAAAGGCACAATTTTACTCAGAGAAGGAGAAAAATCTGATGATGGGTACTTTGTTCTTAAAGGCTGTATCCGGACGTACTACATAATAGACGGAGAGGAGAGGACCACCGCTTTCTACACAGAAATGGAAGCATTGACGCCGCATTGTGTGGTCAATAAAGCGCCGTCAGAATATTACGTATCTTGTGTGAACGACACCATTCTGCTAGTTTCAAACCCTGATATAGAAAACGAAATATTTAGCAAGTTTCCGAAGTTTGAAACCCTTTGCAGAATATTGGCAGAGGAATTTTTGGCGAAGCAACAAATTAGTTTTGATGAGTTTAAGACATCTTCGCCCGAACAGCGATATTTGAATCTGTTACAAAAAAGGCCAGATCTGATTCAACGCGTTCCCCAACACCAGCTGGCGAGTTACCTCGGAATAAAACCACAATCATTGAGCAGGCTACGGGCAAGGATAGTAGAAAAAAACAATGATTAAGAGTCATTTTCTCTCAGCACCTGACATTGAGGACGGCCCTGGTCATCATCCGTTTGCCTGGAACGCCCCCGCAAAGCCAACATTAGCGAATTCACAAAACCCCTCCATTAGACTATTACGTTGGCCCTGTGGCGATGCGAATCCATACTTCTCAGACTGTCTGCCGGCTCAATTCAGCAGGTAACTCAGGTTCAAATTCGTATCTTCTTCTTCAATGTCCAGTACGGATTCATTTCTTAACTTAAGTGAACGTATTTAGGCGACGTGCCAAGCTACCTTTGCAGTATCATGCAATAATAAGAGTAAACATGCAAAAGAAAATTTTACGTTCCGCCTTGATTTTAATGATAGCAGGTAGTCTGCAAGTTAAAGCTCAATACTCCCGACAAGACACTACTTACCGAAGGTACTTTATGGGCAGTACTTTATTTATGATTGCTAATCTGATACCTGACAACAATCCGCCTGAAATGATCTATCTGAACTTAGGTTATCGGATTACAGGAAGGGATGTTATTTCTCTTGAATTTAAAACCTGGAAGTATGCCTGGCCAATCGGTATCCCTTTCGGAAAATCATATGAAGCAGAAGGAGAAGGATTTCCAGGTTATATTCGCGAACGCGGAGTTTCACTTAATTACCAAAGATTTCTGTGGAAAGGCCTTTTTGCTCAGGTTGACGTGATGCCTGCTTTTCAGACTTTTGTAAATGACAACGGCAAGAAGATAGATAAGGGCTTTCAAATATTTAACACTTACTCTGTTGGTTATCATATTAAACTTTTCAAGGACGGGCTTTTTATACAACCATCAATAGCTGTTACCCACCGCCCATATCAATCAAAAATGCCCGATTCGTTTAAACAAGTTGACGACAGATGGTCCAGATTCTTCTTCGGGCAGCCGGGTTTGCATTTTGGGTTTAATTTTTAAAATACGGTGATTAGATAAACGATACACCAGGGCGACGTCAATAAAAAAGAGGGCTTGCTCAGCAAACCCTCTTTTTTCTATTAAGCAATCTCAATAAGCCTTGGAGCTTTATGTTTTGCTTGTTCCTGTTTAGGTATGGTCAGATGAAGCAGGCCATTCTCATATCTGGCTGCTATGTGCTCGACGTCGACCACGTCTCTTGGAAGGACAAAGCTTCTCTGGAAAGATTGGTAGCTGAACTCCCTGCGACTGTATCCCTCATGGTCGGACTCTTGCTTCTGTTCTTTCTGAGAACTGATGGTGAGCGTATTGCCATCCAGCTCGACCTTGAAGTCATTTTTGTCCATTCCGGGAGCGGCCATTTCAACTTCGAAATTGTCGCCTGTCTCGCGGATGTTTACCGAAGGCACTGTCGTGCTGGTGGCCGAGTAATTATTGTTACCCCAGTTAAAAAGTTCGCGGCCAAAGAAATCGTCGAACAGCGCCGGGAATGTTGCGGGCAGTAGCCCGTTCCTTTTGATGAGTGACATAATTAACCTCCTTTTTAAAAAGTTGAACAATGAGTAATGAACTTTCGGCCGGCCGTTATCGCCTGCCTGACCACACTGGTTCAAACTGCGTTCCAATCTGGATTTGCCGGAAATTTTTTCAGGGTCCTGACATCTCTTCTGACAGATTTACACTGCAGAAAACTGACAAACCTGGCAGGAGGTGAAATTTTATTGAACAGATTTTTGAAAAATTCACTCATTTTTTATTTTCGCGGCAATTAGAGTGCGTAGGCCGATCGAGGCTTTGCAACCATTCTTTAATAAATGAAACTTAGTGATAACTTTTGTTTGTTAGATTATGTCTCTTTTTTGTCCATTCTTAAAAAAGTACAACACTTATTCCATCTGCGGTTTACTTTTCACAGCCGCCCTTTCGGTAAGTTCACAGGCACAGCCTTCGGGTAAACCAAACGGAAGCTCTTCTTTTCAGACCAACTTGTTTAATCTGGAAGCCAGTGCGAACGAGCCATTCCGGTATTCGGCAACGCTGAAAAACGGGTCGGGTCAGGCGAAGATTTATGCGTTGGATGCGAAAATACCCACCGGCTGGCTGGTATCCTTCCGCACTTTGGGCAGTCCTGTCACCTCGATCCATCTCGAACCGGGTGCGACGCAGGAAGTATCTGTCGAATTCACTGCAAATCCTTATTCCAAGCCGGGAAAATATGCCATTCCGGTAACGGCTGTTTCGCCGGTCGACACGCTTAAGCTCAATCTTGAAGCGGTTCTCAAAGGTGCCTACAAGATTGAATTGACGACCCCTTCCGGACGGCTTAGTGAAAATGTCACCGAAGGCAGCGTGGAGCAGATCGTGTGTACAATCAAGAACACGGGCACCCTGCCGCTTGCCGATGTGGAACTGACAGCCCAGACACCACCCAAATGGCAGGTTACCTTTGAGCCGGCGAAAGTCGAGCGTATAGACCCATCCGGTTCTATCGAAGTAACGGCTAAGGTGCATGTTCCGGACAAAACGATAGCCGGGGATTACGTTTCCACGTTTACGGCCAAAACCCCGAATGCCAACGCTGACGCTGCTTTCCGGATCACCGTCAAAACGTCCTTACTATCCGGCTGGCTCGGAATTCTCGTTATTTTACTTGCCATCGGTTTGATATTCAGGTTAATCAGAAAATACGGTAGACGATAAACAGTATGGAAAATCCTGTCATTGATTTGAAGGGGTTGACTAAATGTTACGGTTCTCTGAAGGCAGTCGATGATCTGAACCTGAAAATCGAAAAGGGGGAAATATTCGGTTTGTTAGGCCCGAACGGAGCAGGGAAGACTACGACCATTCTGATGATGCTCGGGCTTACCGAACCGACATCGGGCAAAGCGCTGGTGTGCGGAATCGATGCCACGATCCATCCCATTCAGGTAAAGCGCAAGGTAGGTTACATGCCCGACAGCGTTGGTTTTTACGAAAGCATGACAGCCCTTGAAAACCTGGTATATACCGGGAAACTAAACGGCGTCCCTGGAAATGAGGCACACCGACGCGCGCTGGATCTGATGGAACTGGTCGGCCTGGGCGATTCGGCATCTAAAAGAACGTCTGTATTTTCCCGCGGTATGAAGCAAAGGCTCGGTCTCGCGGAAGTTTTAATCAAGCGGCCGGAAGTAATCATCCTCGACGAACCCACGCTCGGCATCGACCCCGCTGGCGTTAAAGAGTTCCTTGGGCTGATACGCCAACTGAGCAGGGAACAGGGATTGACCGTCTTATTATCTTCCCACCATTTGCACCAGGTGCAAATGGTTTGTGACCGCGTCGGGATTTTCGCTGCGGGTAAAATGCAAATGGAGGGAAATATTGACGAGCTTTCACAGAGCCTTTTTGCCGAAGATTCCTACTCGGTGAGTGTCATAGTGAGAGAACCTTTACCAGCCTCCTGGGAATATAGTGATGAACTGCGAAACATTCCGGACGTGCGAGAGTTGCACATTACCGAAAACGTCGTGCAGATCGCATGCGCTTCGGATGTTACGCCCGATATTGTCCGTTTCTTTGTCGCCAGGGGGCTTGACGTAATGGGTGTCCACAAGAAGGAATTCGGACTTGATGAAATTTATCAAAAATACTTTGATAGCAATTTAATCGAAAACAATGCCAATGAAAAGTCTCGCAGTTTTTTCAAAAGGTACGTTAATAAAAAGTGAACCCGCAGCTGATCCGTCGACCGCATTTCGGGTGGTGGTTGATAAAGAAGTGGCGGACCACATCCGGAGCTGGCGGCTTATCCTGTTGCTGGCTTTGCTGGTGCTCACATTTTTGGGGGCGTTATATGTCTCAATGAGCAATATCAGGAGCGCAGTTTCAAATATGCAGGACCCGGACAGCACGTTTCTCTACCTGAAACTGCTTACCACCACAGACGGCACGATGCCTCCGTTTCATGTATTCCTGAATTTTCTCGGTCCATTGCTCGGCATAGCGCTGGGCTTTGATGCGATCAATTCCGAACAGAATAACGGCACGTTGATCCGCCTGATGGCTCAGCCCGTATACCGCGACAATTTGATCCTGGCAAAATTTGTGAGTGCATTAATCATTGTAGGCACCCTGTTTTTTACCCTTGTCTTGCTTATGATCGGAGCAGGCTTGTCGATTACAGGGGTATGGATCGAGCCGGCCGAAGTGCTCCGAATTTTCACTTTCGCCGTCCTGGCTGTGGTTTATGTCGGGTTTTGGCTGAGTTTGTCGATCCTGTTTTCCATTGCGTTCAAACAAACGGCCACTTCCGCGCTCGCAGCGATCGGCGTGTGGCTATTTTTTACTGTATTCTATCAGATTGTTGTCAATTTGGTAATCGGGGCGCTTATTCCCAAGCAAACCATCCTGAGCGAGACGGATCTGGTAGGGTATAATGAAATGGTGCTGAATATACTCCGCCTGGCACCAAGCCAGTTGTTTTCCGATGCGACGACCACCCTGCTGATGCCATCGGTGCGAAGCCTGGGTCCGATGACAATGGAGCAAATGGCGGGCGCTATTCCTGCACCACTTCCGTTTACCGAAAGCCTGATGGTGGTCTGGCCCCAATTGTCGGGATTGTTAGCCGCGACTTTTCTCTGCTTTGCATATTCTTATTATCTGTTTATGCGAAGAGAGATCAGAAGTTAAAGGGCGGTATGGCATGGTAGGGCATATTACCGGTTCCGGCTCAATAATTTCCCTGTTATGAACTCATCAAAAAACTGCGTCCGATAGGCGTCACCAATCGGGATTTCGTGCTTATCAATAAAGGCAGTGTTGTTATCAAAAGAGGTTACCTGGCTCATATTGATAATGTATGACTTGCTTACGCGCGCAAATGTATTTTTGGGTAATTGATCATAGATGGTTTTAATGTTCATTGCGGTGATGACTTTTTGCGATACGGTTTGTAACACGACATAATCTTTTAAACCTTCGATGAAAAGAATATCACTAAATCGTATCTTGAAGATGCGTCTTTCCGCTTTTACAAAGAAATAGTCGTCGGTTATTTGTTGAATGCTATTGATTACTGCGGAACTCGATTTCAATAGGTCGAGGTAATTGGCTGCTTTATGAACTGCCTTCTGAAAACGCTCGATTTTAATTGGCTTGATCAGATAATCCACGGCGTCAACTTCATAGCTATCCAAAGCATATTCCGCGTATGCCGTTGTGAAAATGATCAATGTCAATGGAGGTACGGATTTCGCAAAATCGATACCGTTCATTCCCGGCATCTGAATGTCCAGGAACAGCAGATCGACCGTTTCTTCGGATAGATACCTGGCGGCTGCGTGGGCACTGTTGTAGCTTCCGACGAGCTGTATTTCCGGTGTTTTACTTACCAGCGACGCAATGCCTTCTCGTGCCAAGGGTTCATCATCAACGATGATACATCTCATAACTTTATGGTTAAGCTTAGCGAATACGTTTGTGCCGAATCCTCTGTTTTCAGTATATGCTTATCCGGGTAAAGCAAAGAAAGCCTGCGTTTGACATTGGTCAGTCCAAGCCCACCGGAACCTGGTGAGGGCGCCGTCCATGGAGGTTTTGAATTGACGCATTTGAAGCTTAACGCATTTTCCTGGATACTAAAATAGATTTGAATCCAGGACCTGTTGTCGGCATCCTGACTGTGTTTTACCGCATTCTCAACGAAGGTAATAAACAGCAACGGGGCTACCTGAATACCGGAGAGTTGCCCTTCCCTGGAAAGAATAAATTGAAAATTATCCCGCCTTATCTTTTCCATGTTGAGAAGGTCATGGATAAAGCGTATCTCGGAGGTTAGCAGCACCTTTGGCCTTGCGCTGTCATATAGCTGGTATCTCAAAAAATCGCTGAGTTTCTCTAATACCTGCGACGCCTTTTCCGGATCTTTTTGCGTGAGAACATTGACATTATTGAGCATATTGAACAGGAAATGGGGGTTGATCTGATTTTTTAACTGTTCCAATTCAGCAGATTTTGTCAGATGTTCCAATTCGCTGATTCGTTGGGAATCTATCAACCAGCGCTGAAATAGTTTGATAGCCGTGCAGGCCGCAACCCATACCAGCGATATGAAGATATATTTTGCCACTCCCCAATAAGGCGTTGTCGAAAAGCTGCTTGCCTCATCGTTGAAGAACACCAGGGGATATGCCAATGCTATAAACAATGCTATGGCCGCTGCAAATTGGCCAGGCTTGCTTTTGAAAAGAAAATGCGGGACCAGCAAATACATATTGGCGTAAAGAAGGGACATGAAAAAAACGAAGAAGCGCAATTTTATCAGGTTGTGGGGTGTATTGCTGCTGCTCGGCTCCATGCTTAATACAAAGGTGCCCAGCATCAATATCAGTACCAGATGCCTGTATAGCCGGTATCTCCGTGCAATCAGAAGCTCCATATATTTGTCCGGAGCTGAGAGCTTATTGGCTGATTCCATTATGTTGTCTGCATTTCACAACTCCAAGATAACGCTCCCGATTCTGTTCAAATCCTGAATTATACAAACCGCTTGCTTTATTATACAAACATAACTTCCATACTTCTATTGCCCGAACACAGATTAGTGTTCTATAATGCCCGGCAGCTTTGGTATAAAAGTTAGCCCGCTTTCTATAATTCACAAAAGCGCCATAGGTACGAAAAAGTAGTTTTGTTCGACTTTAATTCAACGTGATGAACAAAATACTTACAGTTAGTCTGGTGCTCTTTGCCAGCCTAAGCAGCGTCGCCCAGAAAATGCATACGATCAGTGGTACCGTGACCGACAAAGCAACCGGCGAGTTTCTGATTGGCGCCACTGTCAGCATCGAGGGTACCCAGCAGGGGACGGTAACGAATGAATACGGCTTCTTTTCCATTTCCCTTCCCGCGGCCTCCTACATTATCACTGCAGGTTATATGGGGTATGCACGATATTCCGAAAGGGTGCTGCTTGATAGGGACTATAAATTAAAAGTGACGTTAACAGCCGAAGCGAACACATTACAGGAAGTACGCATTAGTGATAAAGCCAAAAACGAGGCAGTGACATCGCCTCAGATGGGAAGAGAAAATTTGAATGTTAAACAACTGGCTTCGCTACCGGTATTATTCGGCGAAAAGGATGTCATGAAAATCGTCCAGCTGTTGCCCGGAGTGAAGGCAGCCGGCGAGGGCAGCACCGGTTTTTACGTAAGAGGCGGTGCTGCCGACCAGAACCTTGTCCTGCTGGACGAGGCCATCGTCTATAACCCGTCACATCTTTTGAGCTTTTTCTCCGTCTTCAATTCGGATGCGATCAAGAGCCTTACCCTATACAAAGGCAACCAGCCGGCGCAGTATGGAGGGCGCTTGTCATCGGTCATGGACGTGAAAATGAATGACGGAAATGATCAGTCGTACCACGCAAGCGGAGGAGTGGGCCTGATTGCCGCCCGGTTGAATGTGGAAGGGCCGATCGTAAAGGGTAAGGGATCATTTTTAGTAAGTGCGCGGCGTACCTATGCCGATGCATTCCTCGGTCTCTCGGGCGATTCCGCCGTTCGGAATAACCGCCTGTATTTCTATGATCTGAACGCCAAACTGAATTACAAATTTACCGACAGAGACAGGATCTTTGTCTCCGGCTACTATGGCAAAGACGTGCTGTCATTCGGGGACATTCTGGGCATCGACTGGGGCAATGCTACGCTAACCCTGCGATGGAACCATATTTTTAATTCAAAACTATTCTCAAACACCTCCCTTATTTACAGCGATTACCGCTACAAAGTCCATGTCAATACCGCAGGTGTTAACGGCAATATGTTGTCGTCCATCAAAGACTGGAACTTCAAGGAGGGATTGGACTACTATATAAACACCAACAATTCCCTGCGTTTTGGCTTTAATTCCATTCACCATACCATCACGCCCGGAATTATCACCGCCAGCCCCACCGTGTCGGACACAGCTAATTCGCGGACGTGGGAAAATGCGGTTTACATCAGCGACAGTTGGAAGGCAACAAGGAGACTTAACATAGATGTCGGGGTGCGGTTAAGTGCCTTTGTGGTCCTCGGAGGCGATTCCAGGTTCTATACGCTCGATGACAACCGGCAAATCGTTGATACACTTCGATTCCCGTCGAATCATATCTTTAAGACCTATGTGAATTTCGAACCCCGGATATCTGCCAGTTACCAGTTGGGAAACTCGTCATCTATCAAAGCTGCATATGCAAGAAATGCACAGTACCTGCACCTGTATTCCAATTTCATTACGAGCAATCCTATCGACAAATGGGTAGCGACCAATAACATTATCAAACCGACGGTCGCCGACCAGGTGTCGCTCGGCTTCTTCCGGAATCTAAGGGAAAATGCTTTTGAAACGAGCGTGGAGACTTACTACAAAGCCATACATAATGTGGCCGATTACAAGGACAATGCCCAGATTTTGAACAGCAACGAGCCGATTGAACCACAACTATTATTTGGAAAGGGACGTGCCTACGGTGTTGAATTCAGTGTGAAAAAGAATGAAGGCAGGTTAACAGGCTGGCTGTCTTATACATTATCACGAACAGAGCTTCGAATCGACGGCGTAAACAATAACACTTGGTATCCTGCCACCCAGGACCGCACCCACGACCTGTCCATTGTGGGAATGTATAAATTATCGAAGAAATGGACCGTATCGGCCGATTTTGTTTACTACACCGGCAACGCTGCTACCTTCCCGAGTGGCAAATATGAAGTCGACGATCAGGCGATACCTTATTATACCGGGCGAAACCAATACAGAAGACCTGCATACCACAGACTGGACCTGGGCGCTATCGTCAAATTAAGGGAGCGTAAGCGATTCTCTTCGGAACTTGCTTTGAGCATTTATAACGCCTATGGGAGGCAAAACCCTTATGTGATCACCTTCCAGACTGACCCGGACAATCCGGCCAAGACCCAGGCACTCCAGACCTCGTTGTTCCGATGGGTGCCTTCTATTTCCTACAATTTCAAATTTTAGTATCATGAAAACATCGGTTTGGATGTTCGCATTTTGCGTGACCGCATTTTATTCCTGTCAAAAAGTGATCGATGTCGAACTAAATCCGTCGTCTCCCAAATATGTCATTACGGGCAATATCACTGACCAGCCCGGGCCGTATGAGGTAAGAATAACGAGCTCCATCAATTTTGACCAGGATAACCATTTCCCGACCGTAAGCGGCGCCAAAGTCTACATCGCGGATCAGACGACATCATTCACAGACACGCTGGCAGAAGTAAGTCCGGGCCGATACCGGACGCACGCCTGGACGGGCGCACCCGGGCACACGTACAAGCTGGTAGTGATGCTGAGAGATGAAATGTTCTCCTCGGTTTCCACGATGCCCGCACCCGTGGCACTGGACAGCCTGTACACGAAATCAGCCACATTTGGTGACGGGACCGACATTGTGGCCGTGTACGACGACCCGGTGGGACCAGGGAATTCTTATCATCTGCTGCTGGCTATCCAGGATAGTCTCTCGCAGGAAATATACCTGCATAACGACAAAATCAACAATGGGTCAAGGGTGAGCCATATTTTAAATAACGACATAGATATCAAGCCTGGCGATACGATTACCGTGAACCTGCAATGCATTGACACTGCAGTGTATGACTTCTATTACTCCCTGGATCAAGCGCTGAAACAAAATTCGGCTGTGATTTCCAACCCCAAAACAAATATAGTGGGCGGCGCGATGGGCTATTTTTGCGCGCATACTGTTAGGACAAGGAGCTTTGTGTTTAAGTAAATATTGTTTGTATAATTTTTGGGATGATGAACGGCAATGAAGCTGTTCATAAATCTCCGGTTCCAGATAACGAGGCTTGTCCCTGATCCGCGGCTATGGTAGGTGATGGTTCATCGCCTCCGGCGAAATACGGTGGATCGCAACGCCTTTGGAATGCACGGCTGTCAACAACAGCCGCTGATTTTTCGGGCCCCGAAGCAGCTTGCTGGAACGGGCATCGCCTGGGAGCAGCAGGCCGCTTTTCGCCGGATTCTGCGGAGAAAATGCGCCTTTGCCGTTTCCAAGCAGTAAAAGACCCATAGATGCATCCTGCCTGCCCATGTTAACCTCGTTGGGATAAAAATTGCCCGACAGGATCACGTCCAGGTTATGGTCCGCATTCACGTCTGTCACCACAATCCCGAATACGGGCGCTATTTGCGCCTCTACGGGCAATGCATTTACTTCGAAACGCCCATTCCCCTTGTTCTCAACGTACGCGGTTTGCAGAAACGTTGCTTTTGCCGAATAGGCGCCTTTCTTCTCGTCTGCGCTTAATAAATCGTCAAAGGTGGCTTTGGCATAATCGATGTAATGCGGGTATTTCCTGCGGAACTGGATAACCTGCTGGTTCAGCGCATCACGGGGAACGCTGGGGTAGGAGACTCCCTGGATAAAATAACCTATCAATGGGTCGAATGTACCATCGTTGTTAAAATCCTTTGCCACCAATGTCACCGGCTCGCGCTCCGACGCCCGGTAAAATGTGTTGGTACCCTCATTACCCGCAATGAAATCAATATCGCCGTCATGATCGAAATCTCCTGCTGCGAGACTGTTCCACCAGCCGGAATAGGGCAATAGGGATGTTTTGATGGATTCGGTTTCGCGGAATTTGGTTTTGTGGTTTTTGAATATTCGTATCGGCATCCATTCCCCGGCGATTACCAGATCGTCCAGGCCGTCGTTGTCCGCATCGGCCCATATCGCGGCGCACACCATTCCTGCCGAGAGCAAATCGGGGCAATAGGATGCGGTAACATCCGTAAATGCCGGTTTCCCGTTTCGTGAATCGTTCCGGAGCAGGTAGCTGTGCGCAGGCAACGGATATTTGCCCGGGACCATCCGCCCGCCTATAAACAGATCTGCGTCGCCATCTTTATCAAAGTCATTGGCAACCACGCAGGAACCGCTTAGCGAAATGGCGGGGAAATTTCCGGCGGGTGCAAGTTTGAAATTGCCGCGGCCGTCATTTAAATACAACTGCACCTGGTAGAATGCATGATCCGTTTCGGGCCTTTCGCTGCCGCCATTGACCACAATCAAATCCTGGTCTGTGTCACCGTCCGCGTCAAAAAATGTTGCCGATATATTTTCATGTAGCGAATCCTGGGCGATTTCGCGTTTGGTAAATGCGCCCGATGCCTGTTGAAAATAAATGCAGGGTTTTCCCTTCTGATAACTTGCCCCGGCGAAAAAATCGTCCAGACCGTCCTGATTTGCATCGCCGGTCGCGATGGCGAACCCGCTTTTGGAGAGCATTTTGTGGAGTGCCGCCGTCTGTTTGAAGTCGATGTAGGTCGATTTGTTGTGCACGAAGTCGATCTCTAATTCATCGGTAACATCCTTGAAAAGTGGCTCAGGCGCTTTGGGAGCTGTTGGAGTTACGGCTTTGGCATCTTTGCGCCTGAGCTCCAAATGCCGGTTAGCAGCAACCTTGTAAAGCTTTTGGGACATCCCTCCCGGCCAGGTTACCAGCAGGCTATCGACTAATCCGCTATTTCCCAAGCCGAAATGCAGCCCGGTACCGGCGGAGGAAATAAAGCCGCGCACGACATACATTTCAGCGTACTGCGCTTGTTTCCCCTGCCATATTGTAACATTGCAGCCGATCCCGGCCAGGTTTCCCTGATCGCCTTTGAAGGTGATAGAAAGAAAGTGGGTGCGCTCTTGCTCGCGGCTTTGATTTTGATATATGAATGGTTCCGAATCAATATTGTTGACTACAAGATCCAGATCGCCGTCACCGTCCAGATCGGCGTAGGCAGCGCCGTTTGAATACGACAATTCGTCGAGCCCCCAGTCTTTGGATGTATTTTGAAAGGTCAGATTTCCCGCATTTTTATAAGCATAGTTGCGGATTTTTACTTCGGGAACCTTCTGAATCAGTTCCAGCGCATTTTGCTGCTTGAAATCGTTGGTACCGAAGTTTGAAAAATCTTCTTTGAACTGGATAAAATCGCGGTCGGTCACATCGCGCCGGTAACCGTTTGTGATGAAAATATCTTTCAAACCGTCATTGTCATAGTCGGCGATAAGCGGCGCCCAGCTCCAATCTGTTTTGGAAATACCCGCCAGTAGCCCTATTTCGGAGAACCGGGGTGTGCCGGGAACATTTCTGCTTTTGTCACGAAGCGGGCCCAGGTTCAGTTGCAGCATATTTCGCATGTATTGCAATTGATAACCGTACTGCTCCGAAATGCTCATTTCCTTCCGGTCATAATCCTGGCCGGCCAGCATTTTTTTCTGTCTCAGATTGTCTTCGGGCAGCATGTCGAGCTGGAATATGTCGGGATACGTATCGTTATTGATGTCGGCGATGTCTACGCCCATGCCGAACAGGCTGGTGTGGGCGGTGGCTTCCTTGATCACATTGTTAAAAAGCGGTTTTGCGCCTTTCCCGGTGTTGAGGTAGAGCATATCGCTGCTGATGAAGTCGTTGGAGCAATAAATGTCCGGGTAACCGTCCTTGTTCATATCGCTCACAGCCAGGCCTAGTCCAAGGCCCTCATATTTCACACCGGCTTCTTTGGAAATGTCGGTGTACCTGGGCAATCCGTTCTCCTGCGGGCCTTCATTGATATAAAATTTACCTGTGCTCGGATAGGAGCCGTCGTGGTAAGTCTTGCGGATGAAATTCGGATTTTGCAGGTCCGGAGCGGTATTCATCATGTAGGCGTCCAGGTCGCCGTCCAGGTCCGCATCGAAAAAGGCGGTCTGGGTAGTGAATGCACGGATATTCAACCCGTATGCTTTCGCGAGTTCTTTAAACGTCGGCACGCCATCGGCTCCGTTGCCTTGATTAACAAAAAGCAGGTTTTCAGAATCCGGCATTTTCATATGACTTGCCACGCTGATGTAAATGTCGAGCAGCCCATCCTGGTTGATATCGACCATGGAAATGCCGCTGCACCAACGGGTAGTGGTGACGCCGGCCTTTTTGGTAACGTCTTCGAACGCCCATTTTTGGGAGACGGTATCGATCCTGCTTAAATACAGCCTGCTGCTGACCTGGTTGCCGCCGAAGAAAATATCGGGTTTCCCGTCCTGGTTCACATCTCCGATCCCGACGCCGCCCCCGTTGTAAAAATTAGTGAAAGTGAACGGATTGATGGAGTCATTAGGTGTAAGCCGGTTGACAAAGTTGACCCGCGTTTCATCCGGTGTATGCAGCCGGAACAAGGCGTCGCTTTTGTTTTCGCAGGAAATGAATGTGCTGATAATTAATGTAGATAGCAAACAGACGACACCGGTAGTAAACCGGTGCCGTCCTGCCTTTGCTTCTTTATTTCCAGGATCAATAACCCGGGTTCTGATCTTTGGCGTCAATCTTTGCATTGTTATCTACTTCCTGTTGAGGGATAGGCAGTAATTCATGTTTTTTAGCCTGGAAATAGGCGATAGGCTCGGTTTTGAGCTTGCCGTTTTTACGCCATCTCAGGATATCGCGGTTGCGGATCTGCTCGCCGCTTAGCTCTACGCGGCGTTCGTGCATGATCGCGGCAAACACCTGGTCTTTGGTAGTAACCGGATATTTCGCGGTAGGGTAGGCCGGCATTGAAACGCTTTTCCGTGCACGCGTCATGTTCAGGTATTTGACGGCCTGTGGAATATTGCCCAGCTCGTTTTCCACTTCCGCCAGGGAAAGTATGGTTTCCGCAAACCGCATGATCCGCTGATTGATTCCGCCGGTCAGGAACGACTCGTTCATTTTGTACATCAGCGAATATTTCTGCCAGCTTATCTTTTGGGTAACGCCATCCACGACCGATGAGCTGCCGTTCTGCTGGCCGTCGGTCAACGTCGACGCCCCGTTATTGTACTTTTCCCCCGTGAAATAAAAGGAGTCCGCATACCGGGGATCGGTCTTGGCGTCGCCTTTGGTGGTTTTTTCGAATTCATTGAGCAAACCATTTGAAGGGATTACGTTACGCCAGCCGATCGCCGAATATTCCTGCGTGCGCACGGTCTCGGTTCCGGCCGTAGCGCCGTTTCCGTCTCCGTCCCAGTTGTAAACTCCGCCGGAAGGATAGAAGTTGACTTCGAAAATGGACTCCTTATTGAATTCGGTTTCTTCCAGGTAGTTATCGTTGTAGTTGTCGACCAACGCGTACAGATTGGAATCATACACTTTCAACAATTCCGTTTTGGCATTTGCGTAGTCGCCTTGCTGCATGAAAACCCGCGCCAGCAGCATTTGCGCGGCGCCCTTGGTCACTCTTCCCTGGTTTGCAGCATTGTACGTGGCCGGGAGCTGGTCCTGGATTTCTTTCAGTTCGGCAACTACGTAGGCATATACCTCGGCCTCAGGGGATCTCGGGAGGCTTCCGTCGACGGTTAAGACGTAGTTTTTATACAAAGGCACGCCGCCCCACATGCTCACGAGCTCGTAATAGGCATACGCACGCAGGAAGCGGGCTTCGGCAAGCAGGCGGGCCTTGTCGGCCGCCGGAATGTCGGCCACCGCGGTAGAGTTGTCCACTACCGAGTTGGCACGGTGGATGAGCCGGTAATAGGCCAGCCACACGGTACCCATGACCGAGTTGCCGCTGTCATGCGTGCCGAGGAGCAACTGGTTGCGGGGCGTTTCCAGCTGCCCACCGCCTGCGGCCATATCGTCGCTCCGGAGATCGTGCAGAAAGAACCATTCGCGCGCTACCAGGTTGTTGGCTTTGAGCATGGAATACACGCTGGTCACGCCGCTGGTCAGTTCGGCGCCGTTTTTATAGTAATTCTCGACGGTAACACCGTTGGGATTGGTCTTTTCCAGCACATCCTGGTTACAGGAAAGGACCATGCCCAGTAAAAGTGTTGGCGCCAATATGATATTTCTTTTCATTGCAATGCTTTTTCAAATGTGATTAGAAACCAAAACTCAATCCTACCTGTAATGTCCTGGGCTGCGGGTACATGCCGTAGTCAATTCCATTGATCAGCTGTGTGCCCGTCGCCGTGGACGAACCGTTGGCGCCGATTTCCGGATCCAGGCCCGAATACTTGGTGAATGTGAGCAAGTTGGTTGCCGAAACATACACACGGGCTTTGGTAATGGTGTTCCGGGTCAGCGCGGAAAGTCCTTTGGAAGGGATCGTATATCCGATGCTGAAGTTCTTGATCCGCATATAAGAGCCGTTCTCCACAAACCGGTCGCTTGTTTTGCTATTGTTGTTAGGGTCGCCGCTCACGGCGCGGGGAACATCGGTGTCGGTATTGGTCGGGGTCCACGCATTCAGCACATCGGTTCCAGCATTGAACAGGCGCAGCATACCTTGCTCGATCACCTTGGTACCATTGTAAATCTTGTTGCCCTGAACACCCTGCAAATACAGCGTTACATCGAAACCTTTGTAGCTGCCGCCGAAGTTACCCCCATAGCTGAATTTTGGAATAAAACTACCCAGGTACTCGCGGTCGTTGCCGTCGATAATGCCGTCGCCGTTCAGGTCTTTGAAGCGGATATCGCCGGGTGCCGCGGCAGGCTGATACTTGGTCTGGTCGTTGCCGTCAATGGCATTGGCCTGGTCAATCTCGGCCTGGCTTTGGAAAATACCGTCGACTTTCCATCCATAGAACGACTGGATCGGGTGCCCGGCTTCTGTTTTGGTAATGTCGAAGCCGCCGAAGTCGTCATTTTTTCCCGAGAATATGGATGCGTTTTCTGTGGCCAGACTTATCACCTTATTTCGGGTAATATCCAGATTTACAGAAGCATTCCATTTGAAGTCACCGTCGTTTTTATTGAAACCCAATTGGAATTCATATCCCCAGTTCTTCATCTTTCCGATGTTGGACAATGGCGAGGACGAGTAACCCAGCGAATTCGGGATAGGTACTTCCAGCAAGAGCCCGTCGGTATTGCGGTTGTAGCGTTCAGCGGTAAATGTGAGGCTGTTGTTGAACAAAGCCAGGTCGATACCGAGGTTGGTCATGGCGGTGCTTTCCCATTTCAGCTGGGTGTTGCCCAGGGCGCTGAAATAGGAGCCTAAAAGCTTGCTACCTCCGAAAACATAATTGGAATTGTCCGCCTGCACCAGCGATTGCCAGGCGTAACTCCCGATTCCATTGAAACCGGTCTCGCCGTAGCTGGCGCGGATTTTAAGTTCTGAAATTTCGGGAACGTTTTTCAAAAACTCCTCTTCGCTGAGGCGCCATCCCAGGGACACGGAAGGAAATGTACCCCATTTGTTACCCGGCGCAAAGCGCGAGGAACCATCCCGGCGAACCGATCCGCTAAGCAGGTACTTGCCGTCATACTCATAGTTCAACCGGCCGACGTACGAAATGAGCGCGCTTTCGTCCAGCGAGCTATTCGCATTCGGATTGGAAATGCCCTGCATCTGGTCTATGTCATTGTTAGGCCTGTAACCCGAGCCGTTGAGCGTGTTGGTACGGAATGTCTGCTTGTCGACGATCGCAGTGACGTTCAGCATATGCTTGCCGAATGTTTTGTCAAAGGTCAGCTGATTGGTAATCACCGGCGAGTAGTAGGCGGTGCGTCCGTTCCGGATCTCGTATTGGGTACGGGACTTGTAGCCGTCGTTGTAGATCGGGAATTGATCGTTGGACAGCGCGCTCACCACATCGGCCCCGAAACTGAAACGGTATTTGAGGAAACTGGTCAGGTTCAGTTCCGCGAACAACGAGCCGAGCACTTTAATGCGCTGGCTGCGCGAGACGTCCATCTGGGTGATCCGCAGCGGGTTATCCGGGTCGCTTCCGTCGGCAGCGGTCGGAGAGCTGTATCCTCCCAGTTTGGTAGGGTCCTTGACGGGCCAATACGGCAGGTTCCGGATAGCCTGCATGACCAGCGTGCGCCCTCCGCCAAAGCCTTGCTCTCCGCGGCTTTTGTCGTAAGAAAAAGTCAGTGTCTGGCCGATCTTCAGGAATTTAGTGATCTGATGGTCGGAGTTGATCCGGAAATTGGCCCGTTTGTAATTCGTTCCTACCAGAATGCCTTCCTGATCGAAATAGCCCGCGGACGTAAAGAAGCGGGATACACTGTTACCCCCGCTTACCGAAAGCTGGTGCTGTTGCACGGGCGCATTTCTGAAAAGGACATCCTGCCAGTCGGTGTGCGTCTGGGCAAACGTCTGGGTGGCTCCTTCGTAAATAGGTTTATTCAGATCGGAAAGTCTGCCCGGCATCGCGATACCGGCATTACCCAGCAAAGCAGTCGCATATTGAATGTATTGGTCGGTATTGAGCAGGTCCAGCTTTTTCCAAGCCGACTGCGTGCCGAAATAGGTGTCCACATTCACATGCAGTTTGCCGTCCTGCGATCCTTTTTTGGTGGTAATGATGATGACCCCGTTGGAGGCGCGCGAACCATAAATCGCCGCCGAACTGGCATCTTTGAGTACTTCCATGGATTCAATATCCTTAGGGTCCAGGTTATTGAGGTCGCCGGAAGGGATTCCGTCGATCACATAGAGCGGTCCGGAAGCATAGTTGATTGAACCTATCCCGCGGATCCGGACGATCGGCGTCTGGCCAGGGCTACCGTTGTTCACTACGCGTACGCCCGGTACGCGGCCTTGCAGCGCCTGTTCGGCGCTCACCACGGGAAGCGCTGTAAGTTCTTTGGGAGAAACCGAAGATACCGCGCCGGTCAGCGACGATTTCTTTTGGGAGCCGTACCCGATCACGACCATTTCTTCCAGTGCCTGGTTTTCGGTCGCGAGCTTTACATCAATGCGGGTCTTTGTCCCGACCTCGATTTCCTGTTTACCAAATCCGATAAAACTGAACACCAATACGCTGCTCTCCGAGGGTACATTGATTGTGAAATCACCTTTCGCATCGGTGCTGGTGCCGACGCTGGATCCTTTCACGGTCACGTTCACACCCGGGAGCGCGTCCCCGTCTTCTGAGGTTACCCGGCCGGTTACCTGTTTGTCAGCAACTTTCGCCAGCACGGGGTTCGCCGAGAGGATTGCCATCAATATCATTAATAACCATTGTCCGGGCCTTTTCAAATGAAATTCTAGTAGAAGGTCTTTCATATGCGTGATAGATATGGACTAAAATGACAAAAACTTGTACCAATCAAAGTTTGAGTAAATTTCAGGAAATGTCAACGCCACACTTAACCGCCACGGCATCATAGCCGCTGAATTGAACATTTGTTTCCTTCATTCTAACATTTTTACCCTTGGAAAGACAAGAAATTTCGGCGGGCCTGTATGTATTCTGACGGAAGTACACCGAATTTGGCCTTGAAGGATTTGGTGAAGTAATTGGGTGCGGCAAACCCGGTGGCATAGGAAATCTGCGCAATGTTCATATCGCTTTTTTCGAGCAGGAGTGCCGCCTTTTCCAGCTTGATCGCCTTGATAAATTCGATGGGCGTTTGTCCGGTGATTTCGAGTAGCTTGCTGTATAACGTGCCACGGCTCATTCCCAGTTGTTTACTTAGTTTTTCGACGCTGAGCTGGGAGCTGTTATTGATGTTTTCATCAATGTATGCCAGAATGTTCTTGATCAGTTTTTCGTTGCCCGACACAATTTGGGGCTCAGGCCGGGTGACGTCAATCTGCCTGGTATATGTGTTTTTTAAAAGCCGGTTGAGCAGTAGCAGGTTGTTGATTTTGGCATTTAAAATATCAAAATTAAAAGGCTTGGTCAGATAGTCGTTTGCCCCGGAATTCAATCCGCGCAGCTCGTGTTCCTCACCCGCCGAAGCCGTCAAAAGAATGATCGGAATATGGGCCGTGCGTTTATCGGATTTGATCTTCCGGCTCAGCTCGATACCATCCATTTCGGGCATGGCAATATCGCTGATGATGATCTGCGGATGCTGGGCGAGTGCTCTCTGCCATCCCACCGACCCGGTCGAAGCTTCGATTACCCGGTAGTGGTATTCAAGGTTACTTTTGAGATAATGCCGGAACTCGTCGTTATCCTCTATGACCAGAATTTCAGCAGGCAGCTCGGCTGCGGGCAAAGGCACGGCGCGCGCGCCGGAGACCACGGCACGCTCCGGTTGATCATCACGGGAAATTACAGTAACTGCCGGTTCTGAGCTCACATTAGCGGCCAGAGTCCCGCAGGGGAGCATTACCGTAAAGGTGCTTCCCTTCCCGGGCGCGCTGTCCAGATGAATCGAGCCGTTGTGCATCTGGACGAATTCCCTGACAATAGAAAGACCAATGCCGCTTCCCTGATTAAGGATCGAAGCAGCAGTATCATGCTGAAAAAAGCGCTCAAAGATTTTTCCGTGCTTATCGGCCGGGATGCCGACGCCCGTATCCGACACTTTAATATGCAGCCGTTGCCCCGCGTTTTCCGTCTGCGAGAGCGAGAGCGTTACTTTTCCGCCCCTTCGGGTGTATTTAAATGCATTTGATAACAGGTTCAGGATAATGCGTTCGATTTTGTTGGCATCGAAATCCATGTATAGGGTGCTTACCTGGCTTTCGAAAACATACTCAATGCCTTTTGTCTGGGCTAGATACCTGAAAGACTCCGAAATATCATGAATGAAGGAGACGATCTCGCCCTGCATGGCTTCGAGCTTCGATTCGTGTTCCTGAAGGTTTTTGAAATCAAGCAGCTGGTCGACCAGGTTGAGCAGCCGCCTGGCATTGCGCTTGATGCCCTGCAAATGCGGCGTGTTTTCGGCAAGCGCCGCCCGGTTGAGCAACTGGTCGAGTGGTGCCAATATGAGGGAAATAGGCGTCCTAAACTCGTGGCTAAGATTGGTGAGGAATTTGATTTTCATTTCATCGAGCTCCCGCTTTCGCTCGATTTCCCTTTCAAACTGTTCCTGTCTGAATTTGTTTTCAAGCCTTTGGATACCTCTGCGCCTGATCACGAACATTAAGCCGATAAAACTCAGCAAATAGAAAATGTAAGCGTAAACGGTCATGTAGAAGGGCGGTTCCACCACGATTTCGACGGCAGCTCCCCGGCTGTTCCAGTTCCCGTTGCGATTTTTTGCCTGTACCTCAAATCGGTAGGTTCCCGGAGAAAGGTTGGTGTAGCCGGCAGTCTGGGAAACACCTGCATCATGCCATTCGCTGTCGAAACCGTCCAGCCGATAGCGGTACACGGTTTGCGACGGATCGGAATAATTCAGCGCCGAGTAGGAGAGGGTAAAGTTTTGTTTGTATGCCAGATGTATGGATTGGGCGACCGAAATATGCTCGCTAAGCGTCGTGGAATCCGCAGGAGTGATGGATTTGTTGCCCACCCTGAGCTCTTTCAAAATTACGGGTATCGGGTTGCTGTTCTGCCTGAGTGAACGGGTATCCAGGTAATTGAAGCCTTGTATGCCGCCGAAAAACAACAGGTTGTCCCGTGTTCTGATACCGGCGCCCAGGATAAAAGTATTGTTCTGCAAACCATTGTGCGGAGAGTAGTTGGTGAACTTTTTAGTGGTTTGATCGAGGTAGCTCACTCCCTGATCCGTACTTACCCAGATACGCCCCTGCGGATCTTCGAGGATTTTATTGATGACCCCGCTGGCAAGTCCTGCTTTTTGATCAAAGACTGTAAAGCTGCGCGTTTTGGCATCGAACCGGGCCAATCCCTCGCCGCCGGTACCGACCCAGATAACACCTTTGCTGTCCTGATAAAGCGAAAGCGCATTGTTTCCCGGCAGCGTGCTGTTGAGCTTATCGTATTGGACGGCCCTTTTCAGAACCGGGTCAAATATGGCTACGCCGGTCCCGTGCGAGGCGATCCAGATGTTGCCGTTTTTGTCTTGCAGAATATCCCTGATGTAGCCATTCAGGGGAATCATACGTTTTGCGATTGGGATGCTGACATCGAAATGGCGTTCAAATCGCTGTTTTTCAGGGTCGAAAACATTAATACCTCCGCCGTTGGTCCCTATCCAGAGTTTGCCCTGCGTGTCGGTCAGCAGCGAAAAAACGTCGTCATTGTTTAGCGATGAAGGATCCGCACCTTGAGTAAATTGACGATATTTCCCGGTGCGGGTATCCAATGCGAAAAGCCCGTCGTGGAAACTGCCGATCCATAGTTTGTCACCGGATAATTCCAGCGCCATGATCGCCAATCCTGAGCATCCCGGTTTATTTTGGGGCAGGACCGGAATTTTGGTAAACAGGTTTGTCTTACGGTGATAAAGGTTTAAACCTCCGCCGTCAGTCCCCACGAAAAGATCGCCGTTTGCTTTTTCAGCAAATGAAGTCACAAATGAAGCGCTTAGCCCGTGAGGATCGTAAGGATTTGATCGTTTCAGCGCGAAAGTGGTAAGGTTTTTGTCAAACTTATTGACGCCTCCCTTGTAAGTACCCAGCCAAAAAATCCCCTGTTTGTCGATGAGGATGCTTCGTATCGACTTGTTGGTCAGGCTGAAAGATGCGCGGGCGTCGGGCGCATAGCGGGTGACTTTTCCGGTTTTGATATCCATCAGGTTCAGGCCGCCATCCGTGCAGACCCAGAGCATCTCACGGTTTTCTGCCGCCACAGCGTAAATCATGTCGCTGCTGATGGAATGTGGGTCGTTTGCCTGGTATTTAAAGCTTTGAAGCAGAGCACCGTCGGGTGAAAATTTGTACAAGCCGTTAAATGTGCCTACCCAGACATTGCCGGCTTTGTCGCCATTAATTGCCTTTACCTGATTGGCATTGGAGGAGGGCGCATTCTCTCCGTAGGCAATGCGAGTGAAGTGGTTGGTTTTGAAGTCAAACCGGAACAGGCCGGTCTCTGTTCCTATCCACATATGCTCTTGCGGATCTTCGAAGAAACTCTGCACCAATCCGTTTCGAAGTTGATCAGGAACGCCGGCGCGCTGGCTTAGCCGGGTTGTCTTGAACGTTACCGGGTCCACGAGCACAAGCCCTGCAGTGGTAGCCACCCATAACTGGCCTTTGTGATCGCTTGTAATCGCCGTGACGCTTTCGTTGCCGATAACACGGACAAAGGTATCCTTCCGGCGGTCGTACAAATGCAGGGAACCTTGTATCGTGCCGATCCAGACGCGGCCAGCTTTGTCTTCATGGAGCGAGGAAATGTCGTTGGACGCCAGGCTTGAAGGATTTGACCTGTCATGCCTGTAAATGGTAAAGTCCGTTCCATCGTATTTATTCAGACCGTCGTCGGTGCCGAACCATAGCAAACCATAGCGATCCTTTAAAATCGTATGAACGGTATTGGACGAGAGTCCGTCTAGGGATGTGATCGCGGTAAAGTTCAACTGTAAATCGTTCCCGCCGGCGTTGCAAGCAGGGGGCAGCACAAACAGCAGGCCAATCCAGGTAATCATCAAAAATTTCAGGGACACTGACATGATATGGTTTTGTAGTTCATTTTTCATTTCTCACCCCTTATTAAACATTTGTGGCATTAGTTTTAACAAAAATACTCATGATAAACACCTGGGGTTATCTACATTTGCTCATCAATAAATTAAATATAATGTTGGAAAAATGATGAGTTGGTTATGCCGATATAGAAGCAGTATGTGCGAGAAATATATTGTCAATTTGACAAATAATGCATGAAAACTTTCTTTGACACTATTTTCAAATTAGTTAAATAGTTGGTATTCAATATAAATAAAAAACGGTTACAACATTTATGACTATGCTAAAACCTTTACCGCTTATGGCGGGATTGCTTATGCTGGCTACCGCCTCTCTTGCACAAAACGAGCCCATGGAAATGCCTACGGGATACGATGCAGTGCGCCAGGGCGTGATGGCAGGGAAAATAGATACGCTGCAATACGAATCCAGGACGGTGGGCAATCGCAGGAAAGCGCTGATCTACACGCCGCCCGGATTCTCAAAAAAGAAAAAATATCCTGTACTGTACCTGCTGCATGGCATTGGTGGGGATGAAAAGGAATGGCTGAAAGGCGGTAACCCGCAACTGATCCTGGACAACCTGTATGCGGAAAAGAAGATCGAGCCGATGATCGTGGTTATGCCTAATGGCCGGGCCATGAAAGACGACCGGGCAACGGGAAACATCATGGCACCCGATAAGGTGGCCGCTTTTTCGACATTCGAAAAGGACTTGCTGACCGATTTGATCCCATTCATCGAGAAGAAATATCCGGTGCTTACCGACAGGGAGAACCGCGCGATTGCAGGGCTGTCGATGGGCGGCGGGCAGTCGCTTAATTTCGGGCTGGGTAACCTGGACAAGTTCGCCTGGGTAGGAGGGTTTTCGTCTGCGCCAAACACGAAAAGGCCGGAAGAACTGATGCCGGATCCCCAGAATGCCAAAACCAAGCTAAAACTGCTCTGGCTTTCCTGCGGCGATGACGACCGGCTGATCACTTTCAGCAAGCGCACACACGATTACCTCTTCGAGCACGATGTCCCGCACGTGTATTACATCGAACCGGGCGTCCACGATTTCAAGGTTTGGAAAAATGGCCTGTACATGTTTTCACAGTTTTTGTTTAAACCCGTCAATGTCCAGTCGCTGTCGAAGTACACTATCCTCGGCACACCGGCATCAACAAACGTCCGATCGGCCAAATATCCTCAGATCCTGCCAGACAACCGGGTAGTGTTCCGCACCAAAGCGCCCAATGCCCAGAAAGTGCAGGTGGACCTGGGTAAGAAATACGATATGCTCAAAGACACCGCCGGCTTTTGGTCGGTGACCACGGATTCGATTGGAGAGGGCTTTCATTACTATTCATTGCTTATTGATGGTGTGGCATTGGCCGATCCGGCCAGCGAGACTTTTTACGGAATGGGCAGGATGGCCAGCGGCATCGAAATACCTTCCCGGAAAGGTGGCTATTATGCCCTGAAAGAAGTGCCCCATGGCACTGTGCAGATCCAGCGTTACTTGTCGAAAGCCAGCAATACCTGGCGGGAAATGTACGTATATACGCCGCCGGGCTATGACGCTTCGACTCAAAAGTATCCCGTGCTGTATCTGCTGCATGGGGGCGGGGAAGATCAGCGGGGGTGGGCTACCCAGGGCAAGACCAACCTGATTCTGGATAACCTGATCTCGGAGGGCAAGGCAAAACCGATGCTGATCGTGATGATGGATGGTAATTCGGGAATCCCGCTTGGCCCGGGCAGCCTTGGAACCGCCGGCGACGGTTTTCTGAAAGCTTTCGAGAATGAGTTAAAACTGGGCGCGATACCTTTTGTGGAAAGCACTTACCGGGTCGAGGCTAATGCCGCGAACCGCGCACTGGCCGGCCTTTCTATGGGTGGGATTCAGACACTTTACGCCGGTATCAAAAATACGGACATGTTTTCGTCGCTTGGCGTGTTCAGCTCGGGCTGGTTTGCGAATAATAATGCATTGTCGGGGCCGCATTACGAGTTTGCCAAAACCAATGCGGCCACTATCAATAACAACCTGAAAAACTTCTGGATTTCGATGGGCGGCCCTGAGGACATTGCCTTCAAGAACTGCAAGATTATGCTTGCCAAATATGACGAGCTCGGCATTAAATACCAATACAGTGAATATCCCGGCGGGCACACGTGGCCGGTATGGAGGCACGACCTGTTTGGATTCGCCCAACTGCTTTTTAAATAGTATCAATACACGCGCTCTGCGCACAAGATAACCTGGGAACCCGATCATTGCATTGGGTTCTTTTAGATGTGGTAGTTAACTTTGGCCGAAGGATTCACTTTGGCCAATTTCGTTTAATTAAGTATTCAAAAAGCTGAATACGCGGAACCGCCTTAGGGATTTGAATGACAAACCTTAATCTGAATTTTGGTGGTGAAAAGACAACGTCCGTGGAAGAGCAGCGTGTTGGTGATGGCGCTTCTCCTAATTCATGCCTCATTCCAATTATTTGCGCAGCAGCGCCGGTTTGTTCATATCGATGCCCGCCGGGGACTTTCCCACACTCATGTCAAAGCGATTTACCGTGACAAAAGCGGTTTCCTGTGGATTGGCACAGAATCCGGCCTTAACCGGTTTGACGGTTACGCGATCAAGGTTTTTCGGAATGACGCTTCCGACCCTGCATCCCTGTTTGACGACGATATAGCGGCATTATTTGAAATGCCGTCTGGCAAAATGGGCGTCATCACCAGCCTCGGCCCCTGCGTCTATGACCCGGCCACGGAGACCTTTTCGCGGCCCCTGCAAGGGTTTCAGCCTTATTCAATCCGTAAACCGGCTAAGCTGAGAGTCGTCGTGCCGGATCGTAAGGGTAATTACTGGTTTCTTATTGAGGACGACGGAATTATTTGCTATAACGAAAAAAGTAAAAGGGCTTTTTCGGTCAGGCATTCGGGCGGTGATACTACTTCCATTGGCAGCAACGATGTCACGTCCATGGTGCAGGGTAATGATGGCACCTACTGGCTGGCGCATTCGAATGGAATAGTGGAAAATATAGTCCTCGAAAAGCAGATCGTTCGGGTGATCAAAAGACATAATTTCTTTTACGATCGCAGACGGAGCAAAAATGATAAGCTGCAATGCCTTTTGATCGCAGATCGGGATGGGGACGTTTGGGCGTTTCCCACCAACTTTGATTTGGGTATAGCATATCTTGACAAGCGGCTGGGAAAGATCAACTACCTGGGCAAGACCTTCGGAAATCCCCGTCTGAGTTCGGATTTGATTACCGGGGTGACAGAGGACGATAGGGGCAATATCTGGATCGCCAATGGCCAAAACGGCATCGACGTGCTGGACAAAAAGACCCTATCGCTAACCAATATGCGGTATGCTTCGGAGAATGCGAATGGACTAAGCCATAATGCAATCACCGCCATGCTGAAAGATTCCGACGGGCTGATCTGGGTAGGAACCTACAAAGCAGGGGTCGATTATTTTCATGAGAATATCCGTGTGTTTCCCCTGGTTAACCGGCGAACGAAGCCTCACGGCCTGCCTTTTGAAGATATCAATGCGTTTGTCGAAGACCGTAAAGGTAATCTCTGGCTGGGAGCCAATGGAGGGGGACTGATCTATTTTGAAAGGAATACAGGGAAATTCACCACTTACCGCCACGATCCTGGTAATCCGAGGTCATTGAGCAGCGATGTGATCGTCAGTTTGTGCCTGGATCATAAAAACCAATTGTGGATAGGCACTTTTCTGGGTGGGTTAAACAGCTTTGACGGGCGCCAATTTACCCGCTACCAGCACGATCCCACCAAGGTTGAAAGCCTTCCGGGGAGGAGCGTATGGGAGCTATTCGAAGATTCGCAGCGACGACTTTGGATCGGTACCCTCGACGGCGGCCTATGCATATTTGACCAGGAAAGGAAGAGCTTCACCCGGTATCGGCATCCTGACCAGCGGGCGCTTTACTCTACCTATGTTCCCACCATTTTTGAGGATTCCAAAGGAAATATGTGGTTCGGGACTTCAACGGGGATCGACGTCTTGAAAAAGACATCGGGCGCATTGGCGCATTTTGAAACAGAAAAAGGTAACCCGGCTTCTATTGTCAGCAACGACATCTTTGGCATACTGGAAGATGCCCGTGGGCGGATCTGGATCGGCTCCCGGGGGGGGCTTAGTCTGTGGATGCCCGGATCCAATACTTTCGTGAACTATGGCGAAAAGCAGGGGCTTCCGCATAATGCGATTTTATCGATGGCCGAGGATCAAGAAGGACGGCTCTGGCTGGGTACGCCCAATGGCTTGTCATGTGCGACGATTACTCCCGGCAAGGAGCGTTTGCAGGTGAGTTTCCGGAACTACTCGGAAATGGACGGGCTGCAAGGGAGGCAATTTACGGAAGACGCTGCATTCAGGACACGTGCCGGAGAGCTGATCTTCGGCGGAGCCAACGGGTTCAATATATTCAGGCCCGCTGATTTGGCAGAGAATAAAATGGTGCCGCGGTTGGTGTTTACTGATTTTCAGCTATTCAACCGCAGTGTCCGCCCCGGACCCCTGACCGGAAGGAAGCCGGTATTATCTTCGTCGGTCACGACAAATCCTTCCGTCGTATTGCAGGCGAGCGACAATGTCTTTTCCATCGAATTTGCCGCACTAAACTTCATCCAGCCCGCCGGGAGCCAATACAAGTATAAATTGGAAGGCTTTAATGACGACTGGCTCGTAACAGATGCAAACAACAGGAAAGTCACTTTTACCAACCTCGACGCCGGCGACTACGTTTTTCGTGTGATCGCATCCAACAACGACGGATTGTGGAATCAGGAAGGGATATCGCTCCGCATCAAAGTCCTGCCTCCGTTCTGGCGATCGCCGATTGCCTATGTCTTGTATGCGACAGCGATTGCTTTACTGTTGCTCGCGGCATTAAAGCTCATACAGGAAAGGGAACGTATGAAATTTGCCATCGTGCAGACGCGCGAGGAGGCAAGGCGCTCGCAGGAGCTGGATATGTTGAAGACAAAGTTCTTTACCAATGTGAGTCACGAGTTGCGTACCCCGCTGTCCCTGATACTTGCGCCCGCTGAAAAGCTCACCGAGAAAGCTGTCGACGGCCAGGACCGCAAACAGCTGGATCTGATTCTGCGAAATGCGCGGCGGTTGCTGAACATGGTCAATCAGCTGCTGGATTTCAGAAAGCTGGAAGTAAATGAAATCCGGTTTCACCCCACGGAAGGGGACGTGATCAGATTCGTCAAGAACACCGTCTATTCGTTCTCTGATCTTTCGGAGAAAAAAGATATCCGGCTTCTGTTTGCCTCCAATGTCTCCGGGCTGGAAACGTCGTTCGATCATGACAAGCTCGAAAAGATTTTATTCAACCTGCTATCGAATGCGATCAAATTTACTTTGGGTCCCGGTGAGGTATCGGTGAACGTAGATGTCCGGGATACAGGCGATGACTATTTCGTTGAGATCCGGGTGAAAGATACAGGCATAGGAATACCGCCCGAAAAACAAGAGCTGATTTTTGAGCGCTTCTTTCAGAGTGATTTGCCGAATTCGATTATCAACCAGGGAAGCGGTATCGGGTTGGCCATCACCAGGGAATTCGTCCGGATTCACGGCGGGTCTGTCGGGGTGGAGAGCGAAGTCGGGGAGGGAAGTTGTTTTGTGGTGAAACTGCCTTTGAAGAAACGTAGCGAAGTAATCACTGCCGGACTGACTAACATATCGGGCGAAGCGACAGCACCTCCGGAAAAAGACGAGGAAAAATACGAAGCGGAAGGAAAACCACGCATCCTGATTGTGGAAGACAATGAAGATTTTCGTTTCTACCTCAAAGACAATTTGAAACAATTTTATTCGGTCATCGAAGCATCGACCGGTAAGGAGGGCTGGGAAAAAGTGCTTGAACATCGTCCGGCCCTGATTGTTTCGGATATTATGATGCCTGACCTGAACGGGCTCGACCTTTGCAGGATGGTCAAATCGGATGAACAGATCTCACAGACCCCGGTGATTCTGCTCACTGCCCGATCGGACGATGAGCAATTTCTCGAAGGCTTCCAGGCCGGTGCAGATGACTATATTACCAAACCATTCAATTTTCAGGTGCTGGAATCAAGAATCCGGAACCTGATTTCGTCGCGGGAAAAACTCCGCAGTCTTTTGGTCACCCGCAATGGGGTCAAAGCCAGCGAAATCAATGTAACGCCGCTGGATCAGCAATTTCTTCATGAAATGATTCAGGCGATCGAGCGGCATATCTCCAATCCGGAATTTACGGTAGTCGACCTTGCCCGGGAACTGGGCGTGAGCCGTTCGCAATTGTTTAAAAGAGTTCAGACGGTTACCGGCAAATCTCCTCTGGAAGTAATCCGGGAGATCAGGTTGCAGCACGCGGCCCAGTTGCTGGAAAAAAGCCAGCTTTCCATCTCTGAAATTGCCTACCAGGTCGGATTCAACAATCCTAAGTATTTCGCCCGCTATTTCAGGGAAGTTTATCATGTATTGCCTTCGGAGTATTCATGCGGCAAACGGGAAGCGGGTCGCAGCTAGGCCCGGGATTTTGAATTATTTCCCGGTTTTTTGGTCTTTAAATACCATTCTGGACTTTTTATACCCTTTATTCGGACTAATCGATACCCTTTAGTACTTAGGCTGCACTCTACCTTTGGTGCAAATAATTCCTTCTATTGTTACAGTTCGACGTAGTATGCCCGGGCGCTCCGGACTGTGATCTTTAGGTCTATTTGCAAAACATATGGTGTAATTACTTAAGGCTAATCGAATGATGAGGAAAATTTACAGGTGCTTATGTGTTACTGTGCTTATTTTGTTTTCGTGTATCGCGGCCCATGCGCAGCGACGGCAGGTGTCGGGAATCGTCAAAAGTGAAACCGGTACCCCGATGCCGGGCGTGACTGTCCTGCTGAAAGGAACCACGATGGGCGTATCAACGGATACGGAGGGGAAGTTTTCCATTCAGGCGATGCCCGAGGATGTTCTTAAAATTTCCTTCATCGGCTATCTGTCCGAGCAAATTCCGGTAGGAAACAAGACTTCCTTCGATATTACGATCCAGCCTGATATCGCCACGCTTTCCGAAGTCGTGGTGATCGGTTATGGTGAATCCAAAAGAAAAGACGTCACCGGCTCCATATCCTCTGTTACCGGAGCTGAAATTCGCAAAACGAACCCGGTGACCTTTGATCAGGCATTACAGGGAAAAGTGGCGGGTATGGTGGTCCAGCAAACATCCGGCCAACCGGGCGGAGGCGTTTCCGTACAGATCCGGGGAATATCATCGTTCGGCTCCGGGGGACCATTATATGTGATAGATGGCGTAATTATAGGCTCTACCGCTTCCATGGGCGCTGGAACTAACCCGCTGGCGGCAATTAATCCATCGGAAATCGAGTCGGTGGACGTGCTGAAAGATGCGTCTGCTACGGCGATTTACGGTTCGCAAGCGACCAATGGCGTGGTAATCATCACCACAAAGCGAGGGGTAGTAGCTCCTCCGCGCATTTCTTACGATGTCTACACAGGCTTTCAACAATTGCCGAGGCGGATTCCTACCATGAATTTACGGGAGTACGCAACCTTCATCAATGAACGAAATACCGGCTTGGGCTGGGGATTCGATACCCGGCCCGAGTTTGCCAATCCTCAATACCTGGGCAAAGGTACCGACTGGCAAAAGGAGCTGTTCAGAAACGCGCCGATGACTAACCACACCATCACCGTCAATGGAGGCGATGTCAAGACCCAATACCTGCTGTCGGGCTCGTATTTCAAACAGGACGGTATTGCGTTGGGCTCGGATTTCAGAAGAATTTCTGTCAGGTTGAATCTGGACAACAAGACGACCAACTGGCTGAAAATCGGTACGAGCCTGCAACTTGCGAACATACGCGAGAATGTAAATTCCACCAGCTCGAACGTCATCAATTCGGCGCTCAGCCAAACGCCCGACATTCCCGTCACCAATGCTGACGGCAGTTGGGGTGGTGCGTATAACCCTAACGGTTGGGTGAACAGCACCGTGAACCCGTATGCGGTGGCGAGCATCAACAAAGATCAGGTAAACCGAAATCAGCTGTTTGGAAATGCCTACGCGGAAATCGCTTTTAGCAAATCGCTGACGCTGCGAAACGAGGTTACGGGAAGTTTCTCTATGGCAACAGAGGATAAATTCAACCCAAGCTACACCATGGGGCTTGTGAAGAACAACAGCAACAGTGCTTCCTACAATTACAGCCAGAGCATTTACACCACTATCAGAAATTACCTCACTTATGCGCATACGTTCGACGACCGGTATAATACCAATGTAATGGTGGGACACGAGGCTCAATTGAGCAAAGGCGAAAACGTGGGTGCGGGGCGTAATAATTTCCCGTCCAACAACGTGCAGGTGATCAACAGCGGTGACCCTACTTCGGCTACCAATTCCGGTTCGAAAACGCAGAATGCCCAAGAATCCTACTTCGGTCGGTTGAATTTCGGGCTGTTTGATAAATACCTTATAACCGGTAACGTCCGTGCCGACGGTTCTTCAAGATTTGCGGCCGGAAACCGGTGGGTAACCACTTATTCGGGAGCGTTGGCCTGGAAAATTCAGAATGAAGGCTTTTTGAAAAATATCAAAGACATCAATGAATTGAAGCTTCGGGTAGGCTATGGCTTGACCAATAACCAGAACGTCAGGGACTTCGCCTATACATCTACGTTAGCGACGGTGGCCACCGGTTTGTCGGGGATATCCCAGCTCACCGAGAACATCGGAAACCCGTACGTGGAATGGGAGAAAACTAAATACGCCAATGTGGGTCTCGACGCTGCATTGCTATCCTGGCGGCTTAATTTTTCCGTTGACTTGTACAACCGAAAAACGGATGGCCTTTTAATGCAGATTCCGTTGCCATTTTACTCGGGGACGGCAGTGGGCTGGTCGCCAGGTGCATTGGATGCTCCATATGTGAATGTAGGTACGATCAGCAACAAGGGATTCGATTTCAAAATCAGCTCGACCAACATTCAGGGCAAAGCGCTTACCTGGAAAACCGATCTGACCGTTTCCAGGAACGTCAATAAGGTGTTGAGGCTGAATACCGATGGCGCCTCGCTTGTGGGATGGCCATATAGCCAGACGATCGTCGGCAATTCGATCGGTGAGTTTTACGGGTACAAGGTAGACGGCGTTTTTGCCAAGAAAGAGGACTTCGAGACGCATGCGCTCCCTACCAAGAACGGGGCACCCCTGCCCGTTGGCGCAGCGGGAGGTAGTATCTGGTATGGCGACCTTAAATTCAAGGATGTCAATGGAGACGGGGTGATCGACGAGCGGGACCAGGCCTACCTCGGATCACCGATCCCGAAGCTGCAATTCGGGCTTAATAACTCGATCTCGTATAAGAAGTTTGACCTGAACATCTTCCTGACCGGTAACTACGGCAATAAGGTGTTTAACCAAATGCGCATGACCGGCGAATATCCCGGAACCAGTTTCGGCTACCTCAAAGCGCTGAACAACTACGCCAAACTCGCGCTGATTGACCCCAGTAAACCGGAGACCGATATCAATAATGTTTATGTGACCAACCCCGATACGGATATTCCCGGCATCAGAAATGACAACACGAACGGCAACAACAGGGCTTCCGACAAATATGTAGAAGACGGGTCGTTCATCCGGTTCAAGACTATTTCACTCGGCTATACGCTTCCCGAAAACCTGTTGGAAAAGGCGCACATTCACGCCCTCCGTGTTTATGTAAATGTGTCGAATGCCTTCCTGATCACCAAGTACAAGGGAATGGACCCGGAAATAGGTTCCTGGAATCCGCTCAATGCAGGATATGACAATGGTTTCTATCCGCAACCGCGCGTGTTCACGGTAGGCGCAAGTTTGCAGCTGACGAAATAGCGTGCCGATTCTTCCTAATGATTTGAATCTTAAAATATCAAGCAATGAAAATAAAGAATAAACTGGCGACAGCGTTGCTTTTCGCCGGCGCGTGCATGGCTGGCTGCAGTGAAAGCTTTCTGGATCGTCCGCCTTTATCGCAAATCAGTGCCGATAACTTTTATCAGACTACCAATGACCTGCGGCTGGCGACGGCTGCTCTTTACGGAGGTAAACCGTGGGCGGAGTGGAATTATACTTGTTACCTGCCGATCGGCGAAGTTTTGAGCGGTAATATGGCCGTTAATTACTGGGGGGATGCAGTGCAGCTGCACACTTTTTCTGTCAGTGGAAGCAATGAAATCATGATTGCGAGCTGGAAAGCGATGTACAAGATCATCGCACATTGCAATGTTACCATCAAAGCCATTCAGGAAAAAGCGCCTGCTTCCATTCCTGAAAAAGACCGGAATGCAGCGATTGCCGAAGCGAAATTTTTGCGTGCATACGCCTACTATAACCTGGCCCTGCAATGGCGGGACGTTCCCATTATAGAAGATAATACCAAGCTGATCAATTCTCCATTGGTGTACCGCAATACGGTTGAGGATGTTTATCGGTTTGCGGCAAATGACCTGCTTTTTGCTGCGAAACATCTCCCGGCAAAAGATGCCGGAAGGGTATCGACCTGGTCGGCACAAGGCATGCTGGCCAAAGTATACCTGACCTGGGCGGGGCTGGACGCAAAGGGCAACGGTCCGCGAAACCAGGCGCTGTTGGACAGTGCCAAATTACATGCGGGCAATGTTTGCAAGCAAAGCGGCCTATCGCTGCTGCCCAATTATGCGGACCTTTTCAAAACGCAGTTTAACGATAATCAGGAATCCTTATTTGCTTTGCAATGGGCGGCGGGGGCAGGGTGGCTGGAAGGAAACATGCTGCAAATCTATTCGCCAGGGGGAGCAGAGATTTCAGCTGCGGGCCAAGCTGGTTGGTTTGCAATATCGCCCACTTACGATTTGTATAAGCAATACCAGGGAGGAGACTCACTCAGAAGGAAGGCTACTTTCATGCTCAAAGGCGATTATTATCCCGAGCTGAATGCGGCAGGAGGAGGTTATAAATTTAACGGTAACACCGGTTTGAAAAAGCACATTATCGGCACAAGGGTAGACAACAGTGCCCCAACGATGACATTGACGTCGTCTACCGAGCACAATGCATTGTTAAGGCTCGCGGAGGTGTACCTGATTTACGCGGAAGCCGTAATGGGTAATAATACCTCTACGACCAATGCCGACGCGCTGCTCTATTTCAATAAAGTGCGCACAAGGGCAGGTCTTGCCCCGGTAACATCCCTGGACGCCGAGACGCTGTTCAGAGAAAGAAGGGTCGAATTAGCCGCAGAAGGGCATTTTTGGGAAGATCTGGTCAGGCTTTCTTATTACAACGAACCCAAGGCCATCAAAAAGCTCAACGAACAGGAGCGGATCCTGTTTACCTATGATGACAAGGGTGTTGTGACAAAAGGTGATGCGCTCGGAGCCATTACGCCGGCCAATACGACCACATTCAAATTCCCGATCCCTTCGCCGGAAGTGACGGCTAACCCTAAGCTGCTGGAAGCTCCCGTGCCTTACTCGTTTTAAAAATTCAGAGAAATGAAAAAGACTTTATATAAGAGAATATGTTTGACGCTGTTTTACTGCATGGCGGCGGTTTCGCTGCTGCTGTCTGCCTGTGAAAAGGACGAGCTGTCTCCACCTGTTATCACTGAAATACGCAATTATGCGGCGTCTCCGGCCGATACTGTGGTTCAAACACTGCAGGCCGCCCAATGGGTAGTTGTCCTGGGGCAAAACCTGGGAGATGTTTCGCAGGTCTATTTCGGAAGTATTCCGGCGACGATCAACCACACGTTATTGACCGACAGGAGCATTGTAGTGCAGGTACCTTCGATTCCATTCGATTCTGTGGCACGGGAAAAGGTGAATGTCGTTACTGTGGTGAACGGCAGCGGCTCGGCTTCTTTTACCATCAACATCACCGGTGCACCGATGATCTCACACGTGAGAAACTACGCCGCGGCGCCAAAGGATACGATCATCAATACCATTATTCCGGGCCAAACGATCAATATTGTCGGGTATAACCTCAAAAACGCCACCAAAATAGCATTTCAGGGTCTGGGCGCTAACTTGGCGGGAGTTACTTACACCGATTCGAGTGTGATCGTGAAAGTCCCCGGCAGTTTTACCGGAGCCGATCCTTTGCTGGCGAACAAAATCACTTACGGTACAGCGATCGACACGGTCGATTATTCCATCCAAATTTTTGACCCTGCCATTCTGGAGTACTATAAAGACCCTGTGTTCAAGCTGCTTACCGGCGGAATTGGTAAGGAAAAGACCTGGGTACTTGACCTGGATGCGAAAGGTGTTTCAACCAAATTCAAAGGTCCGTTGTACTTCTCGGGCGTCGATTATGGCTGGGATAATCAATGCGGTAAGGCAGGAGGGGATTGCTGGCTGTACGATCCGAATTACGAAAGCTGGATGGGGGCCGCGCAGGACTATGGCACCATGACAATAGGTCTGAAAAGCGGAACAGCGGAGCCCGCGGTGAAGGTGAGCCAGAAAGGGATAACCAAAAGCGGGATTTTCTCGGGCAGCTACTTTTTTGATGTTAAGACAAAGACCATGTCGTTCATAAATGTAGTGCCGCTTAATATGGGCAGGGACCAGGTCTGGTCGAAGGCATATGTCATCAGTCTCAAAGAGGACAGGATGCAGCTTGGGTTCAAGGACCCGGTTAAATCGGAACTGGCCATTTACAACTACGTCCGGAAGTGATATCAAGCTGCTGCCGGTTAACATCGGCATGACGCTTCCCCCATAAACTGGAAAAACAAACCAATCAGAAGAAATTTAAAATGGTAAAAACAATACTTTGTCAGGCAAAAAAGAGCCTGGCAGGAGCCTTACTTTGCAGCATTTCGGTGACGGCTTTTGCCCAGAATGTGACTATTTCAGTGAATGCAACGCAGGACAAACGCCTGATTTCCCCCAACATATACGGGAAGAATGACTTCCTTGACAAATCAGATCAATTCTACAAAGACGCGGGACTGCGCTTTGCGCGCATGAACGGAGGAAATAATGCATCCGCCTACAACTGGCGCGCAAAACTGGCAGTCCATCCCGACTGGTACAACAACGTATATCCGGCTGACTGGGATGCAATGGCCCAAAAGGTTAATAACAACTTTTCCAACATGCAGGGGATGTTTGCTTTCCAGTTATTAGGCAGAGCTGCGTCCAATAACAGCAACAACTTCAATGATTGGGAATATAATCAGGCGCAGTATTGGTCGGGGGTGGGCCAGAACCTGGCCGGCGGAGGGCAAGTGAACCCGGCCGGTGGGACCCAGGCGCTGGTCGATGGGAATATTGATCTGTTCAGCAAGCCCTGGCCGGCCGACTCTTCGGTGGCGATCCTGGACCATTGGTTTGGAGCCAATGGCTTAGGACTCGACAAAAACCGGTTCCGGTATTGGAGTATGGATAATGAGGTGGATATCTGGAACGGTACGCATGACTGGGCCATGCCTACCTTGATATCGGCCTCTGCCTTTATGGATCGCTTCATTGAATTGGCCAAGAAGGCCAAAGCGATCGATCCCAATGTGAAGATCTGTGGTCCTGTGACCACTTCGGAATGGCAATGGTACCGATGGTCCAATGAAAGTATTGTAGTCGACGGCAGGTATTATCCCTGGCTGGAATATTTCATCAAACGCCTCGGCGACGAATATAAAGCAACCGGTATCAAACTGGTAGATGTGCTGGATATTCACAATTACCCGTGGTACAATGGGGATGATGCGGCAGCATTGCAGGGGCACCGGATCTATTACGATGAAACCTACGATTACCCGGGTTCGAATGGTATCAGGACCATGAATGGCGGATGGGATACCTCCATTACAAAACAGTATATTTTCAAGCGAATCGACGGCTGGCTGACCGAGCATTTCGGTGCAAACCACGGCGTCACCACCGGCGTAAGCGAATGGGGAACTATGTCCAGCAGCAACCCTAGCCTGGAATCTGTCATTTACGCTTCCCATCTGGGAACATTTGCAAACCACGGCGTCGAATTGTTTGCACCATGGAACTGGTCGGTGGGCATGTGGGAAACGCTGCACCTGTTTAGCCGCAATGCGAAAAAATACAGCGTAGCCAGTACTTCTTCTCTCGAAAACACGGTTTCAGCCTATTCTTCGGTCACAGAAAACGCCGACTCCCTGACAGTAATGCTTGTCAATCGCGACATGAATGCACCCCGCACGGTTACCATCAATCTGAACAACTTTACTGTTGCCAATGGAAATTACAAAACCCTGCAATTGGCATCGTTGCCGGCGACGGAGACATTTGTGTCTGACACCCAGAATGCCTTGCAGGAGGGCACGGCATCCGTGAATTCAAACTCCCTGACTATAACCGTTCCTGCGTTGTCCACAACGGCTATTCTGCTCGCAAACCAGACTACGCTGCCGGTAAACCTGATCAGCTTCTCGGGAAAGGCTTCTTCCGAGGGCAATGTGCTGCTGTGGAGCACAGTAGGAGAGGTGAATAATGAAGGGTTTGAGATCGAAAGAGCCGCGGATGGAATGACGTTCGAAAAAATCGGTTTTGTAGCCGGTAAAGGTACCGCGTCTGCCAGGGCCGATTACCAGTTTGTGGATCAACAGCCGCTTGCGAATGCTTACTACCGGTTGAAACAGTTGGATTCCGACCATAGCTATACGCTTTCAAAAAGCATCAATCTGAAAAATGAATCCGGAATCAGGCTGATCGTTTACCCCAATCCGGTCAAAGGAAAATTGTACTTCGATGTTCCGCCTGCAAAAAGGAGGTTGGTCGTCCGGAATATGGCGGGAGTAGTCGTCGACGACCGAGCCGATTTTTCAGCGACCAACTACGAAACCGGTCATTTGCCGAAAGGGCTATATCTGATCTCGCTAGGAGCCTACACTTTCAAGGTAGCGATAGAATGAGCAAATGGATGGACACAATTAAATGACCCGATTAACCATAATAGTTATAGTTAAATGAAAAGTACAACCAACAGACGTGTTGCATTAAAAAGTGTTGTTGCCGGAGCTTTGGGCTTACCGCTATCGATGACGAAGGTCATGGCAGCGTCCCAAAAAGCTCTTGGCCCGAAACTCAATGGAAAAATCAATCATTCGGTTTGCCGCTGGTGCTACGGCAAGATTCCTTTGGAAACGCTGGCAGTCGAAGCGAAGAAAATCGGGCTAACCTCCATAGAACTTTGCGGACAGGAGGAATGGCCCATTTTGAAACAACACGGTCTTACGTGCGCGCTTCCGTGGGGAGAAGGCCTCACCAGGAGCCTGGACAGGGGCTTTAACGATCCTAAAAATCATGATGAGCTCATTAAAGGGTTTACAGACCTCATTCCCAAAGTTCAGGCCGCCGGTTACAAGCAGGTTATTTGCTTTTCCGGTAACCGCAGGGGCATGAGCGATGCGGACGGTATGATAAACTGTGCCGTGGCATTGCGCAAATTGATGCCGCTTGCTGAAAAACATAACGTTACGCTGGTGATGGAGCTACTCAATAGCAAAGTGGACCATAAGGATTACATGTGTGACCGCACCGAATGGGGCGCGGCGTTATGTGAAATGGTGGGTTCAGAGAAATTCAAATTGCTTTATGACATTTACCATATGCAAATCATGGATGGCGACGTCATCGCCACCATCCGGAAATACCACCGATACATCGCGCATTATCACACCGGTGGCGTTCCGGGCAGACGGGAAATCGACGAAACGCAAGAGCTCAACTATCCGGCTATCATGAAAGCCATTGCCGATACGGGTTATACGGGCTTCGTTGGTCAGGAGTTTATGCCCAGCCGCAACGATGATCTTGCATCCCTGAAACAGGGTGTTACTATCTGTGATATTGCCTGATACGCTCCGGTCAATTTTGTTTATTGGTCTACAAATAATCCCCGTTCTTCTCAAATTTTTGCGATGGACGCAATAATATTATTGGTTTGGGGATTATTTTAATGACTCATGAAAGTAACTCGCGTCGCCGTTGCCATGCATGCCCTGGTCTGGGTTTTGTTGCTGGTAATCCCTTATGTACCAACCGACCAGGTTTTCAATACGCTTGACCCTACGGCAGACCGGAAGTATCTGCTCCTATGTCTGGCGCTGAGCTCGCTGCTACTGGCGATATTTTACATCAATTACTTTTTGTTAATACCGAGGTATTTGCTCGCCAAGCGGTATTGGGCCTATTTCAGTGCGCTTACGGGCGCGATCCTGACGGCGGGAGCTGCATTTTGGGGCATCCTGTATTTTGCGGATTTTAATTCCGTCCTGGTGTTGCATAGCAACCCGGTTGTAGAAAAAATCCTTCCGGTCATTATCGTGAATGCGTTGTTACTGTGGTCTTTATCCATTGTATCTTCCATTCTTTGGACGATCTACAACAGGTTGAGGCAGGCCGAAAGCGAAAAACTCTCCGCCCAGATCGCTTCCCTTAAATCGCAGATCAACCCTCATTTCCTTTTTAATACACTGAACAACATCTACGCCATCGTGATAGACACCTCGCCCCGAGCGGCAGATATGATCGATAAATTATCTGAAATGATGCGTTATACCACTAAGGATACGCAGCAGGATTTTGTATTGCTGGACGATGAGATCAGTTACATTAGCAACTATATTGAATTGCAGAAATTGCGCCTGGTCAGAAGCGTAAAGCTCGATTATGATTGCCCGGCGGATATTCCTGCTCTCAGGATCGCGCCGATGCTGTTGATTCCGTTTGTTGAAAATGCTTTCAAGCATGGCGTCAACTCGGAGCAAAAAAGCCGTATCAGGATAGAAATCAAAGTAAGTAATACAGAGTTTCAATTGAGCGTGGTCAACAATAAGGTGGACATCCAGCGGGATATTTCAGAACGGAGCGGGTTAGGGATCGAGAATACCCGGCACCGCTTGAACTTGATTTACCCGTCCAGGTATTTGCTGACGATCCATGACGCGGAAAAGGAGTTTAGTGTTTCCCTGCACATCGACCTACAATGATAGCAGCCATTGCCATAGATGACGAGCCGCTCGCCCTGAACGTGATCAGGTCGCTGTGTGACAAACATGAGAGCATCCATTTGCAGAAAACCTTCACGCAGCCCAGCGAGGCACTGCGCTACCTGAATAAATTTCCGGTAGACCTGCTATTCTGTGACATACAGATGCCTTCGATGACGGGGATAAGTCTGGTGAAATCGCTCAGGCAGAATACGATGGTGATTTTTACCACTGCGTTCAGCGAATATGCCGTAACCAGTTATGAATTGAACGCGATCGACTACCTGTTGAAGCCGATCAATCAAAAACGGTTCTCGCAGGCCGTTGCCAGGGCAATGGATTATTTCGATTATATCTATAAAAAGAATGAAGGCGCGGAAAAGAACCTGTTTGTCCGTTCCGATTTTTGTTTAGTGAAGGTGCCGCTAGCCGATATTGTTTATATAGAAGGACTGGCGGATTATTTGAAAATACATACCACCGGCAGAAAGCCGATCGTCGCACGCATGCCGATGAAGGACATAATCGAGAAGCTCGGTGCCCGTGACTTTGTACGGGTGCATCGGAGCTACATCCTGCCATTTTCCAGAATTGAAGCCGTCCGCGGTACCGTGATTTATATGGCGGGGCAGGAGTTTCCTATCGGACGTACTTATGCGGAGGAGTTTTTCAGCCGCTATGCCTGCGAGGAATAGCCTGTCGGTGCGTTTATCGCATAAATCCAACCCTTCTTCTCATTAATTTTTGCAGGCCTTTTGGAGATCACACATTTGTATCGCAGTCGGTTCGCGGCGCAAAAACGATCAAAAAAATGTTTGTATTCATGAAGTGTAAGAAAGTGTTTTTAACAAGTCTCTTGCTACTATTTGGTCCGGCCTTACTGATGGCGCAATCCAAATACACGGTAAGCGGGACAGTCAAACAGAAATCTTCCGGCGAAACGCTGATAGGCGTAACGGTGGTAGTGGCAGAACAGCCTGCCATGGGGGTAATCACCAACGAGTACGGTTTCTATTCGATATCCCTTCCGAAAGGGCGGTACACTTTGCGGTTCTCCTATGTGGGCTACCAGCAGCAAACGGTGGCTGTTGATCTGGAAGCCAACGCGAAAGTCAATGTAGACCTGTCCGATGATATCAGCTTGCAGGAGGTGGTGGTGACCTCCAAAAGGGACGATGATAATCTCACGCAGGCAGTGATGGGGACCGAGACGCTTAATATGAAGACGGCTGCCAAGATCCCGGTCGTATTCGGTGAAAAAGATCTGGTAAAAACCATTCAGCTGATGCCAGGCGTGAAATCCAACGGAGAAGGATCGAATGGGTTTTCGGTTCGAGGCGGTGCGACCGATCAGAACCTGATCCTGCTCGACGAGGCGCCCGTGTACAATGCATCCCATTTGCTGGGTATTTTCAGCACATTCAACAGCGATGCGATCAAGGACGCAACGATCATCAAAGGCAACAGCCCGGCGCAGTTCGGGGGGCGGCTTTCCTCGGTACTGGATGTGAAAATGAAGGAGGGTAATAATAGAAACTACCAGATAAGCGGAGGGATCGGCTTGATAAGCAGTCGGTTAACCATTGAAGGGCCCATTCAAAAGAGCAAGTCGTCGTTTATCGTCTCCGGCAGGCGCACTTATGCGGACGTGTTTGCCAGGCTCTCCTCGGACCTGAAAGACACGAAGCTGTATTTTTATGATCTGAACATGAAGGCCAACCTGGAAATCAATGACAAAAACAAGGTTTTCTTTTCAGGCTACTTTGGTAAAGATGTGCTGGGGATTTCGACGTTGTTTTCAAGTAAATGGGGAAATTCAACCGGTACTTTAAGATGGAACAGCGTGCTTGGCAGCAAGTTGTTTTCGAATACCTCATTCATTTACAGCAATTATGATTTTAATGTGGGTTTCAAAAGCGACGGCGCTGAAACCAACTTTAACTCGCATATTAAAGACCTGAACCTCAAACAGGACTTCACCTACTTCGCCAATGTGAAGAACAACATTCGCTTTGGTTTTAATATCATACACCATACCATTACACCTACCAGGGCGGGGGGAACCGACATTGTCAGCACCAAGAAAGATCGCAAGGGATTAGAGAATGCCGTGTACGTATCCAATTCATACAAAGCCACCGAACAACTGACCCTGGATTACGGCCTCAGGTTCTCTTTTTACAATGCGCTCGGAGGGGATACGTATAACATATACCGTAACAACGAGCTGGTCAGGTCGGTTGAGCTCGCGAAAGGGAAAGTGGGCAAGACCTATACCAATTGGGAGCCCAGGTTTTCCGCCAATTACCGGTTGAATGAGTTTTCCAGTGTGAAGGCGGGCTATGCGCGCAACACGCAGAGCCTGCATCTAATGAGCAATTCCACCAGCGGCAGCCCAACGGATCAATGGATAGGAAACAGCTACAACATCAAACCTGGGATTGCCGACCAGTTCAGCATTGGTTACAGCAGGAATTTTGAGGACAATGCTTACGAGCTCAACGCGGAGACCTATTATAAGTCTATGAAAGACCAGATTGACTACCGCGACGGCGCTGACATCAACACGGTTCCCGACATCGAAAGTGAACTGCTGTTCGGAAAGGGTAGGGCTTATGGCCTGGAAATATTGCTCAAAAAGAAAACCGGCAAGCTGACAGGCTGGATCGGTTACACCCTCTCGAAAACCGAACGGCAAATCAACGGAATCAACAACGGCGCATGGTACAATGCGAAGCATGACCGAACGCACGATTTGTCGGTGGTAGGTATTTATGAGCTATCGGCCAAGTGGACGCTGTCGGGGACATTCATTTATAACACCGGCAATGCAGTCACATTCCCGACCGGTAAATATGTGCTCAACGACCAGGTTATCTACCAATATAGCAGCCGTAATGCGGACCGTATGCCTGCTACCCACCGCCTGGATCTGAGCGCCACCTACGAGCGGCCATCTCATAGAAGATTTCAGGGGTCGTGGAGTTTTGGATTATACAACGTGTACGGGCGCAAAAATCCCTACATGATGACATTCAAGGAAAACAAAGTCAATCCTGAGAAAATCGACGCGGTTCAGACATCGCTATTTCAATGGGTTCCCAACATTAGTTATAATTTCAAATTTTAACACATGAAAAATATTCTCAGGACCACCGCCGCTGCTTTGCTTCTGACAAGTTGCGAGAAAGTAGTAGAGCTGGATTACAAGGGTAACCAGTCCCGGATTGTGATTGAAGCCAATATCACCAACCAACAAGGTCCTCATACGGTAAAAATCCGCAAGTCAATTGCGCTGACTGAAACCGGCGCTTATCCGACAATCGATAATGCGTTGGTAATCATCAGCGATAATGCAGGAAATTCCGATACCCTCAGCCCGCAGGGGAACGGCACTTATTACACCAAAACTTTAAAGGGGGTAGAGGGCAGGACTTACACGATGACCGTCGCCGCTGAAAACCAAACCTTCACAGCGCAAAGCACCATGCCGGCGCGGGTTCCATTTGACGGAATAAAAATAGAAGAGGTCGTGTTCGGCGGAGAAACCGAGTTCAACATTATTCCCGAATATGTAGACCCGGCTGAAAGAGGGAATAATTATCGGTTCGAGTTATTGGCGAATGACAAGTTGATGAACCAGCATTTCATTCAGAACGATGAGGTAAAGAACGGTGTAAAGAACACCGCGCGTCTCGAACTGAGCGATGACGAAGATCTGAAATTGAAACGCGGGGATTTGATCACACTGAAAATGCAATGTGTTGATGCCAGGGTGGCACTTTACTACAAGACCCTTGCACTGATCGCGGATAGTGGTCCAGGTGGCGGTATCACGCCCAACAATCCGCCAAGCAATATTTCCAACGGTGCACTAGGCATCTTCTCTGCTCACACAGCGGAAATAAAAAGTATTACCGTACCCTAGGACATCGAAGCGGCAAGATCTTTCGTGGAGATGGATGTTTGAACAGTGATGTGAGGTTAACAAAACTGCCGGTACTAAGAAATACTCCCTGCGGATTGCGGGGATGTATTTTGCTTCAATGAATATATCCGAAACATGGCGCTTATGAAGTTACTAGTTGAAAAGATTGGCGGTGAGGCCGGTAAGCTGTCAACTAACCAGGAGGTGATCCCATCCGCGGTAGTTTTGTGTTATTCATGACGAATGCTGAAAGCATGGGTTAAGGCGCATGTAATTTACTCGCTCCGCAACGATTTGATGGGATCTAGCAATGCGGTGGCTATCGTTTTGCTTCCAATCGAAACGAGCACCATCAGGAGCATCGTAACAGCAGGGCCTGCAAACATGTAAAACGTGAGTTGGGTGCGAGTGGCATAATTGTCGAGCCATGCGTTGGCCAGAAAGTAAGTGAGCGGCAATCCAATCGTGGTGGCAAGGAGTATGAGCTTCAAAAAGTCTTTGGATAGCAGAACGACAAGGTTGCCCGTGGTTGCACCGATTACTTTCCTTATGCCAATCTCTTTTGTCCGTTTGGAAGCGGTGAATGTAGCCAGGCCAAATAGTCCCAGACAGGAAATTACAACGGCGATGATGGCAAGAAAACCAAAAACCTGGCGGAACCGGTCCTCAGTTTTGTACTGCTTGTCATATTCACTGTCCAGAAAGAAGTAAGTGAAGGGCGAATAGGGGAAGTTGGCTTCATAAGCCCGCTTCAGGGCAGCCAATTGGTCGCTTGGGTTGCCACCAGCAAACTTAACGCTGGCATAGTGGTCAAACTGCGGCGAATACAAGTGGATAATGGGAATATGGGGCACCTTCGGAGAATCGTAGTGATAGTTGGCTACTACGCCCCTGATCGTAGCCCGGTTTCCCCATAGATCGACCCGCTTGCCGATGGCTTCCTGCGGGGTTCTGATCTCCCATAGCCTGAGCGTTTCCATATTGACGATCAGTTGCCTGTCGGTCGTGTCCGGGAAACCCAGCCTGGTCGACCCGTCGAAATTTTTGCCAGCCAGCAGCCGGATGTCCATCTGATCGATAAATGCCGTATCGATGGCCGTAATATGGAAATTATAATACGTTTTTTTGATGGCGCCTGAAAGATTGACGCCCGTTGTTGTTCCCATCCCGGCCGTTCCCATTCCTGGCACAGTACCAGAAAACGAAACCGCTTTCACCTGCGACTGTTCGAGCAGCATTTGCCGGAAAGCATTGTAATCGTTCCGTCTATCGACTCCCGCGGGTGCCTTCACCACCAGCGTGTGGTCCATGTTGAGCCCCAGTTTCTGCACCCGCAGGTATTTCACCTGCCGGTAGACGACCACCGTCTGTACCAGCAAAATCAATGTCACGACAAACTGAAAAACGACCAGCGACTTACGCAGAAAAGCACCTTTGACAGAAGTCGAGAAATTACCTTTCAGCACCTTTACAGGCTCGAACGACGCGAGCACAATGGATGGATAAAATGCTGACAGTGTCACACTAAACAGGAGGAATGCTCCCGCACTTTTCCAGAAAAATACATCACCAAGCATGTGGAAATCTTTCGGCAGCCCGGTCATATTTATAAAGGCTGGTTCGAGAATTGCTACCATGCTGACGGCCAATACTCCGGCAAGCAGGTTGACGAAAACGGTTTCGACCAATACCTGCATCCTGATTTGGCGCTGGTTGGACCCAACGGCCTTTCTGACGCCGATTTCCCGGGCTCTGTCCAGTGCCTTCGCCGTGGTCAGGTTCACGTAATTGACCAGAGCGCCCAGCAGCACGAGCACCGCCACTCCCAGCAGCATGTACACCGCGTGCGGATCGCCGTTGGTTTCGGTTTCAAATGTTTTATGAGAGTAAAGATGTATGTCACTGATTTTCTGCGCGATCACCCGCTCGTTCTGGAATCGTTTTTCCTGCGAGAAACGATCGTTGAATTTTTCCAGCGATTTGACAAATCTTTCATGGGTTGTACCATCTGCGATTTGCAGGTAAGTGTAAGCGTTGTTGTTGTTCCAGTTATTTTCATCCTCGCCAAAGTCTGACAGCATCGTTGGGTAAGATATTACCATATCGAATTTCAAATGCGTATTAGCGGGGGAATCCGGGACTACTCCCGCTATTTCGAATAATACGTAGCCGTCTGATTTGGGAATTTTGATCGTTTTTCCGACGACGTCCAAGGTATTAAAATAGGTTAGCGCCATGGTTTTTGTCAGGATCGCTTCCCTTGGCTTGCCGAAAACGCCGCTTGCCTTACCGCGGAGCAGTGGATAGTTGAACATCCGAAAAAAAGAAGAATCGACCGCATACACATTGTCGAGCTGGTAATACCGGTCGCCAATCTGCACCGTGGAAAGACGGTTGCGTAACGGATAGGCCCGTGCGTAACTTTGCACCTCGCTCATTTCCCGCAATGCTTTGGCTGCAATCGGCGGATATGTTTCCGCATCCTGGGCATTGACGGTGCCGCCATTCAGGTAATCCATGGACAGCCGAACGACCCGGTCGGCCAGCGGATTGGCATTCTCGTAGCTTAATTCAAACCGCACATGTTGCGTGATCAGCAACGCTACCGCCAAGCCGGTAGCCAACCCAAATATGTTGATGAGCGAAAAGGTACCGTTCTTCCGAAGATTCCGCCAGGCAATAATGGTATAGTTCAGGAGCATAGGATGATAGTTTCAGTCGTAATGATTGACCTGCCTGGGTCACCGACAGTTTCAAAGTCTGTGGTAAAACAACTATACCTAAGCAGAAAGTCCTCAAATAGCGTGCTGGAACCCTTTTTGAATTTTATGCGTGTTCGAAATCGGACATGAGAGTTCGCTATTGAGCGCTGATCGTCGATTCAAGCCCATGGAGCATTCTGCTTTGCGCTAAGCTCCCAAGTTGTCTTGAATCTTCGCAGAGCGGGCTGTACCCGTACTGCGAAGATCCGGGCTATTGGGGCGTTACCCGCAGAAGTTTTGCGTTGATCGCCACGACAATCGTGGATGCGCTCATCAGCACGGCCCCCATTGCAGGGCTTAGCATGAAGGATGGGTATAGCACACCGGCAGCCAAAGGAATGGCAATCACGTTGTAGCCGATTGCCCAGGCCAGGTTCTGCACCATTTTTCTGTAAGTGGCCCTTCCGAAGGTGATCATCTGAACGACGTCCATCGGGTCGCTGTCAACCAGGATAATGTCGGCTGTTTCAGCTGCGACGTCGGTCCCCGAGCCCACTGCTATACCTACATCCGCCTGGGCAAGGGCTGGCGCATCATTGACGCCATCGCCGGTCATGGCAACTATCTCTCCCTTGCGTTGAAATTCCTTGACTTTGTCTTGCTTCTCGTGGGGCAGCACATTCGCCAGGTAGCCGTCCATATTCAATTTTTGGCTGACCGCCTCCGCAATTTTCTGATTGTCTCCGGTTAGAAGAAAGGATTTGATATTCATCTTTTTAAGCTCCGCGATGGCTTGCGCGGCGGTCTCCCGAATGCTGTCGGCGAAAGTAATCAAGCCAATCAGGTCTCCATCAATCAGAATGAAGTTCACCGTATCCGTGGCCTGGTCGACTTCTTCGGGAATGGCGGGCATGGGCTTATTCTCCTGCTTGAAATAGTTGGGCCCTGCGGCGATCACCTTTTTACCATTCACTACGCCAGTTACACCAATGCCTTGCATGTAGGTAAAATCGGTAGATTTCCAGAGTTCCAGGTTCTTTTGTTTTAACCCCCTGATAACCCCATGAGCAATGTGGTGCTCGGAGTTCTGCTGTATTGCGGCGGCATACTGCAGGATTTCGTCGGGTGAAACCTTATTGCCGACGGGGATAATCTGCTGTATTTCATGTGAGCCTTTAGTAAGCGTGCCGGTTTTATCGAAAATGATCGTGGTGAGCTTGCGGGCATTCTCAAATGCGGTACGGTTCCTGATTAACAGGCCATGCGTTGCCGAAAGCGTCGTTGATATCGCAATGACCAGCGGAATGGCCACGCCTAATGCGTGCGGGCAGGAAGTTACCATGACGGTGACCATCCTTTCCAGGGCGAATGCCAGATCCTGCCCGCCCGTATACCAAACGATGAAGGTAACCACGCCCACCGTGATGGAAATCAGTGTCAGCCAACCGGCCACTTTATCGGCCAGGTTCTGGGTATTCGATTTGGCACCCTGGGCAGTCTTAACCATGTTGATGACCTTATTGAGATAGCTGTCATCGCCCGCTCCTGTTACCTGGATTTTTAAAACCCCATCACCATTAATTGCACCGCCGATTACCTTGTCGTCCTTCTGCTTCTGAACAGGAATACTCTCGCCGGTGAGCATGCTTTCGTTCACGTAGGAACTGCCTTCGAAAACAAATCCATCCGCTGCGACTTTTTCACCGGGTTTAACGAGTAAAATATCTCCTTTGCGAAGGTCTTTCAATGCAATATCAGTTACCTGATTATCCTTCTCAACGTGAACTACCGATGGAAGCAGTGCCACCAGAGATTCCAGGGCCTGTGAGGCGGCCATCTGCGATTTCATTTCCAGCCAATGGCCAACAAGCATGATGTCGATCAACGTGGCAAGCTCCCAGAAAAAGTCCATCCCTTCGAGCCCGAACACGACGGCTACGCTGTAAACATAAGCGGTAGTAATGGCTACGGCAACGAGCGTCATCATGCCCGGACTTTTGCTTTTCAATTCGCCTGCCAGGCCGGTAAGAAATGGCCACCCGCCATAAAAATAGATAATGGTGCTCAGCGCCATCAATACATACTGATCGCCGGAAAACCGCCAGTGAAAGCCTGCCCACTCCTGAATCATATGGGATAACAAGAGTATGGGTACGGTAATGATCAGGCAAATCCAGAACCGTTTCAGAAAGTCTGCCGTATGGTGGCCCGCATGCTTATCATGTCCGCCATGCCCGTCGTCGTGCCTTGCGTGATCGTGATGCGCGTGAGCGGAGGCCTTCATTGAGTGCGCGTGCTCCTGCTTGTCGGGGTGGTTACTGTGGTGGTGATGTTCCATGCCATTGCATTTAAATCCTATCTATACAAGGATGTAGGCCATGCAAGTACCAACATTATCAGCAGGTTATTCTACATAATTTCTAACATCCTTTACATAATTATTGGATTGGCTGATAAGGGGAGGGGAAATCAGTCATGTGATTGCATTTGCCGCTCCCCTTAGCCACTACGTAGTTACTAATTCTCGCGTTAATCACTGATCAAGGAATGCGCCTTAACTAGCTTTCAGTTCTAAACTCGCAATGGTAGTTAACTCGACGCGCGCCTGTTTAGGCAAACCGGCCACGGCGATGCATGTGCGGGTGGGATAGCGGTCGGTGAAATAGGTTTGATACACGGCGTTCAGCTGATCGAAATACCTCATGTCGGTCAAGTATACGGTAACACTGACAATGTGGTTGAATGTCAGCCCGTACTCGTTCAGTATGGTCTCGATATTTGTAAACACCTGCCTGGTCTCATCCTCGAACGAGGAAGTTACCAGCTGTCCGCCGGCGGAGCCGATCTGACCCGAAATGAACAAGAACCCGTTGGATACCAAAGCTTTTGAAATCGGTACTGCCGGTGCAGAAGCCTTTTCGATTGTACTCATGTGATAGATTGTTATGGATATGAATGGAGTTTGTTTCGCTTTACTTGAAGCTGTATAGGTAAGGAGCCATATGTGCCTTCCCAGAAAAATGCTTCTCGTGGCGGGTTAATACGTCTGCTGCGAGCATCTTTCGCTGAAAAGTGGTCCTCCGGAGTTTGGTGCCCAAAATGGCTTCGTATACATTTTGAAGTTCATTCATGGTGAATTTCCTGGGAAGCAGGTTTCCGCCCACTAATTTTCTGTCCAGATTGTCCCGCAAGGTCCGGATGGCTTTTTCAACAATATGCCGATGATCCAGGATGAGCTCTGGAAGCTCATTCACCGGGTACCACTCACAGGAATCGGAAAGCGCGTCGGGTCTTGGCGTCACGTCTTCGTAATTGATCAACGCGTAGTATGCCACCGAAATAAACCGGTCCAGCATCCATTGGTATCCGTCATCGGGTGAAATACCGTTGGCTTCGAGCAAGGTACGCATGACTTCAGGGTTAAAACGGCTGAAATCGCCGAATGTATAAAACTGTTCGAGGTATATGTCTGTCAGCCCCGTCCGCTCATTCAAACCGCGAAGTACAGCGTCATTCAGGTTCTCCTGTAATTGTACAAACCCGCCCGGCAGGGCAAACAGGCCGGTATTATGATACTCCATAATCAGGATTTTTAGGTCACCTTCCGAAAACCCAAAGATCACGGAATCGTAAGCAATATGGGGTAAATAGGCCGTATTGGGCATTTTGAATATTTTCTTCAAAAATAGTTAGCACTTCTGATAATTACCAATTACTATTGTCACAAACTGAGACAATAAGAATGAAAACTTTCTTCTTCCTGGCGGCACTTCTGCTGTGCTGCGTGAGTAACACCGGCCTGTTCGCACAGGGCAACAATGGATTTGCCGTGCAGGCAAAAGTTGAAAATGGCACTATTGAGGGCCTGTACGACACCAAAACCGGCCTGCAATATTATCTGGGAGTTCCCTTTGCCAAACCGCCGGTGGGCGAGCTGCGATGGAAGGCCCCCCAGGCGCTCAACAACTGGACGGGCGTAAAGCAAACGAAGGCTTTCGGACCCCGTGCCATACAAGCTCCCGTATTCGGCGACATGGGTTTCCGCTCGAACGGGATCAGCGAAGATTGCTTGTACCTGAATGTATGGACCCCTGCTAAACGCAACACAACCGGACTTCCCGTTTTGGTCTATTTCTACGGCGGCGGATTCGTTGCCGGGGATGGCTCCGAGCCTCGTTATGACGGCGCAGCCATGGCCAGGAAGGGAATCGTTGTGGTTACGGTCAACTATCGATTGGGATTATTCGGATTCTTTGCCCACCCGGAGTTAAGCAAAGAGGCTTCCTACAAAGCATCGGGGAATTATGGTTTGCTGGATCAGGCTTTTGCACTGAAATGGGTGAACAAAAACATCGCAGCATTTGGCGGGGACCCTAAGAAGGTGACCATTGCCGGCGAGTCGGCCGGGTCGGTTTCGGTGAGTGCCCAAATGGCTTCGCCACTGTCGAAGAACCTGATAGCCGGAGCAATTGGTGAAAGCGGCTCAGGGATGGGCGCATTATCGGCGGTACCATTGGCCGAGGCTGAAAAAATCGGGGCCGATTTTGCTCAAAAGGCCGGATACACCTCCCTGGCCCAACTCAGGGCAGCCAGTACCCGCGAGCTGTACGAGGCATACACGGAATCCAAACGTTTCGGTTTTCCTTCCGTGATCGATGGCTATTTTCTTCCAAAGCCTATGCTTGAAATCTTCAAAGCCAAAGAGCAGGCGCAAGTTCCATTACTGGTGGGCTGGAACTCTGCCGAGATTCCGGGAACTGCTTTTACACAAGGCCCTATCAATGAAGAGAATTTGGTCAAGAAGGTAAAAGAGGCTTATCCGAATGACTGGGAAGAGGTGTTGAAAGTGTATCCGCACAGCAATGCAAAAGAAGTTGAATGGGCTGCTACAAATCTGGCTTCCGATCGGTTCATCGTTTACAGCACCTGGAAGTGGTTTGATGTACATCGGAAAAACAGCAATCAGCCCGTGTACCGTTACCTGTACAGTAAACTGCGCCCGCCTTTGGTGGACAAAAACCTGACGCCCGGCCTGGCCGGCGGCGTCCAGCAGGGCGGCAATAAAATGCCAGAACCCATTGGTGCACCGCATGCCTGCGAGATCGAATATTGTATGGGGAACCTGGACCTGGTTAAAGACTACGCCTGGACACCGGATGATTACAAAGTATCGGAAACGATGCTGAATTACTTCGCCAACTTTATCATCAAAGGAAATCCAAATGGCGATAAACTTCCAGAATGGCAGGCGTCACAGCCTAACGATGCGACGCCGCCGGTAATGATTCTGAATACGGAATCGAAAGCGGTAAAATACGATGATGCCCGGTATCTGTTCCTGGATCGAAATAACAAGAGTAACTAGGCGAAAGAGCTGTTTCCCGGAGGGCATCTATCTGTCGTCGGAATACGTAGCGTTGATCGGCAGATAGTAAGCCTCCGAGCGGTCTCTTACAAGGGCATAGTTATACGGGGGATCGGCGAGCGTCTGATAAGTAACCGGATTCTGTATCGATACCATCGTTGGTTGGCCCTGCAACAGGCCATCCAGCGTTGAGTACGTCAGTCGCGAAAATACCAGACTTGTTTCACCAATGGCCATATTGAGTTGCGGAGCAGGATAATACCGGTTTGGCCAGAGCACACTGGGATCGTCCGGTTCACCTCCCGCCACCGACTCACTGATCCAGTAGCCTGCCGGCGTTGCAAATGCAGGACGGGCAATCCGTTTTACGTGCAGCCTGATTTTGTATACGAGTGTTGCGGTAGTCGTGCCTGTACGGTCGTAAGAAAAAGCCGTTGTGGTGAGCAGGTGTACATTGTGATTGCCGGGTGTCAGTGCGGCATAAACGTCGGTATTGGAACTGCCCCTCATAACATCGATCTGAACGATCTCAAATTCGCAAGGATAGAGCCTCGGCGTTCCGTTTATGCGCAAACAATCAGGTTGTTCGGGCCCTCCCGGGTTAGAATGGTCCGTACAGGACAGGGCGACTACCACTAATAAGATGGAGAGGCCGGCAAGGGTTTTTTGTAAAGTCATTTCACGGATGTTAAAGTGGTGAGTGTATTATGTTGAAATTCAGTGTATTGTTGGCTGTAATTTAAACAAAATAATAACACTCATATCGTTTCCACCTCTTGCATAATCGTCTTCGCAGCCAGGTCAGCCGCGAGCAAGACGATCTGCTCTGGAGTTCCCTCGAATACCTTTCGGATAGCGATCGACCGCTCTTTGATCAGAATATGAATAAAAATGGTCCCGACAGGCTTTTGGGGTGTTTCACTTCCACCTGGTGTTGTAAGCCCGGTCACCGCCACCTGAAGATCGGAACTGATCAAGTCGCGCAGGCGGAAGGCAAGCTCTCTGGTTACCTCTTCGGATTCAGGGGTAAACTGCTGAATCAGGCCGGGATCAATTCCTAAAACACATTCTTTCACTTGTGCATCGTAGCAAACAAGCCCGCCTTTCAGCATTCCGCCCGAATCCGGGCACAACGAAAATTCGGAAGCAAGACGTCCGGCAGTCGCGCTTTCAGCGAAAGCAATGGTTAGTCCACGGTCTTTTAACGTTTTACCGCAATCGAGTATAAGCTTCGAGGGCATAAATGACGATCGTTAAGTTGGTCGAATGCCTGGCTTGGTTTTAGTGCAGGCAAATTGTCAAACATAAAAAATGTGCCATTATCCATTGCAAAATAGTATCGCCTGGAAGGTTGATGGTTCGTTCAGCGATGTGTTTGTAAATGCGGAGTCTATGTCTTTGTTTAATTTAAGATGTTATAAATCAGTTAGATAATATGGATGGAAAGCTCTCTGAAAGTCTCAGTCTAAAGGGAAAAACTGCCCTGATCACAGGATCCAGTCAGGGAATCGGCGAGGGTATAGCACTGGCTTTCGCCGAGTACGGCGCTGATGTAATTCTACATTACCGCGAGGATCGGGATCAGGTGGAAGACGTGCTGGCTGAGATTGGAAAGTTCGGGGTAAAAAGCGCGGTAGCCCGTGCTGATTTCTCCAAAACGGGAAGTGTCGCATCCATCGAAAAGCAGCTGGGCAAAAAAGTGAAACCGGATATCCTGGTCATCAATGCGTCCATGCAGATTGCAAAACCCTGGGAGCAGATCACGCAGCGCGACTTCGATATCCAGATGAATGTCAATGTGAAATCGACGATGCTGCTGATACAGCGGTTTTCGCCTTCGATGATCCAAAAGGGTTGGGGACGCATTATCACGATCGGGAGTGTCCAGCAAGTAAAGCCGCATCCCGCTATGCTGGTGTATGCGGCCAGCAAAGCTGCCGTGCTCAATATGGTCCAGAACCTGGCCATGCAGCTGGCCGACAAGGGAGTGACGGTCAACAACCTCGCGCCCGGCGTGATTGACACACCCCGTATTCAGGAGCCGGTGCCCAAGGTTGAAGAACGCATCACGAAAAGGCAGGAAACGCCGCTGGGAACAGTAGGAGAGCCTCTCGACTGTGCCGCGATGGCCGTCCTTTTAGCCTCGGACGCAGGAAAGTTCATTACCGGCCAGAATATTTTCGTCGACGGCGGAATGAGCTTGTGACGCAAACCGCTAAAAAAGCTGGGCAGCCCCATTGTTGGCCAGGACGATACGGATAATGTCCTGACCGAAGTCGGAGGCCCTGGCTTGTCCGAAATTTTTGATTTGTGATAACTGGGTCAATGTATGGGGCATCTTGTCGGCTACCCGTGCCAGCACGGAATCCGATACAATCGTGTACGGCTGCGTGTTTCGTTGTTCGGCGAAATGGGCCCGCCATTCAACGAGTTTGTCGAAGAGTGCTTCATTGATGGGCTGCTTCTTGCGACTGGCGGCAGATTTTGTTTCCCCCACGCCAGATTGATATTGGCTTAGCGCCCTTTCGGCCGTCAGAACCAGTTCATCCAGGCTTTGAGCCTCTGATAATCTTAGAAAGATGCCCGCTTTCAGCGCGAGGCAATACCTTAGTCGCGCCGCGGGTAGGTGAAAATCCGGATCCGGTGCGCGCTGATCCCATTGGGAAAGCAGATGGTTTACTTCCCGCTCCGTTTCGCCGAGTTTGGAAAAGAAATAACCAGTGGCTTTGGTTAACCTTTCGGGCAGCGCTTCGGAACTCGGCTTCTCTGTCGAATTCAGGAGAGCCAGTAGTTCTTGCCTGCGAAAACGGATACCGACCCTGACCAGATCGGCATTAATCAGACTGGATATTGTATTAGTCCCTTGTCCGGCAGACCCATTGTCCCGATCATTTTCCCTGATAAATCCTAAAACCTGCTCCCAGTATTCTGCGAGAATCGTAAAGTCAAAGAGATCCAGCACCGTCTCCCGCAGACAATGAAGGTGCAGTGCGGCCAGGCGGGAATCGTCGTAGGCATTAATAGAGGCGTTTTGCATGAAGGCTTTCACGGCAGGCGCTACCATCACATTCGCGGCGCTGATAGGTTGAAGTAATACCAGGCCTTCCAGCGATCGGCACCGGCTTAGAGCAACATACACCTGTCCGGGTGCAAATGCGGTACGTACGTCGACAACCAGCTTGTCAAAGGTCAGACCCTGACTTTTATGAATGGTTACCGCCCAGGACAATCTCAAAGGCAGCTGCGTAAATGTTCCCGCAGTCGATTCACTGATTTTACCTTCGGTCTCAGACAAGGCGTATTTCACATTCTGCCAGATTTCAGGGACTACGACAAAGTCAGAGCCGTCGTCCAAAAAGGTGACGTGCACACGCCCGTTCCCGATATGCGTGACCCGCGCCGCGCGCCCGTTGTAATATTGTTTCTTTCCCGAGCTGTCGTTTTTGACAAACATCACATAAGCCCCTTCTTTAAGGACAAGCTCCTTTTCCGCCGGATACGCCTCCGCAGGAAAGTCGGCCGAAATAGTGGCGCTGAAAACGTGTTCTGGGCTTTGCAATGCGTCGAGGCGCTGCTGGTTGATCTCTTTGACCTTGTTGTTGTGGGTGGAAAGGGTAACGTAGTCGGATAGGTCAAAGTCCGGCTGGGGAATATACCGTTCGTTTAGCGCGGACAGCGTGTTTTCAGTAACCTTACCATCCCTGACATTGTTGAGGATGTCGATAAAAACCGGGTCGCTCTGACGGTAAACACGGGATAACTCAAAGGTGAGAAAGCCGGACGCGCTCCACACGAGGCTGTCGAAGAAATAAGGGCTTCTATAAAGAGAACTTAACATCTCCCAGTCGTTGTTCGCCACGGGCGGCAACTGGTAAGGATCGCCGATCATCAGCAGCTGAACGCCGCCGAAAGGCCTCGCGGAGGCCCTCACGACCCGGAGTAGTGCGTCGAGGTAGTCGAACGTGTCCGCCCGCACCATACTGATCTCATCGATGATCAGCAGCTGCATTCGCCGAAGCATTTTTTCTTTCTCCGGATTTACAGATCGGATGGCCGGCTGAGCGGCAGTCTTCCCGCGAATGCCGGGCATTAAAGGACCCAGCGGAACCTGGAAAAATGAATGGATGGTAACGCCGCCCGCATTAATGGCTGCCACGGCCGTCGGGGCAACGACGACCATCTCTTTGGCCAGGTTGAGGCGGATATGTTGCAGAAAGGTTGTTTTACCTGTGCCCGCCCTTCCGGTCAGAAAAATAGGCTTGTCGGTCTGCGTCAGGTAATTCAGGATGGTTTGATGATGAAGATCGAGTTGCATGCTGGTTTTTTACCGCAAATTAACCGGAATCCAGAATGCATTTGAATCGTCGTCCTATTTTATTAGCTGCCAGTCTTAAAAGGAAGCGTAGCCATGTTCCTTTGCCGGCTGTATTTTTTCCGAGTGCATCAGGAGGTCATCGGTCATTTTGACCATCTGCTTCCTATGCTGGTGGATAATTTGGGTGTTGATATTGGAATCTTCGGCCAGATCGAGCAATATACCATATTCAGTGATGATCTGCCGGTGGGCAATCGCGATGCTTTCGAGGGTTGTCTGAATGTCCCGCCCGGTGGCGGCGGTGATGCTTCCCGCACTATCGGGACGAAACCTGTCGGCCATGCAGCACCGAAGGCCGTCATAGAAGTTAGCCATCTCCTTTTTCAACAGTGAGCAAATCATGTAATCCCGGCTCAACAACGTTCTGAGTTGAAACGGAATCTCCTCGCGCATCGCAGCTGTCAGTACCAGTTGCTGGGTTTTATAAAGACGCCAGATCTTTACAACCTGTTTCACAATCGCTTTCACGTTTTCCATGATCAGTTGATGTTTACATGAATAAGTAATATCTGTCTGACTCACCACTGAGGGGACGGAATAAGTAATGGTTGATTGAATGTATCTACAATCCGCCGGGATTCCAAGATTCTATATCCAATAATCGTGCCTTTATTAGAATTATTCTATTAATTTATTTAACATTTTGAATTTTATTTCAAGGATTATTCCAATTTCAAATCGTCAGGCCGAACCCCGTCGACAGGAATCGACGGTAGTGTTTCAAACACCGCTTTCCATCGGATGCGCTGCATTGTTTGTAACCGAAATCCTTCGTACTCAATGAACTCCGGTTACTACTCTATGAATCCTTGATTTTACTCTATGAACGAGCGTTTTTCTGGATAAGTGTCTTATTTTCTGTTGTTTAAAGTCCGATTGGGTTGATCTGTCGCTGTTCTGTGCCTATCCGTCGAATCCGTTTTGGGAGGCGAAACCGGGTGCTTAACATTGTATCGGAAGCCGGCAGCAATGACGCTGCCGACAAACGTTAAACAATCATATTTAAACATAGGTAACCATGAAAACGCTCATCGCATCCCTCTTCCTCACAGCTTCTCTCGCCTTCTCTTCCTTAGGTTATGCGCAATCGGAAACGGCGGTTTCCAACCCTACCGCCGAAGAAGTTGAAACCCGGTTTTGGGTCGTAACCACAGCCAATGGAAAAATCGAAGTGAATGTCATTAAAGCTGAAAGAGAGGTATCCGTAAATGTCCTGGATCAATTCGGGCATACATTGGCATCTAAGGTTATTGACAAAGACGATGTCGCCACCCGCACCAAATTTGATCTGAGCCAGCTGCCGGACGGTTCTTACAAGGTGGTCCTGATCGACGGAAAACACAAGGAGGTGAAAAACATCGAGTTGAATACCCGGTCGGTAGAGGCTCAGCGGGTTGTTTCCCTGGGATAATACACCAGGTAAAAGCTCCATATCCCGCCCTCCCGACCCGGTATTGCGCGTGTCCCCGGAGGGCGGGAGTGAGTTTTTGAAGGAGATATCAATAGTTTAGCGTTAGCCCGAGCCCGAATCCCATGTCACTGTCGTAATGCGCGGTGGCACCGATGTTCCGGGTAAAAATGTACCGGAGGGCCGCCATGTATTCTTTATCGGTATTGACCATCAGGTTCATTCGCAGACGGCGCGAGACGGGTATGTCCATTCTTTCCAGTTGAAAGCGGACATTGCCGTCGGTGAAAATCTCTGCCTGAGCCGTCACCAGCATCGGCAGCACATAGTTTACACCGGCGCTGAACAGCGCTCTCCGGTCTTTGGTATTCCGCTGACCGAACAGGTTGCTCTCCACTTCGTCCATTCCCATTTTGCGGTACCGCCAGTCGAAGCCAATAAAGGGCATTAGCCACTGCATTCTGCCGATATACCGGCCCAGGTGCGTTTCCACCTCGTAGCCATGGTGGTCGTTATAGCCCAGCCGCCATTCCGAACCAATGCTCCAGCGTGTGTTTTGTACCATCGCCTGGCCGTCGTTCCCGTTGGTGGCAAAGTCGTTTTCCGCCATGAAGTGAAACATCCGGTCGTCGGCGAACAACTTGCGCCGCGCTAGCCTCGGGTTGGGTATTTCGGGATTGGCGGGCGAATTCTCATAGGAGAAGATCCCGCCCATTCCGCTCATCATGTGATACAGAATATGGCAGTGGAAAAACCAGTCCCCGCTTTCGGTAGCAGCAAATTCCAGGGTGTCCGTTTCCATGGGCATAATGTCGATCACATTTTTCAACGGCGCATTGGCTCCCTGGCCGTTGAGTACCCTGAAATCGTGCCCGTGAAGGTGCATCGGGTGCCGCATCATGGAATTGTTGTAGATGATCATCCGGATGTTCTCGCCCTTTCTGATCAGGATCTTGTCCCGTTCCGAAACCACCTTGTTGTCCATGCTCCATACGTAACGGTTCATGTTCCCGGTAAGCGTGAAGCGCAGCTCTTTCACTGGCGCATCTTTGCGGATCGAAGTCGGCTCCGGTGATTTGAGCATGGCGTAGTTCAACGTGGTGATCGACGACAATGCATTACTGTTATACATATTGGCATGGCCATCGCCGCTATTCATATCCGATTTGTCTATCTGTGTATTGCCCGTGCCGGGTTCCTTCTTTCTGCTTTTCTGAGGGCCTGTGATTTCCGGGTACATGACCACATTCATGTCCATCTGGTTCAGGCTCATTTTCATGCCCATATCGTCCAGGTTACCGTCCATTTTCATCATCCCGTTCATCATTTTCATCCCTTCGAAATATTTGAGCCGGGGCAATGGCGACGCGAGTTGTCTTACACCTTCCCCCAGATACAACGAGGCCGATTTGGTACGGTCTTCCGAGGTAGCCAAAAATTCGTAGGCGACCGGCGCGGCACCCGGTTTGACATCCGGAATGGTAACAATCACGTCGTACGTTTCCGAAACGGCAATGATCAGCCTGTCTACTTCCACGGGCTCGACATCGTTGCCGTCCGTAGCGACCACGGTCATTTTTCCGCCCGCGTACGTGAGCCAGAAATACGTAGAAGCCCCTCCGTTGGAAATTCTGAGACGAACCTTGTCGCCGGGTTTGAACTGGGAAAGCTGGCTTTCATTCTTTCCATTGATCAAAAAACGGTCGTAATACACGTCACTGACGTCCATCGCTGTCATCCGTTTCCATTCATTTCCTATTTTGGTTTTGAAATAACCCTGCGCGATCGCCTCCGAGTAGCTCTGCGTCGCGCCCTTTTTAATGGCAAACCAGTCGCTGGCATTGTGCAGCATCCGGTGTACATTATTCGGGTTCATGTCCGTCCATTCGCTGAGGATAATAGGCACGGTCGGTATGGCCGGTTCTTGTTTTTTGTTAAGGATCATGGAGCCGTACATGCCGATCTGCTCCTGCAATTCGGTATGGCTGTGGTACCAGTGCGTTCCGTTCTGAATAATGGCAAAGCGGTATAAATGTGTCGTATGCGGCTTGATGGGCATTTGCGTGAGGTTAGGTACGCCGTCGTATTGGTTGGGAAGGAACAACCCGTGCCAATGGAGCGAGGTTTCTTCATCAAGCTCGTTGTGTACGTAGATTTCTGCGGTGTCGCCTTCCGTAAATGTCAGGGTAGGCATGGGGATTTGTCCATTCACCGCGATGGCTCTTTTGAGTGTACCTGTGAAATTGACGATAGTATCTTGTACATATAAGTCGTATCGTACGATCTTCTGAGCGAACAGTCTGTGGGAAAAAACAGAGAGGAAAGCCGCCCATAATATAACAGGCGTTATCCACGGGATTTTTTGAAAATCCTTCATAAAAGGTGCGTTGATTAAGGAAGAGAATGCTGTCCCGCAAGCGTCGGTGTACAACGCTTGCCGGGACAACCTTCGACTATTTGAGCGTTTCGGTGGTTTTGCCGCAATTCAGCATCTGGGCACCATAGTAGGGATTTTTGATGGCGGGTATTCGGCTGAGCCAGTTCGCCCCTTTCCCTTCTTTGGCCATCGGGCAATGCTGGTAGTACACCGGCTCCGCAGGTTTCGCCGCCTTGATCACCTTATACATATTCTCCGAAAGCGATGAGAAATGGTCTCTCTGGTGGCCCACATCTTTGGTCTCAGAAATGTGGTCCGCATCGAAATCCAGGTCTTTCATCACTTTCATCCATACATTGTGCTGCTCGTGGCCGAGCTCGTTCATCTTCACTTCCTTGATCGCTTTAACCAGGCTGGCCGCCTTCAAAGAGGCTGCATTGCCGTCCGAAGCTACCAATGCGTCTTTGATCCCATAGTAGGCTTCCAGCACCGGTTTCAGCGGATCGGCTTCGGCGGGTTGGGCTGCGGCATTGCCCGTCGCATAGTGTTCGTGTGCAGCTGGTTTTACATCAGCGGGTTCGCTTTTACCTGTGCGTTCGTACCGGCAGCATGCTTCCAGTTCGGCATAAGCCTTGTCAGGCGCGAGGTAAGTCTGATTATCGAAACCGGCCAATGCGATCTTTTTCAGGATGGCGTCCAGTGAAGTCTTTTTGCTGTCGTAGGTGACGGAGGCAACCTTCGTTTCCTGGTTCCAGTTCGCTTCGGAAATGTTCTTTTCGAAAGCGGCCGATTCGATACGCGCTTTGCACAACGCACAGGAACCGTTCACTTTTACATTTTCAGTCACTGCGTTTTTGATCGCCGCCTGCGACAGCGCGGCGGATAGCAATAATACCACTGCCATCCATATTTTTATTGATTTCATCGGAAATAGGTTTAAGCTGTTAAAAAGTTTTAATGATCCCGGGAAAGCAGGTGAGCAATCCCGGACAGGCATACCTGTGGCAGGCACTCCTGTGGCAGGCATACCTGTGGCTGTACGGAGCCTAGCAGCTTATATTGGGAGGCAACCAGAGGGCTAGATAGACGGGCTTGGGAATGGCCTGCCGGAAAAACCAGCAAATATTATTACCCACTGCATCAAATGGCTTTTCGAAGAGATCGAGGGCCTGAGCTTTCTCTGCAAGAGACGTAGCAGGGTGTGCACAGTCGCAGCCCGACTCGCCACAGTGATGCATGCATTGTTTGCAATGACCCGATTGATGATGGGTGTGGCAGTTGTTGCGGCGAGGTTGTGCGTGCCTGATCTCTTTTTTAACGAAGGCGTGTTTGCTACCGCATGCGTAACCCGGCCGGCCCGAAACGAGCAGGCAGAAGATCGTGAGCACCAGTAATATGCAACCTTTCATGAGCAGGACAGACAGCTTTCAACGCTGCAAAGATCACCGTTTGTCTGCCAAATTTTCTACATAATTTTTCTCGTGTTTTACATAGTTATGGGATCCGGAAGTGTCTGGAGCCCCACTGTCAATGATTGTTATCGTAGACAAAAACCAACGGTAGCATTCATTTTTAATAAAAACCATGGCAATACTTCCTCGTCCGTCGTCCTCGGTCTTAAATGAGGGACGATTCGTTGTCACGATGTCAAAGCGCTCGAACCTATGGACCACACTCGATTTTGTCAACCCAAACCGGGAAATGATATTGCCGGTAAATCTTTCACTCATTCAAAACTTACAACGCATTCACATAGCCGGAAGGACTTACGCCGAATTGTTTCTGGAAATCGCGTGAGAAGTTGGTCGGTACGCTGTACCCCACCATGTCCGCCACCTCATTGATCTTGTAATTCTTCTCCGCCAGCAGCTCAGCTGCTTTTTTGAGGCGCGAAAGATTGATCAGTTCGTTGGGCGTCATGTCGGAAATCCCCTTGATCTTCCGGTAGAGCGTAGGGCGGCTCATATTCATTTTGGAAGAAAGCATATCCACGTCCAGGTCGCTGTCGGCGATGTGGGCTGTGATAATGGCATTGAGCTGTTCAAGGAAATCCTTGTCCGCGCGCGAGAATGCAATACCCTTAATGTGCGTAAGCGGCGAGCGGGCGAAGTAGTCCTTGATAATGTCGCGGTTTTGCAACAGGTTACTGATTTGCGCCGACAAATGATCGAGCGAGAACGGTTTTTCGATATAGGCATCCGCACCCACTTCCAGTCCTTCGATTTTCGAGCTGATCGAGTTTTTGGCGGTTAACAGGATAATCGGAATGTGGCTGAAACGGACGTCGTTTTTCATTTCGCGGCATAATGCAATGCCGTCCATCACAGGCATCATAATGTCGCTGATCACCAGGTGGATATTTTCTTCCTGCAAGAGATCAATAGCCTGCCGCCCGTCGGCGGCCCTGAAAATGTTGTATTCCAGCGCCAGTTCACGACCCAGATACCCCAGGATTTCGGTATTGTCTTCTACCAGCAGCACATTCGGTTTGTTGGGGTTCGCTTGCCCGGTTGTCTGAGCGTTTTCGACCTCCGCAGGCCCTTCGGTGTCCTTGTTCAAATCCAATTCATAATCCTGGTGAATGGGGATCGAAAGCAGGAAAGTGTTCTGGTCGAGCTCGGAGCGTTTCAGTTCGAGCGTTCCCTTGTGCAGTTCTGCGAGGGAGCGCGCGAGCGGGAGGCCGATGCCCGTTCCTTGTTCCTTGCTGTTGCCCTGGGCGCGGTAGAACGGTTCAAAAATGCGGTCGCGGTCGTCATAGACGATTAATGGGCCATCGTTAGTGAACTCGATGTGAAATAGCAGGTCGTCGCTGTTGAACGGCGAAAGCTTCACTTTGACGCTGCTTTCAGCATATTTGATGGCATTATTCAAGAGATTACTCGTGATCTTCTTACAAGCCTCTTCGTCCACAAACGCCTGCAAGGTAATGCGCGGCAGTTCGAGCTTGTATTGCAGCTGCTTTTGCTCGGCGGCCGGACGGAACGTGGAGAAAACGTCGCTCAGCAGGTCGTTAATGTCGGTTTTGGTAAAATTAAGGCTATAATTATTGGCCTCGGCCTTGCGGAAGTCGAGGAGCTGGTTGGTCAGATCAATCAGTCGGGAGGTGTTTTTATCAATCATATTCAAGCTCTCAATCATTTCGGGATCCGATTTCCTGCTCGCCAGCAGCTTGTCGAGCGGCATTTTGATCAGTGTCAGCGGCGTGCGTATCTCATGCGCCACATTGGTGAAAAAGTCGATCTTGGCATTATAAATCTCCCGCTCTTTCCCCATTTCGATCGTCTCGATCTGTCGCCGGCTTTTCTCATGGAGGGCGAGAAAATAGTAACGGAAAATCACCACAATAATACTCACTACCACCGCTACATAAAACAGCCAGGCCCAGCCGGTGGCCCAAACAGGCGGCAGAATGGTGATGCGCAGCCTGGTTTCGCGGTTGTTCCAAAGGCCGTCGTTGTTGGCCCCGCGGATTTTTAAGGTATAATCGCCCGGCGGCAGTTTCGAAAAATGGATGCGCCGGTTACCATGGAACGGCACCCATTCTTTGGCCAGGCCTTCGAGCTGGTACTGGTAGGAGTTCTGTTCGGGAATGACATAACTCAGCACCGCCACATCGAAACTCAGGCTGGAACTCTGGTAAGGCAGGGTAAGCTCGTCGGCGTACATGATCGACTGTTTCAGCGGCGCGTCCTCCTGCCGTATATCGAAATCGCGGTTATTGACCTGCAACCGGGTAATGTAAACCGGTGGTACGAATGCGTTCCGCAGCAATTCGGAGGGCTTGAAGCCCACCATACCCGCCACAGTGCCGAAATACAGCGTGCCGTCCGTGTCCTTGTACGAGGAGTTGTAGTTGAACTGGTCGGTAGGAAGGCCGTTGCCCATGTGGAAGTTGGTAAAACGGTCGGTGCGGCCGTCGAGTTTCGCGAGCCCGCGCGACGTGGTGATCCAGAAATTACCCGCATTGTCTTCCAGGATACGGAAAACCTGGTTATCGGGCAGGCCGTCGGTCTTGCGGTAGTTCCGGAATTGGCCCGTTTGAGGATTATAGCGTGAAAGGCCGTGCTCGGTGCAGAGCCAGATGCTCTTGTCGGAGCTTTGGTAAATGCTGTTGACGTAATTGTCGGGCAGGCTGCCGGGGCGGTTGGTACTATATTCTAAATGCCCCTTTTTCTGTGTTTTCGGATTGAAATACCGGACTCCGCCGCCGTAGCTCGCCGCCCAGATTGTCCCCTCATCGTCCTCGTGAATACTCTGGACTTGCCCATTGAAGAACGGCAGCCGTGTGAAATCGTCGGTGTCACGGTTGTAGCGGCAAAGGCCTCCCCATGTGCCCACAAGAATATCGCCGGAGCGCGTTTTATAGATGGTTACAATAAAATTGCTGCTCAGCGACCTGGGGCTGGATGTCAGGTTATAATGCCGGACGACCCGCTCAGTGCGCAAGTCCATCACATCGAGGCCGTGCTCGTAGGTGCCTATCCAAAGCTCGTCGCCGTCGACGACCATTCCGTGCAGGTTGCGATAAGAAATACTTCCCGACCGGCCATCGGACAGGAATGCTTTAAAATGGCCTGTCCGGGTGTCGAGGCGGTTGAGACCCGCATCCTCGGTACCGATCCACAAATAGCCGTTTTTGTCCCTGGTAATCTCGTGTACAATGCTGCCGCTGATGCTGTTACCGGGTTTCGGGAAAAACTTGCGGAAGTTGTTGAACTGGGTCGAGTAGTAATTGATGCCGCCAAACTGCGTCGTAATCCATATCCCTCCCTCGCGGTCGCGCAGGATGGAGTTGACGATATTGTCGGTAATGGAGTAGCGGTTGAATTGCTCACGCACAATGTGCTGTGAGCGGCCCGAGATCAGGTCCAGAATGTACAGCCCCGATTCGGAGCCCAGCCAGAACTCGCGGTCGCTTTTCTGGAAAATGGTGTGCACCTGAACGTCCCCCTCCGGCAAATGGGCGGCTGTGAGGTTACGGATCTGTTTTTTGGCAAAATTTAGCAGCAGCACCTTCTTCATCGTCCCGATCAGCAATGCCGTATCGCCCACTGCGTGCACGGTAGTGGAGCCGTAAATATCCCTGACGCCTGACATTTCTCCCAGGTCGAACGCCTCGAAACGGCCGGTATCCTGCTGGTAATGTCGCACCACGCCATTGTTGCACGCCACCCACACCTCCCCGGCCGGCGATACATGCAGCGAAACCGGCTGGTCGTTGCCGAGGCTGATGCGCGCCACGCGACCCGTTCGGACATGATAGCGGTATAATGTGCGGTCGGAGATGATCCAGATGTTGCCATTGCGGTCGCCGCGGATTTCGAGCACTTCGCCGGCAGGGATCAGTTTGAACGGATCGAAGCGGTCGGCGACGGGATCGTATCGGTACACGCCCCGGTGCGTGCCTACCCACAGTTTCTCGGAGGTATCTTCGTATAATGCAAAAATGGAATTGCTGCCGATGCTCAGCGAATCGCCGGCAATACTCTGGAAAACCCGGAAACTATGGCCATCGAAGCGGTTGAGGCCATTGCGGCTCGCAAACCACATAAAGCCTTTTTTGTCCTGAACCATCTCGCCTACGGCATTCCCCGAAAGGCCGTCGGAAACCTGGTAATTCCTGAAATAGAACGGGATATCCTGCGCAATAGCCTGTGTGGCAACAGAGAGGAAAAGCAGGATGGAAACAAGTATTCTCACCAATTTAAGCTACATAAAAAAACACGACCCGACACAACCATTATGTAAAGATATCCACTAAAATCTTAGTTAAATCATAAAAATCAGGGGTGAGACATTTTGATTCAAAATTGAGACAAAACGATCATCCCGTTATCTGGTAAACCCTGAACTTCGCAGCAGTCTTAATTAATCCAATATTATAGTTAAAAAGTAACAACGCTGCGGAGCCTTTCACCTAACTATCCTTCATGAAAATGAAATTATACAAATCTACCGGCCAGGGCAGACGCCTGTTGCCGGTCGGGCATTCCCTGGCACGGGCAGTTGCCTGGCTGGGCTGTCTGCTGCTGATACTTTCGGCCTGGCAAGCCAGCGCGCAAAATGCCGTGCAAATTTCGGGTAAAATTTTGGATTCCAGGGACGTGTTGCCAGGGGTAGCGATTCTTGAAAAAGGAACCAATAACGGGACTGTCTCGGAGCCCGATGGAACATTTAAGCTGCAAGTGAGTAATGCCAATGCCACGCTGGTGATTTCCAATGTGGGCTATGTAACCCAGGAAATACCCCTGGCCGGCAAAACTTACCTGGAAGTTAATCTGGCGGAAGACCAGAAAACCCTGAACGAAGTGGTCGTGATCGGCTACGGCTCATTGAATAAAAAAGAGGTTTCCAGTGCCATTACGCACCTTTCGGGCAAGGACCTGCTTCGGGTGGGTGGTAACAATCCGCTGATGGCCATCCAGGGCAAAGTAGCAGGACTTTCGGTGACCAACACGGCTGCCGCCGATCCAAACTCTTCGCCCAACATTCAGTTGCGCGGGGCGTCGTCACGCAGCGCGGGCCTTGGGCCACTATTTGTGATTAACGGTGTGCCGGGCGGTAATATCGACAACATTAACCAGAATGAGATCGAGTCGATCGACGTCCTGAAAGGTGGAGCCGCATCGGCTATTTACGGTACGCGGGGCAGCAACGGGGTGATCGTGATCACGACCAAAAAGGGCTCGGAAACCTCGCGTATATTTTATGACGGTTACACGACATTCGATTGGGCCACCAACCAGCTGGAAGTGCATTCGAAAGACGATTTCCTCGCACACAAGCGCGGGGTCGACTTCGGCGGTAACACCAACTGGATGAACGAGGTGAAGCGCAATCCGTCCTTTTCGCATAAGCATACGCTCCAATTTTCGGGAGGTAACGGCAAAACCAACTATTTCACTTCCCTCGATTACCGCGATGCGAACGGTCTTGACTTGCGTTCGAGCAAGCGGGAATATGGCGGAAGGATCAATATCAACCACAAGACGGCCAATAACCTCGTCGAACTGGCATTTACCGCTGCGCCGCGCTATACCAAAAACAGCGATGCCGATTACAGCGGTTTTAATTACGCACTGACCCTGAACCCGACGCTCTCTGTGCGCGACTCAGCCGGCAAGTATGCCTATCTGACATCCGGATTTTTTGCCAACAACCCGGTTGAAGTCGCGAAGGGCGTCAAATCGGACCGGGAGTACAAGCTCCTGGATATGAATGGGTCAGCGAAGATCAATATCCTCGAAAACCTGAATACGGTGGTGACGATCGGTGAAGTGAACTCTTCGATGCGAAGGTATTTGTTTACGCCTTCGACGCTGACGACCGTTATCAATGGCAGCAAACGCAATACAGGCGAGCAGATTTTGGAGGAAAACGACCAGAAAAGCTTCGAGTGGATCGGTAACTATTACCTGGACCTGAACAAGCATTCCGTGAAACTGCTCGGAGGATACTCGTTTCAGTATTTCACATCGTCGGGTTTCAATGCGAAAAACGAGAATTTTCCTTCCAATGTATTGACCTATAATAATCTGGGCAGCGGTTTGTGGAACTTGCAGCAGGGGATCAACAATGTGGGCTCTTACAAAAACACTTCTAAACTGATCGCGTTCTTCGGTCGTTTGAACTACGATTTCGACCAGAAATATTACCTGTCGGCCAGCTTGCGCCGCGAGGGTTCCTCAAAATTCGGTTTTTCCAACAAATGGGGCTACTTCCCAGCAGCTTCCGTGGCCTGGCGTGCGACCCAGGAGAGTTTCCTGAAAGACATTCCCTGGCTGAACGAGCTGAAAGTGCGTGCGGATTACGGCGAGACGGGTAACCAGGATTTCGGTAATTATCTTTCGCTTGATACCTACGGCGGCTATGGGTATTACCTATATAATGGCATCAACTACCAGGTGTGGGGCCCGAGCCAGAACACCAACTACGATTTGCGGTGGGAAAAGGCGGCTAACTTCAATGCCGGTCTGGATTTTGAGCTTTTCGGCAGCAAGATTTCCGGTAGCCTGAACTATTATATCCGTACCAACCGCGATTTGTTAGGTAATTACAATGTATCCAACCCGCCGAACATTCAGGGACAGACTTTTGCGAACGTGGGTACCATGCGTAACACCGGCATAGAGTTGCAATTGAATGCCTCGGTACTTCATAAAGGTGATTTTTCTTATGATCTGGGTTTCACAGGCGCTTATAACAACAACAAGTTCGTTTCATTTTCCAATGCGCTTTTCAAAGGGCAGAAATATGTGGATGTAGTTGGCATGCCGGCTCCGGGTAGCCCGGGTACATTGCAGCGCTTGCAGGAAGATACCCGCATCGGCAGCTTCTATGCGCTCAAATCGGCCGGAGTGAACGAGCAGGGCGCATTGCTGGTGTACAACAAAAAGGGGGAAGTAATACCGGGTAACCAGGCGACGAATGACGACAAGCAGTTTGTTGGAAACGGGCTGCCGAAGTTTACAATGGGTCTTTCCAACAGTTTCAAATACAAAAAATGGGACCTGAGCGTGTTCCTGCGCGGTGCGTTCGGCTATAAGTTGTTCAATACCTATGCATTTTACCTGGGAACGCCTGCGACACAGGAGAATGCCAATGTGCTGAAATCAGCTTATGACGGCAGTAAGTACTCGAAACTGACAAGCCCTTCGACCTATTCGACGCTGTCGGATTACTTCCTGGAACCAGGCGGTTTCCTGAAAGTGGATAACGTGACGCTAAGCTATACCCAACCGGTTCAGACGAAATTCCTGCAATCGGTGCGCATTTACGCGACTACCCGTAACCTGGCGACTTTCACGAAGTTCACCGGCGGCGATCCCGACCTGATCAACGTGAACGGCCTGTACCCTGGTGTGAATAAAAACCCGGATAACAACGGTACGCTCGATTACTACCCGTCGACCACCCAATTGTTGCTGGGTGTTCAGCTTACCTTCTAACATTTTGAAATACAATGAAAAGCATTAATATATTGAAAAGCACATCCAGAATCGGTGCTGGCATGCTGTTACTGGCTACGGTGGGCTGTACAAATTTGGACGAGGAACTTTACGACAGGATCACCTCCGATAACTTCCTTCAAACGCGTGAAGACGTGACCCGCGACTTCCTGCGTGCATTCGAACACAGCTATTGGAGCATCCAGGGTGGTAACACGTTTATGTTGCAGGAAAACAGCTCCGATGAGATTATGACTCCCAACCGTCAGGGCGACTGGTTCGACGGCGGGCAGTTCCAGCGCGTGCATTATCATACCTGGACGCCTAATGACGGCTTCACGGCAGATCCGTGGAATGCATTGTACGGCGGCGTGACCCTGGCGACCAACTCCCTGGAAGATTTGCAGGGAATCAAAGACCCTTCCAAATTCGACATGACCCAGGCGGAGCTCGATGGCATGATCGCCGAGTTGCGCACGCTCCGCGCGTGGTTGAACATTCGCCTGCTCGATTTCTATCGGAACATCGTGATCGTGACGAAGGTGAAAGGCGAAACCACCGGCGGACCGCAGGTGACTCCCCAGGAGGCATTCGCATTCATCGAGCAGGAGCTGAAAGAGTCGCTGCCGAAACTGCCGACCGTACAAAGTCTTGGAGCGAATGCGGTAGGTCGCTGGACACAGGGCGGGGCGGTATCTTTGCTGGTGCGGCTGTATCTCAATTCGAAAGTGTACACTGGTACCGACCGTTTTGCCGACTGCGCGAAGCTCTGCCAGGAAATGATCGACGGTAAATATGGTACTTATGCCCTCGAATCGCGCTGGGACGCACCATTCGATTATAACAATGCGACTTCCAAAGAAACGGTATTCGGTTTTCCGGGTAGTTTCGGGCTTACGCATTGGCAATATGATGGCGGAATGTATTTCTGGATGCTGCCCAACCTGGCGCCGAGTTATTTCGGATTCACTGATTTTGGGAATGCCAATCCTAAATATGCCATGCAGCCCGGCCTCGACGTCGACGGAAAGGAATATCCGCATGCATTGGGCAAGCCATTCGTGAAGTTCCAGAAGTACCCGGATGATGTTCGCTTGAAAAAGTACAAAAACCTGGGCAACAGCAAGCGCGAGGGAATGTTCCTGCATGGCTACCTGACCTATACCAATTCGGCCGGCAAGCCCGACACCGTCCGCGGTTTCAAAGGACCATACGCATTGTATTTCCGTGACCAGGTAGGCAAGTTTCTCGATGCGAAACCGGGTACACCGATCGCCGACAAGACGTCGAACATGAACAATGCGGATAACAACTCGGGTATTTTCCCGGTAAAGTACCCGTTCTATCCGAGCGACGATGCAAACAAGATCTCGTCGGCCTATGCAGAGATCCGTTTCGCGGAAATCTACTATTCACTGGCAGAATGTAAATACCGGGCAGGTGACAAAGCAGGTGCCGCCGCATTGCTGAATGCTGTCCGCAAACGCAACTATCCGGCTGGTTCACCAAGCTTATACAAAGCCGACGGCAGCCAGCTTACCGACCAGGAAATGCTTGATGAATGGGGTCGCGAATTCCTCGTAGAAGGCCGTCGCCGCACGGATATGATCCGCTGGGGCGTGTTCAACAAAGGTACCTGGTGGGACAAAACCCCGGACGCTGACAATCATACTGAAATATTCCCGATCGGACAAACGGTACTGAACTCGTCGCCGCAACTCAAACAAAATCCCGGCTATTAATCAATCGATTGGTGATTAATTCGCGCTTGATATCCAATCGATTCCCGTCGACTTAAGTCGACGGCTAGAAATTATACGATTGAATTTTAATCAATTCCC
>NZ_JBOBIH010000014.1:0-97964 GCF_050587785.1 Dyadobacter sp. BHUBP1
CAATAAAAAGCATCCTCATAAGGGATGCTTTTTTGCGTTTGGGGGTCTGGTGTTCATCTCCTCCCAGTGGTACGCCACCCGGCCGAGCGCGATCCCGGCCCCAACAGAGAAGTTAAGCGGGGCTGCCTAAGCGGGGCTGCCTAAGCGGCGCTGCCGATGATACTTGAACTACACGTCCCGGACTACACGTCCCGGACTACGCGTCCCGGTTCAAACCCGGTAAAGCAGGCGGGGTGCGCAGCCTAGCCGCCACAATTACTAACAACAACAAAAGCATCCCCACAAAGGATGCTTTTTTGCGTTTGGGGGGTCTGGTGTTCACCTCTTCTTCTATTTCCTATTTTATGATAACGATCTTCTGCGCCACACCAGATGCGCTGATCGTGTATAAGCCTGGCGCAATACCAGCTGTTGTCAATGGCTTGCCCGGCTCACCGATTTGCGTGCTCATGATTTTCCCTTGTAAATTCCGTATCACAATTTCCTCTTTTTCTTTCAGGTTTTTGAGGTAGAAATGGTCTGTAGCCGGATTCGGATATGCGATGACGTACGTGTTCTGATTTTGAATTGAAATAACTCTTGAATAGGCAAATGTGCCGTCAAAATCCAATTGTTTGAGACGATAATAGCTGGTAAAAAGCGGGCTTTTGTCGACAAAATTATAATCTCTATCAGCGTTACCGTCGCCTCTACTTGGCAAAAAGCCAATTTTCGCAAAATCAGTCCCGTTCCAGCTTCGCTCAATGTCAAACCCCCGACTATTGCTTTCAAAAGTGGTTTTCCAGGCCAAGATGTTTTGCTCTCCTTCGTTGCTGCCGGAAAATGAGACGAGTATTACGGGAAGCATAGCTACCACTAGGTTTTCGGTAGTAAGTGTGAGGCCCGGTACAGTGCTATTTGAGACCTCCGCATGGTAAGTTCCATCTTCGACGACATTATAGGTTTTGTTGCCGGTTACTGTGGCGATCAGTGTATTATATCGATACCATTTGTAGGTGTTATTGGCGATATTCCCGCCCGCCTCGGCAGTAAGTAGTTTCGCCTGGGCGTCGTAACTAATGTTAATTTTTGCTTGATTGGCGTAAAAATCGATCCGGCTAATATTCGAATCTAGCCCCTCGAAATTAAAGGAGTTGTTACTGATATCGACGTTCGCAGCGACAGGGATACCCGTTAGCGTGGGAACGGGGCCGGTGAGCGTTCCGTAGCCCTCGCCACAGCAGTTAGAGTAGCGTAGACCTAGTGATTGCAGGTTAGTAAGGTTGTTAAACGAAGCGGGGATTGTGCCGCTAAATTGATTGGCGCCGCTTAGATTTAAATACTCGAGTTGGATGAGGTTACCTAGCTCTGACGGGATAGCACCTGAAAATTGCTGATTTCCCAAATTCAGATATTTTAGATTGACCAGGTTGCCGAACGTGTTTGGAATAGGGCCATCGAGCGAGCCATGGTACATCATATCCCGTAGCATGCAACTCAGATTAAGGTAAGTGAGTTTTGTAAGATTTCCGATGCTTGCGGGTAGAGGGCCGGGCAACGGCAAGCCGCCATAAATGTCGTAGTTGATACCGTTATCCCCGCTCAGATCGAGGTGTTCCAGGTTGGTAAGGTTGCCGATTTCGGTAGGAATGGGCAAATAGGGTGGATTATACGCGGTGCGCGCGTCGGTCAGAGCTGTCCAGCCAAGTATCAGTGTCTTTAGTTGGTCTAGGTTGCCGATGGCAGGAGGAATGCTACCGTCAAGGCCACTTTGTAGTAAGTTTAACCCGGTTACGCGCCCACCCTCGCATGTGACTCCATACCAACCACAGGGGCTATCACCGGGGATACCAACTGGGTTCCAGCCGGCTTTTTGAAACCAGGCCGGACCATTGGTGGAGTTATAAAGCGAGATTAATGCCAAGCGATCCGATTCCAGCGATCCTTGCCCGAAACTTGACACAAACGATAAAAGTAGAAATGGTAAAAGCAGTTTTTTCATAGCATATTTAGATATGTTGGAGGAATATGTGAAAGTATATATTGGTAGTGACAAAATTGCTAATACCAGATACAATTGTAAAATAAACATTTCATTATGTTGGAGTTAGGTAGAAACGTATGTGAGACTGATTTTACTCCTAACTTTATAAATATCCATTTCACACAAACCCCTTTTCCCATGGCCCGGCTTAGAAAAGAAGATATCAAGCAGGAGGTATTCGACCTTTACGACGACTATGCGCATGACCGTATTGATCGTCGCAACTTTGTTCATAGTCTGTCGGCCTACGCAGTGGGTGGCGTGACGGTGGCCTCGCTAATGGGCTTTTTAATGCCGGATTACAAAGACCAGATTCAAGTTCAGGCGGGAGACCCTCGCTTGCAATCGGATTATGTGAATTATGACTCACCCAAGGGCGGGAAGACGATCAAGGCTCTGCTCTCTAAGCCTGCCAATGCCATGGGGAAACTAGGAGGCATTGTGGTGGTACATGAAAACCGGGGGTTGAACCCGCATATCGAAGACGTTGCGCGCAGGGCGGCATTGGCTGGGTTCATTTCTGTTGCGCCGGATGCGCTTTCTCCCTTGGGTGGGTACCCCGGTAATGACGACGCCGGACGCGAATTGCAAAGCAAGCGTGATCGGAATGAAATGCAGGAAGATTTTATTGCGGCTTACGAGTATCTGAAAAACCACAAGGATTGCAATGGAAAGATCGGCGTAGTAGGGTTCTGTTTTGGCGGTGGTATTGCCAATATGATGGCCGTACGCATTCCTGATCTGGCGGCATCAGTGCCTTTTTATGGTGGACAGCCGGCTACTGAGGACGTTCCGAGTATCAAAGCACCGTTATTGTTGCATTACGCCGGGCTTGATACGCGCGTGAATGAAGGTTGGCCAGCGTATGAGAAGGCATTGAAGGAAAACCATAAGGAGTACACTGCATTTATTTATCCCGAGGTCAACCACGGTTTTCATAACGACACGACTCCCCGTTTCGACAAGACAGCTGCCGAACTGGCCTGGAAACGTACAATCGACTTTTTTAAGGAGAAATTAGCGTAGCGTAGGCAGCGGTTCGGTGAGCATTCTGGTCTGTGATAATGGAGGAAATCATTTATCATTAGTCAAAAAATCTCATGAAAGGCCATTTACGAACATTTATAGCGCTTTTTTTTCTGGTCGGTCTCAATGCATGTTCTTTACAGGACCATGTTGTTCCAAAGAAAATAAAGCTGAGTACGCCCGCATTCGAGTATACCGATGATTTCAAAATGCGGTTTAAAGTGCAGGCTGATTCGCTGGGCGATCTGCCGGTGACGGAATACGGAATTTTGCACCTGAGTTTTTTCCGGGCGGAAAATGATACAGATTACACGCCGCGGATTGAGCATGGTGCGAGAATGCAGTTTGACCAGCCGATAGTCATGGGTGTTAATAATTTCGTCTACACGGGTAATGCTTTCCAGGGCAAATACTTCTTTTTCTACCGTGCGTATGCACTGCTTTCGGACGGATCGGTTGCATACGGGGACATTAAGAGTTTTACGTTCGAACGATAGCATCTTTTAAAACCTGAAGTAAATTGCCCTGCGGAACGCTCTTTTGGTTCGCAGGGCAATTGTGCATTACGGTCTTTGTCTGTTGAGATAATCGGTGTGGTATTGACGCAATTTTTGATCCAACTGGTAACCGGTGCGATAGCGTTCGCCTATCCGAAATCCACGAGTATAACTATATTCCCAGCGGAATTCATCGGCCGTCCGGAATCTGATTTTCTTGCCCTGGGCGATCTTTCCGGGTGGAATAGGGACCGCAAAATTGAAGCCTGCGGTTGTTCCGTTCTGGGTTTTCATTACATACAAACCAATTTCCGCATTGGTAAACTGACGTATGAGGTCAAACCGGGCCCCCTCGTCGCCGGCAAGGTACCTCCCACCTGACAATTTCAATGTCAGGTCCGGTTTTGAAAGTCGGTAAGCGGCATCTGCGATGAGCAGCAGGTTATTCATTTTTTCGTAATAAATCCCGCTTCTGGTGTAATAATAGAGCCCCGTAAGTCCGCCTTCGAGACCGAAGGACCATGGGCCGGATAGGTCGTGATGGCGGTATTGGATATTCGCGCCGTATTGATCATTGTAAAAATAGCCCGCCGAAGCACTTACAAAATGTTTTCCGAATGCCAGAAACTGGTTCAGGAAAACAGGGGCCGGACGGATGATTTTAGGACGGTTGTCCATGTCGTTGGTAATCGGGAACAGCACGCCGGCATTCAGGGCTAGTCCTTTCCAGAGGTAAAACTGGGTTTGGAGTAAAAGGCTTGTGTTGCTTTGCAGCGTTTTTTCCCGGTAGCCGAAATTGGCTGCAAACACTGGTTGAAGCCAGAAATCAAGCTTGTATTTACTAAGCAAAAAACCTGGGCGGGGCATTTCGTCTTTAGCAAGTTGGCGGTAGCTGAGTCGCTTGCCCATTTTGTAAGCCCCGATGGGCACACCCTGGAACATTGGGATAAACTCCCTGCTGCCCGAATCAGGCAGAGCACGTTCCATTTCGAGCATGCCGACGTACGGATTGCGGTAAAGTCGCTGCTCGTAAACTACCTTTTCTGACGTAGAGTCAATGGTTAGATTTTCAAAATTATTGAGTAATCTTTCTTTTTCAGAAGCCGGTGCAGGTTTGGGCGGCTTGGCACGGGCCGCCTCCTGATAGGTGCGCAATCTCTTCGGAAGCGGCAGCATATTCACCGCATAGGAAGTGCCGAAGGTAATCTGATCGAAATTCAGTACACCTGCCTGAATGGTCCAGCGTTTGAAAAGGGTAGCATAGAGGCCCGCATTGAAATGCTGGCTGTCCCATTCGGCCATGAAGCCTGCTTTGTTGTCGAACCGCAAGTTGAAACCGCCGAACGGCCCCGACAGATAGCGATAGGCAAGGTCTTTTTTCTTAATGATCTCGAGACTTTCGAAAATGTTGTAGTTGCTTTTTTCCGATTCGTCGCGCTGGACGTAAATAGGGCTGCCGAATCCGGCCGTAACGTCTGCATAAATCCGGTTACCCAGGGAGAACGTTTTACTCGCCACGAGCGCGTTGGTAGATAAGGAGTTATCGATCCCGAACGGAGCGGAAAGAATAATCGCGACTGCGGGGCGTTTAGCAGTTTCTTTTAAAAAGACATATTTGATATCCAACTGGCGGTCTCCAATGCCTTTCTGTCCGCGTTTTACCTCGTGATTGATCCGAAGCAGGTTCACGTTGATTTCCAGCCTGGGCAGCAATGTCACATTGGCAAAATAAATTCCCTCCGAATTCCTGCGGTTGTACCTGAATCCATAGCGGATCGGATTGAAATGGTAGCCAAACTGGAGCGCAGCGTCGTTTGTCTGTTGGGCCGAGGGAATGTAGATCAGGCCTGGCTTGCCCGAAATGTTCGTTTGTGCGTGTATATGGGAGCTCAAACATAGAGCAAGCAGAAAGGGAAACAATACATTCCCCCTTCTGCCTCTAACAAATTGAATCATCCGCCGTATCGTTATTTACCGCCGCCTTGGTTGTGGCAGTTTTCGATCATTTTATCCCTCAACTCGATCGCCTTTGCAAGAGCATCATTGTAATTAGCTTCCACGCGGGCAGTGTTTGAGTTTTTGGTCTCTTCTGCACGTGCCTTCGCTTTTTCCGCGATTTCAGTGCAGGTAGCAGTTTTCGCTGCTTCCAACTGATTCACTTTGTCCAGATAGTCGAGCAGTTGGACATTGATCAGTGCTTTGAGGTATTCGTACTGGCCAGGGCGCAGGAATGGTTTTACTTTTTCCAATGCGGCCAATGCATCGTTTGCAACCTTAATGCCAGCCTGACGAAGCGCTTCGAAATACGCAGCGTTGTTTTCGCCTGTACACTTTTCAAGGTTTCTCTGAATGCGTTCCAGATCCTTGTTGTAGTTGTCATTGATCTTTCCCAGCTCTCTTGCTTTGCTGTCGTCCAGACGCTCCTTGGTTTTTTCAAACTTCTCGTTCGCACGGGCGATACAGTCGTCAGTATTACCTGCTTCGATCGCGGGGCTGGTGACAGATCCATCTGTTACTGCACCGGTTCTTTTGCCGTCAGAGAGGCCTTCTACCTTGGCCGCAGTAAGCAATGAAAGATAGCTTTGAAGTTTCGCGTCGGCAGATGCCTTGTTCAGGATAGCACGCACCTGCTCAGAGTTGAGCACTGATTTGCTAGCTTGTGCAGGTGAAACTTCGTTCAGAGCCTTGATGTCAGCCTGTGAAAGCGAAGCCGATACCTCTTCGGCGGCTTTTGAAACGCTTGCAGGAATGTTGCTGGCAGTAACTGTGCTGAGCGATTTGTTGAGTTCCTGCGTTTTAGCCGAAGCTTCCACTTTTCCGGGTACGAGTTTGACGTCCGGTGTCTCTTCAAGTGTGGTAGGAGCCATTTCCAACTTGTCCAATTGATTGGAAAGCTCGGTATTGGCTGGTTCGAGTGAATCCGCTTCTTTGTCCTTACATTCATAAAGGAAGAATGTGAGGAACATCAGAAGGGTGAGTAATCTCAGAGTACGTGTTTTCATACGAGTTAGATTTAGTGAAAAAGGATATTCGGCGGATTATTAAATTGGTTCAATAAGTTCAATATTTTCCCGGGTCAGCGGGCCTGTGGAGGCCTGACCAACATTGGCTGATTACCGGTCGTAAACAGTCTGGTATCCCATCGCATAATAATGCCAGGCATTGCCTCTGTAAGGCAAGCTGCATGAAGCGAACGGATACTGCTATATGTTCCCTGTCAGACCATCTGATAACCCATTTGGTTATGAAGCATGGTCATGACCGCACGTGCTTTTCCTGCATTCCAAAAGGAATTTTCGCAATTATCAGTAAGAGGAAGTAGGTTGGACCTTTCCGACACGGAAGTCCACGAAATTGGATACTTAAAACGTAGGGTAGGATTATCAAATTGCCCTGGATGGGCCCACCCTGAACTGGGTGATACATTGCCGTGTGGCAAGAGCCGTTGGTAAGGATTTTCCATCATGTCTTTTAACGTTGAGTGAGTTACTGTCCAGACAGAGCTTCCATTCAAATTGGAATTCCACTAGCAATATGTAGACGTTATTTTACTTATGAGCTACCATGTGTAAAATAAAATCTACAACAAGTTTAAAGGATAAGATTTCAATTTCAAAATAAAAATATCTCTACAACTTCGTAATGTACTCATAATGAGGAAAATAAATTTTGTCAAAAGTGAATATTCAAAAATGTTCTTTTAAAAGTAACATGCCTCAGAGAGTGCAGAGTGTCGTTTTTTCTGGAACAGGCCGCCGAGATGGGGCCAGTCTCCGGTGTTGCGGCAGCGGTTGTGAATAATCGTTGGTAATAGTTTCCCAAAGGCAGGAAGGGTCTATTCAAGTGGGAGGAAGACCTTATGATGATTTGATGCCTGAACACGATTTTCTGGGGGTGGAAGAAACGGCGTAGGTACTTATCTATATCCGGAAGAATTTCGGAAATGACGCCGATGCATTTCGGTAAACCACGTGCAGCGGGTATTGGTTAACTGATAAAAGCAAGACGCCCGCCGAAACATTCCGGCGGGCGTTCTGTAAGGGAGGGATTCAGTGGACTACGGCAGCAGTACTTTTTTGGTGATCGCACTGGCATTGCTGCGTTGCAACGAAAGGATGTAAAGCCCTGAGGAAATGCCACCCTTAGGTTTCAGGGTAAACTCGTTGCCGGTTTGACTTAGCGAGAACCGTATGGCCTTGCCTGACAAATCAAAAAGGCCCACATTCGCGGCGTTTTCGTTTTTAAGCAAGAATTTGATTTCCTTCCCCGATGCCGGATTTCCCAGAAGTTCGAATGCGACGCTATTGGCGCCGTTGTCAATGGAAATCATCCGCGAGAATTCAAACTTGCCATCGGCATCAACCATTTTGAGGCGGTAGTAGTTAATTCCCGTCAAAGGTTTGATATCCATGAATTTGTATTGCTGGGTTACCGACGAGTTGCCCTTAGCTTCTACGCGGCCCAGTTGAATAAATTCTTTCGCATCAGCACTTCTCTCGATATTGAAATGGCTGCTACCGCTTTCCTCTGTAGTGGTCCAGGAAAGACTGACCGCATTATTCAGCAGCGTTCCATTAAAGCGTGACAAGGTGACGGGCAATGTGATTGTACAGCCATTCTGCAACTCAGCTACGATTGCATTGGGTAGGCTTGGGCCGGTCAGTACTACCCATATAGTACGTTTGTCTTCCAGGAAATCATATGGATAATTCTCGTCCTTGCTTTGAATAGGCTGTGATGTGGAAAGGTTGGTCGGACCGCTTGTATAGAAAGCTTCGTCACCGGCACCGAAAGTCGTTACTCCGTTTGTCAATACGCCGTCGTCCAGGTATAATGTATACGAAACCTCAAATGCGGTTGGGTTAGTCGAAATGATACTCAGGTCATATGTACGAGGCCCTTCGGGTTCATTGCAGTTAATCTTACCTGTAATGACCGGGTCATTGATTTGCAAGTTGAAGCCTTCGGAATAGCAGTGAACCGGAGGGTTTGCACTGGATGCCTGGCTCGACCATACGTCTCCCTTCAGAATAGGGAGATCTTCACACGCACCTGGCACCGGGAACTGGATATTATTGATGGTTATACGAGTCAATCCTCCTCCCAGGTCTTCTTCCATAATAGTTAGTCCTGTATATAAAGGTATGACGGTCCCATCGGCGCTGTAAGTCGATAACAGAGACACAGCTCCGTCTGTATCGATGGCCAGTGTTGCAAGTACGCTGCCTAGGTCAGCTGCTTTCGGCGCTTTTTTGTAATCAATGTCGGGATACTCGGTAGGTTTCCATAAATGCACGTAGGTGAACTTGTTGCCATTGTTTTTATTGATTGTGAATGAAAGGTTGACATTCACATTGCAATTGCCGCCGCTGGAAGAAACACTGTTTAATTCAATTGCGGGTTCCACCAACGCGCACTGCGCGAAGGACTTGGAGGGGATGTGAATCGCCACGAGGGCAAGGCATACCCATAGGTAAAGAGTTTTCATGATTGAGGACGTTTAGTAACTAAATAATGCTAGACCAATATACCTCCAATATCTTGAAATAGTTACAATATTGTGAATTTGGTAAAGTATTTCTTACTAAACGTTTTGGCGGTATACGTGTTTGTAAAAATAATACTTATTGGAGTCAATTTAGTTGTTTGTCAGAATAGAATATATGTATCCAAATGTGTACATATATTTTTAGTTAATTGATTTACAAATGATTACATATTATTAAAATTGTTTTACAATAATAATTAATTATAATAAGACTATTTATGAATAAATCTGGAAGCCATTTGGCATGATCTTGGCAGGAAGAATACTGTATTGTAAAAGTACAATTTTTTATGCCGAAGCTATCTTGGCGGAGTCCTACTCCGCATGCATATATCCGTAACCAGACCATTATACGTTAACTTGTTCTCTCTGCGCCCTAAGGCCATATTCAGGCCTTTGCATTGAGTACGTTATTATTTTACCGATGCTATGTCTATTTCTGCCATTTGCTCATTCTTTTTGCGATCCCAGCTTTTATCGTCTCTTCTTTGGCGGTGGGTCGGATATCCGTTTCTCGCCGTTATTTAAAACAGCACATGATGAAAGCACTTTTAATTTGCACCTTTCTTACAATTCGGGTCTCACTCGCCATTGCGCAGGTTCCTCAGCAGTTTAGTTTTCAAGGGTTGGCAAGAAAGGCGGACGGGAAGGTTGCTGCCAATGCCTTGATAGGTCTCCGTCTTACGATTCATTCCGAAACAACGGGCGGAACCGTCGTTTATCAGGAGACACACACCGCGCAGACAAACGCCATCGGCATTTTCAATATTCAAATTGGAGGCGGTACTGTTGTAAGTGGCACATTTGCCGCTATACCGTGGAAAACGTTCCCGCATTTTCTCCAACTCGAAATGGACCCGCTTGGCAGCTCGGCGTATACCGATTTAGGTACGACGGAGATGCTTAGCGTGCCTTATGCCATGCAAGCAAAGGAGTCGACTAAATGGAACGATGGCTATCCGGTGGTGCAGAAGTTTGAATTCGGACCTGATGTTGATCCGAATGACCCGAATTCTATAAACGATCCTGATCTTCAAAAGTATTTGCTGCCGACAATTGGCGATGGGAACAGGTTGATTTGGTACCCATTGCAAGGGGCATTCCGCGCAGGCGAGTCACTGAATGGGAAATGGGAAAGCTCTCAAATTGGGGCTAAATCGGTTGCCTTCGGCGGGAACAATCAAGCGAAAGGTGATTTTAGCTTTGCGGTTGGCCTTGAAACCTCTGCAACTGGGCTTGCATCTAACGCAATCGGTTTTAGTGCGACGGCGACTGGTGATAATGCTGTTGCAATCGGAAAGGAGGTTATCGCTTCTGGACCGTCTGCTACTGCTCTCGGGTTGGGTATACTAAGCAGGTTTAAAGGGGAGTTTGCTGCGGGAATGTTTAATGCCACTCCGGATGTAGCAGATCCCGTCAATATCAAACCAACTGACGTCTTGTTCCAAATGGGAAACGGAACTTCAAGTATCGACAGGAAAAGTGCATTGACTTTGTTGCGAAGTGGAAATTTTGGGATAGGGAATAATACAATCGCACCCGAGTTCTTACTTGACGTAGGCGGTAGAATAAGAATCAAACACAATGGCTCCACATCCGGCATCCATTTCAATAACTCTCAAAATGTTGTAGATGGCTTCATGGGCATGAAAACAGATACGCAAATTGGCTTTTACATCAACAATGGATGGCGCTTCTGGATCGACGCGATAGGAGATGGCTACTTGCACGGGAATGTAATTCAATCCTCCGACCGCCGCCTCAAACGCGACTTCTCCCCACTTGCATCCAGCCTCGAAAGGTTCTCGCATTTGAAAGGCTATCATTACTACTGGAAAGACAAAGATCGCGATCAATCACTCCAGACAGGCCTGATCGCCCAGGATGTGGAGGCGCTGTTTCCGGAACTGGTAAAAACGGACGAGAAGGGCTTCAAATCACTGAATTATACGGGTTTGATTCCGCATTTGATTGAGTCCGTAAAGGAACTGGCGAAGCAAAATGCGAAGCTGGAAGCGGAAAATGCCGCTTTCCGGACAGATAACCAAGCAATTAATCAAAAGCTAACAACCATAGCGGCCCGCCTTGACCAGCTATCTTCAATACGCGCTGAAACAACGGCGAAATAGAGGTTTACGAGAGAGAGGTTAAATAGCTGCATTCAATTTGAGTGCAGCTATTTTGTTTCATAAGGATCTGAAAACGATAGATACCGCTTCTTCCGCCAGTCCGATGGACATTCGTGCCTGGTCCCTGAAATTAAAGACTTGCCCGTCCTTGCGTACTTCGTCGGTAAGCGAAAAATCGATGGCTTGGATCAGCCAACCTTCTTCCTGCGGGTTTTTGGTGGCGATAATGCCTTCTTCGGGCATATCCTTATCGGGCGTAGTGTAGAATGCCGCGTAGCCGTAATTGAGGTCTACAGCGGGCGACCATAATGCTTCGCCGACGGTCTGGGACACTACCGTAAATGCCTGGTTCTCGAGTGCGCGGGCGCGGGCACCGACGTGTACACGTGTGGCGCCGCGGATGGTTTCTGTGCAGCTTGGCGCGAGAATCAGATTGGCGCCGGCTTCGCAGAGTTTTTGTGCGCCAATCGGGAATTCGACATCGTAACAGATCTGAATGCCGAATTTGCCCCACGAGGCTTCAAAGATTGTAAGCTGTTTCGGAGCGCTGTCGATACCCCAATGCTCGTTTTCGAAACGGGTCATGAAAAATTTGTCCTGATAACCAGCCAACCCGTTGGCCGAGAATACGAAGGCCCGGTTGAGTTTCTTGCCACCTTCGATCACCGGAATGCTCGGTGCGACTATAATGACGCGGTATTTCCGGGCTAATGCCTCAAAAGTCGCGCAGAAATCGGCCCTCAGATCATTCAAGTCGTGAATCTGGCGCCGGATATCGTTGCGCACCTCATTCCCGAAAATACTCACCAGCTCCATTGCCCCGTATTCCGGGAAAAGCACTAGCTCGGCACCCCGAATGGCGGCGTCCGACACCCATTTTTCGGTATGCCGCTGCCATGAGGCGAAATCCGCATGTTCGGTAATAGGATATTGCGCCGAAGCGATGGTTACTTGCTGCATGAGAGCTAGCGGTTAAGGGGTTTGGTCCAGAAAATCATGGTTTTGGGCGTCGAGGTAGTTTCTCCCAGATCGGGCCACTCCATGGTACTTTGTAATGCGGGTTCCTTACGGTAACCACGTTTAAGCCAGAATGCGTCGTTTGGGCGATAGTCGGACGGTTTAAGCGGATGGTTGTCGCCCCGGTCGACGGAGCAGAAACAGCAAGTTTCGAAATCGCCCAGGTTACGTGTATGCGCTTCGCGCTCGTCGAAAAATCGGTGACCCAGTCCATGTCCGCGGTAGGCGGGTAAAAGAATGCTCTCGCCAAAATAGCAAATAGCGCCTATGTCAAAGCCGGCGTCCTCGAAAGGTTTGCGGACGTCGGCTGTCTCGTCCTGCAGTGGAATACAGGTGGTGGCACCCACCATTTTCTTGCCGTCATAAACGGCAAAGAGAAGGGAGCGCTCCGATTGCAGGTAGGTTTGTAAATAACCCAATTCATATTCCACACTACCTTCGTACAAATAGGGATAATCCCTGAAAACGGCAATGCGGAGCCTGGCGAGGTCATTGAAAACTTCGGCAATGCCCGCTCCGGTTTTCCGAACGAATGCCAGTTCGGTGGTCATGATTTGGAAACAAGTTCGATCCAGAGCGGCAGGTTGTAGTAGGTGGTTACGCGGCTGATCTTGCCATCGGTCACTTCGAGGAACGCGCCGGCCGGTAGCACGTATGATTGTCCATGCGCTTCGGGAAGGCCTTCCTCCGCCTGCTTGTAAATACCGTTTACGACGAATTCCACGGCCACGCGCTTGTTTTGCGGCTCGCTGAAAAACACCATGTCGGTCAGTGTTTCTTCGTAGGCCTCGTCCATTTTTTGGAGAAATGCAGTGAATTTTTCCAATCCGATGCGCACGTCGCCCTGATTGGCTTCATGTCTTACTTCAGGGTGGAGCAATGCGAGCATACCTTTCCAGTTTTTCGCATTGAAGGCTTCATAATATTGTTGTACGATTTCGAGTGAAGTCATTTGTATCATATTTGTTCAAAAAATATTTAAGGTAAAGGACCCAAAGAAACCTGCCCATTGGCGTCTTTGCGGTACACGGCAATGCAGCCGGCGGCGAATTTTGATTCGAAATGGGGCTCCGTAGCGACCAGGTTGCCCGGGATCGGTTTTGCGGCATTGAAAAAATAGACTGTTGTGGTGCCATATTTAGTGTAGGGCATCAGATCGCCGTATTGGCGCATATCCTTCGAAAGCGTATCTTCCACGCTCACAGCATATACGCGTACGATCGGCCCGGTGTTGTTCTCGTTGCGGTACATGGCCACTTCCCGAAAGCCGCCTTGCAGATCGGCCACAGTGGGCTGCGAAGCCGAGTCGTAAACAATGTAGCCGATAATGATGGCCAGCGCGAGTAACAAGAGGTTCTTTTTATTCTTAAAAAACTTCATAACAATTAAACAGGGTCATTGGGACGGAATATAAAGCCACTTGCCATCGCTTTCCAGCGCGAGCCGGTAGTTTTTTCCATGATATCTAAATCCGGATCCTTCATTCTTTTCGGCGATGACCACGTCAGGTTGAAATGCCGGATCTTCCAACACCTGGGAGGGATTGCCCACGCGTATATGTGCAAATGTGCGGCCGGGTTTTCTCAACAGGAACTGGTAGGCATAGTCGAAACTGGCTTCCGTAAAAACAAAACCGATTTTTTGCGGATTGAGTGCATTCACCTGCTTCAAAAGTGTTTCGGTTCCGGGCCAGTGGTCGCCCCAGAACAGCCGTCCCGGACTGGCGTACAAGACGCTCTCCTGTTTGAGGTTCAGGTTAGCAGCGTCAATGCGGATGTTCAGATGCAATGCTGAATTGATAGGCGGAAAAATTTTCTCGAAAAACCATTTTGTGGAGAGAAAAGGGTGCGCCGAGCTGAGCAATGCGAAAGGCAGCGCTGCCAACCAGAGCAGGAAAGGAAGCAGCCGGGCCGGCCATGCGGGTAGCACCGAGCCGTAGGTGAGGCCCACAACGGGGGCTGCCAGAAGGAAGAATGGAATATGCAGCCGCGAACCGTAGGTCTGGTAGCTGATAAAAAAGCAGAAGACCAGCATGCTGAGAAAAGTCAGCCAGCCATACCATCTGGCAGTATTGGATAAGCGCGTAAAAATAAGAAGCGGAATGCTGAAAAGGATCAGCCAGATACCAAAGAAATTATGGGCAAAATCCTCATTGAAATTCAGCTTGTTCATCTTGAATGGCATTCCGAGACGCGGTACATCGAGGGGAATACCCATTGCCGTATGGAGGTTTCGCAGCTGGTTGAGGAGAAAATCGTTGTAGTAGTTACCGGGCGATACGAAGCCCAGGTGAAGAAAAGTATGCTTGCTGACCGACGAAATGTAGTCGGCCGGGCCGGTAAAAGTGTTCCGATTCCCCGAACTGATCGTGCCTACGGGCGAGGCGAAGATTTCGTAGGTACGGTACCAGTAGGGGATATTGATTGAGAAGGTCAGAATGAGGGAAGAGACGAGAAACGCGATAATATGTTTTCGAAAAGCCTGCTTTCGAAGCATCGAAATTAACAGATAAGTGCCGAACGGAAGTACATAAAATAGGAATGTCCCCTTCGTCATCATACCGACTGCACAGCATACCGGAATCAGATACAGGCTTGTAAGATGGTTATTTTGGATATAATCAAAAATAAAAAATGCAGTCGCAAGGATAAAAAATGCTACAACCAGGTCATTCTGGGTCGTCATTGATTCCAGGACGACGATAGGTAGCGTGGCGGCAAAGCACATGCCGATACGAAGCGCCGCACGGGAATTTGAAAAAAGTCGGATAATCATGGAAACCAGCGCCAGTACGCCCGCGAGGCAGCACCATTGCAAAAGCTGGAAATAGCGCTCGGAGCCGGAAAGCAGGAAGGTATGCAGATGCACATATTCCGAAAAAGGGCTGAACGAGATCGAGCGCTCGATATGCGAGGCATAATGCGCCACGTTGCCCTGCTGTATCCAGTAACCCAGCCGGCTCAGATGGTAGCTGAGGGAATCCTGGTTATTGGGAATAGCTGCCAGGGCAACCACCAGAGTAATCGACGCAAGGATCGCCAGCATGGCAGTTGTGAAGGTGCCGAGTTCCAGGCAAAAGTTTCGGGTATCATTCAGCCAGTGCTTCACAATGGTCCGGAAAGTCATGCTGTGAGTACTTTTCAGCCGGAACCACGTTGCCGCCAGGACGATATTGAAGACGGTCCAGCTGCTGGCAATAGCAACCCGGTTGATCAGGTTGAACAATCCCAATGCCTCCGTGCTGATGGCAATGAAAAGGAATATAAAAATAGCGGCGGAAATCAGCGAACTGCGGAAGGGGTGCTCCGCGTTTCTGTAAAATGCCACATAGCAATTCGCTGTGGCCAGCACCATCGCCGTCGGGATCAAAAAGATCATAGTTAAGGAAGTCCTGTTCGGCAAATATGAGCCGCAAACTAACTATTTCGTTGCAAAGAATCGCATTAACTCGTCATACGCGGATGCGCGGGGGATGGAAAAAGTAAGTGCATTTGCCCGATAAGTGCCTGAACTGACGATACTTTGACCAGTTCCTTCTGGAAGATTATTTCGGCCTCAAATCCGTTTTCGGCTTCAAATACCCTGATAATGCAGGGTGCATCGCGGTAGCTGCCGACACCCAGTCCTTCCCTTTGCAACGCCCGCCTTACCCAGAAGAGCGGTTTTTCAGCACCTTCGAGGTAAATCTGCGCATTGTCCACGGGTTGGTGGATGATAAATGTGCCGGTAGTGCGGTCAAATGAAAAGCCGTTTCGGGCAAATGTGGCTTCGAATGCGCCGTTTAGGACAAGATCTTCGGGAAGTCCTGCCAGAATTTTGCCATCGGGGTGCATTAGCCAGAGTTCGTCGGCGGTTTGCAGCGCGAGGTCCAGCTCGTGCGTGCTGAGCAGGATCGCTTTATGCATGTTACGCGCGAGCGTGTGCAGGAGGCGCATCATTTCCACGCGATTAGGGAGGTCGAGGTGGGCCGTAGGTTCATCGAGCAGGATCAGCGGCGTGTCCTGCGCGAGTGCGCGGGCGAGCATTACTTTCTGTCTTTCGCCATCGCTGAGCTGGTGCATATGGCGGTCGAGCAGCGGGGCGATGCCGGTTTGTTCGATGCTTTGGGCTATTTGGAAATGGTCATCTTTTGTCAATGTACCCAGCCAGCCGGTGTAGGGCGTGCGTCCCAATGCAACCAGCTCGCGGGCTGTGAGATTGCCAGCATCGACTCGGTCGGTTAATACAAGACTGAGTTTTTGGGCGAGCTCGGCCGGTTTCAGCGCGTGGAGCGGGCGGTTATCGATCGTAATTTCGCCCGTCAGAGCCGGTTGGAGACCACTTAATGTTCGCATCAATGTAGATTTGCCTGCCCCATTTGAACCGAGCAAACATACCAGGCTTCCGGGCCGTAACTGTAAGTCGAGATCGGTTGCTACCGTTCGTTCCGTACCGGACGACCGGTAACCGATCGCCAGTGCGTGGGTTTCGACAATGGCTTTCTGATTTTTCATGAAAAAGACGAACGTAGGTTATTGCGTCGGACAATGATCCAGATCACGACCGGAGCGCCAAGCAACGAGGTCACGACGTTAATCGGGATGATGGTTTGCGAGCCAGGAAGCTGGGCAATGATATCGCAAAACAGTAACAGTACGGTTCCGGTGAGGCAGGTTGCAGGGATAAGCACGCGGTGGTTGGATGTCCCGAGCAGCGAACGGGTAATGTGCGGAATAGCGATGCCCACAAAACCGATAGGCCCACAAAATGCTGTAACGCTGCCGGTAAGAAGGCTCGTGCTGAGCATGATCATCAAGCGCGTCCGGCCGACCGTAAGTCCCATGCTTCTCGCGTAATTTTCACCCAATAATAATGCATTGAGTGATTTCGAGGATGCAAATGCGAGCAATAAGCCTCCTGTAACTACACCCGAAAGTACATATAAATGATAGCCTGTAACACCGCCCAGTGATCCGAACGTCCACATAATGTATTCCTGCAATTGCTCGGGCTGGCTGAAATATTGCCAGATACTGATGACGGAAAGCGTAATGGTGCCGATCATGACACCCACTATGAGTAGGATTACGTTGTCGCGGATGCGCCCGGCGATCAGGAGAATCAATGCCAGAACACCGGCTGAGCCCAGCGAAGCCATCCCGATAATGAGCCAGCTTCCGGAAATTCCTAACTGGCTGATCGCGTACATGCTCGCGCTGCCCCCGCCTGCAAGCATTACGGCCGCCACACCCAGGCCGGCGCCTGCGGTAATGCCCAGTTCCGATGGTCCGGCCAGTGGGTTACGGAAGAGCGTCTGCATTTGCAGCCCACTGACCGACAGGCCACAGCCAGCAAGCATAGCGGTGATGGCTTTGGGTAAACGTATTTTTTCAATGATAAAAAGCCAGGCCCTGTTCTCGGATTCGCCGGTGGTCACGATCCGGATTACTTCCTTGAATGGTATCGCCACCGAGCCGAGCATGATATCAAGGCAGAACAGGGCGATGGCAAAAATCCCTAAAAAGAGTAACATCCAGCTTCTGTTTGGCATGTGCTGCGTCATTCGGGAAGCTGTTTGTAGTAAATAAGCTGATGATCCGGGAGGAGTTCGGGATGGAAAATCCGGACCATATCAGCCAAAACACTATTTGGGTTTACACTGCCCGATTCAAAAAAATCGTTCGAACCCTGGTCGTTGACCAGGCGGTTGTAGCTGTACAGCCTGCCTGTATGTACCGCTTTGAAATCGGCATAGCGGGTATCCTGGGCTATGATACTTTTCCGGGTGTCGCGACTGTCGAAGCCGACATTCAACCAGTAATCTGCTTTGAGAGCAAATGGATACACAGCTTCGAAACTAAGGGGAAGGCTTCCGGTCGCGGGATCGTTCTTCCACGGGTAATCGGCACCGGCATCCTTAAAGAAACGGGCCATGTAGCTATTCCCTCCGGGCAGAAACCAGGCATCTTTGGTATTCAATCCGGAAAGTACCATAGGCTTCTTCGTCGCTTTTTGGGCAAGGGCAGATAGCCGCTCATATTCTGTTTCTATTTGTGTAAATTTTTGATTAACCAACTCTTCTTTATCCAGCAATGCGGCCATGAGTTTCACCCATTCTGCACGGGCCAGTGGCGTTTGTTCAACCCACTCGGAGTTGATCAGCACCGGTATTCCGGCTTCCTTTAATATGTGGTAATGCTCCATTTTTCCGCCTGGATTGCCAATCGTCATTATCAGGTCAGGTCGCATTTCGATAACCTTCTCGTCATTCAAACCCTGATCGCGGCCTACTTCTGCTATTTTGCCGGCTTTGATCATGTCGATAACTTTCGGAGAATACACGTATTGCAAATTGCCAAGACCGGTCAGCACGTGTTCCGCATTCAGGAAACCCAGTAATCCGATATGCATGGAAGACATGGCGACGAGGCTTTTTACCGGTATTTCAATGCGCTGAGCGCGTGGGTAACCCGCGGGCATTGCAGCATCTTTTTTTTGAAGAATATATTGTAAAGTATCGTCCTTTCCGCCGAATGGATTGATAATGCTGACCAGTTTGAAGTCTTTGAAATAGGCAATCTTAAATCCTCGTGCGTGATGGATTTCAGTTTTAACAAACCGGGTGATTGAATCGGCGGAAGCCTTCTGTCCCTTTTGCTCATCGCCTGATGGGCCGCAGCCCTGGATAAGCAAGCCTGTGAAAATGAGCAGGTAAAAGATTTTGAACATCATTTGTAATTTTGAACGAGTCATCGACTCGTTCAAAATTACTCATTTATTAAGCGTTTGCAGTGGTTAATGAATTTGTTCTCGTCAAATGTAACTCAGCATTTGTCTGACATTATTTAACCCATTTTGCATAGTGTCCACAGAACGAGTTCCATGATAGTAGCCAGCCAAATGCAGCTCATCATACACATTAGCGAGAATTCTCAAAAGCTTCTTGTCGTACTTTCTCAGCCGTATCATATAATCCTCGATACTCTTTGGTTTCGTAAAATGAATGCATTCCTTCTGCCGGAGATATTCATCCAGAATAAGCAATGCAGCCGAATAAGCCGTACCCGCAGCCATTTTAACATACTTGACATCGGCATAGAGGCCGTCTTTCTTGCCGGCTTTCTCGGTTAGGATCTGGCGTGCGTTTTCAAGGTAGCGTTCGGCTTCCTGCGCGGGAGTGAGGGGGAGATGGTGTTGTTCCGGCATAGTGGTGTGTTGGTTTATCTTACTCTTTATACGAACACATTCAGGAAAGGTAACATTCAAGTTCTGAATAAATTTCATCAGCTTTTACTGTCGGGTGGCAAAAGTTAGCACTCAATCGCATTTATAGCCGGGCTGGTGGCGCATTTGGCATACTTTTAATAAATTCCGGGATATGCCAAAACAGCCTCTCTTACAGTTTACCGGCAAAAGTATTTATTGCGCCATTGCCGATGTTCATATCGATCCGTGGATGCCCGTAGGCCGCGCGATCATCACGCATGCGCATAGCGATCACGCGCGATGGGGAAGCCGGCATTACCTCGCACACAAGGATAGCGAGCCGATCCTGCGGCTGCGGCTCGGGCAGGATATTAATCTCCAGACGGTGCAATATGGTGAGAAATTCATGATCAACGGGGTGAAGTTTTCTTTGCATCCGGCCGGCCATATCATTGGGTCGGCGCAGGTGAGGGTGGAGTATCAGGGCGAAGTGTGGGTGGCCAGCGGCGACTACAAGCTGGAAGACGATCATTTCGCAACGCCGTTCGAACCCGTGAAATGCAATGTGTTTATCACCGAATCTACATTTGGATTACCTATTTATAAGTGGCAGCCGCAGCAAGAGGTGATGACAGAAATCGACGACTGGTGGGCGCAGAACCGCGCCGAAGACAAGGCCAGTGTGTTAATGGGTTATTCGCTGGGGAAAATGCAGCGGATTTTGAGGAATATCCGGTTGCAGGATTCTTCCATTTACGCGCACGGGGCCATTTACACTGTGAATGAGCGCCTGCGAGAGGCTGGTTTCGATCTGCCGGAGCTGACATTGGTTACCAAAGAGATAGACAGAAAGCTGTTCAAAGGGGCGCTGGTGCTGGCTCCACCTTCGGCTGATGGCACCACGTGGATCAGGAAGTTTGCACCTTATTCGGTCGGGTATTGCTCTGGCTGGATGGCTCTGCGTGGCGCTAAAAACCGCCGCGCGGTGGATCAGGGGTTCGTATTAAGCGACCATGTCGACTGGCCTGATCTGAACCGGGCTGTGAAAGAAACCGGCGCCGAAAAAGTGTACGTCACGCATGGTTATACGAGCATTTATGCACGTTGGCTCAATGAAAACGGCATTGAAGCGGCCGAAGTGAACACGATGTACGGCAACGAGGATGAAAGTGAAGAAGAAGAGGCCGCGCAGGATGTTGCGGCAGGCCAGAACGCCTATGAGGAGCACAAACGAGAGCTTGACGGGCTAGTGGACACAGACAAAGACGGTACCGGGCTATGAAACAGTTTGCAGAACTCTTCATGAACCTCGACCGCACGAACAAGACGAATGCAAAGGTCGATTTGTTGAAAAGCTACTTTCTGACGGCTTCGGACGAGGATAAGCTGTGGGCGTTGACATTGTTTACAGGGCGCAGGCCCTCATTCAAAGTCAATCGCACGCAGGTGAAAGAATGGGCTGCAGAGGAGGCCGGAATCCCGATGTGGCTTTTTCAGGAGAGTTACCATAGCGTGGGGGATTTGGGTGAGACGATTTCGCTGCTTTTGCCGCGGACAAGCCCCGGAGGTTCTGAGAAATCGCTCTCGGAGTGGTTCCGCTACCTGGGAATGCTGCCCGGCATGACCGACGAGCAAAAGCGAGATCACATTACCCGCGCCTGGATGCAGCTTTCGCAGCATGAGACATTTTTATTCAATAAACTGCTCATGGGCAGCTTCCGCATCGGGGTTTCGCAGACTTTGGTGGTCCGTGCATTGGCAGAAGCGACCGAAACCGATTCCAATGTGATTGCCCACCGGGTAATGGGGCAATGGGACCCGTTGGAAACTACTTTTGAGCAGCTGATTCTTGATAAAGGTGAAAATGACAATGCGTCGCGTCCTTACCCGTTTTTTCTCGCTTACCCGATAGAGGGTGACGTTGCGGATCTCGGCGAGCCCAGCGACTGGTTTGCCGAGTGGAAATGGGACGGCATCCGCTCTCAAATCATTTACCGGAACAACGAGTTGTTCATCTGGACAAGAGGCGAGGAATTGTCCACCGAAAAGTTTCCTGAGCTGCATTTCCTGAGTGAGGTTCTTCCCGGTGGTACCGTGCTCGACGGCGAAATTGTAACTTATGCGGATGGCCGGCCTATGCCGTTCAATGTGTTGCAAACCCGCATTGGTCGTAAAAATTTGTCCAAGAAGGTGCTCGAAGAAGCGCCGGTTGCATTTTTGGCTTATGATATGCTCGAAGCGAATGGCGTGGATATCCGCGGGCTTACGCAGGGGCAGCGTCGCGCGCAGCTGGAAGCGGTATATGCGAATATACCCCCACAAAGCTATTTCAACCTTTCGCCGTTGATCGATTTCGGAGATTGGCAGGTTCTGCGCGACCTTCACCCGCAGTCGCGCGAGAATATCGCGGAAGGCTTCATGATCAAGCGTAAAGCGAGCACTTACCAGGTCGGTCGTAAGAAGGGCGATTGGTGGAAATGGAAGATCGATCCGCTTAGTATCGACGCGGTGCTTATTTATGCCCAGAAAGGTTCCGGTCGTCGCGCCGAACTTTTCACCGACTATACCTTCGCTGTCTGGGGCGACGACGGAAAGCTTGTACCGTTTGCCAAGGCCTATTCCGGCCTCACAGATGCTGAAATCGGACAGGTGGATTACTTTATCAAGCGCAATGTCCTGGAAAAATTTGGTCCTGTCCGCACCGTCAAGCCGGAGCTGGTTTTTGAAATCGGATTTGAAGGAATCAATGAGTCAACGCGCCATAAATCGGGAATAGCCGTGCGGTTTCCCCGGATTTTGCGATGGCGGAAGGATAAAAAGGCAGAGGAGGCTGATAGTTTGAGTAGCTTGCGAGAGATCCTATATAATTATAAATAAACAATAAAAAATAGGGTTATTTAGATTTTATCTATGCAAATCTAATATTTTATGTTAGATTTGCATAGATGATTAGACGTAGGCTCGAAAATAGAATCAGGGAAGCTCTGAGAAAGAGTGCTTCGATCGCTCTGATGGGCCCCCGTCAGATAGGGAAAACTACAATCGCGCTCGATGTAGTGGATTCCACGCCTGCATTGTATTTAGACCTGGAAAGTCGCCTGGATCTGGAAAAAGTCAGAGACATCCGCGCATTCTATGAAGCGAACAAAGATCGGCTAATTGTGCTCGATGAAGTGCAACGGATACCGGAGCTTTTTACCGAATTGCGGGGTATTATCGATCAGGAGAGGCGAAGAGGCAACAGATCGGGCCTGTTTTTATTTCTTGGGTCGGCTTCTATTGATTTACTTCAACAATCAAGCGAGTCGCTCGCGGGGCGCATATCCTACCTGGAACTTTACCCCGTAGACGTTATTGAATATGCGTCCGAGGATTTTCAACAGGTTAACACATTGTGGCTTCGCGGTGGCTTCCCCGAAAGTTTATTGGCGGCTTCGGATCGCGACAGCCTGGAATGGCGACAGGATTTTATCCGGACGTATCTCGAACGTGACATTCCTCAACTTGGTCCGCGCATTCCGGCAACAACTTTGGAGCGGTTCTGGACAATGCTCGCGCATAATCAGGGCGGAGTATTAAATGCATCGCACCTGGCGAGAAATCTCGACGTTTCGGGCGTGACCATTAGTCGTTACCTGGATTTGATGGTCGACCTGCTCCTCGTAAGACGGTTGCAGCCCTGGGCTTCGAATGCAGGCAAAAGATTGGTGCGAAGTCCCAAAATTTATGTGAGAGATAGCGGTATTACCCATGCTTTAATGGGGATAGAAACTTTCAATAACCTGCTAGCCCATCCGGTAGTAGGCGGTAGTTGGGAAGGATTTGTAATAGAAAACATTATGAGCGTTGCCCCGGCCCGGATGCAGCCCTATTTCTACCGCAGCGCCGGTGGCGCGGAGGTTGACCTGATCCTGGAATTTGCGGACGGTAAAAAATGGGCAATCGAAATCAAAAGAAACTCGGCTCCGCATTTATCCAAAGGATTTCACATTGCCTGCGAGGACATTCAGCCGGACAGAAAATTCGTGATCTATTCGGGAAAGGATACGTTTCCTATGGGTGATGGCGTTGTGGCTACTTCGCTTATCAATATCATGAGGGAAATTTTGGATAATTATAAATGACCGCCTGATCATAAAGTGTTTATCGAGCGGTTGTAAGCCAGTAGTAGCAATTTGTTTCAGTATTTTGTTGTTATTTTTGTATAAAAGCTGACTTGCAGACATGAATAATAAGTTGGAACGAATTACAATAGATGAAGCCGTGTGCAATGGTAAACCGGTTATCCGGGGTTTTCGGATGACGGTTAAAACCGTATTAGAGTATCTGGCGGCAGGGGAAAGCATTGAAAATATACTGGCTGCTTACCCGTTTTTGGAGGAAGACGATATTAAGGCATGCATCGAGTTCGCTGCCAAAACGGTTGACGGTGAACATTTTTCCTTAACGGCTGCCTGATGTCGGTTTACCGCTATTTGATCGACGTTAACCTTCCCAAATATTTCAGCTTTTTTCATTCTCCTGAATTTGAATTTGTCATCGACATCAATGCGAAATGGCCTGATCGGGACATTTGGGGTTATGCACAGGAGCATGGACTCATCATTGTCACGAAAGATTCTGATTTCTACCATCGCTGCCTGCTCGATAAACAGCCTGCTAAGGTGATTCATTTGAAGTTAGGAAATCTGCTCCTGAAAGATCTTCATACTTTTTTTCATAACAACTGGGATCAGATTACATCCCATCTCCCCGAAGCCCGGCTGATCATTACGACGGTAGACGGCCTCGAAGTTTTCCCCTACTGACTTCTTTTGTAGATTGGTACAGAAATTGTGAAATCAGTCCTGTATTTAATCAAACTATCACCCTTGACCAAATCCCGCGGACATGCCATTGTTGAGCAATGGTTTAAAGATAAAAAGTGGAAATGGGCAGCTTTTCAGAAGGAGGCCGCGGTGGCTTATCTGGCGGGGAAAAGTGGCTTGGTGAATGCGCCCACGGGCAGCGGGAAGACCTACTCGCTTTGGCTACCGATCCTGATCAGGCATATTAACTCGCTTCCGAAAAAGCCTCTCAAAACTAAAAAAGGGCTGCAAGTACTTTGGATTACGCCGCTTCGGGCGCTTTCGAAGGACCTTTTCCGGAACATGGAAATGGCGGCGCTTGAAATGAACCTCACGTGGCGGGTGGGCATACGTACAGGCGACACGGGTACGCGGGAGCGCAATGAGCAGAAGCGGCAGATGCCTGACGCCCTCATTATCACGCCGGAGAGCCTGCATATGCTCTTTACGCAAAAAGACGCCTCCGAGTTTTTCAAAAACCTTCATACGGTAGTCGTTGACGAGTGGCACGAGCTCATGGGCAGCAAGCGCGGTACACAGACAGAACTTGCACTGGCGCGCCTACGGACCATTAACCCGGATCTGCAAACCTGGGGCATCTCCGCGACGATTGGGAACCTGGAAGAAGCGAAGCAGGTACTGCTGGGAATGCGGTTCCCGGAAGAAAACTCGGTGATTATCCGGGCGAATACTGAAAAGAAGATCCTGGTGGAAAGTATCATTCCCGACAGGGTGGAAACGTTGCCGTGGTCGGGGTATATGGGGATCAGGCTGGTGGATAAGGTGGTGGAAGTGGTGAACAGGAGCCGTACGACGCTGCTTTTTACCAATACGCGGTCGGGAACGGAAATCTGGTACCGTACGATCATCGAAAAATACCCTGAGTTTGCCGGCATTATGGCCCTGCACCACGCCTCACTCGACCGTGAGATCCGCGATTGGGTGGAGGAGGCATTGCACGATGAGCGGTTGAAACTGGTCATATGCACTGCCAGCCTTGATCTGGGGGTCGATTTCCGGCCCGTGGACACAGTTATACAGGTAGGGAGCCCCAAAAGCATTGCGCGGTTCGTGCAACGCGCGGGCAGGAGCGGGCACCAGCCGGGCGTTGACAGTAAAATCTATTTTTGTCCTACCAATGCATTGGAACTGATCGAAGCCGTATCGTTGCGGGAGGGCGTGATCAAAAATATGATCGAGGACCGGCCACCGGTTGCTCATGCATTCGATGTGCTGGCTCAGTGGATGATCACACTGGCGGTAGGCGAGGGGTTCGATGAAGCAGAGCTTTTCGAAGAGGTGCGAAATACATATGGCTATCAATATCTTAACCGGGAGGAATGGGAGTGGCTTCTGGGATACATCACCACGGGCAGTTCGTCGCTCACGGTTTATGACGAATACAAGAAAGTAGAACGAGTGAATGGCCGCTATGTGGTGACGAGCCGGCGTATAGCCCATCGGCATTTGCTGAGCATGGGCACGATCGTTTCCGAAGTTTCGCTGAAAGTGAAGCTGCAAAGTGGTAAATACCTGGGAGCCGTGGAGGAGTCATTTGTGACGTGGATGAAAGCCGGCGACGTATTTTTCTTTGCTGGTATGAGTGTGGAATTTGTACGAATCCATGAAATGACCGTGACCGTCAAAAAGGCTGAGGGTAAAAAAGGTTACCTCGTGCGCTGGGCAGGAGGGCGGATGCCTCTGTCGTCCCAGCTCTCCGCATTCATCCGCGAACGCCTCGCCGACGCGATCGAAAACCCGCATAAGGAAGTGGAGCTGGCCAAAATGCAGCCGTTACTCGAATTGCAGGAAAAGCGCTCGGTCATTCCTAAGACCAACGAACTGCTGATCGAGCAATGCGAAACCCGCGAGGGATATCATATCTTCATATTCCCTTTCGAGGGGCGACTGGTGCACGAAGGCATGTCGATTTTGCTCGCTTACCGCATTAGCCAGCTGCGGCCGATTACGTTTTCGGTGGCGATGAACGATTACGGTTTTGAGTTGTTAAGTGATCAGTATGTCGATCTGGCTGAAATCCTGGGTGAAACCGATCTTTTCTCGACCCAACATCTCGTCGACGATATTTACCAGAGCGTGAACGCGACGGAAATGGCGAAACGGAAGTTCCGCGAGATTGCCGCCATTGCGGGGCTGATGTTTCAAGGATATCCGGGTAAATATGTCAAAACGAGGCAATTGCAGGCGTCGAGTTCATTGCTTTTCAATGTGATGAGTAAGTATGAAGACAATAACCTGCTGATCAAGCAAGCATATCAGGAGGTTCTGACTTACCAGCTTGAAGAGGTACGCATGCGCGAGGCGCTTGCGCGGATCGAACATCAGAAAATAGTCATACAAAACACCGACAGACCGACGCCATTCTCGTTTCCGATCATGGTCGACAGGCTTCGGGAGCAATTAACTTCGGAAAAGCTGGACGACAGGATCCAGCGAATGATCAAACAGTACGGTAATGCAGATTGAGATCAGAGGCAACCACTTTTTATTATTGACGCAGAGGGCGATTTTCTGGGAAGAAACACAAACATTACTGATCGGAGACCTGCATTTAGGGAAAGTAACGCATTTCAGAAAGGAAGGAATAGCGATCCCGCACAATGCCGCCGCCAACAACTTCGAGCGGCTCGATGAACTGGTCCGGCAAACCGGCGCCACCCGCATTATATTCCTCGGCGATCTTTTTCACAGCGAATACAATTCAGAATGGGAAACGTTCCGCGAATGGCGCGCCGGGCACCACTACATCGAAATGATCATCGTCATAGGTAACCACGACATCCTGCCTGTAAGCCTTTTACTTGAATGTGATTTACAAGTGTATGCAGATGATTACGAGGAAGATGTATTCATTTTTACCCATCATCCGAAAGTGGAGTTCGATACTTCCAAATTCGTTTTCGCCGGCCATGTGCACCCGGTTTTCACTTCCTACGGCAGAGGCCGCCAGAGCGTGCGGCTCCCTTGTTTTGTGATTGACAAATACCAGGCCATTCTTCCCAGCTTCGGAGTGTTCACCGGCGGCTATCAAATGGGGCTCACCGATGATCGCAAGATATATATTACGACAGAAACGCGGGTGTTTTCTGTTCGTTAATTATTGATAATAAAGTGATTATGTTGAAACTGGAAAAATATGGAATCTGATTCCATATTTTTCCAGTTTTGCTTATTTTTGATGTATGATAGAAAGAATTGCTGCATCAAAAATTGAGCAATTGGCAGCCACATTCAAATCTGTGGCTGTTACCGGACCGCGGCAGTCCGGCAAAACGACATTAGCAAAGTCATTGTTTCCTGAAAAAGCGTACTTATCTCTCGAAAACCCGGACGTTCGGCGATTTGCATTAGAAGACCCGCGTGGGTTTCTGTCGAGGTATCAATCCGGGGCCATTTTTGATGAAGTACAACGCGCGCCCGAGCTGTTTTCCTATTTACAGGAAATCCTGGATGACTCGCCAGAGCCCGGGCGTTTTATCCTTACTGGCTCCAATAACTTTCTATTGCAGCAAAATATCTCGCAAACCTTGGCTGGCCGCGTTGCTATTTTGAATCTGTTGCCATTCAGTACCGCGGAGCTTTTTGAAGGAGTCAATGATGTGCCTGATGAGGACCAATTGATATTCAAAGGGCTATACCCACCGATTTACGAGCCTGGAATCCCGCCGGAAGATTGGTTTCCCAACTATTTGCGGACTTACATTGATCGCGATGTGCGGCAAATCAAAAACATTACCGATCTCATCGTATTCGAAAGGTTCATACGACTTCTTGCCGGACGGAATGGTCAGGAATTGAACCTCACTTCTCTTGCAGTCGACACAGGTGTGGATACGAAAACCATCCAGTCGTGGATAGGTATTCTGGAAAGTAGTTTTATCATTTATCTTCTGCGCCCGCATTATAAAAATTTTAATAAAACCCTCATTAAGCGGCCCAAGGTCTATTTTTATGATACAGGACTGGTTTGTTCGCTGCTCGGAATTTCCAGTATGGAACAATTGCCGCTTCATCCGTTGCGCGGCGCACTCTTTGAATCGCTGGTGGTTACGGAACTCGTGAAACAGCGGACGAATGCAGGAAGGCCTGTCAATCTTTACTATTGGCGCGACAAGACCGGGCACGAGGTTGATATTGTCATTGATAATGGCCTTTCACTACTTCCTGTCGAGATTAAAGCCGGAAAGACGGTTAACAACGAGTTTTTCGGCAATATCACCTATTGGAACAAGTTGAGCGGCGCAACGAAGGGCTACATCGCCTACGCCGGGAACCAGATCGAAGAGCGTTCGAACGGGATCACCGTTCTGAATTGGTTTGAGTTATTGAAACGGGGTGTTTAGCGTCTTTTGCACAAAGGAGGCTCCATCTGGAGCCAGGACGTCCTTTCACACAATGCCATGCTATAAACAGGAGATTCGTATGGAATCAATCTTGTAGATGTAGTTCTGAGGAGCGTCCCGTTTATAGCGACCGGAGCGATACGTGGTAAAAGGAGGCTCCATCCGGAGCCAAAAGGCTTTCAACCATGAAGTTGAGAGAGTTAATTATTTCGCTTGCGCTGTCGGTTTGGAAAAATGCTTTAATGATTTCGTGTTCGTTTTGCAGTGTGCTCATGTTATAAAAATAGTTTAGGTAAAAAATATATTTGTAGAATACTCTACAAAATCTGTGCAAATAAAAAGCCTTTACGGCTCATGGGTGATAATAGTCTCGATTTTGAACCTGCCAAATTCAATTAAAATCTCTTTCATTCGCTTCTCTGAAACACCACCCCCGTGGGTATAGTCACGCCATGCAGATACGGGTTTTCCCTTTTTCAGGTCCGCTGGTAGATTTGGGTACTCGTTTTTTAACCACCAATCAAATGCTTCAGGGATTGAAGAAAACTTCATCGTTGCAAATATAGAATTTGTAGACTACTCTACAAAGAAATAAAGGCTTTGTAGAAACTGATATTACGAATTTTACAAATATATCAGTTTGTGATTTATCTGCCGGGCAGCACTGTGTGCGAAATAGCGATGCGTCTGGAAAAGCGGCTCATTAAGCCCTCAGCTCAGTGCCGCCCGCGTAGGCTGGGTTTTCACTTTCAAATGCTTGCTGATCACCCGGATCAATTCTTCCGCCTTGAAGGGCTTTGTTACAAATCCGCTGAAATTGCAGGCAGCTATTTCGGGGGTCTTTTCGGCGAAGGTGTCCGCTGTGAGGGCGATTACCGGAACGTGCCGGTGCCTGGGGTAGGAGCTTTGGATTTTTTTCATGGCCGTCACACCATCCATAACCGGCATTTGAATATCCATTAAAATCAGGTCGAAATCGGCGGTTTCGAGGGCGTGGAGCACTTCTTTCCCATTGTTGCAGATTACAAAGTCCGCCTCCCATTTGTTGAGCAGATGTTTGAGCAGGATCTGGTTCGCCAGGATGTCCTCGGCGGCCAGAATGCGGTAGCCCTTCAACGATAAAGTGGCAGGTGCGCCGGTCTTTTCTTCTTCATACGAGGTACTTCCCTTGCCAAAATTCAACACCACGGTAAATGTGCTGCCTTCCCCAAGCCTGCTGCTTGCGGAAATAGATCCGTTCATGAGTTCGGTGATCTTTCGGGTAATGCTTAAACCAAGCCCGGTACCCCCGAAATTACGCGCGGCATTGTTATTGTGGGCTTGTGAGAAGCTGTCGAAAATGACACTCAGTTTGTCTTCCGAAATGCCTATTCCAGAGTCAGACACTGCTATTTGCAGGTCGATATTGTCGCCGTGGTCTTGGGAGAGCCGCACGTCAACCTTAACAAAACCGCCTTCTTCCGTGAATTTGATGGCATTGCCGATCAGATTGACCATGATCTGATTGAGCCGGTAGGGGTCGCCCATGACGATTTGGGGGACCTCGCTGCTGCAATGGAATGTAAAATCGATCGACTTTTCCCTGGCCCGGATTTCAAAGGTTTTCATCAGGTAGTCGAGCTTCTCGCGTAAATCGAACTCAAAGTTTTCCAATCCGAACTTTCCGGCTTCAATTTTTGAGAAGTCGAGAATGTCATTCAGGATCACCAGCAGGTTATCGGCAGAGTACTTGATTGTGTTCAAATGCTGCTGTTGCTCTCCTGTAAAACCACTCAACAGGAGCAAATCCGTAAACCCTATGATCGCATTCATCGGTGTGCGGATCTCGTGGCTCATGGTCGAAAGGAAGTCGGATTTGATGCGCGTCGCTTCTTCGGCATCTTTTTTGGCTTTAATCAGCTCTTGTTCTGCCAATTTGCGTGCAGTAATGTCGATCGCCGTGCCGAGCACTTCCTGCACACGTCCCCGAGCATTCCTTTTGAAAGGTACTTCACGGGTGATGATCCAGATTTCCGAGCCGTCCTTGTGTTTCAGCCTGAACTCTTTTTCCACCACTTCACCGTCCTTCACCCGGTACCGCATATGGTTGTAGTGTTCGCGGAAAGTGTGCTGGTCCTGCTCGTTGATGATCTGGGCGAGGCCTTTGCGCGTATCGGTTTCGACTTCGCATTCCGAATAGCCCAATATTTTCCAAATCTGTTTGTTGTGGAAAATATTGGTCCATTTCTCGATGTCGATCACATAAATGATATTAGGAGAGAGGAGTGCTACTTTGTTAATAAACTCTTCTTTTTCGGCTAATTCGTGCTCTGCGACCTCCCTGCCCTTTTCCATTTCGAGCATTTGTCGCATGGTATGAAAGGCCTTCGTCAATTTTTCCGGGGTAACTTCCGATTTGGGAAAATAATCCAGCGCACCAGCTTTCATCATTTCAACGGCGAGACGTTCGTCGCCATGCGCCGTAAGCACGATTACGGGCAGGTGCGGAGCACGTTTCTTAACGGCTTTCAACAGCTCCAACCCGTTGGTTTTGGGTAGTTGGTAGTCGAGGAAAATGCACCCGGGCATCCATACATCGAGCATCTGGAGTGCCTCCTCCGCATATTTGCATATTCTGACCTCCCCTATTTCCACTTGCGCCCTGCTGATAGCACGGTTCAGTTTCATAGCGTCGATATCGTCGTCTTCAACAAGCAGGATGGATAACGGGGGCATAACGAGGGCTTATAGTGACGGATGTTACTACTGAGGATATTCGCAAAGTGTCCAATAGCTATTCAGCGTGGAAACCGCCGCAATAAACCGGTCCATCGATAACGGTTTGAGAATGTAGCCGGCTACGTTCAGGTTGAAAGCCTCGATCTTATCGCTGTCTTCATTGGAGGTGGTCATCACAAAAACGGATAGCGAAGCGAGCGACGGGTCTTGCCTGATTTCTTTCAAAAATTCGATGCCGCCCATTTTGGGCATGTTCAAGTCGAGCAATACAATTTTCGGCCTGGGATATTCCAAAGTTTCGGAGCGGAGCAACGCCAATGCTTCAATGCCGTTGGATGCGACGACGAGTTGGTTGGAAATATTGTTCTTCTTGAATGCCCGCTTGACATTCATCACATCAACTTCGTCGTCTTCTACGAGTAGTATGGTCATCGGGAGAGGGTTGGTAAAGGACATTTTTTTATTGAATAGTAGTTAAAATGGGTTATCCGACATTATTGGATGTCTTTTGCTTCGTTTTTCGGCCAGGTAAAAAGGAATGTCGTCTCCTCGCCCATAACCGTTTCGATCCTTATTTTGCTGTGTTTTTCGTCCAGGATTTTCTTCACAATGGCGAGGCCTACGCCGGTACTTTCCACCTCGTCGCGCGCTTGGAGGGTCTGGAAAATCACGAATATCCGCTCGTGGAATTCAGGGCTGATGCCAGGGCCGTTATCACTTACATAAAACTCAAACTGGTTACCGAGATCTTTCCAGCCGATGGTAATCCGGATCTCCGCCTTGTCATTGTATTTGATGCCATTGGAAATCAGGTTTTGCAGGATTTGTGTCAATGCAATTTTTTCTGCCTCGATCTCTGTACCCGGATCTCCTTCGATACGGAATGAAAGCGGTTTTTTGGTACTGAACGATTCACAGAGCTCGTCGACCAGGCTTCTGATCAGGAATTTCTCTTTCACGGTTTTGATCCGTCCTGCGCGGGAATAGGACAAAATCCCGTTGATCAGGTTTTCCATCCGGTGCACACGCCCGCGCAGGAGCTTGAACTGATCCCTGGTTTCGCCTTCGAGCATATCGGCAATATCCTCCTCGATCCATTCTGAAAGGTTGTTGATCGCCCGCAGCGGCGCCTTCAGGTCGTGGCTCACGACATAGGCAAACTGGTCGAGTTCGGCATTGATGCGTTCCAGGTCGTGGGTATAGGATTTCAGCTTCGTTTCTGCCGTCACGCGCGCGGTTACATCCGAGAGTGTGCCGGTGAAGCCGATGTGTTCACCATCGACATAATATGGGCTCAGTGACACGCCGAGCCATTTTTCCTGCCCGTCCGCTGTGAATATGCGCAAGGTATTTTCCTTTCCGTGGGTTTGGGCGTGGAGTATTTCAACCAGCTTCTCCCTGGATTCGAGCAGGGGGAGAAAGCCTGCAAAACGTTGGCCAAGACTGGCGGCCACGGGGTAGCCGGTAATGCTTTCCCAAGCCTGGTTGAGATAGGTAAAATTGCCTTCGCGATCCAGCTGCACCAATACCTCCGAAATGCTGCCCACTACCTCTTCCAACCGTTTGCTGGTGAGAGCGGCCTCTTCCGTTTTTTCCTGTGCAATGCGGCTTAGTTCGCGGTTGGCTTTGAAAAGTTCGCCGGAGCTTTGTTCCAATATCAGCTCCATCCGCGTCAGATCGTCCTGGTATTCGGTATAGGCTTGATTTACAGCCATCAGGAAATCCTGCATGTCGGGATGTTCGGCAAGATCGGATGGTAGTGACTTCCTGATTTGTCGTTTTAGGAGCCGGTGGTAATTGGTTTCGGTCAGTTCGAGCGTTTGCATCGCTTATTCTCGGAAAGTGGTAATGGTCATGGTTTGGTTATGCAGCTCACAAAACGAATCGCGGTTGAACGGCGCCAGCTCGCCATAGGAATAGAAACCCGTCATAACCGGCCCTTTCAACACTCCGGAGACGGATTCTACCTCTTCTTCCACCATTTGTTTCAACACCAGTTTCCGCCCGACGCAGCTTACCAGAATAGCAAATTCAGCCTGGCTATCCAGTCCCCGCACGGCTTCCTCGGCCGCTTCTTCGGCGCCGTTGATCAGCCGGTCGTTGTTGGCTTTCATCAATCTCACAAACGAGCCTTCGGGAATATCTCCGGCGAATGTCAGGCTCTTTTCATTTTCATTGATCCCCAGGATCGTGCGTACCACCGGTGCGCGGTCCTCACTGTCACGCATGCTCAGCGGGAAAAGCAGGCCCGATGCAGGTAATTCTTTCGCTTTATCACCCAGAAATGATTTATAAAGGTCGAGTGCCGGCTCACCGTCGATTTCGTAAAGGATATTCTCTTTGGAACGCGTTACCCGTCTGTCAAGCCCGAAGCTGTCCCAGCCGCCGCGCGAACCGTAACCGATCGAAAGCTTTTCACCATAAAAGCCAATAGCCGCCACACTTTCGGTAGCGACTTTTCCATCGGGCTCAATAATTATCGTACGGGCAAAATGCGAGCCGTCGCCGGCCAGTCCCCCCGTAATAGTAGCACCGTCGGTCAACCCTTCAGTCATGCCCTTGACCAGGTCGGTACCATTGACTTTGAGGCCATCGGAAACGACGAAGACGTGTTTCAGGCCTTGGGACGGAAGTTGGGAAACGAGCCGTCTTCCGGCTTCCAGGCTGTCAAAATCAATATCTTCAAGGCTGATTTTAGAGCTTTTGATCGAAACTTCTTCGAACGCGATACCCGTAACAATAATACTATGGTCCATTACCGACTCATTAGCGATTTCCCCGGCGGTTGAGCATCCGGAAAATACGGCATCGGGATATTGTGCCGCGAGCTGGTGTGAAATCCCGGTAGTTTCAAGCAATTCCCGATCACCGAAAATGAACAACAATTGTGGGGAAAACGAGAACAGGATTTCACTGGGATTATCCGAATAGATAAACTGTTCAATCAGCATAGGGACAGGAGGTTGCAGCGTGATAAATCGATCTACAATTTACATAAAACTTTTGAGAACGAATTATTTTTACGCTTCCTCCTGAGCTGTCGTGATAAATTGGTTTTTGCTACGAAATAGATGGGAATGAAATCCCCTTGATTTTACGGAATAGTTCTACTGCATAGAGGTCTGTCATGCCTGATACAAAATCGAGGACAGTCTGTATCCGGGAGTAGGGGTCCGTTTTCGTGGTGATGAATTGCTTGGGGATCAGGTCGACCAGCTTTCGCGTGTAATGGGAGTTATTGTTGAGATAAGCCGGTACAAATTCTTCAAGCAACCCGCCCATTACCTTATAACCTGCTACTTCGATCTGCACAACCGACGAGTAATTGTAGATTTTCTGAATGGATATCCGCTCGATCTCTTTCATCGCCGAGCGGTACGGTTCGGGAATGCGGTCGATCAGACTTGCATTGAAATCGCCGTTTAGGATTGTATTTTGTTCATTGATAAACAGTTCCGAGCAGGCCCCGATGAGCGTACTGATCGATTTGGCACGCAGCAGGCCTATTTTGGCATCGTCATCGTCGATGTAGGCCAGACGTTCCGACATCCGGGCATCATTGCATAACGCGAGGAGCAGCGCTTCCACTTCCTGATAGGAGAGAATTTTGAGCCGGTGCGCATCTTCAAGGTCTATGATGTTGTAACAGATATCGTCCGCCGCCTCTACCAGGTACACCAGCGGGTGTCTTTTATAAACCACCGGCGATTCCGAAACCTGCGACAAGCCCAGTTCGGCGGCGATTTTCTGAAACCCGGCCTGCTCAGATTGAAAGAAACCGTATTTTTTGGTGTAAATATGGGCTTTCCTGTGCCCGGCGAGGGCTTCGCAGGGATATTTGGCGATGGCGGCCAAAGTGGAGTAGGTCAATGCGAAACTGCCATAACCTTTACCTGCATACGGGTGCGTGAGAATGCGGATTGCATTGGCATTGCCTTCGAAATGCGTCAGGTCGGCCCACTGTGCTTCGCTGACTTTGTTTTGGTATTTCAAACCATCGCCATCCGTGAAGTAATGCGAAATAGCGGCCTCACCCGAATGCCCGAATGCAGGGTTGCCCAGGTCGTGCGCGAGGCACGCGGCTGAAACGATATTGCCGATCTCGCTGATCAGCGGCAGGTCGTCGTCGACCTGATGGTTTTCAGTTTTCAGGTGATTATAAAACATCCGCCCGAGCGACTTGCCTACACTGGCTACTTCGAGGCTGTGTGTGAGCCGGTTGTGAACGAAAATGCTCCCGGGAAGAGGAAATACCTGTGTTTTGTTCTGCAACCGGCGGAAAGGTGAGGAAAAGATCAGCCGGTCGTAATCGCGCTGGAACTCCGAGCGGGCCTCGGTCGGATCGGAATTGTATTTATCTTCGCTGCCCCAGCGCTTTGCCGACAGCAATTGTTCCCACTTCATCATATTGATCTCGAAATAAACGGCAAAACTAATGGCTTTCGGTGAAAATGTGCAGGGAAAGACCAGTAATGCGGATTTCAGGTAGAAACCGGCGCTTCGCGGGCTTTTAACAAAGTCATTAATAGGGATTTATTTCAAACCGGACATTATGAAAAAGCTATTGCTTTTGGGGACTATCTTGAACCTCTTGAGTGGAACACAAGCGTCGGCCCAGAAGAATGAAGAGCTGGCCCACGAAATGCGTGACGCCGTAACCACATTCCTGAAAGTCCTCACGCCCGGGCAACGGCAGGAAACCGAACTTCCCTACGCCGATCTGGCCCGTTTCGACTGGAATTTTACCCCGCGCGCCCGCAAAGGCATTACTTTCAAGAGCCTGACGCCTGCCCAGCGTAAAGTAGCGATGGCCATGGTGCGCGTGGTGCTTAGCCAGGAAGGTTACAGTAAAGCCGAGCAAATTATCGACCTGGAAAATGTATTGCGGGTTGTGGAATCCCGCCCCGCCAACGACACCTACCGTGATCCCGAAAATTATGCATTCCTCGTGTTCGGCACGCCGGGTAACGATCCATGGGGCTGGCGGATGGAGGGGCACCATTTGTCGCTGCATTTTTCGTCGATCGATAACCAGGTTACCTACACGCCGAGCTTTTTCGGAAGCAATCCGGGCCAGGTAATGGCCGACGTGCCTCAGAAAGGCAAGCGGATCCTGAAAGCTGAGCAAGACTTAGCATTTGACCTGCTGCATACCCTCGACGCTTCTCAACTCGAAAAAGCAAACCTCGGCGCCAAAGCGCCCAATGAGATATTTACTTCCAATGCCAGAAAGGCCTCGCTTTCCAAAATGGAAGGCATTGCCATGGGGGAGCTGAACGCGGCACAAAAAGCGGCATTTAGAAAACTGATTATGGCCTACCTGCAACGCTACCACGTCACGCTGAAAAACCAGCAATGGGCCGAACTCGAAAAGAACGGTATAGACAAAATCCACTTCGCCTGGCTCGGCGACCAACAGCCTGAGATAGGCACAGGCCACGGCCATTACTACCGCATCCATGGTCCGACGTTTCTCATTGAGTTTGATAATACACAGAATGGCGGGAATCATATTCATTCGGTGGTAAGGGATTTGACGAGTGATTTTGGGGAGGATTTGTTGCAGGCGCATTATGAAACGGGGCATAAGAAGTGAGGGAGGACAAGGGAAAAACTCGTATATTCGGATAAACAAATGCGAAATAAGATGTCTGCAACAGGGTTGAAAGAGCGATTGATTGACAGGATCAAAGAGATCGATGACGAGGATATTCTGGCCGAGGCTTACCGGTTACTGGGAACGGATCCCGATTTGGAGGAGCCTTACCCATTGAATGCTGAGCAAAAGGCTGCTATTGAGGGAGCGAGAGCTCAAATCAAAAGCGGGAACTACCTCACCGATAATCAGGCCGACAAAGAAATAGACGAATGGCTAAACAAATAATCTGGTCTGCCAGAGCACACACTGATCGAAAACACATATTGGAGTACTGGATAAACAGAAATAAATCCAAAACGTACAGCCGGAAGCTTAATCGGCTTTTTAAGGAGGCTGTGCAGTTGGTTGCGATACATCCCAAAATAGGGAAGAGAACCGATGTGGAAAATGTCCGTATCAAGATCGTCCGGGACTATTTTATCATTTACGAAGAAACCGAATCGGAAATACATATTCTGACAATTTGGAATAGTCATCAGGATCCGGAAAATTTGGAGTGGGAATTTTAAACATACATGACTCCGACACCGCACCGCTACTTCATTATCAACAAGCCTCCCAACATGGTTTCGCAATTCGTCAGCTCGCATGATGTGCGGTTGCTGGGCGCGTTGGATTTTGAATTTCCCGAGGGGACGCATGCGGTGGGGCGGCTCGATAGCCTTTCAGAAGGCCTGTTAATCCTTACTACTAATAAAAGAGTAACCAACCTGCTTTTTCTGGGAGAGGTGCCGCACAAGCGCAAATATTGGGTGAATGTGGGCCACATTGTGCCACCCGAGACGGTGGAGCTTTTGCGCACAGGCATTCCTATCCGTGTGAAGGGGGGTGGTTATTACGTTACAGCGCCTTGTGAGGTGGAAATCATCGACCGGCCTGCGATTTTGAGCAAACATAAAAATGAAACCCAGCCCGACGTCCCGAATACCTGGCTGAGCATTACGCTCACAGAAGGTAAGTACCACCAGGTGCGGAAGATGGTGCGGGAAGCCAATCACCGCTGCCGGCGCCTTATCCGTGCCAGTATCGAGGATTTGGAGCTGGGCGATCTGCCGCCGGGCGGCGTGAAGGAGATTGAAGAGGAGGAGTTTTTCAGATTGCTGAAAATAGAAAACTGGAAGTCAGCGATTTCGTCCGACAATTTTTTGTTGGAGCCGTCCATCGAAAATCCTGCATATTAGCGGCAGACAGCATTAGTTTTAATCCACATTCATATTAAACTGATCGCGTCATGAACCTCATTGGAAACATTATCTGGCTTATTTTCGGTGGATTTGTCGTTTTTCTCGAATATATGGCCGCCGGGTTGGCGCTCTGCCTGACCATCATCGGCATCCCTTTCGGTATCCAATGTTTCAAAATAGGTATTATGACGCTCTTTCCTTTCGGGCAGCATGTGCGGGAGGTGCCGGGTGACTCAGGATGTTTATCGACCATCTTCAACATCGTCTGGATTTTTCTCGGCGGAATTTGGATCGCGCTTACGCATTTGGTTTTCGGGATTCTGCTCGCGATTACCATTATTGGTTTGCCGTTTGCAAAACAGCATTTCAAACTGATGAGCCTCTCTTTTGCTCCTTTTGGGAAAGAAATTTATTCATGAAAGCTATCGTCATCGCAGAACCCGGCGCTCCGGAAGTGCTGCAAATCCGGGAACGTGCAACGCCGCGACCGGGTGTATCCGAAGTGCTGATTAAAGTATACGCCGCGGGCGTGAACCGGCCCGACGTTTTCCAGCGAAAAGGAAATTATCCACCCCCACCCGGTGCCCCGCAGGATATTCCCGGATTGGAAGTAGCCGGTGTGATCGAAGAAGTGGGTGCCGACGTTACCGAATGGAAGCCCGGCGATCGTGTGTGCGCATTGCTCGCAGGCGGAGGTTATGCGGAATACACGCTAGCGCAGGCGGCGCATTGCCTGCCCTCACCTCCGAACCTGGATTACACGGAGGCTGCTTCATTGCCCGAAACGGTGTTCACCGTTTGGCATAATGTGTTTCAAAGAGGGCAATTGCAGGCCGGAGAGCACTTTCTGGTACACGGCGGTAGCAGTGGCATAGGCATTACGGCAATTCAGCTGGCGAAGGCATTCGGCGCGAAAGTGTTTACTACGGCCGGCTCGGATGAAAAATGCGCGGCCTGTAATGCATTAGGCGCAGATATTAGTATCAATTATAAAACCTCCGATTTCGAAGAAGTGCTGAAAAAGCTGGGTGTGGATGTGATTCTCGACATGGTGGGGGGTGATTATATTCCTAAAAACCTGCGACTGCTTCGCGAAGAAGGCCGGCTGGTTTTTATCAACACCATGAAAGGCAGCAAAGTGAAGGGCACCGATGAGGTGGATTTTGGTCTGATTATGCGAAAACGCCTGACCGTCACCGGCAGTACGCTGCGAAACCGCGATCATGCTTTCAAAGCTGCTTTAACTTCTGATATTCAAAAACACGTGTGGCCGGTTTTGGAAAAAGGAGTTTTCAAACCGGTGATTGCGCAGACATTTCCACTGGCAGAAGCGGCAAAAGCACATGCATTAATGGAAACCAGCGATCACGTCGGCAAGATTATTCTGGTGAATGAATGGTCGTGAGCCGGTCGTTGAGGATTTTTGAAATCTGGTCGGCCTGCGCATAAACCATCAAATGGCCGCCGCCTTCGATGATAATATCCGGTTTCACGATGATGATCGGGATAAGTTTGTCGGCCGTTCCGTGGATGTGAAATAGGTTTTCGACCCGCTCTTTTCGATCCCAGCCGCTCATGCGTGTCAGCGCCCATTTCAGGAACTTGCTGTCGGTGTCGTGCAGGATCTGTTTGAGCAGCTTTTTCAATTCAGGGGTATCCGCTCCGAAATAGTTGTAAGTGATCCGATTGGCCGATTTGAGCAACGGCGCCGATAATGGCGACATTAACAGGAATTTGATCATGGCCTGGTAAAACTTCGAAAGCGGAACGCCGGTTGACATACTCGAAATGAGTGTAACCTGCTGCGGACAGGCGATATCCGCAATTTCAGAAGCTACAACGCCCCCGAACGAAAGCCCCACCAGTTGGAAAGGTTGGGAGGTGTCAATTTGTTTGACCAAACGGGCCGCATAGTGCTGCAACGACTCTTTTTTCAAAGGCCTTACCCATTTGATATACTTCACATTCAGCCTCGGGTCGAGCTTGAGTTTGGTAAATACGCGCTCGTCGGCACCGAGGCCGCTGATAAAATACACGTTCATTTTCTTCACAGAAACGTCCGTTACTGCGCTATCAGGCGCGCTTATCGCTCTTGTGCCGGAAAATGAAAGGAATGCCAATAGAAGACAGGAGTTACGTATGTTCGAAAACATGATGGAGTGCTTTCACTTGAATATACGAACTCCTGCAAAAATAATGCCGCTATTTTGCAAAATTGAACCGCACGCCGCCCATCACCCATCGCCCGGGCATTACAGAACCGAGAATATCGCTGTATTGCTTGTCAAAGGCATTGTCGGCCTGGATAAATATGCCCAGCTGGCGTTTCAGGAATGCATATTCGGCTTTGACGTTGAGTATAAAATAGTTTTTTGAAATAGCCGCTTCGATTGCCGAGGCTTCCCGTTCCGCCCGTTTTTTGTACAGCCCGTTTGTACTAAGTGAAAAACCGCCGATCTGGTAAATGGCAGAGAAATTGGCGAGGAATTTCGCATGCGACGATAGGTAAAATGACTGGATCTGACTTTTGTTGTCACTATCGAGCCAGGTGAGACCGGCGTTGAGCAGCAATTTCTGGTTGTCGCCAATGGTGTTCGCCGATTGGATATCCAGTTCGAAACCGGTAGTATTCACCTCGGCAATATTCAATGCGAGGCCGAATGTCCCCGTGGGCGAAAGATTATCCTTACGCGGCATTTGGGCGTATGGAGTCGTCACATAGTCGATTAGGTCTTTTTGGCGGCGCTGGAAAAATGTGCCGGAAACTTTAAGCTGTGCAGCCGGGCTGCTGGTCAGGAACCAATCAGCGCCTGCTTCGTAGCTGAACGAGCGCTCTGCTTTCAGATCGGGGTTGCCAACGCTGCCACCCGTGACGAGTTTCTTCGCGTAGTTGTTGAAACGTTCCGTAAAATCGGCGTCGCGGATCGTCTTGCCGGCGCTTGCGCGTAACTGCCAGCCGGCTTTTTTGAAAGAAAAATTGATTTGAGGCGAAACCTCTGTCCCGATACGCTCGCGCCAGTCCATGCGCACGGAAGGCGTTACTGTAAAATCCTCTCCAATATTCTGCACGACCGACACAAACGGCGCAAGCTGGTTGAGCGTATGGTTTCCGCGGTCGTTGGATTTGATATTACGCTGCTGGAAATTGACACCAGCGATCAGATTAGTGTTGGAAGTAATGCCTTGCTGTAAAGTCGCAAGCCCTTGCCATAACTTCGATTTGCTGCTGTTGGCAACGGAATGGGGGTTAAACAGGTAAGTGTCCTGCACCGATTTAAAGCCGCCGTCGACCGAGAACGCCGTTTTGTTTTTCTGATAACCGAGTCTTACCTGGTTCCACGACATTTTGACTTTCTCGCTGGCGGTGTCGGATTTTAAAACGGTGTAGAAATTCTGGGCCGCAAAATCGCGGTGGTCGTAAGAACTGCGAATAGCGAGGTTCCAGTTTGGCGAAATGGCATAGCTCAGTGACAATGAAGCGGTATTGTTGTGAAAATAACCTTTGATACCGCGCTGCTGTACACCGGAAGCATTGTTGGAAAGAAACCCTCCCGAAATGGCCAGCTTGTTCCGCTGCACAAATGCGCCCGCATTGGCGTTGAACAACCCATATTCACCGGCGCTGATGCCTCCGTTTACTTGCGTTTTTTGTACCGAATTACTCTTTTCTGAATTATTCGCCCGGGCTGCGATCAGCCGCGCTGCGAAAGTTTTGGAAATGACGTGAATCACGCCACCCACGGCGTCGGAACCGTACAATGCCGACGAAGCGCCTATCAAAACCTCGATCCGCTCGATCTCTGCGGGTGAAATTGGAATGTAGCTGTTAAAATGTCCGGTATTAGGATCGTTGAGGCGGATGCCGTCGAGTATCACAAGTACTTGCTGGAATGTACCGCCGCGTAAAACAATGTCGCTCTGTGAACCTTGCGGGCCGCGGGCCTGTATTTCGACGCCCGGCACGTAGCGGAGCAGGTCATCGATGCTGTGCACCGGCAGTTGCTGGAAATATTCGCCTTTGATGACCGCAATGTTGCGGCCCGTTTGTGATGCGCGCTTTTCGACGAGAGATGAAGTGACCGTAACCGGGTCAAGTGATATTTCCTGCGCCGGGGCCAGGTTTGCAATGAATGATAATAACAGAGTGGTGCCTAAGAAATGTAGTTTCATAGAGTGGGATGATTTCAATACAAAACTACTATCTTGCCGGCCCGTTTATATGCTCCGGTTTGAATCTAATGAGTAGTCCGGTTGAAATACCATTCAAAAATGTGATCCTGCTGGACCGCGCGTCCGGCACACCCGTTTATCTGCAAATTGCGCACCAGATGATCAACGCCATTCAGCGTGGCGTGCTCGTTACGGGCGTGCAACTGCCCGGTACACGTGCACTTGCGGAGATGCTCGAAGTGCACCGCAAAACTGTCGTGGCCGCTTACAACGAACTCGACGCGCAAGGCTGGATCGAGATGCTGCCGAACCGTGGTACGTTCGTGACCCGGAAGAGTCCGGTAGTGAAGGGCAGCGCACTGCCGGCGAATGTGAGCGACTTGAAGCAATACCCGCAGCAAACCGGCTTCGCATTTGAGGAAAGTATGCTGCTCGACCGCCCGCTGTCGCTTTCGCGTGTGGACCTGGAATTTACGGACGGCCTCCCGGATGTGCGCCTGGCGCCTATGGACAAACTCGCGAAGGCCTATTCCAGCGTTTTAAGAAGAAACAACAACCGGAAATACCTTACCTACTCGCATGTGGAGGGAAATATCTGGTTCCGCGAGCGGCTGGCGACCTATCTGAACAATACCCGTGGCCTGCATATCGGTGCGGAAAATATTATCACTACCCGCGGGATTCAGATGGGTATTTACCTCGCATCGACATTGCTGCTGAAAAAGGGTGACAATGTGGTGGTGGGTGATTTGAGCTATTACGTCGCCAATATGATTTTCCAGCAAGCTGGTGCGAATATCCTTTCGGTGCCTGTGGATGATCAGGGGATTTCTGTGGAAGCGGTGCGGCAACTGTGCGAGCGCACGCCGATCCGGATGCTGTACATTACGCCCCATCACCATTACCCGACGACGGTCACACTCAGCGCCGAGCGGCGTGTGGAGCTGCTCAACCTGTCGGTGCAATACGGATTTATTATCCTGGAAGATGACCACGACTATGATTTCCATTATAACAGCAGTCCGGTGTTGCCGCTGGCAAGCGCGGATGGGACGGGGATGGTCGTTTATGTGGGCTCATTTTGTAAGGCGCTGGCTCCGGGGTTGCGTTCGGGCTATGTAGTGGCGCCGCAGAACCTGATCCGGGAACTGGGTAAAATGCGGCGGATTATCGACCGGCAGGGCGATCTGATGATGGAACAGGCATTAGCGGAACTGCTTGATGAGGGCGAAATCCAGCGGCATATCAAGAAAGCCCAGAAAGTTTACCATCAGCGTCGTGATTTGTTTACCGAACTATTGGAAAATGATTTCAAACCTTACCTGACGTTTAAAGCCCCGCCGGGCGGCCTGGCGATCTGGACGGAATGGCGGCGCGATATTAACCTCATGCGCGTGAGTAAAGAGTGCCTGCGCGAAAACCTGCATTTGCCGCAAACATTGCTGTTCCAGACCGGGCGCCTCAGCGCGATACGTCTGGGGTTCGGCAGTCTGGATGAGAGGGAGTTGCGGGAGGCTACTTCCATTCTAAAAGCAGCGTTGGAAAAGACCAGCTAATGCAGCAGTTGAAATGCTGATTTATTCAATTAATTTGGGATAAATTCCTATTTCGTGCATTTCAACCTGACTTCCGCATGAACAAACGTACTTTCATTAAACTTTCATCCGCATTAATGACGGCTCCTTTACTTTCTCCACTGAGCGGCTGGGCCAATGGCGACAAGCTCCGCAACTGGGCGGGCAACCTGGAATACAGCACCGAAAAGCTCGATTTGGGGAAAAATTTGCAGCAGGTACAAACAATTGTTAAGAAATATCCCAAATTGAAAGTGCTCGGCACGCGGCATTGTTTCAACGACATTGCGGATACTAAAGACCAGTTCATTACGGTCGTTGGTGCGGAAGAAGTCATTGATCTGGATACCAAAAACAAAACCGTGACCGTCAATGGCGGGTTGAAATACGGCCAACTGGCACCCTACCTGCACGACAAGGGCTTTGCGTTGCATAACCTGGCCTCGCTGCCGCACATTTCCGTTGCGGGCGCGTGTGCAACGGCTACACACGGGTCAGGCGAGAAGAATGGAAACCTCGCTACTGCGGTTTCGGCTATGGAGATTGTGACGGCGGATGGGGAGGTGGTGAAGTTGAGCAGGGAGAAAGACGGGGAGAAATTCAATGCGGCGGTGGTGCATTTGGGGGCATTGGGTGTAGTGACGAAAGTGACACTGGATGTGCAGCCTACGTTTTTTATGGCTCAGGTTGTATACGAAAATTTACCGCTGAGCCAGTTAAAAGAGCATTTTGACGAAATAGAATCGAGAGGAGATAGCGTAAGCCTTTTTACAAACTGGGCGACGGAGGATATAACGGAGGTGTGGATAAAGTACAAAACGAACAGTGACAAGCCTTTGAAAGCACGCCCGGACAAGGAGCTTTTGGGAGGGAAATTGGCTACGAAAAACCTGCACCCGATCCCCGAACTTTCAGCCGAAAACTGCACCGAACAAATGGGTGTGCCGGGGCCGTGGTATGAGCGCATGCCGCATTTCAAAATGGGTTTTACACCCAGTAGTGGTAAGGAGCTTCAAACGGAATACTTCGTGCCACGCAAGAATGCGGTGGATGCGATCCTGGCGATTTCCAAAATGGGCAGCCAAATCAGCCCGCATTTGTTTACATCCGAGGTGAGGACCATTGCGGCGGATAACCTTTGGCTGAGCCCGTGCTACAAGCAGGATTCGGTGGCTATACACTTTACCTGGAAACAGGACTGGCCGGCGGTGAGCAAGCTGCTGCCGGTGATCGAGAGGGAACTGGCGCCGTTCAGTCCACGGCCGCATTGGGGTAAATTGTTTACGATTCCGCCCGGTTTGCTGGAAAAGCGGTATGAGAAACTACCGGAGTTCAGGGAGCTTGCTGCGCAGATGGATCCGAAAGGAAAGTTTCGCAATGCGTTTCTGAATTTGAATGTGTTTAAAGTGTGAAAATGGCGCGAAGCTCCTGCTTCGCGCTGCCTATTCGCAGGCCGCCGGCCGGTCAAGTATGCGACTAAATGCAAATCGCTCCCCTGACCGGCCGGAAGCCTGCGAATAATGGGTATGAAGCAGGAGCTTCATACCAACATCAGGAATTAAATAGCTAGTCCGAGCGTTTACTTTAACGTGACTCATCTTCCATAAGTAAACAAATACTTCTGATGGCTACCAAAACGAAGGCACTACCACCGATAAGTGTGGATCTCACCGCCGACAAGATTACCGAGTTATACATGCATTACTGCCTGGAAAATCACAAGAAGCCGGAATCGGTTTACCTGTTTTCCAAGGAGCACGGTTTCGCTGAAAAGGATTTTTACAAGTTCTTTACTTCCATCGATTCGCTTGAAAGACGCGTTTTTGTGAGTTTTCATAACCTGGCTGTAAACCTGATCAACCAGAGCGGAGAGATCGAAGGGGTCGGTTTCAGGGATAAGTTGCTGGCTTATTACTTTACGCTGGTTGAAATCCTGACTGCAAACCGCAGCTACGTGGTTTTTGCATTAAAGGAGGAAAAGAACAGACTCAACGGCATTCTGAAGCTGAAAGAATTCCGTAGCAGTTTCAAGGATTATATCCACGAAATCAGCGACGGTTACCTGAAAGCCAAAAGCGAACGCATTCGCAAGGCTCAGCAGGACGCCTTGGAAGAAGGTGCGTGGATTCAGTTGCTGCTCACATTGAAATTCTGGATCGACGACGAATCCGTAGGTTTTGAAAAAACAGACCTTTTCATCGAAAAATCGATCCGTGCCACATTCGACCTGATAGATACGACGCCTCTCGAGAGCGTGATCGATTTCGGGAAGTTTTTGATTAAAGAAAAATTGAAGTAGGAATGGAAACAATTGACAGTATCCCTACTTCCAAAATAAGGCGTGCGACCCGGCTTATTTCGACGGGGGTCAAGATTGGGGGGAATTATCTGAAGTATTACGGCGAAAAAATTACCAGTCCTGAGACGGCGCGTGACAATCTCAACAATAACAATGCAGAGGATATTTACGATAGCCTCAAAAGCTTGAAAGGCAGTGCATTGAAGCTTGCCCAGATGCTGAGTATGGAGAAGAATTTCCTGCCGCAGGCTTATGTGGAGAAGTTTTCGCTCTCGCAATTTTCGGTGCCGCCGCTTTCGGCGCCTTTGGTGGTGAAGACTTTCCGGAAATACTTCGGAAAATCGCCTCTGGAATTGTTTGATACATTCAATCCGAATGCGATCAATGCGGCAAGCATCGGTCAGGTGCATAAAGCGACACATGGAGGAAAAGAACTGGCGGTGAAAATCCAGTATCCCGGCGTGGCGGAAAGCATTTCTTCGGACCTCGCGCTCGTGAAGCCAATTGCCATGAAAATGTTCAACATTCAGGCGAAAGATTCGGATAAGTATTTCAAAGAAGTCGAAACGAAGCTGACGGAAGAGACGAATTACATTCTTGAAATAGCCAATAGCACCGAAATCGCCGAGGCTTGCGAGCACATTCCGAATCTGCGTTTTCCGAAATACTATCCTGAATTTTCCAGCGAGCGTGTGATCACGATGGATTGGATGGATGGCGTGCATTGGTCGGAATTTTGCAAAACGAATCCGGACCAGGCAACAGCTAATAAAATAGGTCAGGCATTGTGGGATTTTTACATGTTCCAGGTGCATCAGCTCCGCAAAGTACACGCCGATCCGCACCCGGGCAATTTCCTGATCGATGAAAACGACAACCTCATCGCTATCGATTTCGGCTGCATCAAAGAAATTCCCGAGGATTTCTACGTCCCGTATTTCGAGCTCGCCGAGCCTGAAAATCTGAACAATCCCGCAGTTTTTCATGCCAAACTGGTTGAGCTGGAAATCCTGACAGAAAAAGATACCCGGGCGGAAACCATCTATTTTTCGAATCTTTTCAGGGAAATACTCGCGTTACTGACGCAGCCGTTTCAGGCCGAGACATTCGATTTTTCGGATGAAGAATTCTTCCTGAAACTCGCCGCATTGGGCGAGAAATATGCCAACGACAAAGAGCTGCGCAAAATGAACATGAATCGTGGCTCGAAACATTTTATTTACATCAACCGCACATTTTTCGGGCTGTTCAGCCTGCTGCATGACCTCAAAGCGGTGGTGGATACCAAGCAATTTGTAAGCTGACACCAATCATAACCGGTCGTGGAATTTTCACGACTGGTTTTCTTTTTCCTCTTCAGGGGCGCCTGCCGCCGGATCGCCTGCCGCCGGATCGCCGGTCGCCGCTTTTTTTAGATTCACGAAACGGAACAGGTTGTTATTGGCCTGCTCGGGCGTTTGGTCACCGAGCAGGATACCCCAGGGTTCGAGTCCCGGCACCCGGTCGAAAATCACTTTCATCATGGCAATCACCGGAATGGAAAGGAACATCCCCGATAATCCCGCGAGCGCGCCGCCTACGAGTACGCCCACGATCGATACCAGTGCGTTGATCCGTACTTTGGAGCCGACAATGAACGGCACCAGGAAATTGTTGTCGATCACCTGCACGGCAATAAATACCCCCACAACCCCCAGCAGCACGTCGATTTCGGGATGGCTGATGAACGTCACCATGACTGCAAGCGCGGTCGCAACAAGGCCGCCGATATAGGGTACCAAATTGAGGATTGCGGCCATTACGCCCAGCAAAATTGCATATTGTACATTCAAGATCAGTAATCCAGCGGAGTTGAGGACTGCCACAGCCGTCGTTTCCAGCAAGAGTCCTACCATGTAGCTCTGGATAATGGATTTGATCTCTCCCAGTATCTCCAGCACGCGCTGTTTTTGCTCTTCCGCGAAGAGCACTACTGTGAAATGGATCAGCATCGCACGGTAGTAGAGCAGCAGGAACGTATAAATAGGGATAAGGATCAACGTGCCGAGCGGCCCCGTTACTACCCCAAGTGTTTCCGGCCCCTGGAAAGTTTCGAGCGTTTTGCTTTGAGCATTCTTCAAATATTCGGCTTGCTGACGGTAGCTTACACTGTACTCGCGGCGTATCCAGCGCCGCGCATCGCGGTAGAAAAGGTCGATGTTCCTTTTGAGTTTTGGCCATTCGTCGGAGAAATCAGCCAGTTGCATGGAAATAAGTACTGTTACCGCCGAAACGATCAGGACCGCGATCAGCAATGCCAGTGTAATAGAGAGCAATTTCGGTATTCCGATTCGAATAAACAGGCGCTCGAGAGGCCGGAGCAGCACAGCCAGCAACCCGGCCAAGGCCAGCGGCACGATAATGTCCTGCCCAAGATAGATCGCGAGCATTATAATCCCGATCGCGAGTAGGGTTAGGGCGAATTTTTGATAGAAGGGATGGGGGGCGGTGGTGTTCACGTTGCGCTTGGTGCTGTTGACGCGCTTAAATTAAATCTTTCCCCAAACAAACACTCCGGGACTCCTCAGGAAATTCTCCGAAATGCGGAATATTGGTATAGCCCAGCCTCCGGTATAATGCAATGGCATCCGGTTGGCCTTTGCCGGTCTCGAGGATTATTGATCCGTAACCCAGTTCTTTTCCCCATCTTTCAAGCTCATGGACCATCATTGAGGCGATGCCTTTGCCGCGGAATCCGGGTTTTACAAACATTCGTTTTAGCTCGATGCGGTGCGTGTCGAATTGCTTGATGCAGCCACAGGCAATGGCTGCCTCATTTTCATAAGCCAGTATAACTGTCGGCAGACCGGTGATGCGGTTGTATTCTTCGTAATCTTCCTTGTTGGTGTTGTAAATGCGGCACAGCTCGTCGTCGAGCTCGCTGGTGAGGTTCTGGAAATCGGGATTGTCGCTGGTGGTGCGGATGATGTGAAACATGCCTTGGTTGATGATTTTCGCGAAGGTACACTTTGCCCCTGAGAAATGGACCAGGGATCACCTTGCAACTACGATCCTCCACATTTTGGTTTCGTTATTGCTTTTAACTATTTCGACTATGTAAATGCCTGGAATAAATCCGGCTAAGTCAATTCGGTCAATTCGTTTCCTGGCTGAATGATAGACTTGTCTTCCTTTGTTGTCTCTGATTATTATGTGCTGTATTTTACTCCAATCTTCGGCTTTGACGTTCAAAAAGTCGTTTGCGGGATTGGGAAAGACCAGCTGCGGCTGAAATTCGAACCTCAGATTGCATATGGCACTGTAAGTCGCTGACCCATCAATGTCGATCATGTGGAGGCGGTAAAGATTTTGGCCATTCAACGGGTCGGTGTCTGTAAATGAATAGTCTGTCCGGGTCTTAGAGTCACCTTTTGCGGGAACGCTGATGAGCGTCTGCCAATTTTTACCGTTTCCGCTGCGCTGCACATCGAAATGGCTTGCATTCATTTCTTCCGTTGTCGTCCAATTCAGAATTGCCGTCTCTTCTTCCTTTCTGGCCCTGAATTCTTTCAGTGTCACCGGAAAATTTATCTGAACAGGAATTGCAGCCATAGCGTTGTCATTTGCGGTATAGTTGCCGTCTGTCTGAGGCCCCTGTGATCCCAGGGTCGCCGTTATTATCCCTACACCAACCCCATTACCTTGAACCTGAATTAGAAAAGAAATGCACGAGGTATTAGGCAAGGCTGTGTTTGCCAGAAGGCGAACCGTATGATTCCCGGGATCATTCGTTGAACTTTGGATGGTAAAGCCGGTGAGGGCTGATCCATCTATGTTTGTTATCTCTTTCAGTACAAGGTTATCCGGAAAACTGATTTGCGGCCTTGGCTTGTCACTTGGAGCGGTGGTGCTTGCGGTATGGCAATTGCATATTTTGACTTCCACCTCACCTTTTGTCTTGTCCAGAATGAAAGCTTGCTGCGGATTGAGGTTGATGTCGAGGTCTTGTGTGAAGCCGTAATGCACGCATAGCGTCATTAGCATAGCCTGTATAATTACTTTCATTTTGACAATATGGTAAGGTTTTATAGAGCGCAAACTTGTGGATGGGGGCATTAGTTTGTTGAGACAGCCGTTACAACCGCGTTGTTGTAGCCATTTTTCTCTCCACCAGAGTTAGTTACGATAACAGCCGTCAAATTTTGTGTAATGCCTGCCGGCTTGTCTGCCTTTCTTTTGATTTTAAAACCTATTACCGATACGCTGCTTGCCGGAAGGGCCACGTTTGAGCTGGCCGTAATGAAATTGTCGTCTTCAGAAAAACTCCAGTTGCCATTCGTGTTGTTAATGCCTCCGAATACGCCGGAAACTCCACTGCTTGTTGGGTAGGTAATGTCAAATGCACCAATCTTGTTAATTCGGAAGGAGACATTTCCGTTAGTGCCGAACCCCGCAGTTTCATGAAGATTGATGACAAAGTCCCTTTCCGCACCTTCATTAAAGTTTAGTCCGTCAATGTCAAGAGAAACGCTTAATTCTGGCGCAGCGCAAGGAGTGGTAACATTGATGTAAGACGTTGAGACATTGGTGTTGTAGCAACCATAAGTGAGATCGTGTGCAAAAACATAGTAGGTGCCAGTGGTAACCGCGGCGGGGTTGTCTACTTTACCGGTAGTATGGTCCGGGCTGGTAAACCATTCAATAACGGTATTCGGTGGCAAGCTTAGCGGCTGGGGAAGGAAACTTGTCAGATCAGCTGTTTGCATCGGGCAGGCAATATTGGCATTGGATCCGGAAAGAGCGATCTGGCTTGAAGGATTGTTGGGATTGTTGCAGCAAATTGTAGCTGCGGTAACCGAAAATGCGGAGCTTAACAGAGCCTTGTTGGTGGAATAACAGTTACCATTGGGATTAAAATAGAACGCGTAGTAACTACCTATCGGAGCTTGAGTAGGGTCGGCAATCATTGGGCCGACATGGCTGTCGTTGTTAAACCACCGGACCTCGTAGGGCGATTGCGCTTCCTGGCTTTTCAGATTGAATGAGCTTTGATCGACACAGTTGATGGCAGCGGAATTACTTTTGAGCGTAGCTTGAGTTTCGGTGACGTTGAAGGAAAATGCAGCCGAAGACATTTCTGTATTATAGCATTCGTAAGAAATGTTTTCTCCCTTATAAAATGCATAATAGTATTGGCCAACAGGTAATGGACTTGCCTGAGAGGCTTGTTGAGTTGTTAACGTCCCCCAAGCCACATCGGGGTTCTTTTTCCATATCACCTGTGCGCCAGGCGGGATGGGTAATTGTACATTTTCGTAGAGATTTTCTGTCGCACAGGAAAACGGTGTTACATCCGAATCTCTTATGAATTTAACCTGCCCGCCGGGAATCTTGCATGTAAACGGCCTTGAGTAAATATCAAAGTTTACATACCCGGTGCCTGCATTACAAGCTCCGTAAAGTGTAAATTCGAGTTGCGCGTTCGTAGCTGTAAAGGTTAGCTCCTGTAATAACCATTGATGGATGTTGCTCGCGTCGAAAGTGGTTACCTTAGTAGCAATAATCGCCGGAAATTGATCAGTGGTGGCAACGCGCAGGGTGGCACTGGTACCATAATGTGTAGACTGCTCCTTTGAAGAAAGTACATAGTACTTTAGAGTGTATTGGAACCCCGGGACGAAGCCTCCTGAAACGACTGAGACTTTGGCGCTTTGATTGCCAATACTCTTTAATGAGACAAATACGCCATTAGCGTTGGGGAAAAGTACTTCATTTTTGGAGGGAGGCTCTGGAACTCCGAAAGCCCACGAGACACCAGGATAGCCAACGATATTCGAAATGGCCGGCTCTCCGGAAACGATGCTATATCCGGAGGGCGCACAGTTGCTGCACACCGAACTTGTAAAAGTTTCCGGAAAAACCTGGCCATAGGTAGAATGGATACCTATTATGCAGATGGCCAATACGCGAAGAACTTTTTTCATAGAGCAGGTTTTTTTAATAGGTGTTGCGCTTTTACAATCAGTATTACTAATTACAGCACTTATTGAAAGCTTGTTAAAGATGAATGAATATCCGGCTGGCGCTAGTTAATATTTGGTTCCAACGGTGCATTTGAATACAATGCAAGCCGAGAGTACTCGCATACGTATGAATTTTACGCTAACGTCCCTTAGCTTTGTCGGGACGTTTACCCCCCTACCTATATATGTTACGTAATTTCTGTTTGCTGATATTCCTCCTAGTATGCTTCACCGTTTCTGCGCAAACAGGTTTTCAGATAATTCCATTAGGCGTCAATGGCGGCGCAACTGATGGAAATCTCTCCGCATACATGCTCGCCCCTGCGGGCTCAGACGCATACGTATGCCTGGATGCGGGCACGGTGAGTAATGGGATCGAAAAAGGAATTGAGAAGAAGGCGTTTAAAGTAAATGCGGAAACAGTTCTGAAAAAATACATTAAGGGCTACCTCATTTCGCATCCACATCTCGATCATATATCAGGAATGATTATCAATTCGGTGGACGACACGGTGAAGCAGGTTTACGCGATGGAGCATTGCATTAGTGTGATGAAAGCGCATTACTTCAACTGGCAAAGCTGGCCTAACCTGGCAAATGATGGCAATGCCCCCGCGTTGAACAAATACCGCTACCAACAGTTGACGGAAGGTGTCGAAATACCGGTTAAGGGAACGGAAATGTCGGTGCAGGCATTCCCGCTGAGCCATTCGAAGCCCTATTCGAGTACTGCGTTTCTGGTGAGGCATGGTGACGAGTATGCCCTCTATTTTGGTGATACCGGCCCGGACGAAGTGGAGCAGACTGACCATATGAAACGGGTTTGGGCCGCGGTCGCGCCGCTTGTGAAATCGGGAAAATTGAAAGGCGTTTTTCTGGAAGTTTCCTATCCGAATGCGCAGCCTGACCGCCATTTATACGGTCACCTGACGCCGAAATGGTTTATAAAAGAGTTTGAGGTACTGGGGCGACTTGCCGGAAAGGAGCACTTGCGGAACCTGAATGTGGTCGTTACGCACATTAAACCCGTAGGAAATAATGAAGAAACGATCCGAAAGGAATTGGAAACAGCCAATCATTTAGACCTACGATTGATCTTCCCCGAGCAAGGTGTAAAATTTGACCTGAAATAGAAGTTAAAAAGGCGGACACCGATGCATCGATCCCGCCTTTTGCTATTTGAATAAACTAACCTGCCCGCTTGCGACCCTCGGGTCATAAGGAACTTGCAGTTCCATTCCCAGTTCTTTGTTCAGCTTTTGGATCAAATATGAAGATAGCAGCGGAGAGGCTTCTTCGTGGTTCTGATGCACGAAGAAGTAGATATTCTGAATACCCTCGTCGATCCAGAGTTTCAATCTTTCAAACCAGTCGTCCAGGCGCGTGTAGTCAGAATCCACGTTGGCACCGTTATAGCGGATGAATGCGGTCGGAGTGGTGAGCCGCATATGCAGCAGGTCACGACGGCCAGCCGAGTCGGTGACGATATGCGTGATGTTTTTCTTTTCGAGCAGGCTGTATAACTCTTCGCTATCGAAAGAGTCGTTGTACCAGCCTGTGTGCCGCAGTTCCAGCGCGAGTGGAAAGCCGGAGGGCCATTCTTCCAGGTATGCTTTCAGTATTTCCCAGTTTTTAGGACCAAAATTGTCGGGCATTTGGAGGAAAAGCATGCCGAGTTTATCCTGCAAGTGGGCAATACCATCGAGGTAAATGTCGGTCGGCTCCTTGGCATCTTTCAGCCTTTTCCAATGGCTGATGCCCTGGTGCAATTTGGGGAAGAACTTGAAGCCCGCAGGTGTTTTGGCATACCACGATTCGATGGTTTCGACAGGAAAATTATTGTAAAAGGTCGCATTCAGTTCGATGCTGTTGAACTGTGTGGCATAATAGGCCAATTCGTCTTTGGTGCCTTTGGGGTAGAAACCTTTGAGATCGGTTTTATTCCATTTGGCGCACCCGATGTAGATTCCAGGTTTCCCGCTCTTTGCCGCATTGAGCAGTGCTTTATTGGCGGGATTGTCGGGTGGTAATGTAAAATCTATTTTGTCGGCGTCGTCAACTTTTCCAAATTTCATGACTGGTCAGGTTAGGATGAGTAAGAACCGATCCGACAGGCCACTTCGGCCTGCCGGACATGGATAATGGCATTATCTTCCGAAATCGTCCTGCACGCGAACGATATCATCTTCGTCCGAAGGATTGGAAGGGTCGGTATGTTGCCAGATTTCAGCTACAAAACCCCATTCATTTACACCCACAAGGCGGTGGCGTTCTCCTTTTTTGAGGTTGATAACCGTGCCGATAGGCAGTTGCTGCAATTCGGTCTCTTCGTCGGTATCGCTGATCACGATGCCGGCGCTTCCGCCGATTACTTTCCAGATTTCGGCACGGCGGTGGTGGTATTGCCATGAAAGGCGTTTGTTGGGAGCCACCACGAGAATCTTGGGGCTCAATTTTTCATAACCGGCAAAGTCGGCGAGCGATAGATGCGGGAAAAATGTAGAGATGAATTTGGGGGCCTGGCTTTCGTCGAGTACGAAGAAACCACCCCATGGGCGCGAATGATCTTTGGCTACGACGGTGAATCCTTGCTCATCTATAAACTGTTGTACTTTTTCAAAAACCTCATTTTTATCGGCATTAGCCGCAAAAGATTGTATCATAACCGTGAGTAATTAGTAATTCAGGTGAATTTCAAAATTAGGATAAAAAACAAAAAAATGCCCCAAATATTCAGGGCACCTTTTGAATTATATCTGCTAATTTTTCCTATTTGTGCCGCCGAACTTTGGTAGTAAAGTCGTCGGGCATAGTAGTGTCTGCCTGATAGTTCGGATTACCTGCTATTTCACTGATAGGACATTTGAGCCTTGCGGGAATCTATTCGCGGACGTTTGCGCGAATGAATTTTGAATGAGTGAATAAAAAAGAGTTCAAAGCTTTGGGATAACCCTTGGCTTTGAACTCTCCTATGAATTCGCGACGGTCTTACACATTCACAAGTTCACACATTCAGTCATTAAACTTTCAGCATCCAGCCGAAGATATCCTGTTCTTTACCAGTACGGAGGTCGGTCAGATAAGTTTTTACTTTACTTACGAACGAGTCTTCCTTGATTTCAGGCAATGCGTAATCCACGCCTTCGTACGCGATCGTTGCGAACGGAGAGATTACTACCGCAGTTCCGGCTCCGAATGCGGCTTCGAGTTTACCGGCTTTCAATGCATCGATGATTTCTTTTACACTGATACGGCGCTCTTCCACGGGAATACCCCAATGCTCCGCAATCGCCACGATGCTTTTACGGGTAATGCCATCCAGCGTGGTTTCAGAAACGTGCGGAGTAAGCAGCTTACCATCCAGCATGAACATGATGTTCATCGTTCCCGATTCTTCGATGTACGCGTGATCGCGGGCATCAGTCCAGATCAACTGGTCGTAACCTTCCTGCTGGGCCAGTTTCGCCGGGTAAAGCGAACCTGCATAGTTGCCTGCGCATTTGGTAGCACCTACGCCACCTTCCGCGGCGCGGATGAAATGCGTCTCTACTTTCACGCGCGGAGGTTTGGCATAATAGGTGCCTACCGGGCTCGTGAAAATGATGAAATAGTATGATTCCGATGGCTTGACACCGATGTAAGGGTCGGTAGCAAACATGTATGGGCGAATGTAAAGCGAGCAACCGGGTTGCGAAGGCACCCAACCTGCATCCAGGCGGAGCAGTTCGGTAAGGCCGTTCATGAAAATTTCTTCCGGGATCTGCGGCATGCAAAGGCGCTCAGCCGATTTGTTGAGACGTTTCCAGTTGTCGATCGCACGAAAAAGCAGCACTTCGCCTGCGTCGTTTTTATAGGCTTTCATTCCCTCGAAGATAGCCTGACCGTAATGTAGCGCGGCGGTAGCAGGGCTTAGTGAGAGGTCGCCGTAAGGGACGATGCGCAGATTTTGCCATTGTCCGGCTTTGTATTCGGCGATAAACATATGGTCGGAGATGTTCCGTCCAAAAACGAGGTTGTTGAAGTCAACCTCCTGCAAACGGGATTGGGTGGTTTGCTGAACTTCTATTTGTACTGTGTCGGCTGTCATGATGCCAAAAATTTAATTTTTCAAACGCTTTCCGAAGCTTATCCTTGGAGAAAGGCGGGATTGGGAGATCCCGGCGCACTCGCTCTAAGTCCCGCAATTTAAATAATTTAATCTACAAATAATTGATATTTAGTATAACAATTATTTTTGCCGCGGAACCCTCGGCTGCCATGTGATTTCTTCAATTCCGAGTTCATGCGTCATCGCCCGGCAGAGCATAAAAAGGTAGTCGGAAAGGCGGTTGAGATAGCGGATTACGATGGGTTCCACTTCCTCACCCTGCTGCAAATGGATCACCGCCCGCTCGGCCCGGCGGCAAACCGTCCGCGCGATGTGTCCGAAGGATACAGAAGCGTGACCGCCCGGCAGGATGAATGCCCGCAGTGGGGGCACCCGGGTGTCGATCAGATCCATCTCCTTTTCCAGTAGCGCAATGTCTTCGTCGAGCAAATCGGGAAGAATTTTCTTCTTTTGGTCGGATTCTGAAGCCAGATGTGAGCCGATCGTGAAAAGACGGTCCTGGATTTCTTTGAGAAGGTCTTTCCGGCCTTCGTTCACCGGCTGGTCGCGAAGCATTCCGATGTAGCTGTTCAGTTCATCGACCGTCCCGTATGCGTCTATGCGCACGTGTGCCTTACTCAGGCGCGTGCCTCCGATGAGAGACGTGGTGCCTTTGTCACCGGTTTTGGTGTAGATTTTCATTGTGGAAATTAGGTCTTTGCTTTTTTCAATTAGGTTTTAGAAACTCCCCGACCTAATTTTGCGGCTTGATTTACTATGGCGAAGACCTCTATTTAGGTTACCAATTCATGAAAGTTACAACATTTGCAATAAAGATCTGGCGCTGGGCATCTTTATTATTCGTTATCGGGGCGCTCGTTTGGACGTATTCGCTTTTCCCCGAAATGGTGGCCGTCGACTTCGCGGATAGCGGACTCGCGGAGCGTTACGTCGAAAAAGGACACATTTTCTATATCGTAATGGGCCTTTTCCTGCTCAATAACGTGGTGATCACGGGCATCGCCCGCCACATCCCGAATGTTGACCCGATGAACCTGCCTATCCTGAAACGCAAGGAGTGGGCGCAGCACCGCACAGAGCTGAATGAGCATCTCACCAACTGGCTTTTCTGCCTGGTAGCGGTGATCAATACAATCACTGGTTTCAGCTTGCTGGCTTTGGCGACGATCAATAGTACCAATTACAAAATGGACGTGTTCGATTTCTCCTGGCTGTATTATGCAAGCCTTGCGCTCGTTCTGGCTGTATTCCTGCTTCCATTGCGCTTGCTGTGGCCGCCTGTGCACGACGATAAACTCTAATATTGCCGGGTATGGAAGGGAAAAAGGAGGTTGAGGAGAGCCAGGATGCATTGTGGCGAAGAGAAGCAGAGGCGATTGATCTGGAAAGCTATACATACGACCTACCAGACGACCGCATCGCGAAGTACCCCATGGAAGTTCGTGATCAGTCGAAGCTGATGGTGTATAAAAATGGTGAAATCAGTCATTTGCGCTTTATCGATATTACTTCCCAGCTGCCTGCTGATACGCTCCTTGTTTTTAACGACACCAAGGTTATTCCCGCACGGGCACATTTCAAGAAAGAAACAGGCGCGGTTATAGAACTGCTGCTATTACATCCGGAACTGCCCACAAGGGTAATCAACGATGCCATGCTCGTGCAGCATTCGTGCGTGTGGGAATGTATGATCGGGAACAAAAAGCGTTGGAAAGCCGGCGATACGTTATCCAATATTATTCCTGTAAATGGGAGGGAAGTACATTTACAGGTCTCCTACCACGATTATGAAGGCAATCTGGTGAAGCTCGACTGGGACGCCGACGTTACATTTCTGGACGTGGTGAAAGCATTGGGGGAAATCCCGCTGCCGCCCTATCTTAACCGCGATATCGAAGAGCCGGACAAGGAAACGTACCAGACCGTGTACGCGCACCATGACGGCGCCGTGGCCGCTCCGACAGCCGGGCTGCATTTCACGCCACGGGTTTTTGATGCATTGGAGCAAAAGGGCATTCGCAAAGCGTTCCTCACTTTACATGTCGGAGCGGGTACTTTTCAACCCATTAAAGTAGAGAAGGTTACCGAGCACCGGATGCATTCCGAGCAGGTGGTTTTTACACGAGAATTAATACGGAATCTGCTTCAATCGGTGGATCATATTGTGCCGGTCGGCACTACTTCGCTGCGCTCGCTGGAAAGTTTATATTGGTATGGCGTAAAGCTTTTTAAAAAGGAAACGACAGAGTTTAACATTGAAAAGCTCTATCCATATCCGTGGAAAGAGGCAGAGCTTCCGTCGGCAACACAATCCCTGCAAGCCATTGCAGATTATATGGATGCTTCGGCGCTTCAAGAGATTGTAGGCGAAACGGAGATATTCATTTTTCCCGGTTATCGTTTCCGTTTATGCCGCGGGATAATTACTAATTACCATCAACCTGGCTCCACACTCATCCTTCTTGTTGCCGCATTTGTCGGAAAAGACTGGAAAACGATCTATTCTGAGGCATTAGCGAATGACTATCGTTTTTTAAGCTATGGGGATTCTTCGCTCCTCTGGCTAATTGACAATGCTTCCTAGTTTCATGAGTTGATTTTTTCCCGCAATTTGTTGTTAAAAAACAGTAAATTATGGGATGTGTAAAGCTAATTACCAGGAAGATGACTGTCGAGGAATATTTCGAGCTGGATGAACAAAGCGATATCCGTTATGAATATTATGATGGCGAAGTATACGCCATGTCAGGCACTACATTCAATCATAATGACATTGTTGGGAACGTATCGGGCGCTTTCAGGACGTTTTTCCGACCGCGCGGCTGCCGGGTTTTTGCCGAAACTGTAAAATTAAAAGTCTCGGATATTTGCTATCTGTATCCTGACGTGGTCGTCGCCTGTGCAGCAAAGGATCTTTCGGGGACTTATATTGTAGAGCGGCCTAGCGTCGTGATAGAAGTCATATCCAAGTCGTCTACCAAGCGGGACCGGGTTTTTAAATTAAATCAATACAAGACCATACCTTCGCTTCAATACTATCTTATCGTTTCTCAGGCGGAACGAAAGGTCGAATTGTATTCGCAAGTTGGAGGCAGCGACCTTTGGGCATGCCATTCTTTCAAAAGCCTGGACGACGTAATCCAATTGGAGGCGTTTGGTTTCGAAATACCTGTCAGGGAAGTTTATGAAACCATTGAATTCGCTCCCGAAGAGTAATCCGCCCGCTACTTCACAGCCACCACCTTACTCGCTACCGAAACACCATTCTCATTAAAAGCCTCAATAGCAAAATAATAAGGCACTCCCACATTTAATGCGCGCAGCTCGAAGGTGTTCGGCTCGTCGTTCCAGAATTGGTAGGTTTGGTACAGTTTATCGGGAGCGATGCCCCATAGCACATTGTAGCCGATGGCCCCCGGTACTTTTTCCCATTTCAAATCCGCATTGCGCGCATCCTTTTGGCGGACGGCGGTGAAGGTAGCCGGTGTTTGTGGGGCTTTGCCGAAGCCATTCCCGAAAATCCTGAATTCACTGATAGCTAATATTGGCGAGGCTACGTATACGTGCTCGTAGCGCACGTAACGCGCACGCACGGGTGCCGCGAGCTCGATATAGGCGCATGGGCGGTCGCGTTTGGGCTCTTTGGTGAGGTCGCTCGCGAGGTCCCACTTCTTACCATCCTTTGAAGTCCAGATTTTGAACTGCGTGTATACTTTTTCAGGTTTGTTGTCGAAAATATCGGATTTGTAGTCGGTGTAATTGACCTGCACCGCTTTTACTTCCTGTTCGGTTTGCAGGTCTATCGTCAGCGTTTCGCCGGGTTTGTTTTGCTTCGCTGCCCAGAATGTCCGTGGATTTTCATCAGTGATTTTTTGCGCAGCCATGGTATCAAGCGTTGAGGACGCTGTTGCAGGCTTTTTGTACGAAAGTAACATCCAGCCGGTGAAAAGCTCATCGCCTTTGCCGGTCCAGGTTTTGGCAGGCATTTTGTGCGGGAAGTCGCCGAAGCGGGTGTTGGCAAACATTTGACCATCTTTATCGAAGCCGGCTGCGTAGCGCACAATGCGGCGCTCCATAGCCCAGTTCAGGCCGATCCACGAGGTGCCGGTGTTCCAGTAGTTGCCGAAGTTGTCCTGGAATGTATTGCCGTGTCCGGCACCGGTGGCGAAACCGCCCGGTTTGTAGGAGACGGGATTGTAAGGCGCATAAGTAAATGGCCCGAGCGGCTGGTCGGATACGTAAGTGCCATTGGCATATACATTATACTCGGTACCCGGTGCGCCGTATTGCAGGTAGTATTTGCCTTTGTGCTTGGTCATCCAGGCACCTTCGGTGAATGGTTTGAATGGGTCAGAGTGGTTTGGCCCGAAGCGTTCCCAGCCGTGCTCGTATTGATTTAACCAAAACATGGATTGGTATTGCCCCTTGAATGCAAGCCGTTTGGAATAATCCAGCTCCGAGCCGAAGATGGGGTACACATTAGAAGAACCCCAATACATATACCATTTGTCGGTGTCCGGGTCGTGGAACAATGCGGGATCCCAGGGGCCGATATCCTTCGGCAGCCGCGGCGTCCAGCGGTTGTAGAATTCCCAAATGCCTTTTTCAGGTGCAACCGAGTACAGTATCGGACGGGATTCGAAAGTAGATTGGAATAAAAACAGGGTATCACGCACTGAAACCGCCGCGGGCGCGCACATATCTTCGAAAGGCCAGCGGTTGGCGGTCAGGTATTTCCAGTTGATCATGTCTTTGGAATGCCAGTAGCCGCCCGAGATAGTGACGAAAAGGAAGTATTCGCCTTTATGATTAATAATCACGGGGTCGGCGCCGGACCGGTAGCTGATGTTTTCGTTGAGCTGCTCGAAATTATATTTGTAATCAATGTCCATCGGATTACAATAAGTGCTCTGGGCGGCAACAGGCATTGCCTTGAACAGGAGAACGAAACCGATGAATATTCCGAGAGTACGTAACAACATGATTTTGTTGATGATAGGGTGCATATTATTCTTTTAATCCTACAAAAATACCTGTTTTTGCATTAATAATCTTTCGTGCAGGCAAAACCATCGCGAGATAAAGAAGTTTTGAAACCGATAACCTGTACCTTTGCGCTCGATTTTGAAATAAGCAACAGTTTTTAGAATGGCGATTGATTTTATAGAGGAACTACGCTGGCGGGGCATGCTGCACGACATGATGCCGGGAACACATGAGCAACTTCAAAAGGAGATGACATGCGGTTACATCGGTTTCGACCCGACGGCTCCTTCGCTGCACATCGGTAACCTGGCTACCATTATGCTTTTAGTGCATTTCCAACGTGCGGGTCACAAGCCTATTGCATTGGTGGGCGGCGCTACGGGAATGATCGGAGATCCTTCTTTCAAGGCTGCCGAGCGGTCGTTCCTTGATGAGGATACATTGCGGATCAACCAGGAGGGTATCCGCAAGCAGCTCGAATCGTTCCTGGACTTCAATTCGGGAGAAAATTCGGCGGAAATGGTGAACAACTACGACTGGTTCAAGGATATCGGGTTCTTACAATTTCTGCGCGATGCGGGGAAATATCTGAGTGTGAATTATATGATGTCGAAAGACTCTGTGAAAAAGCGACTGGAAACCGGTATTTCGTTTACCGAGTTCTCGTATCAGCTTTTGCAGGGCTACGATTTCTATCATTTATATAAAACCAAAAATGTCCGGCTGCAAATGGGCGGCTCGGACCAATGGGGTAACATTACGACTGGTACGGAGATCATTCGCCGCAAGGAAGGTGACGATGAAGGCTATTTCAAAGCTTATGCATTGACGACGCCGCTCGTTACCAAAGCCGACGGCTCCAAATTCGGGAAAAGCGAGGGCGGTAATATCTGGCTCGATCCGGAGCGGACTTCGCCTTATCAGTTCTACCAGTTCTGGCTCAACCAGAGTGACGACGATATGCCGCGTTACCTGCGCGTGTTCTCGCTGAAAGGCCGGGAGGAAATCGAAGCGCTGGAAACCAGCCACGCTGCCGAGCCGCATTTGCGCATTATGCAAAAGGCGCTGGCATCCGAGCTGACAATCCGCATTCACTCGCAAAAGGCTTTGGATCTCGTATTGAAGGCTTCGGAGGTTTTGTACGGTAAGGCGACATTGGAAACGCTCCAAAGCATTGAGGCGGATGAATTCGACACCATTTTCGATGGTGTACCGCAAACGGAAATTACCCGTGCAGAATGGGACGAGTGCGCGAATATTACGGACCTGGTTTCCACAGTAACCCGGGGCGAAGTGTATGCCTCCAAAGGTGAAGCTCGTCGGGCTATCCAGCAGAATGCGGTAAGTGTGAACAAATCAAAGGTGATTGCGGCTGAGCAACCGTTAAGCGATTTTGCATTGCTGCAAGATAAGTTTCTGTTAATTTCAAAAGGCAAGAAGAATCACCTGATCAAGGTAATATAATGTATTGAACGGCTTGGCGGTCAATTATGACTTGCTAAGCCGTTTAAAACTGAAAATTTCGGCGTCCTTATTTTTCTTTCCCGCGATAAGATCCGTGATAATGCCGGCGGCGATAATGCTGAACAGGATGCCGTTCCCGCCAAAACCCAATGCGAACCAGGTGTTCGGGTGCTCTTTCACGCTGCCTATAAACGGAAGTCCGTCTTCTGTCTCCGCAAAAGTGCCGCACCAGGCATAATCTGTTACGAAAGGCAAGTCCGGAAACATACTCCTGGCATTCTTTTCGAGTTCTTTGGATTTCCGGTAAAGCAGCTTGTCCCTTTTAATCGCGCTTTGGAACATTTCGTCTTTGCCGCCGATTAGCACGCGATGATCCTCCGTTGTGCGCAAATACAAATAAGGCCGGGCACTTTCCCAAAGTAATGCATGCTCATACCACAGCTCCTTCTTTTCAGGCATCGGTTTGCTAACTATCGCGTACGTAGAATGCAGGCGAACGAAGTTATGTGATATCAGCTTTTGGGATTCATAGCCCGCGGCAACGATCAGCTTTTTGGTTTTGACAACGCTGCCATTATCCAAAATCAGCCTTACACGGCCCCGTTCATGCCAGATATCGGTGATTTCGACGGTATCATATACGCGTGCGCCTTTCCGGATGCACTCCTGCAAGAGCGCATGTGCGAGCGCATATGCGTCTACCTGCGCAGCGTCACGCGAGAGGATCGCGCCGCTTTTGTGAATGCCGGGGAAATGGGAACGTAATGTGGCCCGGTCCCACCACTCGACGTCGATGCCAATTTTACGGCGCACCTCGCATTCTTTTTCCAACAATGGTAAATCGGCCTTTTTCGATGCATAATACACACTTTTGACGAGTGAAAAGCCTGTTTTGACCGGTAGCGAATCTACAATCTCCCTGGCTCTGTGAATGGCTTCCACACATAAAAGATAGCTGCGGACGGCATGCTTTTCCCCGACAAGCCCGATCAGATCGGTAAGCATGGTGTCGATTTCATATTGAAGCAACGCCGTGGAGCCGGAGGTACTTCCCATCCCGATATGTCGTTTTTCCAGGACAACAACCGGAAAACCGGCCTGCGTAAGATGCCAGGCCAGTAATGCGCCGGTAATGCCGCCGCCCATGATCACGATTTCTGCTGTTAGATTTCCTGATAGCGCAGGGTAAGAATGGAGGGCCCCACTTTTATAAAACCAATGAGGCTGGCCACTGAGTAGATCCATCGGGTGTTTTTGTTAACTGATGAATCGGGTGGTTAAAATTCTGTACCAGACTAAAACAAGAGCAAATTAGTTTTCTCCCGATTAGTTCCAGCTAGCTCTTCCCGCTAAACGTATTCAAAACCGGCGCGGCGGTCGGGTTGTATTGGTATGATTGCCAGGTGTGGTCATTGTAAATCTCGACAATGCGGTAGCCTTTGTAAGCGGTTCCCCAACTGCCTCCGAAATGGCCGTCGAAAAAATAAGGCTTTTTGCCGTACATTTTGGTACTATCCTGGTCGTGGTCGTGGCCGTTGAATATGGCTTTGACATTCGGCGTGTTTTCGAAAAGATCGATCACCTCCTTGCATTCAATGCCGTGCGTTGTCCATTTGGCCGGGGTAATGTGCAGGAAAATAAAAACCCCCTTCTTGTCCTTGTATTTCGCGATTTCGTTGCGGAGCCAGGTGACGTCGGGGCATATATACTCGCCTTTCTCGTTGGAAGTGTCGCCTACTACGAATGCATATTCGCCTTTTGCAAAGCTGTGGTTGGTAGGATAGCCCCAAGTACTTTGCCACACGTCCAGTCCCACTTTGTCATGGTTGCCGCGGCTGACATAATAGGGGACACTCAGATTCGAGATCGCGTTTTTGAAATCATATAGCAAAGTCGGATCGTCGTGAATCAGATCTCCGTTGAGGAAAAGGAAATCAACGCCTTTTTGCAGCTTCTCGCGGTTTACCCAGCTTACCAGATCAGCGTGGAAGGCCTTGAACTCGGTGTCCGGCTGTCCGTAATGCCCGTCGGACGCGACGATGAAACGAAGCGCAATATTTGCAGCCGGCTGTGCTTTGGCGGGCTCCGACAAATAGGTGATTCCGGATAATGCAGGCAGGAGTTTGAGAAAAGACCGTCTCTGGAAAGTCATGGTTTAAAGGGTTTGGATGAACAGAAATAGGGGTTTCTTGTGCTCTCAAAAATAGTTATTCGTCCGTTATATTTCCTTAATCTTGCACATTGTTAAGCATATTTAATAAAAACCTGAATACATGGACCGGCTTATTCTGCAAAAAGCGGCTTCCTACTGTGCCTACCAGGAGCGAACGCAGGACGAGGTGAAGCAGCGGCTGAAAAAATGGAATGTGTGGGGCGACGAGGCCGACGAGATCATCGCTGAGTTGATTTCCATGAATTACCTGAGCGAGGAACGTTTTGCGAAAACCTACGCCGGCGGCAAATTCCGAGTCAAAAACTGGGGCCGGATGAAAATCAGGCAGGAGTTGAACCGTCGCGGCCTGAGCACGTACAGCATTGAAAAGGGAATGAACGAAATCGGCGACGAGGATTACGTATCAGGTTTACGGGAATTGCTTTCAAAGAAACGGGATCTGCTATCCAAAACGGAGGCGGATCCTTTCAAATTGAAACAGAAGCTGGCAAGGTTCGCGCTGGGAAAAGGCTATGAGAGCGAGCTGGTGTGGAAGGAATTGGGTGAGCTATAACGGATGTCATGCTGAGCGTAGCCGAAGCACATGCATCATGCACGCGCCCTTCGACTGCGCTCAGGGTGACAATAGTAGTCTAGAAATCGGAGTCGAAGGAGATCTTGTGCGCGGATTCTTTGTCCTTCACACCGCTCATTACGCCCGCTTTCTGATATTCTCCTACACGTTTTTCGAAGAAGTTGGTCTTGCCCGGAAGCGAGATCAGTTCCATGAAATCGAATGGGTTGGCTGAACCGAATTGTTTCGGGCAGCCGAGCCTTTCGAGCCAGAAATCGGCGATGTATTCGATATATTGTTTCATCAAATCGGCATTCATACCGATCAGCGATACCGGCAACGCCTCGCTTACAAATTCTTTTTCGATTGCCACCGCGTCCAGCATAATTTCGATTACGCGTTCTTGTGGTAACTGGTTCAGGATATGTTTGGTGTATAACAAACATGCGAACTCGCAATGAAGGCCTTCATCGCGGGAGATCAGCTCGTTGGAGAATGAAAGCCCGGGCATCAGGCCGCGTTTTTTCAGCCAGAAGATCGAGCAGAACGATCCGGAGAAGAAAATCCCTTCCACCGCTGCAAATGCGATGATACGCTCCGCAAACACAGGGCTGTTGATCCATTTCAATGCCCATTCAGCTTTTTTCTGTACGCAGGGAATCGTCTCGATCGCACGTAGCAACCTGTCTTTTTCAACCGGATCTTTAATGTAGGTGTCGATCAGCAGTGAGTAGGTTTCGGAGTGGATGTTCTCCATCGCTACCTGGAATCCATAGAAGCATTTTGCTTCTGCATATTGCACTTCGCTAAGAAAATTGACAGCCAGGTTTTCGTTGACGATTCCGTCAGATGCCGCAAAGAATGCCAGTACGTGGGAAATGAAATGCCTTTCTCCGTCATTCAGGTTCTCCCAGTCCTTCATATCCTGCGACAGGTCGATTTCTTCGGCTGTCCAGAACGAAGCCTCATGACGTTTGTACATTTCCCATATATCGGAATGTTTGATAGGGAACAAAACAAACCGCAGGGGATCTTCGGTCAACAGGGGTTCCTGTCTGGTAAGTTCTTGTGACATAGTTAATTAGAGTATTTTACGGGGATCAGAATTATATAACGTTAGTACTTGCCGTTGGCTCTGACAGCCGGGCCGGAAGAAAACAAAGCTACACGCTTTGGGCTAAAAATCAAACAATGCATTGGACATGAAGCCGCAGGAAAACTCGAACCCAGGCACTTGCTCATTATTAACCTGGTGCGAATGAGACAGTGGGTATAATGTAGCAGGGCAATGCTTTGGATGTCTGCCCCGAAATACTCCATATAGTTAAGATCATAAGCTATGCCCGTTACAGGTCCAAGGAGATACATTAATTTGTTCAGGAATATTGGAAACCCGTTCGAATACATCTTTGACAAATTCCACGATCGTGGCAGGATGCTACACTTTGTCACGAAACCCAACAAGCTCGGTTTCGACGTGCCCGCCAGCCTCCACCAGGTATTTAAGGAGATATTTATGGCTGACGTATACAACATCGGGGCGCTGGTGCGCGTATTGCCTGATGATCCGTTGGTGATCGATATCGGCGCCAACGCCGGTTTTTTTGATATATTGCTTTTATCTAAAATAAAGAATGCCCAAATTTATGCGTATGAGCCTCTGAGCAGTAATATCGAACGAATGCGTTCTGTTGCATCCTCCAATCGCAGGTTTGATAAAAGCGTGACCATCAATCCCTTTGCAGTAACAGGGACGTCCTGTGAAATGTTGCGGCTATACGTACAGGACACGGAAGATAATCAGGTGGTCGCTTCTTCGTTAAAAAGTTTTAATACTGATAATACAAAGGAGTTATGGATTCCGGCCATCTCATTCTCAGAAATAATGGCCTACATCCCGAGGGCGAAAGTCGATTTGCTGAAAATGGATTGCGAAGGAAGTGAATATGATATTATCTTGAATACATCTCCCGATGTCATACGCCGGGTCGAACGAATGCTGATTGAAGTGCACGATATTGATAGTCAGTTTGATATAAATACAATCAGTCGGTATCTCGGCGAACTGGGTTATGAGGTGAACTATACGGCTATTAATGGCTTTTGTTATGCGCTGGAAGCGTGCAGAAAATGAATGATTATTTTATGTTGAAAAGAATTCTGATTGATTGCGAGAGGATGAGGCACCCTCATACCGGGCTTTATCATTATTGCCTTCAATTAGGAAATTCCCTTTTAAAAAGAGCCGGAGAAGATAGAGAAAAGATTGCCTTTTATTTGCCGACTTCGGCAGAACATGCTTTCGGAGAGAACGCTAATTACGTTTCCCAGCATTTTATTCACAAACTGTTTTTCCCGGATACTAAATCGGTTGATATCTGGCATTGTACCTATCAGGGTTCGAGATATTTTCCTTTTGGAAAGAAGGTTTCTGTGGTCTTAACGGTTCATGATTTGAATTTCCTTTATGATGGAAACAGATCAGAGAAGCGGATAAGCAAGTACTTGAATAGGTTACAAATGAAAATTGACCGGGCAGATCATATTGTAGCAATTTCCTATTATGTTCTCGAAGATTTAAAAAGACATCTTGAATTGGGTGGCAAGCCGACTTCGGTGATTTATAACGGCTGCAATATTGACGATACTGGAATTATTGACGTGCCCGAAAAGCCTGTTGAACAGCCATTTCTGTTCACGATTGGCACCATTGTCGGGAAGAAGAATTTTCATGTGCTGCCCGCATTGCTGGTAGGGAATGAGTTCAAATTAGTCATTGCGGGGATCGATAGCAGTCAGGAATATAAAAAAATGATTATTCGGGAAGCGCAGAGACTAAATGTGCTCGACAGGCTGGTTTTTACAGGTCCCGTGTCAGAGAATGATAAGAAATGGTATCTCAGTAACTGCACTGCTTTTGTCTTTCCATCAATCGCGGAAGGTTTTGGACTGCCGGTTATAGAGGCGATGTACTATGGCAAGCCTGTTATCTTGTCGCGCTGCACGTCCTTACCTGAAATCGGTGGGGACTGTGCTTATTATTTCGACAATTTTGAGCCCGAGCATATGCGTAACGTATTGACTGCGAGTCTTGAAGACTATAAAAAAACAAAACCCAGAGAAAGAATCCGGGAACGGGCCAGATTCTTTTCCTGGGACAGGGCAGCTTCGGAATACCTTGATTTGTATCGGAGCCTTGCTAATTCAGTTTAATTACCTGCTGATATTTCAGCATCATTCGGAAGTTATTAATCACGTCGATAATGCCGATATCTGAGTGATGTTTCTTCATCTCCCTGTTGAACGCTACTTTCTTCGCTTGCAGGTTATCGCGGTTTTTAAAGAAATCCCAATAGGCTTCGACTTTAAAGAATTGCAGCGTGAGGAGTCCGAGTAAAACATCGCAAAGCAGGATTTGTAAATGCCATAATTTTAGATCCATTCCTTGCAGGTGCAGGTAATGCACATAATAACGGTTTCTGAAATGGATTCTTTTGATCGCTTTTTTATGATTGTGGTTTTTGGTGCTTGCCGATACCTCATGCCGGCAAACAGCGTCATGTTCGTAATAGCATTTCCAACCCAATCGCCACGCCCTGATTGAAAGTTCCTGATCTTCGCCATAATAAGGGTTAAACATTTCGTTGAATCCGTTAATGGCTTTCAGCTTTTGCGTGTCCATCAATGCAATGGCGCCTGACAAATAAAATGTAGGTGTAAAGGCATTAATGTTCTGCAAGTGAAAGAAGTCAGAAGATTTTATTTTTCTTCCCGATATTTTAGGCTCCCTTGCAGCTTCACGAATCAAATCATCGTTCATACCGATAACTCTGCCCATTACACCGAAAGTATCTTCCAATTCGAAATATTTATAAAGCTTTTCTATGTATCCAGGTTCAAGGGTTACATCGGTATTGAGGAGAAAAATCAGATCATTGGTGGCATTCTGGATGCCAATATTGCAAGTCTCTGAAAACCCTGAATTGGTTTCTTTGCAAATGAGTGTGATTTTATCTGCGTAGTGTTCTTGTAAATATGCAACAGATTCATCCGTAGATGCATCATCAATTACAATAATCTGGACACTGGTTTCGAGTTTTTGAAGGACTTTATAATTATGCTCAAAATATTTTTCGAACAGATGTTTCCCGTTATAATTGGGAATTACTACTGATATACTTTTCATATACAATCGGTTATCAAGTTAGTTGAGCGTTTTTTCAATACCCGATTCTTTACTACTTCCTTGTAACAGGATGGCGTTCATGATCTTCTCCTTTCGTGAAATTATATAGCTCATTTCCATATCCTTACGGATATTTTTTGTACAAATATCAAGCCAGCGTTTGCCGGAGCTGCGCTGCCCTGACTTATGACTCTGCTGTTAGGGAAATGGTTGGAAGAGGGTCGGTTGCATCGGGTATAAGCCCGGGACGCCGAAATATAACTTCTATACTAACACTATGGCGAAACATTTATTGTATTCTCCCACCACAATAAAGATTACATTAAAATTATACCCGCAACGTATAATCATCAAAAAAAATACGTATTCAAGATAAGTTCCTTTCTAAATCCATTTTTTTCTTCTGAAAAACCAAAGAACAACGAGGGATGAAAAGACCATTAGCAGCAGCGAAAGCCAGAATCCCCACGGCTCACCGGTAGACGGTATGTGTTGGTAGTTCATCCCAAAAATACCGGCGATCAGCGTGGGCGGCATAAAAATGATCGTCACGACGGTGAAAATCTTGATTACCTGACTCTGTTCGAGGTTGATCAGACCCATGAAGGTGTTCTGGAGGTATTCGAGGCGTTCGAAATTGAAGGTGGTATATTCGAGAAGGGAGTTGATGTCTTTCAGGATAATACGCAGGTGTTCCTTACGGTCTTCGGGGAAATACTGGCTTCGCAGGATACCCGAAAGGACACGTTGCTTGTCGATACTCGTTTCGCGGAGCATCATGGTGATTTCCTGCAATCCGCTGATGCGGATCAGAACTTCCTGCCGCGTCTTTTGCTCATGTGTAAGATCCTTACTGATTGCCGAGATGTCCCTTGAAATGCCTTCCAGCGCGTCGGCGTCCGCTTCTATGCGCGTTTCGAGCAGCAAGAGCATAAAATCGACCCCGCCCTGTATACTTTCCGGGCTCACTTTCATTTTCTTGACCGTGTCGGCGAACGTTTTCGAGTCACCGCGACGGTAAGTAAAGAGCACATTTTGGTTCAGAATGAAGGAAACCGGATACGTTTCATAACCTTCCCGCTCTATTTTGAGAAAGTTGGAGTTAGCGTTGATCGTCTCGTTCTGCTCAAAGAAACGCGAACTGCTTTCAATCTCCACGATTTCCTGGGGTGTCTGAAAACTGATATTACACTTGTTTTCAACCCATTCTTCCTCTTCCGCACTTGGAGACTGTAAATCTACCCACACGAGATTCGGGACTTTTCCTAGCTCGCGGATATCGTTTTCGCGCTTAATGACTTTACCTTCCTTATAGAATATGCGTACCATGGATTAAAGTTGGGAAAAAAAGCCAGAAGCTCAACCGTTCGGTCATCGGTATCGCATTGGCTTGGAGCGCTCGACGGTTAAAGCTAACTTGTATTCTTTTAATACACACACTGTGAAAGAGAAATTTTACCATTGGTTGTCCGTAAAGTCGAAGAGGCAAAACGTGTTTTAGCTACTTAAAAAAAGCCATTGTCCGAATACTACAAGTAAATTCCGCTCTTTCTGGAAAGTGTCGTAAATTTGCGTGATGCAAAATACAGCTTCACGTGGGATATTGACGACGCAGTTCTGGTTGCTGGGTCTTAGCTCGTTTCTCTTCTCTTCCAGCTTCAATATGCTGATCCCCGAGCTTCCGGCCTATCTTTCAAGTATGGGCGGGGCGGAATACAAAGGGGCAATTATCGGATTGTTTACTTTAACGGCAGGTCTTTCGAGACCATTCAGTGGCCGGCTTACCGACCGGGTCGGGCGAGTTCCCGTGATGGCGTTCGGTTCGCTGGTATGTTTCGTTTGTGGGTTTCTGTACCCGATCTTCACGACGGTAATGCCGTTTCTGCTGCTCAGACTTGTGCATGGCTTCTCTACGGGTTTTAAACCGACTGGTACCGCTGCATATGTGGCGGATATTGTTCCTATCAATCGCCGGGGAGAGGCGATGGGCATCCATGGCATGTGTATGAGCGTGGGCTCGGCTTTCGGGCCGGCGATAGGGAGTATGATCAGCGAGGAATTTTCTCTGAATGCGCTCTTCTACACATCGTCGTTACTGGCATTCCTTTCCATCGCGATCCTTTTGAATATGAAGGAGACTTTGCAAGAAAAGCAAAGACTCAGTCTGAAGTCTTTTCAAATCACCCGGAGGGACATTTTCGAGCCCGATGTCTTCAGTCCGGCACTTATTACATTCCTTTGCTACTTTGGCTTCGGTGCAGTGGCTACGGTTACGCCGGATTTCAGCGGTTATCTCGGCTTACAAAATCGGGGGTTATATTTCATGATGTTTACGATCTCTTCCATCCTGGTGCGTCTCTTTGCCGGTAAAATATCCGACCGCCATGGCCGCATGCCAGTCACGATCGTGGGATGTATCATCCTGATCGTCGCGATGATTCTCACAGGCTTTGCCGAGTCCGTATTCATGTTCCTGGCTGGCGCGGCTTTTTTTGGGGTAGCGATGGGCATTCTTTCGCCGGTGCTTTCTGCCTGGACAGTCGATCTGAGTGGCGATCACAATCGCGGGCGCGCCATTGCCACGATGTTCATCTCCCTGGAAGCAGGCATTGGCCTTGGTGCATTCTTGTCCGCGGAATTATTTGAAAACCAGCGGGAGAACCTACCACTGGTGTTTTTCTGCATGGCTGCGTTTGCATTGGCTGCGCTTTCCTATACAGTAGTTATTTACCAGTTTAAAAAGCGACGTGCCCGTGTTATTTGACGATACTTACCGAAGCATTGCTGCACCGGTAGAAGGCTTTTTTAAGGATAAAGGAAGTAAATTCCTGGCTTATGCCTATCCGGTTGAAAATGATGAACAGGCGAAATCGTACCTGAATGAGCTGTACGAATTGCATCCCAAAGCGGTACACCATTGTTACGCGTATCGCCTGGGTGCCGACAGGATGAGTTATCGCATGAGCGATGATGGCGAGCCATCGGGAACCGCGGGTAGGCCAATTCTCAATACTTTATATTCGAGGAATGTTACGAACGTTCTAGTGGTGGTAGTGCGGTATTTCGGAGGAACGTTGCTCGGAGTACCGGGGCTTATCAACGCTTACAAAACCGCTACCGACGCGGCATTGGACGTAGCCGAAATAGTCACGCGGCACTATTTCAGTGTTTACAGGTTGTCGTTCCAATACCCGCAAATGAACGACGTCATGCGGATCGTGAAGGAAATGGAGTTGCCTGTACGCGTCCAAGCATTTGAAATGCAATGCACTATGGAAGTGGAAGTCCGCTCCACGCTCGTCGAAAGGTTTATGACGCGTTCGGAAAAAGTCGAGGGGCTTTCCATAGAACTGGTTATCTAGTTGTTTTCACGAAGCATTCGCACGAAATCGTCTTCATATTCCTTAATCGCTTTCAGGAGTTCTTGCAATTCTTTTTCTTCCGGTGTGCCTTTTTTGGCATCGAATATCTCGTCGGCCCGTTCGGAGGCTTTTTCGTATTCGGTTTCGTTCGTGATTTTCATGATTGCAGGTATTTGAATGTTTTTTCAAAAGTATTTCATTGTTTTTCAATGCACAAAAAAACCGGCACGAAGGCCGGCTTTTTTGCGGGTGCGTTAGTGGGTTATGCCGGTATTAATATCCCGGATTTTGTTTCAAGGTAGGCTTGCCGTCTTTCTGGCTGTTGAGGATTTCGTCCTGTGGCAGAGGATAATAGAGGTTCTTTTGGGTGAATGTTTTACCCGCCATATAACCCCGCTTGTTGAACGTACGTCCCGATGGTTCTTTACCAGGTACAGCTTCTTCGGCCGCGTATTTGTTCAATACCTTTTCAGCAATACCCCAGCGTACAAGGTCGAAGAAGCGGTGACCTTCCATCGCGAATTCCAGGCGTTGCTCCATCCGTACTGCATTTCTCGCATAATCAGCACCTTTGGCAGCGAAGGTTCCTGCCGGATAAGGTTCCACTTTGTAAGTCACGGTTGGGTCCTGTACAGAACCGGTTTTCGCGCGGACACGGATCTGGTTCACCAAATCCTGAGCCACTGCCAGGTTACCGAGTTCGACTTCGCATTCAGCCAGCCATAACAGCACGTGCGACAGTTTAATGAGGCGGTAGTTGTTGTTTACGTTCCGCTTGCTGGTGGAGTGGGTAGTGCTGTTTTCTTCCGCCAAATAATACATCCATTTTTTACCTGTAAATGGTCCCGCATAAGCTTGGTCCCGGATCCAGGTTGAGCCCGGCATAGGGCCCCAGTCGAGGAAATTCACTCCGCGACGGCCGACGGTCCAGTCGAGCCGGGGGTCAACCGGAATGGTTTTATCCAAAGTAAATGCGGCCGACGCGACGATTCCCTCATCGTTTGGTAAGTCCACTTTATTATAAGTGTCCAAAGAACCGTCTGCGGCAGCACCGATCATCGGGAGCCCATTCTCGGTTTTGAATGCATTTACGAGGTTGTGAGATGGTTGGTAGAAACCGCAGCATCCACGTCCGGGAGCGGTGGCAGAGTAAGGCCAGTTGAGGTTATCACCGGCGTTACCGTTGTTACCGTTCGTACCGTCGTTTACAGAGAACTGCACTTCCATGATCGACTCGGAATTGTTGTTACCGGCCGTGCGGTAATTGTCGTGGTAGTTGGCAACCAGTTTTTTGCCGGAATTTTTAACAATATCATCCAGCAGTTCTTTGGCTTTGTCCCATTTTTTCTGGAAAAGAAGCGCCTTGGCGAGATATGCTTTGGCGGCCCATTTCGTAGCACGGCCTTTTTGTGCCTGTGTTGCAGGAAGGTTATCAGCAGCAAATTGAAAGTCCGCTTCGATTTTACCCCAGATATCTTCCGTATTTGGGACTTTTGTCGAGTTGGGATCACCAGCGTTGTAAATCTTCTCGTCGATGTAAGGGACATTGTTCCACATTTTCTTTGCCTCGAAGTGATAATGGCCGCGGAGGAAACGTGCTTCTGCAATTACCTGTGTCTTTTCAGCCTCAGTCATGTCTTTTATGTCCGGACTTCCTGCTATCTGGATTGTCTCGTTGGCGCGGGCAACACCGTCATAGGAATGCCACCATTTTCCAAGGAAGTAGGTGTTGTCTGACAGCCAGTTGTATTGTTCGATAAACGATTGCTCTGGCTGGTCGCCGGCGTCGGTGCCTTTCACGGCGTCGTCGCTACTGATACCCCCGAAAACGTAGTTCGAAATCGTCGATTGGCGACCCGTGTTACCAGCGCCCACACCATCGAGTAGCGAGTAGGTGCCTATAAGCAGGGCATTAACGCCGTTTTTATTGCTGAGCTGTTCTTTTGAGGCTCGCCCTTGAGGTTTCAGATCAAAGAAGTCGTCAGAGCAAGAGAAGCTCAGACCGACTAACATGCACATTAATAATGTCTTTTTCATTGTATGGTTCTGTATAATGAAGATCAATAGATGGACTAGAAGTTGAAACGTAAACCGCCGAGGAAAGACTTGGCTACCGGATAGGAGCCTTCATCCACGCCCATGTGAATATCCTGGTTGTTTTCGCCCGATCTTCTCAGGTTAATATCCGGGTCAAGTCCTGTGTATTTCGTGAATGTAAACAGGTTTTGGCCTTGAACGTAAATCTGTGCCGATCCCAGTTTCGCCTTTTTTAGCCAGTTTGAGGGCAAATTGAATGTCAGCTGAATGTTTTTCAAGCGGAAGTAAGAACCATCTTCCAGGAAGTAGGAGGAAACCTGCTGGCTGGTGGCGTCACCCGAGTTCAGGCGTGGCAATTTCGCATTATCACCCGGTTTTTTCCACGAATCATAAAGCATGGTTTTCGAGCGGTTGCCCTGGAATACGTTGAAGTCTGTCCAGTATTTCACATAGTTGAAGATCTGGTTGCCTTGCACACCTTGTCCGAACAATGTCAGGTCGAACCATTTCCAGCCTACACCCACGTTGATACCATAGTTGAAGTCGGGGTGCGGATTGCCTATGATGGTGCGGTCGGCGGCAGTAATTACGCCGTCGCCATTCACGTCACGGAATTTGAAAGTACCTTCTCTTGTATAAGATCCGAATTTCGGAGCCGCGTCAGCTTCGGCCTGATCTTTGATCACACCATCTACGAAATAACCATAATAGCTCGCGATTGGCAGGCCAGCTTTGGTAGCCGACATGGCCGGAAGACGGGTTGTGAAACCGAAAATAGTCGCATTCGGGTCATTGTTCAGTTTCAGTACCTTGTTTTTGTAGTGGCCAAAGTTGATACCCACCATGTAGTTGAAATCACCTTTTTTATCACGGAAAGTGATGCCAAGGTCTACACCGCGGTTGCGCACCTCACCGATATTGGTATAAGGGATCGTACCGGAACCGGCCGTTCTCGGAATGGCGATCTGCGTCAGCATGTCGGAGGTAATACGGTTATAAACGTCGAGTACCACTTCCAGTTTGCTATTGAACAAGCTCGCGTCGAGACCAACGTTGGTGGAAGTATTGGTTTCCCATTTACCATTGGAGTTTCCAAACTGAACCAGGTCGAAACCACCTACAATCGACGTACCCGTACCGTTGATGTCGTAGGCGTTGTTCTGGGGATCGGCGGCGTACAGGGTGTAAGCATTATAAACGTTAGGGATGAGTTGGTTACCGGTTTTACCCCAGCCAAAACGCAGTTTTAAATCGTCGACGAATTTCACCGGCTTCATGAACGCCAACTCGGTCATACGTAAACCCAGTGAAAATGCAGGGAAAACACCGTAGCGGTTGACAGCTGAAAAACGTGATGATCCGTCACGACGTAAGGTTACGTCGGCAAGGAGGAGTTCTTTAAATGCGTAGTTGATTTTTCCGAACTGCGAAAAAAGCGCACTTTCTGTTGCACCAGGGCCTGCATTGCTCAAACCGGCTGCCGATCCTGCATCGAGGTAGCGGTAATCGAGGTCGTCAAATGCGAATGCGCTCCGGCTGGCGCGGAATTCAGCGGCATACGTTTTCACAGCCTCTGTACCAAGCAACACACTGAAATTATGCACGCCGAATGATTTGGCATAATTTAAAGTGTTAAACCAGGTGAACGAGCGGTCGACATTGTTGATCACGTTCAAGCTGTTGGCATTTCTGGCTTCCGCAGCTTCGATATCGCGGTGGAAGTACTCCGAGCGGTTGTACTGGTTGTATTCAATACCAAGGCTCGTGCGTGCGTACAAACCCGGAAGAATGTCGACCTGTGCAAATACGTTACCGAACGCGTGCGTACCCTTTGTAAGGTTGTCTTTCTCGCGGTACAGACGCGCAAGTGGATTGGGGGCGTTACCGAGGTTACTACCGCGGCTTCCTGCAAATCCGTTGTAATCGGATGTGTTTGTTCCACCCAATGCTTTCGGGCCGCCTGTAATGTCGAATACCGGGATGATCGGGTGTACGCGGATCGCGAACATGATCGGGTTACTTTCGTCGTTGTTGGTAATCCCCTGTCTTTCGTCGTAAGAGAATGTAAAGTTCTCACCCACAGTTACCGGGCCTTTTTTGAACTCGGTGTTTGCGCGGAGAGAGTATCTTTTGTATTTGGTGTATCTCAAAATACCATTCTGCTTGAAGTAGTTTGCCGAAAGCGCATATTTGGCAGCATCGGAACCTCCGGATGCGCCAATCTGGTAGTTGGAGATCGAAGCCGGGTCGAAGATTACATCCTGCCAGTCGGTTCCCTCTTTATTCGCTTTAGTGATGTTGAATGCGGTTTTACCAAGTGCCGGATCGGCAATGTCGTTGGTATAGGTGTAGTTGCTTGGCAAATCGCCGTACACGTTCGGATAAATGTAATCGGCAATGGTCTGATTCCCGTTCTCATCGAACTTGTATTGGGCGGAAGGAGATGTTACCGACGGGTTTTTGCCTGCGCCAAGGTCAGCTTCATAGAGGTACTGACCCAGCTCCTTCGTATTCAGCAGGTCGAGCATCTTGCCGGGGCGCTGGGTGCCGGTATAGAAGTCGAATGTAATGTTTGGAGCGCCGGTTTTGCCCTTTTTGGTCGTGATGATCACCACCCCGTTCGCTGCACGTGCACCGTAAATGGATGCCGCCGAAGCGTCTTTCAGCACCTGCATCGACTCGATGTCGTTCGGGTTGATCTGGTTCAGTGTACCCTGTGTAGGCACACCGTCGATTACGTAAAGTGGGCTGTTGTTGTTGATTGAACCAAAACCGCGAATACGTACCATCGTACCACCGCCGGGAGAATTGTCGTTTCCGACAGTCACCCCGGAAGCCCGTCCTTGCAGCATTTGCGTTACGCTCGCAGTAGGAACCGAGGTGAGTTCTTTGGGGTTAATCACCGTTACAGCGCCGGTAATATCCTTTTTACGCTGTGCGGCATAACCGGTTACAACCACTTCACTCAGGTTCTTGATATCGTCCTCCATCGTCACGTCAATGGTCGTCTGGTTGCCGACAGGTATTTCCTTCTTGACCAAACCGATGGATGAGAAAACCAGGATTGCACCGGATCCTTTCGCTTCGATCGAATAAACGCCGTCGGCATCGGTGACTGTACCGATATTCGTTCCTTTCAGTTGCACGTTCACACCGGGGATGCCGGTTCCATCAGCAGAGGAGGATACTTTACCCTTGACCTGATGATCCTGGGCGTAGGACAGATGAGCTGCTATTGCGAACAGCATAATCATGACACCCCGGAAAAGCGGGACTAGTAAATGTTTGTTCATAAATTGAGTTGGGATGATGTTAAAAATGTATTACTAAATGTCAATATACTGTTAAAGGTAGAAATTAGAGCGCTGTTTTTGGTAATATTTTTATAATTAATATTAATCTACAACTGGTTACAAGCTATTTCTTCTTTGAAAAATCTTATTATGCAATCGTTTGCATTAAAGGTGAGCGTCTTGGAAAAAACCAATCTTCAAATGGTATACGCAAGTGGTTGCGTGTGAGAAAATTTGCAACTCAAAGTGTATTTTTGTGGTTATCACATTTACAACTTCATTTACAGACTAACTCACAAACGATCATCAGATTTTGGAATATTTAAATGGCCTGGAAGTGGCGGAACAGGACCTTATTGAGGTACAGGGCGCCCGAGAACACAATCTCAAAAACATCGATGTAGCTATCCCGCGTAACAAGCTCGTGGTAGTGACGGGTATCAGCGGCAGCGGCAAGTCGTCGCTCGCATTTGATACAATTTATGCCGAGGGGCAGCGCAGGTATATGGAGAGCTTCTCGTCCTATGCACGCGGCTTCATCGGCGAAATGGAACGGCCGGATGTGGACAAGATCAGTGGCCTCTCGCCGGTCATCAGCATCGAGCAGAAAACGACATCACGCAACCCGCGGTCTACCGTGGGCACGGTAACGGAGATTTATGATTTCCTGCGCTTGCTTTACGCACGTGCGGGTGAGGCGTACTCGTATGTGACGGGCCGACGGATGATCAAGCAATCGCAGGATCAGATCGTGAACCAGCTCATGACGCAGTTTCTTGGGCAGAAAATCGTGCTGCTGGCACCGGCTGTCAAAGGCCGGAAGGGACATTACCGCGAGCTTTTCGTGCAGATTGCCCGGCTGGGTTATACCAAAGTGCGTGTCGATGGCGAGGTACAGGATATTACCCCCAAAATGCAGCTCGACCGCTATAAGGTCCACGATATCGAGATTGTGATCGACCGCGTGATTCCGAAAAAGGAAGAAGAAGACCCGCAGTCGAGATACCGGATGAGCCAGTCAGTAGCGACGGCCATTAAGCAGGGAAAAGGTGCATTGATGGTGCTGGATGCGAAAGGTAACACGCATTATTTTTCCCAAAACCTGATGGACCCTGAATCCGGCATCAGCTATGACGACCCGGCGCCCAATGCGTTCTCGTTCAACTCTCCTTATGGCTGGTGTCCTACCTGTCAGGGATTGGGCATTATCGAGGAAATTACTGAAGATTCCATTATTCCAGACAAATCGCTGAGTATCAGCCGGGGAGGCATTGCGCCGATGGGAGAGTACCGTGAGGCTTGGATATTCAAGCAGTTAGAGGTTTTATTAAAGAAATACAAAATCACGCTCACGACCCCGCTCGAAAAGTTCCCCGAGGAAGCATTGAAACTCGTGCTTTACGGCAGCGAAGAGGCGGTGCCGGTGCCTTCGAAGAAATACCCGGGTACCGAGTGGGAAACCAAATTCGACGGGATCATTAACTTTTTGAAAAGGCAGCAGGAGTCGGGTAACGAGAAAATTCAGGATTGGCTGAAAGATTTCATGGTAACCCAAACCTGCCCCGAATGCAAAGGCAAGCGCCTGCGGAAAGAGTCATTGCATTTCAAAATTGATAAAAAAGACATTGCCGAGCTGGCCGACAGCGACATTCGCGAACTGGCCGAATGGCTGGTAGGACTCGAAGACCGCCTGGAAGAAAAGCAGCGGGTGATCGGGCACGAGGTTTTGAAGGAAATCCGGAAACGCGTTGGGTTTATGCTTGATGTGGGACTGGATTACCTCACATTGAACCGTTCGTTGAGGACATTATCCGGTGGCGAAGCCCAGCGCATTCGCCTCGCGACGCAAATCGGCACGCAGCTGACGGGTGTACTGTACATTATGGATGAACCAAGCATCGGCCTGCACCAGCGGGACAATGTACGGCTCATTAATTCCCTCAAAAGCCTGCGCGACCTGGGCAATACGGTGCTTGTGGTAGAACACGATAAGGACATGATGCTCGCCTCGGACTACATCCTCGACATCGGGCCGGGAGCGGGACGCCACGGAGGAAGCGTCGTAGGAGCTGGTACTCCGGAGAAATTCCTGCAAAATGGCTCGCTGACGGCCGATTACCTGGCCGGTCGTGAAGCCATCGACGTGCCTAAAAAGCGGAGAAAAGGCAAAGGTGAATCCATTGTATTGAAAGGATGTACAGGCCATAACCTGAAAAATGTCTCGGTTTCGATCCCGCTGGGCACGATGATCTGCGTGACAGGCGTGAGCGGCAGCGGCAAGTCGTCGCTGATCCACGAAACGCTGTTCCCGTTATTGAACCAGCATTTTTACAAATCGAGAAGGGAGCCGCTTCCTTACAAATCCATCGAAGGGCTCGAACATATCGACAAGGTGATCGAGGTAGATCAGTCGCCGATCGGGCGCACGCCTCGCTCGAACCCGGCTACTTATACCAACCTCTTTACCGATATCCGTACGCTCTTCGCCGAGTTGCCAGAAGCGAAAATCCGTGGTTACAAGCCGGGACGCTTCTCATTCAATGTGAAAGGGGGCCGTTGCGAGGATTGCGAGGGTGCTGGTATGAAGAAGATCGAAATGGACTTCCTGCCTGACGTGCATGTCAACTGCGAAACGTGCAAAGGCAAGCGCTTCAACCGCGAGACATTGGAAGTGCGTTTCAAAGGCAAATCCATCGCCGATGTGCTCGATATGACTGTGGAATCGGCATTAGAGTTCTTTGAGAACCAGCCGAGATTACTGCGCAAAGTTCAGACTCTGAATGATGTAGGTTTGGGATACATTACCCTTGGTCAGCATGCTACCACATTATCTGGCGGCGAGGCACAGCGTGTGAAGTTGTCGGAAGAGCTATCGAAACGAGATACCGGGAAGACCTTGTACATTCTGGACGAACCTACCACCGGTTTGCATTTCCAGGACATCCGCCATTTGCTCAATGTTTTGAATAAACTGGTCGAAAAAGGAAACACAGTGCTCATTATCGAGCATAACCTCGACGTAATCAAGGTTGCAGACTACATTATAGACGTAGGGCCCGAAGGTGGCGCGCAGGGCGGCCGCATTATTGCGGAGGGGACGCCCGAGAAGGTAGCGAAAGTGAAGGGGAGTTTTACCGGCTATTTTTTGCAGGAAGAATTGAAATAGCAGCGATTGAACCGGCAGCTATAAAAGAAGAAAATCCCGCGTTACACATTCGTACGCGGGATTTTTGTTACATCCACTTACCCAAAAACTGGTTGAACGCCTCCTTGTACTGGTCGCTCACCGGAATGGACGTTGCGCCGATCTGAATCGTGTTCCGCGTTACAGCGCTGATTTTATCGAGGTTAACTATGAACGACCGGTGCACACGCATGAACTTGGAGGCGGGCAGTTTTTCTTCCAGCGCTTTCAGGCTCGTGAGCGAGAGGATAGGCTTCGGGTCTGATTTAAGATGGACTTTTACATAATCTTTGAGTCCCTCCGTGTACAAAATATCGTCGTAGGCGATCCGTACCAGCTGATATTCCACTTTCAGGAATAAGTACTCGTCCTTAGGCTCCGAAGAACCGGCCGACGAAGCCTTTTGAACCAGCTCCACATACGCCTGCGCTTTGGATGCGGCACGGAGGAACTCTTCGTAGTTAAAGGGTTTTAGGAGATAGTCAATGGCGTCTACGCGAAAACCATCGAGTGCGTATTGGTTAAATGCGGTCGTAAAAATGATCCTCGGTGCCTTGGTACCGGCTTTTTCAAGTACTCGCGCCAATTCGATACCCGTCAAATCCGGCATTTGAATATCCAGAAAAATAACGTCGATAGGTTTGCTGTTGATCACCTGCAATGCCTCGACGGCGCTGGAATACCTGCCTGCCAGGTTTAGGAACGGTGTCTTTTCGATAAATGCGCACACCAGCCCGAGCGCTAACGGCTCGTCGTCGACGGCGATGCATTCCAATGTGATGCTCATGCCGTTTCCAGTTCGAGGTGTACTTCAAACTCTTTTTCCTCCTTGTTTTCGGTTACTTCCAGCTGGTATTTGCCAGGGTAAAGCAAGTCGAGGCGGCGCTGGGTATTGGCCAGGCCAATGCCGTTACTTTCATCGAGAATAGCCCGTTTATCGGTAAACAGCGTGTTTTTCACTTCTACAAAAATTTTGTGGCCCTCCTGGCGGATCTGAATGTCGATCCGGCTCGGCTGAACGGCGCTTACACCGTGTTTGAATGCATTTTCGATAAAGGGCAGGAATAGCATGGGTGCGATAGAAACGTCGTGGAGCGGATTGGGCGGATCGAGGTGTACGGTAACCTTGTCGGTAAGGCGCAGTTGCATCAGCTGAATGTAATCCTGTGCAAATGCGATTTCCTGGCTCAGCAGCACGGTTCCGTGTTGCGTCTCGTACAACACGTAGCGCATCATACGCGAGAGCTTGTGCAATGCCTCGCGCGCAGCCTCCACGTCGATCACAGTGAGTGCATAAATGTTATTCAGGGTATTGAAAAAGAAATGCGGATTAATCTGCGCTTTCAGGAACGAGAGCTCGGAGTTGATCTTCTCCTTTTCCAGGTTCTGGCGGTACTGCTTGTCGAGCTGCGCGGTGCGCACAGCGGCGACGCTGGTACTGAGCCCGATGATCATCAGGGCGGTGAGCAATGCGAAGTAATCGAGGCGGTCGTGGCGTTTTTTATCGCCATTTGCTTCGCGCGCCAGTTTGAAAGCACGGTCCATTTGCTCGCCGTGGTTGATCGCGATCTTCACCTGCTCGGTGATCACTGCCAGCATCACTACCGACACGATATTGAAGAGGATGAACCGCGAGTATTTGTTCCTGGCGAGGAATTTCGGGAACCAAATGTAGTAGTTGAGATAAAATATCGTAATGAGGAGTGAAAACAATACCGCCTGTTTCACCCAGAAACTGACGGGAAACTCGATTTGCCAGCTCAAAGGCTGCCACATCAAGAACAGGGCCAGAAAACTCCATCCGAGTAAATGGAGGAATAACGGGGGGTATTTCCGGGCAGCACGCGTATCCATTTAGCAATTAGTTAGTTTCAATGTGATTTGAACGCAACACATCGCTGCAATCTTACGGTGAATTTACGAAATCACCTATTTCAATCGATCAATATACCCCGAACGCCGACCGGCGGTACGTCGCAATCTATTAATTAAGAATGTGCAGGCGGGCGGGTTAAGCCTTGCGGCGGCGGCCAAGTCCAAATCCGGCGGTGTTGTAAAACAGTCCCTGCCGGATTGCCTGTCATTTCCAGGGATATATCGTTTGAAAATGCCCGTTGATCGGTACATCTATCCTATCCATCTATTCCTTTTTTTTCTGAGGATTCTACCTTGTTATTTTGAAATTCGAAAAGTACACTTTTAAAACCCCAACCATGAAACTTGTTTTACAACTTACATTCCTGGCTGTGTTTTCAGGGCTTACATCGACGGCATTCGCCCAGTTTCCGGGCGGTGGCGGTGGTGGCGGCGGATTTCGCGGCGGTGGCGGCGGTGATTTCCGCGGAGGCGACAGGCAGCGGCAGACGGTCATTCCGGGAACGGCAGAAGACACTCCTAAAGGTAGCGGAAAGATCACGGGCGTACTCGTGGATTCGACTTCCAAAAAACCGGTAGAATTTGCAGCATTATCTTTGGTGGATACCAAAACCAACAATCCTATCGATGGTACTACCACCGATGAAAAGGGGGAATTTACACTTACGAAAGTAGCGTCGGGTAATTTCAAGATCCTGATTTCCTTCATTGGATATAAGACAAAGACAATCAATAATGTCAGGATCGATCGCAAAACCGAATTGAACCTTGGCACCGTTACACTGGTGCCGGATGTAGTGCAGCTCAACGAAGTCGAGGTAGTAGGGATGGCTCAGATGGTCGAAGAGAAAGTAGACAGGCTGGTTTACAATGCGGAAAAGGATATTACCAGCAAAGGCGGCGATGCTTCGGATGTCATGAAAAAGGTACCGATGCTGACCGTCGACCTGGATGGCAACGTGTCGCTCCGCGGTAGCTCCAACGTGCGCGTACTGATCAACAATAAGCCTTCGACCATTATCGCTACCAGCGTGGCTGACGCATTGAAGCAGATTCCGGCGGATATGATCAAGTCGGTGGAGGTGATCACTTCACCCTCGGCGCGCTATGATGCGGAGGGTTCTGCGGGTATTATCAATATCATTACCAAGAAAAGCACGATCCAGGGCGGTACGCTCAACCTCGACACAGGTATCGGTAACCGCGGCTCTAACCTTGGCTTGCGTGGAAATTACCGTATAGGTAAAATGGGTTTCAGCCTGGGCGGTTTCGGACGGTTCAACTACAATATGCCGGGCAAATCGGAGAATATCCAGATCGGGAAACTCAGCCCATTCACCGTACGCCAGACGAGTGACTCCAAAAATAAAATGGCGTTCGGTTCCTATAACTTTGGCTGGGACTGGGAGATTGATTCCAAAACCTCATTGTCGGCAGGCCTGCGCTACGGAATGCGGAATGCTAAAGTGGACCAGGAGCTTTATACTTATAATACTGTAAACGATACCACAAGAACCAGCTTCCGTGATGTAAGTAGCAAGGACCTTTCAGGTACCTGGGACGTGAATGTGGATTATATGAAAACACTGGCGAAGGCCGGTCAGGAGTTGAGCATTTCGACGCAGTACAGCCGTAACAACCGTACCAACGATTACGATGCCGATATTTACTCACTCAGCAACTCACAATTGAAAGAGCTGTTGGGTGCGCAGGGTAACAACAACAGCAGCCATAACCAGGAAAGTACCGTTCAGGTCGACTATCAGACGCCTATCAAGGATAATCAGATGCTGGAAGTAGGTGGTAAAGGCATTTTCCGCCAGGTGGTGAGTAATTACGATTATTACAGCGAAGTCGGGCAAGCGCAACCCGCCAGTAACCTGAACTATGACCAGAATGTGGTTGCCGGATATTTGTCCTATACATACACTACTAAAAGCCGGTTTACCGTGAAAGCCGGTACGCGTTACGAATACACGAGCATCGACGCACGCCAGGGCGAGGCGGGAGACCTGAGATTACCGGCATATAGTAACCTCGTGCCGAGCATTAACCTTTCGCAGACATTCGGAAGAGGACAGACCATTAAACTGGCCTATAACCGCCGTCTGCAACGTCCGGGTATTCAGTTTCTGAACCCGAACGTGAATGCGGCCAACCCGCAGAACATCACCGTCGGTAACCCGAATCTTAAACCGGAGCTGACCGACCAGATTGAATTGGGGACGAGTTTCTTCAAAAACTCGCTATATGTCAACGTTTCGACATTTGCGCGTTTCACCAACAGCTCGATCGAAAGCATTCGTACCACCAGCGCCGACGGTGTGATCACGACCACTTATGGCAACATCGGTTCGAAAAAGAATTATGGTGCGAATATTTTCGGAAATGTAACATTCTTCAAAAGATGGCAACTGGGCGGCGGTTTCGATTTCTATTATGCTGATTTGTCGAACAACAGCCCTGATCCTGCTTTGCAGAACTCGAACAGCGGTTTCGTGTTGAGCGGCCGTATGCGCACAAGCCTTACCATCAAAAATGGCTGGGGTTTACAGGCAGGCGGGTTCATGCGTGGCCGCGACGTGCAGTTGCAAGGTACACAGGCGGGTTTCCGCATGTACGACTTCGGTGTCCGCAAGGATTTCAAGAACAAACGCGGAAGCATCGGTTTCGCGATGGAGAATTTCCTGGCGCCGTCTTTCAAAATGAAGACCAGCCTGGAATCGAAGACATTTACCCAAAACAACACCAACTACCTGTATAACCGCGGTTTCCGTGTGAATTTCTCTTACCGCTTTGGTAAAATGACGTTTGTGGAGCAGAAAACACGCAGAAGAAAATCCGTCAACAACGACGACCAGAAGTCTGACGGCGGTGGTAATATGGATACCGGCGGAGGTGGCGGTGGAGCGCAAGGCGGCGCACAAACGCCGGCAGTTACACCGGCAGCAGGCGGCCGTGGCGCAGGTGCGCAAGGTGCAGGTCGTCCGCAAAGAGTCGCGAGCCCAGGAGCAGCTGTGGATAGCACAGCCCGCCCGGTGCGCCAGGGAGGATTTCAGGGCCGCCCGGGACAGCCCCGCCCGGATTCGACACAATTCAAGCCGGATTCAACCCGCGTGCGTCCCGACAGCAGCACGATTAAACCCGACAGCACAGCCCGCCCGGCAATCCCAGCGGATTCCACTGCATTGCCAGTGAAACCAGCCACACCGGCCGATTCAACCAAGAAAGATTAACAGACCTCTATAAGCAGAGAAGCCCGGCTGATCTCAACCGGGCTTCTCTTGTTTTAATAATATCTCAAAGAGAGCTGTTTTGCTGCTTAATGCTTGCCAGAATGCGGTCGGCGCCCGCTGCGAGCAATTCTTCTGCCAATGATGTGCCCAGTTCCTGTGGAAACGCATGTCTGCCGCTTTCTGCTCTGCGGATAAGTTCGGAGCCGTCGAGGCTGATAATACCGCCCGTCATCCGGATTTCCTCATCGTGCAATGTCGCCATTCCGAATACCGGAATGCTGCAACCGCCTTGCAGGCGTTTCAGGAATGCCCTTTCTGCCAGCAGGCATATTTCGGTAGGTTCGTGGTTGAGTAGTTCTCTCAATTTGGTTTTTTTCTGGGCATCCAGTGAAACCGCGCATTCAATGGCGACGCTGCCCTGGCCTACTGCCGGGGTAAATTCGTCGAGGAGTAAATGCTCGGCGATTTTGTCGTCGTATTCCATGCGGTGCACGCCTGCATATGCGAGCAGGAGCGCGTCGCATTGGCCTTCCTCCAACTTGCGGAGGCGCGTTTGCAGATTGCCGCGCATATCCACCGTCTTGATATGCGGGTAATAGTGTTTCAAAACTGCCACCCTGCGCGTGGACGACGTTCCTACCGTGAACGACTCGCCGCTTTTCAACGATAATGTGGTATCGTGGCTTACGAGCACGTCGTTTGCGTGTTCGCGCTCGGTGAATGCGATGATTTCAAATGCATCGTCCAGCTGCGATTGCAGGTCTTTCGCGCTGTGCACGGCAATATCGATGCCGCTGCTGCGGAGCTGGTCTTCCAGTTCTTCTGTAAAAACACCTTTGCTACCGATTTTCGAAAGCGACCGATCGAGGATCTTGTCGCCCTTCGTTTCAATAATAACGATCTCCGTCTCAATCCCGCCCTTCTGCAACAGCTCTTCGACGTAATATGCCTGCCAAAGCGCGAGCTTGCTCCCGCGGGTTCCTATTTTTATATGCATGGTTGTTTGTACAATATAAGGCCGAAATGTTTATTAGTAGGCCTGTATTAAAATCTCCGCCGGAATATGAAGCTTCTCATTAAGCCTGCGGATCATACTTAAATTCAATTTTCTTTTGCCGGAGAGGATTTCAGATTTTCGGGATCGGTACCCCAATATTTCAGAGAGTTCTTTTTCCGAAATACCCATTTGCTCCAATCGAAAGCGGATCGCTTCCAGCGGGTTTGGTTTGGGAATCGGGAAATGCGCGTTCTCATAGTCCTTCACCAGAATGGAAAGCAGTTCCAACTCATCCGACTCTTTCGAATCCGGTATGATTTCGGTTTGCATCAATTCATAAATGCGCGCCAGGTACTTGTCGTATTGCTCGTTATTTTTGATGGGTCCGATCATAGCTAATTGTTCTTGCATCAATTTTATCGTACTCAATATGTGGCCCGAACCAGACGATAAAGACGATTTTTAGTCTGTATTCAATATCAACAATCAGCCGGTAATGGTTCCCGTGGATGTTGAACACCACCCGTTTCTGGCTTAAGACGGATGCATTTCGATAATGTACTTTCAAAGCATTAGGCGACTCCCAGCTAGCTACTTCTACTTCCTGGTTCCAGGCAAGCAACGATTGCTCTGCTTTTGGATAAACCTTCATGTAATGGCGTAATGTCTGTACAGCGATGATGCGCATCGTTCCAACAAAGATAAGTGATTTGTTACCATTTTGGTTACGTTATTTAGATGGAACGTTGGATGAGACAGTTTCAGCGAGCTGCTTTCGAACGGCGAAGTTATGGAGATACTCTCAAATCAACCAGTGAAAGATTGCCGAATTCCCCGTAAATTAACCCAATCAAAATGAGCACCATGGAAAATAAAGGATTGATATTCATTCCCGACATCAGCGGGTTTACGCGGTTTATGCATGAAACGGAGATCGAGCATGGCCGGCATATTATACAGGAATTGCTCGAAACGCTCGTGAATGCGAACCAGATCGGGTTAGAGATTTCGGAGATAGAGGGGGACGCGATATTGTTTTTCAAATTCGGCCAGGCACCGGAGCTGGAAGCGCTGTACAGGCAGGTGGAACGGATGTTCTGCGATTTTCACAAATATCTCATTGCCTACGACAACCGCCGCTTTTGCCAATGCAAGGCCTGCGTTTCGGCGGTGAATCTTACTCTGAAAGTGGTGGCGCATTATGGAGAGTTTACCACTTACCAGGTCAAGAATTTCAGGAAACTGATTGGGAAAGACATCATCGTAGCGCACCAGCTGCTCAAAAACGAAATCGACCAGCACGAGTACTGGCTGGTAACCCAGAACCTGCTCAAGGGACAGAAGCCGGATGGTTTTACGGATTGGATGCAATGGTACCCCGGCTCCAAAACGACCGAGACCGAGCAGATTCCTTTCCAGTATACCCAGATAGGCCCGTTGAAAGCCAGCATTCCTCCCTACGAACCGCCCCTGTTGGAGCCGAAGGACAAGGTGCAAGTGCTGTCGGTTTCGAAGGAATATGATGCGGATATCAAAAAACTGTTCTTCACCACCGGCCACCTGGAACTGCGGCACCGCTGGCAGGCCGGTGTGAAATCCATTGAAGAGCTCGACCATTTCCTGCCGGGCGTTGGCTCGCGCCACCGGCGCATACGAGAAGACGGCGAAACGATCATGTATGCCAGCGGTTTTACCTATGACCCCGAATCCCGCATCATTTTCAGCGAATCGGACGAACAGCTCACCAACACGCTCTATTTCGTACTCGAAAAGCTGGCCGAAAACCGCACGCGCCTCACTTTGGAATACTATCTGAAAAAGAATCCATTAAAGCAGCTGGCGTTCCAGCTATTCAAAAAAGATAAAATGGAGGCTGAGTTCCGGAAATCACAGGAAAATCTGGAAGCACTACTCCCGCAGATTCACGTACCCGTTGATTTTTAAGCAGCAGTTTATTCAATCATCGCCCCGGCGACCCGGTCAATCATTCAATCATTCAAAATTCACTAAACCCCGACGGTATCGCCCTCATCAGTAACGATTTTGTCTTCAATGTAAGCCACGATCAGCGACGCAATGTCGATACCGCTTACTTCCTCGATACCCCGCAGGCCCGGGGAAGAATTGACTTCCATAACCAATGGCCCGCGCTCGGATTGCAGCATATCGACGCCGGCTATTTTCACACCTAAAGCCTTTGCCGCTGCAATAGCCGTATGCTCCTCTTCGGGTGAAAGCTCGATCATACAGCCGGAGCCGCCGCGGTGGAGGTTGGAGCGGAAATCGCCCTCGGCGCCCTGGCGCTTCATGGCGGCGATTACCCTGTTGCCGATCACAAATGCGCGGATATCGGCGCCTTTCGATTCTGCCACATATTCCTGGATCAGGAAGTTTGCCCGCAAGCCGTAGAATGCCTCAATGGTCGATTTGGCGGCTTTAATCGTTTCGGCGAGTACAACGCCCACGCCCTGTGTACCTTCCAGCAGTTTGATGATCACCGGCGGGCCGCCCACCATATGGATGAGCTCATTCACTTGCGCCGGATTTTTGGCAAAAACGGTCTTTGGAATATCGATACCGGCCTTCGCGAGGACCTGCATGCTGCGCAGCTTGTCGCGCGAGCGCAGGATGGCCTGCGATTTGACGGTGGTAAATACTTTCATTAATTCGAGCTGACGCACTACCGCGCAGCCGAATGCATTTACCGACGTGCCAATGCGGGGAATGACGGCGTCGATGCCCGTAACAGACTTGCCTTTGTAGACGACCGTTGGCTTACCGCCTTCGATCATGACAAAGCATTTGACGTGGTCGATCACAACTGCTTCGTGTCCCTTTTGTTTGATTGCCTCCACCAGACGCCTGGTTGAATACAGGTCCGGGTTGGTGGATAATACGGCGATTTTCATAAAAATGTTTTTAGAAAATGTGGAGGTTGGGTTTTACGCCCTGGTCTTGGTGCTCCGGTCTAGTTCTGAGGTAATTTTGGGGAACGAGTTGGTGTCTGCGAATGCCTTGCCGCTGACAGGTTCTTTTGGGAGACATCCACAATGAACCTGTTTTTGAGCAATTTTCGTCCGAGTAGTATGGGGTAACTCATTTTCTGCCGGTTAGCCAGCGAAAATTCGGTACTTATTTTCCGGCCGAAAAGCCTGATTGGTGTCTTGATCACAAACCGTTTTTCTTCCTTCCCGAAGGAGTTTCGGATCACGGTTTCTTTAAAATCGGTTACTATAAAGAAATGTGAAGGGGCGCCGCGCTTAGCGTCGAGGTACACATGAAGTTCCTTGCATTCTTCTGTCTCTACCAATTTCACCCGGGAACAATGGATGGCGGACGTCGCGGCACCTGAATCCACACGCACAGGCACATTATACCAGCCCAGTTCCGGTAAATCCACCATATCGGTCGCGCCGATAATTTCCAATGGCCGTTTCATCGGCGCTGGAAAAACTGGGCGACCGTCAGTGACAGGTCCAGAAACACCATTTTGGCCCGCACATTGCGCTCAATGTGGTAATAGGCCGTATTTACTTCCCCGATCATCCTTTCCAGCGACTCAAAATTGACGGTTTTGGAAAAATTCTGTACGAAAGTAAGCTCTTCCTGCGGAACGCGCAAAAGCTCACCTGCGCCGTGGCTCCACACGAGCATATCCCTGAACAGCCGCAATGCATATTCGAGCAGGCCTTTTTGCTTTTCCTTGCTCATGACGTCGTAGTTATCGGCGAGCTTCACCAAATGCGAAACATCGAATTTGTAAGAAGAGCGCATCCAGTCGGCAAACCATGCCGAGCGGTCATCCTGCTCTTCCTGAACGAGTTTCAACGCTTCGGCCATGTTCCCGTCGGACAGGAATGCTACCTGACTGGCCAAGGCGTCGGTCACATCGCCTTGTTTCAGGTAGGTTTTGATTTCCGCATCGGTGAATGCGGGAATAGTAATCCGCTGCGTCCGGGAAATGATGGTCGTCAGTAACTTATCGGATTGATCACTTACCAAAAGGAACAATGTTTTTTCAGGCGGTTCTTCCAGAATTTTCAAAATCGCATTGGAAGAAGCCGCATTCATGATATCGGCCTTCCAGATCAGCAGGATTTTGTACTCGCCTTCATAGGCCTTTACCGACAATTTTCTCAAAATCCCGCGCGCTTCTTCTACTGAAATGTTACCCTGTTTGTTGTCTGCACCGATATGGTCGAGCCAGTCGGGGAGGACGCGGTAGGGGTTTTCCAGCAAAAACGAGCGCCAGAGCGGCAGGAATGCTTCACTCGTTTTGCCATCCACTTTTTTGGAAGTGGCTATGGGGAATATGAAATGGAAATCGGGGTGGATGAGCTTACTCATTTTCATGCAGGATGCGCAGGCACCGCAAGCGTCTTCCTCGTTTCTGTTTTCGCAGTTAATGTAGGTAGAGAATGCCAGGGCCATTGCCAGCCCTGCTCCGCCTGCGGGATAATCAAAAAGCTGGGCGTGGGCCAGATGGCTGTTCCGGACCGAGCGGCGCAATGTCGCTTTAATATTTTCAAGTCCTGGAATATCTCTGAAAAGCACGATTTAAATCAATTAATGGGTAAGTAAAACGCCTATTGGCCGCGCGTGTTTTTAAAAATGGCACGCATGATATCTTCCTCGGTCTGCCCGAATGCGATGCCCCGGCGGCTCACCGTATCTTTTGCTACCGCCACGGCCTTATCGAAACGATACTCCATGCAGCCCTCCGCCGCGCCGCCCCAGGTGAACGATGGGACGTGCTTGTTCTGGAACCCGGCACCGAATACATTCACACTTACGCCGACAACCGTTCCGGTGTTGAACATGGTCGAAATTCCTGCTTTGGAATAATCGCCCATCATCAACCCGCAGAAGAGCAAGCCGGTGTCGGTGAGCATATTCGTTGCATAGCTATGCAGCTTGACATTCGTGTGGTCGTTTTTCAAATTCGAATTGTTGGTATTGGCGCCGAGGTTACACCATTCTCCCAGCACGGAATTGCCCAGGTAGCCGTCGTGGCCCTTGTTGCTGTACCCGAAAACCACGCAATTACTCACTTCCCCGCCGACTTTGGACGACGGACCAACGGTAGTATTGGGGCGAATCTTCGTTCCTTGCGCCAGCACCCCGTTTTCACCGATTGCAAATGGCCCCTGGATCATCGACCCTTCCTGGATCAATGCATTCTTGCCAATATATATGGGTCCGTTCTCGGCATTCAGAATGGACGCTTTGATTACCGCGCCTTCTTCTATAAATATATTCTCCGGTTTGTAGCAATGCGTGAATGGGTCAATGATACCCGCCGATTTCCTGACCGAAGCAATGCGTTCATAATCGATTTTGATCTGCGCCCCATTCTGCCCGAAAATATCCCATACATTGCGGATCATCGTAAAAGGTTCCGCATACTCCACTACTGAAAGGCCGCCGGTGCCATTTGACGCTTTCCATGTCGAATGCGTTCGTACAGCCAGAATTTCCCCGCTATTGGAAACAAGCGCATTGCCATGCGGCAGGCCTTTGACAATGCCGGTCAGGTGGTCATCCGGGCATAGTGCGCCGTTGATATACAGATTATCTCCCGAAGTGTTTTCCGGGTATTTGGTGGCGAGATAAGCTTCCGTTTGGAATGAGACCATGGAGTGGCATCTGTCGGCCCATTTTTCGGCCAGTGTATGAATGCCGCACCGGATGCCGGCGACTGGTCTGGTGTATGTAAAGGGTAATAGCTGAATTCTAATTTTGGGATCGTCGAACAGAATGGTACTGGGCATAAATTAAGTCGTATGTGCAGGCCAAAGTTCGGGCATTTTATTGGTTACGGCAAAAAAAGAAGCAGTCTCCCGGACATATTTGTCAGGAGACTGCCACTGTATTTTTTCGTTCTCCTGATGTGTTCGACCACACAGGAAAAAGCCAATGCGTTGCTTATTTTCCGTAACGCTTTCTGAACTTGTCAACGCGACCAGCTGTGTCAACCAGTACGTTTTTACCAGTGTAGAAAGGGTGTGACTGAGACGAAACCTCGACTTTGTACACAGGGTAAGTTTTGCCGTCTTCCCAGGTGATAGTCTCGTTAGTGTCTATGGTAGAGCGAGTAATGAATTTAAAGTCGCTTGATAGATCCCAGAAAACTACTTCTCTGTAATTGGGATGAATATCTTTTTTCATTGGTATATGGTATTATTTGTTTCTATACGATTTCCAAAAGGATTGCAAAAGTAAAAAATCCAGATTTGTAAATCAAGTATTGAAACGCTATCTTTTTTAATATTAATGCAATACGGCGAAAATTAACGCGCTAGACCTCACTAAGTTGCTGTTTGAGTACCTCGACGCCGCGTTTTGCCTCCTTTTCAAAATCGGTGTACACGAAACATTCGATGGAAAGTCCGCCTTTATAGCCGATTTTCTTCAATGCTGCCAGGTAGGCTCTGAAATCGTCGCCTTTCACACCCGGTGGTGTGCGCTTCTCTTTCTCGGCAATGTGGCAATGCACGATGTGCTTACCATATTTAACGATCTCCGACGCCGGTTCGTCCTCTTTTAACATATGATATATATCGCAAAGCAGCTTCACGCGCGGGCTTTTCACTGCATCCACGATCTCCACACCTTCGGCTAGGCTGTTGATGAAATTGGTCTCTCCGCGGTTCAGCGGCTCCACGGCGATGGTAACCCCATATTTCTCGGCGAGCGGCGCCATTTTTTGGGTTAATTCGATGTGCTGTGCCTTTGCTTTGGCCTTGTCGAAGCCTTCGGGTATGATTCTTGACGCACCACTTCCGAATACGACAAATTGTGAACCGCATTCCTTGGCGCGTTTCAGAACGGTCTCTGTTCGTTGAAGGATCGCCTCGTGGTTGGCTTCCGGGCCCAGCGTTTTCAGGCTCGCGGGAAGCAGGATTACATAAGACTTAATGGGGAAGTGCTCGCTTTTGAGTTGCTGGAGGTTCTTCTCGTAGCCGGCATCACCGCCTTCTGGGATCAGGAAGCCCGCTACGGATTCTTCGATGTAAGCACACCCCGATCTGCGTAAAAAGTCAGCTTTGTCGTAGGCCGCATACACGCCGAGTGGAATGCTGTAAGCGGCGTTTCCGGTGGCCTTGGCCATGGCGCCGGTTAGTGATCCGCCCATGGCAAGGCCGGCGACGATTCCGGAGGTAGTTTTAAGGAATGTCCGTCTGTCGGCCTGTTCGATAATTGTGCTCATATGTTTGAAATTTTATGGCTACTGATTGCTATTTTGTGTTGAAACGAAATGTGTTATGTTTTACAAAGTTTACAAGTTTAGAATTATTATAAATAGTATGACCGATATTAAATCGTTGATTTTCAGCAATTATTGTCATGTCAATCTTTCTTTGGTAAAAATTTTTCTTTGAAAAAGTTTGCAAAATTTGAAATGCATTTTTCTGAATTTTTTTTCTTTGAAACAATTTAGTGTAAGCTTTCCGTAAACAACTAGCTATTAGTTTCTTAACAATTTAGTAATTTGGACAATGCTTATAAGGCATGGTTTTGTAGAGAAATCCTGATTGCGAATCTGATTTCTTTAGTGTTATTTCAAGAGATTTTTAAAGTCATCTCCGACTGATCTTCCAAGAATATACATCACTAACGTTCTATCAAACACCACATTACTTATGTCTATGTATGTCATAAAGCGTGATGGTCGCCGCGAATCCGTAAAATTCGACAAGGTGACTGCCCGCATAGAGAAACTGAGCTACGGCCTGGACGCCGCTTATGTTCAGCCCGTGGAAGTAGCCAAGAAGGTTGTTTCCGGTATTTACGATGGCGTTACAACCGCCGAACTGGATAACCTCGCTGCCGAAACCGCAGCTTCCATGACCACCAAGCACCCTGATTACGCAATCCTGGCTGCCCGCGTCGCTATCTCAAATCTCCATAAGAACACATTGAAGTCGTTTTCGGCTACAATGAAGCGTCTTTATACATATATAGATTCCAAAACCGGTGAAAATGCATCGTTGATCTCCAAGGAGGTCTACGAGGTGATTCGCCAGAATGCATCGCTGCTCGACTCTACTATTATATATGACCGCGACTATTCCTACGATTATTTCGGCTATAAAACCCTCGAAAAGTCGTATTTACTGAAAGTTGAAGGGAAAATTGTCGAGCGCCCTCAGCATATGCTCATGCGCGTAGCGATCGGTATCCACCAGGAAGACGTGCAAGCGGCGATTGAAACCTATCATTTGCTATCAGAAAAATGGTTTACCCATGCTACGCCTACCTTGTTCAACGCAGGTACGCCGAAGCCGCAAATGTCGTCGTGCTTCTTGCTCACGATGAAGGAGGATAGCATCAATGGTATTTATGATACCCTCAAAAACTGCGCATTGATCTCGCAGTCGGCGGGTGGTATCGGCTTGAGCATTCACGACGTCCGTGCGACGGGTACTTATATTAAAGGGACAAACGGGCAATCGAATGGTATCGTACCGATGCTTCGCGTGTTCAATGACACAGCGCGTTATGTGGATCAGGGCGGCGGCAAGCGCAAAGGTTCTTTTGCTATCTATATTGAACCATGGCATTCGGATATCTTCGATTTCCTCGATCTGAAAAAGAACCATGGTAAAGAAGAGCAGCGCGCGCGCGACCTTTTCTATGCATTGTGGATTCCGGATTTGTTCATGAAGCGAGTGGAAGCGAATGACACCTGGTCCCTCTTCTGCCCGCATGAATGTCCGGGACTGGCGGATACGCACAGCGCGGAGTTCGAAAAATTGTATGAGCAATACGAGCGCGAAGGAAGAGCGCGCAAGACTATCAAGGCGCAGGACCTATGGTTCGCGATCATGGAATCGCAGATCGAGACAGGTACACCATATATGTTGTATAAAGACCACGCCAATAGCAAGTCCAACCAGCAGAACCTGGGTACCATTAAGTCTTCTAACCTTTGCACGGAGATCATCGAGTACACAGCTCCTGATGAAGTAGCGGTTTGTAACCTAGCTTCTATCGCATTGCCGAAATTTGTAGAGCAAGGCGCGGATGGTTTCATGCGTTTCGATCACCAAAAGTTGTACGAGATTACCAAAGTAGTAACGCGCAACCTGAACAAGATCATCGACCTGAACTTCTATCCGGTTCCCGAGGCCGAGAAGAGCAACAAACGCCACCGTCCGATCGGTATCGGGGTGCAAGGTCTGGCCGATGCATTCTGCATGATGCGTATGCCATTCGACTCCGACGAGGCACGTCAATTGAACAAAGATATTTTCGAAACGATCTATTTCGGATCAATGGAGGCGTCGATGGAGTTGGCCATGCAGCACGGCCCGTACGAATCCTGGGCAGGCAGCCCGATCTCGAAAGGCGTGTTCCAATTCGATATGTGGGGTGTGACGCCGGAAAGTAAGCGCTGGAACTGGGAGAAGCTGCGAAAAGAAGTGGTACAAAACGGTGTGCGCAACTCGTTGCTCCTTGCACCGATGCCGACGGCATCTACGAGCCAGATCCTCGGTAATAATGAATGCTTCGAGCCATTCACTTCCAATATATATGTAAGAAGGGTATTGTCGGGTGAATTCGTGGTTGTGAATAAATACCTGCTCAAAGACCTCGTGCGCCTGGGCCTGTGGAGCGAGGAAATGAAAAACAACCTCGTTCGCGCCAGCGGGTCGGTACAAGCCATCCCGAATATCCCGCAAAATATCAAGGAACTCTATAAAACGGCATGGGAGATCAAACAGCGCAGCCTGCTCGATATGTCAGCGGACCGCGGTGCTTACATTTGCCAGTCGCAGTCGCTGAACATCTTCATGGAAGAAGCGAACTTCGGCAAACTGACTTCGATGCACTTCTATGCATGGAAGAAGGGACTCAAAACCGGTATGTACTATCTGCGTACCCGCGCGGCATCTGACCCGGTACAATTCACCGTGAGCAAGCAAGCAGAGCCGCAACTGGAACCTGCTACTGCTGTGGTGGCCGAAAAAGAGCTCAACTACGTGCAGTACGCGGAGGAACACGCTAAGCCGGTCGCGCCGCGTGATAATCGCTCCGACATGCAATGCTCTCTCGATGATCCGGAAGGGTGCGAAGCTTGTGGATCGTAATTAAGGTTAAAATCGCAATAGCGAAGAGGTGTCTGATCGTAGATCGGGCACCTTTTTCGTTTTCGGGCATGGGGTGCTGAAAAAAGTTTGAAATTTTTATTGAGTATACAGTTTTGTTTATCAATCGGTTAAAAGATTTTGGTGAAAATTCTGTAAAATTTTTTCCTACCACCG
>NZ_JBOBIH010000015.1:0-58679 GCF_050587785.1 Dyadobacter sp. BHUBP1
ACTAATCCGCTGCTTTCTCACACGAGTTTAGCGCGGGGTCGTTCTCATGTTTCGGCGTGTGATCACCTTGAAAAATTTTGTAAATCTTAGTACTTTTGAGCAGGTTTATGCTTCCGAAAATTTTGGTGAGCAAATCGAGAGCAGCTAAATCAATAAGCAGGTAGTGTGTTGATATATTGAATGTTATAAATATAGTGTTGCACCCTTCGGGTGCACCCTAAGGGACAAGTCGTTTTTAAACGCACTTGTCCCTTTTTTTTGCGTTCGTAACTTGCTCGTTATCTGATAAATAAGATCGATCCCTTCGTTCAGCCGAGCGGTTCGATGTTCGATTCCGTCAAACGTCAAATTTTCTGGGAAGATCGAACCAATTATCTGCCTTTTTTTTCTTCTATAGTGCCTGATTTATAGAGCTTTGAGAGGTGTTCGAGTCCCGTGAGGATATGCTTTAAATAATCGAACACCACATGAGGAAGAACAATGATAATAGTAGTAGTAAGTGCTTCTTCCTTTCGATGCGCTTCCTGATAGCATTCTATCGCATTTAGTACAACGTAAGAATCCACGGAGTGGAAGGTTGTCATCTGAGACGATTTTGGGCTTTTGATAGGGATTCCGTTTTCGCCCGGAAATCATATCCTGCACTAAGTTGAACGTTGACGGCGATACGATTGGCTCGTGCAATCCCTTCACACGCTGTGCCTTTTCCCCTTCGAATTCGGGAATAAATATCTGTCCGCAATAGACCGGATTCCGAATTGCGAGCCAAAAGTTGTTTTTGCTGCATTTTAGTCCTTTTCTGGCCGCTTGCTTCCATACTTGTTCCGTGTTAAACCTACCCAATGCAAGTTCTTCAAACGCCCATCTCATTATCGGCGCTTTATTTGTGTCAGGTTCAATTATTTTTTTCCGTCAAATGACCGGGCATTACGATACCCCATTGGGGCGGTGGCAACCCAGCGTCCTTCTTTCTTGGCGCGACGCATGCCGTGGAAGACATTTAACGCGCGACGGTCATTCTCAACTTCGGGCGCAGCTAAATAGAAAGCAAGCATGATCTTGTTTTCTGGAATTCGGATATCAAGTGGTTGTTCGATAGCCTGTGGTTCAATACCCGCTTTGCGAAGGACATTGATCATTTGGTACGCGTCACCAGCGTTGCGACTTAACCGGTCCCATTTTGTAAATAGGATTTGGTCAATCCGAAGTCGTTTATTCTCCCTTAATCGGGCAAGTAGCATTTGCCACTTTGGTCGCAAGAATGTTTTTGCCGAATGGTCCTCGAGGATCACTTCGACAACTTCCACGGAATTGTATTTACACCAATTTCGTAACCTATCCTCTTGATCTCGCTGAGAGTAGCCTTTTTCTGCCTGTTCATCAGTGCTTACCCTGACATATAGAATAGCTCTGGACATGGTATTGATTATTTTGTTGATGAATTGCGCTTCGAACCAGAAGCCTTACGAAAATACTGATTAATAGCCAATGTAACCAGGTGTTGCATCGATTCCAGCATCTTTTCTGCTTGCTCGATAGTTATGTCTTCGCCAATATCTTTCAGGTGTTTGACAACACTCACGACTTGCTCATTGTTAGGTTTACCTCGTTTCTCCATTTCCTCGCTCTTTTCTCCAAGCCTTAATATAGGTCTGTGAAAACGGGGAACAAGCACCCTTTCGATTTTCGAATGGGTCAATGCGGAGATGAACGTTCCAAAGAATAGCTTTCGTCATTTGCCTTTGCCTGTGGAGTTCAGGAAGTTGAGTATCCTACCTGCAACGGAATAAATGTCGCATCAAGTTGTTTTTGATCTTGAATCGATATCTAAATGGTTGAAAATGAGAGACAAGTTTGAGTGTCAAAAACCAAGTAGTGTACGCAAATACGGTCGTTTTTCTGTACTGTTTCAATCCGTATCTCGAGAAGATTCTTGTTGCCTTCGTCCGTCCACAATGGGTTATAGCCAACTTTTGAAAGTTCCGCTCTGAATGTCAATAACCTTCCTTTCTGATGTGACAAGAACCTGTCCGCTGAGCGCAAACTCCGTTTCTACGGGGCAACCAATTACTAATTCTTTTGTAATTTCACCTGTATTCTTGTTAATGCATTTCAGTTTTTTGTTGCCACCATTCAAAAAAGGCCAGCTAACACCAACAAACTCTTCAAGATTTAGGTGAAAGCATGCGCGAAGAAAATGCCCGTCTTCGTCAGCCGGTATATCCCATTTATGTGTTCCTGTCGAGATGTCATAGCAGCTCAGGGGGCCACCACTTTCTGAGACCACGAACGAATCGTCAGAAATGACGATGTCTAGTATTGCAAACGACCTGGTCGGAGCGCTTGCTATTGTTTTACGAGTCAATCGATCTAGAACCAGTATACTGCCCCTTTTTCCGATTACATCAATTGGCAAATTTTTAGCATTGACTAGGTGTTCGATGCCAGGTAATTTTTGTACTTCGGCACCAGTGTATATGTCAAGTGAACGACTTGGCCCCACTTCGAATTGGGCAAATACTTGATCTGTATGAGCGGACAGATTTTGGATGTGCTGAACCTTTTTAAGGTCCTTACGCCGCCAAATGAGTTTCCCTGTGCGTGTTTCGTAAGCGCATATCCCATATCGATCCCAACTTCCGCATAGGCAGATCAGTCCGTCCTCGGAAATTGCAAGCCTTTGTCCTCCAAAATCAAGTATTGTATCGAATTCAGATATTACCGTTAAGCTGTCTATATCAACGATTTGGACTCGTCGTTCGAATTCAGCAACGGCGATAACTTTTCCGTTGCCAGAGGTAGCAATATGTCTGATATCATTCATAGGATTGAGTTCCTTTCGTTGGCTCTAATAATGATAGGGTATCGCCATTGTGGGCAGTCGCCGATACGAATTTTCGCGTAAGAATAACAAGCACTCGCACTTCGTATACGTAAGGTGTTGCTGAACAAATGAGCCACAAAGGAAAGTACATGATGTTTTATAGAGATCTTTGGAAGTGAGGTATTATCGAAAGTTGAAATTAAGCTACGATCAATTCAAACGAAAGTCAAACGTCACGGTCGCAGGCCTTCACTCGTTATTCGGTTTGTACCAAATCGAACGTTGGCGAGTCGCACCAAGCCGTTTCGCTCACAGGAAGTTCGAGTAGATGTCTCCAACTATACAATCTTATCCCCTCAAAAAATCCGGTGGTTTTTCTGTACTCTGCCGGTGTTGACTAGTCGATTGATAATTGTTTGTCTCTAAATGCAGTTGGGCCGACACCAACGACCTTCTTAAACAGCCGGCTAAAATACTTCTGGTCCTCGAATCCCAGATCCAATGCAATTTCCTTGATATCCAAATCTGTGTAAAACAACAGCCGCTGCGATTCGGCGATCACCTCGCGATGGATTAATGCTGAGACGGAGTTAGCGGTGACGGCCTTCACGCACGCATTGAGATAGTTAACCGATATATTTAACTGACCGGCATAATCGGCAGGCTTTTTCAAGGTCTTATAATGGTTCCGCAGAAGCTTTTTAAAGTCTTTGGCGACAACGAACTGACGTTGCCCGCGACGTTCAGCCAGATGATTTTGCGTTTTACGGTAAATGATCATGGCCTCGTAGACAAATGCTCTCAGTAACGCGTGTGTAACGATCCGGTTGTGATCAGCACCTTTGTTCAATTCTTCCAATTGCAACATCAGGCCGATGGATTTTTTAAACCAGGCATCTTCGGTTTGTGAGAGCAGCACCGCCAGTACCTCGGTCACTGATTCATCCAGCGTAGACCTGATTGGCTCGTCGATCAATCGGCTGTCGAACGAGACATACCAGCCTGCTCCGCCAAGAGATGATATCACCTGATGTACCTGCCCTGGGTAGGAGATAAAAAGCATCCCGGGTTTAACCGTAACGGGCTGAAAATCGAGCATAATATCAATTTTACCCTTTTCCAGAAGCAGGCAGGTATAATGGTCATGGCGATGGGGTTTGAATGTTTCCGCGTTTTGTACATGATTGCCTACCCACCGCTCGACTTCTACACCTGTGTGCGTATTGATCAATTTTTGCAGGATAACGCCGGTGTTTGCCATAGATGTTAATTTGGGGCCGGACTCCCGGCCCCGGCTTGTTTAATATAAACTCCTAACCTGTGTCCCGAACGGGTTGTCGATGATGTACCGCCAGAAGCCGTCAGGGCCTTTTCTGGCGATATCGTTGGAGGTTGCCACCATGTGTACCGCCGTGCCATCAGGGGCTTTACCGGCAATGTTCCAGTCCAATACGAGCGATGCCGTGTCACCAGCAACAAAAATATGGCGGGCAATGATGTGCATGGGCAGCTGGACGCTGTAATATTTCAAAAGCTCCTTGCGGATCTGCTCGCGCCCTCGCTGAGGGACACCCTGGGCGTCGACGAGCACTGCATCCTGTTCGTAGAAATCCAGCATTATATCCACATCCATCGAGTTAAAATGCGCCAAAAGCGACGGGACGATTTCTTCGGGTGTTGTTGCGAGCGGATATTTTTCTGCGATTGCATTAACTGTGTTTTCGATTGAATCCATACTTTGCTGTTTCATAACTTTGGTTGATTTGTTTTGTTGATGCAAAGCACGGATGGTTGCGGATTTGAATTGTCCTACTATTCGGCGCAAAAGGTGGACAAATCAACTTAAATTCAGATATACCTCGCACAGATGAAGCAGTTTTCCAACCTGTATCAAAACAGTAATAATCATACAAATCTTGAATGGGAACGACAATTGCTGCTCCATCTGGGCAATGATATCACCAAAGTGCGCAACAAGAATGACCTGATCGTGCTGTTTTCGGATCGGATCAAGTCATTAATGCACTTTACGCACACGATTGTGACCTTGATCGACCGCAAGGATGAAACCTACAAGCCATTTTTACTTGATCACCGTGCATCAGCCATTAAGGACCACCCCGAATATGATGATATGGTCAAGGCGTGTTTTCCGCTTGACGAGCCCTTTATCCAATCCGTTTTGGCGGCCGGCGGTCCTGTCGATTTCTTTCTCGCCGATATTGTCGATGCCCCGCAAAGCCCAGCGTTCCTGCGCGTAAATTTCGAGAAAGGTATCCGGCATGTGCTGATGACAACGCTGCGGACCGGCGACCAGCCGATCGGCTTTATCCATATTTACACCGATCAGCATGATGGTTTTTCGCAAGAATTCAAGGACATCGTTCAACGGATCACCCCGCAATTGTCAAGCGCGGTTTCCAACATTATCAAAAACGAAGAAATCCTGCAAAAGGAAAATGAAAAGTCATTTCTGCTTGATTTCAGCAATGATATGACCGCTGTCCGTAGCCGGGATGATCTGGCTGTCGTAGTTAAAACAGCACTACGAAAGCTCAACCCCGAGGGAGGATATGTGATCCGCAAGATCAATGAAGATGGGCTGACGATGTCGGCATACCTGTACGATACAGGCGCTTCTGCATTCGATCCGGCATTGTTGGAGCGGGTGCTTTCCGAGAAGTACCCGATCAATGACGGGCTCCAAAACCGCATCCTGGATAGTTACATCCCGTTGCTTTTCAATGTGGGCCGCGAGTTGCAGAGAGGCTACAATCTGTCCTACCTGAATCTTTGGGAAAACATGGGTTTCAAAACAATGGTTGGCATTGCATTGCGAAACGGCAACGCCAACATTGGTCTGCTTTGGCTGAGCATCGACGAGATCAACATTCCAATCTTGCAGGGCATCTGCTCGCAGATTGCCATTGCGATGGGCAACATTATGGCCAACGAGGACATTCTCCGCCGGCAGGCTGAGCAGCAGCTGATGCTGACGTTTTCAAATGATATTACCGGTGTTAAATCCAAATCCGACCTGGATCATGTGGTTTCGAATGTTTTGCAGGGCTTGTTTCAAACCCGGATCGCTGTTATGTACCTCTTGGCGGAAGACCAGGTTACCCTGCGGCCTTACCTTTTCGACCGGCAGTTTTTCCAGGAAACCGAGGTAGCTGAGCACGAAGAATTTTACTCTTTAAATATTAATGAGCAACATATAAAACTCGTCTTCGAAAGCAACCAGCCGATTTTGCTGGACATTGATGAAAACCTGGAAGCGAAGTGCCTGAAACTGTCCATCCAGCGTGAGCAGCGCGGGATTAATACTGTCTATGCATCGGCGCTGAGATTGGGCGAGCAGAACCTGGGCATGGTTTGGATGCTGGGTGAACGGATCAGCGGGCCGCTTTTGCAAGGTATTTGCGCCCAGATTTCGACCGCGGTTTCCAATGTGCTTGCGCACGAGCAGATACTGCGTTTGAAAAAAGAGCTGGAAAACGAAAACGACTATCTCAAACAGCAGCTCAATCAGGATTTTGAAGAGATTGTCGGCGGCGGTGAAGCGATGCAGCAGGTATACCGGCTGATTTCCCTGGTGGCTGAAAGCAACTCGACGGTGCTGCTGCTAGGCGAGACGGGTACTGGAAAGGAATTGATCGCAAAAGCCGTTCATAACGCGTCTTCCCGCAAAGAAAAGCTCATGATCAAGGTCAACTGCGCAGCTATGCCTGCCAGCCTGATCGAGAGCGAGTTGTTTGGCCATGAGCGTGGCGCATTCACCGGGGCCGTCGAGCGGCGCATCGGAAAATTTGAGCTGGCCAACAACAGCACACTATTTTTGGACGAGGTGGGGGAGATGCCGTTGGAAACACAGGTGAAGCTGCTGCGAGTTTTGCAGGAAAAGGAAATGGAGCGTGTAGGCGGTAAAACTACCATCAAACTAAACGTTCGGATCATTGCCGCCACCAACCGCGACCTGGAAGCGGAAGTAAAAGCGGGCCGGTTCCGCTCGGATCTGTATTACCGTTTGAATGTATTCCCTATCAAGCTGCCGCCGCTGCGCGACCGCAGGGAAGATATCGAAAGCCTTGCCGGATTTTTCTTATCCAAATTCAGCAAAAGTATAGGCAAGAAAACCGTCAAACTATCAGCCAACGCGTTACGGCAGTTGCAGGCCTATTTGTGGCCGGGCAATGTGCGCGAACTCGAACATCTGATTGAGCGCTCGGTGATACTGGCGACAGGTCCGATGATCACCGAGTTTTTCTTGCCGCAAGCGACAGGGGTAACGACCGAAGATCCAATGAGGCCATCCGATTTACCATTGGAAGAAGTGGAGCGTATGCACATCATACAGATATTGCGCCGGTGCGGCGGCAAAATTTCCGGCATCGGTGGTGCCGCAGAAATTTTGGGTATCCCCGGTAATACCCTTCATTCCAAAATGCGCAAGTTGGGCATCTCAAAGGCCGATTACTACGCTCATTAAGTCCTTTCACCAGTTGGGGCATTTCGTCTATGCTCATCAAATAAGATGATACTTTTGATGTTTTCACCAAATACGGTGAAAATGAGAGGTGTCTGTATTAAATATATTATTGATAATCAGTTTATTAAATATTTGGCATCGAAATGGCAAGTTTAGGATCATCTGTAAGATTTTAAACTTAAACATTTCAAAATTATGAAGATTGTTATTGTAGGCGGTACGGGGTTAATCGGAACAAGGGTTAGCGAAAAACTGCGGGTGTTGGGCCATCAGGTAGTCGTAGCCGCTCCTTCGACGGGCATCAATGCATTGACTGGCGAAGGCCTAGCTGAGGCCATGAAAGGTGCCGAGGTGGTCGTCGATCTGTCTAACTCGGCTTCTCCCGAGGAAGATACAGCCATCAATTTCTTCCGCGCAGCAGGCAGGAACCTGGCAGCGGCAGAAATTGCGGCCGGTGTTAAACATCACCTGGTGCTATCGATCGTAGGAACCGACCGGGCTTTGTACATCGGTTATCTGCGCGCCAAAAAAGAGCAGGAGGATATTATCAAAGAATCCGGTATCCCGTACACGATCATCCGCGCTACGCAGTTCCACGAACATATCACGACTTTAATTGCGGTGCAATCCGACGAGGAGGCCATCCACATTTCTACCGTGGACTACCAGCCCATTGCAGCAGAAGACGTGGCCGCATTGGTTACCCGGCTCGCATTGGAAGCGCCTAAAAACACGACCGTGGAAATCGCAGGGCCAGACCTGGCGCCCATGAACGAGTTCGTAAGCCAGTACCTTTCTGTTAAAGGCGGGGAAAAGCCTTTGAAAGCCAACGACGAGAATAAGTACATGTTCTTTGAAATCCCCAAGTCCCTTTTGGTCCCCCAGGGCGATTTTTACCCTGGCGCAATCCGGTTCAGCGACTGGATTAACGAATAACCAGCCTATCCTTTTAATTGATCCACAAAACCAGAAATCATGAAAATTGTAATCATAGGCGGCACGGGCCTGATTGGCTCAAACGTCACTAAAAAACTTCGCCAGCTTGGCCACACCGTCATTGCTGGTTCTCCTTCCACCGGTATTAATGCACTTACAGGCGAGGGGCTTTCAGATGCATTGGAGAACACGGACGTGGTCGTCGATCTTTCCAACTCTCCTTCGTTTGAGGACGCTCCGGCCATCCAGTTTTTTGAGACAGTGGGGCGTAACATTTTGTCGGCTGAGTTGAATGCAGGCATCAAACACCATGTCGTCCTATCCATTGTCGGCACGCACCTGATGGAAGGAATGGGTTATATGCGGGCGAAGAAAATCCAGGAAGACCTGGTAAAAAGCTCCGGAGTTCCTTACACCATCGTCCGCAGTACGCAATTCCAGGAATTTGTGCCCACCATTGCTGCGGGAGGCAAACAGGGGAGTGAAGTTCATGTCTCGAAGCTCGATTTCCAGCCCATTGCTGCCGAAGAGGTGGCGCTGTTCATTGCCCGGTTTGCGATATCTGAGCCTGCGAACGGAACTGTCGAGATTGCGGGCCCTGTCCGTGGGCCCATGAGCAAATTCGTAGAAGCTTATGTGAAGACAAATGACGCGGGTAAAACGGTGATCGCCAACGACAGCAATGAATATTTCGGCCTGGCAGTGCCGACATCGACGTTGGTTCCGGAAGGAAATGCGTATCTGGGTGAAACGCGGTTCCAGGAATATCTTCAGTCTCTTTCGCCCCAAGCCTGACAACCTTGCAGTTTTTAGATTGTCCTGATCATGCACGGTTGGTAGCAATTACTGACCGTGCTTTTAAACAACCTCGATTGCGTATCCCATGAATATTCAAAACGATAGAAGGGCATTGGTAAAATCCCTACATTACATATCCGGTGTTACATTGTCGGTTTTCATAGCATTTCACTTAATAAACCACCTTTTCGCCCTCGATGGGCCGGAAAAACATATCCAGATCATGGACCAGTTCCGGCTCGTTTACAGACATCCGGTCGTGGAAACACTTCTACTGCTGGTCGTTTTGTTCCAGATCGTTACGGGCATCAGGCTGATTTACAAACGGGATGCCCAGACCATTGCCGAGAAGATCCAGGTATATTCCGGCCTTTACCTTTCGTTTTTCCTCATTGCCCACGTTGGCGCAGTTCTTTCCGGGCGGTACATCGAGCACCTGGACACCAATTTCTATTTTGCTGCGGCTGGGCTTAACTATTATCCTGCAACTTTTATTTTTATACCCTACTATTTCCTGGCTGTGGCCTCAATCAGTTTGCACGTTTCGGCCATTCATTATTTGAAGACTAAATCGAAACCAGCGGCAGTTGGTATTGCTGTCGTCGGGATAGTGACTTCATTTATAATCATACTAGCCTTTACGGATAACTTTAAGTGGCTTGACATGCCACAACCGTATGAGCAGTTCATTCGGGCGTTAATTTGAATCATCACAAAAACTATACGTGCTGTATTAGCGATCATATTAAGGACTGATTCCCGATGATAGATTATGTCTATGATACTACTGCGCTAATTTATCCGGTCGTTTTTCTGTACTCTGCCGACGTTTATATTAACGATGCATTTTACTCCGAAAGCCGCCGAAATAGAGTTCATTTTAGTGGTACATGAAATCTAATTACATTATATTACCGTCATAGGGGTTAAAATGTAATTTGACATGATATTTGGTTACGTACGGGTTTCGAAGAATGAGCAGAACCAGGATCTGCAATTCGATGCTCTCCAGAAGGCAGGGTGCGAGAAAATTTTTCATGAGAAGATTTCGGGTGCTTCTAAGGAGCGACCCGAGTACGCAAAGATGGTTTCCGAGCTACGGAAGGGAGACGTGATCGTTGTATGGAGAATTGATCGTCTCGGCCGGGCCACTTACGAGCTGATCAAATTAATGGTCGAATGGAAGGAGATGGGTGTTGATTTCCGGAGTATTTCAGAAGGGATCGATACTTCGACTAAAATGGGCAGGCTATGGTATATGCTCAGTTCGGTTTTTGCAGAAAATGAGAGAGAGATTTTAATGGAGCGAACTTTGGCAGGAATGGAGGCAGCGCGTGCAAGGGGCAGGGTAGGGGGAAGGCTGAAGGGGCTCACCAAAAAATCCAAAGAACTCGCGAGTTTAGCAGCAACCTTGTATCAAAGCAGAAGATACACAACGAAGCAGATTTGTGATCAATTGAAAATCGGTAGCAAAGCCACATTATATAATTACCTTAGACTAGAAGGAATAGAGATCGAGGGATGGGAGCGAACGAAAAAAGATCCGAGTGCCTAACATTTCCAACATTTGAACTCTCCGTCCTATTCTACTATGAATGACACTAAGAATTTTGAAGGAACTTGGTTTGTCCCACATGATTCACAAGTTTTAGAGAAAGTACCAAGATTCCAAGGATCGCTAACTTTTGACCCTGATAATGGAAGCATCCTAGTGTTACCTATCGATCAAATTAACAACCCGATTCTGAAGCAAGAAATCGATATTTTCCTTGGAAATACGTCTGAGGGACCTGTGACCCTTTATAAGTGTGTATGCTCTCGGCATGACTTTGGACGTGGAGCGGTGTATTACTATCATGTTCAATATATCATTGAGGGAGGCCATTTACATAACGAGAAAGATTTTCAATTTTCAAGAATAAATGCGGAGCTGTATGGTCTAAAAGAGTGGGTTGGAAAGACGGGTTTCAAGGTAAAATCCACGAATTACTCCACCAACTTTAAGGTAAACTACGCACTCCCGAAGAACATACCCTTTAAAATTAATGGATCATTAAGCGGAGTTATTCTTTTCGGTGTTAGTGGTATCAAGTTCGGTAATAGTCAATTAAATGTAAATCTCAGCCAATCTACTCAGGTAGCACTTGAAACTAAGATTCTGTTATCTCTGGACAAGATTTTAGACACCTTGACGGTTTTTAGCAATTTCCTCATGTTAGGATTAGATGATACTACTCGAATCACACTTTACAGTAATATTCATATAGAAACTTTCGCACAAGGAGAAAGAATGCGACGAGTTCCGTTCCGCTTACTTATTCCGAGGCCAGTAGGAACCGACATTCGGAAAGTTGTAAACCCTCATAGGATGTTTTTTAAACTAGACACGGTCAATCGAAAATTTGAGAAATTGATTTCCAAGTGGTTCATTCTTTTCGAGAAAAACGAATCATCAATGAACTTGTTTTTTAAGCAATATCAGTGGAAGCACGAGAGTAATCCAACTATTTTTTTAAATTATGCGCAAATTTTAGAAGCTTATCATGCTGTAATGCAACAACAAAATAAAATAAAATATAGTAAGGAGTTTCTAAGAATGAGACGTAAAGTTTTAGCATTATCTAAGCAACAATTGCCACAGTATTTAAATTGGCTAAAAGAGCAATTTAACCGTTATAATGCGCTTACACTTCACGACCGCCTTCATGACTTAGTACATCAAACTAGGGGCACCCAATTATATGATGCTTTTGGAGATACCGAATCTTTTATTTCAAGTGCTAAAAATAACCGAAATTATTATACGCATTATAATAGGAGTAAAAGGCATCTGGCTTTTACAGGACTAGAACTGTATCAATTAACTAGAAAATTACATGTTTTAATAGTTTTTCATCTTTTAAAGGACATAGGTTTAAACCGGAGAGATGTTGCATCTCGCATAGTCCAATATTTTCATCTTTCTTAATGCAGTTTTTTCTTTCTATGAGTTCTTCGTACCCTTAACGATATTGTTGGCAATGAGATTTTATTTAACATAAGATAACTTATAGAAATTCGAAGATTTTTATTTTGGTGAATCGCTTTGTTGATACTATTTGCATGATAGTGCTTCACAAACAAGGATATTCACTGGCACATAATTCAAAGTACAACCAGCCTTACACCGTAATACCTTGTGCCAATGGTAACATCATGATAGCGCCGGACGAGTACGTGGCTTACTTCTTCTTCGATTTGTAGCCTACTCTCTTCCATTGAAAGGTGCGAACGCAGGATCTTAATATAATCTTAGGTTCTTTCCAATATCTCGTGCATTTCCCCAATACTTTTAATTTCAAGTAGATTGCCCATAATTAGATCCGATACATTTAATAAATTTCCTGTTTGGATCAAGTAACTGGCTGGTAATATGTGCTTTATCTAGAAATACAGGATTGGTTTCTAAGAATATCGAGAAATTTGCTGTCCTGAAATTGGTAGCATGGTTCTCGATCATTCTGACGGTACTTGCCTTCATCGCCACCCTTGCAGAGACTTGCAGTTACTACGCTTTCAAGGATGTGCAGGAGGCACTGATCGAATTGGGTCCGTCCTTGACTGTGAAGCCGGCGCCTATTGCCGCAGATAGGCCATTGCCAGATTCGGTAAAGCCAATTTAAGAATAAAAAAGGTACATTCTACTTTCCCACAAAAGCTCTCGAAGGGCGCACATGTTATGCATTTTATAGATCGTTTTTTGAAGTCGGCGTTCTTGTTTGCAGGTGCATTTCTATGCGTCGCCTTACAAGCTCAACCCCTCAAAATATGGGATAGATCGTTGGGCGGCACTGCTTCCGACAACATGAAAGATATCCGGCAAACAGCTGATGGTGGCTACATAATGACCGGGCACTCCTGGTCGGTCATTTCTTATACGCCACCAGTAACGTTTCAGGATATTTATGTTGTTAAACTGTCCGCAAACGGCACCAAGCAATGGGAAAGGAGACTGGGGTCGGGTGCAGAATCCGTTGGCTCTATCCTTCAAATGTCTGACGGTGGCTATTTGTTAGCCGGCAGTTCCGCCGCTAACACCGGAGGGGACAAAACCGAAAATTCAAAAGGTGAATATGATTTCTGGTTAGTTAAACTCGGTGCGGATGGCACCAAACTATGGGACAAAACAATAGGCGGACCGGGAATAGAAGGAGTAACCAATTGCGAACCTACCGCCGATGGCGGTGCGATAGTTGGGGGTGTGACATTCTCGGGCAGTGGTGGTGACAAAGAAAGTCCCGCGTACGGCTACGACGACATGTGGATTGTAAAGGTTGATGCGAATGGTTCAGTCCAATGGGAAAAAACGATTGGGGGCAACAATATGGACGTATTTAAAAAAGTAAGTCCAACCCCGGATGGCGGGTATATGGTTGCCGGCTGGACGTGGTCGGGGATTAGTGGAAACAAAACAAGCGCCTTGAAGGGCGAGGAGGATTATTGGATTATTAAGCTGAATGCAAATGGTGATATCGAATGGGATAAAACGATAGGTGGGTTATCCAGCGACTATCTTTATTCTATGGAAGTCACTTCTGACGGCGGCGCTATTCTATCAGGCACTACATGGTCGGGACCAGGTGGAGACAAGACGGTTGACAAAAAAGGAATGACGGGCTATTGGATTGTCAAACTGGCGTCGGACGGAAATATTCAGTGGAATAAAGATCTGAGCTCTTCCGCGAGTGGAGGATTCGTGTATATATTGCAGATGACGGATGGAAGCTACATCAGCGCAGCGGATGTCGGCCCACCCGTCGATGGTGACAAAACCGCGGTCTCAAAAGGTGGAGGTGATTTTTGGCTTGTTAAACTAGATGCCAATGGGAACAAAATTTGGGATACGACTTTCGGAGGGACTGAATATGAGTCTATCAGGTGCTTTCGGCGAACGTCGGATAATGGTTTCGTCCTGGGGGGAGTTTCCGTCTCCGGAATTGGTGCCGACAAAACGGAGCAAGCTTTTGGCAGCGAGGATTTCTGGATTGTAAAGACTACGGACGAAGATCGCCTTCCCGTTACACTAAGTAAATTCAGTGGAGAAAATGAGGGAACAACCGCACTACTTTATTGGGAGACAACATCTGAAACTGGCAGTGACCGGTTTGAAATCGAGCATAGTTTAGACGGTAAGTCCTGGAATACCATCGGCAGTGTAAAGGCTGCTGCGACAAGTTCGGTGATTATGCATTACGATTTCAAACATAACTCCCCTTCATTGCAGCGAGTAAATCTGTATCGTCTGAAAATGATCGACTATGATGAAACCTATGGATACAGCGCTATCGCCACGGTGAAATTCGAAACAATGCCAGAAGTAGTAATGTATCCGAATCCCACCGCCCAAATTCTAAATTTGAAGCTCGCCGATTTTCGGCATGTGAAAAGCATCCAGATTATCAACGAAAAAGCTGCAAGCATATATGATTCAGGTTCGGCACCCACCTCGCAAATCGACGTTTCGCACTTGCAGCCAGGCAATTATGTTGTGCGAGTAATTCGGAGGGACGGCTCATCATTTTCACAGAAAATCGTGGTGAATCGTAATTAGATTGATAGGGCGATTTCAAGTAACAGAAATGCAACCTCTTGCAGCAAGAGGTTGCCGATATATCATAAAAAGTATTCTCCTTAGGATAACTCCCCAAAATTTGGAGATCTCGGTTGCCTCGGACAAATCCTTCCCTTCTAAGCAAAAACTGATGCATATTGTAGATGATGTGATATTAACAAGTCATCAGCACTTAATGGTAACAGGCTTCAAGTTTTTGAACATTGAGCCTTGATGAAATAAATGGAAAAGTCTTCTCGAGCTGACCAGATGAAAAAGTCGAGAGCTCTCCCAAATGTAACGAACATTTGCACGCCATGTTTGTCAGATCAAATTCGACCCTGTTATGGCGGGACTAATCGGTACTTACTAGGTTGGTTGTGAAAGTACGAAGGTTCAAAACGAATGTAGCCGCCGTTACACAGGTCCTTGAGAATCCTGGAATATGTCGAGCTGCTGTTAATTTTTGCTCCTTTCATCAGTGGCCGGCTATAAATCGCAAGGTGACCGGGGTTTTTCGATGAAATCGCTTCCTTCCATATCGTCAGGTAAAGCGCAATGTGCGACGGGCCGATTTTAGGGTCTTTTTGTATCCGCCTAAAGAAAGAAGTTAGGAATTCGAGTGCGGAATTTTGCGAATCAGAATTGATCATACCTTAACGCTGCGTTTCCTGCTGTTACCTTCACTTTTCTCTTCCTCACCCGACAATTCCTTGTTTCCCTGCTGATGGTTCTTTTTCTCTGTCTGCTCTATACTTTTTTGCGTCTCGTCAGCGCCTGACTGACGGATTCTTTTTTGATTCTCGTCGTAGACGGTAATAGATTTGAACTGGGGATTTGCTTCGATGAACCGTTTTTGGTCACCGTCGCCGGCGAAAGTTACAACCTGGCGATTCCCGCGTTCCAAGGATTCCGACAGCCTGACCCTTTCCTGTGGATCTGTAAGCTCCTTAATCGGGGGCTTTTCTAGTGCTTTTTCAAGTTCAAAGCCATACTGGGGGCTGAATTGGCGAACTTTGAAATTGCCGTTGGAGGTTGTTTCCTTAAAGTCGAGTTTTAGCCATGCGTTGTGCAGCTGCCCGTCTTTATTTGCCAAGTCTTTATTGACCGATCTGCTATCCAGCAGGTTATACGCCTCCTTTTGGGTGATGTTCCTTCCTTCATTGTTAATGTAAAACGTCTGGCCGACTCTAGTCTCCGAGCCGGGCTTTTGAAGTTCGGCTCGGTAGCTGTTAAAAAAATACATATCTGAATTGGTTGATTTTTTGAAATTCAGCGACACAGCCAGCTCGTCCTTGCCGTATGAAGTGACCCGTTTAATGCTGAACTCATTTTGGGCTTTCATGAGCTGTTCGCGCAGTTGAGCCTGAGCTTCTTCACCAAAGCCGGTATATTTGACCTTATTGTGAATATTACGGGCAATGTGATCAGTGGCCAGGTCTTGGGTGACACTGCAAAGCATCTTTCCGAGCGTTTCGGGAAAATTCAGCAGGATCGCACGGCACTTTCACTGAACCGCTCCGATACTTCGATCAGCAAATCGATACAGTTGGATCTTGCTATTCCCGCATCTAAGATTTCATCAATGAGCTCAGGGGAATTTGTCGGTTTAGTCGCCGACAATCCCGATCAGTGCATTGACCTTAAAGCATTTTATAATCGTATCATGAACAATTATCAGGCCTTAGCGGCAGAGGCAGCGGCCTATAAGCCAATCCCAGTCGTCAGACAGGTGAATGCAGCGATTATCAAAAAGGTTTTCGAGCAGATTAAGGATGATGTGCGCGAAATCATAGAAAATGAAATTGCTAATATCAAACAGGATCCGGCACGGAAGCACTTGCTGGTAGATAAGAAAAAATAAAAAACGTTAATTGTACTATACTCCTTTGTGAGCGATCGGCCAACAAGCAGTGGCAAAAAACAGGAGAATGTGGCAGTTATTTGCATGGTGAAATATTCGTCGGGTCAATGTTACGGATCAGGCAGTACATAGGAACATGACGTGCCTTGGCTCTTTTGAACTAAAAAAGGTGGTTTTGTTAGGGTATTGTCTTGATATTCTGTGCTTTATTGTGTGTAAAAAAGGTGACATATGGGGCCGGAATATTTTCTGCGGAGCTATGAGCGATACGATCAAGATGTTGTCAAACTTTGAGTACAAAAGTTTGTTCCTACCAGGGTTGTCGGAAAAGATCTATTTCAACAATTCCAAACTGCAACTGTACCGGATCGAAAACTACCTCCGGAATATATTGATCCCGGTCCTTCCATACCCTACCACTTTCAATTTTATCATTTTCGTGACCAACGGAAGGATCAAGCAGCAGCTGGAAATATCTGAATATGAGATTGTCCGGGCTCCGTGCTTCTGGTCAAACAAGGAAGCATTACCCGCACGCTCGAAATTTCGGAAGATACTGAAGGGTTTTTTATCGTATTTGAAAACGAGCTGCTGGAAAACATATTCCTCGACAAAAGCACCGACTACCATTTCTTTAAAACATCGCCCTACGCCATGCTGTCCAAGCCGACCGAGAACTGGATGTCGCATTTGCTCCGGCTGCTCGAACTGGAACTAGGCTCTAACGACAGCATAGAAATAAGCGGGTTGTTATTGAAAGCTGCATTAATGAAAATGCGCCCCGATCAATCGCTGGAAGAGGCGTCCATCAAAAGGACTTTCTATATCACGCTCCAATTCAAAGACCTTGTCCAGCGATACCATCAGACGGAGAAGAAGGTATTGTTTTATGCCAACAAGCTCTCTATTTCCGAGAATTATCTTTGTAAATGCATTAAGGAAACAACCGGCAAACCGCCCAAGCAGTGGATCGGCGAGCTGAGCATATTGGATAGCCAAATCCTTCTTCAGGACATCAGCAAGGATATTTCGAGCATTGCTTTCGAGCTCAATTTCCAATCTACTTCCTACTTTACACGGCAGTTCAAACAATTTACCGGGATGTCGCCGACTCAATTCAGAAGAAGAGTGACAAAATTTTGAGTACTATTTTCGAGGGTTGACTATTGACCGCTCGTTACTTAAATTTCCTTGGTTGGGATACCTGCTTCCTGTTGCTTGAGGATCGAAACGATGGCACGGGCCACCCCGCTGCGTCTCTGTGAATCACGTCTTTTTCATCAATTCAAAATTCAGGTTTGATCTCTAATTTCAAACTGTCTGCCTTTTCAGGACACTTACATGGGTTCGATCTTTCCTGAAAATCTGGTGTTTGACGGATTTGAAGTTCGAACCCCTCGGCTAAAAAGAGATTGGCTTTATTTGCCAGATTTACAACAAGTTACAACGCAAAAAATGAAACAAATCCATTTAAATTGAGTTCTGAATCCGCCAAAAGCAAATACCCAAATTATACAATTTTAGTGCAACCAAAGTGTTATTTTCAGTTTGTTGTATTAATCGGCTGTGCCTTGGTTATTATAATGGAACTTTGAGGCGCGGATTAACCAATTCCAAAAGAAATTACATATACATGCTACCGCATAACCTCTGCAAGCAGTCTTGTTAATAAATCGTCACCTATCTTTTTTGAATTTAGGCTTTATATGAAATGATTAACAGACATGTCTCTACCTGCTATTTCTTAATAGCAGTGCTTTTTAGCGGATGTAATTCGGTAAAAGAGCCCCAACCTGATCCTCCATCAGAGGAAATCCCACAAGAGGTGGCCTCAAATGTTTACAACCTCTTCCCTCGTGCGACCGAACTGGTGGCCAGGACGTTTATCCGTGATAAAGTCTGGAAGGTGAATTTCAAGCAAGATGAGTCCCAGTTCATTTCCGTATTAAACAGGACTCAGCGCCTGGCGCATGCCAAACTATTAGATGAGCAGGTTCCGGAAACACTTCGTCGGATTACGGACAGCCAATTGATTCAAGGCGGCACGTATACAAATTTTAGGGAAGATGATTCCTCGCCTGGATATCCTCAGCAGTTTTGTGCAGAATACCGTTGGAACAATCAGAACTTCACCATTCGTTGGGTCAATTCAGTGGATGATTGGTCGAGCTTTGATAAGGCTATTTACATGTTCCCGGAAACAGAACTGACCTACTATTCTTCCTACGAAGAACTCCCCGATAAAATACAAAGTCTGCTCAAACCGCGGTATTTTCAGCCTGGTGGTGCGAAGGTCTATGTGCGAAACGGTATTCCATCCGTATTCGCAGTGGGCGGGCAATCGACTTCTCTTTCCTATAATGACATGCTCATCGACGATACAGGTAAAGTATTTTTTTCCATGATGGGCAACATTGAGTACTATAACGAACTTGACGAATTCCCTAAAAAGATTCGAGACTATATCAAAAATAATACCGCCTACGCGCCGATGGTTTATCGCTACGGTTTGCGCTTTGAAGACGGGCCATTCGGGGGGTATCGGGTGGACCTTACACCGGCCCAGGTCATGTTAAGCAGGCAAGAAGTAAATCTGTATTTTGACAAGGACGGCAATCTGGTCGAAACCTATTTTACGGCGCTTTTTAGGCAGTAGATACCGGCTTGAACATCACCAAATTCTTCTATCAATCTGTCGTAATGGACTTACCCCTTCACATTACGGCGAAACGAAGCAAACTGAATGCTTTTTAGAAAAAAGAAAAGATATCAATCAATCGAGGAGTTGGTCATAGGCTGTCAGAAGTCGGAAGCCAGTGCACAAAGTATGCTTTATGAAATGTACAAAAAGCGAATGATGAGCATTTGTCAACGGTACGCCAGGACGTCAATGGAGGGTGATGAGATTTTTCAGGACGCGTTTGTAAAAGTTTTCAAGAATATAGGAGAATTAAGAAATATATCAGCGGTCGACGGTTGGATAAAAATGATCGTCGTCCGGACGGCCATTGACTATTATAAACGTACTACCAAGCAACAACTCTTGCTGGCACCGGTGGAAAGTATTGAGGTTTCATTGGAATCGGAGGACTACAAAAGAATCCTATCGGATATTGATATGCAAAAACTATTGGAGATAATCAGAGGTCTGCCCAACGGCTATCGCACCGTGATTAACCTGCATCATATCGATGGTTATACACACGAGGAAATCGGCGAAATGCTTTCGATTAGTCCAGGCACCTCCAAATCCCAAACGGTTCGTGGACGCAACCTCTTATTAAGAAAATTGGAAGAACAAGGAATTATCGAACATGACAGACTCGGAAGAAAATCTTGATGACATCCTTCGAAGGGGACTTCAGTCGCGGTTTGACAAAGAAGAAGCGGAAGTCAAACCTGGGCTCTACGATAGTATTTATGATCGTCTGCATCCTAATAAAAATACGGCTGTTTGGTATTTGCTGGGAGTGGTTTTGCTGATAGCCTGGGTTGTTGGAGGATCAATTACCAGAAAGTATCGGGCAGTGCTCAGACCTTCCGCGCAGCAGCTCGATAAGCAAGCGAGTGTTTCTCCGATGAAGCAAACGGGGATAATTGAAAGCGCGGAACGCAACGCATTACCCGATAGTAGTTCACATACAACGCTGCGGTCCGGAGCAAATCAACAGCATTTTGTATATCCGAAACATCCTCAGCCTGATGTCCACCAAGGTAATTCACGGGAACTTGGGCCTGATCTTATCAAAGCAGAGGCGATTGAACAGCTCCTGGTACCAGATAAGCCGGAAAGCCCTGCTCAATCCGATGAAATTATAAGAGAGCCTGCAATACCGGAAATCGCATCGTTACATTCAGTTGCTATCAAACCTTATCCAGTTTTGCTAAAACTCCCTTCTGTATCTGTGGTTGCAGATTCGGGATTTCAACGGAACACTCATACGCAAGGCGATATCAAATGGATCTTTTTGGCGAATTCGTCTCAAACTTTTCTGACGCTTGACGCTCGCCCAAGCCAGGGTTTATATCAAAATTTTCGCTTTGCTCCTATTTGGTCGGGCAAATCCAAGGCGGTGAGAATCGCTGCCGGAATTGAGAAAAATGATATTCAGATACTTGCAGGATACACTTACCGCCGGAACTGGATTTATTATGAATTAGGTACGGAGGAATTTGATATCCGGCCTGATGGCAAGAATGGCTACCAGGTTCAACGCAAAGGTATGGCACAAACGTATGATGAAGCAATTCATACTGTGGGGATAGGGATAAATAAGGTTACCCACTTTAAAACAGGTTTTTTCAGAGATTATGAAGCAACTACCGGCATTCAGTACCAGACAACGCTTCATAAGGAATCACAACATTTTCTATCCGTAAATGCAGCACTGAGTAGACCAATTAAAATCGGCGACCGGATGGTTATTTCAATCGGGCCGTTTATCGAATACGGTCTCAATAGACAGCGCATTAGTGGGTTAGACTGGCAATATCGGCCTTATCAATTCGGTGTTTCATTAATAAACAAACTAAGTCATCTAAAAACCAACAAGTAAGCTAATATGCCCAGTATCTATAAAATTTCGACGTTTTTAATCACGATGTCGGTAGTCATTCTATACGGCTGCGATAAGAAAAAGAGTGACGTGTCTCCTAATGAAGACCCAATGGAGAGTATGGTCATAGCGACATTAAACAACAAGACTTTGGCCCTGGATGGGCGAACGGGAACTATTAAATGGGAAATCAACAAGGTCGGGAAGTTCGGAGTGGGGAACAGAAAGCTTTACATGGAAGCCGGCGATCGTTACAGGCTCAACAACCCAAATGATACTACGGCGCTCTACGCAATGCCAGATACAATGAAAAACCTGTTTATTCTGGATGGGTTCAACGGGAAAGCGATTTGGGCTAAAAATACACTGTTAAGGCCCAATTTCGTCCACGTTTGCTGTACACCCTCAGAGCAAAGCGAACTTATTGGCATTGCAGGAGATATTGCATTATTCCATTCAAAACGCACCGATGCGGTTGAGTATAACCATTCGAAAGCCATTTATGCCTATGATTTGACGGCGGAAAAGATCAAATGGGTGATCCTGATTGAAGATATGGTTTATCCGTCCCTGATCAATGGCAAAATACAGGTGGATGCTCCATTTAGCCATGAATGCTATTTTTTAGATGTACAAACAGGTAAGGAAATACAGAAGTACAGCTCGGATTCACCGCATATGATTTCCGGCGGGTATTTTTTTAGCATAAAAAATTCCGAAACTTTGATCGCAATAGATGAAATATCTAAGGAAGTCAAATGGGAGTTCCGCGGCGAGAATGGTGGACCAGCCTCCTACGGTTCTTTCGTGGCGGGGGATAATGGTGTGTATTACGGAACCGATAGGGGAATGATCTATGGTGTAGACAAAAAGACAGGCGCCCAAAAATGGGAATTCAGGACCGATCGACAGGACTTTATAGGCGAAGGGCGATTTTGGGGAGGCATGGTCATTTTCCCGGCGCGTGAAGGAAGAATATATGCCCTGGATGCCGAGACTGGTCAACTTAAATGGCGGGCGTGGGTTGGAGACGGGATATGGGAGTATCCGTCTCGTCTGACTATCAAAAACGGCCGAATCTTCACAAGTATTTCCGGGAAAAGACTTTTCTGTTTGGATGCTAAGACGGGTAAGAAGAAATGGGATTTCAATTTTACCACACCACAATATTACGGGATCGTTGATTTCTGGATCTTTGACAAATCGGAGTTGGATTTTTAAGTTTCAGATAGGTAGTCAAACCCTTCGGACACTACCACAAAATACACCATTCCATAAAACAATTAATTGTTTTCCTTTTTGCATGTGTATTATTTGTTAACTGCATGCTCGAAAGATCCGAAGCCTGATCGGGCGACACCATTTATTGGAGATTGGAGAACAGAGTTAGCAGACTCAGGCTTCGTTACTTTTCAGACGTTTGGGATGATGTTGATTATTAAACTGTGTCGAGGTTTATTCAACCCGTTCAATCGAAAAAAACGAATAACGCCCGCCATAGAGTTTCAATTGAGAATTCTCAGAGGTTCCGTTGATCGAATAGAAGAGTAGCAACTTAAGCTTTGTTCCCGCCGCAAAAAAAGTGCTGGCCTCCCCAGAGAGCATAGCTGGATAGGTATCTCCCGTATTATACTCGTAGCCCCACGACCGGAGCAGATAATCGTCCTGATTAGGAGTTTCATAGGGGGTGACCTTTGATACGGATACGTAGTAAGAAGACGGATAAGTGAATGTCGTGGACTGCGATGTGGGCCTGAAATACAGTTTGAAACTAGTCCGGTAAAGCCCGTCGGCCGGGACGACATATTCGTGCGTGGCATCGTTGAAATTCGTTCCGCCGTCGTATCCGTAATTTCCATATTCGGGCCTTGTCGGATGCGCCACGAACGGAAGCAAATTGTGGTTGTTCTCAGTGAGTACGACATATGTTTCCGGGGCGGTGTCGAACAGGGACGTCATTGCTGTTTTGGCGGTAGGGAGCGGCTTCCAGCTTGCAACCCCGCTGGCGTCGCTGGTCAAAACCCTATCAGAGGCCTGAGTACCATCCGCAATTTTTATTTTCCCATTGATTTCCGCCCCGCTGCCCAGGGTACGGATGCCTGGTCCGCTCTGGCTGCTGAATACCCCCCCGGCGCCGCTTTGGGAATACCCTGAAATCCCGGCTCCGTCAAAAGCGTGCCCCACAATGGCATTGCCGCCAGCATATCCATTGGTCAGTGCGAGCGCATTTCCATTGACACTCACATTTTTGTTATAAGGCAATGCCAGTCCACCGACTTCGGTCCATGTATTGAGTTTGAAATACCACATACTTTTCGTGTCCGTATCATACACCATAAGACCATCCGCGGGAGCACTTATAGCAATTCTTTTGGCAGTCGTCATACGGGGAATCAACAGGCCCTTGCTGTCGCTCTTCACATCCAGCATTGCACTGGGATCGGGATTGGAACCATCGTTGCTGATACCCACGCTTTGCGCGGTCAGGTCCGATGCCGTAAGGCAGCTGACTGTTATCAATAAAAAAAGCAGGGAGGTTTTCATGAGCTCGGTTCATTAAAGTGAAAATTTTGATTCAATGTGCCACTACCAGCTTAATGATCTTTTGTAAACCGCGCCGATCGGTAACTTGTAAGAAATAAGCTCCGGACGGCAAGGTTTCAAGATGCAGGGTTGTAGCGGTCGTCAGGGTGGTATAGGTGAAATGGGCAACCCTGTTTCCAGCCGCATTCAGCACGCCAAGGCTGCTGATCCCCTCCTGATTGAAAAGCCTGGCAGTGGAAGTCGCAGGATTAGGATAAATAGTGAAGCGCGGCGAGCCGGAAATTTCGGCCGAGATGATTCGACTGAATGCAAAAGTGTCATCCGTATCAACCATTTTAAGGCGATAGTAATACTTCTGACCAGGCCCGGCCGTTAGATCGGTGTAGTCATATGCGGCACCGGATTGGTTGTTTGCGCTTGCCACACGGCCGATCAGCGCAAAGCCGTTGGCAGGACTCATACTACGTTCAACCAGAAACTCCCGCGTATGCGACTCGAATGTCGTCTCCCACCGGAGCGAGATCCCTTCGGAGCCTGTTTTAACAATTTGAAAGCTTGCCAGGGAAACCGGCAGCGGATTGGACGACTTTGCCAGGGTCCAGGTGGAAAAAGCTGATATCCCCCTCTTTTCGACGTAATTTTCTGCCGTATCTCTGGATGTATATCCCAGGTCTTCCCAGCTACCTCCGTTTCTCCATAACGTCAATACATTTTCGCTTAGCCCGTTGAGTTCGCTGTCGGAGTAGTAAAACCGCAGAGTGGCATCGAGGCCGGTGTTGTTGGACGGATAAATTTCATAGTATCGGCTTATCCCGGTATTTGCCGGGGAGACAGCCTGCGGCACATGCCGACGCCGGACGGTGGTTACGCCCAGATTGGCCGCAGACGAAATCACCGCCCCGAGATTGCCAGGATTAGCCGAGGCAGGTGCATTCAATGAGGTCGTTGTGTACACGTAGCCGTTACCCGAGCTCACAATACCACCGGCGTCGGACTCGCCAGTAATCAATCCGCTGGGCTTCACCTGCAGCAAGCTGTTATTCAGGTCCAGACTGCCTGACACAAAATTCAGAAGAGAGCCTATCAGAAGATTTTGATTCATGACCACTTTACTTCCGGCAGGTTTGGATAGGATAACCTTATCCAGCGTAGGTATGCTGGTTCCCTTGAATGTGTTATTGTCGTTTCCGGAAAAAATATACGTTCCTGCCCCAGGGACCTGATCGACAATTCCATTCACAACCATATCCATATTGTACAGATTGATACGCGCACCGGAAGCAGTCTTGACAATAGCCCCCGCCTCTACTTTAAATTGCCCCCGGCAGGGCAGGCAAAGGATTTGCAAGACGAGTATGGCCAGTATTTTGACGTGAATTGCCCTCTCAAAAGCCATTTTTTTCATGTCCGTTCCGAGATTTGATTAATATTCCGAAACTATCGTTATCGCCAACCGCGGGCAGGCATAATCGCTGAACGGATAGCAATAATCGACGAAGGGAACAATATTCGATGAGCTTAGAAACTGACAGTTGCACTCTGAATGCTAACAGTCCGGTCGGATGCGCCTGTCTGCTTTAGTTTCAAAGCGCCCAGCGTTATCTTTTTGGCGGAAACGTTAATAGTGTAGTCACCTTCCGGATCAAAAGTCAGACCGTCGATACCGATGTTGGCCTTCCCGGACGGAATATCCATTTCATATTCTGCGGCCTTGAATGATCCGCCTTTTTCGGCTTCCGCCTGATTGTGAAAGGTAATTTGAATCAACTTGTATGGGGCATCCTGTTCGCAAACAATCGAGTAATTTCCATTGATAAAAGTCTGCACCGAACTCGTTCCCCGGTACTCGACCCCATCAATCCTGAAAGTACCCGATCCGTCCGTTTGTTCACTCTCGGCCGCCTCAACCCCGCTTTTACCACAGGAAGCGATGGTACAAAGCAGCAGGCAAGTACCCGCGATGGCAATTAGCCCAAATATTCTGGTCACTGATCGTTTCATTGCTATTTCGTTTTTGGTTCTATCCGAAATTAAACGCCGATGAAACGGGTATGGGGAATTTATCGATGAATGGCACGTGAAAATCGTCCAACGTCAACCCGGAAAGCGGATGACAGCCCTGGTACGGTGTTCCCGGCTGGAAAAAGTAATGGTCGCGCCGAGTTTCCGGGCAAGGTCATCGACCAGTCGCAAGCCCAGGCCATGCAAGCCTGGCGCCATATCATCGGAAAGCAGCGCTTCAAAGTCGGCCTGGGTAAAAGGCGCCCCTGTATTTTCAATGTAGACGCTCTTTTCGTCCGCCACGGCCTCTACACCAATGTCTACGGCCCCCTTTTCGCCTGCGGATTTGATCGCGTTCTGAAGCAGGTTTCTCAAAATTGTTTGTAAAAAATAGCCGTCGGTCCGAATCCGGAAATTGTCGGGCACATCATTGGTAATTTTCGTTTGGTTAGCTTCGCTATGCAGTTCGAGTAACCCAAGCGTGCCCGCAAGAAGCGGCCGTACTTCCACCTGTTCAATCCTGACATGGAATGCATTCATTTGTGTTTTCGACCATATTAGCAGCTCTTCCATTGTTTCCAGCAACGATACCGTCGCGGTTTGTACTTTATTGCCAAGGTCCAGCCTTTGGGATTCACTGAACAGCAGCGGATTGACTTGCTGCAATTTAAGAAACTGGTAAACCTGGCTGATGGGCGATCGCAAATCATGGCTAAGGATGCTGAACATTTTGGCTTTGGTCCTGTTGGCTTCTTCCAGTTCCCGGTTCTTGGCATCGAGCTTGACCGTCGCCTTTTGTTTGTTGCGATAAATGACAAACAACAGCAAAGCGATGAACAGGCCCATGGCAGCAGCGGCGATCAACCACATCCGCTGTGCCCTTGCAAACGACAATTCTGATTGTTGCTCTTCGATCTGCGCTTGTTTGGCCCTGTTCTGATATTGTGCCTCGGCATCAGCGATGCTCTTTTTCGATGATTCTGTATAAAGTGAATCGCGGAGCGGCACATATTTTTCGAGTGTCAGGTAGGCGTCCTGCCAACGATGAAGCTTTGAATAGCACCGTGCCAGTGTTTCCAATACCGAGACGTAGGCCTGTGGGCCTATCTCATAGCCGAACTTACCGACCGATTCCAGATGGCTAAGCGCCCGGACATATTCCCCTCGTTCCATCAGCACCCGGCCCGTCATTAAATCCAGATGCGCTTTATCCAGCCCGGTCAGAAACTTCGAATCGATCCTGCCGGCCTTGTTGACGAAGGAGTATGCGAGCTCCGGGCGCTTTCTCTCCAGATAATGTCCCGCATAAGCGAGCATTGTCGTTGCAACATTCGCTTGCACCGACGCTTCCTTCGGATATTTCGCCGAAAGTGTCAGCAAACTGTCGAAATAGACTTTGGATGGGCCGTACGCGCCTTGCATCAGATATGCTTCGGCCATTCTTTTGTAGTAATAATTGATGTAGTCGATCGTCGTTTCAATGTACGGCCGTGCCTCTTTGAAATATTGTATGGCCTTCTCGCTCTTCTTCTGTTCCAGGTAAAGTTCTCCCAAATTCACCAGGTCGATCACCACCGCCTCACGATCGGTAATAGCACCCGACACGATCATCGCCTTTTTGGCTTCAATTCCTTTAAGCAGATACGACACCTGGGTTTCATATTGCCCCAGCATATTGTAATAGGCAGCCACGGAAGCGAACAAACCCACTTTATGCGACTCGCTTTTAGTCGAATCGATGAAATCTAAAGCCTCCCCGAGTACCGTCGCGCTCTTGGCAGTCGAGCCAAGGTGGTTCGCATACAGTATCAGTAACCTGGCCAGTACATTGGTTATCCTCTTCGGGTTTTTCGACGCGTATGCATACTTTTTTGACCTGACATAGTAAAACTCCGAACTATCCAGTGATGAGGCATTTTCATGAACAACCCCCAGGAAAAAATTAAACCGTGCCAGATTATAGTTGTCCGCCGGGGGCGCAATGCTAAGTCCATAAGTGGCAAGCCGTTTCTCTTCATCGATGTTTTGTGAAAAGTAAAGCGAGTCGCAGAGCTCTGCCAGCCGTTGTAGCTTCTCCGTTGAGGTTTTGTAACGGGACAGGTCAGGTAACGACTGACCGTTAGCTAATTGGGTACACAGCAGAAGCGCCAGTATACATTTTTTCATAGTCGCTGACAAATAGCAGGGTTTAAACGCAAATGTCCCGGAACAACGGTATTAAATAGCAGATTGTCAAGTCGATCCTGCAAACATCCGACGATGTACTGCAATATTTTTGTATATATTGAGTGTAAAATTCACTTCCCTTTTTCATGACGTCTACTGGATCACGTATCCGCTTTATTGCGATCGACGATAATCCGCTCGATTTGTTATTTCTGGAAGAGATGGCCCGGGCGTATCCGCTTCTTCAAAACTGCGGCACATTCACCAATCCTATCGAAGCGTATGAGGCCCTGCAGTATATCAAGCCTGATCTTATATTCCTGGACATTGAGATGCCTGTATTCTCCGGTATCGAACTGCTCCGAAAATTTCGGACGATGATTCCGATGGCCGTGTTCATCACGGCCCATCCCGATTTTGCTATTGAAGGATTTGAGCTTTCCGCGCTGGATTACCTTCTTAAGCCCATTATGGAGGAACGGTTTGCTTCGGCCGCCGCCCGCATTCAGGATTTTTGGAAAATGAAACAAAAATCGCTGGCGTATGAAGTGCTGTTCGAACAGCAGACACTGACTATCAAAGAAGGCTACAATCAGGTCAGGCTGGCTGTAAATGACATTGTTTATCTGGAAGCCATGCAGGATTATACCAAAATAGTGACCCTTGGCAAACATTTTATGACGCTTTCCCCATTATCCTGCTTTATGGAACAGCTTCCGCCTGATCAGTTCGTTCGTGTCCACAGAAGTTACGCAGTCGCGCTCAGGCAAATTCGCGAGCTCAGGCATTCCGAGGTCGTATGTGGCTCGGCTACCATCCCTATCGGAAAAACTTATCGCTCAGGAATTGCCAGGTTGAAACTTAGGAACCTGTAAGATAGATGATATGACTCGCGTTTGCTTACAATTTACACTATTGCCGCTTCGCAAATGTTTGAAACGTAGATGCTGATCCCGTTCATCGATAATATTCTACTTCGAAGGAAACTAGGGTTGAATAATATAATAATTCAGCAATGGATGCAGACATTTTGAATCCCCACCGGTGCAGTTAGCCGTGAGCGTCGTCGTCTTTGGTTTATTTACATCATACACCGGCTGGTCCGACGTTGGTGCAATATTGAAATCGTAAACAGGCTGCCGCCTCCGCTGCCACTCACGCAAATTTTATCCTGTCTGATACTGTTGCCTGGTAACCTCTGGATCCTAAGCACGTTATTGCCTTGTCAGGCCGAGGAAATCCCGGATTACCCACAATAGTGGCACTTCCGGATCGACATCTATATCATAGTCCTTCTGGTTGATGGTTAGTGTAATGTGGCCATAAGTAAAGTAGGATAATGGATTATGATCCCAAACCAGGGTTCAGCACGGGACGAGTATGTGGGCTGCCAATTTCTCGACGGGCCGAGATCAGATTGGGGACTCTGTAGGTAGGTGCAAAAGCCAATTCAGTCCATCCCGGGGGGCTTTTTCGAAAGCGCTGTCTAGTAAATTTCCGTTATAATGTCCACTAATTTTTCGGGCATCGAATAGAACGGGGAGTGGCTACTGGGAAGTGTAAAAATCTTGTTGCAACGAACGTTACCCAATATACTATCGCGGTCCAGGTCTCTGGATAGTGTGCAATGAATATAATATTTCGGAATCACACCATACCTCTCGTCAGATACCGTGATTGGAGTAGCAAGCGGAGCGACGGGCTGCCAGAGGGTTTTATTGGTTAGATATGGACGATCCTCAGCGGGGCAGTCGTGGCAGAAGACTTCAACCATTCGATCCGGCTTGACGGTCGCACTTTCACCATCCTGAGAAAAAGTCAGGATATCTCTGGCAATATGTTTTTGTTTTAATTTTTCAGGGTCGGTGTAGGAAGCATTGATCTTTTCCACCTGCATGAAAATCGATTCGCCGTTTTTAAGCAGGAATGCATCCAGAAAAATGAGCTTTTCAACTTTTTCCGGCCCCAGTACCTCGCTCGCCTGAGATATGATTGCGCCTCCTAACGAGTGCCCTACCAGAACTACCGTCCCGTGGACGGCCGCGGCTGTCGCAGTTACCTTGGCCACGTAGTCATCGAGTTGGATTTTTTTGGGTGAGGTTGTATCCTGGCCATACCCGGGTAAATCGATTGTCAGGACCTTGTATCCCTTTGATTCCAGAAGAGGCGTGACCTTATACCAACAGTGGCCCGATGACCAGGCTCCATGAACAAGAATTAACGTCTTGTCCTTATTTTGGGCAAGTAATGTAATGGTCATAGCGATTTGCGCGAAAATAGATAGAAGTATCCGTTTCATAACATTTCAGTTTTACTATGAAATTAAGAAACGGGAGCAGTAGGCTAGTGGTAAAAAAAAGACATTTCCTGTTAGATCGACATTTCTGCCCGGGTAAGGTAGAGGCTGTCAGTCAGCCCGAGCTGTTTCTCAGGCGAAAGGCCTTCCAGCCGATGGAACTCGATGGGAGTAAGGCCGGTAAAGTCCTGGTAGTCTTTTGACAGATGCTGGTAATCATAATATCCGCACAGAACCGCTATGCTCAGCCAATCCAGAAGTGCGTACCTGTTCCGAAGGTTAAAGGCCCTGTTGAATCTGACGATACGGGCATAGGTTTTGGGGTTCACACCAGTGCTTTCCAGGAATTTTCGTTTAAATTGCCTTGTGGACAAACAGGCCTCTGAGGCCCATTGTGTCAGGTTTCCGCCGCCAGCAGTCTCAATGAGCCGCTGGCTGACCACAGTGAGTGCTGGCCGTTCAAAGCGAATCCGCTTGAACAACTCAATGGCAAATGCTTCGATAATAATCACCAATTCTGAATAGTTTGTCGCCTCCTGTAACCGCTGGAATGTTTCCTTAATGCCAGATGTAAAAATCAGGGTAGCATCCAGGTGCTGATCTGTCAGTTGGTCTGCCGGAATTCCGGTTAGCTGGAACACGGCCGTTGGCTGGAACACTATTTGCACATCGATGAAATGACACCCATTGTATTGATTGGTTACGAAACTTCTTTGCCCGGCAAGCATCATCGCGGGTTGCCGCTGAATCGGCCCGTTCTGTTTCTGGACCGCAAAAAAATCATGCAGAAAAAAATGCAGGATTTGCTCGGGCTTGGGTGGATACGTTTTAACCGGGATCAAGTCATCTTGGGCAAATTCAAAATGGACGAGCCGATAACACCGGATGAACTCCCGAAGACCGGGGTGAGGTCGGATATCACGCAGTATCATACTGAAGTATTTGACAGTGATATATAAAGTTACTGTTTTCTGAAACCGGCCACAATAAACTGGACATTTTTAACCCCTGTTTACGCGGTACCATTACATCTCCATGTACATACATTTTATAACATGAAGTTTTGAGGGGGCCGACTACCTATGGTAAGATATATTTGTTCGTAAAACAACGATGGGTAACATATACAAGCGTCTGAAAACATGATGTTTGGTTTGAATTTTCAGACGCTTTCTTGCTAGTGTGATATCAATGTTTTGCTAATTTTTGCTCTTGATTTGGCCCCTAGGACTGTAAGGGTTTTTCTGATCGATACGGTTGCTTTTTACCATTCGATATACTTGTGTAATGAACTTCTCCCGACTGATGCCATGAAGTTTCGGATCTAAAAGGACTTGCGTTTTCTTGATAATTTCGGCCAGGGGCCTGTTCTGATTATGGAGGACTTCAACCTTCTCTTTAATAGATGTTAGCAGGTTTTTGTAGGCTAATAATTCCTTTTTTGAGCAGAGAGGACCATGACCGGGAATAAATTGTGTACGGTCATCTGCCCTGGCTAACAAGGTGTCGAGCGCTTCAATCAGGGCGAAGATATTGCTGCCTGTCTCTGCATCAATAACTGGCAGGCCATACCAAACGAAAATATCACCCGTATGATAAATGTCGGACTCTTTAAAGTGAACTACGACGTCCCCGTCAGTATGCGCATTCTTAAAATAGAGTAGTTCGATCGTTTCGTTCCCTTCATGAAACGAGAGTTTGTCTGTAAAGGTGACCGTTGGTAAAGCGTGAGTAGGATAGGGTAGCTGGACCTCGTTTTTATGACTACGGATTACTTGGCGCTCCATCATCCTGATCCTGGTGTTTATGTGGGCAACAATCGGAATATTTTCTGGGCCAAAGGCTAAATTACCGTTCGTGTGATCATAATGGTAATGCGTATTAATGATGGCTTTGATAGGACTTGTTGTAATTGACCCTAAAAGCTTTTTAACGTGTTCAGAAAGGGTCGCCCACTGGGTGTCGATAAGATAGACGCCGCTGGAACCTAAGAAGACGCCAATATTGCCCGCGACTGGTGATTGTGAAATAATGTAGACCTGGTCATTTACCTTAATTAGCTTTTGAGGAAAGTTGCCTGCTGACAGGGATAGTGAGTCAATATACCGGGTGTTTTCCAGCGGGCTTTCCGCTGGGTTGTCTTGCGCCCTAACCACGCCGGAAATAAGAGAAAGGCCAAGCAGGAGCGCGGCCACGAAATTTCTACGTTCCATAACAACAGGATAATTTGTCAGGTAAAATTGAAGGGTTCCCGGTTGTTATCAGTGGTACAGAAACGACTTTTTACTTCTCACAAAGGCCCCAAAGTCGTTCGGGAGCCTGATTATCTAATTGGAAAAATGAACTGGGAGTAAGTCCGGTAAAGGCTTTGTAATCTCTTGCCAAATGCTGATAATCATAGTACCCACATTCAATTGCAACGCTTAACCAATCTTGCTCGGGATAGGCATTTTTCATCAGGAATGCCTTATCAAAGCGGGCTATCCTGGCTAACAGGGGGGCGGGGATGCCCATCCGTTCTTTGAACTTTCGCTCGAATTGCCGGGGAGATAAGCAGGACTGGCCGGCCAGCCAATCCATCGAAACTGGGGCGGTGCTGTGTATAAGAAATTGAGCTGCCCGGTCAATTCCGTGCGCATCCCTTTGGGACCGGCCGGCCAGCCTCGTAACGAAGTACTCCGCCCATTTGCACATTTCTGCGTATGAGGCGGCATTTTTTAACCGTTCGATTGTGGTCTGTATTTCTGGCGAGAAAACAGCTTCCGCGTCGACATAGCTGTTGGTCAGCTCGTTAGAAGGGATGCCCGATAGCCTTAATAGAACACCAGGCTGGAACTTGATATTAAGGTATAAAAACTCCCGTCCGACATATCGATTGATTGCGAAAGTATGCTGGCCATGAAGGAAAGCTACCGGCCGTCTGGTTTTGATGGTATCTCCGGGGTATTGGACATATTCCGGGTCACGGAGAAAAAATTCAATAGAGTCGCCGGTTTTCGGTGTATAGGCTTTCGCTGGAATAGGTTCATCAGCGGAGAATACAAGATGGACAATACCGATATTCTCAATATACTCACGAAGGGGAGGGCTGGGTAGGAAACCCTTCAGTATCATAGGCTTTCGCGGTTGTTCAGTCTACTAAATATCGCGGTAGGTGCACAGGAGCGCTCGGAAAAAATGAGCTGCTACGCTAAGTGTGTCAACAACGGATCCCAACTGTTGAAAAAGAATTAACGTTACCGGAAAGTTGTAAACACAATTTTATCGTCTTGTTCGTAGACACAAAATATTTTGTCTTCTATTGAACTAGCTGCGAGCTTCGGAAACTGCCCTTTTGCAAGCCGCCCCTCCTTTCCATCGGAACCTTTGTACATTATCTCGCCTTTTTGGTGCCATACAACCAGCGGACCGCGCCGTGTTTCAACTACCGTAGGGGTATTGCCGGTGCCAATTCTTACTTCTTGCTTACCGGGTTCCGCCTCGAACACCTCGGTTTGACGTCTCCAGACAGTGGTGACGTTTCCGCTTCCGTCGGCGGAAATATCGCCCCCATCCATCGGACAGCCATCAATCATGAAATCCGTTGATCCGAGTTTTTGTGCAGTACCGAAATGTTGCCCATAATCCTTTGACTGGACAATGTACATATTACGAGCGCCATCCAGTTTGTTTCGAAACATTACATGGAGCACATCCGCCTTATCGATAAACACGGAAGGTTTACAGCAGTCGCATATGCCTTTTTGCTCTCCCTTGTAAATGAGTTGATTTTTCCCCCAGGTCGCTCCGCCATCTTTGGAAATAGCCCCAAACAGGTTATTGTTGCCTAAGCGGGTATCTAACCATACGGTGTAGACCAGATTGCCGCTACCCGCACATATCTCCGATAGTGCTTCCTTTGCAGTTGAGTCTTTGTCGTTGATCTTTATCGGGGTAGACCAGCTCCCACGTCCGCCGGAGGACCTGAGGGCATATAAGCTACCATAATGATCACCAACTGTGACCGTGATGAAGTCTTTGGTGGTGGTAATTTGAGGCCCGCGTCCCATTCCCAAGCCCATTTGCGAGAAATTCCCCAGTAAAGATGGTGTGGAAAAGGATTTTCCGCTGTCTTTCGAAAATATATAGTAGAGCAACCGGTCGTTGCCGTTTTTTAAGCCATAAACAATGTGTATGGCGCCCTTTGAATCGACCGCGATTTGTGGTTGAGCACCGACGGCCAATTCTTTCTCGGATATTACCCCAGCGGAATGCCTCTTTTCCTTAATCGTCGCTAAGAGAAGCGGAAGCGTAAAGAGGACAATCAATAGCTTGCGTAAAAACATGATTTTTGAAACTTATCTTTTGATACTTTAAATCTTGGTAAGATGAAACGAGTGGCGATTTACCCGCAAGCGTAGGAAATACAGTATACCTCCCATCGGGCAAATTCGTTTTCCGAACAAACCTGGTCGTTGACCTGGATGTTATCTGTGTGGGTGCTATCCATTTTTACCGGATTTTCAAGCGGCTCAAAACGCATTTAATCTATCCCGGAGTAACGGACCGGTCGAAGGAAATGTAAATAAAATTAAAACTTTGAAAAGGAAAATGTATAGTCGTGCCGGTTCTGAGTTGTTGAAAAGGAAGTTACTGTTAAATTCGGAGTGACCACCAAAAGTGGGAATGAACTAATCTGTACCGAAATGATCTGGTCAGTCCGAATTTAAATCGGGTGGTCACAGGCGATATAATTCCTAATAAAAGGGCTAGTCATTGCGCACTCAACAAAGAAATATCCTTACTTACAGCAGCGGCATTAACCAACGATCCGTTATCATTCCCCATTAACCATCCCTGCAGCTGAATAAACGCAGCGAGAGCGGTGCCAATTTTTATATGACCACGTGCATTTATGTGGTCGTCGATGGTAAAATAGTATCGTCTGTCCAGTAACGGATGGACATTGACAAAGTAGACATTTTCTATCGGATGAAGGGTATTATAGAACTGAAATTCGTTTACGATCGGGAAATTGTAAACCCCTAGGTCGAAAACCAGAATGGGGCCTTTGTAACGGGTTCTAATGCGGTATAGATATGGAAAAAACGCCTCTGCATGTTCTGATTTTTGAACTTTGCTACCAGCCGCATGAACGGATGCCATTGAGGGCGCTGGTGTTTTTTTCAATAACTCGGCAATTGCCCAGCGAAGACTTATAAAGATGCCTTTGAAAGGAAAATAGGTATTGTTGATAGTGTTTTGTCTTTCTGCCACATCGAAGCCGAATGATTCTATACTTGGTTTTTGATCTCTGGCTAGGTTTGCCAGGTTTTCTTCCAGATCATTATTACAGTATTGGATAATGAGCAGTTTACATGAGCTTAGATCCAATTCGTTCAGGAGTTTAGTTTCCCGATAAGTGCCATACGAGGTGATAGAAGTATTCAACACCGTTGTGTTGAGCTTTTTCTCTATTACCTCCGAGAAGCGTTGGTGATGTTCTACGCCCCATCCCATTCCATGTGAATCGCCAAGGACTATAATAGCGGGATTACGCAGACTGCCTTCGTCATCACGTACCCCCAGCGAGTTAGTTTTAATTTCTACGTCAAATTCCGGGTTCATAAATCTGCCTGTGACGTTGCGGCGGAAGCGGTAAGTTAACAAGGAGTCATATTGGGAAAGTCTGGAATTGAAGTTCGTTGTGTTTTTAAAACCATTCATGTATTGCAGACGCATCCAATTAAGATAACTTATGGGCAGTGGCGTATGTCTCTGATAGACGGCCATATACCAAACACTCGCTACCAATGCTATTTCAATAAAGGCAAATACGCCAAATACGAAAGCTGTTCGCTTCCATTCTCCCTTAGTAAAAGACCAAATCGTGATAAGTAGCCCAACCGGAAACAGTAGAAAGTAGAGTGGAAAGATACTTGAATGTCTTACAAAAAAGTCTTGACGGAATAGTGCTACGCACATCAGCAAAATGCCGGATAGAAAAGCGATGAAGTTCATTATTTGTGATTTTGGAGGGATGGAAACGTTGGTTCATTAATATAAAAACAGAAATATGATTCATATTTAATAAATGACATTTCGTAGAGAAAAATGAACATCACTTCCGACATATCTCCTATCAAGGTGCCTAAATAGGCTTTGGGCGACATGAGTAGGATAAATGCCGATTCTGTAAAATATATCCAATTATAAATTATAATCTTTATATATTATACAAATCGAGTCATGATTCTCCTCTAATTTACCCCTCCAGTGAAAAAAGAATGCTTCATGAAGCCCATAAGTCATTGATTTACGGGCTCCTGTTGCTAGACTTTTGTCAGTGCCTCCACTAATTATTTGCCTGTTAGCAGGGTGATTGCCCGCAGATCCAGCAATGCCCCGTCCCTGAACGCTTTCTCCGGCCGGAACCGGATCTTCTGCCTTCCGGCGGAGAGGCGAATTTTGCCAATGGGCCTGCTTTTGAATTCTTCCCAGCCTCCGCTTTTCTCCACCCTGCCGGTTAATGAGCCTGCCGATGTTTCCAGAACGAATGCTTTGCCAGCCTCCTTGTCGTCCACCGACCATTCCAGGGTTGCCTCGTATAGCCCGGCCTTTGGTACATCGACTTCCCATTCGACCATGTCGGTCGAGGTGAACCAGCCGAACGCTTTCCATTGCGGCATATACTGGATTTTAGGGCCGATCCCTTTGCCGTTTTCGGAGGTGAGGTGCAGAGTCCCCTCGGCACCGGCAGAGACCAGTTCGGGGATGTTGATGGTGTCCCTTACGGATTTCACATAATTGGCAACTTCGCTGACCGGCGCTATCCATATCCCGTTGGCCGGGTCTTTGGCATAGGCACAAAGCCTACGCAGCATGGCCAGGCGTGTTGTCTGCGGGCCGGAATCTGCCATCTCATGACCGGCCAGGACAAGCCACTGACCAGATTTACGGGCGGCTTCGATGAGTGGTAGCACCTGCTCAAAGTCTTTTCCGTCGGTTTCCATGCCTGTTAGTTGGGCAAAGTCGCAGTAGGAGGGATCCACGGGAGCCTCGTCTAGCCACCCGCGGCCGGTGACGAACATTTCCGATATCAGCGGGACGAAACTCTGCGTCCCGCGCCCGCGGCCTACGAAGGTATGCCCGCAGGGGTAGGCATAAGAGACAGGCGTGACCCCGAGCAACTCGCGAATCTGTCGGTTGGTTTCGGAAAGTTCGGCGCGCATCTTATCAGGCGTGTAGGTTTCCAACGCCTTTTCCCGCGACCAGACGAAGTTCCCGCTGCAAGGGTGATGCAGCGAATGGTTACCCATTTCATGTCCGGCGGCCACCGCTTTTTTCCATGCAGCCAGCTGCTTTTTGGCGGCGTCCGGCACCAGATAGAACGTGGCTTTGACCCCATACTCGTCGAGCAGCGGCGCGCCGACGGTTGCCTGGCTGGCGCGTGCGTCGTCGAAAGTAAGGCTGATGGCCATTTTCTTGCCTTCGGGCCATTTGAAGCTTTGTGAAGCTGTGGGTTGTGCGGTAATGGCTCCCAACGCCAGGCACGGGAGTGCACATTGAAGGATCAGTTTTCCAGGTCTCATAAAGGTGAAAGGTTAGGTCAAATCGGTTACTTGTTCGCGCGCATCGGGCCTTGCAGATGGTTGATGACGGCTTCAGTGAGATTTTTGGCCGCGCCGGGAGCATAGGGTGATACGGTGGTTTCATAACCTCCATGCCGGATTTCCTCTTCCGCCAGCAGATACCCCAGCCATCCGTTGGTATACCCGAAATAGAAAGTATAGGGGAAAGGCGACCGGCTGCGGACCTCGTTCGATATCTCGCAGAACAATTCGAGCGGTGCGCTCCAGATGGCGATCTCGTCATTGATTTTCAGGAAACGGACGGGCAGCTTGACAAGGTTTTCACCCGTTTTGGTGGTACGGGTGTACTTGCCCAGGTCAGCCGGCCAGCCGAGCTCTTTTTTTCGAGGGGTTTCGACTGTAATGCCGCCATATTGCAGGGTGACGTCCGAAGTGCCCGGGGCGATGGTTTTGTTGGCCTCAATGATTTTTTCCCCGAGCATGGCTTTGAACTGGTTCAGCCGGCCTGCTTGCGGATTGGGATAAACGCTATAAATAGGGGCGATATTGCCGGCTGCTCCGTTGATGAACAGCAGCGGCGCTCCGGTTTTCTGTTCGACATATTCGGACACGACGCCCGGTGCGTCGCCGCTGATTTCCAGATTTTGCCCGCTCATGACGGTGCCGTGTATGGCATAATTGGCAATGAGAGCCAGCAAGGTTCCGTCTGCTTTTTCCAGTCGCAGCATGCCGATCGCCCGGTCTACGGGGCCGTCGGGGTTCATACCGAGGCTGGTTTTGCCATCGACCTCGCGGGCACGGCGGTTAATATTCGCGTTCGAATGTCCCCAACCGGCTGCGAGCCTGGCCGGCGCGAGTTTGCGCCGTGCTTCGGCAATGCCGTCGACGATCCGTTGCTCTACCATGTCGGTGTAGGGCACGTCGAAATCGTGTTTGTAGCGTTCGCCCAGGAAGATCGCGGGCAAGCCGGCGGGCCCTACTTCCGGGGCCGAATGCGTGTGCGTGGCCGACCACCAGACCTGCATCGGTTCGATTTTGAACTCCTTTTGAAGCCTGGCCGCCAGCTTATCGTATTGGGAAGGCGAAACCAAACAGATGTCCGTCGAAATGATGAAAAACTGTCTTTGCCCATCGTCCATCGCCACGATCCGGTGGTATATCTTATCGTGAACGCCGGTCGATTTTCGCGCCTGGTATCCCAGCAACATCTGAGGAGTATCGGGGGTAATATCGATTTTGACAACAGATGCTCTGAAGTTCTGCGCCGCGAGGCTTCCCCTGATCGCAAACAAAAGGAATAGGACGATGGTTATCCGGTTGTATTTTTTCATCGCTGGTTATTTTGCGTTTTTAATGAAGGCCAGTAAGTCGGCCATTTGCTGCTGATCGATCGACGCTTCCAGGCCCACCGGCATGCTCGACATGCCGAGGGTTTTCAGGGATTTGATGTCCTTGCGTGCGATCACTTTTTTCTGCCCGCCGTAGTTGGAGAGCGTCAGTGCCGAGGGTGTTTCGCTTGCTATCAACCCCTGTGCCGACTCGCCGGAGCTGAGCTCGATCTGCCAGAGGTCGTAGCCGTCGGCGATGGAAAAATTGGGATCGAGAATGTCGCCCATAATGGATTCGGGGCGCCGGTTACGGATGGTGCCGAGGTCGGGCCCGAATGCCACGCCGCCTGCACCGCCGATCTGATGGCATACCGAACAGTTCCGTTCGAATACGGCTTTGCCGGCTTGCGGATTCCCAGGCAATGCCAGCGCACCCTTGTACGCCTGTTTAATGGTCTCGCGCTGGCCTTCTTTTTGCGTCAGGAGCTGCCGGGCCCGGTGGCGGAGCGCCTCATTATGCTGGGCCATCAACCCGACGCTGCGGGGCCAACCAATGCTTGCCTGGTCGATCTTGCCTTGTTCGAGGCCATCGAGGAGTAAGGTAATGCGTTTTTCACCAGCCATAAAGAAGCCGATGGCTGATTCTCGGACGTCGGGCGTGAGCGATGGCCATTTTTCCAGCAAAACCAGGCAAACCGTCTCGTCGGGTATGGCGCTGAGCGTTTTCAATGCGGCCATTTGCACCGGTTGCGGCTCGCTTGGAGCCACCAGTTTTTTCAGCATGGCGGCATGCTCTGAAGGATTCTTGAATGCAAGAAACTGGATGGCTTCCACCCGTTTCTCCGGCGTAGCCTGTTTGTTGGAAGCGGTACGCAAAGCGGCTTTCATGGCTGAGTCGGTTTCAGGGCCCGCGGGCAGCCCGGTTTTTCGCAGCAGCTGCATACTGGCCTGCCTTACCTCCGCTTTCGGATTTCTGAATGATGCCTGGAGTAACAGCGTTCTTTCGGTTGCGAGCGCAGAGAGGTCGGTCTTCTTCCCGATACTTTCGGCTAGTCCACGAAGCACCGGCGCCTGCCATCCCTGGGTTTGGGCGGGGCCTAATGCCTTCCTGATCACCGAACGGATAGCTGCTGCGTCGCCATGCGCGCCGGTAAGGGTACTCAGTCGCTGGACGAGCGAGGCATACGCGTCGTCACGGGCATTATAGCGTTTTAAGGTTTCTGTAAACAGGACATCATTTCCATAACCCGAAGTCAGGGCCGCTACCTGGACCCAGGGGTCGTGCAAATCTTTAAAAAGAATACCCTCCCGCGCTTTCAATGCTTCTTGCGATTGGATTTCACCCAACGTGAGCAATGCCTGAAAACGGACTTTTGCATTCGGATGGCTCGCCAGCGCCGTCAATGCGGGTTTCAGTTCAGGGAATTGCGCGAGGTGCAGCTCTGCGATCTTTAGGGCATTCTCCACAACGCCGGGTTGCGGATCTTTCAGGGTGACTATCAAGTCGGCGGCATTCAGGGCGCCAAGGCCTTCCAATGTCCATAATGCATGGAGCCGTCCCTTGGCATCGCTGCCCGCCAGCATGGCCCGGAGCGGAGGGATGGCGGCTTGATTGCGGCGGTCGAGCAGGAGGCGTTGCGCATTGCGGCGCCACCAGATGTTTTTGTCGGCCAGTTTCCCGACCAGACCGGCGTCGGTGAGGGCATTCAGTCCGACCTTTTCGGACCAGCCGGCCTGGGGTGTTCCTTTGGGGGATATCCTGTAAATACGGCCCATGTCGCGACCATTGTAGAGTGCACCCGATTTCACGACATCGTCCGCCATCCATTCGGGGTGCTCGATGATCTGACGGTAGTAATCAACAACATATAATGCACCATCAGGGCCAATGTACATATTCACCGGCCTGAACCAGGAGTCCGTAGAAGCCAGGAATTCTTTCTTGTCATGCACACGGCTCCCTGTGAAGCTGGCACCCTTATCACGGATAATGTCGGCATGGACAAGGTTGCTTACTGGCTCGGCTACGAACGTAACGCTGTCGTACGGTGCGGGAAAGGACCCGCCCTGGTAGCTGGTGATCCCGCAGGCAGAGGTAAAGACGCCTACGTCGGTCAGTAGTTGGTGCAGCGGGTTTTTCGTGATGGGAAACACTTCCGAGGAGTGATCGGATATAGTTTGGGTAACCTGCGACACGAGCAGATCGGGGTTACGGAGCAGGTAGCGGTTGGCGATCACCTCATGATACCCCGGGTTGGCATTACTGACGAGCAGGTAGCGACCCCATTGATCGAACGTGTGACCGAACTGCGTGTAGCTGCTCAATACTTCCAGCCCCCTCGTATCTGGACGGAAGCGTACGCCGCGCCCGAGGCCGTTTTGGGGCAGGCGGGGACTGTCCGCTATTTTGGGGTAGAAAATTTCCCCGCCGCGGTCGCCAAATTCCTCCTGGAAGGTTTTGGTGGTGACGGCGGGTTCATGGCCGAGATAGATCCAGTTGTCGATGCCCAGGATAGGGTTGTTAAAGTTGTGCTGCGGATTGGACATCGCGAAACCGGTCAGAAGCGTGTCGCGGGTGTCGGCCCGATCGTCGCCATCCTTATCTTCCAGGTAAAGTACATTAGGCGGGTCGGTAACGAGCACGCCCTTTTTCCAGCGCATAATGCCCGTCGGCAGTACAAGATTTTCTGCGAAAATGATGGATTTGTCCATTTTGCCATCGCCATCGCTATCGCGCAGGACGCGTACTTTACCGGTACCGCTTTTGTCGAGCGGATAACCGTGCATTTCAACGACATACATCAAACCGTTTTCGTCGATCTCCATAGCAACGGGGTCAGAGATCATCGGTTCGCTGGCCACCATTTCAATCTGAAATCCTTCGGGGACCTCGAAGGTGGCAAGGGCATCCTCCGGTTTCACCTCGCGCGGATAGCTGCCGATGCGGTCGTTGGCGGCTATGAACACCCCGCAGCAAATCGCCAGGCCGGCCGCAATGCGTATCGTGTTGGTACTTTTCATGGGTAAATACTCGGTTGTTTTCGGCTCAGACGCCCAGCCGGTGGGCCGGGGCGTCCGAGTGGTTCAGGAATGTCAGTAATTTGGATTCTGGGTCAGTTTGGTATTCTGGTTCATGGCCGATTGTGGAATCGGGAAAAGGTAATTTTTTTCAGGATAGAAAGTGCGTGATCCGTCGGGTGCGGCGATGACTGTGTATACCCATTTGCCGCCCACCTGGTCGATGCGCATGCCATGCAGCGTACCGTTCAGGTTTTTCTCCGCGGTTTTGAGCCTGATCAGGTCGTACCATCGCTTTTCCTCGAATGCGAGTTCCACCCTTCTTTCGCGCTGGATCACCACCCGCATTTGTGCCTGCGTAAGTCCTGTTTTCAGCGCGGGCAGCCCCGACCGGGCCCTCACCTGGTTGATCGCATCGTAAACCGCCCCATCGGGGCCGGATGCCTCGTTTTTCGCTTCGGCGTAGCTGAGCAGTACTTCAGCATAACGGAAAATAATGAAGGCGGCGCTGCTGAGCATGTGGTTGCCGTTCACGGCATACTTCGGGTCCAATCCTTTCCGGAGATAATACCCGGTATTGGTCGCTTCATTGGTATTACTCAAATCGGTCGCATTGCGGCTACCCATGCCCTGCTTCATGACCATTTCACTGCCGAGCCAGGTCGATCCGTCGAACACAATCGATTGGTAGAACCGTTTTTCGCGGTTTGCATATGGATTTTGCGGATCATAGCCCGATTGCGGATCAGAGATTGGCAGTCCATTAGCCATAGCATATTCGTCCACCAATTCCTGGGTTGGATCCACGCCCCCGTAAGCGCGCTGCACACCGCCTACGATCCATGGCCCCTGCAAGCCTTCGCGGCCGGCGCCCAAAGCGGTGCCACCCAGGTATTGTTTGGCAAAAATCACCTCCACATTGTTGTTATTACCTTCGTAGAACATCGTTTCATAGTCAGGGAAAAGGCTGTGGGACCCCAGGTCTATTACTTGTTTGTTGGTTGCAGCGGCCAGTTCCCACCGGCTTTTTTCGTTCGACGGGTTTTTCAGCGGGCTGGCATAAAACAGCTCGCACCAGCCTTTTAGCGTAAGTGCCGCCGCTCTTGATATCCTCCCGGCCTCGGCTTTGAGCGGAAGGTCGGCGGCGATGGCGGCGCATTCGGCTACGATGAATTGGTAGGTCTCTTCGTCGGTATTTCGTGCCCTGAAAATCTCATCGCCCTGGGTATTCTGATTGAGCGTGTTGGTGATAATGGGGACACCGCCATGGTAGGTCCAGAGCAGATGGTAGTAGTAAGCACGCAGAAAACGTGCTTCCGCCAGTCGTACCTTTTTCCAGCTGTCGGGGAGGTTGGAGGCTGTCACCTTTTCAATGAAGAGGTTGGCACGCCGGATATTGGCATATTGCGACCAGTTATGAGGCGTGTTGCTGGCTGTATACACCGAATTTGCATATAAAACCCTGCTGGGCTGGCCGTTGACGCCATTCATCGCATTATCGGTGAAATTCTCCGTCGGGTCGAATGTGTTGAAAGGGCCGGGAAGGCCGGAGTAGACATTGTTCAGGAACAAGTCGGCTGTTTTGGTGTCGGTCCACACGCCGTCGTCGGAAATCTGGTCGGTAGGCGTGACATCGAGAAACTTGCTGCAGGCAAAGCAGCATCCCGTCAAAATCATAGTCAGCAAGTGCCGTGTCACGGTAGAAGTGATTTTTAGTTTCATAGCGGGAAAGGTGTTAGAATGTAACATTGACGCCGATGGCAACTACTTTTTGTTGCGGGTAGTTGCGGCCGTTGACCTCGCTGACCTCGGGATCGAAGTTGCGCATTTTGGTCCACGTCAGGATATTCTGCCCCGATATGTAAATGCGTGCGTCTTTCATACGGATCTTTTCACAAACGGGCTGCGGCATCCGGAATGCGAGCGTCGCACTTTTCAGGCGCAGGTAGGAGGCATTGCCCATCCAGAACGACGATCGCTGGGTGTTGTTGGTTGTCGGCGCGGCAGTGATCCTCGGGTTACGTGCATGGGGATTTTCAGGAGTCCAGTAATCGAGGTTGTCTTGCAGCGCGCCCATTCCGTTGAAGAATGCCCACGCGGCATCGTTCTGGTAATAGAAGTTCGTTTTGGCTGCGCCCTGCAGGAGCAGGTCCAGGGTAAACGATTTGTACTGGGCACTGGGTGAAATGCCGTAAATGATCCTGGGGGTGGCCACAGCGTCGCCTATGCGTGTCAGATCGTCGTCATTGATCTTGCCGTCCTGATTCATATCCTGATAACGGATGTCTCCTGGCTGCACCTTGCCCCAGGGCTGAGTGGCGATGCCGGGTTTCAGCTTGCCGCTTTCGTCAAAATCATCCAATTGAAAGAAACCAAGTGACTTAAACCCGAACTGTGTACCTAGCGGCTTGCCGGTCAGGCGACGATTGGGGTTGTCGTAGGTAGCCGATGCTTCGAACACCTGCAACAGCGAATTGACTGCGTAGGTGAAACTGCCCGACAACGAAAAGCGGAGGTCTTTGGAAATACGCCGGGAGGAGCCAACCGAAAGATCGATCCCCTTATTCTGCATAACTCCCGCATTGACCTGGCTGAGCCCGACGCCGTATTCAGCAGGAACGATCACATCGGGATTGACCAGCATATTGGAGCGTTTCTCATAAAAGAAATCAGCCTCTACATTTAAAAGCCCGCGCCAGAGGCTAGCTTCGATCCCCACGTCCGTTTTCTTGGCTCTTTCCCAGGTAATGTTGGGATTGGGTTCGTTGCGCTCCCGCACGGCCTGAACCGCTGATCCGCCCAGTACGTAGGCAGGTCCGGCGACGCTGTAAGTGCTCATGTACTGAAAAGCGCTACCAGCCAGGGCTCCCACCTCACCGTAGGAGCCACGGAGTTTCAGGTTGTCGATCCAGTTGAAATTGTTTTTGATAAAATTCTCTTCGGAGAGCCGCCACCCGAGTGAGAATGCAGGAAAAAAGCCGAAACGGTTTTCTGGTGCGAAATAGTAGCTGCCGTCGTAGCGCCCGCTGGCCTCGATGAGGTATTTGTCGGCATAGTCGTACGTCGCCCGGTAAACAAGCCCCACCTGCCGGCCCTGACTTGAAGAGCCGCTCGTGGTCATATCAGCTTGGCTTGAGCTACCCATGTTGACCTCGTCGATGTTCAGGTTATAGTTACGCCGGCTGGCACCGAGCAGGGAATTAGAGTTCGATTTAGCCTCGAAAACCCCCAGCAGACTGATCCCGTTTTTACCGAACGTTTTCTGATAGTTCAGGCTGGCCTGGTAGGTGAGCTGCTGGCTGAGGTTGTAGACCTGGTTGAGAGACGACTGGGTTTGGCCGAAAATGCCGTCGGTGATGACATAAGGCTTCGTGGCCGTATTGATGGTGGCCAGGTGGACGGGCGTTGTCCAGGTTTTGTCCATCACCTGGGTCGGGTCATAGGCAATGGTACCCTTCGCTTTCAGTCCGGGTAGGAATGGCAACTCTTGTTCCACTGAAAGTTGCGAGAAAAGGCTGCCGGTGTTCACGCGCTGATATCCGCTGTTGTAAATGCTGCCAGTTACGTAAGTACCGTTCATGCCGTTGCTGAAAAGCAGGGGGCCATTAGCCGGGTGTGCGTACCCGATCAGCTCGAAAATCCTTGAAGTGCTGATGGAGGGGTAGGTTGATTTCTGAATGCGGCCGTTGACACTGAAAAAGAGTTTCGTTGTCTTCGTTGCCTGCGCTTCCAGGTTGATGGCCAGATTGAAACGACGGTTGTTGGTCGATGGCCACATGCCCGCCTGCGCTTGGTAACCCAGCGCTGTATAGTATCGGATCCGTTCCGCCCCACCGGAGACTTCAATATTATGGGTGGTCAGAACGGCATTCCGGTTGACCAACTCGTCGACGACGTTTTGGGCCGGGTAGGCGTCGTTGTCGGAATGGTCGCGGAATTTTTGCAGCGCCTCGTCGGAATAGGGCAGAGGCAGTCCCGCATATCGGGCGGCGGCGTTTTTGAGGGTGGCAAAATCGTAGCCGTAAAGATATTTGGGCATTGAGGTAGGGTTCTGGAAGCCAACGTATCCGTTATACGTCAATGACGGAGCCCCGGTTTTTCCGCTCTTGGTAGTAACCAGCACCACACCGTTCGCACCAGCCACTCCATACGGCGCTACCGCAGCCGCGTCTTTCAGTACGGTAAAGCTTTCGATCGTGTTAGGATCGAGCTGCTGAAAACTGCGTGGGATACCGTCGACGATCAGCAGCGGCTGGTTTCCGCCGGTAGAAGATACGCCCCGGATGTAAATGTTGGAGCCGTCGCGTCCCGGTTCACCCGAACCTTGCTTGACGATGACACCTGAAACGCGGCCTGCCAGCCCGTTGCTGAGGTTGGTAATAGGTGCTGCCGCAATGTCTTCGCCTTTCATTGTGGAAATAGCAGCGGTGACGGAGGTTTTCTTTTGGGTACCATAGCCGATCACCACCACTTCGCCCAGCGCCTTGGAGTCTGTTTTGAGCGAAATGGCCAGACTGGTTTCCGCACCCACCGTAATCTCTTGGTTTTGATAGCCTACGAAACTGAATATCAGTGTGCTTGAGTCGTTTTGCAGTGTCAGGGCGAACGTGCCCGATTCGTTGGTGATGGTGCCCTGGCTAGTGCCTTTGATCATGATGCTAACCCCCGGAAGCCGGGAGCCTTTTTCGTCGGTGACGGTCCCTTCAATACGGCGGTCTAGCGGTACGTCGGACTTCTCGGTTCGCTCATGGGTGGGTTTGGGAACCTGGTTAAGGATGATCTGACGGCCTGATACGTCGTAACCGATGGACAGCGGCTCGAACAATTGTTTGAGCACCAGCGCCAGCGCCGCGTTCTCCACCGAGATGGAAACGGGGCGGCTGGCCTGTATCACATGAGGGCTGTAAGAGAAGCGTACGTCGGTCGCCTCCTCGATTTCTTTCAGCACCGACTTTATTTTTTTGTCTTTCGCATGGAGCGTCAGCCGGCGGCTCAGCAGCTCCTGGGCAGACAGATCATTCGCCCAGCTGACACCGAGAAAGGCACATGACAGAAATATCTGAACCAACGATATTTTCATACATTGGAATAATAAAACTCTGGATTGTTTCATACTTTTGGACGTTTTTGTTCGTGTTGGTCAAAAATTCGGGCAAAAACTTCCCGCCGGTCCAGCAGACCGTTCATCGGGACAACCGGCCAACGATGGAGCAAGCATCGTTGGCTTTTTAGCAATGAGATTAAGTATTCTATTGAAGCATAGGCAGGGTTAGGGTTAGGGTGTAAATGGGTTTAGTTGACTTTGCATCCGCCGGAGTTGATAATAATCTGCGCTTCCACGATCTCGTAATCCGCGTCAATAGATCGGCAGATGATATCCAGTTTCTCCTGAAGGGTTTCACGGGCCAGATCGGCCGTAAGAGCGCAATGTTCGAGCATTTCCCTGCTGTATACGATATCGACCCCATAAGCCCTGGCGATATCGTCAAGGACTTTTGCCGCCGGCTGCTCGTCGTAAATGAAGCTTGCTTCGCCTGAGTCTATTATCGATGGGTTGCTCACCAGCGCTTTGTTGAACTGACCGGTCTGCCGTATGAACACCACCTGCTGGTTGGGAACAAGCAATACGCCCGAATGGGTGGAGGCGGTCGTATTGCTGGTTTTTTCTTTGCGTTCGTATACCGACACCTGTCCACTGACGACGCTGACCGTCACCTCGCGATCGTGCTCGAATGCGCTTACTTCGAACTTCGTGCCGAGCACTTTGGTTACTACCTCCCCGGAATATACGAGAAACGGTTTGCCGGGATTTCGCGTAACGTCGAACACGGCCCGACCCGAGAGCCAGGTAGGGCGGCTGTGGGTTCCGTAGTCTTTCGGAAAGCTGATCCGGCTGCCGGGAGAGAGCGTTACCTTACTGCTATCGGGCAGTATGAATGTTTGCGGGGTCCCGCTATCATTGACCCGCTCAATCATCGCTCCGGATATCCTGGCGAGCTGCTCTGCATACGGGCTCCGGCTTCCGCGGGATTTTCCCAGGAACCAGAAACTGCCGGCGGCCAATGCGATTACAATGGATGCAGCGGCCACTATTCGGGCGAAAGGGATTGTTCTCGTGCGTCCCGCCTGGCTGTTGATGCGGTTCGTAGCCTGAATGCGGGCGAGCAGTTCGGCTTCGACTTCTTCGGACACGTAGGTGCGGGCATAGTCGCTCAGGCCGAGCGTGACGGCTTCGAGGAGGCGACGGGCCTCCTGCCATTCCGGTTCCTTGGCCGGATGCGCTGTGAGCCAGTCGCTCCAGAATTGTTCCGAATCAGCATCTGGTTTGGAATAATGTGACAAAAACCGCTCATCAATAGCAAAGTCGACGGTCCCGAAGGCGGAGTAATCTGGATTCACAGGTTTTTGGCGATTGTTTGTCAGTAGATAACAATGTCTTGCGAATCATACTCGGAGGAAAACGAAAATTTTTTTGTTTTTAAAAAAGGCAATATTAAATACGGTCTATTGGAGCCAGCCGCGCAATTTTTCCAGTGCCCGGAACACGAGATTCTGCGCCGACTGCCGGTTGACGGAGAGCATTTCACCGATTTCGCCATAGTCGAGATTTTCTACGAAGCGGAGGCGGATGGCCTCTTGCTGGCGGTGTGGCAGCAGGTCTATGAGCTTGCCTATACGTTCGGTACGGTTTCTGGATTCTTCATTCAAAATCAGGAGGTCTTCGGCGGACGGCTCCGGCCAGAGCTCGTCAAACTCCTGCTGAGAGAAGCCCATGTAGGCTTTTTCTTTCCGGCTGAGCAAGTGTAGCATTCTGGTTTTAAGTGCTTTTAAAAGATAATGCCGCACGTTCTCCGGAACCGAAAGCCGGGCCCGGCGAATCCAGATTTCTGTAAAGACGTCGTGAATGCAGTCGAGAACGAAGGCCTCCGAAACAGATACCAGGCTCAGTCCGTAGCGGTACATAGCCCGCAGATGCTGACGGTACAGACCGGTGTACGCGTCTTCATCTCCTTCCTGAAAAGCCCTCCAAAGTTCCTGTTCGCTGTTCATGTTATGGTGCAGTATCCGGTAATACGGGCTGATGCTGCGGATTGACTATGCGGGTGGTCATAGTTTACCGTCAGCTCGGGGCGAAATGTCGCAATTTATCGGCACTTTGCGGGTTGAAACCAGGGAATTAATTTTAGTTTATAGTCACGAACAATTTTAATTTTTATTATGATTTCGACTTTACGGCTTTCCTAGCCGATAATAGATGGGCTTTGCCGATCCTGCATCATCTTTCCGCAGCGTCCGACTGCTGTTTGGCAGTATCTTCCGCTACCTGCCCGGAGACAATATTGCCTCTACGATATTCATGATTACGTCGGTCTGCTCGCGGCCGCAATCTTTGCACAGCTGCCTAAAATTCCGGAAATTCAGTCAGATAGCCATCTTGTTGGACTGGGCTGTAGCGATTAGGATATCGGTGCAATTGAGATAAATGGCCGGAAACTCGTCAAAGGTGAAGCTGCGTTTAAGCTTCCCTTTCTGGTTTAACTACCTTGACTAAGTCTTTAAGTGCATTTACCGCCTAAATCCTCTGTAAATAAATTATGCGATCGACTTAAATATGCTACTAGTGAAGAAGATGTAAACGATGCATACACTAAAGCGCTGGGCCTCAATGGATATTCAAAAAACCTTATCGACATCCAAGCGAGAAAGATTTGCTTCAAAGCGCAGCACAATCCAGCTATGAAATGTTCACCCAATTAATGCGCCATGTTCAAGATGCATTGAATCATCATACGTGTATGGCTTAGTCACCGGTTTTCGGGACTTTACCTTCGTACGCCGATGTCGAATGCGCGGCCAGGGAGGGGCAATCAGTTTTCATATTTATTCTTTGATGAGACAAATGTAGGTCTTTTGTGCAGACAGTTTGTAATTAAGGGGAGGTCAAAGCGGGGCTCTTTTCAGACGTCCTGTCTAATCGGTGATTTAGCTATTTTACAGCAGAAAGCTACTTACTTAATACAATTACCCGCCCGTCAAATCATTTTACCGCAAGCTGGAATCTATGGATTTATTGTTTTTACAGCATGAATAAGGAAATTTATTAAATTTACCATGACGAGAAACGATTTTACAGCATAGTATATGGCTATTAAAGCGGCCGGAGCATTGTGGCTTCGGGATTATTTTAATCTCCGGGAGCATCAGATCACCCACAAGTCATATATCGGAAGCCGTGATCGTATTGAATTGGCAGCTAATGGCGATGTCATCCAAACCTTCGGCCCCAAATATGCCCCCGAAGCAGATTCGCCAATGGCGCATCTTGAATTTGCCCTTAAGTACGACGATCTGAGCCTACCGTGCTGTATTCGAGAAAATTGACGCCAGTCAGTTAGTTGCCTTCATCCATTCCCGACCATCAGGGAAATATACCCGAAAGATCGGCTTTCTATACGAATGGCTGACGAACCGGGAAGTGGAGCGATCTTTGCCGGTTTCAGGGAATTATGTCGACCTTCTCGAAGAGGAAAAATACATAACAGGGAAGGTCATAAAAAATGCAAGATGGCGGATCAATGACAACCTGTTGGGCGACCGGAATTTTTGCCCGATAATCAGGAAAACAGCAGCGTTGCAACAAGCGCTGAACCTGGACCTGACAGCTGAGATCGAACGGCTGAAAACAGAGTATTCCGCTCAAATATTTCACCGTGCAGCGCAATACCTGTACCGAAAGGAGACGAAATCTTCCTACGAAATAGAGCGGGAAAGTCCACCATCGGATAGAATGGACCGCTTTATCGCCCTGCTAAGCAAGGTAGGGACAGTCCCGGCAGATCAAACCCTGAGCGAAGCGTATTTGACAGTTTTGCAAAATGCGATAGTGGATGAGCGCTTTGCAGTCCAAAAGTACCGGGATTTTCAGAATTACATTGGGCAGACGACTTTACAGTACGGCGAGATCTACCATTATATCTGCCCGCCACCTGGTCTGGTAACGTCGATGATGTCCGGTCTGAAGGAAACCGAAAGGAAATCGGAAGGGAACCATGCGATTCTCAGGGCAGCGATGATCGCTTTTGGGTTTGTATTTATTCATCCATTCGAAGATGGAAACGGCAGGCTCCACCGCTTTCTGATTCATGATATACTTGCAAGGGACGGTGTTGTTCAGAAAGGATTGATCATACCCGTATCTGCTCGGATGATCCATCGGATACAAGACTACGATGCTGCGCTCGAGACTTTTTCGAGACCTTTAATGAGACGGGTGCGCTATCAGTCCTCCTCAGACGGACAAGTCAGTATCACCAATACATCCGAGGTAGAAGCATACTTCCGGTATCCGGATCTCACTTATCAATGTATCTATTTGTCAAAGGTAATCAGCGAAGCAATTTCTTTGGATATGTCTGATGAGCTCAGCTTCCTTCAGAAATATGATGAGTTGAAAGCAACGATCCAAAACAGGATCGATATGCCTGATAGGGACCTGGATCAACTTATTATTTTTTTGTATCAGAACAAGGGAGTGTTTCCCAACCGGCGAAAAAGCAACTTCCCAAAACTGTATGAGGAAGAATTCTCCCTGATCCAGCAGATCTACAAAGAGATTTTTCAGCAACAAAGCTAGTTAGGGCGGATGGGCTCTTCTACTGGACACGCTTTTGGATTCGGTGGCAGATGACTATCGTTAGAATACTGTGCCTAACCGTTCCAATACGCTTTGGTCAGACCACCGGGCGCTCGTATATCCCATTAGGTTCACACTTCGTTTATCTTATCGGTTATCCTGGGATGCCTATTCCCGGAAAATTGTCGGCTGGCACCTAGACAGAACCACGCAGGAGCAGGGATCGGTGCAGGCTTTGGACATGGCCCTTTTCCAGAACGAACCCCTCGCAACCACTGATCTATTCTCATCACTCCGGCGACCCGGTCCGATCGCGGCGTGCAGCGCTGTTCCTGGAAATACGCCAACCGCTTGAGAAATGAAAACGTGGCCATCAGAATGGCTGAAAGCGGCGATCCAACGGGGTCGCCCGGTGACGAAAACGCGATGGTCGAACGTATGTTGCGAACTCTAAAAGAGGATTTTAGGCTAGGAGTTTTTCTTTCTTATTCAGCGGCAAGCACTTCCGTCGAACGAGCCATTCATGCCTGCAATAACCTTCGCAGCACGCCTCAATTGGCTATCTCATTCCCAACCAGGCGCATCGATGATCAGTCCACTCTCCTCGCGACTTCGCTCTGCCGAAGGTGGCTTAGGCTGTTGCTCTTCTTTCATGTAACTGCTGATGCGTTTTTCCAGCAGCCCGTTGGTCAGACAGTGGCGCGTGCTACTCCCGCGATACATATTGGTAAAGAAAATCAGTTTAACCTCATTCAATGCATTTTTCTTTCTGAACGAGGCTTGAAGCCATAAAACCGGTTGATGACATAAATTCCCCCACCAATGACAAGCTAATCGAAAGGATACGCATACCCAATTTTCCATCAGAGAGAGTTAGGTAATTTTAACCTTCCCATGACATGCTCAGCCAGATCTGGTGGACGGGTATAATTCCTGCGTTTTGTGTGGAAACTCCGGGGAATCCTACCTCGGAACCAGCGGCGTCTGTCGGCAGATGTACGTGGCACCGTATTTTTCACATTGGGCGGCGTTTGATGAGTAGAGGCTTATAGCTCCCTAAGCAGCCGTCAAAATTTCGACAAGTTGGTAATCATCATTCTTCAATACCAAATTTGACAGGGTTCTCAAAGCCGCAACCGTTACTACTACTGCTGTTGCCTGTCTCTGCTTACAAGTGGTGTGCCGTAAACAACCCCCGCAATTGTCGCAAACTCCCTCCCTCAGGCCTATACTTTATTGTCATCTTTGTGCTGTTGTAATTACCGTAAAAGCTCAGTGGAGCAGTACCACTTTAAAAAACGGGCGCCACCGAAAAGCCAGAAGAGTAGGGCCTTAAAACACAATCACATGTCAACAAACAGCGTTTCTTTGCACAGGGTTATCAAGGCATCCCCTGAAAAAATCTACAAGGCATTTACACAGGACCTGGCCTTGGCTTCATGGCTTCCGCCATACGGCTTTCTTTGCACTGTTCATGAATTGAATGCAGAGCCCGGTGGTTCGTTCAGGATGTCCTTTCATAATTTTTCTACCGGCAACAGCCATTCATTCGGTGGCAAATACCTTGAAGTCAAACCGAACGAACTGCTCAGGTATACAGATAAATTCGATGACCCGAACCTGCCGGGTGAAATGGTTACATCCGTTTGGCTAACGAAAACTTTGGTTGGTACAGAGCTCAAAATCTTGCAGGAAGGAATCCCGGCCGCAATACCAGCCGAAATGTGTTACCTGGGCTGGCAGGAGTCCCTGGAAAAACTTACGAAGCTGGTTGAGCCCAACATACCAGACGCTGGCTGAGCACCAACCATAATGCTATTGCCTGGCAATGGATTTTGTCTAATTGATTCTTATTATTGAAGGGCTGCTGCCACTGTGACCGTGGCCCCTTCAATAATAAGAATCAGAAGTGTGTTCTGGTACCTATGCGGTATTCGCAGGTGCGACTGAAAGAAAACTGCCGTAGCTCACGGTTTCAGGATACGCCTTTGTTAAGACGGACTGTAAAGACGGAACCGCCCGGACGGGTGTTAGTAGCCGGAGTGCTTTGAACAGTTAAGGTGCCGCCGTGCTGCTCGACAATCTTTTTTGAAAGGGACAGGCCTATACTGAACCCGCTGTTTTTGCTTCCGAGCTCGTTTACCTGGAAGAAATTGACAAACAGGCTTTTGAGATTCTCGGGCGCGATCCCTTTCCCGTTGTCTTTGACCCGGATGTCAACAAAACCTTCTCCGGAAGCTGCAGAAAGTTCAATTTTGCCTTCACGCGGGGTGAATTTAAAAGCATTGACAAGCAGGTTAAAGATTACTTTCTCCAATTGGTCGGGATCAAAAGGTACCAAGATTTTCTCCTGGTTCGCCGTAAATTCAAATGTTATTTCATTGGCTTGGGAAGGCTGGGTGAAAGAGCCAAAAATGTCCGGGAGGAAGGATACCAGCTCGTTTTCTTTCACCTGAGGGAAAAGAGCGCTAACCTCCGCTTTTCTAAAATCCAGGAGCTCATTTACAAGCCGCAAAAGTCTTTCACCATTGGATTTTACGGAGGTAAGGCCAGAGCGTGTTTTTGACTCATCGTAGTTTTTAGAAAGGATCATCTCGACAGGCCCCAATATTAACATGATGTGGGTCCTGACTTCGTGTGCGATGTTTGAGAAAAAGTCGAGTTTTGCCTGATACAATGCATGCTCATATCGTAGCATGGTACGCAGCCAGAAGAAGCGTACAATAAAAAAAATGAAAGCAGTCAACAGGAGAGTATAAAGTGTGTAAGCCCACCACGTTCTGTACCAGGGTGGAAGTACCGTGATTTTAACCAACTGTTTTTCTTTTTCCAATGGATTTGCGTCAAAGCCGGTCCGGACCCGGAAGAAATAAGACCCGTCAGGCAAATTGGAGTAGCGCGCTGATTTGATAGTTGATCGGGCGCTCCAGCTCTTATCAAACCCTTCAAGAAGATAGGAATACATTACCTGCCTGGGCATGATGAACTCCGGTGTTACAAAGTCGATAGTCAGGTCCGCTGGGTCATTGGGAATGCTTATTTCCCGGATATCGTCCCCATCTCTGCCGGTGATCAAATCGGGGAAGGCCTCTATGGGTTTCCCGCGGATGAGAATGTGGGTGAGTTGCGGCGAAAGCTTTCGTTGACGGGTAGCAAGTTGGAAGGGATTGAACAAATAGAATCCTTCATTTCCTCCAAAGGCCATATCCCTGGTCCTGAGCCTGAGGGCCGCATTCCGGCTGAACTTGGGGAACGGCGTTCCATCGTATTCTGAAAGTATCTTGATTTTTTTGGTCGCAGGGTCGAGCCTGGAAATACCGTTCATCGTGGAAATCCAGATTTTTCCATCGGGGCCGGGTATAAGGCCCACGATATTGTCATCACAAAGCCCGTGAGCCTTGGTGTAGCGAATAGAGCGTCTCTTTTTATTGCCTACTAATAGAAGTCCACCCGATGTCCCGATCCAAAGTTGCCCGAGGGAATCGCGATAGATCGCGTTAGACTGGGCGCCAATCCGGTTAAAGCTGAATGCAACGAATTGAATTATTTCGCTTCATTTGATCAACAACGCCACGAATTACTCCAATTCGGTGTCTTGATATTTGGCAACACTATTTTCTGTTGAAAAGAGGAGGAGACATTTGACCTTTCAAAATAGTGTTGGATCAGCTTGCAACAAATATGTAAAATCTCCAGGTAAATGAAACTAGGTTTATTACTGTTATCTCGGTAGTTATCTATCACTGGTTCGCGTTGCAAAATAGCTTGAATATCGCCGAAAATGGACCGATCGGGTAACTATATATATATTATTAGCGGCTTTCTAATATCCGTATAATATTAACAACAGAACACTGATCAATCTTTTCTCTCATTTCAAGTTGTCGTGGTCCCATAAAAAGCTTAAAAATTCTTGAAACATGATGTATTCTTTTTCTATTTAAAATAGATACCAAATAAAAGATATATCTACTATCCCTCCGCAACAATTCATGAATAAGGTGACGGAATTTATAAAAAGCCTAAAAATACGGTCACAGCTGCTGCTGTTTATTGGTGCGATATTTCTCGGATTTGTGCTATCATGGTTCTTAGACGGCAGAGAGGCATGGATATCATTTACAATCGTGCTTATTCTGCTGCTCTTAATAGTAAGAGTCATGTTATTCATCACCGATGAGTACGAAGAGGACTAAGATTGAACTGAAAAACGCCCAGGGCCGCGACACAGCGAGGCGTCGGGCATAAGGCTTAAAACCAGATTACATGATCTGGGTAAACACTTTTCGAGGGCAGCTGGCCAAAAAGCAGAAAAATTTACGAAGGCGTACCAAGAGCTTAACCTGTTTACCATTCATCGATAAATCGGCCAACTTGCGGTGATAGAAACTATGTGTGCGACTGGTTGACATCTGACAAACCGGGCAGGTTCCTACTGTACTGGTCTCCAACAATCCGATAGACACAGTTTCCTGAGTGACTTCTTGGCTACGAACTATGATCCATACCCGCTCAACCCGAAAACTTACGAATCCACCTAAAGTGACGCTGAACCCCTTTGATCAGGAACATTGGCGTACTTTCGCAGAAATATCTAAGTACTATTGCAGTTGTTTTCACATAGCCTGATTGTAATGCTAAAATAGAGGATTTCATGGCTGAATCTCAGTACGGCTCGGTTTGCGTGAAAAAGTCTCCACAGATTTGCTGGCAAGTGATTTCGTGATTGCAAAGTAGAGAAAAAGCGGCAAGTCGAACCTGCTTTAAATACTTCGGATAGAGCTGTCAGGCTATTTGTGGGAAAGAAAGCGGTGACTGGCATGTTTATTTTTGGCAGCTGCTACGTTTCAGGGCCCGGTTCGGAGTCCCTTAAAATATCCCGAGAGATGGATGAAAAGAACTACACGGGGGCCATTCCCGGACAACAGAAAGGAGATATGATCACAGCCGAAAGCACCTGCACATTCGTCGAGCAGAAAGAAGCGATCGGCTTTTTCAATTTGGCTAAATCACGATTGCTGCACGTAAACGGCTGGCAGGAGCGGGCTGGTAAGGCGCTGGCCAGATTTACGCTTACCGACGCGGACGGGCAACCAGTATCGGGCGCGGCGCGGGAGGGGTTGCTGATTTGTATTGATATACCCGGTCCCGGAGGCGAGGAAGCCGGCGGGTACGATTGGGTAAAAATAGAAGAAATTAAAGAGGCGGATTGCGGGGATGTTCAGAGTGTAGCCCTCCGCGTGAGGCCCGTGGCGGCCCCGCATTCGAGCGATGCGGAGCCGACCCACTTTTACGCCCAGACTTCCACCAGTACTTTCACCGTTACGCGCGAACACGCTCGTGTAACCGCGGCCGTGTATGACCGCAACATTGAGCCTAATACAGAAACCGACTCGATGATCGACAAAGTCCGCAATACAATTGTCGGATTTTTCGCTGAAACAGCGTTTTCCAAGCTGCAATGGCAATCGCTCACCGACGGACTTATGAAATTGAGCTAAAATTCCGGCCATTCATCGTCCGCAGGAGAGGGCAGAGACCATACATTATGGTATAAAATTCCGCCTCTGCCTGTGTTGTGCCGCGTCTTTTTAACTTCTGATCTCTTTTCGCATGAATTGCCCGTGTCGTGGCATCACTTAACTCCCTGAGCCAACATCAACCAACACAGACGGAACAGCCTGCAAGGACCACGAGAATGCCCCAACGGATTGTGAAAGTGGCAATATGTAATCCAAAAAGGACAGCCCAGGTAGTCGCGTAGTAATAGAGATATTCAGCGCGCCCAATGCGCCCGTCAAAGGAGAATGGTTTTTTGAACATGGTCTGATAAAAGGGTTTATATTAGCACAATGTAACTAAGTGTAGCGAAAAGCAATGGCTATTTATCGAGGTAGTCTGTTGGGCGCCTGCGTTGCTGATTTCACTCACGTGTCCCCAGGTTTCCGGCATTTGTTACCGGTTTAAAAATCGGTTTAGTTTAAGCCCCTAACGGGGGTATTAAGCTTAAACCCTAAACGAGTTCGATCGCACTCTTTCCATTTACGATGGCAACATCAAGCGTCAGCTTTGAAATATCGATTCCAACAAAAAAATGCGGCATCATATGTAACCCTTGATATATTTTTTAGAAGGTCCAGTATTACAAGATACAATCCGGGCTATCAGATCAGCGAACAAGAAGTTCATTTAATCTCTACGCGGGTCTTCGGCCTGTTGGAATTAGCCGAAATGGTTTTCGAAGAACGAATGAGTGCAATTCGAATTTAGCGGGAGAGGTGATTACATGACTTTTTAAGTTGCTCAGATTGCTGAAAAGAGTCACTAAAAGATGCGATCAGTGCAAACGAAAGTTACAAAGCAAAAAATGACGGTTGCAAGCCTGCACTTCGTCATCCGGCTTTTTAGCTGATCCACGATGAGGCTAATACAATGTCATGATCATCGACGAGCCTTCAATTTTGGTATTTCTCACAGATTTGCTTCATACCGGCTATTCCTCTTGTTTTGTTTACTGACATAAAACCCGTTTCCAAGCTTAGCGACGAAATACTCTTTTTGCTTGTTCCCCCTTCGGGGACGACCGTTCGGCTAATTGTACCCAATAAATAGATGGAAGCTTTCGTCGATGAATTTATAATCATTTGTCGAACAAATACCATTAACTCGTCTAAAATTCTCGGTCTGCAATAGCCTGGCATATTGCATTCGGATCGGGAATTACTACAATTGTTAAGTTTTCAACCGTTTGGATCAGTTCAAAATACACGTCTTCATAAGTAAAAAAAGTGCCTGAATTTGAAGGAATTCGACATTTCTAAGACTTTTAATACAATTAATTAAAGAAAATATTAGAAATACTTGTTTTGTCCTCAAATAAAAAAGTAATTTGTAACCGAATACAACCTCTATCATACCACATCCTTCCTTAATGAGAATTTCTCTACTTCCTATTGTGATAGTGCCTTGTGCACTGCCGATTAATAATTATGGGTGCCAGCGCGCAGGCGTAAATTATTTGCCGGTTATCAGATACAATTCAAAAGGGGCATTTATAGCCCGCA
>NZ_JBOBIH010000016.1:0-49166 GCF_050587785.1 Dyadobacter sp. BHUBP1
AGTCCTATCGTCCTACATACTATTTGTTGCTGGCCAGTAACGCCCGCATGCGCAACAGACCTGGGGAATCATTGTACTACTATGAAAAAATGGACAAGGAGCAGCAAAAACAGGGCGGGAACAAACCTCTTAATGCGGTCATGCAGATATGTAATGTCCACGCCGGCAACAGGGCTTACAGAAAAACACTGGAAATCTATGAAAGAGAGCGCGGGTATTTGGAAGGTTTTCCCGATGGAATCAGTAAGGGAACAATATCGAGCAAAGAGGCCATCAACGCGATATATATTTTGACTCCAGTGCTTTTTTCCTGCGTTTACCTTAAGGACACTGCCAGGACCGGGCAAGTAATCAAACTGGCTTCGGCTATTACCCATGAGTTGTTCATAAAAATCTCGCCCCAGTCAGAAGATGGGACCATCGTGCGTTTTTTTATGGCCGGCATGCATTTAAGTAAAAATCAAGTGTTGCTGCGGGATTTTGACAAGGCAAAGCATGATCTTGCACAAATACATGACGTTATCAACGGACCTTCCCGATTAACAAAAGAGTGGAGAAGTCTGTTGAATACCTATTACATCGATTGGGCCTGCGATTATTACCTAAAAACCCATAACAATGATAGCGCTTCCTACTATATTAACCAATACGCAAAGACTCCCAATATCAGTTTTGACCAAAAACTAAGGGTAGACGCATTTAGGGCATCCCTCTTCGCAAATTCTGGGAAGTACGCCCAGGTATATCCTGCCATGGAAAAAGTTGTCAGTGCCAAAGATAGCCTTTCGGGCGTACTGATGCAGGAAATGGATGAGCTGCTATATGCCCATACTCAGGCGGAAAATGACCGGAACGAGCTCGCTTTGGCAGAACAGGAAAAAAAGCAAAAAAACAACATTATTGTGGCTATTTCTGTACTATCGATTTTGGTAGTCGGGCTGCTCTTTTATTGGAGCCAGCAAAGGCAGCGGACCACGAAGCGAAGGATTGAGCAGTTGAACCGGATGGCTCAAATGCAGGTGGCCGAGCTGGAAGAAATAAAGCAAAATGAACGCAGTCAGGAGCAGCAAAGGTTGGGACGCGAACTTCATGATCAGCTTTCGTCTTCGGTCGCCTCGGTTAAATACCGGTTGGAGCGGATTTCCAATCAGCCGGCCCTGGCATCTAGGGAGGAAATTACAGCCATCAATGTTCAGATTAACGACATTTATACCGCTGTTCGCGACAAAAGCCACGAGTGGGCCAGCCAGCCATTGGGCATGGCAGAGAAGTCTTTTGAAGAGCGTATTAAAGCGCTTGCTTCGGTAACGCTTCCAGAAAGTGCCTACCGGAAAACGATCGAAATTGACGATTATGTGCTCTCCGGTTTTAGCATATCAGATAAGATCCAGATCCTGTATATCATCCAGGAGGCAGTGACCAACATTCTCAAGCATGCAAAAGCATCATTGGTAAACATAATGTTGTACAACGAAGGGGGGCAGAAAATCCTGATCATCGAAGACAATGGCAGGGGGTTTAAAGCCAATGCCCCAGATACAGGCGGAAAGCGCCTTGGATTGAAATCTATTAAAATCCGGGCTAGTCAGCTGAACGGGGTTTTCCAGATTGAATCCTCGGAGGATTTCGGCACAAGGCTAAGAATCATCATGTCATAGTTGATTATGGTTTAGGGCATTTATGACCAAAAGACGAGTCGGCTTGAAATTTTCATGATCTTTTGTGTTTGACACCTTGGCTCACATATGGAATGGAGCGGTTTGGATCGTATTTTTAGTTAAATGAAAAACCATAGAACAAGGGGGCGCAAGCTGATCTGTGAAAGTTCTTGGTTTGTACAAACAGACGCGACTTTTTGTAAATTGCTTTTGAGAGGGGCGTAGCACAGATGTTCAACCTTGGTGGGTTATTCAATGATTGCGATCCCTTTTAATTTTGCTTAAAGGGGACGCTGATGGGATATTTCTTGTCGTTCTAGTAGGATAACCCATGCGTGAATGAGAGATGACACCGATTTTCAAACAGAGATTGACAGGTTACTAACCCGTTACATCCAGGAAGTAGATATGTCTAACTTGACGGCACTATCAGCCCATACCTACCGGGTGCAGGCCGTTAATTTTGTACGGTGGATAAAAAGGGATTTTAAGCCAGGAAGCCGGAAACAGAGAGATATTAAACCAGGCACTTCATTAAGAATCATTCCCTGAATTTCAGGGAATGATTGCAAATTTTACTCAACGTTAAACCGGCAAGCCGGTCTACTTGGGGCAATTTTAATGATTAACAGGCTATTGCCTGGTTATTTAGGTTAAATAGGCCGTTTTTTCGACGAATACCCGGGTACCTGATGATGAATGACTTAGAAAAAAGCAAAAAGAGCCCTTACAGCCCTTCTTTCGACGAAAAGCTCAAGGAGGCTAGATCCAGTAAGGCCAAAGGGGAGTTGATCACAGTCAACCCGGAGAATGTATGGGAAAGTATTGAATCCGGATTGGAGCAAGATCGGTTGGAATCTGATCCAGGCTTTCGCGCGCATAGCTAATCTTTGTGGCCCGACGTATAAAACCTGTTTTTCCAAAGTATTCTCTAAACTGTAAAACAAGATCGGCGTGGAAATTGAGATAAAAGCTATTTGGTTTCAGGATGATAGCATCTTTATCCAAACGGCATCCGGAGAGGAGCCAGCCGCTAAAATGGTTCCCCAGACTCTTCAACGCTTCTCTGGCAGAGCGGCAGAAGTTCGAACTTTCTGCTTTTGGGATCCACTGGCCAAAACTGGACGAAGACTTGGGTTTTGAAGGATTCTTCACTTATCAGGGGCCTAAACTATGTCTGGGACAAAAGTAGATTTCGAAATTTATAGTATGGCTAGAAAATCGATTAAAATTAACAATCACTTTTCTATCGGGTATGTAAGTATTTCTGCGAGGAGCGTAGAACGGCTATAAAAGCTTCAACCCAAGGAAAAAGCAGCTTTCATTTCTTGCCAAATATGCTGGGGATAGTTTCATCAGTGACACACTTTGTCTAAAAGTTATAGCTGTTTTCTAACCTTCTTTAGACAGTAAGCTGTCTTTTCCTCTATTTGCTTGGAACTTGGCGACCAAAATTCTCATTTTCTTTGGCGTTTGGTGGGGCGAAGGAGAAAACTGTCAATCTATGACTAATTAGAAATTTACCAGTTGCGAAAGAAAGGTTAGCAATGTTGTCGACCGAGTCAACAAGCCATCTGGGATATGGCCGAACCTGGGAGGGGCAACTTAGCGGGGTGGTAGGGATGCGAGCGTGCCGGTCCAAAGGCCCTTATTTGACAAGCACCCTTATGTGGTACGCCTTACAAAGAGGATTTAAAAGCAGCCGGTAGGGGACAGATGGATCAGATCGGCCCTTTTCCGCACAAGGCATTTCAAGCCGGCGCATTCGTAAAAAATGTAGTTGCTGAAAAAAGGCAGGAGCCCAGAGTCGTCGGATAGGCAAGAGTTCGAACCTCTTATGGACCGGCGGTAATATGTAACTTTTGGTGGTTTTTGGGTTGCTAGGTTGGTGGTGGTCGAGCGAGAATATTGCCAGTCTGTGCCAAAACCTAAAAAAAATATATCATCCCTTGTTATTCTGATTGATTGTTGTATTTTTCAGAAAAAAGAGAAATTACGCTCATTTTTGCCATGATAGTGATATCTTTGCAAAATTTTTTTCTGGTGTGTCTATGCCGTTACCTGTTGAAGTAACTCCCAATCCACTATTTTCATCCGCAGTAGAAGTTCGATTTACCTCTAAGATTGAACGAGAACAACTATTAAGTAAGATATATCCTGCTTTTGCCGATGTACTACCTGAGATTCAGAACCACAATTCTTTTTATGGTGAGCCGGGGAATTTAAATGACTCTCAATCTCCTGATTTTACTTTGGTTAATGATGACTACTCTTTGAGTGTTGGCCCGGATTTTGTGACATTTGAAAATATTGGCGAGTATAAATTGTGGAAAAATTATTTTCCTTTTATGCAGGCTCAATTAAAGCGACTGTTTGAGATCGATCTGGTAGATCAGATAGAGCGAGTTGGGTTGCGATATATAAGCATCTTACCTGATTCTGAAAAGCCAGAAGATGTATTAAGTTGGTTGCCGAAATTGCCGTTGCCTAAATTTGAAAATTCGGCAACTCGTGCCATACATACTAACATTTCTGTCGAAGATGTCTCAATAAATCTTCTCATCGCGTCTAGGGCGAAAGCTGAAAAAAAAGATATAGAGAAGATTGGGTTAGTAATTGATATTGATTGCTTTATTCGTAAGGGCGTCGCTAATAATTTAGCTGATTTATTTAAGCAAATAGATCAGCTACATAAAGTAGAAAAGGAGTTGTTTTTTGGTTTGTTGAAAGATGATTATTTGAATAGATATTTAAATCCAATTTATCCATAATAGTTATGACACCTACCGTAAATAATGTGGATGACAATTGCGAAACTCGCTTACTCAATCCAAGGATTACAATTGTCGCGCCGGATATAACTGGCGGGAGTCAGATGCATACTTGGGAAAATATTGAAGATCGAGACTTGTTTAAAAAAGTCTATCAAAACTACTCGAATGAGACAACAACTGTAAGTACTAAGGTAAAAGCAGTAGAGCTTATAGATAAAACCAAGGCCCAGGGAACCAAAGTGTCGCTTGGGAATTTGGTAAGTGCTTTATCGTCATTACATCCAATAATTACTGCATTTAGCTCGGAAATTAAAAAGTTTGGTGCTCCAAAGGGGTTTGACAAGCAATTTGTTCTTAAGGAGTTTATGAGGACATCTTTGAAATTGGCCCAATTGAGCTTTGAGAAAGTTGCCGTTGAGAGTATTAGTGGAAAGGGGCTTCGATTCACTTTGGGGTTCTCCGATGATCGGATGTTGTTGATTGATAAGAACTTAGATTATAAAGTGTTTGGTGAAAATGAAATAGTATTTAGTTTATTTGCAAATAGAGAGCTTATAGCAAGCAATGCTGCGGATATTGATGAGTTTGTACCCTCTTTTAAAGAATATTTATTATTATAATCTGCGGAGAATTAAGAAGTTGTCATGTTACCCACTTCGGCTTCTTCCTAAAATATACTACCGTCGAGAAATAGACATCAATCGAGTTAGCGATGACTTGACATGTTCTGTCGTTAGAAGGGCTGAGGGTTCTTATGGTGACACTTTTAACGAATTCGACAACGCGCGGCAGAGTTTTATTTCTATCGAGCGTATTCCTGAGTTATCCATGAATTTACTCGGAGGGAATTTTGTAAAGGATGACATCAAGTTTAGGACGCGTCACGACGGGAATGATGATTGGGAGGGAGAGCCAGTCCTATTGTCGGAATATAACAACCTTTATGAGGTCTTAGCGGAAGATAATCCCCCTATCTATTTTGGCCTTAGCCGTATTCATAACAGAACTGTTCCTTATCAAATGGATGTTTCTGGAAATAAGGAAGCGAAAAAGTTTGCGCAGGCTTGTGGAAAGTTGATGGCAAATAATAGGTCAGATTTAATGGCGACTACGGTTGTTAAACATGCGCCCACAAAGATGAACTACTGGCATGTAATTCTCGATATAAAGACCACGAACACATCCGAAGGAGAAAGATCAGTGAGAGCTGCCAAGTCGACTTGGCAGAAAGAGGTATGTTCGTCTGTTCTGGGCCAAATACTTGTTGTAGAGGCATCCCCAATACTTAGGCTTAATTCAAATATTACGAAACAGTACTACTATAAGCTATTTGCTTAAGATAGTTCTCGGAATAAAGAGTTGCTAGTATTCGTTTTGTGTGATATTGCCAAATACAAAAGATTATGGGAACGATGTGTGGGTTTGGCAATAAGCTATCAATTACACTATTCCAAATGGATTGAAGGTGGCTTGCGGAGAAATTTCAAATTTCTCCACAGCACATGTAACAAATTTTATTTCAAGCTTCTTCCGTTAAACTGCTGATATCTTCGTAGTCCTCAGGCGATGCATCGGAGTATTCAGCATCAGTCAGGCTTTCAGCAGTCCCTGCCAGGTCTTCATCGTTCTCTTTGGCAAAACTATCATCAAAGCTTTTGTCAAATGTAATCACCGGGATTTTACCTGTGCCCCAGTTTGTACCACGCCCCTGGTTGGTACTTATTTCACCGCTTCCGCAACTTCCGTATTGATGATGTGCAGGAGCTGAACAAGTCCACAAGTTTGTGTTTGAGTCAAATCTACATTCTTTTTCTTTTGAAGGAGTATAGCAAACTCCTTTTTTGTACGCTTTCGCATAGTTGTTAGCCATGCGCATCGCTGTCAGTTTGTCAGCGTGCGAAGCATAAAATCTTTTTCCCATTAGATTGAAGATTGAGTTATAAGTGAGCCGGGAATGTATAGAAAAATTATGGGCAGAAGATTACCGCATAATAAGAACAGATAATTTTTACTTCTGAACCAAGGATGCTTCATTGGGGCAAATAACGTCATATAACCATTCCACTCCTGATGCCGCTTTATTATCCCAACAATGGTGTATATGGTTATAAATTCTCATCATCTTTTGTAGATTCTCATCATCTTTTGTATTTGACAATGAGTGTGTGCTTTGAGTAAATAGAAAAATTTTTGGTAAAAATAGCAGGAAAAAGGCGAAAGCAGGGAAACCGCATGGAAGGCTTGCGCAACCGCCTGATCATTCCTAATTTATGATTCCATTAAACTAAACCCATGAATCGCATCTTTCTAACCCTGTTATTTTTCATAGGTATCATATCGTTTACCATAGGGCAATCGAAACGAAAGCCTTTGAAAGGAAAAACCATTTGCATAGACCCCGGGCACGGGGGTACCGCGGCAACTGACAGTTATCGTGTGGGCCCGGGTGGCGAGCGCGAGGAGTGGGTAAACCTGCGGGTAGGGCTGCTTCTGCAAAAAATGCTCGAAAAGAAGGGGGCGAAAGTGGTGATGACAAGAATTGCGGATGTAGAAGTGCCGCTTGCTGACCGGGCGAAACTTGCCAAAGACCGCAAAGCCGATCTTTTCGTCTCGATCCATCACAATGCGACCGCCGATTCGTCGGTCAACTTCCCGATCATTTATTTCCATGGAAATATGTCCGAGAATGTAGCCAGTGTGGATTTTGGCAAAGAACTGGCTGAGGCGTTGTTGAAATACCTGCATAAGCCCCAGACCCCTGTTTCGCTCGTTTCCGACTACACTATATTCGCTGATGCCGGGGCTTCCGTACTCCGGAATACTTACGGAATACCTGCGCTTCTTGCGGAGGCGTCGTTTTTTACAAATCCTTCCGAAGAGCAGCGATTGAAACAACCAGAACATAACCAGAATGAGGCCATTGCCTATTCCGAGGCTATTATCGCGTTTTTTGCGAAGCCTGTCGCGCCCATTGTCGCTAAAAACTCGAAAGTGCCGGTAATACCCGCATTCAAAGTTTTTCAGGAGGCCGAACGTATGACCCCCATTGCAAAACGTTGGCGCCAGGACTTCGACGAGGGAAAAGTATTTATGACAAAACGCGATACTGCATTGCTGCGCGAATCGTACGAACTTTTCACCCGCTCCGCTCGCTCCTTTCCCGACTCCTGGCTGGCCGGACAATGCCACCAGAACCGCGCCGTACTTTTACGCAAATTAGGCAAGGGCGTCGAAGCCGCACAGGAAGATCAACGGTTTAGAGAGTATTATGTGCAGTTAAAGAGGAAATAAGCGGTCTTTTTTACGTGCCATTTACTTGAACAATATCCGCAAATCTATCTTAATGTCCGTAATGGGATCAGTAAACATGCATTCGGTAAAATTCTGCACAGCCTGGTCAGGGAGAAATAGCTGAACAGTTTGAATGGAAGGCATTACTATCCACGCAGACCGTACATGCGACGGAAAGTAAATTTTCCAGATCTTGCTCGTCAGTGCGTCGTATGCCTGTGTAGGGGAAAGGATCTCAATCGCGGTAATGGGAGCCTCGGTGTAACGGAGAACGTCCTCTTTCCAGTTGAAAGAGAGGTTTTGGAAAATCGACAGATCGGGCTTGCTGCGTCCCGCCGAAAGCTCCAGTTCCAGCTCAGGCATAATGTCAAACCTCGCATCATATTGCGAGAGCAGGATACTCAGACGGTAAATCAGGCGTGAATGGTTCAACGACATAGTTTCCTCGAGAGGAGTTTCTGTTTCGGTGATTTCAATTGCCTGGATTGCCATAACCATCGTCGTTTTACCAAAAATAACAAAAAATCCGCACCATATTCCGGCGCGGACGGGAGTAATGTGCAAGCGATTGTGATCAATTATTCAACCACGGCCGACACGCAAATGTAGGTCGGAATGATACCGGTCGCGCGGATACGTACTTCAGCGTCTTCCGCCTGCGTATTACCTGTGAGCACGAGGGCAGTGTCCAGACCGAATTTGTTTCCGCCGAGAATATCGGTATTCAAAGTGTCGCCTACCATCAGAATGTCTTTTTTACTCACATTAGGGTAGTTTTTAATGTGTTGATAGGCAAATATGAACATCTGCGGGTCGGGTTTACCGAAGCGGATAAACTCCCGCCCGATGGTGTTTTCGATCATCTTTGCCAACGCGCCGATCGCGAACGATACACGACTCTTGGATGCGGGGTAAGTCTTGTCAGTATTGGCCACGATCACCGGAATATTCCGTTTGCGCAGCAGATTGAGTGTTTTAGTCAGATCGGTATTCCAGTCGAAGCCTTCATCATCCAGAAACACCAATGCATTGATATCGCCCACATTGTTCAAATCCAGCTGGCGGATGGAGAGTGTCTTTAAATCCGAAGTTTCAATATAATGCGCCGAGTTCTCAGTCCCGAGATAAGCAACAGTCCCCTTTCTCACTTTCAAATCCAGGTACTCGCGGGCGAGCATGCCCGATGAAATAATGCGGTCGGGCGTTACATCGTTGATGCCCAGGTTTACATAGCTCTGCGCGAGCTGCTCCGGACTGCGCGAGGCATCATTGGTAACCACGTAAAAGTCCTTGCCGCGCTCACGCAGGTAGGCAAACGTGTTTTCAATGCCGGGGATCAACCCGTTGTACGTTTTGAGCACGCCAAATGCGTCAAAGAAAATAACGTCGTATTTGGAGATGACGGATTTAAAATTATCGAGTACCATGCAGTTGTGTCTTGGGAGTGAATGGGGAGTAAAAGGAGGTTGCTAGATTTTCAGGGCACGGAGGATCTTGTCGGGATCGAATCCGTCGATCGATGGGAAATACAGCTCATAGGCCTCGCGCTGCAACTTGGTGCAGTACGAGCGGTGGAAAAAGTATTTACCATATTTGATTACATAGTTCAATATAAAAAAGCGGTAGGCTTCCTTCATGAAGCGCACCTCGTTCTCGGTCAGCGGGTAAACCTTGTGATATTCCTGTAAAAACATGATAAACCGCTCTTCCATCAGCGGCCCGATGAGGTAGCTGAATACCGTACGGTCGCCGACATTGGAACACACTCTGCTGAAAAAATAGAAATCCATTACCCGCGACGACACGCGAAACCAGTCATAATCCCAGCGTGAAAATAGCTTCATATCGTCGGTCACCGAGAAATTTCCGATGTTCCAGTCCACGAAAACGGGCATGAGGTCGAACGAGCTGACATTCAGGCGCTGGATATTCTTCATGAAAACATCGCATTGCCTTTTGAGAATATGGATGTAGCCCCGGTGCTCGTACTGGCCGGTATCGGTTTCCAGGATTTCAAGCAAATGGTGAATGTCGGTACGGAGGTTTTTAGACGATTTCGGAATAGACCGGCTTGCCCGGAAACACGCCTGATGGAATTTGGCGGCTTCGGCACCCAGCTTGCGGATATGCTCCTCGTCCAGTCGCCGGGGCAACCGGTTCATGGCGCGGATGGGGTTGTAAAAAACCACCCAAGTGTCCACGAAGTCTTCCTGGTAACGATAGGTATAAACCTGGTTATTCTTCACCAGCGACTTTGCAAGCACATTCTCAAAAGGATAAAGCAGGTTATTGGAAAGGGCCTGGATAATCCGGTGGTCCTCCTTGAAATGTTCGTATTTACCAAAATAGGAAAGCTTGGCAACCACTTTATCGTCGTTGTCGAGCGTAACGCGGAACACGTGGTTGGTCGAAACTTTGGCACTAATATCTTCTACAAATTTGACCCCGATCGAACTATCGAACCCTGCCCAGGCTTTCCGGATAATTTCGGGATAATCTTTTAAACGCATTCCAATCTCGCATTAGGCTTTACAAATGGCACCAAAGGTAGCAAACTCGTGGGAGCAGAATACCCTGGCTGTTGGGATTGAATAAAAAAATAATCCCATAATTTTGCAAAAACTTACTTTTTGAACATTGTTTTACTATTTCTCGCGTTTTCTGGTCCGCCTGGCTTTGCCTATTTATCTGAGAAAGCTTTGTGTAGTCAATTTCGATAAATTACCCAAAGGGGCACCGTTGCTGCTGGCCTCCAACCATCCCGATTCTTTTTTCGACGCCGTAGTGATCGGTTCCGTGCTCGAACAGCCCATTCATACGCTCACCCGCGGCGACGTGTTTCGCAAAAAAGCGGCTGCATTCTGGCTGCGGCAGATTAACCTGATCCCTGTTTTTCGCGGATCGGAAGGTCGCCAATATGTTAAAAATCATGATATTACTGCGCAGGAAAGTCACGATGCGCTGAAAAAGGGCGACGCCGTAGTTGTATTTTCAGAGGGTATTTGTGTAAATGAATGGCGCCTTCGTCCCCTCGGCAAAGGTACCGCACGGATGGCCTATAAAATCTGGTACGGCGACGACGCGCTGCAAAGCATGAAGGTGATCCCGACCGGCCTGAACTACGAAAACTTCCGTGGGCCGGGCAAGCGTGTCTCATTGAATTTCGGCGAGGCCATTGCCGCAGACGACATTCAAACCAGTCCGCAGGAGTACGAAAAGTGGCTCCGGGAATTCAATGAAATCCTCGATCGGAAGATGAATGCTGAAATCCTAACCGTCCCCGCTGATCTGCCCAAAGCCGAGCAGCAACGACAACTCAGCGCATTCTTCGATCAATGTGCAGCACCGAAGGCTAAAAGTAATGCGCTGTTGAGTGTGATTGGCTGGATCGGTCGTACCATTCACTCGCCATTATATTCTTTCTTCGAAGGCAAAGCCGCCAAACTCACCGCGCGGTCGGTTTTTTATGATTCCGTACTTTTTGGTATGCTGCTGTATTTGTATCCGGTGATCGTTGGGCTGCTTTCGATCATTGGGGGTGCATTCGCAGGCTGGCAGGTGGGATTGGGCGTGTTTGTGGGATTGCCATTGCTGGCCTGGGTGGGGAGTAAATGGTAACATTTTAATATTGGGCGATCATATTGAGTGTTTTTAAGTGCTGAATAAGCTCATTAATATTACAATGCATCCATTTCGGACGTACGGCAATATTTCCTCCATTGGGGGTCACGACGAAATTGTGTTCAGTTTGCAGGTCATTTGCAGATTCTGTCGAACCTCTTTTTAAAGCTGGGGCAAGCGAGAGTTTTATTTCAATAGAAACCACTGGTGTAATGCCGTCGACTAATATCAAATCCATTTCCGCACCATTGGAAGTCCGGTAGAAGTACGGTCGTATGCCAGGGTCAAGCAACGGAATAATTTGTTCTATCACATATCCTTCCCACGACGCACCTGCAATCGGGTGCATGATCAGATCTTCATAATGACGAATATTGGAGAGGAAATGCAGGTTCCCGGAGTCCCTGATATAAATTTTGGGACTTTTTACGATCCGTTTGCTCATATTGACGAACCACGGTTCCAGTCTCCGGATAAGGTAGGCCTGCTCCAATATTTCGACGTAACGGCGAACGGTGTTAGTAGCCATTCCAAGCGAGTTGCTTAACGTTGAATAGTTGAGCAGCGAGCCATGAATGTGCGATATCATGCGCAGAAAGTTGTTAAGCAACGGAATCGTAGTGGAGATTCCCATGGCGGACAGGTCCTGCTCAACGTATGTTTTGATAAAATTCTGCTGCCATTGGTACCAATAGCCGTTATCAGGAGCGAGTAGAGCATCCGGAAAGCCGCCGCGGTGCCAGTGGGTAGGTTGTGGTATAAATGCAGATTCGGCCTCTGACTTTAAGATTGGTGAAAGCTCGTGATATGCAATGCGGCCAGCGAGCGACTCGGAGCTTTTTTGCAGGAAATCGGGAGATGCAGAACCGAGTAATATGAAGCGCCCGGCTTCACGTTTGCGATCGACGAGCGCACGCAACTGCGGAAACAAAGGCAATAGGCGTTGAACCTCGTCAATTACAATGGTTTTATCGATATTGTTTTCAAGGACCCAGGTTGTGTTTTGGGAGATTGTTTCGAAGTCTTCGACCAATTCGAGGTCGTAATAGACGGCGGGTTTGCTCAGTTCATGAATAAGTTTTCGGGCCAAAGTCGTTTTGCCGACCTGCCGAGGGCCTAGTATGCCAACAACCGGGAAGAAATTCAGCGACCGAAGTACGGTGGCTTCAATGGCTCTGTTGATCATTAACCATGTAAATTAGCACTTGATTTGCAAATTTACATGGTTAATTTCTAATAATTGTACTAAAAGAAGAGAAAATTAGTACTATTTGTCTTTCACTTTATTCAGCCCCATCGCCTTCAACATCCAGTTCGGCAGTGGCTTTCTCAACCCTCTTTTTTGCAAATCTAAAAACCAGCCCAGTTTTTTCAGAATAGGTACCTTGTGCGTTTCCACGAGTTCGATCAGCGTGCCGTCCGGGTCTTCCAGGTAGGCGAACCGACCCGCCGCGTTTTCCATGCCGAATGAGCTTTCGCTGTCAACGGTGAATGGGTAGCCCTGCGCTTGCAGTTTGGTTTTCAAAGCATCCATATCCAGCGTGTCGAAACACAGGTGAATGTAACCGCAATCGCCCCAGTAGCGGTTTTCGAATATCTTTTTAGGCGTGCGGTCGAGCGCTTGCACGAGCTCGACCTGCACGTCACCGAGCAGGCGGCTGAACGCGCCGTCGGGCGTGAAGCTCTTGCGGAGGAGCATTCTGCGGAAGCGCTGGCCGGGAATGGACGTCGGCAGGTCTTCGAAAATGCCCGTTTTGTCGTAAACTACATTTAGGGGTTGAAGCAGGTTTTGGTAGAAAACAGCTGCCTTATCTATGTCGGAAACACCGACCACGACACCCGCTACGCCGCCCACGTTTTTGCCTTTGGCCTGAAACCAGGTAGCGTCGCTGGTGATCTGGAACAGGTTACCATAAGGGTCGGTGCCCCAGAAACCTTCTCCTTCGGGCAGCTTTGTGAGCGGGCCTGTGGCTTCTTTCGAATGGCTTTTCACCCATTCGTGCGCCTTTTTCACGTCGGGTGCTTTGAAACGGATCGCATTGATGCCCAGGTCGCCAAGTTCTACCTTGAAATTCGCAGGTTGTGAAACGCGGCTGGTGAACGACCATATTTCCAGTCCGCCTCCGCCGGCCATATTGATCACCAGCGCCGCCTGCCGCGATTGCACTTTACCGCCGGTGTAGGGGGTCATGAGCGGGGCATCGGCTTTTTCATCGAATATGGGCACATCGAAACCGAGTACCTGCCGGTACCATTTCCAGGTTTCGGGCACGTTCTGGCAACCAATTCCTACCTGTTGAATTCCAGAGATCAGCGGAGCACTCATTTGTCGAGGTATATGAAGATAAAGGTGGATAATCTTAACGAAGCGGCAATTTTACGAAATAAAAAGCAAACGAGCCGTGGCACAGGCATTTGAACCGGGAATGCGACCTGGGAAAAAATTTCTCGGGATACAAAAACTAAATGATTATTTGATAAGCATAATAATTGCTATCTTTAAAATGGTTTTCCAAAATTTTATTTTAAAAACCTGGAAATCAACGCATCCATTTGGTTGCACTCATCGTATCTGTGATGAGCCCGTCTCAATGATAGTTTAGAATGAACCAGTCAGTAGTAATTGCACCGATAGGCGAGAGCTTACCGGATTTTTTGAGTTCCAAACAGTATTCAAAAATTGTAGTAATAGCCGATAACAACACCAAAAGGTATTGTTATCCGATTTTGAAGGTGTTTTTGCCGAAACATAGTGTTGTTACCGTTCCCAGCGGCGAGGCGCACAAGACACTGGCGACTTGCGAGAAAATCTGGGAGGCCATGACCAAGGAAGAGCTCGACCGCCACGCATTGGTGATCAATGTGGGCGGCGGGGTGATCGGCGACATGGGTGGTTTTTGTGCCGCGGTGTACAAGCGTGGAATAGATTTTATCCAGGTTCCGACGACCTTGCTTTCGCAGGTGGATGCGAGTGTCGGAGGGAAATTAGGAATTGACTTCCAGGGTTTTAAAAACCATTTGGGTGTTTTCAATATCCCGAAAAGCGTGCTCATTGATCCGGTATTTTTAAAGACCTTGCCGGAACGCGAGATACGGTCGGGATTTGCAGAGATTATCAAGCATTGCCTGATCGCCGATGGTACGAAATGGGAGGAAATCCGGGCGAAGGATTTTGAAGAGCAAAACTGGCCGGACCTGATCGCCCATTCGGTGAAGATTAAGCAGCAGGTAGTGGACCAGGACCCGACGGAGAAAGGTTTGCGGAAGATCCTGAATTTCGGGCATACGCTCGGCCACGCGGTGGAGACATGCTTTTTGAATAAAAGCCCGAAAGAGCGGCTTTTCCACGGGGAAGCGATTGCGGTGGGGATGATCATGGAAGCGTACCTGTCGTTCGAACGGAAAATGATCGATCAGCAGACGCTGACGGACATTGAGGAGTTCCTGTTCGCGACGTACGGCAAGGTGAAGATTTCGCCGGAGGATATTGAAGAAATCATCGCGCTTACGCGCCAGGATAAGAAGAATAGAGGAAAGGAAATCAGGTTTTCATTGCTGAAAGGGGCCGGGCAATGTGCCTTTGACATCGTAGTAACGGCAACAGAAATGCGCAGATCAATAGCTTATTATTTGGGATAGATTTACAGGCTCGGCATAAGCTATTGGTAACGTGAGAGGAGTATTCAAAATACATTCTTGATATATCTTAATTCACAACCTGACAAATTTAAATGCTTATGCTGAGGTCTATTTCTATTTATGCCGCTTTACTGCTCGTAGTCGTGATTGCAGGGTGTTCCAGTGGCCGGAAAGTGTTTGTGGAGCATGATTACAGCTACGAAACCAATTTTAAAGATTACTCTTCTTATACGTTTCTGGAATGTGAGAGGGATACCAATAATCTTTGCACCGAAATTTATGAGGCGATCCGTCGTCAGATGCAGGTAAGGGGCTACAAGCTCACTGCCGAAAAGCCCACGCTGCTGGTGAATTATGGTATTTTCTACGATAACCTGCGTTACCAGGGCTATATGCAGCCGGTGATTAAGAACTGGGTGGATACGGAGAACGAGGGATTCCGCTACGAACCGATCAAATACGCACTGGACAAAGGTACATTGATCGTTTCACTTATTGATGCGGAGAGCGACCAGGTGGTGTGGAGGGGTTATGCTTCGGGCATATTCAAAGGGACGGAAGGTTCCAATAACCATTACCGAAGCGTTGTAAGGCGCATTTTTGACCAATATCCGCTGTTTGCCAAAGGTTACGACCCGCGGCGTTACAGCGAGCAGGTAGGACGATAACGACATGGCATGGCCGATCAGAGATCGGCGACATAGGTGGTGCCGACCCGGAGGTTGGCACGATCATATCACTAACGAAACGGCTCAAAATTGTCCGATATGGATGATTCTGAGCCGTTTCGTTGGCGTAAAATTAATCTCCCTGCTTTGTAAGTCCGGCGTCGTCGGACGCGCCCAGTGCCAATGCACCCCAGTCGAGGTTTTCACGGCCTTTGGCAAGGCCGGAAATGAAGCGGTTTTTGATAATGTCTGCGAAAGGCATCGGTGCATTTACGTCCGAGGCCGTTTGCAGTGTCAGGTTAATGTCCTTCAAACCGAGTGGAAAGCGGAATGCGACCGGCTCATAAGTATTACTCGCGACGAGCTTGCCGTAATTCTGGAAAATAGGCGCCGCGAACAAGGTCGATGTCAGCATTTCGTAAATGGCTTGTCTTGAAATGCCATTCTTTTCGGCCATAGTGAATGCTTCGCCCATCATTTCTAGGCTGCACGCGATCATGAAGTTGCCCGCTAGTTTGATCACATTCGCCGCTCCGGGATCATCACCAAAGTCGAAAACACCTTTTACAAAGCTCTGCACAATCGGCTTAATGCGCTCCTTGGCGGCCGCATTACCCGAAAGACAGATGTTCCCCACCTTCGCACGCACGGCTTCCGGACGGGCAAATATAGGCGCGCCCACGTAATGCGCGCCGTACCACTCGTGTACCTGCGCGAGTTGGCGCGAGGTTTCTGGTGAAATAGTGCTCATCGAGATGTGTACACCGTCTTTTCCGAGCTTTTCGACGAGTTCCATGGAAAACAGTTCCTCCACAGCCGCATCGTCGGCTAATACCGAAAATACCAACCCTCCGGGTGTAATGGCGTCGATTGCTTCCTCAACTACTGTCGCGCCAAGTTTGGTCAGCGGTTCTGCTTTGGAGGCCGTTCTGTTCCAGACGACCAGTTCATAACCTGCTGCAAGCAGGCTTTCAGCGATAGGAGTACCGAGGTTCCCGAGCCCGAGAAACGCTATTTTTTCAGACATAATGATTGGTTTGGATAGTATGCAAAATTAAACCTGTATGACGCCTACATTGAATGGCCTCTCAATGGGTGCCTGGTCGGCGGCGGTAATGCCCGCCGAGATAATGCGCCGCGTCTCGACCGGATCGATAATGCCGTCGACCCAAAGGCGCGCGGCGGCGTAGTACGGGGATAGTTCCTGGTTGTAACGGTCGGTAATCTGATTTAACAATTCCTTCTCCGCCTCGGGTGTGATGGTTTCGCCTTTGGCTTTCAAGGTGGCTGTTTGTACTTGCAGCAAAGTCCGTGCCGCGGTAGCGCCGCTCATAACGGCCATTTGGGCCGTCGGCCAGGCAAATATCAGCCGAGGATCGTAGGCTTTGCCGCACATGGCATAGTTACCGGCACCATAGGAGTTCCCGATAATGAATGTAAACTTCGGTACCACCGAGTTCGCGACCGCATTCACCATTTTAGCGCCATCTTTAATAATCCCCCCTTGCTCCGCCCGGCTGCCGACCATAAAACCGGTGACATCGTGGAAGAAAACAAGCGGGATCTTTTTCTGGTTGCAATTCATGATAAAACGCGCTGCTTTGTCAGCTGCTTCGGCGTAGATCACCCCGCCCATTTGCATTTCGCCTTTGCCGGAGCGTACCATTTTGCGTTGGTTTGCGACGATACCTACCGCCCACCCGTCCACGCGCGCGTAGGCGCATATGAGGGTCTTGCCGTAATCGGGTTTATACTCATCGAGCTCCGAGTTATCCACCATGCATTCCAGAATGGGCAGCACGTCGTAAGGTTTCAGGCGGTCGGTGGGGAGCAGGTTATAAATTTCCTCAGGTTTGCGTGACGGCGCTTCCGCGTTTTTGCGGTCGAAACCGGCGGATAATGGCTTGCCTATTTTATCAATATGCCTTTTAATAGCATCCAGGCATGATTTGTCGTCGGGGAACTTGTTGTCGGTTACGCCGGAGATCTCGCAATGCATGGCTGCGCCTCCTAGCGACTCCGCATCGATATCTTCGCCGATAGATGATTTTACCAGATAGGGTCCTGCCAGAAACACCGAACCGGTACCTTCTACGATGAAAGCCTCGTCGGACATGATCGGCAAATAAGCCCCGCCTGCGACACAGGCACCCATGATGGCCGAAATCTGCACAATGCCCATGGCCGACATTTGCGCATTGTTCCTGAAAATGCGGCCGAAATGCTCCTTGTCCGCGAACACCTCCGCTTGCATGGGCAGGTACACGCCCGCGCTATCGACGAGGTAAATGACCGGCAGTCGGTTCTCCATGGCGATTTCCTGCGCACGCAGGTTCTTTTTCGCAGCGATCGGAAACCACGCACCGGCTTTTACCGTGGCGTCGTTGGCGATGACCATACATTGCCTGCCCGAAACATAGCCAATGCCCACCACCACGCCGCCCGCCGGGCAGCCACCTTCTTCCTCATACATGCCATCGCCGACGAATGCGCCTATTTCGAGGAAATCAGAGCCTTCGTCGATCAGATAGTCGATCCTTTCCCTGGCCGTTAGTTTACCTTTCTGATGCTGTGCTTCAATTTTCTTCTTACCTCCGCCGAGCTTTACCTGCTCGTATTTCTGGTTCAGGATTTCGATGAGGTGTGGTAGGCTTTCCTGGCTGGTCATGATGATGAAGAATGGTGTGAGTAATGGAAATGGGCTTATTTCAAATGTAAAAAGTCGTTCACCGGTAAGCAAACGACTTTCATATTTATTTAAAAATGAGGAACCCTATTTAATGGTCGTGGCAGTGTCCAGCGGCGATTCGGCCGGCCCTTTGTCTTTTTTACCAAACACCGAAACATTGATATACCGTTTCGGATGCTCGCGGAAGTTGGTGAGCAGCTTGTTCATGCTGATCATCGTGCGATTCAGGTTGTTATACAATGTTTCATCCTTCACGAGCTTACCAGCCGTTCCTTTGCCCGATTCAACGCTCGCGAGCAGGGTATGCAGTTCTTCAATGGTCTTACGGGCACTTGTTACGGTTTCACCCAATCGCAATGCATTCAGCGAATCGGCTAGCGTGCCGGTTTTGGCGAGCAATGGCTTCAATTCTTTTTCCGTCTCGACGAGCGATGTCGTGAGCTTGTTCAGGTTCGAGGTCATAGCCAACAGGTTTGCCCGGTTTTCGGCCAAAAGACCTTGCAGGCTGGTTCCTGTCTGGTTATAGTTTTTCAAAACCTGATTGAGGATCAAACCTGTTTCCTGGAAACCGCCTACAACGAGATCGAGGTTTTTGATGAGTGAGTCGGCGTGGGAAACGAGGGGCAATGCTTTTTCCTGTAAAACAGCGGAAATGCCCGATTCCTTTTTAGCAATAAGCGTGTCGCCGTTTTTCATCGGGGCGCCGGTACCCATAGCGAGGTGAATTACCTTGCCGCCGAGAAGGCCCCCGTCGGCCAGCACCGCACCGGTTCCCTGGGGTACAACAATGCCCTTTTGCACGTCGATCGTCACCAACAGCTGGTTCCCGCGGTTTTGGAGCAACTTGATCTCCTGCACACGACCTACATTCAAACCATTGAGCAGAACGGGATTGGATGCGGTGAGTCCATCGATATTGTCGTAAACGACGTGGTATTTATATGTTCTGGAAAAAACGTCGGAGCCTTTGAGGATGTGAAAGCCGAAATACAGCATGATAATGGCGAAGAGTGCCATAATTCCGACTTTTGCTTCTCTTGATATTTTCATGGACTATTGGTTTGTCCTGCTTACAGCAGCGGCAGGTTAAGCGGTATTAACACCAAAGTATCAAAAATTGTTTTGACAAATCAAAGCAATATGTGACCGTTGAGCTACCGGTCCATATCTTTTTTGTACGCCATAAATGCCGAATGAATGCATTTGGCAACTTCTTCCTGGCCTTCTTCTGAGCTCAGGTATTCTTCTTCATCGGGGGAGGAGAGAAAGCCGGTTTCGATCAGCACGCTGGGCATGGCACAACGCCAAAGCACGAGGAAACCCGCCTGTTTCACCCCACGGCTGTCACGCTCGGAGATCGACTGGAATTTCTTTTCGATCAAATCAGCCAGTTTCAAGCTGCTGGAAATGAATGCGCTCTGGTAATTCGCGAGCATGATGTGCGCGAGCGGCGAATCGGGGTCGAAGCCTTTATATTTTTGCTTATAATTGGTTTCCTGCAAGATTACCGAGTTCTCGCGTTTCGCTACTTCGAGGTTACCTTCGGTTTTGTGCAAACCCATGACGAACGTTTCAGTACCTCTCACAGATCTGGAACGGGGTGTGGCATTGCAATGGATGGAAATGAAAAGGTCGGCATTGTTGCGGTTGGCGAATGCGGAACGCTCGCCGAGTTCGATGAATACGTCGGTAGAGCGTGTGTAGAGCACTTTGACGTCCGGCGTTTCTTCCTTGATCTTCTTGCCGAGCTCCAATGCTACGGCCAATGCTACATCTTTTTCCTTGGTGTATTTGCCCCTGGTGCCGGGGTCTTTGCCGCCGTGCCCGGCGTCGATTACAACTGTATTAACCTTGCTTCCCGACTTCGTAGTAACCGGTTCTTGCTGAAAAACAAAGGCGACGCTCGCCAGCAGAAAACTTGCTACAATTACTAATTTAAGAAGTTTTAACATTATTTTTTAGTTGGGGCCTTACGCGAAAGGGGTTTCTCTGCTAATTTTGAAATTCGTTATGCAAAAATACGCTAATTGTTAGAACTGAAAAGAAAGGCGATTATTATATCGTCGGTAGTTGCGGCGTTTCTCCTGTTCAGCACTGTGGCATGTGTGCAGCAACGCTCCAAGGGTTCCGGGAAAAATCAGGGTAAGCTTAAAAGTTCGGCTTCTGCAAAGCAATCAGCGGATTCCCTTCTTACAGTGCAAAAGCAAGCAGGTGCGGACACGTCCCGCGCCGGTCAATCCGGTGCGTCCATCCCAAGAGGAGGTGTTGGGGTCGATAGTACCTTGACGGGCAAAGGGTTAGCAACCGATTCGACGGCCGCGGACACCCTCAAAAACCCCGACGATCTCGAAAACACCGTGGAATATACAGCCGAAGATTCCACGATCATGGACGCTGTTTTGAAGCAGGTGCATTTGTATGGAAACGCGGAAGTGAATTACGGGACCATTAATCTTAAAGCGAATTACATCCGCCTTAACTGGATTACCAACGAAGTTTACGCGATCGGGACTTATGATTCTACGGCAAAAAAAATGGCCGGCGAGCCGATCTTTCAGGATGGACCGGAGACGTATAATACCAAAGAGATACGCTACAATTTCAAATCCAAAAAGGCACTGATCCAGGGAATTGTAACCCAGGAAGGTGATGGAAACATCCGGGGCGAGAAGGTGAAAAAGGATACGGAGGGCAACTTTTACATCAGGCATTCGATCTATACTACTTGTAATCTCACCCACCCGCACTACTTCATCAATGCGCCCAAGATCAAGATGGTGAACAAGAAGCAGGTCATTTCGGGGCCATTCAACCTCGTCATCAGCGATGTACCATTGCCGATAGGCTTGCCGTTCGGCTTTTTTCCATTCCCGAAGAAGAAAGAGAACGGAACGAGTGGGGTAATCATTCCGACCTACGGGGAGGAACCGAATGGTCGCGGTTTTTACCTGCGCGACGGCGGTTACTACTTCGCGATCAGCGAATATGTCAATGCGATTGTTACAGGCCAGATTTACTCCAATACCAGCTGGGGACTCGGGCTTACATCGAGCTATATCAAGCGTTACCAGTATTCGGGTAATCTTTCGCTGCGTTACAACAGAAACAAGTCCAGTGATGAGGTCCAGAGGTCTTTTGGTCTCGGGGTCACAAACGATTTCAGTATTGTATGGTCACATGCGCCAAAACCTCGCGGGAACTCACAGTTTTCTGCGAATGTGAATGTAAGCAGTAATACGTATAACCAGCAGCAAGAGGCCAATATAAATAAGTATACATCCAACGTGGCCAGTTCCTCGGTGCAATACAACCGCACCTTTGGCCAGTATATGCGTGCGGCGGGTTCGTTACGTGTGAACCAGAACTTTGGGCAGGTCGATCCGACGAAAAACGGACGACGCACAGGCGGCAAGACCAACGTTTCTACCGATTTCAGTTTCGGGGTGAACCAGATCGCCCCATTCGCATTAAAAGGGGGGCGCGGACGCTGGTATGAAAGTTTTCGTTTAGGCCTGGACTTTAACGGAAACTATGCCTTAGCCAATGCACTGACGGCCATCGACACCTCTTACAGCAGCCTGGGTTTTGTAGTAACCGATGCGAAGATCGACACGACCCGTCTCAATAAAACAAAAATTGTCGCATTCAACCTGGACAACTTGCCGGATATGCTCAAAGATGCCCAGTTTACAGGCCGGTACAGTCTCCCGATCTCGCTGCCAAACTTCAAGGTATTGCGTTTTGTGAATATCACGCCGAGTATGTCGCTATCGGGGGAAATTTTCACTAAACAGTATAAGTACACTAAAACCGGCCGCGATTCGATCCGCATTGATACATTGAGAAAGGTCGGTACCGAGTATTCCTACAACTTTGGAGCGGGAATGAACACGCGTTTTTACGGGACGTTCTTCTTTGGCGGGAAGCGCCTGGAAGCCATTCGCCATACGGTAATTCCGTCGGTATCATTTACGTACACACCTGATTTTACCGGGGAATCGTTCGGGTTCTACGAAAGGATTCAGGTAGAAGATAGGAAAGGTAATGTACGGGACCTTTCCTTGTCCAAGTTCCGCGGCGTTGGTTCAGGTGTAGGTAACGGGCGTGCGTCCAGCGTCATTTCATTCAGTTTGAATAACTCGTTTGAGATGAAGCTTAAAACGAAGAGTGATACGGCAGCACAGCAGTTCGAGAAGGTTTCGCTGCTGGATAACCTGAGTTTGGGAGGTAGCTATAACCTGTTGGCCGACTCATTGAATTTATCGAACATTACCGTCAATGCCAACGCGCGGATCGGACGGAACCTGAACTTGAACTTCAATATGAACCTGGACCCGTACACCTATGTGGCGAACCCTAATATTGTGGGTAATCAGATCGGGACGAAGGTTAATAAGTACGCAGTTACTTCCGGTCAAGGCCTGGCGAACTTGCAAAGCCTCGGGTTTACATTGGGAACCAGTTTCTCACCTAAAAGCAGCTCTTCCAACACGAACACCAAAAACCCGCAGAACACCGCCAATCCAAACGATCCTAATGCTGCGGCCAAGGAGGAGGCAAAGGAGTTTATTGCGCAAAACCCCGATTTATATGTAGATTTCAATATCCCCTGGAATGTCTCGCTGAACTATAACTTCGGGCTTACCAAGCCAGGCTTGTCGAAGGCGACAATCATCCAGGCGATCCAGGCTACGGGCGATCTGAGCCTATCCAAAAACCTGAAAGTAACCCTTAGCACCGGTTTTGACTTCGTGGCGTTCGAGCCAACTATCACGCAGATAGGTCTTATGCGTGATCTGCATTGCTGGGATATGAGCTTCAACTGGACGCCATTTGCAGGAAGCGCAGCCCGTGCAAGCAACTATACCTTCACCCTGAAAGTGAAGTCGGCTATTCTGCAAGATCTGAAAGTGACCCGCCGCCGGTCGTTCTACGATAGAGCGGCTTATTAATCTGTCATTGGTGTGGAAATAAAAATGGCCGTCCCATCGGAACGGCCACTGCAATGCTTGCGGATAGTGCTTATTTGGACGCGGGCTTAGCTGCCTTCGGAACCACTTCGCCGTTCAGGTAAAGGGTAATGGAACCACCTTCTGTGTTGCTGAAAACGGTTACAGGCTTGTTGAAAGGACCTGCCGCAGCAGCGTTAAAAGTAGCTTTTACCGAACCGGTTTTACCTGGAAGTACAGGATCTTTCGACCATACGGGTGTAGTACATCCGCATGAAACAGTTACGTTAGAAAGGATCACGGGATCGGTACCTGTGTTGGTGAATACAAACTCATGCGTAACAGGAGTGCCTTGTGGTACTTTACCGAATTTGTGTGTCTCTTCTTTGAATTTCAAAACACCTTTCTGTGCAAAACTTACGGTGGTCAGCCCGAGGATTAAAACCAGCGCTGAAAAGAATACTTTCATAGTTGTAACTATACTTTAAGTGGTGGAAAACTTACTGTTAAACAAGATTAACGCTTAAAAAGCTAAATATAATAATCATTAACCAATATTAACAATGCCCCAAAAGTAGGCGTTCCCGTGCCGCGGTTATTATTTTCCTGCCTAATTTTGGCTTGCATTCAAAAAAACGTAATTTAACTTACGGATTAAAACCCGTGATTTTTGCTTATGCTTCAAAATGATAGTTTGACCGGTTCCAGTGTTTTGACAAAGGAAGAGATTATCGACGATTACCGCCTCGCGTGCGAGAGTCGTCAGGTAAGTTTGCTGGGGAGGAAGGATACAATGGGCGGCCGTTCTAAATTCGGGATTTTTGGAGATGGGAAGGAAGTGGCACAAATTGCACTTTCCAAAGTTTTTCAGCCGGGAGATTTTCGCTCGGGATATTATCGGGACCAGACCATCGAAGCGGCTGTCGGGAATCTTACCTGGCAGCAATTTTTTGCCCAAATGTACGCCCATGCCAATCTCGAACACGAGCCGAATACCGGCGGACGCTCCATGAACGGCCACTTCTCGACACGATGGGTGGATGAGAATGGCGACTGGCTGGATCAAACCAAATTGCACAATTCCGTTTGCGATATTTCATCCACGGCCGGGCAGATTCCACGCTCGGTAGGTCTTGGATACGCTTCCAAATTATACCGCGAGAATGCAGAGCTGCACGATATGACCACGTTTTCCCGTAATGGAAATGAGGTGATTTTCTCGACGATCGGTGATGCTTCTACTTCCCAGGGAATGTTTTGGGAGGCGATGAACGCAGCCGGTGTTTTGCAGATTCCGCTCGTTGTTTCGGTGTGGGACGATGGTTATGGAATATCGGTTCCGGTAGAATATCAGACTACTAAGGGTAGTATATCAAAGGCATTGGCTGGCTTGCAGCGGAATGAGGACGGCGAAGGTATCGAAATACTGACGGTGAATGGATGGGATTATCCTGCGTTGGTAGAGGCTTATCAGAAGGCATCGAAAATCAGCAGAGAGCAACACGTGCCGGTGCTGGTGCACGTTACCGAACTCACTCAGCCACAAGGGCATTCCACTTCCGGCTCGCATGAGCGGTATAAATCAAAACAACGGCTCGCCTGGGAGCGTGAGCACGATTGCAATGTGCGTTTCCGCGACTGGATATTGAAGAACGGCTACGCGACAGACGACGAACTGGAAGAGATTGAGCGGGAAGCTAAAGAAAAGGCCCTGCACGAGCGCAACGCGGCGTGGCAGGCGTATCGAAAAGAGTTGGATGCGGAATTTAGTGATACCATTCAGCTTTTGCAGGCGGTTGCGGCCGCAAGCTGCTTTGCGGCGGAAGTAAACAATGCCATTCTCGAATTGCAAAAGACCTACCTGCCCGTGCGCAGGGACATGATCGCGACCGTGCGTAAGGTTTTGAGGGTTATTGGAAAGGAAGAGAACCCGGAGAAATATGCATTGCAGCTGTTTTTGAAGGATAATCTCAAAGCCAATAAAGAACGTTTCAATACACATTTATACAGCGAAACGCCCTACTCGCCCATGCTCGTTGAGCCGGTGAGCCCTACATTCTCGGACAATAGCCCGACAGTCGACGGGCGAGAGGTGATACGGACCTATTTCGACGCGCTGTTCAAAAAAGACCCGCGTGTGGTGGCATTGGGCGAGGACATTGGCTTTATCGGAGACGTCAATCAGGGGTTTGCCGGTTTGCAGGAAAAGTACGGCGAAGTCCGCATTACCGACACCGGTATCCGTGAGACGACAATCATTGGCCAGGGAATAGGCATGGCCATGCGCGGCCTGAGGCCGATCGTTGAAATCCAGTATTTTGATTATATCTACTATGCATTGGCGACGCTTACGGACGACCTTGCTTCACTTCGATACAGAACAGCCGGCGGGCAGCGCGCCCCGCTGATTATCCGCACACGAGGACACCGTCTGGAAGGCATCTGGCATTCTGGTTCGCCAATGGGCACGATGCTGAGCAGCTTGCGTGGCTTGCACGTGATAGTTCCGAGGAATTTTACACAGGCAGCAGGTTTTTACAATACATTAATGAAAGGGGATGACCCTGCATTGATTGTGGAACCGCTGAATTCTTATCGTCAGAAAGAAATTTTGCCTGATAATGTGGGCGATTATTATATTCCGCTAGGCCAGCCTGAAATTTTAAGAGAAGGAAATGACCTCACTATTGTTACCTATGGCTCGATGTGTCGTATAGTAATGGAGGCCGCTTCTCAATTGCAGAGTTCAGGAATTGAAGTTGAAGTCATCGACGTGCAGACTTTGCTGCCATTCGATGTCGACAACCGGATAGTGGAGTCCATTAGAAAGACGAACCGGGTGATTTTCGCGGATGAGGATTTGCCCGGAAGTGCGTCAGGTTTTATGATGCAGCAGGTTTTGGAAAGGCAGCACGCTTATCGCTGGCTCGATTCGGCACCGGTAACCATCACAGCGAAAGACCACCGCCCGCCTTATGGCTCGGACGGCGATTATTTCTCGAAGCCTAATATGGACGACATTTTTGAAACTGTTTACGAAATCATGCGCGAAGCGGCCCCAGATAAATATCCGGAGCTGTTTAACGTATGATCTTATGTATCGTTCAAAAGGAAAGAGAGTCTTAGACATTTTACTGGCGGCAATGGGGTTGATTACCTCGTTGCCGTTTTTTGTTGTGTTGCTGCCGGTGTTGTGGGTTCATTTTAGAGGTAACCCATTCTTTGTGCAAGCCAGGCCGGGGCTGAATGCGCGGTTATTCACAATTCTGAAGTTAAGGACTATGCATGGCGATGGGAGACCGGCTACCGGGCTAGGTAAATTGCTCCGAAAAGCGTCGATCGACGAGTTACCGCAGTTCTGGAACGTGCTCTTGGGCGATATGAGCATTGTGGGGCCAAGACCTCTGTTGCAGGAGTACTTGCCGCTTTACAATGCGGAGCAGCGATTGCGGCACACAGTGAAACCTGGTATGACCGGCCTGGCGCAAATCAACGGTAAAAACAGGCTGACCTGGGACGAGAAGTTTGAATTTGACGTGCACTATGTGGACAACCTTTCACTGTCGCTCGACATCAGGATTATCTTTGAGACGGCCGCGGGATTTCTGCTAATAAAGGAAACCGCCGGTTCAGTGGGCGACGTTACACCATTCAAAGGTAATGCGGCATGTTAATCTACGGTGCAGGCGGGCAGGCGAAGGTGGTGGCAAGTATACTTTCGGCACGCGGGGAACGGGTTATTGGCGTGTTCGACGACCATTGGCAAGATGTGGAATGGTCTGGTCCGTGCGTTCCGGCAACTTACAGCCCATTGCTGATGCGGAATGAACAGCTGATTATTGCCATCGGTAACAACTTTACACGGCGGCAGATAGCCGGGAAGATCGTGCATTCTTTTGGAACAGCCATTCACCCCACAGCAACAATCGATCGCTCGGTACGCCTGGGAGAAGGACTCGTGGTAGTGCATCGAGCGGTTATACAAGTCGATTCTTGTATAGGAGATCACGTGATTGTCAATACCGCCGCTATCGTCGATCATGAATGCGTTGTTGGCAACTTTGCACACGTAGGTCCGGGAGCTATCTTGTGCGGAGGCGTGCAAGTAAGCGAATGCACGCTGATAGGTGCGGGGAGTGTGGTATTGCCGGGCGTGAAGGTGGGCAAGGAATGTGTGGTCGGTGCGGGCTCCGTGGTGCTGTGGGATGTCCCCGATTATACGAAGGTGGCGGGTAACCCCGCGAAGATTATTCATTAATATAGACATACTATGCATTACAAAATACACTTGTCGCCGCCGCATATGAGCGGGCGTGAGCTGAAATACATTCAGGAGGCATTCGAAAGTAACTGGATCGCGCCTGTCGGGCCGAATATCGATGCATTTGAAGTGGAGTTATGCCAATACACCGGCAGTAGATATGCACTGGCCCTGTCGTCGGGTACAGCAGCCATACACCTTGCATTGCTTACTTTGGGCGTTGGCAAGGGCGATATCGTTCTCTGCCAGTCATTGACATTCGTGGCCACCGCAAATCCGATCATGTACGTGGGCGCGACGCCGGTTTTCATCGACAGCGAGCCCATTACCTGGAATATGTGCCCTAATGCGCTGGAAGATGCGATTGTGCACTATTTAAGTATTGGCAAAAAACCGAAGGCGGTGATCGTCGTGCATTTGTACGGTATGCCGGCGATGCTCGATGAGATTTTGTATTTGTGCAGAAAATATGAAATCCCGCTGATTGAGGATGCGGCGGAGGCACTGGGTTCTGAATATCAGGGCCGAAAGGCGGGGACTATTGGGGATATCGGGGTTTTGTCGTTCAATGGAAACAAAATCATTACTACTTCGGGCGGCGGTGCAATGCTGTCGGATAATGCCAAATACATTGAAAAGGCCCGGTTTCTGGCAACGCAGGCACGAGAGCCGGTAACGCATTACGAGCATGCGGAAATTGGCTATAACTATCGGATGAGCAATGTATGCGCGGGGATTGGGCGTGGGCAATTGGAAGTTATAGCTGAAAGGGTTGCAAGGCGGAGGGGCAACTTTCAGTTTTACCAGACTTCCCTGAGCGGAATGTCTGGCATAAGCTTTCAGGATGGCTTTACTGATATGCTATCAAACCGTTGGTTGACAACAGTGATCATTGAAGGCCGGGGGATAGGCCCTTTTTACATTCAAAATGTGCTTGCAGAACACGCCATCGAATCGCGGTCGGTGTGGAAGCCGATGCATTGTCAGGCAATATACAAAACGCTACCCCGTTTCGGAGGTAGCGTTTCGGAAAGGTTGTTTGACCGTGGGCTTTGCTTGCCGTCCGGGTCGAATCTTAGCGATGACGACAAGAAGCTTATAGCCCGGATCACCTGCGATGGCTTCGAAACTTAGTTTTGAATCTCAACCTCAAACTGAAGCGGAGAATATGGAAGGATCGAGTTGCTTCCATTTTTGCCATATGCAAGTGAGGAAGGGAATACAATAATTGCTTTTTCGCCCTTTCTCATCTTCCTGATAGCCCGGTCAAATCCGGGGATGGTGTTGGGGCTACCGGTAATGAAGCTGCTCGTGCGTTCATCGAACTTGGTATCATCCAGAAGTCTTCCTACATACTTGACATTCACGGATTTTCCTACACCGATCGTATCGCCGGTCACGGTATTGGCTCTTACGATAACCAGGTTATCTGCACTTCTTTCCGATACTGTGTAACCCTTTTTGGCAATGAAATCATCGATTTGTTGAGGTTCTGTGCGGGTTTTGATAAATTCAACTTCCAGTCGGATAGGGGAATATGCAGGAATATTAACGCGGTCAACTGCGCCGGAAGCCAGGTAATAGGGCAAAAAGAACGTAGTTTTCTCGCCGACCCTCATTTTGAAAATGCCGATTTCAATACCGCCCCAGTATACATTTCCACCAGCTGGGAAAGAAAATTCCGTTTTGTTATCTTCAACAGAAGAAATCACCTTTGTTCCGTTCAGCAAATAGCCGGTGTATTTGATCGTTGCCGCATCGCCGGGTTGCGCTTTCAGACCAGCCGGATTAGACTTTCTGACAATATAATAAAGTCCGGTAGAGTCCCTCACCGCCTTTGAGCCCAGGCTGTCGGCCTGCAATGCTGCTTGGATAGCTGCCTCATTTTCGGCGATTTTCTCTTCGTCCCTGCTCGATACATCTTTCATACAAGATGAGACCCCGATCGCCATCGTCAGTAGTACACACCATACCAAATTGATACGCTTCATTTCTTTTCTAAGTAATTAATGGGATTGTTTTAGTTTTCAGGGAGACCCTGGTATGTAGGAATTGGTTGTAATCATGAGTGAAAAACGTCGATTTTGACATTTTTCTCAAAGTATTTGCAAAATGGCGATAGCGGGCACTGAAAGCATTGCGGGTTGCGCGCGGTACACACGTAGCGCCCGTGCAGAATCAACCAGTGATGCGCTTTGTGAATCAAATGCTTAGGGATATGGCTCACCAGTTCCTTCTCGACAGCCAGTGGCGTCTTTGCCGTAAGCGGTACCAGCCCAAGCCGGCGCGACACCCTGAAAACGTGCGTATCCACCGCCATTGCCGGCATGCTGAAAATCACCGAGGCAATCACGTTGGCCGTTTTGCGGCCCACACCGGGTAGCTTTTGCAGTTCCTCTACAGCGGAAGGGACCTCCGAGTGAAACTGCTCGACCAGCATCCTTGCCAGGCCTACCAGGTGTTTGGCTTTGTTGTTGGGGTAAGAAATGGACCTGATATAAGTGAATACTTCCTCCGAATTCGAAGCGGCGAGCGACTCCGGATCAGGGAAACGTTCGAAAAGCTTCGGTGTGACCATGTTCACACGTTTGTCGGTACATTGCGCAGACAGCACCACCGCCACTAACAGCTCATACGGATTGGAATAATGCAGTTCGGTTTCGGGCTCCGGGAAGTTCTGGGTAAAATAATCCAGGAAGTGTTTATAACGTTCTTTTTTTTGCATAATACGGTCATGGTCCTATGAAGGAAGAGACTCCAACACAGAAATCTACTGAGAACAGGAGCCGACTAACGGGGTTCCGTTCTGAATCTTAAAAATAATGACAATTTCCAGCTACCGCACCGGTAGCTGGAAACAAAAAATCTGCCGACTCGTCCTAGTACAGGAGTGCAGCAGATCTTTTAGAAGAGAATTGTCGCGAATATCTGAAAACTTCTGAAATCACGTTCTCGGAAGGAGTCCGAGTGATCCTGTTCATCTGATTCTGGATTTCCAGAGAATCAAGATAAAAGTTCATCAAGTTATCGTCAAGAGCGAGCGCCTCAACAATCTGTTCATTTTCATTCTCAGTTGTTTCGGCATATAAATACCTTACAACGTCATCGTAAGTAAAGGTTTTTGTCATACTGTGGGGCACGTTGGTTAAATTGCTTACGCAGGTTTATCAACGCGTAACGCATTCTACCCAATGCCGTATTAATACTCACACCCGTGGCGTCTGCAATTTCCTGAAAACTCATGTCCTCATAGTGGCGCATGATCAGAACTTGCTTCTGCACGTCGGGCAACCGCTGGATCATCTCCCGCAGCTGCTCATGTGTTTCCTGACGAATCTGGATCGACTCAACGGAATCTTCCGAAAAATCCAGCGTGTTGAAAACACTGCTCCCATCTTCGAACACTACATTGGGGTAGCGTTTATCGCGTCTGAAATAATCAATGGCGAGGTTGTGTGCGATTCGTATAATCCATGGTAGGAACTTACCTTCGTCGTTATATCTCCCACCTTTAATTGTGTCAACAGCTTTAATAAATGTATCCTGTAATAAATCTTCGGCTACATATTGATCCTTGACAATCAGATAAATAGTGGTGTATATTCTCGACTTATGGCGTTGAACAAGCTTCTCGAAAGCCTTCTCATTGCCCCGGATATACAATGTTACCAACTCACTGTCGCTAACTTGGACTTTCTCCATTTTACTATTCGATTTAGTTAACGTAGAGCAGTTCGTCGATATTGTTTCTCCTTTCTGGTTTGGTGAAAAATTAGATGTGACTTTTCGGCATTTCGAATTATACGAATCAAAGAAATGGATTTGGAAAATAATTTGCAAATGTTTGAGTTGCTTTTTGCAGAAAAATTATTTCCCGTTAACAGATGTTAACAAGTTGTGCATGTTTTAGATGCATCACGTTCGTTGTCACCAGGTCGTAGACATATTAGAATAAATAATAGTATTTAATAAATAATTTATGATGCTAGTGTCGAGTTAGATCGATTTTCGTATGCCGGACCCTATATTTTTCGGTCGGGCATTGTAATTTCACTTTTCTTATAAAAATTGAATTTTTACCAGATATGAAATATAAGCATATCTTCTTCGATTTGGATCACACACTTTGGGATTTTGAAAGAAATTCGTCCGAATCCCTCGAAGAAATTTTTCATCATCACCAGCTTACCCGCTATGGGATCCCGTCACTGGAAGCATTTATATGCTCTTTTCTTAAAATTAATACGGCATTGTGGGACGCATTTGACCGGGGCCAGCTGCACCATAGCTATATACGTGAGAATCGTTTCAGAATGGTTTTTGAGGAACTCGGCGCGGAATGCCCGCCCGAGCATGCAGAAATCGGGGAGCTGTACCTTAGTTCGCTGCCTACCAAAAAGCATCTGTTGGAAGGAGCGCTCGATTTGTTGAACTACGTTTCGGCGGCGGGCTACGGAATGCACATTATCACAAACGGATTCAATGAAATCCAGGCGAGAAAAATTGCCAGTTCAGAAATCGGCCATTTTTTCAATCACGTAGTCACTTTCGAAACAGCCAGCGCCAAAAAGCCCGATCGCCGTATTTTCGAATTTGCATTGGACCTCGCACAAACGACGGCGAACGAAAGCCTGATGGTAGGCGACAACTGGATCGCGGATATTCTGGGGGCAAAACAGGTTGGTATGGATACGGTGTATCTCAATCCGGCGGGTCTGGAATTCGATGAATCGCCTACCTATAATATCAAAAGGCTGGAAGAGCTTATGCTTGTCCTGTAATGATGCAGCTGTCAGGCTGGATCGGCTTCGTAATAGCGGATGTGTTTTTCTTTTAAAAACTGTTTGATCACGTCCACGTGCACGCATTGCCCGACGTTCAGGAACGGGTAATTGGATACCCGCTTGCGGTGCCCGTCAATAGTCACCTCGCGGTTGACCTGGTCGAAGCCGAGGTGCAGGTGGCGTGTGGAGCTCTGCATTCCATAAATAATGCCGTTTTGGTCAAACAACGGTCCGCCACTCTGGCCGCGCAGCCCCGGTGTGCTCATTTCTATGCCGACAACCTCACTGTTGTCGCCGATATGGCGGGTAATTATGCCGTCGATTGGAAAACTGGGAGTCTTGATTTTTCCTTCAGTTGTCCATTCGATATCTCCCGTGTGTTTATTGTATCTGTAATTGGTGAACTCGGGAAACGGATAGCCCAGCCGGCACAAATAGCGGCCCTGCTTCACCATCCTGGAATCTTTCAGGAATTGGGCATGAGACTGGTATTGCTTCGATTCGTAATTCCGGAATTGGATGATGGCCAGATCTTGTGTCGGGTGCAGATGGACGGTGAGCCCTTTGTACGCCGATACGCAATGGATAAAATTGAAAAGTATGCGGATCGGGCTGTCCGGCGCGATTTTGTATTTCGTTTCCAGCAAACTGCGCTGTGCGCCGAGGCCGGGATCTTTCTCGAATTTCCGCAGTTCGCCCTTGAATTTCAAGTAGTTTTCATAAATGCTGTTGGCATGCAGAATTTGCCGTGCTACATGCCTGCACGTGACCGCGAAACCGTCTTCATTTACAAAAAACAATGTGGCAGTACCCGGAACAATGTCGCTCCCTGCGTAATAACGGATGATAAAGTGAACCGGACGGGTAAACTGATCTATTTTTTCAATAGCATCAACAAACATAAAAAACTGGCCGGAGCCGTATCGAACTAAGGGTGGGTAAAGGGAACAAGTGCCTCCGTCTGGTCCCAGCTCAGGACCATATTGGCACCATTGGGGATTTCTTCAAAATAGATTTGGAATACCTCTTGGACCGATGGACGAATCCGGATAGGGACTTCCACGTTCATGACATTCCTGCCATCGTTGTAATCGGTTCCCCATTGTCCGGTTTCGGAGTTCAGGATGATTTTCCAGGTGCTTTGCCCGGGGACTGAAAAAAGCGAATAAATGCCGGCCTTTATCGGTTTTCCGCCCATTAAGATATCTTTTTCGAATTCAATCAATGTCGCTTCGTTGGCACCGGTACGCCATACTTTGCCATAAGGCAGCAATGCTTTATCCTGCTCCCTGCCGAAAATCAGGCGACCTTTTTTACTGGGTTGTCCGTAGGAAACTTTGATCTTTATTCCATTCAGACTGGTTTCCGCCACTGCCTCTGGGCTGAATGACTTGGTATATTTCCTGACTCCCCAAAAGCCTGCGAATGCGACGATGATCAAGGCAAAGACAATCAGTAGAACTCTTTTCATAAATCAAGGACAGAAGATTTTATAGAAGGTATAGCTAACAGAAAGGCGCACATAAAAATAGGTATCTTTTACAGAAGGATCGCCCTGCTGGAATTTGTCGGTGGAGGTAGGATCGCCACCGAGGTTATCGAGGTAATCCGTGAAAGTTTTCCGCGTGCCGTATTCCAGTCCTATATTCCACGGGCGACGGATCTGGTATTTGATTCCGACACCATAGGGCAGCACCAGGCCGGAAGTTTTGTATGAGCCGGTCTGGATATTGGGATTAAACTTGTTGAAACCGAGCCCTCCGAACACGTACGGGCTCCAGTTGACGGCGAACCGGCGATCCTGGAAATTAAGGAAGTTGTATTCTGCCACGGCGCTGCCCTCGATTATCGTGGTGCGGAAGGACATATTCCTGATCTGTTGAAACGGATCGTCGCTTTTTTTGTCATCGGCGCCAATGAGTCCTCCGGCAACTTCGGCGCGAAGCGACAGCGCCTGGTTCGGGTTGAAGCGGAAGAAAAGGCTTCCGGCAGGTTTGAAAAAGCGGAACTTAAAAGTAGGCGAGATATCTCCCCGGTAGTTGAAACCTCCTATACCTGCCCCGAGCTCGATCCGTTGTGCATGTACCTGTGCGACAGCCAGAAAAAAACAAATACCTGCCAGCATCATAGCCGGCAAGTATCTCCGCAAGGGCGGCTGCTCATTCAAATGTCTGAAAATGTATTTCAACGGGTAACGCTATTATCTCAGTGGAGGACATTTAACCTGCGAAGGCAGCATGTAATGGACAGTGATCATACCAAAAAGATATGCATCCTTTTGAGTTGGACTATTCCCACGTTCTGTACCGGGAGCTCCGAATCCTGTACTGGGTAATTTTGCAAAAGGATCTTCCCCACTACCTAAAACACCAGGATAATTGACGTCCATGAATTTTCTCATATCGTTGGTCCTGTCTGTCCCCTTGCGGGCGGCGAATTGCTCGGTAGTGCGGTTTGCGACTAATGCCGCTGTCGGATTATCTGCGAAAAGCGCCGGGTCGGCGTAGGCGCCGTGCGCATCGTCCAGATAATCTGTGAACGTTTTGCGGTAACCTAGCTCAGCCGAAATGTCGAATTTGGAATTGATTTTATAGCGGACGCCGATACCAAGAGGAATCGCAAATTGAACCAGTGAATAAGGCTTGGCGTATCCTTCATTACCCTGGCCTTCGGTTCCAAGCGGCTGCAATTTCACCCAGTCGCCGTTGAGTGAATCGAGTGCCTTCGGATTGTGCGCAGTAAGCGCGACACCCGCGAACAGGTACCACCCCAATTGCGGGCGGCGATCGTAGCTGCGGTTATCCGGCGTCAGCTTATAAATACCCTGAATTGAAAATTCTTTCAGGTCGTTGCGGAAATGCAGGTTCCGTGCATAGAAAATGCTGGTGACGTGTTTAGAATCGCGGTTCATGATGTAATCGTCACCAGCTATTCTGGCGTAAATGAAGCTAGCGCGTGCCGCAAGCCGCGGTGTAAAGTGGCGTGTGTAGTTTCCGCCGACGCTCCAGCGGATCATTTTGAAGGTAGAAGCCAGCGGGCGACGATATGGCGCAAGATCGCCATAGTAGTTCGAAGTGCCAATACCAAAACCTGCCGTAGAATAGGGAACGAAGAACCCTCTGTTCTGCGCTTTTACGTCTCTGCCAGACAGTAATAGCCCTAAGATCAGGGTTAAAGCCAACGCTCCGGATACTCTTCTCAAGTCGAAATTTCTACGCATTTTCAAATCGATTTTTTTGCAAAAATAGAATAGTTGTTGGTTTTCTTCAGGATGCAACACCATTTCAACGATTTTAGCAATGTTTTATTTGTGTGGATATGATTTTTTAGAAACGCCGCAAATCTTCCTTATCATTGTGTACTCAAAAAGCGCCACAGAAAATGATTTCGAGTAACCAGCTACGGTTTTCTTATTCCGCTCAGAAAAAATTCAGCTTCCCCGATATTCATTGCAATGACAAAGAAACACTCCTGATCCTTGGTCAGTCGGGGAAAGGAAAAACTACATTGTTGCATTTGCTGGCGCTGCTGCTGACGCCGGAATCGGGCGATGTGGTCATCGCGGGTAAATCCGTTAAAAACCTGACTCCTCAGGAAGTCACCGTCACCCGCGCTAAAAACATCGGTATTATCTATCAGCGGCCGCATTTCGTGAGCTCGCTTTCGGTGCTGGATAACATTTTGTTGTCCAATTACCTGGCGAATCAGAGAGAAGACCGGCAAAAGGCCCGGCATCTGGCCGAGCAGCTGGGTTTTGCGGATCATTTGTCCAAAAAAACGAATCAGCTCAGCCAGGGTGAGCAGCAGCGGGTGAGCATTGCGCGGTCGTTGATGAATAACCCCAATATCATCCTCGCCGACGAGCCCACATCCAACCTTGACGACGACAACTGTCACCGGGTGATCCAGCTTTTGAAAAAGCAGTCCGCGCAAATTGGGGCCAGCTTGTTGGTGGTTACACACGACCAACGCCTTAAAGACGAGTTCTCTAACCAGATTTTCCTGTAAACAATCCCAATGAACCTCTTCAAGATCAGCATCGCCAATCTCAGGGAAAAAAAGCTCAACAGCTTTTTGAGCGCATTGCTATTGACCCTTGGCATTGGCATGATCTCTCTGCTTCTACTCCTGAATAAACAGCTCGACGAGCAGTTCAAGCGCAATCTGAAAGGCATCGACATGGTGGTAGGCGCCAAAGGCAGCCCATTGCAGGTGATCCTTTCGAGCATTTACCAGATCGACGCACCTACCGGCAACATCCCGCTGGCCGAAGTGAATGCATTGCGTAAAAATCCTTTTGTGAAAACCGTTATTCCGCTTTCGATGGGCGACAATTACCAGGGTTTCCGCATTGTAGGCACGACGCCGAAATATGTTGAGCACTTTAATGCAAAACTCGCCGAAGGACATTTATATAATGCATCCATGGAAGTGACGATCGGCAGCAAGGTTGCGCGCGACTCGAAGCTGAAAATAGGTGACCAGTTTTCCGGCTCGCATGGCCTGGACTCGGAAGGAGAGAAGCATGAAGACAAAAAATATAAGGTAGTAGGTATATTCCAGCCCAGCGGAACAGTGATAGATCAGCTAATCGTCACGCGCCTTTCGAGTGTATGGGACATTCATGAGCATTCCGAAGGAGCAGAAACACCGACGGTCGCGGAAGTTGAGCACACCGGCGGGCAGGCGCATGCAGACCCCGAACCGGACGAGGAAGGGAAGGACGTAACCAGCGCATTGATCCAGTTTCGTAATCCGATGGGATTGATGACCATTCCCCGGCAGATCAATGAAAATACGTCCATGCAAGCCGCATTGCCCAGCATCGAGATTAACCGGCTGTTCTCGCTTTTGGGCGTTGGCATCGAAACACTTCGGACCCTGGCGCTGATCATTATTTCCATTGCGGGAGTAAGCGTTTTTATCTCTCTGTATAATTCACTAAAAGACAGGAAATATGAAATGGCTCTCATGCTATCCATGGGCGCGACGCGCACGAGGCTGTTTTTGATGCTGCTGATAGAAGGGCTGTCGCTGGCTGTAATCGGATTTTTTGTCGGTATCATTGCCAGCCGCATTGGTTTGTGGGTGTTTTCCAAATCGGCAGAGCAGGATTTCCACTACTCGCTAGGCAAATTTGCGTTGCTGCCGGAAGAGATTTACCTCTTTTTCGGTGCGCTAGCAATCGGTGTAGTAGCGGCTGCATTGCCGTCGCTCGGCATTTACCGGCTGAATATCTCGCGGACATTGGCGGAGGAATAATAATGTGTGTAAATTTGTAAACCGGTACTAATCATTGTAATACAAAATTGGAATACTGATGAAATCTGTCAAAATCAGCATATTGTTCTTCTGCATCGTTTCATTGTTCGCTTTCAAACCGGCGGTCGAACCGGTGAAGCTGACCTGGGAAACCCTGCGGGATGTTACTTTCAAAAAGAAATGGTATGCCGAAGAGTCGATCTACATGCTGCACCCGACATTCGGGCCGAGCGTGCAGAAGCTGAAAAACCAGCAGGTTTCAATCACTGGTTACATTCTGCCGGTGGATCTGGAAGCTAATTTGTATGTGCTTTCTGCATTCCCGTTCAGTGCGTGCTTTTTCTGCGGCGGCGCCGGCCCGGAAACAGTAATGACTTTGAATTTTAAGAAAAAGGACGGAAAGAAGTTCAAAACCGACGAGCGCCTTACCTTCACAGGCACATTGAAACTGAATGCCGATGATATTTACCAGATGAATTACATTCTGGATGGAGCGGAGATCGTCAAATGATCAGACGCCGATGAGGCGCCAAACTCCTGAAATAAAGAATAATATGAGGCCTACGGGTGTTAGCACTTTCCAGCCCAGGTACATGAGTTGGTCCACGCGCAGGCGTGGGAGCGTCCAGCGCGCCCACATCTGAATGAGGATGCCGAACAATGCTTTTGATAGCAGCCAGAAAATACCGGTAGCATAGCCAAAGAACGTCCCTGGCGCCCCGCTGGTCCAGTCGGCCAGCTTCACGGGCCCGATATTCGGCAGCGGGGTGTTCCAGCTTCCCAGGAAAAGAATAGCCCCCAGCAGCGACACCAGCAGCATCATACCATATTCGGAGAGCATAAACAATGCCCAGCGCATTCCGGAATATTCGGTGTGAAAGCCTGCTACAAGCTCCGATTCGCCTTCGGGCAAGTCGAACGGCGCGCGGTTACATTCGGCCAATGAGGCAATAAAAAAAACCACATAGGCGATCAGCAGGAACGGGTTGCGGACGATGTTCCAGGATAGAAACCCGCCTACACCGCTTACATCGATTCCGAGTTCGCGGATACCGAAAAGGTAAATCGTTTCGGGTGTGTAAATGCCTTGCTGATAGCTGATTACCTGTAAATCGAGTGTTTGGGTAAGCATGATCACGCAAAGGATAGAGAGTCCGAGCGGAATTTCGTAAGATACGATTTGAGCTACCGCACGCATGGCACCGTACAATGCAAACTTGTTGTTGGAGCCCCAGCCAGCCATCAGCAGCCCGATTACATCTACAGAAACAATCGTGAGCAGGAAAAATACCCCCACGGCCGCGCCCGATCCCGCGAGTTCCGGTGCGAGTGGTACCACAGCAAATCCAGCAAAAACAGATATAAATATGACAAATGGGGCAATGAGAAACAGTTTCCGGTCGGCGGCTTTCGGTACAATGTCCTCTTTTTGAAGCAGTTTGAGCAAGTCAGCGAAGAGCTGCAATAACCCCCATTTCCCCACTTCCATAGGTCCCAGGCGGTCCTGAATAAAGGCAGAAACCTTCCGTTCCAGATAGACGCCGATCACGACAAAGCCGGGGACGAGCAGGAGGAAAATGATGAGCGTAAAAGGCATTAAATGCTATCTGAACAATGGTTTGACGCAAAAGTAAGTAAAAAACTTACTCATCTTCGTCTGTCTGCCCCTTATATCCCGATTCCTGCAAAATTCGGCCGGCGTTGTCAATCGCCATCAAATCGGTGAGCTTCGTGTCTGGATTTTCGGCCAAAAACCGGCTCACGATCCGCCAGCCGACCCACCGGCCGATGGCACCCGGCACCTTGTTACCGATTTCGGTGGTAAACGGGCGATCGTCGATGAACTTGCGCTTTTTCAGATCGCTTTTTTCGTATAGCAGCTTGCTGGAAATAAAGTAAGCCCAAATGTCCGTCTGGCTGTTGTAGGTTTTTCTCAAATCCTCCTCAGAATAACCAATAATGAGGCTGTCGGGGGTTTGTGGCATGATCTGCTTTACAAACTCATAACCTTTACCATAACCAATCATGTCGGATAGCAACGTCTGGTCGCCGACATTCATAAAATTGAACTGATTGGATTCGAAAAAAACGATCGACGGGACAATGTACTCGCGCTGGTAACGGCGGAGCTGGTAGTCATATACGTTGGGACGGTAACGCGCGGCCGGTCCGCCGAAATAATCAAGGCCGATCACGATCAGCGAATCGGAAATATACAGGTCGTTGCCGGTGAAGCCTGTCACAATAAAATCGACCTCAGGAATCCTGAATTGAGGATAATGGTATTTAATTTGCTTGAATGCATCCGCAAGCGGGTTCAGAATGCGTGTTTTGCGATCGCCGATGATTGAATCGAGCTGTGCGCGAAATGCCCGTAAATCGGGGTTTTGCAGGATGGTAAACAAATGCGCGGCGAGTTTAGCCGGCTCTGTGGGCGCGTCTACAAAATAGCCTTTGGCAAGATGAGGATGGCTGTCGAGGAACTTTTGCACATCTTCCACCGATTTGCAGGAGAACAGCTCCTCGTCGAGATTTTTGGAAACCAGTTCGAACCGGATATTGCTGGTATCGGCCTCCCTGCGCTGGTCGGTTTTACAAGAAAATTGGAGGATAGCTACGAACAGAATGCATAATAAGGACCTGAAATAAACCATTTGGCGGAGAGAATATATGTCGGAACAAGTTTCAAAAGTAGGAAAAAAACGCATAAGCATCCTGGGCTGCGGTTGGCTGGGGTTTCCATTAGCTAAACGGTTACTGGGCAGCGGTATTACATCGCAGGTAAAAGGCAGTACCACATCGGAGCATAAACTTGACCAATTTGCCGCCGCCGGAATCGACGGTTACCTTCTCCTATTGAACCCGGAAGCGGGCTTGGACGTAAGCATTTCGGAGTCGTTTTTTGACTCGGACCTAATCGTGATCTCGATTCCACCGCGCATGTCGCAGAATGTGGCTGGTAACTACTCCGCGCAAATGCGGATGGTAGCCGAGGCAATCCGCCAGTCGCCTGCAAAAGACGTGGTTTTTGTAAGCTCAACCGGCGTTTATCGCGACCTTAGCCAAACCGCAGTAGAATCCGATGTGCAATTGCCTGAGCATTCCGCCCAGCCGGAAATGGTGGCCGCGGAGAATGCAATCGCCGCATTAAGGCATGAAAAAACGGTTACTATCTTGCGACTAAGCGGCTTGCTTGGCTACAACCGCATTCCAGGAAAGTATGTGCAGGGTCAAAAAGAAATGACTACCGGCGATATTCCCGTAAATTACATTCATCGCGACGATGCCACAGCCATTATCAAATCGATTATTGAGCAAGGCATTCAAAACGAAACGTTCAATATCACGGCCCCGTTTCATCCGACACGCAGCGAGGTGTACGTCGATTCCTGCGCACAATTCGGATGGGAAGCTCCTACATTCAAGAAGCCGGAGGTACAGCCTCCATTTAAAGTGATTTCAGGAGATAAATTTTCCAAAACTTATCAATACGAATTCAGGTACCCGGACCCGCTGCTGTTTCATTACGAGGTGAGTCTATAAGTTGAGAGTTTATGAGTGTAAAAAACGCTCTAAACTCATGAACTCTCAACTTATGAGCTTCTAAAAACGCAAAAAATCCGCAGGATCAACTCTGCGGATTTTATTATTTATAAACCAAAAAGTGTATTACTGAGCTCCAAGCAGCTCGGTCAGCTTGGTTTCAAGCGCCGCACCACGGAGGTTTTTTGCAATGATCTTTCCTTCTTTATCGAGCAGGAATGTAGCCGGGATGGCGTTCACACCATAAGTCTGCGCCACGCCGGAGTTCCATTTCTTCAGTTCAGAACCGTGCAGCCAGGTCAGCTTATCGCGTTCGATGGCCGTTTTCCAGGCTTTTTCGTTATCATCCAGCGACACACCGAAAATATCGAAGCCTTTGTCCTTGAACTTGCCGTACATGCGCACAACGTTCGGGTTTTCCATCCGGCAGGGACCGCACCATGATGCCCAGAAGTCGATCAACACATATTTGCCGCGCAACGACGACAATGCGATCTGTTTGCCCTCGGGGCTGTTGAGGGTGAAATCGGGAGCTATTTCTCCAACAGCTAGTCCAGCCATTCTTTTAACAGAACCAATAAAGCCTTTTGCCAGTGTAGGCACGGGTTCTACTTTGGAATAATCATCGGCCAGCTTTTTCAGAACATCGAGGTCGTTTTCAGGCGTGAGGAAGTTGTTGGCCGAAAAAAGCGCGATCAGCGATGTTCCCATTTCCGGGATCATCTGGCGCAGCGTGGTTACCCTTTCCTTCTCTGCTGCCTGGTAGGCCTGTTGTATTTCCTGGATTTTTTTAGTGTCTTTCTTTTCTTCCGCTGCGGCATAAGCTTCGTTCCAGCCGGTTACTTTCGCAGAGAATGCCTGCATCAGTTGATCGACTTTGGCATAGTACTCCATATTCTTGGAGCCGGTAATGGATACCTTCCCGCCATTGCCTTTATCGTCGCGTTGTGTGCCGTCGGCGATAATATTGAAGGTTTCACCGCCTTCCACGAGTAAGGGGAATTTCTGCCGGTCAGCGATATTGACGGTAAAAAAGCTGCCGCGGTCTTTGTCCACGCCTTTTAGCGTAAAGCTGCCGTCGGCACCTAACAATGCGGAATCGAGTTTAACAGAAGATCCGGCTGCGGTGGATTGCGACAGAATGACTTTCTCGCCTTTAGAACCGTTTTTGACCTTGCCATTGATGGTAAAGTCTTTTGGTTCGATCTGCGCCAGGACCTGGAAGCTCAGCAACGCGCCGCCCAAAACCAATGCACTCTGTTTGATAAATGCCTTCATAATCTTCTTTAACTGATTATCGAATGTGTGATCTATAACTTTTGCGCCAGCAGCTGGTTCACAAGTTTGGGATCGGCAGCTCCGTTCGATTTTTTCATTACTTCGCCGACGAACAATCCCATCAATCCCTTTTTACCTTTTCTATAAGCGGCAACCTTGTCAGGCATTGCGCCGATTACCTCATCTACCAACGTTTCAAGCTCGTTTGTATTGCTGTTTTGCAGCCAGTTATTTGAAGACGCGATCTCCGAGGGCTCGCGATTGGGTTCTTCCAGCATGACCGGGAAAATCTTCTGCGCGGCTACCGAGTGGCTCACAGCACCCGATTCGTTCAACTCGATCAGATCTGCGAGATTTCCGGCGCTGATCGGGAAATGCGCAATGTCGCCGTGATGATCGTTCAGGTACGATTTCACAGGGCCCATCAGCCAGTTCGATGCAGCTTTGAAATGTGTTGTTTTGGAGCAAACAGCCTCGAAGTACTCGGCTAACTCACGGGTATCGGTAAGTACCGCAGCATCGTAGGCCGGGATGCCATATTGATTTACAAATTTCTCACGTAGCTCGTGTGGCAATGCGGGCATGGTAGACTTAATGCTTTCCAGCCATTCGTCCGAAATTACCACCGGGCTCAGGTCGGGATCGGGGAAATAGCGGTAATCGTTCATTGTTTCTTTTACGCGCATTCCGTAAGTCTGCCCGGTTTCCACGTCAAACATCCGTGTTTCCTGCTGGATCACCTCGCCGTTTTCGAGCATGGCTGCCTGGCGACGTTCCTCATAGGCAATGGCCCGCATCATGTTGCGGATCGAGTTCATGTTTTTGATCTCGACTTTCGTGCCATATTCCGCTGCGCCCTTCTTGCGCAGGGACACATTCACATCCGCACGCAGCGATCCTTCTTCCATGTTGCCATCGCTGATGCCCAGGTAGCGTACCAGGCGGCGGATCTCAGTCACAAATGCGCCTGTTTCCTCGGCCGAGCGCAGATCCGGCTCCGATACCATCTCCACGAGCGGCGTTCCGGCGCGGTTGTAATCGAGCATTGTCTCGGTATGGCTACCGTCGTGCACCGATTTTCCTGCATCTTCCTCCAAATGGATATGGTGGAAGCGGATCGTTTTCTCGGTGAATTTACCGTCGTGCTTAAAGGAAATATGCACACCGCCTTGCTCGCAGATCGGTTTTTTGTCCTGCGAGATCTGGTAACCTTTCGGAAGATCGGGGTAGAAGTAATTTTTGCGGTCGAAAATGGTTCTTTTACTGATCGAGCATCCGCAGGCAATGCCGAGGCGGACGGCGTATTCGACGGCTTTTTTATTGACTTTGGGCAGCGTACCAGGCAATGCGATCGTCAGCGGACCGATATTGGTGTTGGGTTCTGTGCCAAAAATGTTGAAATCGCGGGTAAACAGCTTGGATTCCGTCAGAAGCTGGCAATGTACTTCGAGCCCGATTACGGTTTCATAAGTGGCCAAAAGTTCATCGGTAACGTCAGCGGGGTGAATTGCGGTTTGACTCATATTATATTACTAATGCTTTCGCAAAGATACAAATACGGGCCGTCCATAGCATGAACGACCCGTATTTTATGGAATATAGCCGGTTTTGCCAGGAATCAGAGTGAGTTGATCCAGTTGGCGATAACGATAATGTCAGCTTTGGGAACGTGTGCCAGCGGCGCCATCGGAGGGTAGCCAGGCCAGTGTTCCGGTTTGGGGTTGTGAACCAGCTCTACGATCTGGTCGGCAGTATATTTTTTCTTGGCCACTTCCGAATATGCAGGGCCGATTACCTTATCGTAAGCCTGGTGGCAAGCGAAGCAGGTGTGTTTGTTCAGCAATGCGGAAACTTCGGCAGGAACAGGTTTGCGTTTAGGTGCGGCATCTGCTGCCGGAGCTGCTGCCGCTGTGGAATCACCGGCTGCCGGTTTCGCCGCGGTTTCTGCCGGTTTTGCGGCTGCTTCGGCTTCTGCTTTCTCTGCTGCGGCCTTTCTGTCGCTTTGCAGTTTTACCAGGGCCGCTTCTTCGCGCGATTTGCTTCCTGAGCCATACCATTGATCATATTTTTCACGGTCTTCCTTAGACGAACAACCGATGAAGAAAGAAACTGCCAGGGCCATCAGGGCCAAAGAAGCGCTTTTTTTGAGTGTCATTGTGTTAATTTTTAAGAATTTTCGCCAGATTAAGGTTGCGATACCAAATCGACCACGAAGAAAGCAAGTTTGTCTTAGATTTCCGTCATGCTCCGGACATAAATTCGGACAATTCTTGAAAACGCCGAATTGTATTCGCTTGTCCGACAACCGCTTATCCGCAAGCGGCTTTTAGCAAATTCAGGAAAATTTCTTGTTTATTTGTCTGTAATTGTTGCGATTAATGCAAAATGTCTTTACTTTTGCACTCCTATTTGTAAAACGATGTAAAGCAATGGCTAAGAAAGGTAATAGAGTACAGGTCATTTTGGAATGCACTGAACAAAAAGAAAGCGGTGTTCCAGGCATGTCACGTTACGTGACCACAAAAAATCGGAAGAATACGCCAGGCCGTATGGAATTGAAGAAATTCAACTCTTTCCTGAGACGTTACACAGTCCACAAAGAAATTAAGTAAGTTCGTCTTGTTACCCGTTAACTGTCACGTGAAGCTGAACAATAACTGGGTAAGCGCGGAACAGTTAATCATTAACAAAATAACTTCTAACTGATATACAGACATGGCAAAGAAAGTAGTTGCTACCCTGAAAAAAGAAGGCGGTAAAGCATTCGCGAAAGTGATCAAGGCCGTAAAATCTCCTAAAACAGGAGCTTATACCTTCAAAGAAGAAATCGTTCCCCTGGACGGTGTACAGGGCGCATTGAAAAACTAGTCTTCGACCGCCCGGTTCGCTCGGACTGTCTTCGACTGCGCTCAGACTGACATCAAGCGCAATATTTTTGTCACCCTGAGCGAAGTCGAAGGGTTGAATTTGTAAAAAGTCCCTTTCCGGGACTTTTTTGTTTTATTTTTGAGCCATCAATGTAATCAGCACTATGGGTTTATTTGGCTTTTTTTCAAAGGAGAAAAAAGAAACATTAGATAAGGGCCTCGAAAAAAGCAAGGACAGCTTCTTTGGCAAGCTCTCACGGGCCATCGTGGGAAAAACGACCATCGACGAGGACGTTCTCGATGAACTGGAAGACATACTGGTAAGCTCCGATGTGGGCGTTGAAACGACCGTGAAGGTGATCAAACGCATCGAGGAACGCGTAGCCAGGGATAAATATGCCTCGACAGCCGAGCTCGATAGCATCCTGCGCGAAGAAATTGCCGCATTGCTGACCGAGAATAAATCGGTCGACATTACCGACAGCTTCGAAACCGAGCATTTGCCCAAGCCTTATGTGATTATGGTTGTAGGCGTGAACGGGGTAGGTAAAACAACGACAATCGGCAAACTGGCGCACCAGTTTCATCAACGCGGCCACAAAGTGGTACTCGGCGCCGCGGATACTTTCCGCGCCGCAGCCGTAGATCAACTGAAACTCTGGGGCCAGCGCGTAAATGTGCCGGTGATCGACCACGGGATGAACACCGACCCGTCGGCCGTGGCGTTCGACGCATTGAAAAAAGGTACCGAAACCGGAGCGGACGTGATCATCATCGACACCGCCGGCCGCCTGCATACGAAAGTGAACCTGATGAACGAGCTTTCGAAGATTAAGCGCGTAATGCAGAAGATCATCCCTGACGCACCGCACGAAGTGTTGCTCGTCCTCGACGGCAGTACCGGCCAAAATGCCGTGATCCAGGCCCGCGAGTTTACCAAAGTAACGGACATTACCGCACTAGCCATTACCAAACTCGACGGTACCGCGAAAGGCGGCGTCGTGATCGGCATTTCGGATGAATTTAAAATTCCGGTCAAATACATCGGCGTAGGTGAGAAGATGGACGATTTGCAGGTCTTCGACCGGGCAGAGTTTGTGGATTCGCTGTTCAAGAAAATAGGATAAATGGCGCTGGTCAGCGACGGTAACCGCTCGTAGATTAAACCACTCAGGTCTGATATAAGAAGGTATCTTGGAGTTTAATTCCAGGATACCTTTTTTATGGATACGCTGCTGGTCTTTTTAATTGTTTTCGCGCCATTTGTATGGTATATCTGGCGGATGCTGCGATTTACGAAAGACACGATCGGAGGGAATTCACCCCTGAAAGTGTCGCGGACATTTATTACTACACCCTGGAACTACTTTTTGCAATTCGAAGGTCTGTTCACTTATTACTTCATTCTGGTAGGTAGCTTTTTCTTCAAATTGGCGCTTTTCATGCATATTTCTTACACCGAGGACCACCCGCTATTGGTGAGGCTTTGGTTTCTGGTGGTTGGTTTGGTGGCCATGGGATTCGGCCTTTTGGTCGTGGCGCTCGATATCAATCACTGGCAATACGTTGAAGGACTTGTTATAGAGACATTTCCCGAGCATCACGAGTTGGAACTCACATTCACAGATAAAGTGCTCCGTTTGGGGAAAGGTGATATTGAAAAGGTGCGTATTTATCATAACAATAGCATCAAATTTCCACTCGCTTACATGCATTATTTTCTCAGGACGGGTGACGAGTTCATTATTTCACCCAAAACGGAAGGGTATTGGGTGATAGACCAGTATTTTCAAAACCTTCCGACAGAATACATACATCGCCGTTTTCCTTTCATCCGATAGTACTTCCTATTCATTTTTTCACGAACTTTGCACCCCATTTCGCCGTTCATTATCAGTCACTTTGATGTGAACGCAGCTTCAAAACATTTAAAGCCGATAGCTGACAGCCGATAGCCGACAGCCAATTTCAATGAAAACCAAAGGAATAGTTAAGAATAAAGTCAATATCGTGACGCTGGGTTGCTCTAAGAACCTGGTCGACTCGGAGGTACTGTACACGCAGCTCAAAGGCAACGGGTTCGCGGTGGATCATGAGTCGAAGAAAGATGATTCACAGATCGTCGTGATCAATACCTGCGGGTTTATCGACAATGCGAAGGAGGAATCGATCAACACGATTTTGCGCTATGCCGATGCCAAAGCGGCTGGTATGGTAGATAAAGTATATGTTACAGGCTGCCTGTCGCATCGGTACAAGGATGAACTGGCGGTTGAAATACCCACAGTGGACGCCTGGTTCGGTACCAACGAGTTGCCCCGCCTGCTCAAAACCCTCAAAGCCGATTACAAACACGAGCTTGTAGGAGAGCGCCTGCTCACCACGCCTGCACATTACGCGTACCTGAAAATCGCCGAAGGTTGCGACCGCCCGTGCTCGTTCTGCGCAATCCCGCTCATGCGCGGGGGACACGTTTCGAGGCCGATCGACGAACTGGTAAAAGAAGCTAAATCGCTTGCGAAACGTGGTACCAAGGAGCTCATCCTCATTGCCCAGGACCTGACTTACTATGGCCTGGATATTTATAAAAAACGCAACCTTTCCGACCTGCTCCGTAACCTCTCCGATGTGGAAGGCATCGACTGGATTCGCCTGCAATATGCCTATCCAGCGGGTTTCCCGATGGATATTCTCGACGTGATGAACGAGCGCAGCAACATCGCTAAATACCTCGATATGCCGCTGCAATCGGGCTCGACGGAAATGCTGAAACTCATGCGTCGTGGCATTACCCGCGAAAAAACGGAAACATTGATCCACTCGATCCGCGACAAAGTGCCTGATATCGCATTGCGTACGACGCTGATCGTCGGTCACCCGGGAGAAACCGAAGAACTGTTCGATGAAACTTACGAGTTCGTCGAAAAAATGCGTTTCGACCGTTTGGGCGCATTCCAGTACTCGCACGAGGATAATACGCATTCATTCACGATGGAGGACGACATCGATCCGGAAGTGAAACAGGAGCGCGCCGACGCCATTATGGAGTTGCAGCAAGGCATTTCAGCGGAGCTTAATCAGGAAAAAATCGGTAAGACGTTCAAAGTGCTGTTCGATCGGAAGGAAGGCGGCTATTTCATCGGTCGTACCGAGTACGATTCGCCTGAAGTTGATAATGAGGTGCTTGTCCCAGCGAGCCAGTATGTCCGTCTGGGTGATTTTGCACAGGTGAAAGTGACTTCCGCCGAGGAATTTGACCTTTATGGTGAAGTGATTTCCTGATGCGGTTTCCGGCAAATGGCGTCTTTACCTAAATTTGCCCATCATTTGAAAAAGAATAATTCTTAAAAAAGCATGTTACAACGTATTCAAACTATCTTCCTGGCTATGGTCGTCATCGGAATGGGCATTTTCCTAGCCTTCCCGATCTGGTCGAAAGTAGCATTAACAGGAGGACAAAGTGCCGATCTGACAGCCCTGAGGCTGCATCACCAGATCAACGAAGTGCAATCTAATGTTCAGCCGGTATACTACCTTGTTGCACTGGCCATTCTCACAGCCGGTGTGGCTGCCTACGCGATTTTCCAGTTCAAAAATCGCATTCTGCAATCGGCATTGTGCGCGGTGAACTCGATATTGATGACTGTGACGATGGGTCTGGTGATCTATTTCACTTTTTACAAAACAGCCAAGCTTTTCGATCCTGAACTGACGGGCAAATACGATATCGGTTTCTATGGACTCGTAGGCGCCATGCTCGCGAATGTGTTCGCCAACCGCTTCATCCGCAAGGACGAGCGCGAGGTGCAGCAATCCAAGCGCTTCAGATAATATAGTTTGTCACGGTGAGGGGGGGGGGGGGGGGGGGGGGGGGGGGGGGGG
>NZ_JBOBIH010000017.1:0-45428 GCF_050587785.1 Dyadobacter sp. BHUBP1
GGCATGTAATTTCACCCGCGTCATAAAAAGCTCGTCAGCAAGCTCTTGCTGTGTTTTTTTCTTTCGCTCCCGGAGAAATTTAATGTTTTGTGCAAAAAAATATTTTGGAGGATTCATCGAGTTTAGCTACAATTGGTATCATTGCTTTATTACAATTGGTATCAAAGTTAAAGTAAAATTGTGATGCGATGGAAACTGCGAAGAAAAAAAATGAGCTGATTGCCAAGCTGCGGAATGAGATTCTTTCGCTGCAAGGTTTTCGCCCACCGTCACCGGGGGGCAGCCATACCAATTTAGGGTTAGGTCCGATCGAAAAGGCTTTCCCGGGCGGTGTATTTCCAACCGGCGCAATCCACGAATTCATCAGCAATCTGCCTGAAGAGTCGGCGGCGACTACCGGCTTTATGGCGGCAGTGGCTGGTCGGCTCATGAAAACAGACGGCATGTGCGCCTGGATCGGCACGAAACGAAACGTTTTCCCTCTGGGGCTTTCTGCCTTTGGTGCGGAGGCCGACAGGATCATCTTTGTTGACCTCAAAAGGGACCGCGATCTGTTGTGGGCGCTTGAAGAAGCTCTAAAATGCGACGCACTTTCTGTGGTGGTTGGCCAAATAAAAGAGTTGAACCTCACCGAATCACGCCGCCTTCAGCTGGCTGTGGAAGAAAGCCGGGTCACCGGACTCATCCATAGAGCTAACCCTCGTATAGCGACTGCCGTTGCAGCGGCCTGCCGGTGGCAGATAAAACCGGTACCCGCGAAGCCTGTGGGCGGACAGCTCCCCGGTGTTGGTTATGCCACCTGGGATGTTTCCATCCTCAAAATCCGCAACGGCGAACCGGGCAGATGGCGCATCAATTGGGCAGAAGACCATTTTGAGCACATAACCGAAACACAGCAAGTTTCCGAAGGACACCTGTTACAAGTCGGATAGATATGAAACGGTATGTAGCCATATGGTTCCGGCATCTGCTTACAGATCGCGAGCTGCTCAGAAGGCCCGAGTTAGCAGGAGAGCCGTTTGTGCTCGCTGCCAAGCAAAGGGGACGTATGATTGTGATGGCTTCCAGCAGTATAGCCGAGAAGGCGGGGATAGTAACCGGCATGGTGGTCGCCGATGCGCGTGCCGTGCTTCCGAAATTAATAGTACTTGACTATGATCCTTCGATTGAACAAAGTCTTTTGACCACGATTGCCGAATGGGCTATTCGTTACACGCCGCTTGTGGCATTGGACCTGCCTGACGGGCTGATCCTGGATGCCACGGGCTGTGCGCATCTATGGGGAGGCGAAACGCCATACCTAAAAGACATCATGGGCCGCCTGAAAACGTCTGGCTATGATGTACGCGCCGCGATGGCCGACACGATCGGAGCTGCATGGGCTATGTCCCGGTATAGCCGGGCTTTCCCTATTATTGCTCCCAGCGGGCAAATGGCGGCTATTATGCCACTACCGCCCAATGCGCTCAGGCTACCGGGTGAAGTCGTAGAGAAGTTGCATAAGTTGGGCCTGTATCAAATTAAGAGCTTCATTTCAATGCCCAGGCCGGTGCTCAGGCGCAGGTTTGGACAGATCATGCTTGATCAATTAGGAAAAGCGCTTGGCCATGTCCATGAAGGTTTTATGCCCGTACAGCCTCTTGAACCTTTCCAGGAGCGCCTGCCGAGCATGGAACCGATACGCACGGCAACGGGCATCGAGATTGCCCTCCAGAAGCTGCTCGAAAAGCTGTGCACCAGGCTTGCAGCCGAGGATAAAGGACTTCGGCAGGCCATTTTAAAATGTTACCGCATAGATGGAGAAATCAAGCAGGTCGAGATCGGAACCAGCGGCCCTTCCTGCAGTACAGGCCACCTTTTCAAGCTGTTTGAACTTAAAATTCCAACTATTGAGCCGGCGCTGGGTATAGAGCTGTTTGTACTGGACGCACCGGTAGTCGAGCCCATGCCAGCCGCCCAGGAAACACTATGGAACCTGAGCAGCGGCAATAAAAAGGTGGCTATCGCCGAGTTACTGGACCGCTTGGCAGCCCGGGCCGGCAGCGAGGTGATACACCGGTATCTTCCGGCAGAACATCACTGGCCGGAGCGCTCGATCGTGGAAGCCTCATCTCTTGAAGACCAGCCGCAAACGTATTGGCGCACAGACCAGCCAAGACCTGTTGAGCTTTTAGCCAACCCCGAACGAATTGAGGTGAGTGCGCCAGTGCCGGATTATCCGCCTATGGTTTTCCGCTACAAGGGCACGGTGCACAAGGTAAAGCGTGCTGATGGCCCAGACCGCATTGAACAAGAATGGTGGCTTTCCGACGGGTTGCACCGCGACTATTACCTGGTTGAAGATGAAAACGGAAACCGTTACTGGATATTCCGCCTGGGACACTATGGAGATGATCATAATCCTGATTGGTTCCTTCATGGCTTTTTCGCCTAAAAAGTATGTGGTATGCGATACACTGAACTACAAGTGACCACCAATTTCAGCTTTCTTAGGGGCGGCTCGCATCCTGAGGAACTGGTCGAGCAGGCCGGTCTGCTGGGTTACGATAAAATTGCTATAACAGACCGCAACACACTCGCTGGAATCGTTCGGGCTCATGCTGCCGCCCGTGACACCAAATTGCAGATCATCCCGGCGGCTCGCCTGGACCTGATGGATGGCCCCAGTTTACTGGCATATCCGACAGATAAAGAAGCCTATACTCGCTTGTCAGCCCTGCTCTCCAAAGGGAACCTGAGGACGGAGAAAGGAAAATGTGAGTTGTACAGGCGTGATGTTTATGAGCATGCCCAGGGTATGAAATTCGTTGCAGTTTCGCCGGATGGCCTCTCGTCAGGCTATAAATTTGAACCGGGATTTGAGACTGCGCTGAAGGATTATCGCTCCGAACTCGGCCACGACCTGTACCTTTCAGCGTGCCGCTCGTACCTGGGAACCGATCACAAAAAGCTGTTCAGGATCTCAGAGCTATGTGAAAAGCTCGGCATCCCCATGATTGCAACTAATGATGTGTACTACCATCATCCCGAGCGCCGCCAGCTACAGGATGTTGTGACGTGCATCCGTGAAAAGTGCACGATATACAATGCAGGCTTCCGCCTTCATCAAAATGCCGAGCGCTATCTGAAAGATGAGGCGGAGATGCTACGCTTATTCCGTAATTATCCGGACGCGATCCGGCGTACGCAGGAAATAGCCGAAGCATGCACTTTTTCCTTAGATAGCCTGAAATATGTCTATCCGGAAGAAATCACGAGCGAAGGCCGCACACCGCTGGAAGAACTCACCTTTTTGGCCTGGAAAGGAGCACGCGACTTCTATGGCGAGCCGCTACCCGAAAAGGTTGTGAACGCCATCAACCATGAACTGCGGTTTGTCGAGGAGATGGACTATTCAGCGTATTTTCTAACAGTATACGATATTGTCCGTTTTGCCCGCGATCGTGGCATCCTTTGCCAGGGACGCGGATCGGCCGCGAATTCCACCGTATGCTTCTGTCTGGGAATTACTAGTGTCGATCCAACGAAGTTCGATTTGCTCTTTGAGCGGTTTATATCTTCGGCTCGAAATGAACCACCGGACATAGACGTGGATTTTGAGCATGAGCGGCGCGAGGAAGTCATTCAATACATCTATGAGAAGTATGGTCGCGACCGCTCGGCTATTGTGGCTACTGTAACGCAGCTACACCAGAAAGGAGCCATCCGCGACGTCGCAAAGGTAATGGGGATGTCAGTGGATGCTATTAACAAGCTTTCCAGCTCCATTTGGGAGTTTACCGATGAATGGTTTGAGGGTAAGCGGATTTCAGATCAGGGTTTTAATGCAGACGATCCTCATTTAATTAAAACTCTTGATTTAACCCGTCAGTTCATGGGCTTTCCTCGGCAGCTTGGCCAGCATACAGGTGGCTTTGTGATCACCCAAGGAAAGATTACGGACCTTTGCCCGATCCTGAATGCCCGAATGCCGGGCCGCACAAACATCGAATGGAACAAAGATGACATTGATGCGCTTGGCTTTCTCAAAATTGATGTGCTTGCCCTGGGTATGCTCACCTGTATCCGCAAAGCGTTCGACCTTGCTAAGTTGCATTACGGGCTCAATCTCACGCTGGCCAATATCCCGCAGGACGACCCGGCAGTCTATGAAATGATCGGCCATGCGGATACTATCGGTGTATTCCAGATTGAGAGCCGTGCACAGCAATCAATGCTACCACGGCTAAAGCCAAAGGACTTTTATGACCTGGTCATAGAAGTAGCGATCGTGCGGCCTGGACCGATCCAGGGTGATATGGTGCATCCCTATTTGCGACGCCGGAACGGCGAGGAGCCTGTCGAATTTCCTTCCAAGGAGCTGGAAGACATTTTGGGAAGGACGCTTGGGGTACCACTGTTTCAAGAACAGGCAATGAAAATTGCGATTGTAGCCGCAGGTTTTACTCCTACAGAGGCAGATAAGTTGCGCCGCAGCATGGCAACTTTCAAACTTAGCGGTATGGTCACCCAATTTGAAAAAAAATTGGTTGACGGCATGACCGGTCGCGGTTATACGGAAGAGTACGCAAGGCGTATTTTCAAGCAACTGGAAGGCTTTGGCAGTTACGGCTTCCCGGAAAGCCATGCGGCCAGCTTCGCCTTACTGGTCTATGTTTCCTGTTGGCTCAAATACTATTACCCGGATGTGTTTTGCGCTGCTCTGCTCAACAGTCAGCCCATGGGATTTTATCAGCCGGCGCAGATCGTTGGCGATGCTAGAAACCACGGGGTTGTTGTTCGCCCGGTAGACGTAAACCTTTCCTATTGGGACAACACCCTTGAAGAGCAGGACGGCAAATACTGCGCAGTGCGCCTGGGCTTTCGCCAAATAAAAGGTATACGCCAGGAGGACATGGAACTGCTGGTGAGTGGAAGAGTAACACCTTATAAAGCCATTCATCACATAAGGGATGCCGGTGTGTCGCAGGCGGCATTGGAAAGACTCGCGGATGCCGACGCCTTTCGCTCAATGGGCATGGATCGCAGGAAAGCTATGTGGGAAGCCACCGCACTTTCTGATCGTCCGATGGGCATATTTACCGGCCATCAATCAGCAAGCGATTTCGAAGAGCCTGTTTCGCTTCCCAAATTGTCTTTGTCAGAGCATGTCGTTCAGGACTACGCTTCTATTGCTCTGTCGCTTAAGGCACATCCCGTGAGCTTTGTCCGCCAGCAGCTTACCGCAAACTTTGTCACTTGCAACACCGATCTTTCTAAGTTTAAGGATGGTATGATCATCAGGGTGGCTGGTCTTGTCCTCGTGCGCCAAAGACCGGGCACCGCAGGCGGCGTATGCTTCATTACGATCGAGGACGAAACCGGCGTTGCTAACCTGGTTGTTTTTCAAAGCCTGTTTGAAAAGTTTCGATCCGAGATTCTGACGTCCCGCCTTTTGATGGTTGAGGGAAAACTGCAGATCGAAGGCGAAGTCATTCATGTGGTGGTCAAACGGTGCTTTAATATGTCATCCCTGCTGCGCGGATTAAATGTTAGCAATGACGAAGACCCGGACGTGTCGACACTCTCGCGGGCCGACGAAAAGGACGAGTATGCCAGCCAGGCAGTCAATAAAAAAACGCAGGTTCGCAAAAAAGCCGTCCAGCTTGAGATCTTTCCCTCCGGCAGGAATTTCAGGTAGCTTTCACAATTTGAAACAACTTTACTAACTTGAAATGTAAACCCTGACTACCTGATGACCGCCGCCTACAATCCCTTTGAAATCCTCAATGTTCCGATGTTGAAGCGGATTGCGCAGCACGGCAATCACTTCATTGTGCTTCAACGGTTCAACTGGCCCGGCATAGAGCCAGGCCGCGGCTTTATGGGCACTCCTTACACCGATCAGGCAAAAGCAGCGCAGCACGTATCTCACTTGTCGGAGAAGGAAGGAAAGGTATTAAACCTCAGTGCAGACGCCACCAAAATTACCGACCTGATCAATGATCCGAAATACTACTTATTCCTTAATACTTTCCGTGACCCGAATTGGGACAACAGAATTCTTAAACATTATCAAAGAAATATTATATCTTACCTTAGGGCGAGAATGACCATCCGGCAAACCGACCAGATTGACATCAACCTTTCGCTACAGTACGGCAGGCTCAAAGCGGTTGTTACCGCGAATGGCCCGGAACATACCTTTGATGCATACGAAATGATCAAGTAAACGCCCATGATAACATACCTACTTTCCCGCCGTACCTTGTGTTACGACATATCATTACACACAGATATCGAATTGACCAAGGAAGCATTTCCTAAGATAAAGGACCAGCGCGTAAGCCTCGAATCAGGCGATCAGGACCACGTTCTTTCTTTCGGATTCCCCGAGTTCCCCATTATATCCCGGCAGGGAGGCGATCTTATTCTTTCTCACATGGAGTGGTCGGTTGACCCCACCTATGAGAAAGACCCAATCATGCGTAAAAAGAAACGCATCAAGATGGCGGATATGCAATCCGAGCGTGTGCTTGGCGATACACGTTCATATTGGTATCGCCTGCGGAAAAACAGGTGCCTAATTCCCGTAAGTGGCACTTATGAGCACCGAGCAATTACCGGCTGGCCGAATAAGGTGCCTTATTACATTTGGGCAAAAGATCGCGCGATACAATTTTTGCCTGGCCTGTACCAGCTCTACGAAAGCATTGGTCCAAATGGTGAAAAAATACAACTGGGCAGCTTTGGAATGCTTACACGCACAGCCAATGAAGTGATGGCCAATATACATAATGACGGGGAGTTCAAGCACCGGATGCCGCTGTTCCTGACGCCCGAGCTGGAACAGTTCTGGCTTTCTGAACATTTCACGGACGAAGACATGAAAGCTGTTTTTGATTACCAACTGCCTTCCAAGATGCTAGCATTCCATCCAGTATTCAGCGTTCGTGGCAAAAAGCCACGTCCTGACGGTAAGCATAAGTATGAGCAGTGGCATTATGATAATCTGCCGCCGCTGGGGAACAATGAGCCGCCGCAGACACAGACCTCACTGTTTTAAAGTTGAATTTTGAACGGGGCATTCTTATAGCACCCTATGCAAAAAAAATAATTTTATTACAACTGTCAACAAAATTTCGCATAAACGTCAGATTCTTCTTTTTTCTTCACCAAAATGCTCGCTATGGCCACTCATTTTAAACTTAAAGAAAGCGACATATCGTCGGTGAAAAGTAGAATGCAACGCGACTACAACGCCGGAGGATACTTTCTCCCAGACCCTCATTTTGAAATTGGCAGACAACTGCATATTAATAACTACTATTACGCAAAGCAGTTTTTTAGGAGCATTGAAAATTGCCGCACGGCAGCACGATTGTTGTTTGCGATGATCAATAAAAAGCTTGAATTCGAGTCGCTAACCTTTATCGGAGTTGGGGATTTTTTTGGCCCTGTGCTATTCGAGTTGACTCAATTGATTGTCGACCAGATGTCACTCGAACCACACGAAGCACCAAACTACGTTTTAGTAGATAACACCAAATCAAAATATTCAATACTTTTCAACACAGAACTGCGCGCAAATGCGCTAATAGTGCTACCCGTCACCTGTACATTCGGGAGTGCATTCCAAGCAAGAGAAATTATCGAGGAGCTTGCGGCAGTCCAAAACAGATCGGTCAGCTTTGTCCCACAAATCTTTACGGTCTTCTTGGTAGTCGACAGCGATATAATTGTGAAAGATTTGCAGAATGTGCATACGGAACGCTACGAAGAAAACGATGCTAAACTAAAGCATCAAGATAAGCTAAACAAATTGTACAAGATATTTGGTTGGGAATCTACCGAAGGCGCCACAATCAGCCTCATCAAAGATGACTACTATCGGGGATTCGGGGCATACACGGCAATCCGTCTTGAAACTACAATTCATAAAGCAGAGGAGTGCGAATATTGCTATTCTGGAAATCCGAAGGAGGTAAAAGCACTTTTTCCAACGAAAATAAATCATGATACTCCAGACTTGATTTTTGCTCTACCGAAATTCAAGAACACTCTTGGTAGAATAGGTAGCGAAAATTTTCAAAGAAATATAAAAGCGCACAAAGCGAATGCACACCTTTTTGGCCATCTCAGGATGGGCGAAAATAGCTATTTGCATTTTATAGAAAGAGATACCTTCTACGAAAACAACAAAAATGAAATACTTGATTTTTTTGATAACGCATTCAAGAATCAATTTGACAATTTTGAGCATACTAACGAGGAGATTCTAATAATAACACCCTCTCACCAGAAAACATCGACAATTCTCGAAGATCTTCTCACTACTGAAGCGTTTGAAAAAAAACAAGTCACAATTATACACACAAACCCATACGTTGAGTTCATAGAAAACTTTCTTCATGACACGGAAAAAAATCTCGATTCGTACGAAAGAGTATTCTTCTTCGACTATGTTATTTCAGGCGGGAAGACATTTAAAATACTAAGTGACTATCTAAAATACGTTAGAAAGGAAAAGGGATTTGACGCCTTGTTCTGTATAATAGACCGTACAACAGAATTTTCGAAAAAGGAAATATTAAGAAAGTTGACGGCGGACACGCAGCTTGACGACCAAATATTCATGGCGTACTTCAAGTTAAACCTGCCTATCACAGATGCGGAGAGTAGTGGAAATCCAATATTACAAACAAACAAGAGGCTCGTTACAATATTCGAGCAATGCCATCTTGATACGTTAAAGGCAAAAATACAGAAGAAGTACCTTGCGGGAAAGCCACTTCAATCCATTGAGGATCTTCGAAAAAAGAATGCAGAATATAAAATGGACGATCGTGAGCGATACCAAATAAAGCTCTTTGTTTGTCATGAAATTAGCGCGTGGTTTTATAGATTCCTTCACAACAGAAAAACCGGGAATGACGCTTTCGGAGAAGCTGATTTGGCTAACTTGATAAACTCAGTTACCCAAAGGGTTGCCAACTCTGGTCGATTGTCCATTACGCATAAGGGCATTTCAGAAATAGTTGTTAAGACTCTAACCCATTCACCATTTAAACACTATAAAGATATCTACCTTTCCTGTTTCAAATATGTCAATCAAAAGCTTTATGACCTAGTCGTTAACTTTGGCTCGAAGAATTTTCTTATAAATGATCCGGATGAATATCAGCTGTTAAGATTTTACATGAAACGATCGATAGACGTCGGCTCAAATTACATTCTGTCAAAGCACTTTTTTAGTTGCATAAAGGGCTTATATGAAAACCGGAATAACGATGAGAGGAAATTGGCAATGCCAAGTATAATCCTATTTTATAAAGAACTAAACCACAATAACCATGAAAGAGCACTAAAGTTTGAGGAATTAATCAACGACCCAGACCTTCTGCCTTCTCCGATCGCCAACAAGAATGTAGATCTCCGAGCCACATTTAGCGACCGATTTTATCAGTTAGGCCGTATCCTCAAAGCGGAGAACGTTTTCCCCCTAAATGAGCTTAAAAATCTTTTTATTGAGGAGTTGAAAAAAAACGACCGAATTGGCAGTCTAGATAAATTTATTGAGGAACGGTACTTTTCATCAGTGTCAGGTCAAACAAATATTGTTGTTAGAAACGCCCAATCGTTTATCAAACGTTCGAAGGAAAACAATCATTTTTCAAACATTGAAAAACCTTTGCCAAGTGAAATCCTTAGGTCGGTTAAGGCCATGCTAAAAACGGTTGCGCTTATCAAAAAGAAAGAAAACGAAACGAGAGCGTTTTATGAAAATATTGCAGGAATCATATCTGAGGCGACAAAGATAATTATCGATGACGAAATCGAGTTTGCATTTTGCATTGAGTTTACGGAGAGGAGAGCCACTTCAAAAGATGCTACTGACGGCGAGAGAATGGCGAGTAATATATATACCATTCTTTCTACTGAGCCGGACGCATACAGGAAAATCAACATCAGTAAGAAAGGACTTGCCTACAAAATGCTCTACGGTTTAGTTGAAGAATCTTCCGAGAGTCCACAAACGTTCCTTGCACTAGCGAAGGACGAGACCGGCTACTATATCTCATTCAAAGAGCAATATCGGGACCATGAAGGCCGAATGATTAGAGTCAGCGAATGTTTGCAAGAAGATATTACCGGCCAAGGCACGAGAATTATCAGCGATAAAGCTGGAATGGTATTGCTGTTTCGCCTTGCCGAATTCGATTTGGGTGAGGACATGCTACAAAAGGGTCAAGCGGTCCTTGTAATTTCAAATAAGGAAAAGGCAACAACTGAACGACTGGCTGAATTCATAAACATCGAGAAATTGAGGTTGTTGCTCTTAATTAAGGAGGATCTTTTAGAATATCTGAGGCAACAATTTGGAAATGATGCATTTATAGGACTGCAGGAGCGCCTCAAAGAGCTCGAAATTAAAAGTTCCATGGAGCACATGGTTGGAAATTACTTTGAAGCATTGGACGCGATTACACGCAGGATTCCAGTAGACAACAATCAGATTCTACTGAATTTTATCCACGGTACAATTTACAGGCACATACGGTCAATTAGCAAAATCCGGCTTTCGGAAACCAATGAACCGCTCTTTGCTGACCGCGAAGAAAAAATGTTGTGCAGTAAACATATGCTCAGAGATTTATTCGATCTAATCGCTGACACTCCCAACCTCGCTAGGAAACCGCTACCTAAAGATTGCAAAGTCACTATTGAGTGTCCGGATTTTATCTGCCCTCGTCCAATTTACGAGCAAGTTATCCCTGAACTTATGATCAACATTAGAAGGTATTCAATGGAAAGTAGAAAGCGGCCTATTGAAATAGCTATCACATTTGAAAACAATAGACTGATATTTTCGAACGATTGCAATCCATTGCTAGCTAAAAAACACCCTCCGAACGGGATTAAGCCGTATAGTGGAACAGAGATGTGCAATAATATTCTAGCTTCTATGGATTTACCAATTCTAATTCCTACTATAGACATTCAAAATCTAAAATTCACTATAATCCTCGACCTGAATGAAAAAAATTCTAATAGCTGATGATTCCGTCTATAATTTAACCTCAGTATATGATTTCCTCTTTAAATATGATGTAACATTATACCCCACAGAAAACGAAATTGTACCCTTCTCCGATTTGTTATTCGACTTTGGAAGTGGTCAGATTGATGATGGGCTTGAGAGAATTGTGAGAAAAATTGAGGAATTCGACCCCGATATCATATTACTTGACGTATGTCTTAATGATTCCGTAGCTAGTAACACGAGTGGCTATGACATACAAAAGGCTATTGAGGATCATAGTACCCTAAGGAGTAAAGAGGTGTTTCACTTGACCCGCCATCAACCAAGGTTTTTCGGTAATAACAGGCATATTCCGAAGGGCTCGTCGATGGAGGGCTTCCTAAAGGCGAAGATTGTAGAGCCCTTCGGACTGAAAAGGAAGGTTGCTGAGGAACCAGGCATTCAGGACAGAATGGTCAAGCGATTGGAATCACAAGAGAGAAATGATTCAATCCAGCAGATCATTGACCGTATTAAGAGGGATCAAGGGGATCCATTTAAAAGCCTTGCCGATAGTGTTGACAACGCTTACACTAACAAATTGAAGGTTTATGGAGATGCGATTATAACAACCCTGTTCTATATAACCTTGCCAGCACTTTTTCTGGCCGGTGTAGCCTTGATCATTAAGGGTGCTATCAAGTCGGAATACAACCCTATCCATATCGCCGAGTACGCGTTCATCTCATTTCTGCCATTCCTTATGGTTTTCGGCTTTTTCACATTCTATGCGTTGTCCCTTAGACACTATCTCCGGGCAGAGCAAGTGAATGAGGATAGCCTGGATCTTGCTAGTAGGCTTCTAATGATGACAAAAACGCTATTTATTTCCAGCCTAATATCTTACGTCTTCACAAAACTCATAGAGATATCAGAGCTTGCTGACGAATACCAGATTGCCGCACTTTTTGGAATCGTAGTCGCCTTAACGCTTTACTATTTCTACCTTAACAGTCACAAAAAGAGCCATTAATATAGTTAACTCTGAGTGCCAATCTATCAAATGTAGCATCAGCTGCCTACTTGACAATGCGAATCAAGCCTGCTCATTTGAAGATTTATTAGCTTTTATCGCTTTGTATACTGTAAGCCAAGATAGTTCCAGGTGCTATTTGCTTAAAGGCGATTCTATCAGTAACCATCCCTGTGGTCTTGCAGGGTATTTAATGGACTGATCACACTTTATGTTTTGGCGTTTTAAATCTTTCCCCATTATTGGTGCGATAGATATTACAACTGTACAATCCCAATATTGATAGATAACTTACTAATGAAGAGAGTCTCTTAAAGTTCTGAAGTTGACAAGGGCGCTTTCAATATTCTCAATTATGTCTTCTACTAGGTCATCTGCTTCCGGCAACCTGCCAAAATCGATCGACCCCTCGCTCGGAAGCCAAATAAGATCTAGGTTCGCCTTCTCTGAATTTAAAATGTCAACGACTGCGAACTTTCGCCAGCGACCTAACGGATTCTCTTCACTCCATGTTTCCCTCCGTTTTGTCATGTTCTGCGCTGAGAACACCTTCACAAATTCCTGCAAATGTTGGAAGCGAAGCGGGTTCTTTTTCAACGTGTGATGAATATTGGTTCGGTAATCATAAATCCAAACATGATTCTTTGCCGACAGTTTACGTTTTACTTTTTCAAAGAACAAAACATTGGCTTTTACTCCGTGAGCATAAAAGATCCCCGTAGGTAACCGAAGAATGGTATGCAAATTATATTGCTCGAGAAGCTGCCGTCTAATAGTCTCTCCCGCGCCGCCTTCAAAAAGAACATTATCTGGAAGAACGACAGCGGCCTGACCGCCAGATTTCAATAAGGAGACAATGTGTTGTAAGAATGCAAGTTGTTTGTTACCTGTGGTGATCCAAAAATCCTTCCGGAGAAAGAAACCGTCTTTTTTTGCCTGGCCTTCGTCATTCGTTGGGATGTCGCTGCTACTTTTTCCAAAGGGAGGATTGGCCAAAACCAAATCGAATTGCTGGTCTATCTGAGCTTTTAGACTGTCTACTACGTGGATGTCCGGTGTTTTTCGTAAGTCACCTATCCCATGCAGGTACAGATTCATCAAACATAGTCTAGCCGTTGCCCTCTCAATCTCCCAACCATGAAAAGTCTTAAATCGTAGAAAATCCATTTCCTCCTGGCTCAAGTTGCCTTGCGACGTCAGAAAATCCAATGCTCCGAGAAAGAATCCACCGGTTCCACATGATGGATCTGCGATCGTCTGGAAACGCTGAGGCCTAATACACTCGACAATCGCTTGAATTACTGGCCGGGGGGTAAAGTATTGCCCAGCGCCACTACTTTCGGCATTTTTTTGAAGAAGCGATTCATATATCTCACCTTTTATATCAAACCCCGTGGCACTCCAATCCTCCTCGTTTATTAGAGTGATTAGCTTTTTAAGTTTTGAAGAGTCATGAATTTTATTCTGAGCACCAGCGAAAATTTTCTCAAGCATTCCTCCTGAGCGCCCAAGAAGAATTAAGATCTTCTCATACTGATCCTGTAATTCACCACCACTTAATTTCACGAATTGTTGCCAATCGCAAATATCCGGTAAATCGTATTTTTGGCGATTTTCATCAGCCATCTTTAGGAATAGTAAATAGGTCAACTGCTCGAGATAATCTGTGTAACCGAGACCGTCGTCACGAAGCGTATCACAGAAAGACCAGATTTTTTGAACTAAATTTCTTGTTGTCATCTTTTAAATATTAAGCTACCTGTTTCTGTGAATATCTGCGAAGCATACCGGAGTAGAAGACGTTATTTCCACATCCGGCTAAATGCCGAAAAAGCGGCGCTTTGATGAAATTTAAGTTGTGGAATTTCCTAGCCTCCATTAGAGTGGCCCAAACGGTAAGATGTGCAATGAGCTCTTGTTCAGTATTTATGACCGTGTCGCTCAATAGTAAACCATCAACGAAGTCATCCAACCAGTCTTCATAAGCCGATACTAAATAGTCGTCCCGATATCTCTTTTCGATATTGAAAACCTTGTTCCACGTATCTACTATTTCGATTTCAGGGAATAATACTAAATCCCATGTTCCCAATGGTCTGCCAGGATCGGTTTGAGGCAGTATGCATTTGGAAAAGTCAATGGTCACGTCGATGTTTGTTGTATACGGATACACAAAAATGCGACGGCTGCCATCTGCCTTATGCAATACGTCTTTTTCGGATTTATTCTTAGAATTACAAGTATGACACATCGGTGCCAAATTCCGCATGTTCACTGCCACCAGTGGGTATTTTGCTTTAGCCGCGAGGTGATCGTAGTCCTCTTGAAAGCTTTTATGCATTTTTTCCACACCGCAAAATGGACAGACTTTATATTGCATGGAATCATACACTCTCAAGTAGTGGTCATGGATATCATAGGATTTTAATGTAACCGAGAATAGATGGTTCGTCAGAGCGTTTAAGGTTTTATCCCCAATAATGGCTTCAATGCTCACGCTAAGCGTGTCCGAGAAAATGATGTTTGTATCACCAAATACATTTTCTATCTGCTGCGATTTTTCTACCAGCGAATAGAATTCAGCCTTAGATCCCGCTGAAATTCGCTTAAATGATGAAAAAAATGCAGCCATCTTCTTTTTAAGCTTGGGTGCATTCTCGACCATTTGACAGAAGTCCGGCGTTAGATATTTGCTAGGTGCAAAACGAGCATTTTCCGGAACATCTCTAATTGCTGTAAAAAAACTAAAAAGATGCGCGTTCAACTCTTCAAGAGCATGGCCGGCCGGGTATAAATATTGAAATAACATGCTAGCTATTCTTTAACAGGTCGATTCTTCGATATAAGGTCATCAACCTAGGAGAGTCACCAATTTGTTCTATGCCCCTTTCTATTTCATCTACATCATCACTTTTAAGGAGTTTATCGATAAAGTCCGACCCTTCCTTGGAAATGGTTTCTTCCATCGCAAAAGCCATCTTCAAAATATTATTAAATGATGAGCCAAATGTTTCGTTAGTGGGGTGACGAACTGCCACCTTAGCTTTGTTTACCCGTTCAAAAATATACACTTTCTCTTGCACCATGTCAGAAACTATAAATGGTGAATGTGAAGTAATATATAGATCCTGGCGCCTCCTTTCAGTAATTTTTCGAAGATTGCTTATGAATAAGCGCCGCCAAATGGGATTGAAGTGCGTCTCAGGTTCGTCTAGTAAGAATAAGGTATTGTCGTGATTTGTCATCAACAGAGTGCCAAAAATATTGATAAACTGATGTTCGCCATCACTAAGACTCAAATAGTCAACGACCTCCCCGTTAGCCAACCTAAGTTTTAAACCCGCGTAATTCATTACTTTATCTTTATCTGGCACTTCTGGCATCTTCTTAACTAATCTTCTCGCTTTCCTGTCTCGTTCAATACTATTTCTGGTTGTTTTGTCAACAATAAGATTATTTAGTAACTCAAACTTATATAGAACAGTGTAAAAATTGAAGGTTGTTTTAAAATAGTGCTTTATCGCCTCTCTGGTAGCTTCGTCAATGAAAAAATCAAGAACGTGACGGTCGTACTTTTCTTCATACGAGGATTGAGTAGCACAGCGGACCAACTGCTCTCTCCATTCCTTTAATTCCTTTGTTAGTACGACCCCTGTTTCCCCACTTGTAGACTTGACGTTCGTAGGTGCTGCGGGTTGTCTAGTCTGAATGACTATCTGAAAGCTGTGAATAGAATCGATTTTCAACTCCTTTTTAAGCGCGGTCAGGCCATTAAATTCTTCAAATATAAGGTTACTGATCGCAATTCCGAGATTCGTGTTATAATCCATAAAATAAAATCTCGGGGTATAGTCGTCAGTATCCAGGCCCTTTAGCCCGCGGTTCGCCGTATATGAAGCATACTCGTCGTAGTAACTTAGGAATGGGCTACTTAACGTTTCATTTTCTCCCGATGTATAGCCAACGATCTTCGCAGGGAGAAATTTATACTTTTCAGCGTCGTCAACATTTATTTCATTTTTCTGCAGATCTGTCACCATTAACTTAAGATCTTTTCTCTTAAACGTTGGCTGATCAACAGATACTGAAAATTCATTTCCGTTTATGTAGACCTTGTATTCAATACGGAAGGTTAGAGCGGGGTTGTCATTTTTAATAACATTTACAGTCCGCCATTCTTTATCTAGGTACAAGAAAATCTCGGCGATCGTCTCGAGAAATTGCGATTTTCCTGAGCCATTGATTCCAATTAGGCAATTAGCATTGATAAAGTCGTCGACCGGTTTAGAAAAAAAAAGTTCTAAACCGGCCATCAGCGGTCTGTGTGGAATTTCTCCTATAGAGATTTGAGTGATTCTCATCTACGTATTTTATACAACCTTGTTTCAGAATTAAGATCAAATCTTGATTCAACAAACGTGCCCTCTTCCAACATTTTAAAGAACGCGTCTTTGAATCTCTCGGGAGATACTTTTACATATTTCCTAAGTTGGTCAACGGTGAATTCATCTGTTGGAAAATGTTTCCGCATTTGGAGCTTAATTAAATCGAGATCTGGTACTGCCTTTGTTCGTCGTTTAATCGCGTGGTCTTTTTTAAATTTGGCCTTGTTTGCCTCCATTTTTGACAACAGGCGTTCCAATAATTCCTGGCCAGTTCCCTCCTCTAAATGTTGGTCAACCAACTTTCCTGTAAAGGCACGTTTCATTATTGCCTCCCTCAGCAGTTGCACTTGCTGAAACCCCAACTCAATCGCTTGTTCAAGATTTCCAATTAATGAAAGTTTTTCCGCAACAAGTGAGAGAATTTCCTTTTGCTCCTGAAAGCTACATAACGGTATTGGTATATCATTCATATTTACCAAACTTAGAACTGGGCGACCGACTCCGTATACCATCTCCTCAATAAATTTCGCGCCCGTGGTGGTAGCCTGAAGGTACATGTGTAAGTAAGGAGAAAGCTCTTTCAATAATGGGCGAATTAATGCAACTGACTGACTGACATACGCTTCCGGCGGATCAACCGAAACATGGGCTATTTTTCCAACATTTGCACCGGTTATGGTCATTAGCAAATCCCCTTTCTGAATTCGGCTCCTTTTACCCTCCACATGATCTGGCAATTTGACAAATGCCGCATTATCATAGACGAGAGTATTCGTTTTTATGTCTTGAGTCCGAATAAAATATGATCCTTCAGAAGAATAGTACTTCTTCCAATCACGAGAGCCGCTAGTTACGTACGATAGCAAACTTTCACTCCTAACCCAGCACCAGCCATCAGGAATATGATATGGATGGGATTCGGTCGGCAAAGTCGATATGTTTTTTTTGTGTTTTGTAATCGTCCTTCTCGGCTTTGTACCTTTTTTGCCACCTTCTATCCAGGTCCTAACAGCGCCATGCCATTCGTCAACCTCGTTTTGATAAGCTTTATGTATTTCACTATTGATATCGCTGAGCACTTCCGCCGTCGAATTCAGCCCCTGGCTTTCGCGGTATTCCTTCGTAAGCTCACCGGTGAATGCCTGTTCAAGTATCGCTTCTCTGAAGATCGACAACTGTTTAGTTGCTTGCCGGAGGTATTGCTCTGATGAATTTATCTCACTCAATAACTCTTCAAGTTTAGCGACGATTCGCCGCTGCTCGCCATAACTCGGAAGTGGTATTGGGATCTTTGCGAATGCCGCGCCGGAAATTTCAAGAAAAGTTGTGCCGCTCGCCCGTTTTATCGCCTCGTCTTTAGCAAATTTGAGATAGAAATATACATAATCTGAACTCATTTCCTGTAAAGGAACAATACTTTTGAAGCCCTGATTCGTTGCCAGTTCCATTCCGGCTATCGCAACATAACCTATTGGTGCTCTCGACGAAAAAAGGACGGCTTGCGGCGGCAAAACTATCGCGGATGAATTGTTCAGTCCTTCTTCAGTTATCGTTCTTGCACCACCGAAGACTAACTTCCCAGCGTGCGAAGACAAATCGGCTGGAGTTATCCACGGTATTCTCCCCCCCCAGAAGGCAGGCTCATCAGTTGCAGGTGTGCCGCCGCCTACGATTAGGCCAATATTATCAAGCGTTGTCCAAACCCAGGTTTCGGGTATGTCGTATGGGTTCGTCTGTTCCGTCATCTGTTAAAAATAGATCGAATTTTCTTTCGTCGTCGAGCAAATATACGTACTGAGACAAATTTATTTCATAAGCAAGTATTGATAATGGAAGTAAAGAAAAACTGTCACAAAAAGGCAAACAACCTCTTAATGAATTAGTTAAGAAATTGCGAGATATTTGCGAGAATCATAACTAGTTGATTCCATGCATGCGACCAGCCAAGTTAGCTTTTGGAAAATTCGGCTCGTGAAGCGAACCCGAGCGTGATTTTTTTTGCTGTTGGGGAAAACATACACCAGGGGAGCGCCGGCCTGCAGCGGTCTTCGCCCTGGCAACAGAAGCCTTAGTGTTATTAAAGTGCATCGCATAAATCACTGAACTTTACTCATGTCTGATATAGCGCGTGGGTTTTTTCCCAACTTTGACCGGTAGCGCTTAGTATTCGTCGCTATTTCGAGCTGTGGGTTTAATTTAGGGGTCTTTTACGCCCCCTTGTTAAACTTCCATACGCACAAACAGCGTATCGCCTGGCAGTCTCCGCTGCTAGTGGAGCAAAGATTAATCGGCGCTTCATAACTCTTGAATGATAGCTCAGACACTCAACTAATCTGAAAGTTCTAAACGACATCGTCTTAGGAAACCCCAGCACTATTAAAATCAGCGATGATGTCATGTCTGACAAAAAACTCTTTTGCTCCAGAGCTAATTTCAAAATATGTGCTGAGCTCAGAAATGATCGGAATGAATATTTTATTTTCAGTAATAATTGTTGTTGTTGGAATAGCTTTACCCCCTGTTGAGTCGTCGGCCAAACGCTCTTTCAATTCGATTTCGTAGTACAGCGACAACTGATTCGATGCATGGGTGAAGATGTAAACAATCTTATGCATGCTCCAAATGATCTTAGTAGTATGCGGTTCCAGAAAAAAATCCCGATTACTTTTGACCACCCTTTCAGAAAGTCCGATAAACAAATTGAAAGAGTTGAGGTTTGGATAGCTATTTTCAGTCTTTAAGATCTTCTTCTCTGTGGCGACTTCCAACCTAAGAAAAGGCGGAACAGCATCAAATTGGTCGAACGAGTCATGCTGCGGAGTTTCGTCGGTAATTATGCTCGGTATTTCCTCCTCAACGGAACCTATCTGATTTGACCGCACGTATTGTCTGTGTGTCCTTGTTATTGTGTTCGCTTTTCTTATTACCTCTCCAAAAGGTATTTCCCCAACAGCAAAATCGGACAATAGTGACTCCACCTTACCCATGTCCGAAGATTCGTACTTATATAGCTCTTTATTCCTAATCAATATCTTTTGCAATGCATCCGCTCCTTCTTTTGTTGAGGAAGGAACATACTGAGAGAACTTCTGGTATAGGTGATTTCGAACAAAGTCCTTGACAAAGCTGGCAAACAACGCCCATTCTGATTTATAGATTTGCAAAACATGTTGAACAGCAGCCGATCTTCTCGAGATATAAACAAAAACAGTACCATCGATTTGCGTCACTAGACTTGGAACAGAATGGCTAATATCTGCAATAAGCACCCTAGCATCGGCAATCAAATAGTCCTCATTCAAAACGTTAGTGATCCTCAATACAAGCGTAAGCTCATCCATTGAAAGGTTTCTTAATTCGTACTCCTTCAGAACCCTCGCTTTGTCAGGAACCTCTTCGATTTTTTGATTTTTAATATACTCCAGCTGGATTTTTCTCCGAGGATTTTCCTGACTTATCAACAACAGATAGGTGTTTTCGTTACCAAATTGCAGGATTGTAGACTGATCGCGGCCCGAATAGTAGTAGACTTTTTTGCCATCAATTTTATTTGCAACCTTTTCTAAGTTCCAACGTTCATTATTAGGTTGCACGACAATCTTCAATTTTTTTGCTAGATCGTACATCCTATTTGCCGAAACAAACGAAAGAAACCCGGCATTCAAGTCCGAAAGTTCTGACTCTGAAAGCCTTCTTGCAATCATAAATTCCGAAGCATAGATTAACTTTGAAACAAATTCTATACTTTCTCTACTAAGAGCCTCTCTACCAGCCGTGGGATGAAGAATCGATAAGTTGGCTATACCACCTAAATTGAAGTTGCCGGCGACGGGAACAGTTGCTAATCCAAAGTAATTTCGGAGGCCGTAGATACCACCTGCGCCCTGAGTTAATACCATATTTCCGGAAACATGCACACCGTCCTTAGTTATATCGTCGCAAAGTATTTTTACAATATTCTGATTAGTCAACTTTATTGACAATGAGAAACGTATAGATTTCTCTCCTGTTACCACTTTGATTTTCTCTGTCAAACTTAGATTATCAGAATCACGCTCAAATGACTCGATATATCGTTTTTGACTTACATTTACACCATTTATAAAAATTGGAACCGGTATATACTTAATATAGGGAGAAAGATATTTAATTGCCTCACTAACAACCAGGTTAAGAGAATCGTCTAGGAAAGCAGTAATTACTGTACCTGGTTCTCGCTCCTCTGCTAAGAAATTTAACTCTATGCATTCCTCCGTAATAGACAAATCATCTCGATTAGCGAAACTCTTTATTGTTTGATTTCCCGTGATGTGGTGTGTCACGACCTCCAAAGACCTGCATACACCGAAATTCGCCATCGCGCCAATCCCGAATGTTCCGACTACACCTGCTTTGCGGGCTATTTCGTTGTTCTTCCCACTTGATCCTGCTTTCCAAAAATTGTTTCGCACTACGTCCTCGCTCATACCAATCCCATTGTCTTCAATCACAATTTTCGATGAACTGATCTCGACATTGATGCGAGCCTCAAAATCATCGTCACATGCTTGCCGCCTCATTAAGATAGCATCATATGCGTTCTGGATGTTCTCCCTCAATAAAGCGTAAGGAGAGTCATAAATATCGTTGGACAGTATCTCTAAGATCCTTTTAACTTCAATTTGAAAGGAAAGCTTGCTCGAGTTATACATGTAGCTTTGCTTTTACTTGGTTTATTAAATATTCGACGCTTGAGTCTTGCTTCATAGACGTTTCCATGTTTTCCAATAGCGGATTTATTAAGTCCCGTCTTCGTAGAGCAAGCAAAGCGTTCAGAATAGTGATAGATTCCTTAATGGACCGTGGTTGCAAAAATCTCTCTATTGCTAAATCATAATCTTCAGTTTCAATTACACACTCTAATAAAAAGCTCCTCACAAATCCATTTTCTGCATCCATCACTAAAAGTTTCGACTTTGCAGTTTGAAAATCCTTCTCGTTTATGAGCATTTCGATCTCAAGTAGCTGGGTTGTAAGGTCTAACTTTCGTGGATCTACAATTTCAAAGGAATGAGAGCTCAAGTTTCTGGACGCTATTCTTCCAGGAATCCATATCGGGTTGCTAAAAGAAGAAGATTCCGATTTTTCTCTCACATGTAGCGTAATGCGTATTTTACCTTCCTGCGCCCTTTTCTCCAATTCTATGATATTGTATTGCCTATTTGTACCGGTTGGCAGTTCATCTGGCCCCCCGCACAAAGTACCGGCACTGAAAACGATCAATTTTTTTTGTTCAATAATGTCACTGTACTCGTGCAGCGCTTCCGTGCGATGCTGATGCCCATGAAGTCCGATCGATATTTTAGAATCGATAAAATTTTTCAACACGCTGCTGTCCATGTAGTTAGATTCGAATGGGGCTCCTTTTGTATTGTGATGCCAAGTTGCTAATATAAGCCTGCCGCGTTTCACCAAATTACGAATTTCGATACTAGCTTTTGAAATGCAATCGGGATGAATGTCACCAGCCAATCTTAAATGATCATTGTTGTAGCAACTGTTAAATGCGGCAATTGATAATTGTAGATCAGGGTAATCGAAAATATCATATTGCTCGCTTGGTTCCAAACTATACACTCGGGCCCCGTCATAAAATCTATAATAAAACTGCGCAAAAGCGTCGAGACGCCGATTGTAGATCACTTCATCGTTAATCCTATAGAACGATAGATTTTTCCACGACCACCTTGTATTGGACTGTTGCCGTAATGAATCCTTCAAAATCGCCAATTTAGTAATACTGGATGAATCAACGACATCCGCATTCTCCAGCCTTTGCATACTGTCTCTCGAGTATTTCCAGTCAATGTCGTGATTACCTGGTATGATTACAATTCGTTTTTTATCACCACCGAGAAAATTATCCGCGAGACTAGTAAGGAAGCCGTGGGCCTCATGATATTGCCTTTGTATTTCCTGAATTGCTTCTTCAGGGCTTGGGTTGGATGATCCGCGAACTATATCGCCACTAACCACAATTAAGTTTGGGGCGCATATGGGGTTAACTTCTTCACCTACATATTTTTCACGATCAGAAATCAACGAGGCTATGAGGGCACTATTAGAGATAGGTGACTCTTTGCTTCTATGTAGGTCCGAGATGTGCAAAATCGAAAACTTTTCCAACATCAGTTCAATAACATGTGATTTATATAAGCCAAGATAATTATAAATTTTGCATTTTTTGAAGATTATTATTGAATAAACGCGAAGTATTTTCGAATAGAAACGCCAGCAAAGTATGAACCAACTTCACGGGCCCCTTTACCACTTAGACGATCGGGCATTTATGTGGTCGACAATTGATCGACTTTGGAAGCACTTTAACCGTTATGAGCTGACTAGCCAAATAATTTTCGGTTCCTAACTCAAGAAGTCATAGATGCAAATCTGCATGTTGAATTTTTTCGCCTAAACTCTAATTCTACCAGAGCCAACTCTTACCTAGGTGGTGTGGGTAGCCACCTGAGAAGAATTGGTTCTTTCTTGTCCCAGTCGATATCAATCATCCCGTCGGTTAAGTCGCAAAGGGAACTTGGCTTTTAATTGATTGATTTTGGGCGTACTGTGTGCGGATGGAAATAAATGATTTCGGATCCGGTATGGCGTTTTCGCGGTAGTAGTGAATACTTCCCCTACGTCTTAGCGATATCCGGCTTCCTCAACATAACAGACCTCCCTTCGATTTCAATGCCCCAAAAAAACTATTAAAGATCTGCTAACATGAGCTCATACACCTCCATTGATATTCCGTAAAACGGTAACGTTTTGCCACTGGCGCTAATAGCCGTACGTTGCATATAAATCGTTCAAGTTCTGCATCATAGAGTTCGCCTGGATCTCGCAATTGAGGTAATACTCTGACCATAAATAGCCTTCGTAAATACTTGATTATCTACGCCGCAAGAATATCCCGGTATTTTCTTATCTTTGGTTTGGATAGCGAGATGCCTAAAATGCATTAAAACAAGCTAAGGTGATCGGTTACCAGATCGGTTACCTGCCCCATATTGAAAGGATAAATTACTGATAATCAAGTGCGAATTTATAAGGTTTGAATCCCAGCGGGATCACTGAAAGCGCCTCAAAGGGCGCTTTTTTCGTTTAAAAACGTCATTTTTTCACTGTTTTCGAAGATAAGCATATCATTCTGATTCAATCCAGATCAAAGCGTTCGGTAACCTATTCGGTAACCTGCTTTGCTTACTAAATTAGGTTACCGAATGGACATGTTTGACAGAGGCGATTTTGACCAGGGTTTCTCAAACATCAATGTTTTTCTAACCTTAAACTGTGAGGATGATGAATTTCAAACAGAATTTGACTGTACTCTTCTGGCTGTACAGACAAAAAGCGAAAGCAGACGGCAAAGCTCCTATTTACGCCAGAATCACAATCGACGGTAAGTACACTGAAATTTCAACAGGCAAGAAAGTAAACCCGGCATCCTGGGACTTGGATGTCAAGCAGGTCACTGGCTCAGGACTGGAAGTTAAACTGGCAAATCAGAAACTTGCTCAGATCCAGACTGACGTCGAGCGGATCTTCAACGGTTTGCAAACGCAGTTCCCGGAGGTAACCCCGGCGATGGTCAAGAACGTTTACCTGGGCAAACCTGCGATCGAGCAGCCTAAGCTCGTTAAACCGGTCACAAAGAACGAGCAAACGGTGCTGGAAGTCTTTGACGAGTTCATCTCGAAATTCGAAAAGCGTGTGGAACGGGACAACGCCTCGTATGAGACCTTGAAGCACTGGCGAAGCACTAAGAAGAAGATCGCCGGTTTCATCAAATATCACTTCGATCGCGAGGACATTCACTTTTCCAGTCTTCCCGACACTTTCGCGGATGACCTCTATGATTATCTGACCCTAAACGTCGCGAAACCGCTGGCCGAGGTAACTGCTCGCAAAGAAGTGAAATGGGTGCGTCAGATCGTCAAAATTGGCGTTAAAAAGAAGTATATCCCTTCCAACCCCATGGAAGGCTTTAAGTGTTCAGGCGGCGACGTTGAGGTTATCCCGCTGGAATTTTGGCAAGTCGAGAAAATCCAGCAAAAACAGTTTAGCGTGGATAGAATTTCTGAGGTTCGTGATGCATTCATTTTTCAGTGCTTCACCGGCTTTGCATATCAGGATATCTACGACCTCAGTCCCGAAAACGTAGTTCTGGTTGGCCCTAAAAAAGAACGCTGGCTTGTCAAGCACCGAGGTAAGACAGAGGTTGGCGAAATGGTACCCATTCTGCCAATCGTCGACCAACTGATAACAAAATATCAAGACCATCCTTACTGTATTGCCAATCGCAAGCTGATCCCGGTAAATAGTAACTACCGCTACAACGTGTATTTAAAGGACATTGCGCAGCTATGTGAAATCCGGGATGTTAGTGGAAACATCAGACGGCTGGATACGCATGACGCCCGGCATTTCTTCGCTGATATGATGCTCAACAATGGCGTTCCGCTGGAAGATGTCAGCAAAATGTTAGGCCACCGAAGCATCAGAACAACGATGCGTTACTGCCGAGTGAGAAAGTCGAGGATTAGCGCGAATGTAGCCCTAGTGAGAAACAAGTTGTTTACCAAGGCAGGTAAACTTCGGCAAGCCTCTTGACGGCCAGTGTTCTAGCTGCGCGGTCGGGACCATCTCCCGACTGACAGCTAGAACACTGAAGACCCAGGTAGAACCTAAGACCCAGCTTAATATGTAGCTTGTCAGTTGCACTGGAAATAAATTAGCGCTTAACTTGTGAACTATTCGTTTACAATTACCCTTCGCTTACGTCTCATAATTGATGATATCAAAAATTCTTCTTGGAGGCAAGCCGGTGAGCCTTTCCAGTGGATTCGATACCAATCCTCAGGCTTATTATAATAGGGGGCGCAACGTTTTTCGAGCGGATGATGAGGAGATAAATGTATCTTAGGCATTACTGAAATTTTTTGAGCATGGCACAAGTGAAGGACACCTCGCATCCGGGCCCCTGGTTTATTCTCTTTATGTTTGGAATAGGAGTTGCGCTACTCATCATAACCTACGGCATGTACAACTATTGAATCGACCGGATATAAATTTCATTGGTAAACTCTTAGGGGAACAAACGCTCATGTCGCATATGGCGGCCATACATCTCCCAAAAGCGATGGTCGATATCCATAGGAAAATCGAAAGAAGTAAACCGTTAGGGCCAAATTACAATCCCCTTCGAGTAAACGTTGAAGGTCCATCCAAGTCAACAAGGCTGCCGTTGGCTAACAAATCGATGAGGGAGAATAGTACGTCCTGGTCTGGCAAGCTGGAAACCAAACATGCACCCTTTGAGGAGCTATGCCTACGTCCATAGCGTCAAAACCTATCATTTCTTGCATCGGATCAAATAGAAAGGATAATTCTCCATGACCTCTTCAACAGTGGTCAACCCAAAGGATTTGAATTCCCTTTCAATAGAATTCAGGTCATAAAAAAATATTTTTACACCACCGAACTGCTCAAACCGGTCCTGGCCGACAGGACTTCCACAGCCATACGTCGATGCCCGCTTAGTGATAGCCGTAAATATCATCATACCATTCTTCTCCAACTGACTAAAACAATTGGCGATAAACTTTTGTCTTGCGTGCTGATCCAACAAGTGGATCAGTGCATGGGCAAAAATGCCGTCATAGCGATCTTTATCAAAGGGCATATCTGTGACAGACCCATGATAGATTTTCAAAGACTCATGGTATTGATTTTTCGCCAGCGCAATAGCTGTTTCCGAAATCTCAATACCTGTCACCTGCATTCCTTTCTCAAGAAATGGTTGTGCGTTCCTGCCATATCCTATCCCTGGTATCAGTACTTTACTATAACCTGCTTCAGCGAAAGCTTTCGCTGATTGCAACGCTGCCGAGGTGGGGCTTGATCCCCACATTGACCCTTTGCTTTGAAATGCTTCCTCCCAAAATTCACTCATCTGATTATTTTGTTTAATAGGTACTGATATGAAAACAAGGTCATGGCTGCCTGAAAGAAAGCGAAACCTGCGTTTCTATTTCCGGCCGTCATGGGTTTTATATTTAGTTTTGTGCGCTGACTCTTTCGCTAACTTTCCGATGTATGCGCGCAAATGACATGTCACCTATATATAGGAATTACTTGTATATAGGAATTACTTGGCGCCACTGATCATGTATGCGCATTGAGCCTTTTCGGGCCAAAAAGCAAGATGTATATCAAAAGCAGAACCATGATGACTACGCCCACCCAGATGGCCTGCTGCCAGGCCGTAACGAATGATTCCTGAGCCGCGCGGACCAATAGATCCGCTCGTGCACCGGTAGTTGGCGCAATGACCTGGGCATGAGGCAGCCCTTCTTTTGCAGCAGCTACTACCTCCTTTGGAAACCCTTTGAGTCTGACTCCTACGGCCAGGCTATATCGCGCCGTTACAAGCGGACCAAGCAGCGCCACACCCAGTGCCGTTCCCAGCTCCCGGGTAACGTCATTGATTGCCGAAGCCACTCCCTGACGCTCCGCAGGCAGCGAGGAAGTGATGGCCTCCGTGGAAGGTGTCATCGAAAAGCCCATTCCCAGCCCCATTACCAATAACCCTGGTAAGATGGGAAGGTAACCTCCATCTACCGAAACAAGTTGACCCATCAATGTGGCGCCGATGGCACCCATGGCAACACCTATGGCCATTGTATATTTACGGCCTATTTTGTAAGCGACTTTCGGCGCAAGCCAAGAGCTCGCCATCATCGATAAGGCCATAGGCATCATTGCCAAAGTCGACCGAAGCCCCGACCATCCCAAAACTCCCTGAAAAAATGGAAAAAGTACGACAAATATTCCCGCTTGTACGCCAAATATAGTAAGCAAGGATATCGTGCCGGACGACAGGCTCCGCTCACGGAAGAACCTTATATCTAAGAGCGGCTCTGGTTGGCCAAGTTCCCAGACTATGAATCCAGCCATTGCGATTATAGCAATGATCAGGCTTGCAAGTACTATTGGCTCATCCCAACCGAGCGCCGGAGCTTCGTGCAAGGAGTAAACAACGCCTACCGAAGCCAGTACCGAAAGCAGGGAGCCTACGTAGTCAAAACGATACTGTGCTCTGACTGTTGAATTGGGGACAAAGCGAAGCGTCATCGCGATGGATACAGTTGCCAGTACAATGGGCAGTAGGAAGAGCCATCTCCAGCTGGCTATATCTACCAGCAGAGCAGAAAGATACATCCCCAGAATTCCTCCCGCGCCCGCTACACCCGTCCAGATGCCGACTGCTTTGGAACGTTGCTGCTCAGGAAAGGTAGAGGTAATCACTGCCAGCGTCACGGGCATAATCGATGCGGCGCCAATCCCGGTCAATAGGCGTGCTATCAGCATTATTTTCGCACTTGCTGAGACGGCTGACAGAAAGCTCGCCGCCCCAAACACGATCAGCCCACCAACGAGCATCTTCTTTCGCCCGAGGCGGTCACCCAAAGCTCCCAGAGGAAGCAGAAATGCAGCGAGCGTCAGGGCGTAAATATTGATGATCCAAAGAACTGTATTCTGTGGCACGCCAAATTCCAACGCGAGCATGGGCTGGGCGACATTCAGACCGCTTACGGACGCAATTACAGCCATCACGGCCAAACACACAGATAGCAGGACTTTCTGAAAATCAGGTTGATGGTCAACCGGTGACGCTGCCTGCGGCTTAGTTTCGTGCTTGTTCATTGTCAAAGACTCTTTTTTTTGTGAAAAAACCAATATTACTGCCATGGGGACTACTGGTGATTTACACCGCGTCCGCAATGGGTTGGTCGGAATCAACCAGGCTGATCAGCTGCTTTAGCTGTTTTCTTTTTACATCGCCCTTTATCAGGTCTACGATCAGGTAAATAGAAGGGACAACGAAAAGGGTCAGCAGCATAGAGCTTGTCAGGCCACCAATCAGTACCCATGCCAGGCCGTTTTTCCACTCCGCTCCGGCACCAGAGGAAAGAGCAATAGGCAGCATGCCGAATATCATCGCCAGCGTGGTCATCAAAATGGGTCGCAGCCTTGCTTTGCCGCTTATGATGAGTGCCTCGGCCGTGTTTTTTCCGCTCGCCTTCAAATGATTGGCGAAGTCCACGATCAGAATTCCGTTCTTGGCCACCAATCCAATCAGCATGATCATGCCCAGGATGGAAAAGAAATTCAGTGTCTGCATAGTCAGCGCCAGAGCCAGCAGCGCCCCGATAATGGCAACAGGGATGGAAAAGAATACAACAAACGGGTATACGAAAGAGTTGTAGAGCACGACCATCGTCAGGTACACAAGCAACAGCGATGCAAGCAGTGCTAAGCCCAGGTTAGAGAAGGTATCCTTCATGTATTTTATATCACCCTCTGCATCAACGATAATATCTTTATCGAAGCGGGCTGTCTGTATAAACTTATCCAGCTCTTGGGTAATCGCGTTTGGGGTAACGCCGAGTACCTGGGAGGTGATCGTGATGGAGGGCATTCTGTCTTTGCGGTCCCGCTGCCTTGAGGCCAGTGCATACTGAAACTCGGCAAACTGTTCAAGTTTTACAGAATGACCCGTCGAGTTTACGAAAGAAAGGCTACGCAGGTCCTGCTCATTTCTTCTGTCGAACTTGTCGTAAGCGATCTCAATGTCGTACTCCTTTTGCTTGTCAACGAACTTTCCGTCGGTATTGCCGCTCAAAGCGATGTTCATCACCATCCCGACCACATCCATACTCAGCCCCAAATCAGCCATGTTGTTCCTGTCGATGGCAACCTGTAGTTCTGTGGTACCTCTTTCTACCGACAGTTTCACATCTGAGGTGCCTTTGATTGTCTTAAGCTTACCGGCAATGGCTTGCGCAGCTGCATACACCTTATCGGTGTCATCGCCGGAAACAACAAGGGACACAGGGGCATCATTCGAGGTGCCCATCATGTTCATGATGGCTGAGCTCACTTTCACACCTGGCAGGACTTTTTCCAGCTCCAGTTTCGCATAGTGGGCAAACAGGTCGGACGAAAGCGCTCTGTGAACTTTCGGTATCAGCTTCACATTGATCTCGGCTTTGTTTTGTGCGTTCCTGTTGCCGCCCATCGAGCCTGAACTGGTGCCAATGCTGGAATACACTTTGATAACTTCCGCTTTTCTAAACAGTATCGCTTCCACTTTCTTGACAACGTCATTTGTGGTTTGAAGCGTGGCGCTTTGCGGTAGTTCAAGGTTGATGAGCACTTCTCCCTTATCGCCATTGCTGGCAAATTCACCTCCGATAAAACCCTCAGTGACTAGCATCAATGAGCCGAAAATTAACGCTAATGACCCTGCAAGTACCCATCTTTTTCTGGTCAAAGCTTTCGCCAGTATCCGGCCATACGCACTGGTCAACCACGTAACCATTGCTTCAAAAGAGGTAAGTATCCTTCCCAATAGGGAGCTGGAATCAGGGTGCTCTACCTTTGCCCATTTTGAAGCTAATAGCGGGGTGAGTGTAAAGGAGACAAACAGGCTCATCAGCGTGGCTACGACGATAACCATAGCGTACTGTCCCAACATGTTGGAGATGATGCCGCCCACCATGGTCAAAGGCAGAAACACGATGACATCCACAAGTGTAATAGCTATGGCCGTAAAGCCTATTTCTTGTCTGCCCTCGAAAGCTGCGGTTACCTTATCCTTACCTTTTTCAAGGTGTCTGTAAATATTCTCCAGCACCACAATGCTGTCGTCAACAAGTATTCCGATTACCAGGGAAATGGCCATCAGCGTCAGCAGGTTAATGGTATAGCCCAGCAGGATCATAGCAATAAACACAGACAGTAGGGATGCGGGAATGGATATCATGACAATCAGCGAGTTGCGCAGACTATGCAGAAATAACAGCATGACCGCCGCGACGATAACAATCTCCAGCAAGAAGTCGAGCATTACCAAGTGTGCCGCCTCGATTGTGAATTCTGAGCTGTCGTTTGCTATATCGAATTTTAATTTCTGTTCAGCGTATGTCTGCTCTATCTGGGCTATGACTTGTTTCACTTGTCTTGCTACGTCGACAGCATTCGCATCGCTTTGCTTGATTATCTGAAGACCAATCGAGTTTCTGCCGTCGATACGGTTGAAAGTGGTGATCTCTTTTGTTCCATCTTGTACTGTCGCGATATCTGATAGCCGCACGCGTGAGCCTGTCGAAGGGTTACTTTTGATGACCAGATCTTTTATATCCTGAATGGACTGGTACTTTCCTTTCAGCTTAATGCTTGTTTCCGACAAGCCGTTGCTCAGCTTCCCTGCCGGAAATTCAAGATTGGCGTTATTGATAGCCTGATTGATCTGCAACAAAGACAGATTGTATTGCTCTGCTTTGCTGCGATCGATACTGACTTTTATGGCACGCTCCTGGCCCCCCACTAATTCGATCCTGGCTACGCCGCTCACCTTGGTGATGGCTGGTTTGATCTCGTCTTTGATCAGGGCATATAGCGCGGTGGGTTCCATGCTGGCACTAACTCCAAAACGCATGATGGGCATATCAGTCAGTGAAAACTTATCGATTGCAGGGGCTTTGGCGGCCACGGGCAGGTCTTTGACGACTTCATTGATCTTGCGCTGCGCTTCCTGCATGGCTTGCTGTACATCGGCATCTGTTTTTAGCTGGACAGTCACCGACGAGATGCCTTCGAGCGAGGTGGACTTGATGGCATCCACATTGTCGAGTCCGGAAACAGCATCTTCTATCTTTTTGGTAATCCCGTTTTCCACCTCGCCGGGAGATGCGCCGGGATAGGCCGTTGTGACGCTGAACATGGACATTGACATATCGGGGGTGAGCTCATAGTTGAGTCGTAAATAGCTGACAACGCCCAGGAATGTAAGCGCAATGAAGACAACCATTATAAAAGATGGTCTTTTGATGGATAGCTCTGTAATTGACATGGAAGACGCTTTTATTTTTGCACTTGCACTTTTGAGCCGTTGCCGATGTTCGACTGGCCGGTTTCTATGACCTGATCATCAGAAGAAAGACCATCATAGACCACTACGTGCTCACCCTGCAAATGGCCTGTAGTAATCTTTTTAAGCACGGCAATGCCTCTGTTGACCACGTACACATTTGGATCCTTTAGACTGCCGACAATTGCTTTCGAAGGTATTGTCAGCGTCTGGTGATTATTTTGGTTTTTAATGATGGCCCGACCACGCATACCAGCCATGAGCGGATATATCGAACTGTTGGGTATCTGTACTTCCACCAGGAAATTTCTGTTGGCATCTGCCTGGGCAGCGATGTAGACGATAGTCCCGGTTACGTTATAGTCAGGGTAAAGATCGGGTGAAACCACTATCTTGTCTCCCTTCGAAAGTTTTATGACATCTTTGTCCAACAGGTACATTTGAAGCTTCAACTTGGAGTTATCGACAATATCAGCCATTACTGTCCCGGGGCTCAGATAACTCCCCACTTGTACATATGACCTATGTACAGTGCCGGATATAGGGGCTGTGATACCGGTTGACCTGCGTATTGCGTTGAGCGAATTTAACTTCGCCTGGGCTGAACTTACCGCCAGCCGCTGCTCTTCGACCTCGCGGGCTGTAATGGCATTGGATTTCAGCATGTTTTCCATCTTTTCCAGGTCAGCCCTGGCTTTGCCGAGCGTTTCGATCGCCAGCTGCTTGTCTACAACTTGTTGTTGTCTTTCAATACTTTCAGACTCGTTGAAGACTGAAACCAGGTTTTCTCCCTTATGGATCTGTGTCCCATCTTTTAATGTCGTCACAGTGATCCGGCCGGAGATATCCGAGGTCAAAGCCATCGAATTAACCGGGACAAAATAACCTTGTGCTGTAAAGGAGCCGTCCATACGTTGATAGCGTGGCGTTGTAATTGTTACTGGAAATACCAGGGTCTTTGTGCTCCCAATAGCGGCTTTGGCATCCAGCTGTTGTTTATTTCTGCTTAATGTAAAAGTTATGATCAGCAGCAGGCCGGCGGCTAGCATAGAAGGGATGAGGTAACTGTTGATTCTTTTCATTAGCTCTTATGAATTGCTATTTGGTGATCAGGGCTAGGTTTCCAGAGGCTTTAAGCCACTGCAGTTCGGCTGACTGCGCCTCTACGATCGCCCTCAGGTATGCCGTTTGCGTTTCTTTTAATTGTAGATGCATGTCCAGCAGTTCTTTCAGGGGCGTGTAGCCGTATTGGAACTGAGCATACGTTATATTATATACGTCTGCTGCCAGCGCCATGCTTTGTTTTGTAGTGACCATGTTGGCATTACTGGCATCCAGCTTGTGCGAGGCGTTGCTTAGATCTTTATCCTGCTGTAAGCTGCTAATCCTCAAATCCAGTTCGATTTGAAGCTGTTCCAGTTGCAACTGTTTCACCCTAGATCCTTTAAAGTTGCCATCGAAGATGGGAATGGAAATATTCAAGCTTGCCAGCGAGTTGGGATACCAATTGGCAGTTGTCCGCAAGACGTTGGGGTGATTTTGCTGGGCGAGTGCCCCGTATTTGAAGTTGAATGATAGTTTGGGCAGATAAGAAAGTTTGGCCTGTTTATGCCTGAGCGCCGACAGATCTCGGCTCGCAGCAAGAAGCTGGTATTCAACCGGCTGTCTGGGCTGACGCTGCCCGACCAGTGGTCCGTAAGTTGATTGTGCCAATTGTGCATCAATGCTAAGCGCATCTTCCAAAGGATAGGCCATGGTATATTTTAGAAGCGTTATACTCTGCCGGTATTCCATCTGGGCGCTCTGAAGCTGCGTTTGCAGACTGGTTCTTTCCAGCTGCAAACGTTTCAGATCGAGCGTTCCTGCAAATCCGTTGTCCAGCTGTATCTGAACCATTGCAAGGAGGGTGTCAACTCTCTGGACGTTTTCGTTAACAATTTCCTGTTGAAGAAAGGTTACCTGCGCAGCGATGTAAGCCGTTGAAACATCATAAACAATTTGTTCTGCGGCTTTTTGCTTGTCCAATAAACCTATTCTGCGGCTTTGCCTGGCAAGCTTCTGGCCTGTAATTTTCTCAAAGTCGATTACAGTTTGTGTCAGTTCAATACCTGCGGAAGCATTGTATTTTGTTCCGAACTGAACTGCCTGATCCTGGCCAGGCTGTCCCAGAAATTCTCCCGGTATGATCTGGGTAATCAGGCGGAGATTGTTCGTGTATGCGGCATCAGCCTTTATCTGTGGCAAGTAGCCGGAAAGCTGTTCCCTAAACTTCTGATTGTATTTATCCAACTCGTAGCTGGATCTCTGAATCCCAGGGTGGTAATCTGTTGCATAATGCACGGCGTCTTTCAGGCTGAAATGATGTTCGGCCGGCTGCGCATGGATCACCGATGGTAGCAGCAGCAAAAGCCACTGATAAATAGCACTACATTTCATTTTGATGATTCATTTATTGCTAGTTCGTTCAATATTTCATGAACTAAAAGGGCAAAAAAACACACTACTTGTTTTCCCATTTTTTGATAGCGATCACTATTTCCTTGTAGACAAAATCCAGAAACTCGGTCACCTCTTTGAGGTCGTTGTTGAACGTCGTGGTTTGAGGGGTTCTGGACTTGAGGATCTCTTTAAGGATGACGTTCAACTCATCGAATTTTTCGAAGTTTGCCATCGTCATCTGCGTCCAGTTGTTCATCCGGCACCGAAAGTATCTCTTTTTATCGCCAAGCCTGGTAATGTACTCGATGTGATTGGTCATCATCAGCCGGTTCAACGCATTGCTTGTACCACCCTTGCTTAAATGCAAGGTCTCCATGATTTCATCAAACGTAAGTTCTACTTTGTCAGCGACCAGAAATAGCCCCCATACCCTGCACTCGGCGGGTGGCAAACCGTACTTTTCGTTCAGTACGCCAAACTGCTCAATCAGTTCTTTTTGTTTCTCGGTTAATACCATTCCCTTGTTGGTAGGTTACTTATTTCTGATGCAAATATAGTAAGTTTTTTTCAGTTCAGCAAAAGATGAACTGATTATATTTTAGCGGCGAACATCTTAGGGTAACAGATAGTGGGTTGGCGCATAACTGGTGGAAGGTTGGCTAGCCAACCTCCGTGCTAGGTGGTAGCAAAGCTCAGTTGATCTTGGGTCAACAAGATCGGATCTGTCATGATTTGTTGCAGCTGTGTATCGGAAGCTGCCCTGAACGAACCAACGAACTGATCCAGTCGTTCGGCGGTATCAGGAATGAAAGAAGCGGCATTTTTTCTTGCATTTCCCTGGAACTTTTGAATAATTGGCTGCATCAGTGTATTGTAGTTGTTGCAGGCCGATAAGAGATCCTCAGGTGTTTTGCCTATGAAATGAGCCAATGCTTTGGCCCCGTAAATCGATAGCGATGCGCCCATGCCTGATAGCGCCGTCGGGCAGTAACCTGCATCGCCTAGTAAAACAAGAGGGCCGTTAACAAGGTCAGGACTGTTTACCATACCCATTTTGTCAACGAACATCAATCCGTCTGCGGCAAACCGCCTCAGCAAATCCTGTACTTGTTTGTTGTAGCCCGTAAAAGATCTTTTTAGTAACTCGGCAGCATTCATGCTGCGTACCGGTAAATCGCCTTCATGATGAATGTAGCATTGGATAGCGATTTCATCGGCGGCAATCGGATAAATAGAAAGCATTTTGTGCACATCAATGTAGATCTTGAAGCTGCCGACCGTAAAATCGTGACGCAATGTCAACTTGCCTCCCATGTACAGCATATTGAAATCTTCCGTTTTACAGTCCTTAAAGTACTGTTGCCTGGTGGGCGAGCGAAGCCCTTCTGCGATAATGACCAGATCGGCCGCCAGTGCTTCGCCGCTGGATAAACTAACCAGGGTCGTTTCTTGGTTTCGCACCAGCCCGCTGATCGTTGTGTTGAATCGTACTGCGATCTTGTTCTTGATGTCTTCATAGAGAACATGATGCAGGCCTCCCCGCGAAATCAGCACGGAGCGTTCGGTGTTTTGACTGATCTTTTCATAGCTGATGTGTTGAATGAGCTGATCATTTGCTTCCCAAAAGCTGACGTATTCAGAAGGCGAGGACTGCTCCAGGAGCTTTTTACGTAGCCCAAGCTCATCGATGATTGAAACGCCAAAGCTCTTTAGGGAAAGAAGAAATCCTGCTTTACTGAAGCAGGCTGCCTTGTCAATTACAGTCACATGATGCCCCTGCGCGTACAGTAATTTAGCCGCTGTTAGCCCGGCAATTCCCCCGCCGGAAATAAGAATGTTCTTTTTCATCTGTTAACATGTTAATGTTGATGATGCAAAACTATTCCTATATTCAGGGACAAAATAGCCAAAAAATAAGCAATAATAGTCCATAAATATGCATGGTCAGGAAAACATTCAGCGGATGCTCTACTGGGCCGAGAGAATGGGAATCCCGGTGGCATCTCTGGATGGTGATCTGCAAACTTTACACCTCAATGAGGTTCGCATCATTGATGTGCTGCCGGAAATGCTGGTAATGATTCGGTCCGTTGTAGCTGAAAAAGCGATCTGCTATCGGCGAAAATCCATTGATATTATTCAGAGAGGCCTGCTGATCTCTTTTCAGAATATAATCAGCCACCCTGCGAACCACGCAATTCATGACAGCAGATTGCAGCAGGCCCAGCCTCATGTCCGGATCACACCCTTGCATCTGGAAAGTGAGATACAGTTTCCGGAAGGCATGACCATCCGCCAGATCAGCATTTTAATAGAACTTGACTATTTGAAGAGTTACCTGGGTAAACAATACCAGAAATTTGAATACCTGTTCCATCAGGAAAAGACGCTGCTGATCGAGGAGTTTATGTCGCCTGAAATGGCCCTGGTTGTCAATGAGCTGGTCGATGGCTGCTTAGTTAGGGCGCTGCCGGAAACCTACTACAGATTAAAGTCTTTGGAGTTGCTTTATTTGTTGTTCACAAGTTTGTCGAACCGGCATCAGGTGCCTCAACAGCATCTTCGAAATGAAGACATTGCAGCAGTATACCGGGTGCGCGATAAAATTGAGCGCTCGTTGGACAAGCCCTGGATACTCAATGAACTGGTAAAGCTCAGCGGCATGAATGCAATTAGGCTTCGCCGGATTTTTGTCCAGGTGTTTGGTAAAGGCATTTACGAGTACTATCAGTTTCTGAGGATGCAGGAGGCTGCAAGGCTCATGCAACAAGAGCGCATATCGGTCTCCGAAGCGGGATACCGGGTTGGGTTTACCAATTTGAGCCACTTTGGGAGATTATTTGAACGACATTTTGGGGCGAAGCCCAAAAAATGGAGCAGCAATTTAACCCTGTAAAAACCAATTGTATTACGGCAATTCGAAGCAGCCAAACCCAAGCATAAAATTGGAAGCGATGATGCCTGCCTTCAAAACAAGCACAGGAGCAGTAAATCAGACATTGCATGTTTACTAGCTCCTGTGCGGTGGGAAAATTTGATAAGTACTCGCGCCTGCTGGCACATGCGCCGTCGGTACTAACGCGGCAGGGACGTTTTGAACGCCCCTAGCTTACTACCATGGAATTTCGCCAGCAGCGGGATTTGTTTCTTCGCTGAAGAATTTGCCGGTCGGCCCGTGCTGATCAATAAGTGCATACTTGATGATTCGCTCCGCAGCAACACTGACCTGGCCACCATTAAAGAAAGTGAAGTCTGTTGCGGTGAGTCCCGGGCAAACTGCATTCACCTTTACCTTGGTGTCCCTCAGTTCATAGGCAAGGTGAACAGTATACATATTCAATGCAGCCTTGGATGAAGCATAAACGACGTACTTTGCAAAATTGTAGGCGGGCCAGTTGGGATCTGATTGTAAGGCAAGCGAGCCTACACTTGTACTCACGTTGACGATTCTTGGTTCGGATGCATTAAGCAACAAATCCATAAATGCATTGGTCACACTTGCTGTGCCAACAACGTTTGTTGAAAACGCGGCCATGTACTGATCCGCGGTGGCGCTTGCCACCGTATAGGGATGCGCTCCACCGTTTATACCTGCATTGTTAATCAGCACGTCCAGCGCGGCAGTTCTTTTCCCGATTTCATTCCGAGCTGCGGAAATAGAATCCAGATCCGTGACATCCAGGGTCACAGCTTCCAACTGGTTCAGCCCCTCTTCTTTAAGCCTGATAGCTGCCTGTCGCCCTTTTACCGAATCCCGGCATCCCAGATAGACATAAAATCCTTTTTTCAGTAATTGTCTTGCTACTTCGAAGCCGATACCTTTGTTGGCTCCGGTGATTAGTGCGGTCTTCATATTCCAATTTTTAGTTTTGATGCTGCTAAATTGCAGCACGGAAAAATGAAGTCGTTTAACATTTGGTAAAAAGCATCTATCGGATATTTTTCCGGATCCTGCTAAGGGATTGCTGCGTAACACCCAGGTAGGATGCAATGTAAGCGAGAGGTACTCTGTTTACCAACAGCGGATAATGCTCGAGAAATTCGAGGTACCTGGTTGTTGCGTCTTGTAAAATAACAGGCGCTTTTCTCGATTTCTGGTAAAGGCAAATCTGAACCATTTTATTTTTGGCAACGTCCCAGCCTTCGATAAGTTGAGAAAAGCTGTCCCAATCGTTCTTCGAAAAAGTAGCCAGTTTGCAATCTGTGCAGGCCTGAATATAATCCGACGAAACCGTATTAGCCTCGAAATTGAGATAATCTGCTACCAAACTGTTTTCACTAATAAAGCAGCGTGTCACTTCCGCTCCTGTGTTGGTGTAATAACATCCCCTGAGCACTCCTTCGAGTACGAAACCAACCTGCTTGGGAACTTTGCCTGCCTGTGAAAAATAGGCGTCTTTCCTCAGGTCCATTATCTGCGTCTTACTGATTATAACCTCCTGCTGATAGGAGTTAAAATCCCCAAAACACGATATATAGTTTACCAACTCTTTCATTGCCATTTAATATATCCTAATCCATTGCTCGGCGTTCTGATGGTTTTGCCACAAAAACTAGGGAATTTCCATCGAAACAAAATCAAAGTTCCATCCGGAGCAAGCGCGATAGAAAACCCAACCGGGTGTTGCAAAGTTCGGAAAAAAACAACGGGATTGTATTGCCCATAGTCCAATGCTAGGTACTTCACCAAAGTTACATGGCTCCATAATGAGCACCCGCAATCCTGGTAGTGGATCAGCTTCCCCAACATGTTAGAGAAATCGCACTAGCTCATTGGGCAAATTATACAAGCGTTCAAAAGCCCGATTTTTGTAGCGAAGAAAAAAGCGGAAGCTGTTGATGACCGGATTAAAAGTGGAACAAACGTAACTTCCAATGCTACAGAAGCCATGCAGCTTACGGCATAGTCTTTAAAGAAGTTGTTCAACGGAAACCAAACATAATAAGTTATCATGAGTACAAACAATAAAGTGATGCGAGATTATCCACGAAACAAGGTGGCGCGATTACTCGAACCTGGGCCACTGGTGCTTGTCACCACAGCACACCAGGGTAAAAGTAATGTTATGACTATGGGCTTTCATATGATGGTTCAGCATGATCCGCCACTAATAGCATTTGTCATCGGTCCATGGGACTTTAGTCACAAGGCTCTGATAGAAACCAAAGAGTGTGTGATTGCAATCCCAGGCGTTGATTTGATGCAAGAATCTGTGGATATTGGAAACTGCAGTGGCTCAGAAACAGACAAGTTCAAACAATTTAATCTGAATCGCCTCGACGCAGAAATCGTCAAAGCTCCGCTGGTCGAGCAGTGCCTGGCGAACATCGAATGCAGGGTTGTGAATACCCAACTGTCTGCAAAGTATAATGTGTTTGTTGTTGAGGCACTGAAGGTGTGGGTTAACGGGAACAGAAAAGAGAAACGCATTTTTCATCATAAGGGCGACGGAACCTTTAGTTTGGATGGCGCGACCATTGACATGAAAGCCAGGATGACAAAATGGAAAGAGATAACCGATTAAAGTTGAGTCTGCTGCGTTAGCGAATTGTGAATAATAGCTCGTACATGGTCTTGCAAGTGGAGATCGGCACTTCCAGCGAATACGACGGCAGCATAATCTTTTAGGAAGCATGCAAAAGCTGGGGCGATTGGTCCGGCCGCTTTCGGTATTGATCACCCCATGTATCCATCATTTCCAAAACCGGCAGCAGTGACTTGCCGAGGTCCGTCAGGAAATACTCTACTTTGGGGGGAAGCACCGGGTAAACAACCCGTTCAATAATGCCATGCTCTTCCAGTTCCTTTAACTGCACATTCAGCACTTGCCGACTTGCATGGCGGTTCAAACGCTGAAGTTCACTAGGCCTTCTTGCACCATTGTGGATGTTAAGGATCAGACAGGGCTTCCATTTTCCTCCTATAATTTCCATGGTCATACCCATACCACAGTCAACATCAATTGGGATTTTCCTTTCGTACATAGCTCTTTCTTTGTCTGATACAAAAATAGGCCAGCGCACACAAATCTCAGCATAGGCAGAAAATTATGCCTATGTCATAATGGAGTGCGTACTTGTCCAAACTTGGGTACGACGATAATTTCGCATATCCAAAATCAGGCAAGTCCGCTACTTCCAAAACAGCATTATGAAAAAAAATCTAGGCAAACTTATCCTCAGAAGCATATCCTACTTTACACTATCGACGGTTCCGCCAGCTGGACTTCTTGGTCAGCAGGCTCCCCAATCATTGCCTCAGCCAGGCTATTACCACATGCAGCTAGGCGACATCGATCTCATCGCGCTATCCGATGGTTCCGTCCCGCAGGATCTGAACGCACTGCTCACCAATGTAGAACCTGGGCAGGTAAAGGCATTAACCGAACTGAACTTTCAGGAGCCCATCGTGGAGGCATCCGTAAATGCCTATCTGTTTAAGCTAGATGGAAAACTGATTCTTGTAGACGCCGGTACCTCCGAACTATACGGCCCTTCCCTGGGACATCTTCCAAGCAGTTTTGCCAAAGCCGGCTTCAAACCGGAGGATGTTGACATTGTGCTAATTACGCATATACATACAGACCATACAGGCGGGCTCATGGACGGGGACAGGATGGTTTTCCCGAATGCCACCATTTATGTGAGTAAAAAAGAATACGACTTTTGGCTGACACCAGAAAATTTTACAAATGCCTCCAAGAAACTGAAACCCTACTTCGAGCAGGCCGCACTTAAAATGAACCCTTACGTGAAGGCGGGAAAAGTGAAAACGTTCGGATATGACCAGGAAATCATGCCCGGCATCCGGCCCATTGCCAGCGCCGGGCATACGCCCGGCCACAGCTTCTATCAGCTTAGCAGCAAAGGCGAGACGATCGTGTTCTGGGGAGATATTTTGCATTCGGCCGCAGTGCAATTGGCTGATCCCGATGTTACAATTATCTATGATGTCGATCCCAAGGCAGCTGCTGCGGCACGCAAAAAAGCGTTCGACGAGGCGGCAAAAGGTAAGCACTGGATCGCGGCTGACCATATTTCATTTCCAGGAATAGGGCATATCCGTTCCGAGGGCACAAAAGGCTACCGCTGGTTCCCGGTCAATTTCACAACAACTGGTGCAGGGCAATAATCTATGAAGGCTCGTTCAATACCTGACACAGCCCGACAAGGTTGGGCATGTCTGATGCTATTACTAGGTTTGACCACCACCAACTGCCTGGCACAGCAACATGCCGAAGATTCCCTGATGATCAGGAAATTATTCGACAATGCATTGACAGCGGGGAGAATAGGGCCTGATCTGCGGTACCTGACCTCCCGGATCGGCCCGCGTATGTCCGGGTCGGACAATGCACAAAAGGCCGTGGAATGGGGAAGACTAAAAATGCAGGAAATTAACCCCGACAGCGTCTATTTGCAAGAGGTGATGGTACCGCATTGGGTAAGAGGAAATAAAGAAAAATCCTTCTTCACACGATCCAATCGAAAACGTGAGGTGATGCAGGTGTGCGCCCTGGGCGGCTCTGTGGGTACCAATGGAAGACTAACTGCCCGGGTGGTAGAAGTAAGGAGCTGGGCGGAACTGGCTGCTTTAAAGGACGAGCAAGTTCGCGGAAAGTTCGTCTTTTTTAACAGGGCAATGGATCCCAGGGAGATTGAAACGTTCAATGCTTACCTTGGGGCGGTCGACCAGCGCAGTAAGGGGGCCATCGAAGCGTCGAAGAGAGGCGCCGTCGGAGCATTGGTAAGGTCCCTTACTTTACCGATCGATACCGTTCCTCATACCGGCGCAATGGGCTATGATCCAAAGGTTGTCAAAATACCCGCTGCGGCGCTGAGCACTAAAAGCGCAAACCTATTGAGTGAATCGCTGCGATATGACCCTGACCTCTTGTATAGCCTGACCATGGACTGTCGCCAGCTACCTGATGTCAAAAGCTACAACGTTATCGGTGAAATAAAAGGGGCGGTTTATCCAGGCGAATTTATCACCGTAGGCGGTCATATCGACACCTGGGACCTGAGTGAAGGCGCCAGCGATGACGGGACCGGTTTCGTGCAAACGCTGGAAGTTCTCCGACTGATCAAAACCAGTGGAAAAAGGCCCGAGAGGTCCATCAGGGCAATCCTTTACATGAATGAGGAAGCGGGTGCCGATGGAGCAATAGCATACGCCCGGCAGGCGAGGCTGTCAGCAGAAACCCACCTTGCCGTATTGGAATCTGATGCAGGCGGGTTTACACCCCGCGGGTTCAGAATTGAGGGCAGCCCGGATATCCACGCCATAATTTCTGGTTGGAAACCCCTGCTTGCGCCTTACAAAATCGACGATATCCATTCCGGGCATCGCGGGGTAGACCTTGCACCTATGAAAGGCCTTGCCAAAGCGTTAATAAGTCTGGACTGCGATGATCAGCGGCTTTTCGATATACATCACAGTGCACTCGACACTTATGACAGGGTCAATATCAGGGAAGTGGAGCTTGGAGCGGCCTCCATGGCGGTTTTGATATCGTTGATTAGTAAGTATGGACTTTAAGCAATCCGTCCTGAAAATCCTTTCAATCAAGCAGTCGAACAATGGGCCCACTATTTGACTCCAAAACGCTATTCCAATTCGCTATTGGCTGGTGCGGTCAAGCACATTTTTCCCAAAAATGGGTTAGATGCCCATTCGCTGGGAACGTTCCTACTAATGTGGTCATGTTATTGCCCTGACGAGTATTGCGAACATAATCGGGCCTAAAAACGTCTCAGGGCTGAAATGGACAATTACTTGTCCTTGAACGGGACGGAAATGTGCTTGATGATCAAACTACCGACCGCTGAAGCGCCGCTGTCATAGTGTCAACGCCGGTCATTTTTTCGAAGATCAAACGCCATTCGGCCAAGCTGGCAGTAAGCTGGCACTTAGCCGGTAGAAGGCAAGGCAGAATCAATGAGGTGACCATTGCTGAGCAAATTTACTGCTTAGAGCATAGAGAAAAATACGATTAAGCTCCTACTTCCCTTTCTTTAAGCTATTACAATAAAAAAGCTTTGCAAAAATTGAAAGTATGACGCAAGAGGATCAGCTTCCTCCAAAGCTTTCTTACCATGTCTGCCTGAAACGAATATTCTGATCATTTCTTGTTTGAACTCAGGATCGCAAATCCGGCGAATTTTAAGTGTTTGTGGATTTTCATTTTGCATCATACCTGCGCAAAAATGTGCCGCTTTTCGGAGCAACCTCAAGCAACCGTATCGCTAATACTCAGGTAAAGATTTACTGAAGCGGCCCTAGTTGCCGATAGCAGATCCAGGTCCAGGCAAGTCTTTTCCAGTTTATGAGCCGTCGCCCCTGCGTACTTAACCATAGTTTTGCTCTGTAATGATCGAAAAATCTAGCTGCTTCTATGACTGTTGATCCTTGCTGCAAAAAATAAACCCTGACATGAATTTCGTCAGGGGGACATTGGCTTCCAAAGCCAAATGAAGATGGTTTCTTCTTCATTTGACAGCAGCAGTTTTGAACTTCACGAACATTTTTTCGATGTCTGCCCGGTCGTAATAAATCACACCGCCGATCCGCATAAAACTGAGCTGTCGGCTTGCACGCATGGCATGTAGCTTGCCAGGCGAGACATCGAGTAACTTTCGCACCTCCCGAGATTTGAGCCATTGCTTGGAATGCTGAGTGCCCCGCCTGCAAACATCCGTCTCATTTCGGAGAGCATTTGCTCCTTAAACTTTTCCAGATCCGCTAAAGTGACTAATTGATGCGTGAATAACGCTGAACTCTCCTCAGTTTGCTTGCTCTTCTTTTCCATTGCTGTCTGCTTTACGTTAACAATCAAAAACATCGATTGACACGTGCAGTCGATGTTTGATCGGAAAATAATAGTCAGCACTTGATACTTGTTTCCTCTTTTTCCCACTGGAACAAAAAGAATAAAGAGCCTTTCGAGACAGGCGTATCGAAAGGCTCTTTGGTTTTTAATAATCAGTGAATACATGGCCTTCGTACTCACTGTATCCTTCTAAAAACAGGTCTTTGGCGAAGGCTTCGTAGTTGAAGTAACGTTCGAGAGCCTGCGGAACACCTGACAATAGTCCAGTTTCTTCGATGTATTGATAGGCATATTCAAGTGTAGCGTCTTTCCCACAGCCGCCAAAGAAGCCACGGTAGCTTTCCCGGAAACCTTCAAGTTGGTCTTCTAACTCGTACCCGTTACATGGGCAATAGTTGATTTGCTTACAATAAATCTCGAAGGCTTCGGCAGTCTCATCGTCCATTTCACCGGTGGCCTTAAAGTAGGCGAAAGCATCTTTGTGAAGGCTACATTCCGATATCAAAAAATCCGGGATGTTTTCCCAGTCTTGAAACATGAGCTCCGGATCTAATTCATTTCGATGGAACTCAAAACAGTCTTGCAGGAATTCTTTCAGGTCAGCATAATCTGTCAGATCAAACCATTTACCGAACAGCGATCCACTGTTGTATTGACCATAGGTCCCAACATAGATTTTAGGAGTACTTTGGAGATTTCTCATGATTGAAAGGCATTAAGTAGCTTAGGCCCGGCCGTGTGCTCAGGGCAATCGCTGCCTTCCACTCAATGAAAAAATGACGGGGCTCGTCCCCTTGGTTGCAAGCCCATCCGGCGGTTTAAGGTGCGGCTGGCTAATGCGGGTTCAGCTAAAAAGCCGGATGACGAAGTGCAGGTTTGCAACCGTCATTTTTTGCTTTGTAACTTTCGTTTGCACTGAACGCACCTTTTAATGATTCTTTTCAGCAATCTGAGCACCTTAAAAAGGCATGTAGTCACCTCTCCCGCTAAATTCCAATTGCACACATTCGCTCTTCGAACACTGCTTCGGCTAATTCTAGCAAGCGTAACACTCGGGATGAAATCGAATGAACTTCCTGTTCGCTGATCTGGTAGTCCGGATTGTATCTGGCCCCGAGGTATGCGTCTTCCAAGAGTTGCAGAAGCTTTTCTTCATCCGGCGAACCGCCAGGAAAGATGTCATTTAGTTGAGGTGCTAATCTATGATTAAACCGTTTAAGTGATCTGATGGAATGGGTGCGCCGTTCGCTTCCGTAGAGCGCGATGGCCGTGCTACGAAATGTAGTTTCAGTAGCTTGTTGCAGCATGAACATCGATAGAGCATACTCACTTACTTGTTGGTAGTAGGCTGCCCCCTCAAAGAACTTTCGAGCTTTGTTCATTCCGGCTATAAACGCGTGTCTCGACTTCTCGGTCAGTTGGCTGAGGGTTTCGGGGAGCATTTTCGGTAATGGCGTAATACTCTGTTGGTATACCAGATTTTCGGTGGCACATGCCAAAGAAAAATACACCTGCCCACTGGTAAGCGCCTGATGAATCTCAGACAATTTGTGAACTGAGCAGCAGAGCTTTTCATCACCGCCACTGAATAGCTCAACGATGGACTGATGCTCTTTGAAGGGCTTTTGGTTATCGTCGGCAAACACAATCAGCAGATCCCTGTACGGCTTTTGCTCCGTTGATTGTGGCGTAGGATGCTTGACCTCAAATATCAGAAGTGGGTCGAGTGACGCTATTAGCAGTTCAATAATGGCTTTGC
>NZ_JBOBIH010000018.1:0-29927 GCF_050587785.1 Dyadobacter sp. BHUBP1
CCATGCAGGACAACTACACGTTTTGCAAGGGCTTTACCGGGCAGGTCATGGTGATGGCCGCCGGCCGTGAGCGTGACCAGCAGTCAGCCGAGATAATGAAGGCAATAAACGGATTAAAATAGGACGGCTATGAAAAAGATAATCATACTGATGTTGATGCTCATTGCGGGCGCTGGTGCTAACAAAGCGAACGCTCAGGCAAACGAAATAGCCCAGCTGATCTTAAATATTGAAAAGCTCCGGCAGTTTAAACAGATACTGGAAGATTTGAAAAAGGGCTATGACATCCTCTTTAAGGGCTACACGACGATCAAGAACCTGTCTGAAGGCAATTTTAAGTTACATAAAGCTTTCCTGGACGCACTTTGGGAAGTAAATCCGAAGGTAAAAAACTACTATAAGGTAGCAGGGATTGTTGATTACCAGCTAAAACTGCTCCGGGAGCAACAGGCGGCGTATAACCGTTTCCGGCAGCAGGGTAACCTGACAGAAGAGGAACTCAGGTACCTTTCGGAAGTGTACGAAAATTTGATCAAGCTTAGCCTTAGAAACCTGGACGAGCTGGCGAGTGTGGTCACGGCAGATAAGCTAAGGATGTCCGATGACGAGCGGCTCAAAGCCATCGACGGGATTTATGCGGACATGGAAGAAAAACTGGTTTTTCTAAGGCATTTCAACGGGCAGGCTTCCGTACTGGCAGCCCAACGCGCCAAAGACAAGCATGATGCAGCTACGATTGAGAAACTACAAGGTTTACCGTAAAGCACTTTAAGCAGCTATTATGAAAAGTATTTTAAAGATCATGCTCTGCATGAGCATAGGATTGTTATTGCCTGAATTGGCCTTGGCGCAAGGTATCGCGGGCGAGATCAAGGGACTGCAAGTAGTCCTTGACCAGCTGTACGGCGAAATGATGACGATGAGCGGCAAGCTGATTGGCGTTGGCCGGGGCATCGCCGGCTTTGCCGCGATGTGGTACATCGCTTACCGGGTCTGGCGGCATATTGCCAATGCCGAGCCGATAGACATTTATCCGCTGCTGCGCCCGTTTGTTGGGCTTTGCCATCATGATATTTCCATCTGTAATCGGGTTAATTAACGGCGTTATGAAGCCAACTGTTACCGGTACTGCCCAAATGGTGGAAGGCTCGGACAAAGCCGTTGCACTGTTGCTGAAACAGAAGGAAGAGGCGCTCAAAAAAACAGACTATTGGCTGATGTACGTCGGTGCAGATGGCAACGGGGACTTTGACCGCTGGTACAAATACACCCATTCGGGTGAAGACCCTTCCGAGCAGGGCATGTTTGCCTCTGTGGGTAACGACATCAAGTTTGCCATGGCTAAGGCGGGCTACAATTTCCGTAACTCGATCAAGGAATGGATGTCAGAGATTTTACAAGTGCTTTTCCAGGCCGCTGCCCTTTGTATCAATACGCTACGCACCTTTCAGTTGATCATCCTGGCGATCCTGGGGCCGCTCGTGTTTGGCATCGCTGTCTTTGACGGCTTCCAGCACAGCCTGACTGCCTGGATAGCACGCTATATCAACGTATTCCTCTGGCTGCCGATCGCAAACATCTTCGGGGCAATCATCGGTAAAGTTCAGGAGTATATGATCAAGCTGGATTTAGAGCAGATCAAGCAGGCGGGCGCCACCTACTTCTCAGCCAAAGATACCGCATACCTCGTGTTTCTCATCATTGGTATCGTAGGCTATTTTACGGTGCCATCGGTGGCCAACTTCGTGGTCAACGCAGGCGGGATGGGCGCATTCGGCCAAAAGGTAACCCGCATATCTACCAGCACCGCTACGTCGGTGGGCGGCAGGGCTGCCAGTACGGCAGGCGCTATCGCGGGCGTGCCCGGCTACATCCGGGAAGGGTACTCCGGTGCGTCCGGCTCGGGCACATCCGGCGCTATCGGTCGTGCGATCGGCTACGGCGGTGCGGCTGCGGCCGATAAGATCTCGGGTAAAAGCAAAGAGTCATGACCATCTAAAACAAAGCTATAATGTTTACCAAGACCAAAAATATCGACACCGCCTTCCGTCACATCCGTGTCTTTACACTCGTGGTCGTTGCCGGATGTGTCCTGCTTTGCTGTTTTGCCTTCTATAAGAGCTATCAGATGGTGACCGATGTCCAGAGCAAGATCTATATCCTGGCAAACGGGAAAGCGCTTGAAGCGGTCGCAGAAGAGCGGCGCGAAAACATCCCCGTCGAAGCACGCGACCATATTAAGACCTTCCACAGGCTGTTCTTCACCTTGTCACCAGATGAAAAGGCGATCAGGGACTATGTGGGCAAATCCCTCTACCTGGCCGACTACTCAGCTAAAAAAGAGTATGACAACCTCAAAGAGAAGGGCTTCTACACTAGTATTATTTCCGGCAACGTCAGCCAGGAAATTGCCATCGATAGCATACAGCTGGACATTAACCGTTACCCGTTCTTCTTCCGCTGTTACGGGACGCAGCTGATCACCCGGGCTACCAGCACCGTTCAACGCAGCCTGGTCACCGAAGGGTATCTGCGTAATGTCAACCGCAGTGACAACAACCCGCACGGCTTCCTGATCGAGCGCTGGGTAACCATTGACAACCGCGACATCAAAATCTCCAACCGGTAGCACAGCTACTCTTTAAATCAGATTCGCTATGGACAAAAGACAAGACTTTGACAAACAGCCTCAGAGCCGATGGGGTCGTCTTCTCATGCTATCCATCTTCTGTGTAGCATGCACGGCACTAAGCGTGTGGGTCGCTACCAGCAGCCTGAAGGGAAAACGGGCCGGGGTAATGTCGATCTCACCGATACAGGTGCCTGCCCATGTGCAGGCCCAACCCGATTCCGCATCTATCAAAGCAAAAGCGGATAATATCCAAAGGCTCAGGCGCGTGGTGATCTACATGGACAGCCTGGCGCGGTCGCCCGACCGGGCCTTCTACGACAGCCTGATGGCCGACCGTCCGGGCCTGGCCGACAGTCTGGCTTTCATCAAAAGCCTCTATCCGGGGTTAAACTTTCAAAATTAAACGACTATGAAACAGACACAAAGTCCCAAGTTCCTACAGAAACGAAAGCTTTTTACTGCGTTGCCGGTCCTGGTGCTCCCGTTCGTGACCCTTTTTTTCTGGGCGCTTGGTATCGCCGGTGCGCAGACCGAAAAGCCGGTGGCAGCGCCGCAGGGCTTTAATTTCAATCTTCCCGATGCCAACCTGGAAAACAAAGACCCGCTCGACAAGCTGGGCTTCTACGAAAAGGCACACCAGGATTCGATGCGGCTGGCTGACTTAATGAAAAACGATCCCTATTACCGGTCACAGGCAGACACGGCCTTTATAGCAAAGGATTCGAGTAAACTGCTTGGCCTGGCGACCAAAGGCCCCGGCTACGGCACGATCACCCTTCCCGTTTCACCTTATGGGCCGGCTTCGCCCGAGGAGGCCCAGGTTTATCAAAAACTGAGCAAGCTGACCGCGTCGCTGAATGCAGCGACTGATGAGCAGGTAAACCGGCAGCCTATGGAAGAGGATGTCCCGTTTCCGACGGCCAAGGGGCCGGACCTGTCAAGATTGGAAGACCTTATGCGCGGTATCAATAGTGGCACCGGTTCCCAGCCAGACCCGGAACTCGACCAGCTTTCCGGTATGCTCGAAAAGGTGCTGGACATACAGCATCCTGAGCGGGTCGAGCAGCGGCTCAAACAAACCAGCCAGCAGAACCGGGGTAAAGTGTATCCGGTAGCAGCTTCTGAAAAGCAGACGCCTATTACCTCCCTGGCTGGCAGTGATGCGGAAGCGGATGCGCCCGCTGCCAATGGGTTTTTCGGTTTGAATGAGGGCGCTATCGCGGAAACAGACAGGCCATCCGTTGCAGCAGTCGTGCACGAAAACCAGGAACTGGTATCAGGAGCGACGATCAAGCTCAGGCTTACCGATGACATCTTTGTCAATGGCGTACTGATCCCCAAAGGCAATTTTGTCTTCGGTACCGCATCCCTGGATGGGGACCGGCTCAAAGTGCAGGTCAGCAGCGTGCGGTATCAGAACAGTCTTTTCCCGGTAGCACTTGCCGTATTCGATATGGACGGTATGTCGGGTATCCATGTGCCGGGCGCGATCACCCGCGATGCGGCCAAACAGGGAGCTGATCGTGCGATACAAAGTATCGGCATGACCAGTTTCGACCAGTCCATCGGCGCGCAGGCAGCATCGGCCGGTATCGAGATCACCCGCAATTTGCTGGGCAACAAGGTAAGGCAGATCAAAGTATTTGTCAAAGCCGGTTACCAGGTACTATTGCGCGATGATAAACAAACCGATAACTAATCCCATCCATTCACTTCACTAAAACACATGCGAGATGAAAAACACAGTCTTGATGATGATGCTCACCTTAATAGCCGGAATTGCTTGCGCACAGCAAATCCAGCGTACCGCCCCGGCGATCCGGATCACCAGCATACCCCTGGCAGTTACGGCCCAAAAGACCACTAACCTGTTGTTTCCGTATGCCATTAAAAGCGTGGACAAAGGGAGCCGAGACATCCTGGTGCAAAAAGCCAAAGGCGTAGATTACCTCTTGCAGGTAAAGGCAGCCACCACTGAAGATTTCGGGCAGACCAACCTGACCGTGGTGACCACCGATGGCGAATTTTACAGTTTCCTGGTCAGCTATCACCAGAACCCGGCGGACCTGAATTTCCGTTTCGGCGCGGCAGCCACAGCTATCAAGGAAACAAAAGTATTGTCTGCCGATAACGAGGCGGTGATTGAGCAGAATGCCTGCCTGGTCGCAGAATCAGAAAGCTTTTTGAAAAGGCCTGCAGCAGACCGGTTCGGCATCCGTCTGGCGTTGCAGGGTATCTACATCCAGGGTGAGCATATGTATTACCAGCTTCGGCTGGACAACGATACCTATATTCCATACGATATCGCCCAGCTGCGGTTTTTTATCCGGGACCAAAAGAAAGTAAAGCGCATGGCTACCCAGGAAACCGAGCTGATCCCAGTATTCACCTCCGGGAATACCGAAAGCCTTGCCGGCCAAGGCAGTCAGGTGATGGTCTTTGTATTTGACAAACACACCATACCCGATAAAAAATACCTGGCCGTGCAGCTGATGGAGCATGGCGGCGGCCGCAACCTGGAGCTGCAAACCGGCAACAAAACCTTGGTTAAGGCCAGGCCACTGGCGCCGCTAGAATAAGCCCTTCATTAATTATTTCTTCACCGACAGAAAAGAGTTTGCGATGAACCAGAAGAATTTGGATTACCTCCAGGCACAGGTAAAGTATACCGGCTTTGGGGAAGGGCTGGAAAGCCAGCTAGCAGAACAGATCAAAAGTGGCGCGATGACGTTCAGCCTTACGCACCAAGCCTTTTATGGCAAAGACGAGGCTGTTGCTACGCTGCATTTTAAAAAGTCTTCCCAGGACAATTACTTCTTTAACAGCTACGACCTGGCAGTTAAGCAGGAAGGTATGCAGGTACCGCTTAAACAATCTTTTTTCCTGGGCTACGACAACAATTTTACCCTTAAAGAGGCATACAACCTGCTTAGTGGCCGTTCAGTGTATAAGGAGCTCGCTAAGCTGATTGATGATGGCAATGGCCGCCTGGAAGCTAAAGGGGAAAAGTACCATGCCTGGGTCAAGCTGGATTTTGGCGATAAGGACAAAAACGACAACTATAAGGAAAAGCGCTATCACCAGAATTGGGGCTTTGACCTTGACGCAGTCCTTTCAAAGCTCCCGATTAAAGAGCTGGCTGACCCAAAAGAAAAAGAAAGGCTTATCGCTTCCCTGCAAAAAGGCAATGTGCATGCAGTCACTTTTGCCATCGCGGGGAATGAAGTAAGGCGTTACATCGAAGCTGTCCCTCAGTTTAGATCGATCAACCAATATAACGCTGACATGGAGCGTGTCGGGTTCAGACGTTCTGCAAAGGAGGCAACAGCTCAATCCGAAAGCCAACAGGTCGTACAGAAAGCGGATGATCCAGGCCCACCCAAAGTCACAGCCGCTAAACAGGACCCGCAACAGAAATCTCCGCCCCGGCAAAAAGTCGCAAAAGCCCGGAAGAAAGGGTTGTCACCCGGATAGCCTATTAATAACAATCTCAGGGAAAGGTTATGAAAAATCCGATAACTAACCGCATTGAAGCAGAGATGATGCAATGGAAGGCCAAGGAACAGCGCCTTGCCGGACTTTTTTCTGCGTCAGTGCTCGAAAGCCGGGACTTTCAAAAGGAGAAGCTGGCGCATTTTGAGCGGATCCTCCAGCGTCATCCGGCGGGACTCGCATCCGACGAACGCACGACGCTCAGGATGCTTCGCGCAGAAAAGCGGGGCCTGGAAAGAAAACTTTATCCCAATCTCGTTTTCAGGCTGATGAGGCGGGCTGTAATAAAGCTCTTTCAGCCGGCAATCGACGGCAAAAGGGAGCTCAGGATGGCATCACAGGAGCGGGACCTTCATGAAACCATCAAAAAGATGGGCTTACATGTGCCCAAAGCGCAGATCGGCAAAAAATTGAGGACTGGCTTTGCCACCTTTGACGTTCCGGTTTCTCAGTATACGATGCAGGGCAAAAGGGCCGATTTCCGGCTGCATTTTGCTTTGGATAACCGGGGAGATTTCCAACTCTCGCAGATCACTGCGCAGCATCAGCACGACAGTAAGACGCTCAATCAGTCCTTTGATGCGCAGCATTACCCTGAGCTGACCGCTAACCAGGTCATCAACCTGATGGAAGGCCGCGCTGTACTGAGTGGAGAAAAGTGGCTGCAGCTCGATCTGAATGACAATGACCAGGACGGAAATTACCGGATGAAGCAATTCCATCCAGGGTACGGATTTGACCTGCAAAAGATGCTCGACCAGTGGCCTCTGAAGGAAATGAAAAAGCCGGAATTGAAACAGCAGTTGATCGCGGCTTTACAGGCCGGTGACAAGGTTCAGGCAACATTGGAACTACGGGGCGAAAAGAAGACCGTTGACCTGCTTGCTAACCCGCAGTTCAAACAAGTAAGCGCCTTGCAGGATGACGGACAGAAACTGACAGCGGGACAGGCGCAGGGCAGGCAAATTAACTTCCGCCAGCAGAAAAGCCTGGCTGAAAAACCTGCACTTAAATTGGGAAAAAGAAATGGACTATCGGTTGGCTGACCCAAAGCAAACGGGTGCTTTAACGGACTTTTTTGAAAGGATTGAGCATGATCCCCGTGTCGGGGTCAGTCATATCGCCTTGTTCACAGCGCTATTTTATCTTCGCCAGCGTCGTGCAGAAATCGGTCCGTTGACTGTATTGCGCTCCGATATTATGGCAAAGGCAAAAATTTACAGCTTGTCGTGTTATCACAAGACGATTCGGGACCTGGCAGAGCTTGGCTATATACGCTATGTACCCTCCAGGACCCCAAAAGGCAGCAAAGTTTACTTTAATGAATAATAATACTATGGCAAAACAGGAAATCAGGACGCGGGTAGAGGTCAATGCCATTAATGAATACCAGCTGATCACGGTTGGGGACCTGGAGCGGTTTCGGATCGGTTTGCTCGAAGAGATCAAAATGATTGTCTCCGGGCCGAAAACGCAAGCACAAAAGAAATGGATCAAGACAAGTGAAGTCAGACGTGTCTTTGATATTTCGCTTAGCAAACTGCACGCCTTGCGCGCTAGCAGGCAACTTGCTTATATGCGGATTGGCGGGGTGATCTATTATGACATAGCGGACATTGAGAAGATGTTCGACAAGTTTAAAACGCCCGTGAAATGAAGTATAAAAATGAATGGGATGGCCTGGGTAGCACGGTGCCGCCATCCAGGCGACATGTCCGGGCCTATTTTGCCGAGAAAGGCGAAAGCTGCGGCCTGGCCGACCAATTCTTCAGCCAATATGAGTCAAGGGCATGGTTGAGCCGCTCAGGCAAGTTGCTAAAAGACTGGAAGATGCGGGCATGGCAGTGGATCTGGGGGCGGCGCTATGGCCGGCGGTAAAAAATGCCCGAAAAGACGCCAGCACGCCAAACATTTTTGTGTTGCTATTTTGTTTATAGGCGAATATTTATTGTTTATCAATAAATATTCGCCTACATTTGGTATATCAATTAATCCTGAAAACATATGGAATTGAAAATTTCGACCAAAATGATGCTTGCTATCCTGTTGTTCGTGTCGTGGGCTATCTTCGTTGGGCTTTGCATTGAGGCGGGCGCCTTTCTCGTTAATGCGGTTTTTGCACTTGTTAAGCCCTCCGTCGTCCCGTTTCTTTGGCAGCAGGTGGACCTGTCGGACCTATTAGCCAATGATAAGGGTTATTTCTTCGTAGTTGTCCTGCTTTCGGCCATTGTGGCCGCACATAAAGCCTGGATGTTTTATCTGATCATTATGGCCCTTATGAAAAAGAGCATTAGTTGGATCCAGCCGTTTAGTGTCCAGACGAAAAGTTTAGTGATGTATCTTTCGTATTTGACTTTTGCGACAGGGCTGTTTTCGTCGATGGGGGCCAAATACGTCAAATGGCTTTCCGGGCAAGGCATAAAAATGCCGGATACCCAATCCTTGCACTTGGGCAGTGGTGACGTCTGGCTCTTTATGGCCGTCACCCTGTTGGTAATCGGTCAGATTTTTCGCAGGGGTATAGAAATACAATCAGAAAACGAGTTAACCATCTAAGTCATGTCTATAGTTATAAACCTGGATGTGATGATGGCGAAGCGAAAAATTTCACTGAATGAATTATCTGCGAAGGTTGATATCACGCTCTCTAATTTATCAATCTTGAAAACCGGAAAAGCTAAGGCAATCAGATTTACGACCCTGGAAGCAATTTGCAAAGCACTAGACTGCCAGCCCGGCGATATTCTCGAATACCAGCCGGATTCGCATTAAGACTCGTGTTCGTCGTCAATCCGGATAGATTTCAGGAAAATAAAATCAATGTTAGAAAGCCGGCCGATAATAGCCGGCTTTTCTGATGTTTTCAACTTACTTTCTTCAGTTTCCCATCCTTGTTAAAAAGCAACGATCTGACTTTCGTCATCCCCCTGGCGATTCTTTCCTTTCGCACCCTGGCATATCGCTGGGTAGTTCTGATGGTCTTGTGACCTAACATTTTGCTGACATCTTCCAGAGGGATGCCGCTGTTAAGCATCAAGTCGGCGAAGGTGTGGCGTGCAAGGTGCGTGTTCAGCTCGCGTTTTATGCCACAGATTTCCGCGAGCTCTTTGAGGTAAACATTGTATCGGTAATTGCTATTAACCGGCACCAGGCGGTTATTGAGCTTGCAGTAGGGATCGTCTTTATATCTCTCTATGATCTCTTCTACGATCGGCAGCAGCGGTATCATTGCTGTTACCTCCGTTTTGCCCCGCTGTTGTATCAGCCAGCGTTCACCTTTTTTTCCTACCTGTACAATGTGCTCAGGGCTCAGGTTATAAATGTCCTGGTAAGCAAGACCGGTGAAGCATTGAAAAATGTACGCGTCCCGGACTTGAGCGATCCGCTTAATCGAAAGTGCCTTATGGTAGATGGCCTCCACTTCGGTAAGCTCTAAGGGCATCACATCCTTATCGCCGCCGGAGCAATTAAACGCTTCCAGCGGGTTGCTTGAAATCACTTTCCGGCTGACACCAATCTTAATGATCTGCCTTATTTTCTTAACATGCTTCTTGGCTGTAATCTCCGAAAGCGGCTGACTGATGTGTAACGTCAGGTAGTCATAGAAGGCTTCCGCGAATGTATGTTCGATGGCTGCGAGCGGGACGTCCTTCACTTTGTATTCGAAGCCCAGGAAGCTTACCAGTTTTGCCCGTGTGGTTTTCCATTGTTTCACGGTTTCTTTGGACCGCAGGCCCTTCTGTACTTTCATCTCGAAAGCAGCGATAAACTGATCCAGCGACTCAACAAGCATCATCTTGACCCCTGAATCCTGCCCGCCAGATTTCTTTGATTGTAACGGTGACAGGCCATTATATGCATTTTTGAGCATGGTAGGGGTCACACGCTCGTACTGCGTCTGCAGCACCATAAAGAGCCTGTCAAGGTCCGTTTTGGTTTGCACTATTTTTTGATTGGTGACCTTGGATTCAATGCCGCCTTCGGTCACCAGCTTGCTTTCGGTGTCCCAGTACTGGGGTAATGCTTTTCTTCCAATGGCAATTTCTTCGGAGAGCCCGTCGATAGTAATCCGGGCATAGATTGGCGCGCGGCCGTCTTTGGTTGCTTTGGCTTTGAACAGCCAAACAAGAATCGAAAGTTTCTGATTGCTTTTCATTCTCCACTCTTTTTTTGGTTATCAAATGATTTTTCCCCGGCAGTGCCAGGCAGATACATTGATGCCCTCAAAACCATCTCACAAGCTTTTTCGGAATTTCGGTTACCCAATATTACGAAGCAAAACGGGTAACTGAATCGGTAACCGAATGGATGAATTTACTTCAATCAGCAATAGTTCGCTTTTTTGTTAAAATGCTGATTTTTAGAACCATTAAAACAAAAAAAGCGCACATTAGTGCGCTTTTGGTGATTCCGCTGGGATTCGAACCCAGGACCCATACATTAAAAGTGTATTGCTCTACCAGCTGAGCTACGGAATCGATCTATATGTCAATGGCGCTTTTTCTGACGCTTTCGAAACTTTGTCGCCTTGATGAAATCTTAATATTCAGGACTTTTTTCGTTTCGATCCGTCTGCCGCAGCGCCGTATCGTGGTGCAAAAGTACAATTGGGATTTTATCAAACAAATTTTGAGAGCACTATTTTTTGAGCGGAAATGCAGGAAATTTCGCAATTGGCTCAAATCTAGAAAATTAAACGTCTAAAAAAATTTAAATTTTTTTGAATTTACATTCGGGTAACACTCGGATGGGAGGGAAGGAGGATCGTCGCCGGCGGAACAATGCTGCGGCAGACTCCGAAAATGCAGGTAAAATGGTAAAGGGATATTGGTCGCTTGCTGCAAGCCATCTATTTGTCGCGCGGTATTCCAGTATGTTTGTGACGATTTTTGAAGCATATGCATTTAAGACGAATGAAAACAACGCCCGTTCGGCGGAAAAAGGAGGGAAAAGGTTGGTGAAAGGGACGCCAGAAAAATAGTACTATGGATTCGTCCAGGTTTTCTCTTGGTTCCGGCGGTTGTAATCCGGCGGTTAAACTGCAACCCAGCGGGGTTGCGCGGGTAGGTCTGTACGACTAAAAGGCGCATTGACCGACCGCAACGGTAGATACCAAGTCAGGAATGTTCAACCCGGATTGCATAAGCTGGCGGCATTATCTCACTAGATTTTACATTGAAAGAAAATGCTTCGCAGTTGCAGGAAGTGATGGTCTCAGCCCGCAACCTGAACCGCGAGAATGTGATTGTGGCCAAAATGCCTTTGAAGAAGCTCGAAAACCCGCAGGTTTACAGCACGGTTTCATCCGAAATCATGAAGCAGCAGGGAATTACCAGCTACGACGACGTCCTGCGCAATATGGCGGGCATTACGCGTACATGGGAATCGACCGGTAGGGGAGGCGATGGGGCATCTTACTTCGCATTACGCAGCTTCGAAGCGCAACCACTGCTGTACAATGGTCTTCGTGGCACTACCAGCGGCAACCTGGTCCCGTCCAATGTCGAAGAGATTCAGGTGATCAAAGGGCCTTCCAGCACGCTGTTTGGAGGCTCTTTCTATGGTTATGGCGGTGTTATTAATACGATCACCAGGAAACTCTATCATCAGTTTGGCGGTGAAATCGGCTATAATGCGCCGGGTTACGGATGCCGACGGCACAGACTTCCGGGTGAAATCGTTCTGGCCGGAACATGCCGATCAATGGGAGTATGGTATTTAAAACCAATTTATTTTCCGACAAACTGGCTTTTACGCTCTCGGTGTACGATATCAAGGTGTCGGACCGCGTAATGCCCGACCCGGCCAATATTCTCGATTATAACCAGGGAGGGAAAGTAGGCAGTAAAGGTTTTGAACTCGATATTGTGGCTAATCCGCTAACCGGCCTTAACCTGATCGCCGGTTTCAGTCACGACAAAACCAAAGTCATCTCGGGTGATCCCGAAGACTTTTACAGCGAGCCGGGTCGTGTAATCGGTGGGCAGGGGCCACAGAACCTCGCTAATTTCTGGGCTACTTACCGCATTAGCAGCGGGACATCGAAATACGCCGGTTTTGGCATCGGTGGAAATTATGCTGGCGAATACAAGGTGATCGACAATAGCAAAGCCGGCGTATTTACCCTTCCGGGTTATACTTTACTGAATGCGAGTGTGTTCTATAATGCCAGTCATTTCCGTATTTCAGTGAATGCCAATAACATTACCGACAAGCAATATTACATCGGATATTGGTCGGCGAACCCGCAGAAACCGAGGAATTCGACATCGAGCGTGGCTTATAATTTTAAGTAAAAGCATAAAGCACCGCGGCCGGAAGCAGCGTTTTTGTTTCCGGCTATTTTATTTCAAAAAATTTTGCCTGTTGCTGATAAGGTTGAATGCCGGGCGGTATAAACAGACATCGATTACAAGTCTGTCAACTACCCAACTCCCTTTTACAGCTCATGAAGGCATCAACCAAAAAGAACTACCGCACCCTGACCGACCTCGTCATGGCTTGCAAGCATAACGACCAACGCGCACAGACGCTCTTTTACAACCGGTTCCGCACCGAGCTCATGCGCATCTGCACGCGGTTCGCACTGACGCGTATGGAGGCGGAAGACATTTACCAGGAATCATTTGTGAAGATTTTCAGACACCTTCATGAAGTGCAGAATATCGAATCGATCGAATCGTGGATGCGGTCGGTGGTTACCCGTACGGCGATCAACTATTATCATCGTGTCACAAAAAAGGAGGCCAAGAACCATTCGATGGACCTGTCGCCCCTGGACTTCGAATCCAACGACCATACCTGCATGATCGACCGCCTGGGCGTCGGGATCGTCGATGATATGATCGCGCAGCTGCCCGATGGCTACAAGCGGATCATCAGCTTGAGCCTGATCGAAGGCTATTCGCACATCGAAATTGCCCAGGCGCTTTCCATTACCGACAGCACTTCGCGCTCCCAGCTTCTGCGCGGGCGCAACCTCCTCATGAAGAGGCTGAGAAAACAGGGTATTACAGGGTACGAAATGCCCTGAATCAGGCCATAGCCGGGTTTTCGGTCCCCAGTAATGCCGATTGTATCCTGCTTACGAGCCCGCTCAACGCATCGCTCCGGTCTTTATGCGTGCAGGCGTACCAGTGACGTGTACCGATCTCCGAACGAAAAGGCAGCGTCGTAAGCCCGCCTGTGCTCAGGTATTGGCGGGCAGCCCATTCGGCTATGATGGTAATGCCCATGCCGAACCTGACCATTTCTACGATGGCTTCGGTCATCGGTATGTAGATGGTTTTTTTAGGAGAAAGCTGTGATACCAGGTCTGGCGAGAGCAGGTTACTATCGCTGCTGATCTGGAATGCAACCAGCGTTTCGGAATGCAGATCCGAAAATTCGAGCGCGGTATTGCGCAATGCGAGCGCGTGCTTATCCGATAGCAACGCCACCATCCTGTCCTCGAAAAGCGGCTCGAAATTCAGGCTGTTGTTCTTATTGGTCCCATTAACCAGCGCAAGTTCCAGCTTCCCGGCTTCGAGGTATTCCATCGGGCGGCGGGTCGCTTCGGCTACGATCTGGATGTCGGTGCCCGGATATTCCTCATGGAAATCGATGAGCAGCCGCGGCAGCCAGTGATAGCAGGTGTAGCATTCGGTGCTGATGCGGATCGTTTGCTTCTTTCCTTCGCGCATTTCTTTCAGTTCAGCTTCCAGTTCGCGGATTACGGGCAGTACTTTTTGCGAGCTTGCCACCACGCGTTGGCCGGCTTCGTTCAGTACAAGCTTTTTCCCGATCCTGTTGAAGAGTTTGACGCCGCTGGCAGCTTCCAGGTCGCGAATCTGGTGGCTTAGTGCCGATTGCGTGAGGTTCAGCTTCTCCGCAGCTTTGGTTACCGAACCCTCGCTGGTGATTTTTTCAATAATATAGAGGTGTTGCAGTGTTAACATTGTATGAGTATTGTTCATTGTTTAGATAAAAATAAATCATTTTTCTCATATATCTAAAACAAATACTTTTGTCATGTACTAAAAACAACAGCACATGAAACTCCAAAGATTATCCTGGGCGGGACTCAAAGTGGAATCCAATGGCCAGACGTTACTCATAGATGCCGTCCAGAATTACCAACGCGGCGCATCCATCGGGCCGCAAAACCCTTTTCAATTTGTAGGAAACACGGAAGCGGATGTAGTACTGATCACGCATTTGCATTCCGACCATTACGACCCTGAGGCGATTCGCGCCGTGCTGAAACCAGAGGGCCGTTTCGTCATTTCCGATCAGATCGCCGCCGAGGTGACGAACGACGGTTTCACACCGCAAGCACTCGCGCTGAACGCGCCACAGCAAATCGGAAATTTCACGGTTACGGCCGTATTCGCGATGGACGGCGTAGGCGATAAGCAAGTTTCGTGGGTAATAGAGGCCGACGGCCAGCGCATTCTGCATGGCGGCGATACGATGTGGCATAACCAGTTCTGGCACCTGGGCAAAACCTGGCAGCACTTCGATGCCGTGTTCCTGCCCGTGAATGGCGCAGTGGTGAATATTCCGCGCGTAGAGCCAAGCCCGGTACCCATTACGCTTACACCCATTCAGGCGATTACGGTGACGCGCCTGCTGCATGCCGACGTGCTGGTACCCATTCATTACGGTTTTCACAAAGAAGGCATGTACCACCAATTCCCGGAAATGGAGGCGGAACTGGCCCGCCATGCAGAAGCGCAAAACGTGCAGGTGCAGTGGGTCGCGCAGGGAAATGTGGTCGCGAAACCGGTGGCGGCGGAGTAGGTTTGGCTGGCCGGATGTAGACTTTTTTGCTTAGTTTGTTGTTATGCTTCGGAAACATTGATCAGCAAACTTCATGAAACAATTAAATCTGTTCGGCTCGCAGGAGGCCCTTCAATTCCCCGAGGATCTACTCGAATATTATCCTGGATTCATACCGGCGGCTGAATGTGCCAACCTTATGCACCGATGGGTTGCGGAGGTGCCCTGGCGGCAACAGGTAATGCAGATGTACGGCAAGGAGGTGACGGCCCCCAGGCTGATGGCCTGGTTTGGTGATACCGATAAGTCGTATACGTTTTCGGGCACACGGTTTGAGCCGTACGCGTGGACCGCAGAGCTCGCCGGTCTCAAACGCCAGATCGAACGTAAAACGGGTTTTACTTTCAACAGCGTCTTGCTCAATTACTACCGCGATGGCAACGATTCGGTGGCGTGGCATGGCGACAATGAGGATGAGCTTGGCCGAAATCCCGTGATCGCCTCGGTGAGCATAGGGCAGGAACGGCGCTTTGAGTTCCGGTATCGCCCCGATCATTCGAGGAAATACGGGCTAACGCTGGAAAACGGCTCGTTGCTGATTATGAAGGGCGACTTGCAGCATACCTGGGAGCACCGTATCCCGAAATCGAAAACGCAGAACGGCCCGCGGATTAATCTCACTTTCAGGACGATCCGTAAGTAGTGGTGAAGATTGCACGGTTTGGGTTACAAAATTTTCCATTTGTTCCAACGAAAGCGCGGACGGGTGAATCTATGTAACCGAAACCAATTTAATTGTTAGCCCATGAAAACTACCCGCTTAATCCTTTCGCTGATGCTCCTCTGGACGGTAATGGCCTGCAAAAACGAAACCGCCGATCCGATCGACGACACGGCCAAGAGAGCGATGAAAGAAAACAATGGCCTGATCGGCAAATGGAAGCTCGTCGAATACCTCGCAGACCCGGGCGATGGCAGCGGAACTTACCGCGAAGTGACAGCCGACGTCGCGCATACCATCGAGTTTAAGGAAAACGGCGAATTTATCGAGCAAAAGGGCCAGGGGCAATCTTCGGTGCCATTGTTCAATGCGTACAAAGTGCTCGATGACAAGCGCATAGAGCTGATCCCGATCGATAAATCTGCGCCGTCGCATATCTGGTATTATTCGGATCTGTCCGCGGGCAAGCTTACGCTGGGTTATGGTTGTATTGAAGCCTGCTCCGGCAAATATATTGCGGTGGAGTAAATCGGCCGCTTTGGCTAAGGCCGTCATCTTTTTGTGTTTTACAGATAAATCGGGCTGGATTTTTCCAGTCCGATTTATTTTTACCGGTCATTTTGTAAAACAAATTCTAGTCTTAATCCATGAGTGTAAAGGACTAGTTCTGGACATAAAAGTGCTAGTGTGTGCGGACACATTTTAATATTTTTTCTTGTTAATCTCGGTGACACGGTTAATTTTGGTGTGGTTAGAATTCTAACAAATTTATTCTACTCATAACTCTTTAACCAATTCTTAAATCTATGAAACCGAGATTTACCCAAATTCTGTTTCGAACGGCTGCCATGGCCGGATTTGCCATGCCGCTGATGATCCCGCTGGATTCCGGCGCCCGGCCTCTGGAGCGGATCCATGCGGTACGCCCGCATGCCGCCGGTCCCGTGAAAGGGAGGGTGGTCGACAGCAAGGGTGTCCCGCTTACCGGGGTCAACATCGTGATCCAGGGAACAACCGTCGGGACGCAGACGGACGCGGACGGGCATTTTACCCTCAATTCCAATAACCCCAATGATGTGCTCGTAGCGAGCTTTATCGGTTTCAAAAGCCAGACCATTCCGGTACAGAACCGTTCAGTGATCGACATCACCCTGGTGGAAGATGTTTCCAGCCTCGACGAGGTGATCGTGACGGGGTATTCGAGCCGGTCGAAATCGGAGCTGGTGAGCTCGGTATCGGTCATTAAGGGCTCGGAACTAAAAACGGTCACGAGCAACAATACCGCCACCATGCTGCAAGGCCGTGTGGCAGGTGTGGTGGTGTCGAGCGCTAGCGGCGCGCCAGGTACGGAACCGAGCGTGCGTGTACGCGGGACCGGTTCCATTACGGCCGGCGCCGAACCGCTGTACGTGATCGACGGCCTGATCGGCGGTACCGCGAACCCCAACGACATTGCCTCCATCTCCATTCTGAAAGATGCCGCGGCCACCGGTTTGTACGGTTCGCGCGCGTCTAATGGTGTGGTCGTAATCACGACCAAGAGCGGCAAATCGGGGAAAACGCAGATCAATTATAACGGCTCGGTGGGTTTCAGCCGGGTACTGCGCGGTAACTTTGAAGTCATGAACGGTCAGGAACTGTACGACTTCACCAACAAGATGTACCAGAACGACTATGATGCCAAACGCGCCAACTACATCGCCCAGCTCAGTGCTACCACGCCGAACCCGACCGACGCGCAGATCAATGCTTACCTCACGGCCAACAATTTCCCGACGGCATACGCGGGTTACCAGAGCCGTTTTCTCCCTGCAACGCCCGGTAATACCGATTGGCTCGATAAGACGTTTCGCACCGGCATCACGCATAATCATGCCTTGTCGATGTCGGGCGGAAATGACCGGACGCGCTTCCATTTTGGGGCAAACTATTACAAGGAAGAGGGGGTGATCCTGAAAACTGGTTACGAAAACGTCAACTTCCGCGCCAATATCGAGCATAACCTCAACGAAAGGGTGAAGCTCACAGCCCGTGTGAATACTTTTTTCAACAATCGCCAGAACGACCAGGGGTATTTGTACCAGGGTTATATCAACCTGCCCTGGGATAATCCGTATAATGCGGATGGTTCATACCGTTACGTGGATGCCAACACCACCGACTGGTATGGCCGCGACCGGAATAACTTCCTTTTTAACAACCAGTATAACTTCAACCAGAACCGCGGCTCAGGTATTCAGGGAGATGTGAAGTTGGAATACAATATCCTCGACTGGCTGACCTTCTCGACTTCGAACCGGTACGCCGTGACCAACACCCGCACCGAATCGAACGTAGATGCGCGCACGCCGACGGGCAAGTCCTACAATGGTTCACTTTCGAACAGCTATGAATACACCGGCAGTTTCATTACTTCCAACCTGCTGAATGCCAACAAAACATTCGGTGCACATACTTTCAATGCAATCCTGGGTGCGGAGTTTCAAGGCAATAAAACCGACGGCATGGGCGGTACCGGGCAGGGTATTTTCCCGTCGCTCGACATCCTGAACGTCACCGCCACCCCGACTTCGCTTACCGGCTATAAAACCAAGAATGCATTCGCATCCGCATTCATCAATGTGGATTACGACCTGTATAACAAGTACTTCGCCACGGTTTCCTTCCGTCGCGACGGCTCGTCGCGCTTTGGCAAAGACAACCGTTATGGTAACTTCTACTCCATCGGGGCGGCATGGAATATTTCGAGCGAGGAGTTTTTTGGTTCTTTGAAAGACAAAATCCACTTGTTTAAAGTACGCACGAGCTATGGAACGACAGGTAATGCCAACATCGGTGATTTTGTGGCGCAGGACCTGTACGATTTCAATGCACAGTACGGCGGCCTGCCTGCCGGCTTCCCCGCACGTAAGGCAAATCCTAATTTGACATGGGAGAAGGCGTACACCTACGATGCCGGGATCAACATCGGCTTCTTTAACCGCATTGATCTGGTAATCGACCTTTATAACCGCCTCAATAAGGATGTGTTGCAAAATGTACCATTGGAGGCAACCACCGGCTTTACGACCCAGATCCAGAATATCGGATCGGTGCGCAATCGGGGTATTGACCTTGAAATCGCTTCTAAAAATATCCGCGGGGCATTCAATTGGGAGACCAGCTTCAATTTTTCCGTGAACAGAAACAAAGTGCTCGCGCTTAACAAAAACGAGCCGATCGAAAGCGGTAACCAGCGCATCGAGGTGGGGCGGGAGCTGGGATCGTGGTATATGCGTAAATGGATGGGCGTTGACCCCAACAACGGCGACCCGCAGTGGCTCTTGCAAACCAGGGATGCGTCGGGCAATATCGTGGAATCGACTACCAATGTCTACAACAGCGCAACACGTGTTTTTGTAGGTTCAAGAAACCCGAAATTTACCGGCGGTATGACCAACACATTCAAATATGGCGGGGTAACGCTTTCGGCATTCTTCACGTTTGTATCGGGTAACAAGGTGTATATCTACAACCGGGAACTGTTCGACGATGACGGCGCGTATCCTACCTATAACAAAATGCGTTTGCAGGACGGCTGGACGCGCTGGGAAAAAGAAGGCGACATTGCCACGCATCCCAAAGCAGTTGTGAACGGCAACAAGAACTCGAACAAAACATCGTCGCGCTACCTGGAAGACGGCAGTTACCTCCGCCTGCGGAACGTGCGCCTGAGCTACGAGATTCCCAAGGTTTTCACGGAGCGGCTGCATATCAGCGGACTGTCGGTGTTTGCCAGCGGCGATAACCTCATTACCTGGACCAAGTTCTCGGGCGTCGATCCGGAGGTCGATCTCAGCAATGGTACCAACAGCTCACGTTATCCGAGCAGCAAGAAGCTTATGTTCGGTGTAAATCTTAATTTCTAAGCCAATACGATGAAACGTTATATTAAATCAACGGCATTTGCCGCCATGCTGAGCGGCGCGCTGCTAACCGGTTGCTCCGACGAGCTCACCATTACGCCTTACGACGGCCTTACTTCGACGCAGGTCGTGAACACGCCGGAGGGGCTTAAAGCCGCTACCCTGGGTAACTATGCCATTTTGAAAGACGGAAATTACATTCGTTCGTATCATATGATGTCTGAATTTCCGTCAGACAATGTCTCCCTGAGTGGTACCACATCCGACCCGCTGTATTTTTCCTATAATTACAATCATATCAAAACCAGCGCATTGGCTACGAACTTTTATACCAAGTCGTACCAGGCCATTTACGGCACCAACGTAATTATCGGGCTCCTGAAAGAGGGGCAATCGGCGGAGCTGGATCAGGTTTTGGGAGAAAACTACTTCCTGCGGGCATTGCTGCATTTCCACCTTGCCAACGTGTTCGCACGCCCGTACGCCCCCGATGCGGGCGCTTCGCCGGGTGTAATCGTGGTCAAATCCACCGAACAGCCCGCGCAGAAGCCCACCCGGGGTACGGTGAAGGAGGTGTATGCAGCGGTGATCCAGGACCTCGAAAAGTCGATCAGCCTGATGACCATCGCGAAGAACAACAACTTTGCTTCCAAAGAAGTGGCCTATGCCATGTTGAGTCGTATTTATCTCTACATGGAAAACAACGAGAAAGCAATAGAGTATGCCAATAAGGTAATCAGCTCGAACCGCTACTCGCTCGTCGCGACAGCGAATTTGCCTAAATACTACACCACCGTGCCCGAGTCGAACACGGAAACGATTTTTGCGGTGCGTCACACGGTAAAGGACAACCGGGGATATTCCGCGATCGGAGCCATGTATTTGTCGGATGGTGAAGGCTGGGGCGAAATGTATGCTTCGGAGAAATATCGGAAGCTCATCGACAAATTCCCGAACGACAAACGCCGGGACTACATTATCCCGGTTTATGAAAAGAACGCCGACGGATCCATCAAGACCGACGCGGCCGGAAACAAGGTCCTGGCTACGCGCAATGGTTATCCGAAGTATTACATCAGCAAATTTTCGTATCAGGAAGGCTACCCGATGCTGAGCTCGCCGGTACTTTTCCGCCTGGCCGAAATGTACCTGATCCGCGCGGAAGCCAATGCGAAGCTGGGTAAGAATGCGGAGGCGCTCGAAGACGTCAACCTGATCCGGAAGCGGGCGGGTTTATCGGGCGCGGAGCTTTTCTCGGTCACGAATATGATGGGCTATGCCAGCGTGCTCGATGTGGTGCTGGAAGAATCGCATTTGGAATTTGCCTGGGAAGGCTTGCGTAAACACGATGTTTTCCGCAACAAGCGCACGATGGAACGCAACTACCCGGGCACGCATTTGCTTGCAGGCGCGGTGAAGCAGGAGATCCCGTATACACACCCACGGGTGGTACATTTCTTCCCCGAAGCGGAAACGGTGCTGAACCCGTCGCTGGTGCAGAATCCCGAGTAGGTCCGGAAGGTTTGGTTGGTTATATTCGGAATGCCTCGTGGTTTCACGGGGCATTCCTTGTTTCAAGGTTCCGATAAAATTGGTGGTCATTCAATGGTGCAAAATGATTAAATTTGGGTCAATCAGCTATTTGAAAAATGAAAGCGATACGCATCATTCCGACCCTGTTTTTCAGTGCTCTGGCTGCGCTGGCTATTTCCTGCTCAGAGGACGTTGCGGTTGCCAACGAACAGGAAGTTTATTTTGAAGTCCAGTATACCAACCAGGCATGGGGTAACCAGCTCAAGGGCCTTTTGATTGATAAACAGGGGCAGGTAAGGACTTACGACAATCCTGCAAGCTGGAACGACGCCGGGCTGAAATCCGTGCTTTCGAAGGAAGAAATGGAGGCTAATATTTCGCAAACGAAGATATCTTCCGTTAAAATCGAGGCGTCGGATCTGGACAAGTACATGAATGCCGCCCGAAAGATTACCGGCGATGATTTGTCCAAACCAGTCAATGGCGGCGCGGACCTGGGCTTCATACGTTTTTATAGCTACACCTACGACACTGAAAAGAAAACCTATGCCGCGGTATTTCTCCGACAAACCGGCAATGTCATTATCCATAATCAGGATCCGAATGCGAAAGAAGTTGCCGATTGGTTAGCAAAAGTGACAGATGAAGTGTATTAAGAAGTATTCAACAAAAATGGGTTGCAGATTACTGCAACCCATTTTTGTTGGTCTCAAATCGTCAGGGCCTGAGGACCGACAGCTGGTAGTGTACCTTATCATTGGTAATCAGTACCTGATAAATGCCCGCCGGCAGTTTACCGAGTTGCATTGTGAGCCTGCCATTTTGAAAAGTGGCTTTTTCCTTCACCATTACGGTTTGCCCCGAGGTGTTGATCACCTTCGCATTCACCCATGAACCTTGCAGGTTCGGCAGTTCGATATGAAGCACCGATTCGACAGGGTTGGGGTAAAAGCGGATATTTCCGGCCGAAGGTGCATCGATTGAGACAATGCGGCTGTAAGCGTATTTGCCGTCGAAGTCCACCTGTTTGAGACGATAATAAGTAATCCCCTTGTTGAAGTCCACGTCCGTAAAACTGTAACGGTTTGTTACGGAGGCATTGCCTGCGCTTTTCACTCGTCCGGATTCGATGAAGCTCTTGCCATTGGCGCTTTCTTCGATCGCGAAATAGTCGCTGTTGCTCTCCGAACTGGTCGTCCATTGAAGCACATTACCTTCAGAGGTATGTTTTCCTTCGAAATTCACGAGTGTTACAGGCAATGCGGACCCCGGAGGCGCATTGGAGAGGCCGAACCCGGAGAATCCGGTGTTGAAGGTTGAAGTAAATGCGTAGTCGCCGTTGAATGCCGGTGCCGATACCACCGCTACCAGCGAAGTATTGGCGGCGTCGCTCGTTGCGATGCCCACGGGGCTTTTGCCCATCGACTGGATATCGGCCGGCGTGAAGGTGTTTAATTCGGACGCTTTGTAGTAAAGCGTAATTTCGTATTGCCCGGAAGGATTGTTATTGGTAGGCGTTACTTTGAAGGTTTTGTTTGTTACCTTATAATTTCCCAGCCATGCCGTTTCATTTGCGCCGGACCGATCGACCTCAACAGTGGTACAGCCATAATCATGAGCGCTCAGGTTCTTGATTTTGGCCATCAGGTTACCGGTTGCCGGATCGTAGAAAACCGCGGTTTCGTTTGGCCCGAGATATTGCTGTGCAGCATTGCCGGTGTTGACCGTTGACATGATCTGGGTGGAATTGGTGGCCGTTAGCTTCACATCGTCGATTGCCCACCATATTTCCGACCGGGAGACATAGCGGAACCTGAACTTCATATTGACGTTCGCATAGTTATCCGGAATATTCAGGACTTTTGTATTCGACGTAAAGCCGAACAGGCTTCCAAGATTGCCGGTCGCCTCATTTTGGGTCAGCAGGAGATGCCATGCCGAGCCGTCCCAAACTTCAACAGTTCCTACCTCAGGATCACTGCCGGCTTGCACTTCCCATATCTGTTTGAAAGTAAGCACCATGTTTTTTCTGCCAGAGGTGTTGATGGCAGGGGACTCCAGGGTTTCGTCGAGAATGTAGCTGTTACTGATATTGCTGTTTACAAAGAAGAACGGTGATCTGTTTTCGAAGCCCGCGTTGGTATATTGGGCTATCCCCCATGTATGCTCCGAATTGCCTCCGTTGATAACCTTCCAGCCCTGGGGCCCGTTATCAAAGTTGGAACTCAGTAGTTCGTCGGTGTAATTGCCCGGTTCCAGGTCGTCGTCGTTAATCGTCAACTCGAAATTTTGCAGGCTGCTTGCCGCATAGCCATCGCCGCCATTCGCATTCAGTCCGTACGAGAGGTTGATCGTTTCGGGCCCCTCTACATACGCGTCGTTGAACACCCTGACGGTAACTGTCTTGCTCATAGAACCCGCATCGAGCGTAACGAATGCAGGGGAAATGGTGTAGTCGCCGTTTGCGCCTTGCCTGGCCGTGCCTGTCGGCGCGTTGAATGTAACAGTTACCGGTTGTGTAGGTGCTTTGTCGATCCCTACGGTCACCACTTTGTCGATGTATTTGAGGCAAGTCGATGGATCCACATTAGTTGCTTCCCCCTCGTTCATGCTGGTCCCTGCCGCCGCGAAGTGAACTGCCGGTGTAACCGCGCAGGTGAACACCCGCACATCATCCACATACCATCCTTCGATACCGCCGCAGATATCGGTGCCCAGCTCGAAGCGGAACTGAATGGTGTGCCCGGGAAGAAGGTTAAGCGACGACAGGTTGATTTGGCTTTGACCCCATGAACCCGTGACCGATCCCTGGTCGGTTCCGGTAAAGGCGGCGAGCCCCTGGAGCGGATTCGAGTTACCTGCTCCGCTGGTGTTCAGGAAATTATTGTAGCCGTTGGCGGTGAACGCCGCGGCGGGTACCTGTGTCCATTCGGAAGCACCGTCGATCCTGTATTTGACTATGCCCCCATCCCAGGTATCTTCTATTGCGATGAAATGGTCAAATGCCAGACTCAATGTACCGGCTGTACCAGCGGGAATCGCGATTACCGGGCTCTCCATACGGATGATGCCGGTCTGGTCGGTAGCTGTGTTGCAGTTGCCCCCCTGGTAGTCGATTCCGAATGCGGCGTGACCGGCACGTCCGCCCGGTGATGCTACCTGCTGCCATTGGCGGTTCACCCAGCCGGCGGACGACGTCGTGAAAGAGGTGGTGAACCCTCCGAGGCCCGATTCAAAACCTTCGTAAAAGATTGCCAGTCCTGCATTTGCACCCTCGCATAGTGCGGGTGCCGGTTGGAGCGTGGCTGCGAATCCGCAATTATTCGCAGCGCGCAGCTCGACGGCAGCGATGACCTTAACAAGCTCGGCAACGTCGGCAGCCGAAATCTTCTGATTGTACAGGCCGGCAGGGGTTGGATCCGTAGACAAGCCTTGCAAATCGGCGTCGATCAGGTCGTTGGCGGCAGCTTCGAGAATATCGGCCTGGGCGGCAAAATCGGTTGTCGCAGTCATATATACCGATTGCGCCCGCCAGAAAATATGAGCGGCTTTTGTGAGGCCTATGCCGTTGATAGTTTGGCCATTGTAAGTGCCGCCATCGACCAGCAATGCATAAGCATGGTTAAGTACGCCGCTATTGATGTGTACGCCACCTTCATCGGTGTTGGCACACCAGTATTGGGGATCGGTCACTTTACCGGGGTCCCCCTTGCAGGTGGGATCCCACATATCCCGGATTGCCCCGCCGAATGCAGTGGCTTTTTCGCCCATTAGCCACCGGTCCGAACTTGCACATCCGGTCCGGTTTGCACTGGATTCGCCTCCGTCCATATAACCGCCGTCGAGCTGGTCCACGGTTTCACCCCAAATATCCGAATAGGCCTCGTTCAATGCACCGGGCTGCCATTGGTAAATCAGTCCGCTGGTGTATTCGGTATAGGCATGGCCCCATTCGTGCGCTACAACGTCGTCGGTGGCGGTACCCGTACAGTAGTTGGCGCTTACACCGTTCCAGTTGGCGTTCGGGCACTGGATGGCAGGGTTGTTGTTGATCGTGATCATGGTTGCATCCGCGCCATTATAAGAGGTGTACCCGAATGCATTTTTAATCAGATTGTAAATGAAACCCGCGCTTTGCACTTCTGATTGCTGCCATTGGTCGAGCGAACCGGGAAACGGTTCGCCCTCCTGCCACTTGCGGTTAGAAACGCTGATCGACGTTTCGTAAAGCACCCGGTTGATGTTATGCATACCCTTGAACTGCTCGACGAGCGCACCGCTGTGTGCGTCGATAAACAGAAATTCACGTACATCGGCATCATTGCGCACTTCTACTTCGTACACGAGAAATTTCGCCCCGTTGTAACCCTGGGCGAGCCCTTTCTGAAAAATGTAAAGTGTGCTTTTGTAGGCTTTCACAGGAACCGACGATTTACCCAGCTGCTGTGTGGTCACAATTCCGGTTGCGATGGATTCCGCCTCGTGCTGGGCAAGGGTAGGCACTACATTGACCTTGATCTCGGAAATAAAATTGCCGTTCAGGGCTGTGAGGGCCTGACCCTTGTTGTAATGGAATTTCATCAGGCCGTCATACACCGGTACACCCTTGTAAGTTTGTTGCAATGTGACATTCTGCAGACCGTAGTTATCTGTTTTCTGCTCCCTGAGACGAAATTCATCTTCGCCGGGGCGGAGTGCGAAAAGGGTTTTGTACTGTGATGTGAAGTTCATGGATTTCTGCTGAGCATCGCCGCCGTTGATGGGCAAAGCCCTTTGAGCGGGAAAACGGAGGAAACTCAGCGACCCGGTAGCGGGGTCAATGGTAGGCAGCGCGCCGGTGTTGGCCGCGAATGCGTCAATTGCTCCTTTTGTTGACTGCGAAAAAGAGGCGTGAACGCATAGCAAGAGCAGGGGAACAACGAGTAAACTGTGTTTCATAGAATTCGTAGAATTATTGGGGTGACTGGTATCGAATATAAGTAAATATTCGATTCTTCAAAACATGTAGTAAGATCTATTTTTTATCATAATGTGTCTTTATTGTAGCCAAATCGATAAAGTTTACTGGTCGCTCAATGTGTTTGTTATCAAATTGTTAGATGTGTGATTTTGGTAAACCATTAATCACGGCTTCGTTGTTGCGATAACGAGGCACTGTGCTGCCTTCACATCAACAACCATCACACCATTTCGATTAGAATGGAAGAATTTTTCGAGCTGCATGCATCGTATGATTTGTTTCCTGAAATACGGAAAAAACACGGTTGCCAGATTTCCGTTGTTATTCCACTTTTTAATGAGCAGGATAACGTACCCCATTTGCTCCAAGCGGTGCGCGATACCCTGAAAAACTTCAATTACGAGATCATAACGGTTGACGATGGCTCTACCGACGACACCGTAAAAAGGTTGAAACAGGCCGGCGACGAGCGTTTGAAGGTCATTGTGATGACCCGTAATTTCGGGCAGACCAGCGCTATGGCCGCCGGCATTGCCCATGCTTCGGGGGAATACATCGTTACCCTCGATGGCGACCTTCAGAACGATCCGGCCGATATTCCCGCGATGCTCGAACACGCCCGAAGCGGGCATTGGGACATCGTGGCGGGATACCGCGCCAACCGGCTCGATGGCTGGCTCCTCCGCAAACTACCCAGCCGGATGGCCAATGCCATGATCCGAAACCTCACGGGCGTGCACCTGCGTGACTACGGCTGCACGCTGAAAGTCTTCCGCAGAGAGGCTGCCGAACGCCTCGGGCTATACGGTGAGCTGCACCGGTTTATTCCCGTGCTGGGCAATATCACCGGCGCCCGCATGACCGAAGTGCCCGTACGCCATCACAAACGCCGCTTCGGGAAATCCAAATATGGCCTCGGACGTACCACGAAAGTGCTGGGCGATTTGCTGCTGATGGTTTACATGCAGCGCTGGATGAGAAAGCCCATGCATCTTTTCGGCGCATTGGGCGGAAGCTTCCTGGCTGCCGGTGTACTGCTGCTGCTCTGGCAATTGATTCACCTGTTTTCAGGCACCACCGGCACCCTGGCGGGTTTAGCGCTGGCAATGTCCGGCATCGTGATCGTACTGATGGGCCTGATAGCCGAAATGCTCATGCGCAGCTACTATGAGGGTTCAGGCAAAACACCTTATACCGTCCGCGAAATTATCGAGGGCCCGGTTGAACCGGCTCTCCGGAACGGACACACACCGAAGCAGGGGCGCAGAACGAGCGAACCCGTCTGATCCTGAAATTTTTTATGCAAAAACATCCGCTTTACATCCGGTACCTGTACGCCGGCCTGATCCTCTCGATTTACATCCTGGGCCTGTTGCTGCCGCTTTTCGATAACGACAGTGCGCATCATGCGCTGATAGGTATGCATATGCACCTCACGGGTGACTACGTGAGCCTCATCGACCGCGGCCGCGATTATCTGGATAAGCCGCATATGCTCTTCTGGCTCTCCGCGCTGGGCGATATGCTGCTGGGCATCGGCACATTGTCGTACAAATTGCCTAGCCTGCTGCTGGCGATCCCGGGCATTTACGCTACATTCCGGCTGGCTGCGAGGCTCTATGGCCGGCAAGCCGGAATGCACGCCGTGCTGATCCTGGTGTCCACGCAAGCGTACATTCTCGCTCATAACGATGTGAGAATGGATGCATTGCTGCTTTCGTTCATCATCACCGCTACCTGGCTGCTTTACGAATATACACTCACGCTGAAGCCGGCCCTGCTGATCGCCGGCACTGCCGTGCTGGCATTGTCGTTTTCGACGAAGGGCATGTCGGGAGCGGCGGTCCCGGTGATCGCCGTCGGCTCGCAACTGCTTTATACCCGCAACTGGCGGTTCCTGTTTTCGCTGAAATGGATCTGGGCGATACCGCTTTTCTTTGTATTCATCAGTCCGGTATTATATTCCTACTATTTGCAATATGACCTCCATCCCGGCAAAGTCATTCGCGGGATTAGCCGTACTTCCGGGGTCGCATTTATTCTGTTTCATCAGAATACCGAGCGGCTCAATGGCGTAAACTGGGGGAGCTCCGGCGGCAACGATCCGTTCCTGTTCTTCCATTCGTTGTTATGGGCACTTTTGCCCTGGTGCATGCTGGGTTATTGGGCAGTATTTAAAAGAGGATATGAGTTAATTAAAAGAAGATTTTCTCCTGAGAAAAATGGGGAAATACTCAGCTGGACTACGATTGTCGTGATGTTCTGCATTCTCTCAGCGTCCAATTTCCGCTTACCGCATTATCTCAATATCCTCTTCCCGTTTTTTGCCATCCTTATCGCAGGTGAGCTGGAAAAAGTTAAACCCGAAAGCACCGAAAGCAACGTGCTCAATGGCATGCAAAAGTTCGTGGCGGTGGTTATGATCCTGCTGGGGCTTTTAATCAACCTCTACCTGTTCCCGGTGAAGGCATACGCGATTCTACTGCTGGTGGCGCCGGCACTGTATCTGGTGTTCTACGAATGGCGCATGACCAAGGGCTGGCCGCACCGGTTGATAGGCATTTCACTGAGCGCTTCGGTGCTGGTGAATGTGCTGATGAACGGCAGCTTCTATTATGAATTACAAAGGTACCAGGCCGGACAGCACATTGCCGGCAAAATCAAGGACCTCGGCCTGGAAGAGAACAATATTTACGTCATGAACTGGGAAAGTCCCACGTTGAATTACTATTCCGGGTATTTTTACACCGAGGCCAACTCGGCAGCGTTGGTATCCCGGAAGGATTTCTGGGTGGTGGGGCCAATTGACGAGATATTCGCATTGCAGCGGGCGGGCGGGTTCGGGGCGCGCGAGGCGTATCATTACCTCGATTTTGATACAACGAAACTGAAACCCGGCTTTATCAATCCCCGGACCCGCCTGGAAGCATGCAAGAATATCGGTCTCGTGCATTTGAAAAGAGACTGACGCATGACGAAATACCTGAAATGGCTCCTGAAATTCGCAATCACGGTGGCGCTTCTCTGGTGGGTTTTTAGCCGCATCGACCTGAAAAGTGTATCGGGGGCCATTGACAAGGCCGACAAGCTGCTGCTGGCATTGGCGTTTGTGCCCTACCTGGCCTCCCGCATCACAGCGGCGGTGCGGCTGACTACAATCCTTCAAGCGCACGCAGTAGGGCTGTCGCATTACGGCGGGATGCATTTGCATTGGATCAGCATGTTTTACGGGATGTTCCTGCCCGGGGGGCTGGGAGGCGATGCCTACAAGCTGCTCCGTTTGAAACAGCATTTTCCGGCACAAGGCACGATGCAGCTCACACGCATCTTGCTCTGGGACCGTACTATCGGTTTTGTCATGCTCGGGTTCCTGGCCGGTATGATCGGTATGGTCCGGTTTTACGACAATCCGTTTATTGCCGCCGTACCCGCGCTGGCCTTGCCGGGCGCAGGCGTACTGTGGTGGAGTGCCAAAAAGTGGCTGCCGGGCATTATCCCGGTGCTGGGCCGCATATTGCTGCTGTCGTTCGGCACCCAGGCTTTTCAGATCATTTGTACCGGTTTTTTGCTCTACTCTATGGGCGAAACCAGCCATTGGGCCGACTACGCATTGCTTTTTCTGCTTTCCTCCATCGCCACAGTGTTTCCGCTGAGCATCGGCGGAATAGGCGTACGGGAGCTCGTGTATTTGCGCGGCTCGGTGATGCTGGGTGTTTCAGAGCCCATCGCGGTGACAGTTAGTGTTTTGTTTGATATCATTGTCACCGCAACGGCTGTAACCGGCGCTGCATTGGTAATAGGGAAGCGTTCGGAGATCTCGGCAGACGGCACTTCGCCAAATGAGCGGGATGCGGAGGTTCTTTTGGATTAATGCTTTTTGTTGTTACACTGAGCAGTCGAAGCGCGGTATTTTACTGCATCGCG
>NZ_JBOBIH010000019.1:0-26456 GCF_050587785.1 Dyadobacter sp. BHUBP1
ATCGATAGGGTAAAGCATGCCGGTGATCTAACAGACACAAACTGGAGGAATTTGTCAAATACAGAAGATGATGAGAATTTTTCCGACGTAAAAGGGTTCAGTAGTCCGAACAGCAAACATACCTAAAACCGACAGCCATTGATCGAACCCCGGCTGGACAACTCGCTAACACTGGCCACAAAGCATACCGGCAAGCTATCCAGATCGGTACCTTTATCGAACGCCAACATGTCTACTTGCCTATTGTTAAAATCTTCTCAATAGATAAACACGTAATCTGTAAGCTTCCTTTTACTTACCCGAAAGGCTTATTAAATCCCAATCCAGTCCTACAAAACCGTTACTATTTTCGCAAGCCATGTATTTTCCCAATTGCGATCGCAACAGCAATCACGGTGCCATCCAAATAAACACGTTCAGCCGGAAAATTTGCGTCCGTCAAATCATAGGCCAACCGAGATAAAGTCTAACACTGATCACTACCAAAACATCTCTCAGTGTAAAGCGCACCGGTCTGAGTAAAATTCCTACCACGACAGGGTACGGATCGTATTTGAGTACTAGTCCTTTAAAGCGGTAATCCTTATCAAACCCTCATATGAATTCGAAAATCCTCTGATAATTAATAGTCGCACCTGCACCTACCTTAGCCGCAAAACTGGATCCGGTTGAAAAAGGGTCCATTTCAGCTCATCAAAGGCTACATATAATAGAACAAAATATAGTCAATCGATACAATGATGATTGAGACATATTAGATGTCCATTTTTCTGAATCGCTAGAAGAGGGTGATAGTCGGGGCCATTCATAGTCTATCGGATAAATGAACGGATAACTCCACGCATCTACACCCGCATTAAGCCCTTCCCGGAACGACACCACTCGCATTCGCACAGGTATAGAAATCAAAGAAAAGGCTACTGTGTCAATATTCTGCTTTGGGTAATGAGACAATTTTACGAAAGCTAAACATTAACATTTGAGCCATCCGCGTCTCCATGCAGACAAAAAATCATGCCCTCCCGTAAAGTGCGGAAGGGTGATTGTTCGACTGGGCGCTTCGTACTATATGAGTATTATTAATCCAATAATTAACAAAAACACCCTTCTAGTAAAAAAAGAGAAGTATCAGCTTCGGCCACCCACCATGGAGGCACAACTGAACAAGCATACACTCCAATTAAATAGACGAAGCAAAAAATAATTAGCTCTATCGTAACATAGATTGGTATTTGTAATCATGCCTCCCGAAATAGCGGGAGGATGAAAAACAGCCTAAGTTACTCAAACTTACATAAATGCAACAATGCCTCTTAGATGGGTAATTCAAAGGGAATATTAATTTTCTATTTTCCTCTCATCACCAATCATATACTATTTATCCAATACCTCAAAGCGGCTAATGTTAAAGTTTTTTCTTCTTAATTCAAAATACTAATCAGCGACAAAATAACCGTTATTTCCACAAGATTCGAGGCTACTTTATAGGATAGATGTTACAATTCAGATCAGTAATTTCAATTCCGCCGAGCATATTAATAGTATTTTTCTCATTAAACAAACCCTCTCTCTGCATGTACGAAATTAGCAATAATTTTAAACCCTGTCGATATTTTTTTGTCAATAATTGCGACAACAGGCGTATTGATCGAAGCAATCGTATTGTTTGTCGAAAAGTATTAATATCAATCAATAAAATTGCCGCAATACAAAGCGTCCGTTGATGAGCTGTACCCAATAATCGAATTTTGGAGCCTTGCGGAAACCATCCATCAATGTGAGTTAGCCTTTACCACGTTGCAGCTTTACCTGATGAACTGACCCGCCGTTGAAAATAGTTCAGATCGGTTATGGCCTACCAATATTAAGTGCTTCTTGTCATCTTTTTGTGCTTGACAAATATCCGATTTCCCAGAAATCATGTCACATGGTATAAATTAACAAATTTTTTACGATTTAAGTCATTTACAATATCGTGTGCATATATAAGTTTCGATACTCAGTATCATAGCTTATATACTTACTATTTGATTTACGAGTTCATCATGGATTCTTAGGCTTTCCATTAGTTAAATAACTAAGGCAATCGTATATTATAGACAAAGTATTTCCAACCTTCAACTACATCATAGGGTTTTTATACGAACTAAATTTGCGACTTCAAACGATCTAAATTACTTGCGAATAGCTAATTACCTCAGAAGTTGGCAGTATCTAAAAACAAATACGATTGTCAGATTCTGCAAACCAAACTCCTCTCTTATGCTCGACGTATATCTAACTAAAATAGATCGACATTTAGGTATCATCACCCACTCATTTTCTCTCACTGAGTGTTAGTTAACATCTCTTCCCAGCTTTTAAAATTTAATCAATCAGAAACAATGGCAAAAGTTTATCCTCACCAAAGATTTAATACATCAAAATCTACGGTCCTGGCTTTGGCGTTTAACTTATGGTCGGCTCTTACAATGCCTGTGTTAGCTCAGTGCCCGACCCAGATTCAAATTATCAACGTGACACCCACGGCTGCGACATGCCCCTCCAACGGCAGTCTAACAATCAATACGGGTGTTGGAACCGGCATTCTTTACCAGATCACCTCCGGGCCTCAAGGATATCCAACCGGAGCCCAGAACTCAGAGACATTCTCTGATTTACTTCCTGGTGAATACACGGTGAAAGCCAGTTGCCAAGCCAACCCCGCAACATTTGCAAATACCACCGTTACAATCGCCGACCAGTACGAAGATCTGGTTGCCAGCTCCCAGGTAAGTGGTGTATGTTCGTCAAATGGAGCCGGAGGCGTGATAATGACCACTGCCTCAAGTGGCAGGCCACCCTACCAGTATGCTTACTTCCAGGGAGATCCGGGCATAGCCGACAACGATCCTTCTATCTTATACGGCAATGCCAATTCATACTCATCTGGTGTCTATGGAGTATTTAATGTAAGAGTGAAGGATGCTTGTGGCGTTTTTGTAACGCACCAAATCAGCATAGAGAAAACCTACCCAAATGACCTTGCAATTAACCAAGCTTATCCCAAATACTACGATTTGAACTGTACGCAAGTCCAAAACAGCGTGTACATCCGATTCTATCTTGCCAATGGCGTCGGCTTGGAATCACTTCCGGCCTCGGGAATCGATATCGATGTTTACGAAAACAACGGCACCTGTGAGACTCCTGTTAATGGGTCGTTGACAATGACTGTACATTTAAACCCCACAGACAATCCAGACATTTTAGTCCCTAATCGGAAGAATCTTATTTTTGTATTAAGAACGCCGTGCGGAGATCAGACCACATATTGCTATGAGTATGATCCGGCTCTGGACAGCGTTGACATGAACGCAACCATCGAGGCAGCTGGTTGCGAGCCGGCTTCTGATGGTGGGATTAACTACGGGATATGGGCCGATGTTAGTGAGTTGACCGTGATCCCTATCCACTATGAGCTGAAAAACCTTGGCGGAACCATCATTGCCCAGCAAACCACTTCACCGACTGACCGTAGCAATACAAGTGTGTATTTCTCCGATCTGGCTTCTGGCACTTACACAGTTACCGCTACTGACGCCTGCGGAAAAACCATTTCAAAAACCGTGACGCCCCCAACTGGGTATCCAGGCGTACTAACGGCAACGCCTGGCACTTACGTAGGTTGTGCTAGCATCAATGGTCGTACAACGATGAACGTCAGGATAGAAGGTGTTATGGCCAATCTTGCCCAAGCTACCGCACGTATCATATCCCCAAGCGCGTCGGGTGTCGGCAAAGAAGGAACCAATGGCGGGGGTGGAAACTATATCTGGACGGATGTAATTCCGGGAGGAACTTACACCATTGAAATAGACAACCAGTGCGGCCAGACAAGGACAGTGGTGGTAACTCTTCCAGCGGGTGAAACCCAGGACCAGCATATCGATGCAACTGTCCGCCAGCTGTGCGGGGGGATTGGGGATATTACCATCTCGGTAAACTTGAAAGGCAATGGCTCGGTAGATTTCGACCTTCTTAACGAGGATGGTATCACAGTAGGCTCGGGAACAGCACCAGGCGGAGTGTTCACCAATCTGGTAGCCGGGACCTACTCGGCAGTAGCTCATGTGACAGGTTGCGGACCGTATGATTTTTCAAAAACAAACATTCAGATTTTGCCAGGCGGTTCTTTACCTGTGATTACAAAAAAATTAGGTATCATTTGCGAACAGCCAGATGGGAGCCCAGCATCCTCCGGGAAGGCCCTGTTGTCCTTTATAGGCGCTCAACCTCTTAAAGTGGATTATCGCCTCACTTCTCAAACCGACATTGGCTACATTAACCTCACCAATGATTCTGACGGGACCGAGACGATAGACGGCCTGCAAGCTGGGACGTCCTATATCGTCAGAGTGACCGATGCCTGTGGAAATTCAACGCCGGTTCAAATCTCTATTGGGGCACTGGACGCACTAACCTCAGAATCGAGTGATAAGCCGTGCTCCGGAAGCTCTTATACACTAAGCGTACCGGATATGGTTGATGCTACTTACTCCTGGGCAAAGGATGGTGTGTATATATCCTCCGAAAGGGCCATCTACTTCCCCAATTATACCACCAGCGACGATGGGCACTACGAATGCACCATTGTGGTAGGAGGTTGCGTGACTAGGATAGTATCTGTCAACCTAACCGATTGCAAATTGCCGGTCAGGTTGGTAAATTTTGTGGCAACGGCTAAAGAAAATGTAAACCATTTGAGTTGGTCTACCAGTGAAGAGACCAACAGCAGCCATTTTGAAGTACAGCGTAGCCTGGACGCTAAAACCTGGTCAACGATTGGACTATCTCCGTCCAAAGGCGAAGGTGCCGGAATTGTGACATACGAATTCGAAGACAGAAAGCCATTTACGCTACTCAACTACTACCGTCTGAAAATGGTGGACCGCGATAGCACATTCTCGTATAGTCGGATAGTATACGTTGGAGAAACAAGCTTCGCCGACGTGAATATTTATCCAAACCCGGCAACAACCAGAGTGTTTGTGCTTCGGTCGATTGTAAAAAATCTTAATAGCGCTTTGGTTGTGGGGATAGATGGAAGCGTAGTTAAAAAAGTCGGTAGTTCCGATCTGGAATCCGGTATCGATGTACGGGAATTGCCGTCGGGTATTTACACCTTGGTACTGATGCTCAATGATGGTTCCAGTTTGCGGCAAAAAGTCGCGGTAACTCGATAGCAGAACAACCTGCCGCCGTCGTTATTTGCTTCGACTACGGCCAAACAATGTATTCCACCAGAACACTAAGTAGCTAAATCAGGGCCGGACAGCGAATTGGCTGTCCGGTCCTGATTTATTACAAGTAGGGCGAAATGATCTGCGACCTTTCAAAGGTTGGATAATTGCCATGATGCGGGGAAGTCTTACATACTGATTATACATTAATATAGCATCATGATTTAGACTTAGTTTTTTCTCTACCGAGTCGCATCCACAAGCGATAGCGTCTGCCTGCATCTAATCAAAAGCTCTGATTTAAAGCTGAGCGATTTGAGTATTGAACGAAGCGAAACTTTCCCCGCCTACAAAAAATGTGGTCATTTTTTCTATTCTACATTTCACTGGCGGGCATATCCGCATTGAAAGGAAAACCGGCAAATTTGAAGTACTGAAAAAATTTCTACTTTTGGCTTTCGACGGAGCGACTTCTCCTCGGATCAAAAAAGTAAAATCGTGACCCATGACTAAAATTCTATTGGTAGAAGATCACCCTGTGATGCGGGCAGGTACCAGAACCATTCTGCACTCTTTTTTGGGCAATTGCCAAATTACCGAAGTCGATAATTTCAAAAGGGCAATCAATGCAATTATCGAGGAAGAGTTTTCCCTGGTGATTCTAGACGTCTCAATTCCCGGCGGGGAGAGTGTCAAAATGATTGAAAATATCAAAAGCAGAAGGAGTGAGCAGAAAGTCCTAGTTTATACCTCCTGGGACGAAAATCTGTATGCACTGGAATTCATCAAAGCCGGCGCAAACGGCTACCTTACCAAGGATGCCAGTGAGGCAGAGTTGAAGGTAGCAGTCGAAACCATTATTTTTCAGAACAAAATGTACCTTAGTCAGAATGTAAGGGACCAAGGTTTCAATATGTTCATCAAATCCGGAAAGACACTAGAATCCCCCCAAGAACAACTCTCCTTGCGTGAACGGGAGGTGGTAAATCTTTTCCTGACCGGCAAAAGTGTTTCAGAAGTTTCCAGTCTTCTAAGCCTACATCCTTCGACAGTCAGCACCCACCGCCACAGAATTTTCCAAAAGCTCGGAGTAAACAATATGATGGATTTGGCCAAGAAACTTGGAGTACTTCATTAGAGGCTTCTGACAATCACCCGCCCTTTACAGTTATGCATTGGTAGCGTTCAAGCTATCAATTCTGAGCTGTTACCACTTCCAGGCATCATGGCGAGAGCGCTAAATGCGATTAAAACATCTCTAATCTGATATCGTTGCCGCGCAGATGCTTGCCAGATGATGTCACAGGGGGAGCCTTCCAGGGCTCTAACGCGAAAGCTATCCTTTCGCGTCTACAAGGCCCGGTGATATAAGCAGCATTTGCCAAGTATTTTGTTAGTGATTTTACTACGATAAAAATCCTCCGTTTTTGAACGTTTGCCGTTAGATTCTCCGAACCATACAGCCGCCAAGGTAAATTAAGTTTGCATTGTCAAATCGTATCAGCTACAATTCGAAAGAAGCGAAAGCAGGTACACAAGCTTTTATCAAATGAGTGATGTCGCCGACTTTATCAGCAACCTCACAGGCAATCTCCGCTTTCAGTAATGTGCCACTTAATGCCCTTGGACTGGACATAGGTTTCACACCTGGGCCTTCTTTATAAAAAAGCAATTAGTAAAAACACAAGTTATGAATCAACTCTCCAAACTAAGAATGATAATTGCTATGACAGCGTTGTTAGGCAACAACTTAGCTAAGGCTCAGCAACTTAAACTGTACAGCGGCAGCGCTTCTACTACTGCCACCGGGCCTAATACCTCCGCTCAAACGGCTAGATTCTACAAAAAATGCGAGCACCTCAGCTACATTCAGCGGTTATACACCCGCAACAATTGTAACATTATCGATCTCCAACCAGCAATACCCAGTAGTAAGTACTACAGCGCCCCCCCAGGGCTAACTTTTGAGGGTGCTCTTAAAGGGATTGGCCATTCCCCGACGACAATGGGTGAGGCACCAATTTTAAATAGCCTTAATTGGCTTGGTAACCCATTAAGTAGTTACTTTACCTCTTCGCGCAATAGTGCTACTGCCGGAACCAATTTGTCTGTTTCCATTAACTATGCTTATGCAGATGACGTAGGCATTAAAGACTCTTCTCCGGCTATATACACACTGTCATGGGAAAATCCACTGCCAGTAAAACTGATCTCCTTTAATGTCAAAACCGAGGGCAGAACAGCTGCTCTGGATTGGGAAACGGCAACCGAAGTAGACAATAAGGGCTTTGCTGTCGAACGCAGCGCCGATGTCAGAACCTGGAATCAAATCGGTTTCGTGGAAAGCAAATCAACGAATGGAAACAGCGCATTGAAATTGGGATACTCTTTTGCAATAAGGTAAACAGCAATATTACCGGTTGAAACAAGTTGACTTTGACGGAAAAATGAATACAGTTCCGTGCGTGTCGTGACCTTGACAAATGAGAAATGGTGGACGTATACCCCATTCCGGTTGCAGGCGATATTACGATCAAGGGTATGACTGGGAGTCCGCTTATCAACAATCTTTGACGCAAACGGTACAAAGATAAAACAGCCGAAAAACGAAGGCTCTCAGGCCATCATAGATCTTGGCACCCTGCGTTGCGGCGTATATCTAATACAGGTTGTTACCCCAAGGTACGGTCGCAACTAAAAGGGTAATAAAAATCAAATAACCTGCTGCCGGGCAATGCTGCCTTAACCAGAAGGTCACTATACACGACAAGGGAAGGGATTGGCCCTCAGCGCGCCAGCCCTCCCTAAACTAACCCACTTCTACAAAACCCGGATCGATGATCAATTCAATCATACTTATCGAAGAAACAGCCATTGTTCAGATCGGCATCCGCGCAATTCTGGCAGGGTTTTTACCTAACGGTAAAATCAATACCTATAGCTCGATTGGGGGCATAGAACCCTGCCTGCAAGCGGAGCTCTGTTTGATAAACCTTACACGACCTTCCACCCGGGATAAGATAGAGGCAATTGCCTCTTTGAAGCAAAAATACCCTAATTCTCCGATCATCTGCTATGGCACCGATACAGTACCCGGCATGGTTCGCATACTTTACAAAGCCGGTATCAAAGGTTATTTCTCGATGGAAAGCGACGAGATCTTGCCATGCATCCGCACTGTCCTAGCTGGAAAGACCTATTTTCCAAGTTTCATGGTCAACGCGTTTGTGAATTATTTGCAAACCAGCAAGCCGGGTAAATTCGGGCCCTCGTTAACGCTCAGGCAATACGAGGTATCCACTCTGCTCATCGGAGGGTTTGGAGTTACCGCTACTGCAGAACGGCTTGGCATTACGGCTGCAGCGGTATCCACAATCAGAAAGGCTGTTTACAAAAAGTTGGGGATCCACACCATGCCAGAGCTACTGAAGGCAATCGGACATTGAGAAGTCTCTATATACCCTGTCTTTATTCACCTTAATAATTATTCATTCCATGGATTTGTTATCTTTCGTTAAAGGGGTTGGCGAGAAAATTTAAAAAAAAGAACAAGTGCTGCCATACCCACTTCCGAATCAGCGAAACCATATCGAGCAAGCGCGGTGCCCTAACATGTGCAGTCGTTGGTATTGCAATACAATAGCCTGAGTATCAAACCTCCAAAGGCACAGCAGTCCTCTAAGGCCAAACTGCGCAAATTGAAAATCTTGAAATCCAGACTTCAGATCAAACCGTTCTGAGAAGTGTCAAAGGTGAAGACATTCATACTGGTATACGAATCCCTTTTCTTCCCATCGGTGTCTACTTCGTGAAATTAAAACTGAAGGATGGAACCACCGTCAATAGAAAGCTATTGCTTACATATTAAACTTAAAAACACCTCGAAAGGCAATTTTTGACAGCCGATGAGTAGCTTGCTTATCGGCTGTCTTTTGACGAAAGCTAAAAGTCTACTTCCCTATGAGTTTTAACCAAAATTATTGCACGAAAATGCTCAGTTCCAAGCATCTGCTACTGTTATACCTAGCTGTGGTTTGAGTCAATTTAAATAGAAAACCTAAATGATCTCAACGGAGTCGACATTCACTGGCGGGCATTTCCTATTCGAAGCATCGATAAAGCTATTCCAAGCTGACGAAACAATCTATACGTTGTAGCTCGATTTAGTAAGTTCGCCAGTTCACACCCATATTACTCTAGTGTATCGGCGCGTCGGCTGATGTGGATGACCCATATCATCGTCTTCTTTTGTATTTGACAATCTCTGTCGGCTCTCCAGAGTGGAAAAGGTGGGCTACACCTACTCTGTTTTTTGAATATTAGTGATTTCACTACAAGAACATTCCACTTTTTTTGAGTAAACGTCATTAGGTCAACCGAACAGTACTACGGTTAGGTCACGTTAAGTTTGTATTGTCAATCTAAACCAGTAAAATCCAACAAAGCAGCGAAAACAGTTACACGCTGTTTCTTCAAATACCTCAGGACTAGTATTTAACAACATATAACGAGCAATCCAGGCAGATCCGTAATGCGCCACGTGTCGCCGTTAATCTAATGAAGGACCTTAAACTTATCACACACTTTTCTATTGGTACATACAACATTTTTAAACTATCCTAAAATGAACACTTATTTCAACGTAAGATCCCGGGTAAGGCACCTATTTACAGGCAGGTACCTGCAAATATTGGGCCACTTCGTACCGCTGGCGGTGCTTTGTAATGCCGCAAATGCACAGCAATGTATGAAAGATGCAACCGACGGGCTGGCAAAGTCCTATTTCTTTGCCAGCGGAGATAGTTTCGGCCAGGAATACGACAGGGCATTCAACAACAATAACGACGCCGGTAATAAATGGTACCGCGGTGGGCACAATACGACAGCCGCCGCCCCCAACTGGATAGGGGTGAACTTCGGTGACCAGGGCGCTAAAGCACTGACTGGCTACCTGATCAGCACTGCCAACGATTTTCCAAGCCGCGCCCCGCGTGACTGGACCTTTCAGGGCTCCAACGACGGAACAACTTGGACGGACCTGGATACACGCTCGGGACAAAGTTTTGCTTACACCGGACAGTCACGGGTATTTTCTTTTGCCAACACGTCTGCGTATATGCAATACCGGCTATTAATAACCGAGACTAGTGACCCCAATGAAAGCTCGATCCAGATCGGGGAACTGGAGTTCTATGAAAAAGTTTGTTTGCAAGGCACGGTTACCAACCAGGGGACCCCTTTATCCGGGGTTACCGTTGCTATCCTAGGCGAAACATACTCCGCTGGCGGGGGAGGGGGTAATGTGCTATTTACCGCTTTGACCGACGCTGCCGGACAATACACATTCAGCCCTGCTCAGATTCCTGACGGTCAGTTCTCGCTTATTGTGCAGCCTCCTGCTGGGTACCAAATCGCCTCGAATACAATCCCTTTCTTTGTCGATCCCGCCTGGACCAACTCCGGCCAGCGCTTTTCGACCTCGCAGTATTACTATTCGCCTACCGGGGCAATCACTTTTGCTAACCATTTGCAACTTGCCCAGTCATCTGGCACTACCGGAAGCGTTTATTGGGACAACCAGCAAAGCAATACATATGTAAACCGGTTCCGGGCCGATACTGACAAGGGTAACCTGAATTTTACCCTGAAACAAGCCCAGGTATCGCAGTCCTGCGCGACCCTGAACGGCACGCCGCCCTTCACCAACAACCTGATCACTTTGGCAGAAAACGGCACATTCGGTTCCTTCTCGACAGGAACTGGTGCAGGCAGCTACCTCCGTGTGCACCCTGAACAGCCCGGGTTCAGCAAGGATTTCAGCAATACGGTTCTGTATGGGAATGCAGGCCTGTCAAATCCGACCAACACGCAGTATACCTATGCGAATAAAGCCAACGAATTTAGCGCAATTACGGGTTGGGGTGCTGGTGTGATGATCCAGGAAAGCCGTTTCACGGTAACTTCCTACATTGGCACCCTCGGAGATTTGATAGACAGCAACAACGATGGCAACCAGACCAAATCATTGATCAATGTTTACCCCACTCACTGGCGTAAGACCTACGGTACCACCACAGGGGATGTCTACGACAAATTCCTGATCATCAACGGTGCGGGCAACAACCTGCCGTTCTTCAACCAGCCTGGCCTGAACCTGAAAGGCAGCCTTTCGTATCTTTTCAGCTTTGACGGAAAAAATGCCAATGCGACTACCCAGGGCATCAACACAACTGTCTCGGTCCCTTACCGGCTGCTAAACTCGTCCGGGGTGGCCGTTGCCTCAGGAACCCTGGACCTGCCGCCGGCATCGGCGCTGTCCGATGATGACGCGTCCTCTCCCTGGCAGAAGGTTTTTGTGACATTGACGCCTCCTTCGGATGGCACATATTCGCTTGAATTGAGATATCCGGGAGGTAGCGCGATCGGTAACGATTTCTACATCGACAATATCTCCCTTCGCGCTCTTACCGATTATGGTGATGATCCGATCTCATACGGCGAAGCGGTCCATGGCCAGCCAGCGCAAACCATCAGTGTTTCTTGCGACCCCCTTTTGTACCTGGGCGCGAAGCTGGATATTGAAAACCTGTATTTAGCATCCGCAATCGCAAATGCCGATAACCTGGATAACATCGATGACGAAGACGGGGTAACCCCTGCCACGCTTCATGCTGGCGCAACTAGCTATTCGGTAGCGGTTTCTGCGACTAATAACACAAGCACTGCCGCTACACTATATGCGTGGATAGATTGGGACCAAAGCGGCACTTTTGAATCATCGGAGAGGCTTTCGATTCCGGTGCCAGCCAGTTCCGGCACCGCCAGTTACAGTCTGACATGGACCGGTCTGAACGCGCCGAACAAAGTTTATGCGCGGTTTCGTTTAAGCAGCGATCCGCTCGCAGCAAATCCCACCGGCCTTGCCTCCGGCGGTGAAGTGGAAGATTACATGATCGAAGTCCCCATGCCGGTCACCCTGGCCAGCTTCGATGTCACCACCGAGACCAGCACAGCAATACTGTCCTGGTCGACCACCTCAGAAACCAATTCGGACTATTTTGAAATCCAGCGCAGCAACAATGCCCGGGACTGGCAAGCGGTAGGTATACAGAAAAGCCACGGTGAAAGCAGCGCTTTGATCAAATACAGCTTTGTCGACCAGACCCCGTCCAAGGGTATAAATTACTACCGTTTGAAGATGGTTGATTTTGATGGGACTTTCGCATTCAGCCGGATCCGCGAGACCAGTTTTCAAACATTGCCTGGAATGGTCGCCTTCCCTAACCCGGCCAGCGGAGTAGTGTTCCTCAAAGCAGCCGATATGACCATTAGAAATTACGGGCTTATCGACATGAACGGCAGGGTTATATTGGCCGGGGACTATCAGCCAGCAAACGGGATCGACGTATCCAAACTACCCGTAGGGACTTATCTGATCCGTGCCGTGAGCCAGGATAACACTGCTCTTATTCAGAAAATTGTTGTTGGCAAATAATCAATGGACTAATCCTGGAGTTTTTGCTGGCATACCGGCCGTAGATCTTTGATAGTGCAAAAAAATGTAGTTATGTGTAACCTCTATTCAAAGCCAGGTCCTCAAGGAATCTGGCTTTGAATAGAGGCTAGCTCTGGCGATGTCTGTTGCCTATCAGCTGCTCGATGTCAATGCCCAGACAACGTTTACCAATCCGGTCGTTAGCTCTGTCCCAGCTACCCCAACCAACTACAATGCAACGGTGGCCTCTCCCTATTCCGATATTACCTCCAGACTACCTGCCGGAAGTAACAACACCTATAATTTCACGACCAACAACAAGCGAATGACTTCATTTCTTGTCAATGGTATTACTCATCAATATCAAAAATCTCAGTCAACTACCGGTGTTTTCGTGCGACGAAACCGCTCTTAGCGACGGTACACCCTTAAAATTGAGTTGTCATATCCAATCAACCGGCAGCCGACTGGAAAGACCGGCAGGCATTTTATTCGAAAGCCACCCAGGATAAAACTTCGACTCCAAACGTTTTAACCTGGTGGCTTCCTAACCAGGAACGCTAGACTTAGCCCCAAGTCGTCCTGTTAAACTGCTTATATCAACACCGGATCAGACAACACCTTTGCCAATATTTAATCCAATGCCGGGGCTAATCCCGGCCAAAGTGCCAACATTATGGCCAATAACATCGAAAGGGTTGACCTGATTTGGAATCCAGATATCAGCATCACCTCTTCAAACCTGAACACAAGTGGGATCGTGATCGATACCCCGGGGGGAATAGCGACGATGCGCTGAAAGTAACGGCAATCAAGGCTTTATCAGGGAGAACCAATAACGGCCTGGGCGCAAACAACATCTATTCGGATGTGTTGGCATTTAACAATGCCTCGACACAAAAAGGGGTAAATGGTGGGCCTCACTCCGGGCCATAAGGGCCAACTACATTTATCTTCAATATGCCTAGCATCGTGTTCAGGCGCAATGACAATAAGGCGACCGCGACTGAGATTAACGATCAGCTCACAGCATCGCCGTTTCCCTCGATGATTAATGTCCTTGCTCGCAGGATGTAAATAGTATGTTTATCATTCTCGCGTAGCTGGGCCTGGGCGTCGGGGATACTTTTTTCGGCTATTCGCTTCTACCGGCTGACCCCGATGTACAACGCAGTAGCGAGCGTGTAAACGGCTATATAAACAGCAGCAGCTATCCTGCTTTCTGACCTAACAAGGGGCTGATCTGAGCGCTATTAACTCCTTCATTGCGTCCAATGTCGTTCTTGTCGGAACAGTGTTTGATGATGGCAATGGCCTCCCGGACAATACTATTCATGGGATCCCCATTCAGCTTGCTTCCGGCGTTCCACTTTATGCCAACCTGTATTCGGACGCCGGTCAGCCTGATAAGAATCCCTATCCGCTAGTTCCCGGCGATGGATCACACCTGTTACACTTCCAGTATTAGTGCTTTAACTACAATAAAAATCCACTTTTTCTAAATCTCTGTCATTAGTTCTTTCGAATAGTACTACGGACAAAGCATATTAGGTTTGTATTGTCAAATCACAGCAGCATAATCAAACAAAAAGTTAATCTTGATATAATAAGACATCCCAACAGGCGGCTCAAAATGAAAGACTTACTCCAAAAATTCAAATGGCTTTGAACAATTTGTTAAGCAGCAACCCAGAATCAATACTCAACCTCGGCCCAAGGCTCCGGATTATTCACATGGGACAAAACATTGTTTTGGATACCAGGTCGATAACATATCTGGAAGGGGGAGGGAACTATACGTATGTACATACGCTGACCGGAAAAAAATACCTGGTCTGCAAAACGTTGAAAACGATGACTGTCAGGCTGGGGCTGGGCTTTATGCGCGTGCACAAATCGTTTCTGGTCAACCTGCGCCAGATCGAAATGCGCAACATAGAGAACAATGTTCTGCTGCTACGATGCGGGGGTACTGCTTACGTCAGTAAACGCAAGCGCAAAGAGCTCGACAGCCGCCTTCGAACCGGAAAACAAGGACTATAAGGATGGCACAATACACACACTAAAATCAATAGGATAGAAGGACGGGTGATCCATTTCATGGCGTTGATCACCATGACTAGACCGACACTTGCCCGGGGCTTCCTGGGTAAGTGTCTAAAAGAAACAACAAAAAACACCGATTTCAGGCTAACTAATTTCATAACGTTGAGAAGTGCTTTCAGGCTGATAGCCCTGCGGTCAGCCTGATTAAATTCAAGTACAGCACAGTTTATTACCAGGCAGGAAACGACCTTTTGGGATCAGAAGGCGTTTTTATCGCTTACATTCAGTTCAGGGAATACCCTATTGCATCCTTGTCAATAATTATCCCATCTATGAGCAGAAGCACCGTTTTACTAGTCCTGATTGTGGCCCCGATGATCGCTTGGCAAACAAATGCGCAAAAAAATACACTTGAGCTTGTTCAGGACGGCATCAGCAACAGTATCAAGCCGCCAATCCCGATCGGGCCAACTTCGATCCCGCAGACACTTTCGTTCTACCTGAACAGAAATGGCGCGGGTAACGGAGCTAAATACTTTGATCCTGCAAAAAAGCCGCTGACCGTCACGCTGAGCCTTGACGACCAAGCATTTCTTAATGTACCACAGCACGTTACCGGAATTACTTTCGGGGCTGCATCGGGAAAATCACAGCAGAATGCCATCGGCACACGGGTCGCTAACACCAGCTATGCACTTACTGACACTGCCAGCAATCTTTTTACCGCCCATCCGGACGGCCCAATTGGAAATGGGATTAATCTCAACTCGAATCTTGGGGTGCAAATTTTCCTTTCCGCCAAACCTTTGATCACCACCATGGCGGCCACCAGTGACGCCAGCCGTTATTATTACGGCAAGCTCCGCCTTACTTTCAGCAGACCTGTAAATGACCCAGTTATTTCCCTGATTGGCCTTGGAGCTACTACCTTTTTTTCCGGGAAGCGGCTTGGTTTCAGTACCGAATTAGAGCTTGTAACAGAATCCATCAATCTGGTCAAACTCTCTGGCACGCCAGAGTTGGTGCTGGATCAGACCGGCCGCAAGATACTTCATAGCAATACACCGGTTTCGGGTGTATGTGGAAAGGGTGCAGCTTGTGGAAGCATCCTGTTGAAAGCAAGCCAGCTCACGACTGCTACGTTCGAGGTTTACTTACGCCCCGATGGCCGCGCAGGCTCCTGGGGAACCGATAAAGTTGCTAACGCCGGAGACATGTGGCATATAACCATTTCATTACCAGAAAATTAATACATTAATGTGGTAAGATCCATTTATCCAGGTTTTCGCTACAATGCCTGTGAATTGATCCGGTTCATTCAACCAGACGATTACTTTACGATTTTATTAAACAACGGTCAGGTAATTCATTTTCAGCCTGATAACAGAAAGGAGTTTCTTTGGTGGCTAGATGCTTGGGGCGTTCAGGATCTAGGGAAAAAGTATAGGCGCTCAAATCGCATATGCCCCTTTACTCGCTGTCGAAACCTGGCAAAAGCGAAACTACTCAAATCAATCTAAATTCAGTTTTCACTTAAATTCAACTTACAGTATGGGTCTACTTTCATTCATCAAGGAGTCGGCGAAAAGATTTTTAAAAAAGAGGAAGCTTACACCACCGCGGTTCCCGAAAATCCCGAACCTCTTCGGGCCAGCGCCTTGCTTGGACATGTTCAGTCCCTTGGACTATCATATACCTCGCTGAAAGTAAAAAACATCAGGGCATACAGTTATCCTCGAAGGCAAGACTAACACCCAACAAGATTCAGAGAAGATCGCGCTGGCTGTCGGCAACGTCGAAGGAGTTGAAATCGTGGACAACCGAATTGCTGTAGCCGCCCCGCAGCTGCAGTCCAGGTTCCACACGGTCGGCAAGGGAGATACGCTTTCCGCGATCGCCAAGCAGTATTATGGGGATATGATGAAGTATCCGGTCATCTTCGAGGCTAACAAGCCCATGCTCAAAGATTCGGAGCTGATCTATCCTGGCCAGGTACTGCGAATACCGGCGGTGTAGCATCCCATTACCTTTTTAACCTAAACTAATTATGGCCAGTTTGGTAACATCACTACTTATCGGAGCGCTTGCAGGTTGGTTGGCAAACAATGTGCTGAGCCGATTTTCTCTTTCATCCACAGCTCAACTGCTGCTTTGCATAATTACTGCATTAATCGGCGGCAGGATGCTTGCGGATAATTTGGAAGCAGACCTGTGGTTATCGCCAGCCACTTTCTGGATTTTAACTGTAAGCGCTAGCGCGTTGGTCGTACTTGTCCTGGCCGGCCTGCTGAAAAGATATAAGCCATAACTAGTTAATGTTTAAATGTTTTGCGCTGGGCAACAAGGATTTACCGCGGCGCCCAGCGCAGACGCTTGACCGTTACAAAAAAGCAACGTTTGGTTTCAGTGCTAACAGCCATTAGGTATCAAATCCATCTTGATCCTTAATGGAGGATTTTGCTCTTTGGCAACTACGTTGAAATAAGTGGGTAAGGCCGGGAGCCTAAGCGTCCGGCCTTCTTTGTTTACAATGGATTTTATCGGACCTCCCCGCTACCCTAAATATATAGGTGGTCTTCCGATAGGTATAATTTACTATTCAAGCCCTAGTTGCACACGTGCTTAGAAATCTTCTTTTCGATTAGGCTGTCACCTAACCAAACTAGTTTAGCTAGAGCTGTTAAAATAGATGCATTCAAGTCATTCAACACTCTATACACGTCAGTTGGTAAAGCCTAAGGCCAATATCAGGCCTTAGGCAAAAAGTGTTCCCTGGGCCTGCCAATCCTATTTGCAAGTCCCGACCAGTATTTGGCAATCGGCATCATTAATTATCCTATAGTCAAAAGTAAAGAAATTCGCCTGCTGCTCGTGGCCAGGATACATCAAGCCTAACATCTAGCCCCTCATTTTTTAGTGAACAAACTACGTTGTTTGTAGTAACGAATTGGTTCGATCTCGCTAGGTCAATCTAACGTGATCGCCTTTGGCACTTACTAAATTTGAAACCAACCAGAGAAAGTTGGTTTCAGCGGCTTGCTTCAACTTTTCTCATCAACAACGGCAAACAGAAATTCAGTATGACCAACTCGGTTTTTCTAATTGAAGAGCTCCCCATCATCAGGAACAGCTTGCTGGCCACGTTGGCCGGCATCGCCACCGAATATAAAATAACAGCATTCTCATCATTTGAAGAGTTGCCCCGGGCTTCGGTTCCCGAAATGATCATCATAAGCTTAGTCCGCTCTTCCGGTAAAGCAGGAATCGGTTACATAACACTGCTGAAAAAAAAATACCCACAATCAATGGTCATCGCATATGATGTGAGCTCGATCCCAGGCGTGATCCGCATGTATTACAAAGCCGGCATTGCGGGCTTCTTTTCGCTTGAAGACAACGACATTGCTTCCTGTATCGAAATTGTGCGCTCGGGCAAGGTTTACTTCCACAATTCCCTGGTCAATGCATTTGTCTTCCATTTGCAGTCCCAAAACCGCGGTATCTCTCGCCCATCTCTGACATTGAGGCAATACGAAGTGGCCAGGATGCTGGCCGACGGACTAAGCAATAAGGATATTGCAGGGCATCTTAACATCGCCTCAGGGACAATAAGCGCTGTCAAGAGCTCTATTTACAAAAAGCTAAAAATCTCCACGCCAGAAGAATTACATGAGGCTTTAATGACTTTGTAAGACCTGGCCTTCATTTCAACCATGTCACTGGTATTCTATCTGGCCAGCGGGGCAGCATAGACCCGTTCCCGTATCGATCAGCCGTTCGAGATCTCGGACGACAACAATTCTGATTTCAGATTTTGAACGACAGTTAGAGCTGTGCCTAGAACTACATAAATAATCTATTTTTTCTTTAAAATAGCGCATCATTTTACCTGCTTGTATTATGAGGATTATTTTGGTCTCGGTGTATGCTATTTTATTTTCTGGTCTGATAGTCTGCGCCCAGCGCCCTGCAATCGACGAATACAGCCTCAGACAGTTGACCGAGGAAGAAGGCCTCCCCCAAAACAGTGTGCGCAGTATCGTCCACGATGAATTGGGCTTCATCTGGCTGGCAACCGAGCAGGGTCTGGTCAGATATGACGGCAAGAGTTTTAAGATTTTTACAAAGAAATCACTGGGCATTGAAAGTGACCGTTTTTACCAATTTCAAAGGAACGCGGCAACGGGAGAAATCTATGCATATTCCGAGTTCAACAGGGCCGTCCGAATCTCGGGTGGTACGGCGACAGTCGATTCGGCTAACCTTTTTATCCGCGATATTGACAGGGGCCCCATCTCAGCCTTCATTCGGCTGAAACTGGCGGAACCAGAAATGATCAGGAGAACCCTCTCCCGCGACTTTAAGCAACAACACCTTGTCGTTACAACCAAAACGGGACGGTATTTTGCTTGCTTCAATCAGAAAGTCGTCATTTTTCAGTCGGGCAAGGTTGCTGGTGTGGTCCCCTTTTTGGGCCCCAGCGGCCTGGCACCATTCCAAGCCCCCGGAGATACGACCCCGAACTTAAAAAACTTCATGTCGACAGGAAATGAATTGTTCTATCATCAAACCGGGGTGGGTATAGAATTTATCCATGTCTCTCAACGGGGGAACAGACAAATCCGGCTTGGCGGGGATATCACCCGGCACCCCATGTTTGTTAAAGAAGGACATAAAACCCTTGTTTTTGTCAACAAGATCAACAACCAACTGATCGCGACGCTGGGCGACCATATCTACCTAGTCAGCTATGACCCTCAAAAAAAAACACTTTCTACCTGTTTGGTTTTGGAGGGTTTAGATACGCACCGGCGCCGGTTAAGCAGTTTCTACTTCGATTCGCTGGACGGGACTTTGTATGCGGGAAGCCAGACTGGAGGGATGTATATTCTCTCCCAAAAGGCCTTGCAAACCGTGACGACAAAAGGTGATGATTATGAAAATATTTTTTACGCCCAGCACGCAATTAATGATTCAACAGTTGTACTCCCGAATGGGAGAATGGCTACTGAAAACGGTTTTATCCGTCAAAGGCTTCCAGGAGTAGACACCACCAATACTGATGGTAGGTTTACAATTCTGCGTGACCATTCTGGAAATATATGGTACAGGACCAAAACCTCGGTCTTAAAAATATCTGGTGGTACTACTCAGAGTGTCACCCAATGGATATCTGTCATAGAGCCGTCCCGGCTCTATCAGGGACAGGACAGTTTGATTTGGGTTGGCTTTCGAAACGGGGACCTGGCCATCGTTGACCAGACAGATGTAAAGAATCCCTTTCACAAGGTAGCATCAACGGGCGCTGACATTACGTTTCTGTTTCAGATTGATGAAAACAAGCTCTGGGTAGGCACTAACAAAGGTCTTTTTTGTTGGGATTCCTCAAAAAAGCAGCTGTCGGTCATCGACGGGATGCAGCAAAAAAATATCCGCAGCATCACCACGACTGCACCAGACCAAATCTGGGTAACCACCTATGGGGATGGTATTTTTTTACTGCGTAAGGACAAGATTCTTGCGATCCCATCTGACTTAAGGGGGTATTTGAATTATGCTCATTGCCTGGTCGCAGATGAAAAAGGCTACTTCTGGATATCAACTAATAAGGGCTTGTTCCAAGCTCAAATTAATGATTTGGTTGCATTTGCAGACAGAAAGTTGCCCTCGGTCTTTTTTCGGTACTATTCCAGGGCAGATGGGCTTAGAATTAACGAGTTCAATGGGGGCTGCCAGCCTTGCGGCATCAGGCTCGGAAACGGATATATTTCCTTACCGTCGATGAACGGGCTTGTGTTTATTCCGCCAGGCATCCCCACGCCATCATCGCTGACAAATCCTTTTATTGTTGACAAGGTGGAAGTAAGTGGGAAGTCCGTATCGCTCAATGATACCATCCGGCTCGAATACGACTTCGGATCATTGAGCATTCAACTCGCCACCCCGTTTTTCATGGACCGCGAAAATCTAAATATAGCATATAGTATAGACCCCGTCCATAAAAAGGGCAAAGGTTCCCAGTTCCGGGTAGCGGACGACCTGAAGATCAATATTTTTAACCTTCCCACTGGCGAATACCGTCTAAACATCCGCAAAATGGCCGGGTTCGGCTCCCAATACATTGAAAAAAAAATTGTACTAATGATTTCCCCAGCCTGGTTTGCTACATGGTGGTTTGTCTGTCTGATGCTCGTCTTGCTCGCAGGTTTGCTGATCGGGTATAACATGCTCCGCACAAGAGCACTTCGCTCACGGAACCGGGATCTTTCTCGTCGCGTCGATGAACGGACTAAAGAACTTTCCCAAACTATGGGAATGCTGGAAGAGTCCCAGCGCAGCCTTCAAAGGCAACTCCAAGTCCAAATGAGGATTATCGCGGTTTTGGGCCATGATCTGAGAAGTCCCCTCAAATTCCTTATCCGGTACAGCAAAAAGCTCCATGAATTGCTGGCAACTCCTACAGAGCACGGGATACTCTCTGAAATGAGTTGGGGAATAGCCGAGTCGGCCAGCAAAACCTATGAGCTCGCAGATAATCTGCTTGGATTCGTCAAGGCAACGACAGCGCAAAACGGGAAAGTGGATGAGTCACTGGTGCCAGTGAAGCAAGTTCTCCAAGAAAAGGCTGCTGTTTTTGACCAATTGGCTAAGGAACGTCATTCCCAGATCCGGCTCGATACAGAGACCAGCGCGGTGATGTTGGTTAATCGTCAGTTCCTGGCAATCATTATTCACAACCTGCTTGACAATGCCATAAAGATCGGCTGGCAGGATACGATCACTCTTTCTGCCCATTCCATCGACAATAAGGCGATTGTCACTATTTCCGACACTGCTGGAAACTTGCCTGAAAACATAGTCGCCTGGCTCAACAGTACGAATTCCGTAAATCAATCCGCAAACAATACTGCCCCACCCGACCTTGGCCTGGGATTGATCATCGTCAAAGAGCTCGCTGATCTCGCTGGACTAACCATTCAGGTACATTCTGATAGCAGCGGAACGACGTTCAGGATGTTTAAAGTTTGACAGCTATCGCGCTGCCAATTTTACAAGAAAGTGAAAACCTCCCAAAGTCGTGAAACCTAAGAGCCTTCTATCAGAGCCTGTTGTCTTGTTTTTTGACTTATGAGGTGGGTATCCAAAGATTGAAAGAAGCATAGGATACCGCTCATAGAATCAACCTACGATCGTGGCTTTGGGCCTATCAGATGTTTGCAATTGACGGACAAAATCAATCTGGCAGATGCCCTCTGTCTCTACCAGTTGTAATATACCTACATGAATTGTAACGAGGTAAATTATTACAAATTTCTAACCTCAAAATGTCTCAGAACCAAACATGAAGTAACATCTCCCTTTCACTCGGCAACGAATGGACTGGATGAAGCTTAGTTTAAAGTTGCTGTCCAGATTTCGCGAGTATTATATAGCATTCGAAACTCTGGCACGAAAAGATCCTTCATATCTACGAAACACGATTAATCCAACAGTATTCATTAATCACTGTTAGTAATTTTACTACACTGAAAATCACTTTCTTTTGAGGACATCTCGTTATGTATTCCGATTTATGCAGCCGACTTGCCGCATTAAATTTGCGTTTCCTCACTCCTCATATGTGCAATTATAAGAAGGCGAAATCAGGTACAGATGAAGTACCGAGTAGCAATAAAATTATTATCGTTTAAAGTAAATATAATTTGATGCCCAATACGAATATAGCTTTGTAATATCGGTGCGATTTGGAGAAAACAAAAATATCAATATTTATCATAGTCGAGAAAAATACGAGTAAGAATTGATGGGCTTTTGGGACGCATGATACTTACCGTGGTAAAGCAACAATAGGCAAGTTGGTGATATGAAAATAGAATGATTTCGAGCGAATCAGGGAATGAGCAAGAGAATATGAATAACATTGCGTAGTAATTTATTTACGCCCTCTTGCCATGCTGATACATTTCTCGTGCCACTCTACTGACAAAGAAGAATCCAACTGGATACAAATGTCATACAAACTCTTCAATAGTTTTTCTTCCTATTTGGCTCGGTTAGGTGTCAACGTTAAGCATCAAATAATATATCGTTAGAAACAAAATTTTCATGAATTACTTTTCAATATTAAAAATGAAAAAATTATTATCTGTCTTAATAATTGTAATAGGTTATTTCGATACAAATGCCCAGCTGATTACATCGCAAAGGGTTAATAATCCTACTTTTTCTTCCAATGCCTCCGGTTGGATCAGAGGCCAAGGTGTGGGAGCTTCAAACCCGGGTGTTCTCTTTATTATTAATAATCTTGAAACAAGTATAACCCAGGATCTAACATGTGTAAACCCCGCCGGGATATCTCCAAAAATTAAAGCGTGTATTGGAACTTATGATGCTATACCTATTGGGCCAGAGAGTATTTCGGGCTGGGCTAAGCTGGAGATAAAATATGATGGAGTTCGCTATGCCGTTATCACTAACCAAGCCGGGACTTTCAACCAATATGCTAACATAGTTTATGAAAATGGTGCAACCGGAAATATACCCGCAGGAAATCATTTTGTGAAAAATCCAGATGGTGCAGGGAATATTCAAATGTGTTTAAATAATTTAGTCCTGACTTTGCCTAATACTGTCGATAATAACGGAACGCTTGGGTTCTATTATTCTTCACAGCAGGATAATCCTCCATATAACGGATATACTCAGGCGGATGATGACATCTGGATTGGAGAGGTTACTGTGGAGAGTAGCTATCAGACAATCCCTGCACCAGTGATAAACCAGCAAATTAATTACTGTTCTGCTGTTCCGTTAGCCCAAACACTTACTGCAACGCTGCCTGCTCCGTACAGTCCGCTCCCTACCGGAGCGTATGTACAATGGGAAGAAGAAACCGTTGGTATTGTCGGTACTGGAACTTCTATCAGCCATACTGCAAGCAGCGATGACCGACGTTATAGAGCAAGAATAGTACTTAGGGACGGTTGCTTTACCGGACCGTGGAGCAATTATGATGCGCGTGTAACACGTTATGATATACCCGCTGCGCCGGTGGTTAATACAAGCGCAGCAAGTTGTACTGGAAATGGAACCGCCACGATTACCAATTGGAATTCCGCTCTTAGTTATACATTTTCACCGGCAGGGCCAAGTGTTAGTGCAGGAGGAGTGATTTCGGGAATGAGCCCGGGCACGAATTATAATGTAATGGCAGCAGGTGAGGGGGGCTGTACTTCGAATGCTCAGTTCAACATTGCGCCACAGTTGACTTGTGCTGTCATTAGCGGCACAGTATTTAACGATGCCGACGGTATGATTGGTGGAGCGAACGGTGTCCCTATGGGTGACGGTGCTACCATCAATACCCCCGTTACTGTAACCCTCTACGCTCCTGACGGTACTACCATACTGGCCACCGCCACTACAGATGCCAGTGGTAATTATTTTTTTGATCAAGTGAATGTCGGCCACTATGTCGTAAGAATAACGCCACCGACTGCGTATGTAAATGTAAGTTCTACTGAACCTACATCTCCAGCGGATGGCGACACAGATATCAATATTTCAGGCACTACAAACGTGACAGGTGTCAACTTCGGCTTAAACCAGCCCCCCAATTCCAATAACGTAACGTATCAGTTACCATCACAGCCTACAAGCGATGCCTTTATACCATTAAATGGCGGAAGCAACCCACCATTAACGAACGGTTCTGACCCAGAAGACGGAATTTATACAGGCAATGTCGTTACTACCCCCGGACCTCATTCTAATAATTCTCCTGCGGGTGTGGTAGTTACATCTTTGCCTATTAACGGAGAGCTATGGTACAACGGCACACAGGTAACTGCGTCTGATATTACCAACGGTACAGTATTCGCCGATCCCGCGCTACTAAGTGTGAAGCTTACCGGCAGCGGTTATACTTCTACTTCATTTGAGTATGCTTATGTAGATGCTGCAGGTAGCACAGATCTCACATCGGCTACTTACACACTGACATGGGATAATGCACTGCCTGTAAAGCTGGTGTATTTTAACGCTACGGCACTATCAGGTACGGCATTATTAAGCTGGGCAACGGCATCCGAGGAAACTAACAAAGGCTTTGCGATAGAAAGAAGTGCGGATGGCAGAAACTGGGCTCAAATAGGCTTTATAGACAGTAATTCTCCTGAAGGAGAAAGCAACACAAAATCTGTTTATAGCTTTACCGACGAAGCTCCGATTGCTGACAAAAATTACTATCGCTTAAAGCAGATGGACTTTAATGGTCAACATGAGTATAGTCTTATAAGAGTGGTACACTTCGGAGTGATGAACGATTTCAATATCTATCCTAATCCGGTAAAAAGCGAAGTGAGCATTGATGGGCTTGCAGGTGCGGGAACCATTCGGTTGTATGATACAACGGGCAGGGTAATAGCCAATAAAGCTGTATCAGAAACTTCGAACGTTATCAGTCTTGAAGGGCTGAGCGAAGGGCTGTATTACCTACATATAATATACAATGGCAAAGCAACAGTAAAGAGTTTGGTAATAGGAAAATAGAGTCATTCCGCACGAAGCTGGGAATTGAGGAATATGAATAATTATAGCTCCCTCCTCTCGGAGCTACATAGATGTGGCAGAAATGCTTTACATCGGCCCGGGTACTTATCCTATTGGCGGAATCTGGAATATCTATCGCAAAATGTATGGATAAGCCGTTATCACAAGAAATGGCACTATAAAGTTTCACAACCAGCCGACCAAAGGTGTCAACTTCTACCGGCTGAAAATGGTCGATCTGGATAGCACCTTTGCTTACAGCCGGATCGTGGCCATCAAGCTTTATGATGCTACCGCGATAGTCTACCCCAACCCCGCATCTGAAACAGTCCGGATCGATCAGTCGCTACTGCCGGTGATCAAATCGCCGAAAATCCTCGATGCGAACGGCATAGTCTTGTATGAAGCACAAAATCCTGCTTCACCACAAGTTAATATCAAAGGTTTCCAGAGCGGCACTTACCTGATCATCTTTACCCACAAGGATGGGTCATTACACACACATAAACTGGTGGTAGCAAAATAGAGGACGGTTTATCTGGCAGGGTTCACGATAACTTGGTAAGACCGACACTTGCCTGGGTTCCCCGGGTAAGTGTTTTAACAAATCTTTGAAAATAGCAACAGGCTTTAATGACCTGCGCTGGTAGGATAGCATTCAAAAGAAGGAGGGTAAACCCAGGGGCCCGACTGATTGGCACCTGCGGTTGAAAAGTGGGATACCTGCCCGGGCTTTCCGGGTAGGTGCTTTGTAAACCTACTGGTTTGATACGTCTAAATCTGATGGTGTTTAATAGGATGGCTAAACCGGAGGCCTAAATGCAGGTTTCTGTTGGCGGATAGTTCGGATACCTGCCCGGCAGAACCGGGCAGGTACTTTGTGACAACTAGCTTCATGAATCGAATAACTAAGTATGAGAAAGATTTTTACGGCATACGATTCGTCTTTTCGACCGGCAAGCCCAATTCGAGCCGTAGGGAAATAGTGGGTCTGCCCCCCAATGGCGCATATCAGTCATTAGTCCTTCATAACGTAACGAGTGCATTCAGCCTGATGGTCTTGTCGTCAGCTTGATTGAAGTGCAGCACGGTTAAAACCAGAAAGTAAACGGTCTTGGGCTTCCGAAAGACCGTTTTTTATC
>NZ_JBOBIH010000020.1:0-23170 GCF_050587785.1 Dyadobacter sp. BHUBP1
ATACGCCACAATGGCAGGTTTTTTAATAGGATTATATCAAGTTCAGCCCCTCAAAATGAAGCTTTGAAGTAAAAGCCCTTTGCAAATTCTTGCAGAAATATTTTGCAAAAGACTGCAGCGATAATTCTTTTTCCTATATTTGTCCCTGTAACTGTCGCAAGGCAACAATCAACTATGAAATTATTCAATACTATTTGGTGGTGGCGTACTTATCCTTCCAAGATGGACAAGTAAGGCTATTGCATGGTATAGAATCAAAATATACGTACAAACGGCTCGCTGTTCATCTGACAGCGAGCCGTTTTTTTATACACTTTACATTACTACTTGCACATGAAAACCCTGGACAAGACTTATCAGATTACCACACGCCACAAAAAGCTCCTGGCCGATACATTAACGCCCGTTTCGATCTATTTGAAGCTCCGAGACCGCTTCGTCAATACAATCCTCCTGGAAAGCTCCGATTATCATGGCAACGAAAACTCATTTACATACATCTGCTGCGATCCTATTGCTTCTTTCAAGCTGAACAATAGCATAGTAACCCAGAAGTTCCCCGATGGTTCTGAAGTCAATTTCGAACTAGCCAACCGGAAGGATGCGGTACAGGCTTTGTACGGATTTGCTCAAAGCTTCAAATCCGAGAAGAGCAAGTTTCCCTTTATCACCAATGGCCTCTTTGGTCATATGACCTATGATGCGGTGACCTATTTCGAAGATATTGAAATACAACCGACCAACCAGGAGACCGAAATTGACCAGATATTCTACCAGGTTTACCGGTACGTTATCGCCATCAACCATTTCAAAAACGAGCTTTACATTTTTGAACATCAATACGGCGAGACAACGGCGGAAGCTGGTATCGATCAGATCGAGGTGCTGATCAAGAACCGGAATTTTCCGCAATACGGTTTCAGTATAACAGCCGATGAGACCTCCAACGTTACCGACGACGAAATGCGGAAAGTGATCCAGAGGGGAATCGACCACTGCCTCCGCGGTGATGTCTTCCAGATCGTGCCTTCTCGTCGTTTCAGCCGCAAATTCCAGGGCGACGAGTTCAATGTTTACCGCGCCTTGCGCTCGATCAATCCCTCGCCTTACCTCTTCTATTTCGATTACGGCAATTACAAGATCTTCGGATCCTCTCCCGAAAAACAGATATTCATTAAAAACGGCCAGGCCGAAATTCACCCGATTGCAGGTACATTCCGCCGCACCGGCGACGATCAGGCAGATGCGGAAGCCGCGCAAAACCTGCTAAACGACCCCAAAGAGACCGCTGAGCACGTCATGTTAGTGGATTTGGCCCGTAATGACCTGAGCCGTAGCTGCGACGCCGTAAAAGTGACGAATTACAAGGAAGTACAATACTACTCGCATGTGATCCACCTCGTTTCAAAGGTGGTAGGCAAAATGAATAAGGACGTGAACCCGCTTCAACTCGTGGCCGACACGTTCCCCGCAGGCACCTTATCGGGTGCGCCCAAGCATAATGCCATGAAACTCATCGACCAGATGGAGTCCAGCAACCGCAGCATTTATGGCGGAGCCATCGGTTTTATGGATTTCAATGGGGATTTCAACCATGCGATCGCGATCCGGACTTTTCTCGCCAAAGACAATACGCTTTTCTTCCGTGCAGGAATGGGCGTAGTGGCGAAGTCGAATGTCGAAAGTGAATTGCAGGAAATCAACAGCAAATTGGCCGCATTGCGCCAGGCCATTAAGGTAGCAGAAGAACTCTAAGGGAAACAGCCATGTCACAGATCAAAATATACGGCCTCAAATCCTCTCTGTACGCGGTCCGGGAGCAACTGTCCGATACATTGCATAGTTGCATTGTAGAAGCCTTCCAGTACCCGCAAAATAAGCGAGCACACAGGTTCTTTTACCTTGATGAAGGAGATTTCTTTTATCCCGAAGGCCGGAGCGAGCGCTACACGGTCATCGAGATCGCTCTGTTTGAAGGCCGTTCGATCGAAGCAAAGAAGCATTTGTACCGGCTGATCTTTCAGAAATTCGAAGAAGGGCTCGGTATCACGCCGAACGACGTGGAAATCACGCTCACCGAAACGCCGCCGCATAACTGGGGCATTCGTGGGAAAGCAGGGGACGAGTTGGTCCTGGATTACAAAATTGCCGTTTAAACGATTTGAAATTTACCGTCCAAATGAAAATACTAGTTCTCGACAATTACGATTCTTTCACCTACAACCTCGTGTACATCCTCCGCGAGCTGCACGACCAGGTGGACATTTACCGGAACGATAAGATCGCACTGGAAGACGTCGGAAATTACGACAAGATCCTTCTTTCGCCCGGTCCGGGTATTCCTTCCGAAGCCGGCATTATGCACGACGTAATCCGCGAATACGGTGCTTCCAAGAGCATTCTGGGCATTTGCCTGGGGCATCAGGGAATAGGGGAGGTTTACGGCGCCGAGTTGGAGAATATGACCGATGTGCTGCATGGTATTGCCGACACAGCCATCGTTACCGACGCCAGTGAGCGCATTTTCAAAGGCCTGCCTACCCATATCAAAGTCGGACGGTACCATTCCTGGACTGTCATTCCGGAGACATTCACCGACGACCTTAGCATCACTGCCGTAGACGAAAAAGGCCGGGTGATGGGGCTTTCGCACAAAAAATACGACGTGAAAGGACTCCAATTCCACCCGGAGTCTGTTTTAACCGAGCATGGCAAGGAAATGCTGCAAAACTGGTTGCAAATCTGACCCCGCCGCATTTGAATTAACACCACCTTACCCGACGATATTAGCAATTAAAAATTGTCATGAAACACATTCTTAGCCATCTTTTTGAATACAAAGTCCTCGACAAATCGCAAGCCAAAGACGTTCTGATGGGAATTGGAACCGGCAAGTATTCTAATTCAGAAATTGCTTCATTTTTAACAACCTATGCCATGCGCAGCATTACCGTCGAAGAACTGGAAGGCTTCCGTGACGGCTTGCTCGAACTCTGCCTTTCGGTGGATTTGTCGGCATATGATCCGATCGACGTTTGCGGAACGGGAGGCGATGGCAAGGATACATTTAATATTTCGACATTATCCTGCTTTGTCGTGGCGGGGGCGGGTCAAAGGGTGGCCAAACATGGTAACCACGGCGTTTCGTCTATGTGCGGGTCGTCGACGGTGCTGGAATACCTGGGAGCGAAGTTTACGAACGATAAGGATTACCTGGAACGGAAGATCGACCAGGCGGGTGTGTGCTTTTTGCATGCTCCTCTTTTCCACCCGGCCATGAAGAATGTAGCACCGGTACGGAAGGAATTGGGCGTGAAAACGTTCTTCAATATGCTGGGTCCGATGGTGAATCCGGTATCGCCGAAAAAGCAGCTTGTGGGCGTATTTAGTCTTGAATTAGCGCGTCTTTTTGCTTATCTTTACCAACAAACGGATAAGCAATTTCTGGTTCTTCACGCATTAGACGGCTACGACGAAGTGTCATTGACAGGTGCTTTTAAGATTATCACCGCTCATTCCGAGCAAGTTCTTACCCCCTCTCATCTAGGGCTTCAAACTTTGCGCGCCGAAGATTTATCAGGCGGCGTCACGGTGGAAGAGTCCGCCCGGATTTTTATGAATGTTTTGAACGACACGGCAACGCCTTCGCAGAAGCAGGCGGTGCTGGCCAATGCGGCGATGGCGCTTTATTGTGCCAATCCGGCGTTGTCGCTGACCGACGCCGTGGAAACAGCCCGGGAATCGCTCGAAAGCAAGAAAGCATTGGCTGCTTTCAAAAAATTGATCGAAGAATAGTTAGCGGGGAAGTATTTCTCCCTTTTTATAATTGCAGTTACAGCATTTTTAGATGAATATTTTAGAAAAAATTATCGCCCGCAAGCAGGAAGAAATCAGCGAATCGAAAAAGCAGCGGTCCATTTCCGACCTGGAAAAGGAGCCATTGTTCGCGCGCCCGACTGCCTCGCTCGCGGCGGCGCTAAGGTCATCTACTTCACCCCGCATTATCTCGGAATTCAAACGAAAGTCCCCTTCAAAAGGCATTATCAATGCCGATGTGCAGCCTGAAATCGTGACGAAGGATTATGTGGACTCAGGTGCCGTGGGACTTTCCGTTTTGACCGATATCGACTTTTTCGGTGGCTCATTTGCCGATTTCCTCGCCGCCAGGAAGGCTAACCCGCAGATTCCGATGCTCCGGAAGGATTTTATCGTGGATGAATACCAGCTTTTCGAAGCCAAATCCATCGGCGCGGACGTAATCTTGCTCATTGCAGCATGCCTTACGCCTTCGGAAATCGCTCATTTGAGCCGCAGGGCGCACGATCTGGGCCTGGAAGTGCTGTTGGAAGTCCATGATGCGGAAGAACTGGCTGTAAGTACAGGCGAGCATATCGATATCGTCGGCGTGAACAACCGTAACCTGAAAACTTTTGAAACCTCCATCGAAACCTCGATCGCATTGAGCGAGCTGATTCCCGATGCTTTCGTGAAAATTTCAGAGAGCGGTTTAAAAGATGCCGAAACCATTGTGAAGCTGTTTCAACACGGCTACAAGGGCTTTTTGATAGGAGAGACATTTATGAAAACTGCGAACCCCGGCGCCGCACTGACAGGTTTGCAACAAAATTTAACTCAACATAGCAATCTAAATCCTCTGGTCCTATGAAAATTAAAGTTTGCGGATTGCGCCAGCAAGGCAACATTGAACAGGTAGTAGCCTTACAGCCCAATTTTATAGGGTTTATTTTCTATGAAAAATCACCCCGCTTTGTGGGCGAGGAACTGAACGAGGAATACATCCGCAGCATTCCTCAGAGCATCAAAAAAGTAGGGGTATTCGTGAATGCAAACCCTGGGCATATCCTGAATATGGTCAAAAAATACGACCTGCAGTATGTGCAGCTGCACGGCAACGAAATGCCCGACATCTGCCGCAGCATACGTCAGAAAGGGGTGAGCGTGATCAAGGCATTTTCCATTGACGAGAAGTTCAACTTTGCCATGCTAAACAACTACAAATCGTTTTGCGACCTGTTTTTGTTCGATACCAAAGGCGAAAACCCGGGGGGCAACGGCACGGCATTCGATTGGAAACTGCTGAGCAAATACGATAATGAAAAGCCATTCCTCCTCAGCGGCGGCATCGGGCTCGACAACATCGAAGAGATTATCAGCTTATCGCAGACACTCCCTATTTACGGCATCGACGTCAACAGCAAGTTCGAAACCGAGCCGGGTGTGAAGGACATCGCCAAGCTGGAAGAATTATTTAGTTTAGTTCGTGTAAAAGAGCAAGAAGAAGCGGAAGCTTAAATTTTATGGAATCAATTGCAGAAAAGAAGTCGTATCAGGTAAATGACCGCGGTTACTATGGCACCTTCGGGGGCGCATTCATCCCTGAAATGCTATATCCGAATGTTGAAGAACTGCGTGAAAACTACCTGCAAGTAATCGCAGACCCTTCTTTTCAAAAGGAATTCAACGATTTACTACGCCATTACGTAGGCCGGCCAACACCGCTTTACCCCGCACACCGGCTTTCGGAAAAATATAAAACTAATATTTTCCTCAAAAGGGAAGATCTCTGCCATACCGGCGCACACAAGGTAAACAACACCATCGGGCAGATTCTGATGGCCCAGCGCCTGGGCAAAAAACGCATCGTGGCCGAAACCGGCGCGGGACAGCACGGCGTGGCGACAGCCACCGTATGTGCATTGATGAACCTCGAATGCATCGTGTACATGGGCGAGCTCGATATCGAGCGCCAGGCACCTAACGTAGCGCGCATGAAAATGCTCGGCGCGGAAGTACGCCCAGCTACATGCGGCTCGCGTACGCTGAAAGATGCCACCAACGAGGCCATGCGCCACTGGATCAACAACCCGGTTGATACGCATTACATTATCGGTTCTGTGGTAGGCCCACACCCTTATCCCGACATGGTAGCACGCTTCCAGTCGGTTATTTCGGAGGAAATTCGTTGGCAGCTCAAAGAGCATACCGGCAAAGAAACACCCGACTATGTGGTGGCTTGCGTAGGTGGCGGCAGCAATGCGGCAGGCGCATTCTACCACTTCCTCGACGAAGAAAATGTCAAACTTGTAGCCGTCGAAGCGGCAGGGTTGGGGCTGACTTCCGGGCATTCCGCAGCCACCGTTGCTTTGGGCAAACCCGGTGTACTGCACGGCAGCCGTACCATCCTGATGCAGACCGAAGACGGCCAGGTAGTGGAACCTTTTTCCATCTCGGCAGGGTTGGATTACCCGGGCATCGGCCCGCAGCACGCATGGCTTGCCGCCAGCGGCCGCGGAACGTTTCTTTCGGCCACGGACGACGAGGCGGTGCAGGCCGCGTTCGAGCTCACCCGCCTCGAAGGGATTATCCCCGCTCTGGAATCATCGCACGCATTGGCCGTTTTAGGCCGTCTGGGCGCTTCCGAAAACGAAACGGTGGTATTGAACCTCTCGGGCCGCGGCGACAAGGATATGGGTACTTATATGAAATACATCGATTAATTCTCACCTCAATATAACATCACATGGCTACATTGACATTGCCAGAGGTTTTCGATCTCCGATTGAAAATCCAGGAACTGGAAGCAAAGGTAAACTCAGGTGAACTGTCGCTCTTCGAACGTTGCGATATGGAAGACGAGATCCTTGAAATGAAAGAAAAACTGGGCGAGTTCGATCGCCTGAAATTCAGCGACGAAGGCGAATGCCTCAACTGCTCGGCCTAGTCCCGGATCACCATTAATCCATACCACATATGCAGAGATTTAAACTCTTTTTGCTTGCTTCCATGGTCCTTTTCAGCACCATGTCGTTTGTTTCACCTTCAAATCCACCTAAAAAAATGCTGCGCCACGTTGTTCTTTTCAAATTCAAGGATTCTTCAACACCAGCGCAAGTGAAGGAAGTGGAAGACGCTTTCCGTAAGCTCCCTTCGAAAATCAAAGAGGTAAAAGGATTTGAGTGGGGTACCAACAACAGCCCCGAGGGACTGGCTCAAGGCTTCACACACGTGTTTTTCGTAAGCTTCGACAGCGAAGCCGGCCGTGAAGTATACCTGCCTCACCCTGAGCACAAAGCATTCGTAAAAGTCCTGGAACCACACCTGGACAAAGTATTGGTTGTTGACTACTGGACACAAGAATGAACCGCATTGTAAGTCTTTTTCAGAATTTTAATAAAACTACGGACAGCCAGGGACTGCTGAACGTGTATTTCACGGCCGGTTTCCCGGAGCTGAACGATACTACCCGTGTATTGCGGGCATTGCAGGATGGCGGTGCCGACCTGGTGGAGATTGGAATGCCTTATTCCGACCCTGTAGCCGACGGTGAGACAATCCAGCAAAGCAATGACCGCGCGTTGGAAAACGGCATGTCGGTACGCATTCTGTTCGATCAACTGCAAGGTATGCGGGACACGATTACTGTGCCGGTGCTGTTAATGGGTTATATCAATCCGGTATTGCAATACGGTATCAAGGAATTTTGCGCCAAATGTGCCGAAGTGGGTGTCGACGGGCTCATTTTGCCTGATATGCCGATGGACGTGTATTTGGATGAATACAAATCCGTGTTCGACGCGCACGGTTTGCTGAATATCTTCCTGGTTACGCCGCAGACTTCGGAAGCGCGCATTCGCCAGATCGACGAGGTGAGCGAAGGTTTCATCTATACGGTTTCCTCTGCCAGTGTTACCGGTTCGAAATCCGGTGTGAGCGGCGACATGGAAGCATACTTCGAAAAACTAGATGCCATGAAGCTTCGCAATCCGCGACTAATCGGATTTGGAATTAAAGACCATGACACTTTCGTGAAAGCTTCGAGCCACGCCGCCGGTGCGATCATCGGAAGCGCGTTCATCCGCGTGTTGCAGCAGAGTACCAACCTTGAAAACGATATTAGGGCGTTTGTAAGAGAAGTAAAAAATTCTTCAGAGGCAATTCCGGCATAATTCGTCGCGGAGCGACCGATTTTATTTTTCTTCAGGCATTAATTTTGTACAAACAACCTGTTAACGGGTTGTTTGTTTTTTTATATCCCAATGCTGCCTATGAAAGCCTTCTTTTTGCTACTCACCATCCTCATATGCAGCGCATATACGCCTGTATTCGCACAGTTCAATTTCGACGTCGAAGGCGGGCTGGTATTGAACACCAGCTACAATAAAGTACAAATTCTAAGCGGACGCGGAACGCGCGTGAATCTTCCAGAGCAGCTCGACCTGGATCGGAGTGGGTTTTATCGCATTCGTGCGGGGTACCGGATCGGCAACCGCCACAATATCTCCGCATTGTTCGCGCCATTGACGATTCACTACCGTGGGACGCTTTCAGAGAACACCAATTTTAACAATCACAATTTTCTACCGGGACAACCACTCAATGTAGATTACCGGTTCAACTCGTACAGGCTTACCTATCGCTACGATTTTTTTGCCAATGGAAAGTGGAGGGTAGGGGCGGGGCTCACCGCCAAGATCCGCGACGCCGACATCCGGTTCAAGAGCGAGTACGCCGACACGCATTATGACAACCTTGGTTTTGTTCCACTCATTAATTTTTATGCTTCCTGGAAACCTGCCTACCACTGGTCCGTCATCCTAGAAGGCGATGCACTCGCCGCGAAGCAGGGACGTGCCGAAGACATCTTCGGCGGCATTGCTTACAATTTCAACAACACGATCGCGGTCAAGCTCGGGTACCGCATGCTCGAAGGCGGCGCTGACAATGATAAGATTTACAATTTCAACTGGATCAACTACGCTTCAGCCGGCTTGCTGATTACACTCTGACGGTGTTACTATTCCCCGATTTTCGATAATTTCTGGGGTAAATGCAGCAGGAATTCGCTATATTTCTTTGTTTTTAACGCATATGGGCACTCGGTAATTTTTAGATGCCACATGCGTTATAAAAACTTCACAGTTATACCTAGACCACTATGGCTCCTTTCACTACCTCAATGGAAGGCCTGTTGCTACGCATTCAGGAATACCGACAGAAATATTATCAGAACCAGTTACTCAAAGGCGCGATCTTCTCGATCGGGCTGCTGCTGACTGTCTTTTTGTTTTTCAATACGATCGAGTATTTCGGGCGGTTCAGCTCGGTGGTGCGCGGGATGCTGTTTTTTGGCTTCCTGGCGGTGCTGGTGTTTTCGTTCGTACAATGGGTGGTACAGCCATTGATCCATTTATACGGATTAAGAAAACCGCTTTCCGATGAACAAGCCGCATTGCAGATCGGGCAGTATTTTCCTGAGGTAGGAGATAAGCTCGTGAATACATTGCAGCTTCGAAATTTGACGGGAATGCAATCGGACCTCATTGAGGCCAGTATCCGGCAGAAGTCGAGCCAGCTGCTGATCGTCCGCTTTTCGGATGCCATTCGTTTTAATGAGAATAAAAAGAGGCTCAAGTACGCGGTATACCCGCTCGCCGCCATCGCAGTGATTTTGCTTTTTAATCCTTCATTTTTCTCGTCAAGTTCGGATCGCATAATCCATTTTCAGAAGAATTACACCTACGCACCATTCTCTTTCGAACTGCAGAACAAGAGCCTGAAAGCATTTCGGAATGAGGATTTTACATTAAACCTCACCTTGAAAGGAGAGGCTATACCATCCGCCGTTTACCTCGTACAGAATGGTACCCGCTTCAAACTGACACAGGAAAGCACGAAGGATTTTTCCTACACATTCAAAAACCTGCAGCGCGACGTCGCTTTCTCTTTCGACGCCGCGGGCTATGCTTCCGAAGAATATCGCATTGTAGTGGACGAACGGCCGTCGCTGCTATCATTTGATGTGAATTTGCATTATCCTGCGTATCTCAACAAACCTTCAGAAGGTCTGAATAATGTAGGGAACCTTTCGGTACCGGAAGGCACGACCATCGAGTGGAATTTCAATACTTCTTCTACCAAAGCATTAGCCATTAAGTTCGAAAACGACTCGGCATTGTATACTGCAAAAGAGAGCAATGGCGACCATTTCGAAATTCGCAGAACGGTTCGAAAATCGGCTCAATACCAAGTAAATCTGAAAAATGATCAGACGTCGAATTCGGACAAGATCGGCTATTTCATCAATGTCATTCCCGACAAATATCCGGTCATGAACCTGGAAAATTTCCAGGATACCACATTATACAACTATCTCGTGCTGGGTGGTTCGATCAGCGACGATTACGGGTTTTCGCAGCTACGAATGTTCTATTCGGTGAAGAGAGCCAATGAGGACAAGCCGGCAGCGCCGAAGAGCATTCCTATTCCATTTAACAAAACCGTCAATACCCAGAGTTTCTTTTTCCAATGGTATGTAGATAGCCTCAAACTCGCCCCAGGTGACAAGATCGAGTATTATGCCCAGGTTTGGGACAATGACGGCGTAAATGGCGCGAAGAGCGCCCGTTCGCGCTCGATCCAGTTCACCGTACCCTCCAAAGATCAACTGGAAGCCGAGGTACGGAAATCGGAGCAGGAAACCGAGAATCAAATGCAATCGGCAATGAAGAAGGCACAGAGCCTGCAAAAGGATATCGAGAATCTGGATAACCGGCTTAAAAGCAATAAAGAACTCGATTTCAAAGAGCAGAAACAGATCGAGGAGGTGCTACGCAAGCGCGAGGAGCTCATGAAGGAGTTGGAAGCATTGAAAGAAAAGCATCAGGATACCAATGAAAAGGCGCGGCAATTCAATCAGCAGAGTCCCGAGTTACAAGCCAAAATTGAGCAGCTGCAGAAACTGATGAACGATTTGATGGACGAGGATACCGAGAAGCTGTATAAAGAGCTCAAAAAGCTTTTGGAACAAAAACAGAGCGAGCGGATGTCGACGATGTTGGAAAAGCTCCGTAATAAGGAGAATAACCTCGAAAAAGAACTGGAAAGAACCATGAAGCTCTTCAAGCAAATGCAAATGGAGCAGAAAATGGAAAACCTTGCTGAAAAGCTGAACGATTTGGCCGATAAGGAAGAGGATCTCGCGGAAAAATCAGAGCAAAACGACAAGAACAAAAATTCCGACGATAAGCAGGGTAAGAATGAAGACTTGAAAAAAGAGCAGGAGAAAATCCAGGACGACTTCAAAAAAGCGCAGGAGAACAGTAAGGAGATTGAGGAAATGAGCAAGGACCTGGAACAGGAGCTCGACATGCAGAAAGAGGAGCAAAAAAACGCTTCTGAGCAGATGGAACAGAGTAAGCAGGAGCTGAGTAAACAACAGAACCAGAAAGCGTCCCAGTCGCAAAAAAATGCAGCAAAGTCGATGAAGAAAATGGCGCAGTCGATGCAGGAACAAATGGAGTCGGCGGAAATGGAGCAAATGCAGGAAAACCTCGATGCACTGCGCGACATTCTGGAAAATCTGATCACATTGTCCTTCGACCAGGAGACCTTAATGAAAGATTTCCGCGGCGTAAGCTTGCAAGATCCGCGTTTTGTAAAACTCGGCCAGCAGCAACTGAAACTGAAAGACGACGCGAAGATCGTAGAGGACAGCCTGTATGCCTTGGCGAGCCGCGTGGTGCAGATCCAGTCGTTCATCACCCGCGAGCTGAACGATATGAAGTCGTACATGAATGAAAGCGTGAAAAGCATTAAGGATCGGCAGATTAATGTCGCCACTTCTAAGCAGCAGTTCGCGATGACCTCCATGAATAACCTCGCATTAATGCTGAGCGACGTCTTTAACCAAATGCAACAGCAAATGGCGATGGCTATGCCCGGCGCCGGGAAAGGCAAGAAGGGTAAGCAGAAAGGCCAGCAACCCGGCATGGGCGAAATGCAGGAGAAACTGAACGGGCAGATCAAACAACTTGGACAGGGTAAGGAAGGACAGGGCAACCAATCGGAACAGCTGGCGAGAATGGCCGCTCAGCAAGCCGCAATCCGGAAGATGATCCAGGACCTTATGGAGCAGCAGAAAGGTACCAAACAGGGCCAGCAAATGGGCAAGGAATTGCAGGACATCGCCGACAAGATGGACGAATCCGAAACCGATCTCGTGAACAAACGCGTAACGCCGGAGCTGATCAAACGCAATCAGGAGATCACCACACGCCTGCTCGAATCCGAGAAAGCTATGAAAGAGCAAGACGAGGACGAGCAACGCAAAGCACAGGCTGCTAAGCAGCTGCCTAAACAGCCACCTGCCGCATTTGAAAAATACATCCGCGAGAAAGAGAAGCAAACCGAACTGCTTCGTACGATACCGCCCACATTCTCACCATTCTACAAACGCGAGGTGGACAACTACTTCCGTAAATACCAGGCCAAGAACTGATCATACGCCCATTTTGTTGGGCTAGGGTAGGGGATAGCGTTAACTCTTTTTAACAGGGTTTACAGCCGCTATCCCTTGTTTTTCATGTTCTTAATGACAGACTTCGTAAGTTTGTAAATTATTTACGATCAAATATTTAAATATCATACACCTGGCGCCACTTGACCGGGCGATGGTGTATGGCTATCAAACATGGTAAGTTTCTTCTCGGAAGACATTGATTTTAAGGTAGTTAATCCGATAAAAACCAAAAAATGGCTCAAAAACGCCTCAATTTCAGAAGGTTATGAGCTATCTCAATTGAATTACGTGTTCTGTTCGGACGAGTACCTTCTCGAAATTAACAAGCAGTATCTCGATCACGACTATTTCACTGACATCATTACGTTTGACAATAGTGAGGAAGACAATCAATTGGAAGGGGACATTTACATCAGTGTAGATAGGGTACGTGAAAATGCAGCAACGTTCCACACCGATTTTGACACAGAAATGCGCCGTGTGCTCATTCATGGGCTGCTCCACCTCGCGGGTTATGACGACACGAGTGAAGCGCTTAAAACGGCCATGAGGGCTAAAGAAGATGAGTATCTTAGGCTGTTCTAGTTAAATTTCCACGTGGAACACTTTAATTAAAGTGGTTTAACAAGTGAGTAATAATATGTTTCAGGAATATGATGTGATCGTGGTAGGCGCAGGCCATGCAGGATGTGAAGCCGCCGCTGCCGCAGCGACGATGGGTTCGTCGGTGCTGCTGATCACAATGAATATGCACACAATCGCACAGATGTCGTGCAACCCCGCCATGGGCGGCGTCGCGAAAGGACAGATCGTCCGCGAAATCGATGCGCTCGGCGGACAGTCGGGGATCGTCTCCGACAAAACAATGATCCAGTTCCGGATGCTGAACCTCTCCAAAGGTCCGGCCATGTGGAGCCCCCGTTGCCAAAGCGACAGAGTAAGATTTGCGGAAGAATGGCGGTCTATTCTCGAGAACAATCCGAACGTTGATTTCTGGCAGGATACGGCTAAGAACATCATCGTCGAGGACGGCAAAGCTTGCGGGGTAGTAACAAGCCTAGGCATTGAAATCCGATCGAAGGCCGTTGTGCTAACCAATGGTACCTTCCTGAATGGACTCATCCATATCGGCGAAAAGAACTTCGGCGGCGGACGCACCGGGGAGAAATCTGCCACCGGCCTGACCGAGCAATTGGTAACTCTCGGCTTCGAAGCGGGGCGCATGAAAACCGGTACGCCCCCGCGTGTGGACGGCCGCTCACTCGACTATTCGAAAATGGAAGAGCAACCCGGCGATGAAAATCCGGCTAAATTCTCCTACACCGATACCAAGCCGCTCGCCAAGCAACGCAGCTGCTGGATCACCTATACCAATCAGGAAGTACACGACGTGCTGAAAACCGGCTTCGAAAAATCGCCCATGTTTTCCGGACGCATTAAGGGACTCGGACCCCGTTACTGCCCGTCGGTGGAGGACAAAATCAACCGCTTTGCCGACAAAGACCGTCACCAGATTTTCGTTGAGCCGGAAGGATGGGATACCGTGGAAGTATATGTCAATGGCTTCTCGACGTCGCTGCCGGAGGACGTACAATATGCAGCGCTCAGGAAAATACCTGGCTTTGAAAACGCCAAAATGTTCCGTCCGGGCTACGCGATCGAGTACGACTATTTCCCACCGACACAGCTGAAATCTACGCTCGAAACACATTTGGTGAAGAACCTCTTTTTTGCAGGCCAAATCAATGGCACCACAGGGTACGAGGAGGCTGCTTGCCAGGGACTCATGGCCGGCATTAATGCCCACCGGAATGTGAACGATCTTGGTCCATTCGTTTTGAAAAGATCGGAAGCATACATCGGCGTGCTTATCGACGACCTCATTAACAAGGGCACCGAAGAGCCCTACCGCATGTTCACCTCCCGCGCCGAATATCGCACATTACTTCGCCAGGATAATGCGGATTTGAGGCTTACCGAAAAAGGTTACGAAATCGGTTTGGCCAGCGAAGAGCGGGTAGAGGCAGTGCGCAAAAAGAAACGCGAAACGGAAGAGATCATCGCCAAACTGAATGTGACCAAACTGACTCCCGACGAGATTAACAGTGCATTGGAAGCGATCGGTACCGCACCGATCCGTGAGAAAATCCCGATCGCGCAGCTGCTCAGAAGGCCACAGATTTCCATTGACCAGCTGCTCGAAGCAAGTCCCGTAGTAACCGAATTGCTGGCAGAATATAGCACAGATTCCGTGCAGCAGGCAGAGATCAATCTTAAATACGACAGCTACATTGAGAAGGAAATGCTGCTCGTGGAGAAAATGAATAAGCTCGAAAACCTCGCCATCGTCGATAATTTCAACTACGACGGGGTCACTTCCTTGTCCTTTGAAGGCCGTGAAAAACTGAAAAGAACACGCCCTTCCACGATCGGCCAGGCGTCGCGCATCAGCGGTGTCAGCCCTTCGGATATATCTGTTTTAATGCTTTACATAGGCCGCTAATGTCTTTAGAAACGCTCGACAAATGCCCGGTATGCCAGCAATCCAGTTTCAGCAATTATCTGAATGTGGAGGATTATACCGTTTCACACAAAGAATTCACGATCCAGCAATGCAATTCCTGCTACTTTCTGTTCACGAATCCGCGACCGTCGGAAGGATCGATTGGCGCGTATTATGAGTCGCAAGACTACATTTCTCATCATGATGAAGCCAAGGATCTGATGAGTAAAGTGTACACTTCTGTGAGAAATCATACAATTGAACAGAAGGTAAAACTCATCAACAGTCTCGTTCAGCCGAAAGGAACATTACTCGATATCGGCTGTGGAACCGGCAATTTCCTAAGCGCTGTCAAGGTCGACGGCTGGAAAACTTTTGGTACCGAACCCGATTCAGGAGCGCGTCAAGTGGCTTCTAAAAGGGTAGGAGCGACCATTTTTGAAAGCATTTTTGAGGCGGATTTGGGAGGACGGCAGTACGACATCATCACAATGTGGCACGTACTGGAACACGTCCACAAACTGAACGAAACGATAGACTGGCTGCAAAAGCATTTAAAACCAAATGGACGTATCCTTATTGCGGTACCCAATCCACAATCGCATGACGCCCTGAAATATGGCCGTTTTTGGGCCGCCTACGACGTTCCTCGCCATTTGTACCATTTCACCCGTGCTACAATGAAAAAGCTTCTCCAAACGCACGGATTGACCGTAAAAAAGATACTCCCGATGTGGTTTGATTCTTTTTACGTGAGTATGCTGAGTACTAAATATAAAAGCGGCAAAACCAACTTAATCGATAGTGCAGTCACTGGTCTGCAGTCCAATTTCAAAGGCCGTGCAGGCACCAACAAAGAGCTCAATACTTCCAGTCTGATCTACATTATCACGAAAAACTGACCAGTACCAACACATCAAACGGCCCTCAATACCCACTGTATTGGGGGCTTTTTAAATTCAACTGAAATGCTTAGAACGATTGTATTTGCCATCCTCATACTGTTCTTCTTCGAACGCTGCGCCCAACAAGTACCGCCTACCGGAGGCAAGAGAGACTCCATTCCACCCATGCTCGTGGAGAGTAATCCCATGAACAAAACCCTCAATTTTAAAGGCAGAAAGGTCGAATTGTTCTTCGACGAATATGTGGTGGTGGACAATATCAACCAGAAACTCGTGATCACACCCGAGGCCGACAACCCCTATTCCTACAAGCAAAACGGGATGTCGGTACTGCTTACATTCAAAAATCAATTCAAGGACAGCACTACCTTCACCCTCAACTTCGGTGACGCGATCAAGGACTTTGCGGAAAAAAATCCCGCGAAAAACCTCAAAATTGTCTTCAGTACCGGCAATTCGCTCGACTCCGGGCGTGTGTACGGGACTTTGAAAGATATCCGCACCAACAAGCCGATTTTCGACGCGCTCGTGGGCCTGTATAATGTCAGCGATACGCTCAACATCGCCAAACAAAAGCCCTACTACTTCTCCCGCACGGATAGCAGCGGCGTATTTTCCATTGAAAATATCCAGACAAGAGAATACAAACTCATCGCAATTGACGATAAAAACCGCAACATGCTTTTCAACGCAAAAGATGAGCGTATGGGATTTTGGGGCAAAACCATCACCGCCGGCACCGATTCCGTGTCTTACCACTTGAATATGTATCTTTCCGATAACACTCCCTTAAAGGTACAGCGCACGCTGCCCAGAGTGAACAACTATTCAGTGGTATTCAGTAAGCCAATTGAAAACGCAGAAGTAACATTCGTTAATAAAGATTCACTTCCCTACCTGCTCGAACCAAATGGCACAAACCTCAAATTTTTCAATGTAGAACCGCATCCCGACACCGTTTTTGTAAAACTCAAAACGTTGGATTCCCTGGGAGTTGTCAGCGAATTCGAGCAAAAAATTGCATTTCAAGCGCAGCGCGGTAAGCAACGCCAACTCGATCCGCTGTCACTTACAACCGTTCCCGAAGCCAATAAGCCGCTTACCAATTCCTTCACATACAAGCTCGTCCTAAACAAACCTGTTCGCACAATCGACGACCAGAAGATCGCATTAATCTCCGATAGCCTTACACACGAGCCACTAAATGCATTTAAATACAGTTGGAATAAAAACCACAATATCCTCACAATCGACGCAAAATCGTTCGCTAAAGACACAGTGAAGTGGGACATTCCCAAGGGCTCGATCATCAGTGTCGAAGGTGATACGCTTCCCAAAACGCTGCTGCGGCACACTATTTTAAAGGAAGAAGATTATGGGGTAATCCGCGGGCGCGTGACGAATGCTGATACGTCTGTGCATTTCATTCTTGACCTGGTCGACGAGCAGTATAAAATCGTCGAAACACTTTACCAATCGCCCTACACTTTCAAGAATATCCCTCAAGGAAAATACTTTTTGCGCATCACCATCGACAAAAATCGTAACAGGAGATGGGACACCGGCCAAATGGACAAGGACCTGCAGCCAGAACCGATCTATTACCTCCCGGATAAGATCCTTTTGAAGGCAAATTTCGAGTTGAACGACATCAACATCACCATTCCTGAAGAAAAATAATGACATTTTTGTCTACAGTCTGTGGATAACTATGTGAATAACGCGGAAATTTTGTTGGTAAAAGGGGTGAAAATGTGAATAAGCTTGTGGATAACCCCTAATATGTGTGGATAAAAAAGTGGATTTCGTCCTGCAGTGGATAACCAACAGCTAAATCGTAGTTAACAGTACGTTGATTCACTTAAGAAACTGTGGATAACAAATGTAGTCAACTAAAGGCTTTTACCCACATTCCAATGTGAACAGAATAATTCCTAACTTGTATTTCAACTACTTAAATGTTGATTTTCAAAATTTCTACAGTGGATAACTACGCATACTTATCCACAAAATGTGAATAAGTATGTTAATCTACAGTGGATAAGGCTTTTATTCACAAATCCACAGGCACACTGAAGGATAATAACTAAAGGAAAAAGATTTTTTTATCTATTATGAAAAGGGTTACGAGCTGTTTGATGATAGGATTTCTGCTTTCCGGGGCGGCCGCGGCGTTCGGGCAGGGCGAGCGGGAGCTGGCCGAGGAGTATTTCAAAAACGGGGATTGTCCGAAGGCACTTAGTTACTATTCTTCATTTCTGAAAAGCTCTTTTGAAAAAATCTCGCTTAAGAACTATACCAGCTGTATCGTGAAGAGCAAGGCGTGGGGAGATGGCGAGCAATTTTTCAAAAAGCAGATTAAAGGTGATGCCAATAATGCGGCATGGTATTACCTGAACTGGGGCATTATGCTTGAGAATCAGGGAAAGACCGTAGAAGCGTCCAAAAAGTATGAACAGGCCATTACCGCGTCCGGTGTGAGAACGGAGCTTAAACGCGATCTGGCGGAGGAATTCCGGGCACAAAACCAGTCGGAATGGGCGAAGAATATCCTGCTCGAAGCGCGCGAGAGTGCGAAGCGTTATGACATTTTCCAACTCGAACTGGCAAGCGTGTACCGCGACCTGAATCAGCCCGAAAAGATGATCGACGAGCTGCTGTCATATGGTATGCGCTACCAGAATACCGAGGTGGTGCAGAATATGCTTCAGGACTTTACGAAGGACGAGAAGGAGCAGGCATTGCTGGAAAAGGTACTTTACGATAAGATCCAGAAGTTCCCACAGGAGGGTTTCTATAATGAGCTGCTGATCTGGTATCAGGTGCAGCGCAAGGATTTTTACAAGGCATTCATCCAGGAACGAGCATTAGACCGCCGTTTTAAACACAACGGGGCACGGCTTTACAACCTCGGAATGCTGGCCTTGCAGAACAATGATTACACCAATGCAGGCACGATCTTCGATCATTTAGTGAAAGAATATCCCAAAGGACAACTTTACCCGGTGGCTCGCAGAATGGCCATTTTCGCGAGGGAGGAGCAGGTTAAAAACACCTACCCGGTAAAGCGTAGCGAAGTGCAGAAGCTGCTCGGACAGTATCAGCAACTCGTAGACGAGTTAGGCGTGAATGTTCGCACGATCGAAGCGCTGCGCAACATGGCGATTTTGAATGCATTCTATATGGATGATTTCAAAAAGGCGATCGAAATATTGCAAACAGCAATCGAGGCGGGCAAGGCGGAGAAAAGTTTTGTAGATAAATGCAAGCTCGACCTGGGGGATATTTATCTGCTGCAAGGCGAGCCCTGGGAAGCGACGCTGGTGTATTCACAAGTCGAGAAATCGCAGAAAGACGATGTGCTGGGATACGAAGCAAAGCTGCGGAATGCGAAGCTGCATTATTTTAAAGGAGAGTTTGAACTCGCCAAGGCGGTACTCGATATTCTGAAGAAAGCGACGAGCCGCGAAATTGCGAACGATGCCAACGAGCTTTCGTTATTGATCATGGACAACACCGGCCTCGATAGTACCGAGGCGGCGATGAAGGCTTACTCATCCGTGGAGCTGCAATTGTTCCAGAACAAGAAGTTCGAAGCAATTGATACTTTAAAGCAGCTATATAAAAGATACGAGAGCCATAGCCTCGCCGACGAGATTCTCTGGCTTACAGCGAAGACTCACATCAAGCTCGATAGCAACCAGCAGGCGATGGCGGATCTGAAATTGTTGTATTCCAAATTTGGCCATGACCTGTATGGCGACGACGCGCTCTTCGCGATGGCGAAGCTCTACCAGGAGAAACTCAATGACAAGGACCAGGCGATGAAGTTGTACCAGGAGCTGATGGAAAAATATCCGGGCAGCATTTTTGTCGCCGAGTCGAGGAAGCGCTTCCGGATTTTGAGAGGTGATGTAGTCAACTAGAGAATTTTTGTTACAAATAGAAAAAGGCCCCGGAGTTTGTCGCTTCGGGGCCTTTTACGTTTTAAAATTCACGTGCTTCTATCCGGATTCAGTCAAATACTCAAATCTCAGGCGCATTAAATTCAGGTATTTCTATTTTAACTCATTCATTAGTAGTGATTTGAATTCCGAAAATTCAGGTTTCATTTTAATCGACACTTTTTCAATATCGAGCAGCGATTTCAATCTTTCGGGTACATCGATGCTTTTTCCCAATGTTTCTTCTACCAGGTCGATAAATTTGGCCGGATGGGCTGTCGAAAGGAAGACGCCTGTAAAATCACTGTTCGTTTTTTTCCGGTATTCCTGAAGACCCCGGTAGGCTACGGCGGTGTGTGGACACATCACGTAGTTGGCATTCCCAAAAACTTCGCGCATCGCTTTTTGCGTTTGCTCATCGTTGAAGAATGCGCCGGATACTTTTTCATTGATTGCATTCCAGTCGTCATTGAAAAAGCGCGTCAACCGCACAAAGTTACTCGGGCTACCTACGTCCATCGCATTGGATATCGTTTCAATGGAAGGAAGCGGTTCATAGTTGCCGGACTCGAGGTAACGGGGAACCGCATTGTTTACATTCGTGGCGGCGATAAAATGCTCAACCGGCAAACCCATGCGATAGGCGAGTACACCCGCGCTGAGGTTTCCAAAATTTCCGCTTGGTACAGAGATTACCAAAGGTTTACCCAATTTCTTCAGTTGCGCGTAAGCCGCGAAGTAATAGAATGATTGTGGGATGAGCCGGGCAATGTTAATGGAGTTGGCCGATGCCAGGTTATATTTTGCACTTAATTCAGGATCCAGGAAAGCTTCCTTCACCAGGCGCTGGCAATCGTCAAACGTTCCGTCGACTTCAATGGCCGTTACATTGTGGCCGAGGGTAGTCAATTGTTTTTCCTGAATATCGCTCACTTTTCCGCTGGGGTAGAGGATCGTTACCGAAATGCCTGGTACTTTGTAAAAGCCTTGTGCAACTGCGCCACCGGTATCGCCCGATGTGGCTACCAGGATACGGATTTCCTTTTTTGAGCGCTGCAAAAAATAGGACATAATTGCGGCCATAAACCTTGCTCCGAAGTCCTTGAACGCCATGGATGGGCCATGGAACAGTTCAAGCACATAGTCGTTGGGCGTGATCTTCTTCACCGGCGCTTCGAAATCATATGCGCGATCAATGATGGATTCAATTTCGCTTCTTGTAATTTCGCTGCCCAAAAGCGTCGCGGTCACCTCGATGGCAATCTCTTTGAAGGATTTATTCTCAATGTTGGCCATAAATTCCTTAGAAATCGTCGGAATGAATTCGGGCATATAGAGACCGTTATCGGGAGGAAGGCTGTTGAAAACGGCTTCTTCCAGCGAAGCTTTCAAGTCGGCAGTTTTGGTACTATAGAATATCATTTTGATATAAATTGATCCGGAAAATGGGAGCGCAAATTTAACTAAAATCCCAGCAGGTCAGTTATTTTGCCAACTTTTAAATGGATTTTCGGAATAAATGTGTGAATGGTACTTTGTACTGAAAGTATTGCGGGGATCGTGCCGACGGATAATTTTGTTCAGTAGTAATAAGTAGAATAATCAATATAACAAACCAAATAACATGTCGATAGGAATTTTCAATGTGCCGGTGTTAAAAAATGAGCCGGTTAAAAGCTATGCACCAGGCAGCCCGGAACGCTCAGAGCTCAAAAAAGCGCTGGCAGAGGCTCGCGCCAAAGTCATTGATATACCACAATACATAGGTAGCGAGGAAGTCTATTCGCAGAATAAAAAGGTGGTATCTCCGCCCCACGATCATCAGCACGTTCTGGGCTATTTTCACGAGGGAACTAAGGAAGATGTGGCTAAGGCGATCGATGCGGCTTTGGAAGCGAGAAAAGGCTGGGCAGCGCTTACTTGGGAGCAACGCGCAGCGATATTCCTGAAAGCGGCGGAGCTGATTGCCGGTCCGTACCGCGCCGAAATGAATGCGGCAACGATGCTGGGGCAGTCTAAAAATGCCTACCAGGCAGAGATCGACTCGGCTTGTGAAATCATTGATTTCCTTCGACTTAATGTGAATTTTATGCGGGATATTTATGAAGAGCAACCCATATCTTCCGAAGGCGTCTGGAACCGTATGGAATACCGTCCGCTGGAAGGTTTTATCTTCGCTATTACCCCGTTCAACTTCACAGCCATTGCAGGAAACTTGCCCGCTGCCCCTGCATTAATGGGTAATGTGGTGATCTGGAAACCGGCTTTTACGCAGGTATACGCAGCTAATGTAATCATGAGAATTTTCAAGGAAGCAGGGCTGCCTGACGGCGTTATCAATATGGTTCTGACAGATGGACCGGTTGCAGGCGACGTGATCTTCAAACATCCTGATTTCTCTGGAGTACATTTCACAGGTAGTACCAAGGTGTTTCAAACGATCTGGAAAACGATCGGCGAGAATATCGCTGCTTATAAGACATTTCCAAGAATAGTGGGCGAAACGGGCGGTAAGGATTTCGTGCTCGCGCATAAATCCGCGGATGCAAAGGCGGTGGCTACAGGCCTTGTCCGAGGTGCATTCGAATACCAGGGGCAGAAATGCTCGGCGGCTTCGCGGGCTTATATTCCTTCCAATTTGTGGGAAGAGGTTAAAAGATTTATGCTGGCTGATCTGGCAGAGATCAAAATGGGTGGTGTAGAGGATTTCTCGAATTTCGTGAATGCGGTAATCGACGAAAAATCGTTCGACAAGATCGCTTCTTATATAGATGGGGCAAAGGCCAGCGCCGAGACGGAAATCGTCGCAGGCGGCAATTTTGATAAGAGCAAAGGGTATTTTGTCGAGCCGACCATTATCCGGGCCTTCAAGCCGGATTATGTGACCCTGTGCGAGGAGATCTTCGGGCCGGTGCTCACTATATATGTGTATGATGAAAATGAATTCGAGCAAATCATTCCCGTCATCGACGCCACTTCTCCTTATGCACTGACGGGTGCCGTCTTTGCTAAAGACCGCTATGCCATTGAATATGCAACCAGGCATTTGGTGAACGCAGCAGGTAACTTTTATATAAACGATAAGCCGACCGGGGCCGTAGTAGGGCAGCAGCCATTCGGAGGAGCGCGTGCATCGGGTACCAATGATAAGGCCGGATCCGTTTTAAACCTGCTGAGATGGGTATCGCCACGTGCACTGAAGGAGACGCTCGTTTCGCCGAAAGACTATAAATATCCGTTTCTTTCCGGCGAATAATTGTACAATGCTTTTGAATAATTTAAAAAGTCGAAGAACTTTCAAATTTTTCGACTTTTTTCTTGCCTGGGTATTGGACTTGAAAAAATGTTTTCTACCTTTGCAATCCCAATCGCAAACGAAGCGACTGACACGGAGAAAAGAAAGCGCGGTTGGCACTGTTCTTTGACATGATGAGATAGACCAAAAGAGTAAGAAAAACTCGTTTGAATAGAATTAAGCTACTTAAAGTAGCAAACAAAA
>NZ_JBOBIH010000021.1:0-19316 GCF_050587785.1 Dyadobacter sp. BHUBP1
ATTGGCGTTACCTGGATGACCGCCTTTTGTAAGATCAAATTCGGCATGCCATTGGGTGGTCTCACTCCCATCCAAAGCATTTGCCCAGCCCTGACCAGCCAAATTAGGTTCAGAACCAAAGCCGGTACCGGTCAAAGCATATTCATTCCCATTCGCGTCCCGATAGTAAAAACGGAGCTCCTTAAGGTCACCCACCCCGTCCGTAGCCCGCGCATTGTAACGGATATGAGGGTATTTGTTAGGGTTGCTGAAACTTTGGCTAAGCCAGGTGCCAACAGGTGCAGAGGCTGTGGTAGGGAATTGGTAAAGCACTACCCAGTCCACCCCGTTGCTGGATCCCTGGATGGTGGCTCCCCCCAACCGGTTATGGTCGTAATTCCGCCACAATAATTTTACCAGGTTCGCATTGCACTGATTGCCGTTGGTGGGATCACAACCAGTTGTTTGCGTGACCACCAGTCCGGACGAAGCGTCGCTGGTGCAGGAGCCCGAAGCGCATTTGGCCGTATAAGTACCTGGTTCATTGGTCGTGTAGGTGGAAGTCGTCACAGATGGTATCAACGTCCCGTTGCGGTACCAGCTTACATTACCAGGACAACCCGAGGCCAGCAACGTAACTGTCTGCGGCTGGCTGGACGAAGAACAAACCGTCGTACCCGCTGTTTTATAAACATCAGGCCTGACGCACGTCGTCGCGCATCCAAGGCTCAAACCTACAAAATTTGTTGTGCCTTTGTTCGCACCATGCCACATAGAACCCGCATCCCCATCGAAGGCATTTTGCCATGGGTTAGACGCCAAATTCGGAGACGAGCCAAATGGCGTCCCGCTCAGCTTAACATCTCCACTGTAAAACTCCAGCTCCCTAAGTTCCCCATATCCGTTAGTACTCGACACAAACCGCATATGCTTATATTCAACCGAATTGCTAAACGTGTAGGTCATCCAGTCATTAATTCCGTTGTCGGGGATAATAAAAAGTCTCGTCCATGATGACCCGTCCAAGGAACCCTGGATCTCAGCATTCTTCAGACGCGTGTTATCGTCGGTACCACGCCAGCGGAAACGGACCTTCGTGACTGCTCCGCATGAACTGCCAACGGTAGATTCACCGATTAACCCCGGCGTTGTCGGTACGCTCACATTCGGTGTCGTGGTAATCGCAGCGCCAGCGGTAGTACAACCTGCAACAGATCCAAACTTGTAGGTATAGCTCTGCAACAGGTTACCATTGGCCGCATTTTCCCTCACGTCCAGGAGGCGGCCGAAGGTATCGTAATTGTAATATAGTTTTCTACCTGACGCATCCGTTTGAAGACTGATACCCATCAAAGGCTTGTAGTCATAACTTGTTGTTTGCGGCAGACTACCCCCAAAACCTACAATGCGGTTTTGTATCAGATCCAGCTTGCCTAAACTTGAATGCCAGTCGATCTTGGTAGCAATCCCGTTCTTTTCGGTGTACTGCGTTGGGTTACCACGAACATCATAGCTATTGATCACAATATCGTCATACTCTGCACCCGATCCGATCTTGCTCTTCACTTTCTGTACGAGGTATTTCCCTCCAAAATCCCCGTAATCCGTCGTTACCGTTCGCGCGACAGTGCCGTTGACCGTTTCCTTCTCCTCCACTACATTGTTGAGCATGTATTTATCAATCATGCCCGTGTAGGGAGCCGTCGTTCTATCAGCAGCGTATTTGTACTCTTTTACCTCTAATACCTCCTTGCTATTCTTCATGGTCTCGCTGCGCACAAATGTCAGCTGCGGATCATAGCTGTAAGTCACTGTCGTCGTTTGGCCATCCTTAAAGATCGTCTTTTTATCCAGGCGGCTCCAGCGTGAATTGATGTAGTAGAAAACAAAAAGATAACGCTGGGTATAATAACTGTAACGATCGCTCAGATCAGGGGGAAGGTTAACATAGTTATCGATATACCTGTCCCCTATTTTTAGGGCACGGTAACTTTCAAAATGCAGTGGCTCCGCCTCTGGGTCATTATATTGATTGTGCTCGTAGGCAACCAATGTTCCCTGCGCATTGTACTGCTCAGTTTTCAGGAGCAATCCATTTGGTTTGCTTCGCTCATCGCCCGGAACCCAAGGATACTGGTGCGTGTAGATTCCATAATTGCTTTCCGAAGAATAGTAGTAAACCGATTTGCCTTGCGTACCATTCTGGTCATCAGTCTCTTCCACTTTTGTATAACTCACATGCTCGGTGCCCTGAACATTCATCGCAGTGGACGTCAACTGGATGAACCTACAATTGGTCTCAAAGCCGGGTGTTTCCGGTCTCGTAATACTTGTAACGATGCGCTTGTACTCAGGCCTGAAGAGAAGATTTCCCTCGGGATAACTGTACCACTTTTCGTGCGCTTTGCCTACAACAGGATCCGAAAACTTGATCTTTCGTATCCGCAATCCGCCTACCAGCTGAGCTGTTCCGGCATAGGATGCGTAATGCGGTTCATATTCAAAACTTGTATTACCGCCCGTCGGATAGGTAATTTCGGTGAGGATACCACCCTGCATAAATGCCGCCGCCGGTTCGCGATCACCTCCGGGATAGGTCGTTGAATTTTCCGGAACCGTGATTGTCGGAACCATCGAAGGATTATTATCCTTTCCATTATAAAAACCCCAATGATCCTGACCACGGGAATTCACCTCGGGTACATTTAATTCATTGTAGGTAAATACCGTCGCTGGCAAATTACAGTTGTCTTTATCGGATTCGGTTACCGATTTAAGCTTTAAACGGGTACCCCCTCCTACGCAAGCAAAATATTCATAAGCCAGTTTCATCGATTTGACTACCGTACCGCCAGCTTCAAACAATTCAATCTTGTCCAGTTTTTTATCATTGATATCCGTCCGTCCATCCGACGACGTGAAAAGAAGGTAGCCGTTGCTGCTCGTTATTTTCCGGAGCTTCTTGGCACTAACAGACATCGAGGATGTACTTACTGTCGTTTCAGCACTATAACTACAAGGAGTGCCCACTGACCGCAGACCAATCGTTATACTCTCTGAAAAGGTGAATGGGTATGAAAAACTGTGACTATCGTATTCAAAACCAAGACCATAACCATGGGGGGAAACAATCTTCGTCAAAACCCACGCCGATCGGTAATTAGTCTGCCCGGAAGGACTGGAAGCAGTAGATAACTCAGATTCCAGATATTCATAACGAACACCATCCGGGGTTGTGATCTTGAAACCCGACAGCGTTCCTCCGTCATTGACAATATCAAACTTTAACTTTTGATAAGGCACCGTTAATACCTTCACCTGAGTACCATCTTTTACCAGATAGAACTTTCCAGAATAGTTACCGCAGCTATATGTAAAAACATCCGGATCTCCGTCATTGGAACCTTGGCTGAATGCCCCAAAATAGTAGCTATTGTCGGCGTTGGCAAACTCGTAGTTAGCTGTACTATACAAATTGTACAGCTCTTTGATCTTAGAAAAACTTTCAAGGTACCCCGAAGTCTGCTCGTCCGGCCTGCCACGAACAGTCCGTGTGATCATACCCCCATGATTCAATGACCAGCCAGTACCAACCCACGATGCGTTATCCCCCACCTTCAATCCACCGGCATGATAACTCAAGCCAATATTAACAGAAAGGTCCTTTTCCGAAACTGTAAATAACGGTACCTGGATAAGCGGTACACCTGTGTAATGCGAAACAGGCATATCCACATACTTTGCAAATGCAGCGGCTGTTGGAGAGGGAGGAAATACTCGTGGCTTAATTTTTAGCTTCTCTAACTCACTCTGGGCAAAAACATTCTGGAAGGAAATGAAAAAAAATGATAGTACAAAACAACTTTTTAGTAAACGCAAGCCCATAAAATAGCCTCAGTAGAATAGTAAATAAAGTATAATCAATTTCTGGAAGTTTCAATTTTAACTATGCTAATGCTAAGATGAACCAAATGCGGATTTCGCACCAGAACTGGACGGCTTCGGCCCAAAACCGAATCAAACCAGTAGCCTTAATTTAGCTCATCTCTATAACAATCTATCGATACCCCTCATTTACCGGATACAATATTCCCTTTCCAATCCGTAGTATTCAACTTATGAAGTTGATGCCAACGAGTTACAAAAGAATCAATGTTTGTGAGGTCATCCTCGATTAAGTCTTTCAATGCCGCTTCTCTCTTCCTTAATTCAATTTCTGATTTAAAGGATTTCAATCGGTGCTCCTTTGTTCTAAAAAGGGGAATACCCTTATAATCGTCTATTCTGAGACGCATCCTTGTAAGGTTATTTGGCGACAGATGATACTGCAAACCATCAACTCCATTTAGGTGTTCAAGTGTAGTCACACTTGGCTGCAACATGAAAATATTTAGAAATATTTTTATCCAGCTATCTCCTTTTGAAATGTGTGTTACGATAAACTCTATGTGAGAATCTTTTGAAAGTCGGCACAATTCGTATGTATAATCCCCTAAATTATTCTTACCATACCACGCTGTCGAAAATGGCGATTTTTCGAAATCATTTTTTTTGAGCGCCGGGATTCCAGCTTCTAAGAATATTTTATTACGAATTTCAAGTAGCTGTTTTTCAGATACTTTATAATTTAAATCACCCATATTAATGTTCCCCTTTATTTATATTAGCTGCAGTTCCACTAATGGCTCCGGTTGTTGCTGCGCCGACAGCATTCCCAATATCCGCACTGGTGGTGCGATCAATAATCAATTTCCCTGTCGTAATATTTGATTCCGCGGCAATTTGATTACCTGTTAAACCTGAACTATTAAATTTGCTCTCTACTGTTAACTGCCTGCCGGTTATCACATTCTGCATAGCATGGTCATATTTTGCAACCTGAACGCGACCTGTCGCAGTCCTTCCGCCAGTCTCAACTACCGCCTTACCCTGACTAACATATCCCTTAGCCCCATACTTAAGTTGGGTAATTGTTTCGCCTAATTTTCCCTTGGCAGTATTAGACAACTTATCTAAGCCACTTTTGACCACACCACCTAAAACTTTGCCAGTCGCTCCCCCCGCCGCTCCGACACCGGCATCAGTAGCGATAGATGCGACCGTAATCTCCTTGCCTTGTATAACGCTATTTATCGCCCCACCCACGGCATTAGAACCTGCAGATACACCCGTAGTTACTAATAGACTTCCACCTCCCGTAAAACCTGCCGCACCACCGGTAATACCACCTTGGACTACTGCACCACCAACAGCTTTCCAATTCTTTACTTTCCCATATTTATAAATTTGTATTCCGGCTTCTAAACCACCTCCAAACAAGGCCCCGACTCCCGCGCCGATCGCAGCTGTTATACAATTGGGACAATCACCATTGGGATCGCTGCGCAGGATCGGGTTATTCCAGCCATACTGGTAAAGTGAGAGGTGCTCCTGTGTCTCAGTAACAGGATCAACTTGTATAAAGCGACCTGTTGCCGGATCATAGAACCTTTTCAGAAGGTCCATGTAACCCGTTTCTGGCTGCCTTTCCCTGCCTAAGAAGGTATATTTATTCACACCCGCTATCCGTGGAATCGCCAGCCCAAAAGGAAAATACTCCGTCTCCTGAACCATCGCTCCCTGCTCATTCATCACCATACGGACGTTCCCCAGGTGGTCTTTCAGGTAGAACTGCGATTCATAATCGTTACCGTTATTGGTCACAGCGATCTGTCCTTCCTCGGTCGCTATACGGGTGACGTAATTGCTCTTGTCATATTCAAAAATCCCTGCATATTTCGTATTCACAGCCCCGTTCGTATTGCTCATCCGAAGCTTCTGACCATTGCCATCATAATAGTATTGCACCGTCTGCCCGTTGACTATCACTTCCCGGATCAAATTCAGGTGGTTGTAACTCAGGTTGCCCGCTGCAATTCCCCTGTTTAGATCCTTTGTGGCATTTCCGTTTCCATCATAAACATAATCATCGTCCGTGCCGGAGGAACCGTTGTTGAACCCGTTTGAATTTCCGGAATCGGTCACTTTCATCAGACGGCCCTTATCTCCATAACTGTAAGTAAGGTTATCCCAGGGTGTTGTATCGTCATAGCGCTGCAGGAACTTGATGTTGCCGTTCTTATCATATTCTGAAATCGTCTCGCGGTATTTATTACCGTCGATGCCTTCCGCATTCGTCAGTCGATTTACATCGTCGTAAGTAAATTTGAAACCCACCCAGGTCGAGCCTCCACGACGCCAAAGCATCTCGGCGATGTTACCATTGTACTGCGCTGTCGCGGTCGCCGGGTTGGTGTATTTTAATTCCACGCCGAAATTGTCCGAGGCGCTGGTCTTGCCGGTCACCTTGCTCAGCCAACCTGTTGGAACAAAGCAGTTATCAAGTTGCTCGCGGAATCTGGTTCCGTTATCGGAAGAGTATAAAAACTTGCTTTTGGGCATACCCAGACCATCATACCTCACCGCCGACAGTATTATGTCTTTCTTGGTAACACTCGTAGTAGCCGTTCCTTTCTTCACCAGATAGCGTGTGCTCAACAGCCGGTCGCTGTGGTCGTAAGTATAGATCTTTTCTACAGAATAATTTCCAGTTCCGGTTTCCTGCTTTATCAACTCTTTTTCTATCCGTCCATGGAAACTCACAAGTTTTGAATGATATTCCTTTGAAGTACCACCTATGTCAAAAAGCCCGCGAATTACCTGAATCACATTGTAACGGTCATCATAATACGTTGTCGCGTATAGCCAGGCTCCATAGTCTCCGTTCGGGTTGATAATACGTGTAGCGGTTACGGTCACATAACCCGTGACATTACTCCTGCTAGTTGGGGCATAACCATCGCCGGATGCAACGAAGGTATCCACGTTGCCGAACGGCGGAGTGTAATTATCGTAGTGTGTTTTTACCAATCCCTCTTCGACAGTCCCTCTCTTTTCCCCTATTTCTATGACCCTGTTCTGATCGTCGTATTTAAAATAAGTAATTTTCCCCCGACCATCCACACTTTGCGTCATGCGGTCACGGGCATCGTACGACATCAAAGTCGTTCCTCCGCCAGGCACATACTTGCTACTGACCAATCCCCGGTCATTGTACTCATATCTAAAGGCATACTTATCCAGCTCGGCCGATTCCTGGTATTGGGGCTGCAACACAAACCTCAATTGTCCAAGGTCGTCGTATACATAGTAGGTATCCAGCGTTGCACTACCGTTATAGGCGCGCCTAAGTACTACCCTTCCATTTTTGTCCTTGTATTCCCGGTTTCTTTTCGTGTTTTCATCCTTGGTCTCCACATAGCTCAACTCTCCGGCAGTGTAGGACTTAGTGGTAACAACGGTCGATCCTGAGACATCATACCACTTCACTTCATTCGCCACATTAACCCCATAAGAAAATTCGGTTGCACGATCGCTGCCGACCTGATATCGCTTCTTCACCCGGTTCAAATGCGACTGCTCATATTCAAGTTGCTCGTAACCCCGGTTATTGGGTTGACAAAAGTTAGCACCGCTATTATAGTATTCAACCGCCTTTACCGGCGCATTGGACTGATAGACGCCATTGCCTCCTTGAACCGCGTAGGAACCATAATTTTTACTGATCCGTCCGTATGAATCGTATTCGACATGTGTCACCAGATCACCCGGCACACTTTCTACAATTTGAGCGCTTCCATGCGCCAGGACAGACTGTATAGGCCTGCCCAAGCCATCGACGTAGCTCACACTCTGGTTGGCCTCTTTAACGTTTCCACTTGTCGAAGTAGTAGCAACTTTGTAGGAACGGCTAATGATATAATTGCGGTCTGTGCTCTGTGCCTTCGCATCTGGCTGGCTCCAAATAAGGCGACTAGCTACTAATAAAAATACGAATTGTAAGCGTAATCTCATAAACACCACTTTCAGGAGAGGAATAGAATATTTAATATTTTACAATGACTTTCGACCATGCTTTTCCGCCAGCCAGAATAGTTGCCGTATAGGATCCGGCCGCAAGTTCCGCTACCCGTAGTACCACTAGGTGTAGGCCGTTATGCGAACGCGAACTTTGCCGGGCAACTTCTCTTCCATTAAGGTCTGCAATTACTACCTCTGCCTGATCGGACGTGCTGCGAAGATTTACTATCAGATTCTTCGAAACCGGATTTGGATATACTAAAAACTGTGCATCGTCCATTGACTCGAACGTCGCAGGCATATGGTATCCGAAGTTCAGCGAACTGACCTTAGAACCTAAATGGTTTGTTTTAAGTGCGGCAAGTACATAACCGTTTTGCTGCATTCCTAATGCATTGTTCGGTCCCCGCCACGATCCGAATCCAGTAAATTCCAGGTTATGAGATGCATTTTTAACTCGTAACGTATAATCCATATACGCATTCAGTCCTCCTTCGACGTTGGCATCGGTAAAGCTGTACACGCCATCTTCGTCCGATATCGTCGTTCCCATGTTTTTATTCTCCTGCCACAACTGCACCTCCATACCAGGCAACCCCACTTCCCCTGTGTCTTGTAAGCCATTACTGTTTTCATCGAACCATGCTAGACCTCCAATCTTAATTCCGGAAGTTTCACGCACGACTTCGACGTCTCCAACCCCGTTAGCCTTACCAAAGGTGCCACGTTCCCCATCCGGATATAATTCCCAGCCCCTGCTAAACCGCCCATCCTTGTTGCTGAGCGCTTTGATGCCCCCAGAATTAAACATGTCTGTCGGCTCATGGCAGGTAACCAAAATCTCACCGGACTCATTCAGGATTATAACACCTCCCGCCCCAGTCTCTTCATGCACAACACGTGGAACCCGTCTGGCATCTTTTACTATGAAGCCGTCCTGAAAATAAAACTCTCCACCCGAAGGACCCTGAGCGTTACCCCTTCCTTCGGTTGCTATTGCACCAGCCGCTCCATTGGATTCCAGGCGATATCGGCGGTTATTTACGCCCTGTATTTGCGGATATGCCCGCAAAATATCCCCGGCAGCAACAGCCGAATAGCTTGCCTTCCCACTCGGACTTGGATGGCCGGTTCCGGCCTGATGACCGAAACGGTCCATCAGGCCCAGCACTACACTGCCATCATCGTCAAAGTCCAGCGAGGCCAATATCGGCTGTGGACGGGTTGCCGTTGAGGGGAAATCTGGGTGCAGTGCTTTGTCGAAATCATCTGTCCATGGATACCAGCTTTCCACATTTAAACCTGTGACGGCTTTTCCCCGTTTGTAATCTAAAGGCAGCTGAAATACCTCTTTAAACCTTCCTGAGGACTGGTCCAGCACATATACCAAAGCAAGAAGGTCCTCTACCGACTGCGAATATGCTGCATCGTAAACAACCCCAATATAAACTTTACCCGCAAAAACCTTCACAGCGAAAGGTCGCGCCTCTCCGGTACGGTTTTTAACCACAGGGATGGGATAAGTGCTTACATCCGCCTTCGAAGGACGCACTGCGCTATCCGAAGGAAGCCTGATTTTATATAACGTTCGGTTGAATAAATTCATCACGAACAAGTCTTTCCCATCCTCAGAAATATCCATTCCTCCAAGGCTGACTCGTCCGACGTCGCTCATTAGGCGCGCATCTTTACTTACGCTGTCGACCGAGGCGCTCAAATCTTGATGATGGTCACCGCCGGTAACAATTCCCAATTCCTGTAAATCAAGCCACGGTACAGTTTTCCGGGACGCCCAGTCGGTACGATAAATACCACCTGTACCCAAGGGGCCATATCCGACATGTCGCTTAGCAAACGCAGAAGTGTATAGCTGCTTAGTCGAAAAGTTATAGATAACGGCCCAAACAGCTCCAATTTCAGCAGAGCTGGCAAGTGACACCTGTTCCCCAGATGCCATTGATACAGCTACCAGGCCGGGCAAGGTATCAACCCCTATACCCGCTCTGTATATCGGTGAAACCAAATGTATATTGTTGTTTTGATCGGTATTATTAATAGACTGACAATTTCCAATTTGAGAGAAAACTGAAAATGTGATCGCCAGCACAAACAACTTGCCTTTGCAATCATCTAAAGTAAAGTCCTTCACGAAAGTTTGCTTTGTTTAACAGTGGGTAAATAAAAAATGTGCCTTGCATAGATTTCATGATGCATTATGGCAAGCAGAATATCTACGCAGGTTTGCCGCAAATATTTACAAAGATGAAGCTTCCACTGGATAAGAAAAGATGAGACAACCGGGCCGTTTGACGTATACTTTCGAGAAGACGGATTTACCAGGATGGAAATATTTAAGCATAGAGGATATATAGTTGGGGATTGGACAAAATTAGTGAAAAGATTTATAGAAAACTAATATTACGAAAATTTTGTAACCACCCGTAATGCAGGCTTCCATAAAGAATAAAGCGGTAATGAACTAGACAAGTCTTGTAGTTTTAACCTGCTATGAAGGGGAAAACATTCATTGAAACTCAAATCGTCAAAATCCTGAGAGAATTGGATTCTGGCCCGCAAGCGACCGATGTAGCTCGGGAAAACGGCATTTCAAAGGCAATGCTATACAACTGGCGCAAAAAATACAGTGATACGGGCGATTCAAACTCGCCGAATTGGAGACTCTTAAAGAAGAAAACCGTCGTTTGAACACATGTACGCGGAATTGGCTCTGCATCATAAGCTCGCAAAGGGAGGTTATCGCAAAAAAGCTTTAGGGCCTGTTCAGAAGCGGCTAATTGTTTACGATATTTCTCAGGAAACTGGATCTAGTATTGAGCGGGCATGCCGAGTTCTGCATTTGAGTACGAGGTCTTTATTACAGAGCAGTTAAAGATGATAGGCCGGTGGTAGATGTACTTAAAAAACTGCCTGAAAACGGGCACTTACAATCCAAGTCTTAGAGCAATTAAAGCCGGAAAGGGGCTTACCACTATTGATAGAGCCGATAATGGGCCCGAGTTTGCCAGTAAGAAATTGCTCAATGGTATGAGAAAAAGAAACTTGAACAGAACTTTATCCAGCTAGACAAGCCGATGCAAAACGGATACAATGAGAGGCTAAACCGTACTTATCGCGAAGATATTCTGGATAACTATTTTTTTGATTCGCTGGAACAGTTGAAAGTTTTATCGGATAAATGGGCCGAAACTTACAATAGCAAACATCCGGATAGATCGATGAAAGGATTAACTCCGAATCAAAAGCACTGACTACTGGAAGAAGTTGCCGTTGAAAAAGAAAATTACAGTTCATTAACCAAGTCTAAGACAACAACCCCTCTAAAAAACGGAAGCCCACAAAGCATTAAGACCAGCTATTGGGAGAAAGATTACAAAGCAGTCTGACTTATAACAATTGCGATTCATTAGCAATGATAGTTAAAGCTCTTTGCCCAATATGCCAGCTCTAATTTTCTCAAGCATCTTAGATACTCGCTTGTCGTCTGGGAAATCAGAGTCAACATGCCTCCTGAGGCTGATTAGAACAGCTTTTGCTTGAACTACAACTTCAACTTTCGAAGGATTATTGCGTAAAAAAGCAGTCCAGAATTGATTAGATTCCGCTGTAGGAGCATTTACCCATTCCACAAATTTGCCGTCTTCCAAAAAGTCTTCTATCATATAATCGACGTACTTCATTTTCCTTTAAATTTGGGAATACCGTCCGCACTTATTACAGATCACGGTTAACTATAAAGTATCAAAGGCCATAATAGCGAAAATCTATCGTTAGTTATAGTATTATCTCTGCCCATTGACGCCCCCCCGGCAAACGAGACAGCTCAAAACTAGAGATTTTCGGTGGCAAAAACGGACCTAAAACGTAATTTGTCACTATGAAAAAGTCAAAATTTACAGAAGCGCAGCCGGGTGGCCGGTGCCATCGCTTTTGCGCTTCGACAATCGGAGACTGGCACACACGTCGAGGAGATATGCTGTCAACTGGGAGTTTCCCAGGCCACTTTTTTCAACTGGAACTGCCGCGGCCGCAAAAAGTACGGCGGCATGGGCGTAGCAGAGCTCCGGAAACTACGGCAATTGGAACCGGGCCGCCGGAGCGGAAGAAAACGCCCAGTTGAAGAAGCTTGTCGCAGAACGGTCCGCCGCGGCTGGGCCTTGACAAGCAAATGTTTCAGGATGCCATTAAAAAAAACCTGTGAGGCCGCCTTACAAAAAGGAAATGGCCAATTGGCTTATCTCGAACTATCGTGTCTCAATTCAACGGGCGTGCCGGTGCGTAAGGTTGGTAAGGGCGATGTATTATTATAAATCCCATCGGCGCGATGACACCTTGTTGACAATGCGCATGAAAGAGATCGCGAACACCAGGGTCGGGTATGGGTTCCGGCGGATCTTTGTGCTGCTGAAAAGAGAAGGCTTCAGTGACAAGTGGCCCGCCACCGCGGCATAAACGTGTTTATCGTATTTATAAAGCCTGTGGACTAAATTTACGGACAAAGCGGCCGAGAAGGAGCCGTGGCGCCGAGCATCGACTCGAACGTCTGGATACTCAAGGAGTCAACAAGGTTTGGAACGGTCCGCCGTAGCGGCATGGATTTTGTTCAGGACGCGCTTTTCAATGGCGAACGATTCAGGGTCTTAACTGTAGTGGATAATTGCACGGGGCGGCCGGCGGTAAAATTTGCCACGGTTTGCTGCCTGGAAAATCCTTGAAAGGCGTTGATGTTGCAGCTGAACTGGCCAGGATTTGCCTGATTGAAGGCTGTCGTCCAGAACGAATACAATGTGATAACGGTAGTGAATTTATCGCGGCGGCGGACCGCTCAAAAGAAATGGACTTATACAGGGCGGCCCGTGCCGGCATATTCAAACGGTGTAACTCTCGACTTTTCGAGGCCTGGAAAACCGACCGACAACCCATATGTTGACCGGGTCGCTGGAGCGATCATTTAACGGGAAGTTCCGGGCCGCCGCCGCGCGGATAAATGCCTTTCCGTCAATTGGCTCTTATCTCTCGACGATGCCAGAGAAAAAATCGAGGACTTTCGATGGGGATACAACCACTTCAGGCCGCACAGCGCACTGAATGATTTAACCGCAGCCGTGGACGGCCCCGAAGGAATTTGTTAATGTACATCAAGAAACACCGGAAACTCTACTTTCAACCGTCTGAATACCTGGGAGAAGCTCAAGTATATCTCGCAGTATACCAGGGATTGTAAATGGCCACCGGATCGCCAGATAGAAAAGGCGCTGGCTGATATCCCAAGGTAAATATTCGAGCGTCACTCGGAAGGCACTATGGCGACTAGGTGACGATGTTGTATGTTTACAGAAACGACCGGTTAAATTTTCTAAAGTCATCCATGATGAAAAGTTATCCCATGCCCTGCGTGCAACAACCACGACCGTATTTCCGTATACTAACAGCCCCATCATTCTTATTTCTACCCAATTTTCAAATAGTTAATCGAAATATTGATTCTAGATCAACAAGAAAATGGTTCGACATTTGTCCTGTTGCGGGTACGGAACGGGACTTTGGCGAGAAATCGTCCGAAGTTCCGTTTTTTGTTTTAGCTAAGCCATTGTTTATGGCGTGGGGTCGGTGATTATTCCACTATCGCATTTTCATACGGATCACCCTTTTCAGTCATACTAATCATAAAATTCGCCTCAAAGACATTTGATGTAGTCTCCACAGCGGTAATGAATTCCTCTATCAGAGTGATGGATGATCTGCTTTTCCGGATACTGGCACTGATCAATTGCATCTTTTAATGCTCCGCTATAACAATGAGCCTTGAATCAGATTAGCCCAATTCTGGGTAAGCATACTGATAGTAATTCCAAATTGTCTGGCAATCTCGGCAACTGGCATCTCCTGAAGATACAATTCTACGGCTTTTTGTTTTTCAGATAACAACTTGATCTTGTAGTACTCAAGTCCTTTTTGAGTTTTTTATCTGGGCCATAACCATCCCACTTTTGGATTAATATGTGTATAGCTATTTCGATCAAGGACAGTCGCCACATGCTCTCGTATCTTCGCCTATGCACCGTAAATGGCGTCGTGATTTTATAGCCAAAATATTTCTACAAATGTTTGGATAATTAGTTTCAACAACATTAATTTATATCGGTTACATAATCTCATGATATATATTTAAAAATGCTTGATTGCCCCGGCAAGGAGCATGCTCATTGTTGTATGCTATTTTCTTAATGCTCTTTGATCTTTGGATGAAGCGAAGTAATAGTATTTTCAACTGTGTTCAGCACTATTAAGATTCGTATTCACTCGATTATAGAGTATGAATCCAAAATTTACAAAGTGCTGCTATTCAAATGCTATAACAACAATAGTGCGTATATCAATGTATGTTATGTTTTTTATTAAATAGCTGGCCATCAGACGCACCCACGCCTATTCTGTGAACTATTCTATTTATCACTTAATTTCAGCAGTAAATTATGAAACAAATTGCATTGTGTCTGTCCTCCATTTTGTGCTTGGGAGTGTCTGTGGTCTCCTGTACGGAACCCGATGTTGAATCCGGAACTAGAATAGATAAAGTTAAAGCAAAGTCCAATGCTCAGGCAAGGCTGGATGCGCCGACAGCCCTGGTCGGAGTGGATTGGGCACAGAAGAGCTCCGATAATTTTTATTATTGGAGCGGTAATGGTACTGCACGCTTTGGTACTTACAACGATACCGATCCTTCGTCAAGTTTTACTTATACCTATACAGATGCGCAAGGACTTGCCACAGCAACCCGCTATCCTGCCCAGATTATAGAAATGGCCATTGGTCTTGAGCCCGGAACAACTGTGAACAGGGTTTACACCTATTTTTATGATAATACATTCACCGAGGGTGTATCTAGTGACCTGGACTATTATTCCGCCGGCCATTATGGATATACTATTGGAAGTGGGCACACCGCAGCCGATATCGTTGGGATAGCGATTAATACATTAAACCATACCTATACCTGGTACAAGGACGGGACAGTTTCCCGTGGTACTAAAAATAATCTGTCTTCACTTGCCGCACCTTATGCCTACTCTTTACCTCCTGGTAAAAGCTATGCAAATATTATAGGTATGGGAATAAATAAGGGTGACTCCGATAAAGTATATACCTGGTATTCCGATGGAACGGTTTCAATCGGAACATCAGGTGATCTTGATTATTACGCAGCACCCGTGCCCTTTGACTGACGGGACCTATTTTACCATTGACTAATACACAAACTTTCAGGTATTTTTCTGAAGAAGAGCAAATATTCAAATTAAGTCTGCATAAAATTTATGCATCAAATCGAATTACAGTTAGTTTATTTTACCACTCAATCTTAATAGCCAGTTATGAATAAATCTGCATTTGTTTTATCCCTCTGTGTCTTATGCTCGGTAGTGCTTGTAGTCTCTTGTCAAGAATCCGATATCGAGTCTGGAACTCCAAAAGGTAATGCTAAGGCAAACTCCGATGCTAATTTACGATTGGATTTGCCGGGAGCGATGGTTGGTATGGATTGGGCACAGAAGAGCTCCGATAATTTTTACTACTGGACTGGCAATGGTACTGCACGTTTTGGTACTTACAACGACACAGATCCCTCGTCAAGCTATACATATACATATACAAATGGCGGGCTTGCGACTGTAAACAACTATCCGGTCGAGATTGCCGAAATTGCCATCGGGCTTGAACCGGGAACAACTGTCAACAGAGTTTATACTTATTTTTATAACAGCACTTTTGCTGAGGGAATATCTAATGATTTGGACTTTTATACTTATGGCGTACCATATGTTTGTGCCACGGGTAAAACTCCAAATGATATTGTTGGCATAGCCATTAACTCAATAAACCATACTTATGCCTGGTATAAAGACGGAACGGCTTCCCGTGGTACCAAAACTAACCTGGGGGCATTTGCTACGCCTTACCCCTACTCTCTGCCTCCTGGTAAAAGCACCATAGACATCATAGGTATGGCAATAGATAAGGCAAATTCCGACAAGGTCTATACTTGGTACTATGATGGAACAGTTTCAATTGGAACATCAAGTGATCTTGATTATTATGCGGCGCCCGTGCCCTTTGACTGACGGGATTTAGTTGCACTGTATTGTCAGGTTCCAGTGGCTTGGGCGCTCTAATTGTAAGACAATCAGGTGAACATATTCGTTGAGAGCGTTGGTATTCTGAACCGGAAGCTGTTCAGAATACCAACGCTCTTTTTAACACCGGAAATTCTAATTCAAACAGTTTCATATCCTGGAGGAGCTCAGAGGCCACTTATCGTAAAGCTTTTTTCAGAATCCATAGACTGAATCTGAAAACCCTTCAAAAAAAGCAATACAAGACGGTATGCATGCGCTTGAATGAAGAACTGAATCTTTAAGTGCAAATCCCCCGCACTTTCCTCTTTACAGTACATTTAGGGCAAGGATTCAGTAGTAGCATAAAGCCAGATGTCATTCACATCGTCGTAATCGCCATTCGGCTTTAATATCCGGGTAGCAACTACGGTAATCTTTTTTACATTCAATCTGTACCCAAGGGGATAACCATTGCTGTAAGCTCGGCCGACGATGTAGCAACAGTAAAAATATGGAACTGCTAAGCTCCGAGTGCTTTAATTAATAGTTTTTCTCGGCAAAATTGAGTAATGGCAAATGCAACTATAGCTACGAGAAAAATCCACTCTCCATACTTAATTCCCCAGTAAGTAAAAGGGCCACTAATAACAATCCACTCAATCAAGAGCTTTTGCCTTATATTATTTTGTTTTTTAACAATTAGCAACAAATCCAGAATAATCAACGATGCTACAAATAGACTCCAGAAGATTATGCCATAGAGACATACCAGGATCAAGCCAGCGATTATTGATTGGAAGATACTATAGTCGAGATCGTTGTTAAGTTGGTTTGAAGTAACAGCATAGAAAAGAGTGACGATAAAAATACCAAATATGTTAATCCAATTTGAGGCTATTATCTTCATGGTATCAAGGCTGCGAAGTTGATTTTTGACGATTCCTATCGTTCCACTCAGCAACGGTATAGGTTTTATCTCCTTGCTTTACACCAGTGAATTGGCCTTTAGTGTCCATTGTCACGGTAAAGTTAGCCGACATCATTGCTCGATCATTGTTATCGCCCATAAGGTGGGTAAACGGCCCAATTGTACCCGCATTAGCCGGGCTAACACCAATGAACAGTTGATTTCCTTCAGTATCGCCGATAAGTGTTTCGGCTGCTGGGAAAGCATCCCCTGTTTGTACTGCATTTATATCCAATGTTCCTGTCGTTACATTTTCAGTCACTTTAAAATCAGTTTTGACATTTATATCAGGAGAGCCCGCTACTAACGGATTATGTCCAGCCATTGAAGAAGTAAAAGATACGGTATTGCTTCCATCTTTGTTTGTGGTTGATGTAAAATTAGATATGATACCTCTGTCATCGCTTGCGGTTGCAGTTCCTAATATTGGGTGTGAAGACGGGCTAGACGATGCTCCTTGATTTGAATATGAATGTTTAGCGGGATCAACAGTAAATGAATGGGAAAGCCTTGCAGTTGCGTTTGACGCCGTACTATAACCTCTATTATCCCCCTTAAACCAACCACCAAATTCTCTAAATGGTGCAAACGATCTGACATTAAACGACCACGGCCACATCCCATCAGGATCAATAAAATGCATTGGGTTATTAAAACCATAACTGTAGGGACTCCATCGTCTCATTTTTTCACTCATTGGGTCAATTCCCATCCACCTGCCAATAGTCGGGTCGTACATCCTTGCCCCATAGTCAAGCCAGTTAGTCTCCGGCTGTTTCTCCTTACCATTGTAAAGATACTTATTCGTCCCTGCCGTCCTGGGAATCGCCAGCCCAAAAGGAAAATACTCCGTCTCCTGCAAAAGCGTACCGGCCTCGTTTATTACTTGCCGGACATTGCCCAGATGGTCTTTCAGATAATATTCAAAAGAATAGTCCGCCGCGCTGGCGCCGTTGTTGGTAATGCTGATTTGGCCTTCCTCAGTCCCAATCCGCGTGAGGTAATTGCTGCTGTTGTACTCAAAAAGTCCCGCGTATTTGGTGTTGTCCGTACCACGCTGCATCCGTAGCTTCGAGCCGCTGGCATCGTAGTGGTATTGCATGGTGATGCCATTGATGACGACCTCTCTGGGCAGGTTCAGGATATTGTAGCGGATTCCTCCGCTTGCGATACCGCGGTTTTGGTCCTGAATAAGGTTCCCGTTCCCGTCATAATCATAATCGGTGCCCGTGGCCGAAGAGCCATTATTAAAGCCTTCGGCGGTGCCCGTATCGGTCACTTTGTTCAGGCGATTGCCATTTACATATTCATAGGTAAGATTGTCCCAGGTCGCAGCACCGTTTTTGCGTTGCAGCGCTTTGATATTTCCGTTCAGGTCGTAGGACGAGACTGTTTCGCTGTAATCGTTGCTCAACCCTTCTCCTTTCATCAAACGGTTTGCTTCGTCATAAGTAAATTTGTAACCTACCCAGGCGCCGCTACGCTTCCAGAGCATGTCGCCGATATTGCCATTGTATTGCGGGATTGTTGCATTGGCATATTTTAATTCCACTCCAAAGTTCTCCCCGGCGCTGGTCTTGCCTGTTACTTTGCTCATCCAGCCTCTTGGAATATAGCTGTAATCCAATTGTTCACGAAAAGTGCTGGCATCTGTCGAATTCAGAAACTTTTTCTTCAGCTGCCCGAGCGCATCGTAACGGTTGGCTGCCACCACGATGTTCTTCATTTCGGTAGTGCCACTTTTGACGATGTAGCGGGTACTCAGGAGCCGGTCGGCGTGGTCATAAGCGTATTGCTTCTCTACGGTGTATTCGCCTGTACTTACCTTTTGCTTGACAAGCTCCTTTTCCACACGGCCGTCGAAACGGAGTTGCCTTACCACATGTTCATAATTCTGATTGTCCCCGCCAAGGTCATAAAGGGCCCGGATCGTTTGGATTACATTAAGGCGGTCGTCGTAATAGGTAGTGGTTAAATACCATCCGTTGGTCTGGTCATTACTATAAGTACCATCCGGATTCAGGATTCGCGTAGCCGTCACGGTTGCCATCCCCTTCACATTAGCCCGGTAAGTAGTGGGGTAACCGCCTGTGTAACTGTTCACAAACGCCTGTGCTGTGCCCAAAGACGCTGGCGGTGAATAATTGTCATAGTGCGTTTTTACCAGCGGCAGGTAGCTCGTACCAGATTTCTCGCCTGTTTCGATCACCCGGTTCAGCTCGTCATATTTAAAGTAGGTAATTTTGTTATTGCCATCCTTGCTTTCGATTAAACGGTCCCGGCTATCGTAGGTCATTGTTGTCGTACCGCCACCTGGAACATATTTGCTGTCCATCAGC
>NZ_JBOBIH010000022.1:0-4743 GCF_050587785.1 Dyadobacter sp. BHUBP1
CATCCTGCATATTACTGGAGTCTAGGCGATAGACACGAAAGCCGGTATCGAACTGCTTAGGCTCCTGACCACTAAAATCCAATTCCGTAGATTTTTTTTGAGCTAATTCTTCTTGTAGTTTGTTTCCTGCCCGCCGAATACGCTCTTTGCCTATCTCGCAGATATTTTTATATCCTGCTTTGTATGCCTCGCCTTTTTCATCCGTTGCTTCGGGGAGCTGAACCATGATGAATTTGCGGTTGCCACGATCCTGATTATTTAGCCTCAGCAACGCATGAGCGGTTGTGGCAGAACCCGAAAAAAAATCGAGCAAAGTACCATTCTTTTTATCATTAAATCCTACCTCCAATAGCTTCAGAATTAACTCCGATGGCTTAGGAAAGTCGAAAATTTTCGCATCCCCAAAAATATCTACAACCTCGTTCGTTCCATGCTGCGTAAAAACGTCATCAATCAAAGAAAATGGCTTTGTCTTTCTTACTTCGCCATTCTCGTCCTTTAAATACTGTTTTGAGGACAGAACCCATGTCCCATCCTTTGCTTTGCTGAATTCGACTTCATTTTTTGACAAAGCTTCTTCAAATGTTTCTTTTCCCCAGCGCCACTGTCTTTTTGGCCAGACCTGTGTCCCATCGGGAGCGGTAACCGGAAATTTTAAATTTTCTCTTGTGTCAAAACTTTTCATTCCCTCTAATGGATGAGTTCTATATCCTCCACGCCTATCAAAATTCTCGTCCCTGTTGACATAATATCGCGAAATCTGTTCGTCACTTAATGGGATAAAAAGATTGGACAAAAGGTCTTTCGAAGCTGAATAAACCAGTATGTACTCATGAAGTGAGACTAGGTGCTTTTCTTTTGCTCCCCCACCATACCTCTTCTTCCAGATTATTGATTCAATGAAATTCCCTTCTCCGAAAATCTCATCACATACCTTTCTGAGATTATGTACTTCATTATCATCGATAGATATAAAGATCACCCCATCTTCCGTTAATAGGTTTCGAGCCAATTTCAAGCGAGGATACATCATGCTCAACCAATCAGAGTGGTAGCGTCCAGATGTTTCAGGATTGGCCACCAGCCGCTGGTTTTGTTCATCTACCAAGCCGCTTTCCTCTTTGAATTCATCAGTAGCCTGGGCAAAGTTGTCCTTGTAGACAAAATCATTTCCTGTATTGTAGGGTGGGTCGATATAGATCATCTTGATCTTCCCGAAGTAACTTTCCTGCAAAAGCTTCAGCACTTCCAGGTTATCGCCTTCGATATATAGGTTTTCTGTTTCATCAAAGTTAACGGAGTCTTCACGGACCGGACGCAAGGTCTTCGTAGTCGGCAGGTTCGCTGTAACAACGGCCTCCCGCTTACCCGGCCATTCCAGCCGGTAGCGCTCTTTGACTCCTTCGATCACCTGGTAATTAAGTTCCTGTTTCAGTAGGTCAAAATCGACAGCCTTGCCGTTTTCCGTCTCAGTGATACAGTTAGGAAAGAGAACAGCTAGCGCTTCCATGTTCTTGCTCACCTGATCGGTACTGGCCATGTCAAGACGGTTTTCCTCTGATAAATAGGGCATTTCGGACTGTTCCAATTAATAAAATTGTTGTTTTAAATATTATTACATAGGTAACTTAAAAAGCAAAGACACCAAATCAAACTTGGGATATTTGCTTGGAGTAGATAAGGTCGCTGAGCGATATCAGCACAATTGTCTGTGGTAACTTCAAATGGAAACTACATCTTACTTCTATAAATTTTGTGTCGTGTTATATGTTTTTGGCAAGCTGAGAACATCATCCGAGAATTACCTATCGAGTAGTAAGGCCTACCCTTTTAGAGGTCTGTTCCTAAATACACAAGCGTCATTTCTTCTCAGCAAACGCAAGCCTGTATTCCCATGGAACCTCCGCCAGACGTGCCTTCATTTTATCGATGGATGCCAATAGCTCGTCGAAAGTCGGTGGATTTTCTTCATAGATCATCTCTTCCCTCATTCTACTGTAATCCGCAGCCCATGCGTGCACTACTGAATCCGGCGGATGGGGGTTCAATGTCTTGGGATTGTGCAGGTTGTAGTCCACCCCTCCCATTTTAGAAAAGACATAGCGGTGAGATACTATTGTCTCATACAGGTCTTGATCGGTTAGTGCGATTGCGGCCTCTGACTTGCTTAAATAATGCACGTCATACAAATGGCGGCTCAACCTATCTACTCTTATTTTTTCCTCAGGTCGATTAAACTCTTCATGAAGCAAAAATAGCTTTTCTAAGAATGTTCGCTCCGCATAGACGGTTGGTACAGTGATCAGGGGCGATGCAAATTCTCTGCCTCCATATTGCTCATCAACAAGTGAGCCGAATGTGCAATCTTTAAATGGCTCTCGGAGAGATCGGCATCCTATTTCAACCTGTACACGGGGCTCCACATATCCGGGAGCCTCAACTACATTTGGGTAGTAGATTTCGATGATCCTTGGATCTTGATCACTATCCTTATATTCAACCACATTAAACTTGACCTCGAACCCGCGTTCTGCAAACTTTCTTTGAAGCTCCTCAAAAAAAGGACCAATAGTGTACTCGCCTGCTTTTTTCCTGAGCGCTGTCATTTGTTTTTTAGACAATTCTCCTTCAAACCCGAAAAACTTTCTGTCTATCGCAAGGTCAATATCCTCAGAAAACCGATAAATAAGCCTCCAGGCTTTGCTAAGAGATGTACCACCTTTAAAAACAAGTTGACTGGCCACCTCCATTTCAAAAATTATGGCGAGCGTCTCCGTTACCCACCAGTCCTTTTCAACCGCAAATGCTGGCATTCCGGTCTCACTGCTGATAGCTTCAAAAATAACCTTTTTGTCGTTGGCCTTCAGGCCGTAAAATTCACTACGCGACATCTGTCAGAGCCTTATTCATTATTTTTTGTATCCATACTGGGGCTAGGGCAATATCATGTTTTAATATTGCAACATCTTCCATACGTAAATGCTCCACAATTTTCTTCTCTTCATAGTCACTTACATGGCCATTTCCTAACTCTTTTAAAGCTTGTATGGCAAGCCTGCTTACCTTACCCTTTGCGAGTAACGTTTTGGGTGCAACCTTCTTAAACTTAATGCTCCTTCGGCCAACCTTGATCTCACGCGGCGATCCATCAGTCAATAGCACAATCTTCATTGGTATCTGCGTACTTAATCCAAGCGCGTTTAGTGCATAGCTTCCACTTGGGACAGTTCTTACCTTATCCCTTTTTGCAATTGCCTCCGCGACCTCCTCAGCAGTCGGAAGCACAGTGCCAATAAGTTCACTTTCTCTAGGCCTCACATAGATCCCATGCGCCACACGAACGAGTACATGTCTATCTTCTAGGCGATCAAGGGCCTTCCTAACCGCTTCAGGTGAGCCATAAGGCAAGAAATCATCAGGAAAAACTAGCGCCCCCTTTGGCCTGGCCTTGATTGATCTTTCTATCTGTTTTTCAGTACTTAGCATAGCTTTACACCTTAATTTTATGTCACAAATTTAGAAAACATTTGTGACATATACAATTCTAAGTTATGTCACAAATTTTGTCAATATTTGTGACAAAGCCTAAACTGACCACATCTTATTAAATCTAAGTGTAATAAAGACTAAAAATGCGATTTAGAAAACAGAAAGCGAAAAATTTGTTTTGATGCATACCAACGTTTACCCATGAACAAAATGTGTGTCGTCTTCAATTTTTTGCTTGGTCGATCCTCTAACACTTGCGCTTGGCAAGCCTTTTCGCTACATCTAAACCGTCCAGTCGATGCATGAGGTAAATTCTGTATGAAGTTCAACGTTCGTTTTCAGGCATTCAACTGCATTTCCACACCACCAAAATCCATTAACGAAGCCTTTGTGAAATCACCTGTCTCTCCCAACAACTCTATCGTCAAACCTAAAAACTACTATTCCGTGCCTTGTGAGATGATCGGCAAAGACAAGAAAAGCCTTGTGACCACTACCCACTTTTTCGTCTCTACTCCGTGAGCCGCTTCCAGTAATTAACGCGACAGCGGAATACACGCCTGTTTTTAGGGCACCGTGCATCCAGACCGATAGCCTTTGCGGCGAACCCCCGCTTGCATTTTCCCATAGCGATATGTAACTTATGGTTAAAAGACCATGCTACGCTCTTATTTTAAAATCCGTGATCCTTGGAATTTAAAACCACACAAATTCGAGATCGGAACACTAGTCATTCAAAGCTCTTTTCACGACAATCATTTCCTTCTAAAACTTTATAGACTGGTTGAAAACGAGTTCCATGCATTTTACAATTACCACCTTGGCTATTATTTAGAGAACTTTCCAAGTGGTGAGCAAGATTTCCACCACTACGTTTCTGATATCGTTTCAACCCGGGTTCTGCAACTAAAGCTTACAAACCCATTCTCCCGAAAAGCGCTGCGTGCGAAAGAGCAAATTGAACACCTGAAAGCATTCCAACGGTTTCTCGACTCACTCGACAAGTGGAACTCATCACAAGCCTTGGAAGTGGTTATTGCAGAAAACAACAAAGAAATCGTCAGCCTTAAAGAGCAAATCAGAGAGCTTGAAAGTCAACTCCAAGCTCTTCGACAATTTGAGCCGAGTACCAAGATCGATATTCGTGCCAAACACCTCCCTGCCTTCATTTACCTCATCCACCAGTTGCAAGATTTGGTACTTCCTGACGGACGCAGACTCTTCAACTTTCAGGGACAGAGTGGGTGGTATAAG
>NZ_JBOBIH010000023.1:0-4259 GCF_050587785.1 Dyadobacter sp. BHUBP1
CTATATCGAAAGATTTAACCGACTGTATCGAGAAGCAGTATTAGACGCATATTTGTTTGAATCGCTTGAACAAGCGGCCGCCGCTGCGGTTCGTATTTTATCGGACGAATGGATGGATAATTACAATCGGCTACACCCGCATCAAGCCCTTGCCGGGATGGCACCGGCCGTATTCGCGAAGACAATGGAAAACAAAAAAGTCTAATATCCTCATTGTCCTATTTAAGGTAAGGCCACACGGTAACCTTTTTACATTCAATCTGTACCCCAAGAAATAAGCATTGCCGTAAGCCGGACAGACGATGTGGCACCGGTAAAAGACATGGAATTGCTGCGTAAGTTTGAAGTGATCCAGGAGCTGACAGGCGAGACGCGTTCTGTCGTCAATACTTTCCTGGATAGGGTCATCCGTGATTTTAAAACCAAGCAGGCATACGCCCAATAATCTCCCCGGACGGATAACACAAGGCCCTGACAAGCATTTGATGTAGCTTGTCAGGGCCTTGTATTTTAGGCAACTAGCCTGCCTGATTTTCCCAAAAACACCTCTTAGTGCACCATTTTACTTTAATGTACATTGAGCAAATGACATCGAAGGCGATAAAAAAAGGGCCCCAAATAACTATGTAATAAAGACTTTGTCAATAATAACTTCTCGAAAACTCGAGAAAATATCTTTGAAGTTTTTCGCTTAGAACGTCAGACACCAGTTTTCTATCCACATTTTTACTCGTGTACAATATTTCCAGAATTCCAACTTTTAATATATTTAAAACCTCCAAGTTATTACTTTCGCCAACTTTATTTATGAAAGCAAACGAATTATTTACAATGGTACTCGTAGGATTTTTTTTCTATTTCACCACTTAAAAATGAAGCAAATTCACTCATATGAAAATATATCCCACCAGGAAAATTATTTTCAAATTTTAAGACAACCCGATATTCAGGGACCATATCAAATAACAAATCTATAAGGACTTGGTAAATAAAATTATCAATCTTATCTAACTCATCCATTTTTTTAAGATCGTTACCATTTTAGACCAGTTCCATTAGTTAGATCTTCAATAATTTCAAACAATTTTCCTGTCCCATTTGATAAATCTCCATAGTTTCCTATCCGAACCGATAAAAACCACCTAAGGAACGAATCCCGAGTGCTAAGTCCTCACATTATTTATCCAATTTTGACCAGAGGATGTCGCAGTTACATTGGTTAGCCAAAGTGTCTGGAATGTTCACTTTGCCTAAATCAATATTATCATATTGATAATTTAAACTATCTGCTTTATCCCCAAAGGCGCAAATTTTAGAGATTTGTTTTAATCCAAGACGTTTTTTTGTAACCGAGAATTCGGTAGAATAACTCCATGAGTAATTTGCGCCAGCTTCATGCACAATCTTAAATCCATTGTTGGTATGAAAAATCCCACTAAAATGAGAAAGAACACCACCGGTATCCGATAAAACATTATAGTATACCCCCCTAATTTTCGCCGCTCCATTACCGTCATTTATTACCTCTACCAGTATTCGTTTGGGGTTTGTGTCAAACGAAAATCTGCATGGCGTTTCGATAGCATCAAGTGATTTTGGAGACAATACTAGCACATTATCGACAAGTCCATCGTCATTCAAATTCAATCTCAAACTGTCCATTATTGTATAATAATTTGAAATTAAAATTCCAAATTTTAATTTATACCCATCCACAAATCGCACACACTGACGATCGACGACAGAAGCTCCAAAATCCGGATGATAAAGTGTATCTAAACGGAGATCATCTGTCTTTATCTGGCTTTCATAGCCACCCAATTTTATTAGGAGCAGAGCAGATATCAAAATAGCAATTTTTATCATGTCATTTTTTTCCAATTTTCCAAAATATTGATTTCCCGGCAGCACCAGTTGATTCTAAGGAATAATATTTCCCTTTTCCTGTCGACACGAACGAAGATTTGTTGGCAAGAGCATCACAAAAGTCTGGCGAAGCGGTGCTACGTTTATACGCAGCCGAATACTTTTGAAGTGCATCGCCACCAATCGTAACTGTTGAATACTCTTTGAATTTATTATGCGCCCCACCCTTCTTTAAAAAATCAGAACCGTCCCAGAGCACTGCTCCACCGGTTGGATCTGCTTTTCCGGACAATACACTAATAACGGCAGCTCTGGCATTATTAGCCGCATTACTGTCATCCTTATCACTCAACTGTGTTCTCGCACTAGCAGGAGTAGTTGAATAACTTTTATCTGTCAATTGGTCGTTTAATGTTTCATTCTTCTTTTTGTAGTCGATCGCATTATTGTCCTTTGCATTATTCGCTGCATGGGCAATCCAAAGACTCTCATCCTTGTCTCCGGAAGATTCGTGCTTCACAACGTTTGCTGAGATTGTAAATTCGCTATGAGTAACTGAAAGCTCCTGTGCATTGTCGAAACCTCCCCGCTCATTTTTGGAGTCCGCAACGTAAACCTTATTGTCGTCAATACCATCATTTCCCAAATATTTTCCATTTGCATCATAATAATCCCCAAACATACCATCAGGGTCAATAAACCGTAATGGGTTGTTAAAAACATATGTATAAGAACTAGCTTTCCGATCTAACTCCGCCATCGGATCAATCACCATCCACCTTCCAATAGCTGGATCATATTGTCGAGCGCCATAGTCAAAGAGACCTGTTTCAGGCTGCTTCTCCTTCCCATTGTAAAGATACTTATTCGTGCCTACCGTACGAGGAATCGCCAACCCAAAAGGAAAATATTCCATCTCCTGCAAAAGCATACCCGACTCGTTAATTACCTGTCGGACGTTCCCTAAATGGTCTTTCAGGTAGTATTCAAATGAATAATCGCTGGCACTAGCACCGTTATTGGCGATATTGATCTGGCCTTCTTCTGTCGCAATACGGCTGATGTAATTACTACCATTATACTCAAAGATTCCGGCGTATTTGGTGTTGTCAGTTCCTCGCTGCATGCGGAGCTTCGTTCCGGCTGCATCGTAGTGGTACTTCATCGTGAGGCCGTTGACATCCACTTCTCTGATCAGATTCAGAATGTTATATCGTATGCCCCCGTTTCCGATGCCTCGGTTTTGGTCTCGAATGGCATTTCCGTTACCATCGTAGTCGTAATCCACGCCATCACCAGAAGACCCGTTGCTAAAACCTTCAGTCGTGCCAGTATCGGTTACTTTGTTCAGGCGGTTGCCGTTAACATAATCATAGCTAAGGTTATCCCAGATTGCAGCACCATTTTTGCGCTGCAACGCCTTGATATTTCCATTCAAGTCATACGATGAAACCGTTTCGCTGTAATCGTTGTTTAACCCCTCTCCTTTTGTCAAACGGTTTGCTTCGTCATAAGTAAATTTGTAACCTACCCAGGCGCCGCCGCGCTTCCAGAGCATGTCGCCAATATTGCCATTGTATTGCGGGACTGTTGCGTTAGCATATTTAAGTTCCACGCCAAAATTCTCCCCGGCGCTGGTCTTGCCCGTTACTTTGCTCATCCAGCCTCTTGGAATATAGCTGTAATCTAATTGCTCCCGAAACGTGCTAGCATCTGTCGAGTTCAAAAACTTCTTCTTCAACTGTCCGAGGCCATTGTATCGACTAGCAGCTACTACAATGTTCTTCTTCTCAGTACCGTCTCTTTTTACAATGTAGCGGATGCTCAACAATCGGTCGCTGTGATCGTACTCGTACTGTTTTTCAACTGTATGCTCACCCGTACTCACCTTTTGCAGGATAAGCTCCTTTTCCACACGGCCGTCGAAACGGAGTTGTCTTACCACATGTTCATAATTCTGATTGTCTCCGCCAAGGTCAAAAAGCCCTCTGATTGTTTGGATCAAGTTAAAACGATCATCGTAATAGTTGGTGATGTAATACCATCCGCTAGTCTGGTCACTGTACGTGCCGTCCGGATTCAATATGCGTGTTGCCGTTACGGTTACCTTTCCCTTGACGTCCGACCGGTAAGTGGACGGGTAGCCATTACCATAATTGCCTACAAATGCTTGAGCTGCCCCAAAAGGAGGTGAATAATTGTCATAGTGCGTTTTAGCAAATGCCCGGTATTCGGTACCTACTTTCTCGCCTGTTTCGATCACCCGGTTCAGATCGTCATATTTAAAGTAGGTAATTTTGTTATTACCATCCTTGCTTTCGATTAAACGGTCCCGGCTGTCGTAGGTCATTGTTGTCGTACCGCCACCTGGAACATATTTGCTGTCCATCAGT
>NZ_JBOBIH010000024.1:0-4117 GCF_050587785.1 Dyadobacter sp. BHUBP1
TTATGTACCAAAAATTGTCCCTCCATCTCCACAAGCGGCCAGTTTAACCAGGTATGTCGATATACCTGTAAGCTACTATACGGGTACTGCCAATATATCCATTCCGATTTACACTGTGCAGGATGGTAAAGTAAGCCTGCCGATATCGATCAGTTACCACCCTTCTGGTATCAAAGTAGCTGACGAAGCCAGCCAGGTAGGTTTGGGCTGGGCATTGAATGCCGGGGGAGTTATTTCCAGGACGATAATGGGGGAGGATGACTTTACCCTGAGCAGGTATTTCAGTGCTAACAATAACTTGCCGACCAATTATTTCCCCAAAGCAAATATGCAGTTTGGAGGGTCAATAAGCGGTGACCAGAGCAGATTCGATTTTGTTTTTAATTCTCCGCAGGGGTTTAAGACTCTGGCATTAAAAACGGAAGACGGCGCCGACAATGAATATGAGCCGGACATCTACAATTTCAATTTCGCAGGCTATTCCGGAAAATTTATCATAAGCAGGACGAAAGAGATCATCATGAACGAAAAAAGTGACATTCGTATCAGGATGGTTGAAGCAAATAATGGGGCTGATATTTCCTGGGAAATTAAGACGCCCGATGGAGCTACCTATTTGTTTAACGAAAAAGAAACCTTCAGACTTGCCAGTGGGGGAAGCTCTGTTTCATCCTGGTATCTGACCCAGATAACTTCCCCGGAGGGTGCCATAATTAACCTTAGTTACAATGCCCTGGCGAACGCTTTTAATTATCCTCAGGGGGCAATCACTGAAACCCAAGGAGTGTTTTTGCTAGGTGAGACTTGTAATAACGGAGAAGGGCAGGCTCCTACACTACCACATATTATTCAGCGTATCCCACCTAAATACGTTTCAACGGTCTACTTGAATGAGATCACCTTCCAGAATGGTTCGGTGAAGTTTATTTTTGAAAACAGGGAAGATCTGTCATACGATAAGAAGCTTAAAACGGTTGAAATATACAATAAGCCCGGTGGCGTAAAGACGCTTTTAAAAGTGTACGACTTCAATTACGCTTATTTTGACGGAACGGCAGATCCTCGTTTCGGTAATACCAGCGATGGAAGTGGGTCGGTATCAAAAAGGCTGAAGTTGCTGTCATTAACAGAGAAATCTGCAGACGGAAGTGCTTTGAAACCGCACACTTTTGAATATTTTGAAAGCAGCACCGGGTACCCTGATTTGCCTGCGAAAACATCATTCGCACAGGATCATTGGGGATATTATAATGGAAAGCAGGGCAATACGAGTTTGATTCCGAGTTATACCATTTTTCCTTCCTCCGATGAGATCAGGTACTACTTCGGACAATTAACCGGAACTGAAAGGGATACCGGCCCTGATTATATAAAGGCATTTAGCTTGAAAAAGATTACTTACCCTACCGGCGGGTACTCCGAGTTCAATTACGAAGCCCATGAGTACGACGTAAACAATTCCAACAAGAACGACTTCTCATTTGCCGGTAATATAGGGACTCTCGAAGAAAAGAATGTCTATTTACTCTATAAAATGAACCAGAAGGATGTGGTTCAGGACTTGGAATTTGATTTTTCCAAGGCAGCAACAGCGCCCGATAGACTGACAACCAACTTAAGACTGAGCGCCTTCGTGAGGTTAAGTAATCTGACCTCGTGCAATAACTTATCGGGCCAATCGGGGAAAGTATACTTTGAACTAATAGAAAAGGCTTCAGGGCAATCCGTCGGAACATATGATATGTTTACCATGCAGGATTGTACGGATAATACAAACGGTACACCTTCTCCCTGTATTAACAAAGGATGCGGCTCTCAGAATGGTATGACGATGGGAGTCAGCCATGTCAATACGATCTTTGGTATAATGCCCGGGAAATACATCTGGCGCGCCAGGGCCAGTGATGGAAGTGGTTTTGAGGTGGCCGATTTTGCCATTCATTTTTACTGGTATGAGCCGTTGGAGGCAACGGAAGGGGCGATGAAAATGGCTGGGGGCCTGCGTTTGAAAACCATTACTGCTAATGATGGCGTGCAAAGTAATGTCCGAACATTCACTTACCGAGTTACCGAGATCGTAAACGGGCAAACGATCGAAAAGTCAACGGGGAGGCTAATGACAAAACCGCAGTATACCTACGCGGAAGACAGATTGTGTGTTGATGACGGAGGGCCAGGTGGTTCTGATGGTTTATATAACAGACCTATATTCCGGACTTCCAATAGCATCATCCCTTTGAGCGCTTCGGCGAGTGGATCTGTAGTCGGCTATGACCGGGTGGTTGTAAGCTATGGGGGAAGCGGCCAAAGCGGACAATCCATTTTCTACTATGATAATCAATCAGATATAGTCAATAATTTCCATTACTACCGACCTCCCCTTGTTTCCAGTAGGCCCTTTAAGTCAAACGGTAATTTATTGAAACAGGAAGATTTCGTAAAATCAGGTTCCAGTTATGTCAAGGTTAAAGAAACAGAATATGAGTACAATTTAAGCGAACTTATATCTCAGTATGCGGTGGAATTAAGAACCGTTCCATTGTGGAAAGCCGGGGCTATCGCTAACGAAAAAAGCCTGGGTCTTTTCTATCCAGCCATGATCAAAAATTGGAATTATTTAAGGAGTGAAAAGACAAAAGTATATGACCTGAAAACCCCGGGTACGTTTGTCGAAACCATCAAAGACTACATTTATAGCAATAGCAATTATACGCAACTTAGCCAGACCAAAGCCTCTGATAGCAGGGGGCGAAAGATTGCGACCTCGTACAAATACCCCTTCGACTATTCCACCGGGGTGTATCCCGCGATGGTAGCCAGGAATATGGTTAACCCCGTGATAGAAGAAACAACCGGTATAGAGAATGGGGCAACGTTGAGCTGGATCAATACTGAATATTTCAACCCGAGCGGCAGTTTGTATGTGCCGAAGAAAGTGGATAAAAAGTTAGGTAGCGGCCCGATTGTTAATCTAGCGGAATTTCTGACCTACGACACCCGTGGAAATCTTTTGACTTACAAGGAAAACGGGGGTGCTACCACCAAACTGGAATATTATGGCACAACCGATGTAGGAAAAACCGACCTGCTTAAATCAAAAACAGAGGCTGATGGGACATCGGTTTCGGCCACGACTACCTATGACTATAAATCACTCGTAGGGGTGGAGTCTATAACAGATCCCGCGGGCAAGGTTACCTGGTACAATTATGACAAATTCAGCCGCCTTTCAGACATCCGGGAAAACAACAGCACGGGTAATTTAATCAAGAGCTTTCACTATAACTATGCGAATCAGGGAGGTTGGGCGAATGGTATTGTTGACGACCCGGGTGTCTCCGTTCCGTCGAGCCCCAGCGTAGTTAACACACCTGGCAGCAACTGTGGTACAGTTAACAAGGTACGTTTCCGTTGGCGGGGCAACGACGATAATACACGCCTTGTCGGGGCTAAAATTCAGGGTTCATTGGACGGCTTGACATGGACTAATATTCTTGAAATCCTTGATAACGGGATTAACGACTGGATGACTTACACACTTAATAATTCAGTTGAGTATAAGCATATGCGCTTTGTATCGGGTCCAAACGGATATGGGGAACTGCGGGAGCTGGAGTTTTACAGTGGAGACGTTAAATTAAACGGGACGCCGTTTGGCTCGTCACCTAATTTTGCATCGAACCCGTGGCAAAATGCTTTCGATGGGGATGCAGGCTCTATGTGGCATGGTACGAACAAAGGGGCAACAAATTTTGTGGGCTTGACCCTGGGATGTGCGACGACGTGTGTTAGACCTGATATTTATAAAACGGCGGGTACAACGGTATGCTCTTCTTCGAGCCAACCACAGACGGTGACGTTGTTGGCGTCAGGTTGTCCGGGTAATGTGAGCTGGTACCTCAATGGAATATTGATCCCATCAGTGACGACCAATACGTACACGACCAGCGCGCCCGGTACTTATACTGCCAAATGCTCTTCGGGCACCTGTACTAGTGTCACTTCCGAAGGGCTTGCGGTTACGCAAACTTCTGGTTGTGCGCTTCCCAATTATAGTCGTGTAGTCATTGTTGGCAATAGCATTACCAAACTAATAGCCCAGACCGGTTCGGATGGG
>NZ_JBOBIH010000025.1:0-3781 GCF_050587785.1 Dyadobacter sp. BHUBP1
GTTGCTGTTACCGGCGTGACCCAGCGGAGCTACATATTCGGCATGCCATTGGGTGGTTTCATTGCCATCCAACGCATTTGCCCAGCCCTGACCAGCCAGGTTCGGCTCTGAACCAAAGCCCGTACCCGTTAAGGCATATTCATTCCCACTTCCATCCACATTGAAAAAACGGATCTCTTTGAGGTCACCCACCCCGTCGGTAGCCCGCGCGTTGTAACGGATATGGGGATAGTTTTGCGGGTTAGTGAAATCTGTCGTAAGCCAGGTGCCAACAGGTGCTGCCGATGGAAATTGGTAAAGTACTACCCAATCCACCCCATTGCTGGAACCTTGTATCGTGGCCCCAACCAACCGGTCGTGGTTATAATTCCGCCACAGCAATTTTACCCGGTTCGCCGCGCATTGATTGCCGCTACTACTGCCGGAAGTAAGACCAGGAGCGGATGGGGCGGATACGTCAGGGTTATCTACGATGCCATTTACAAAGCCGCCCTGATTCGCATAGTTATAGTGGAAGCTCTTGATCAAATTGCCCGCGCTACTACCTTCCCGGATGTCGGAGAGGCGGCCGAAATTGTCGTAGTTGTACCAGGTAACCTTTCCCGAAGGCTCCGTGATCGATTCTACACCAATGAGTGACTTATAGTTATAGGTTGTCGTCGCGGCAGCCGATGTACCGTCAGCTTCGGTTTTTGACTTGAGAAGGTCAGTCTTGCCTGCATCGGTTGTGCCGTAATATTCAAGTTTGGTGGTGGCTCCCCCTTTTTCTTTATAGGTTAAAAGATTTCCGCGATCGTCGTAAGTCATGAACTCCGCAAGCGTAACAATGGAACCCTGTCCTATTTTTTTATCCACTTTCTTAGGCACATACAAGCTGGTGCCGCTCGGGGTGAAATACTCAGTGTTGATCCAGGTCAATGCTGCGCCATTTTCGATACTTGTCGTTTCCTCAATGACCGGGCTGACCATGTTTTTGGATACCATCCCCGGATAAACTCCCGTGTTGTAATCGAACGGGTACTTGTAGGCCGTTATAATATTACGTCCCCTACTGTCCGAAGCTTTGGTTTGGCTAAGCTGGGTGTAATTGGGATTGTCATAGTAGTATTCTTTAAAAGTTTCTACCGGCGTATTAGGATTTGCAAGATCATATACCTTCGTTCTTTCACTCTTTAAGTAATTCCAATTCTTGATCATGGCCGGATAGAAAAATCCGTGCAATTTCTTACTAAAATAAGCTCCGCTTACGAAATAAGGAATGTTTCTTATCTCCGCAGCATACTGGTAAGTGGGCGTACTTAACTCGTAGTCATATTCTGTTTCTTTGACCTTGACAAAAGCAGTACCCGACTTTGCATAATCTTCCTGTTTCAACAGGTTACCATTTGATTTAAATGGCCTACTGGAAATGAGTGGAGGCCTGTAATAGGAAAAATTATTGACGATATCGGACTGATTGTCATAGTAAAAAATCGATTGCCCATTTTCTGCATTAGCGCCATAACTCACAGTCACCTGATCGTATCCGACAACAGAACCACTGGCCGACGCGGATAGCGGAACGATGCTATTAGATGTGCGAAATACGATTCTATAAATTAGGCCATCCGCGCCCCCAGGGCCATCGTTGGTACAACTTCTTTCTTCCGCGTAAGTATATTGCGGTTTTGTCATCAACCTACCTGTCGACTTTTCGATACTCTGCCCATTAGCGGCTGTCTCGGTCCGTCTATAATTAAATGTCTTGACATTACTTTGCACGCCATCATTAGAGGTGATGGTTTTTATACGTAAGCCACCGCCGGTTTTCATTGCCCCTTCCGTCGCTTCCAAAGGCTCATACCATACGAAATGGATGGCAAAATCAGAAACCGCAACATCATTACTGACCTTTGCACGCCAGATGTATTTACCCGGCATAATGTTATAAATCGTATTGATGTGTTGAACTCCCCCGGTCATTCCATTCTGACACCCTTTAATGATGCAGGGCGAAGGAGTGCCATTAAAATTGTCGGTGCATTCCTGCATCGCAAACATATCATATGTTCCCACCGACAGTCCGGACTCTTTATGTATCAACTCAAAATACACCCTGCCAGTCTGGCCCGATATTTCGTTGCACGGCGTCGCGCCACTTAACCTAACGAAAGCGTCTAATTTCAAATTGGTTGTCAGGCCACCAGCCCCTGTTGCTGCCTTTGAGAAATCAACTTCGAAATCCTGAACCGTCCCTTTGTCTCTTATAAGGTACATACGACGCTCATTTCTCTCAGTCAACGTGCCAATATTACCAGAATAGGAGAAGTCGTTTTTATTGGAATTATTGACATCATATTCATGGGCCTCGTAGTTAAACTCCGTATATCCACCGGTGGGATAAGTAATCTTCTTTAGGCTGAATGCTTTTATATAATTCGGGTCGGTGTCTCTTTCTGTTCCCGTCATTTGCCCGAAATGGAATCTGACTTCATCCGAAGTATTGAAAACGTCGAATGTGGGGATTAGGCTTAGATTCCCCTGTTTTCCATTATAGTATCCCCAATGGTCCTGTGCGAATGAAGTCTTCGCCGGCAGATTAGTGTAGTTGTCTCCTTCAAAGTAGTCGAATAGATGCGGTCTTAAGCTAGTCCCACTCGCAGATTTCTCGGTTAATGATAACAATTTCAACCTTTTTGATACCGATCCACTTCCATCACTGGTAGCCTGATAGTCAACATCCGCAGTCCCGTCAAAATAAGCATAGTTAAAATCAAATGCTTTAAAAAGGGTTTTGACACCACCGGGCTTATTATAGATTTCAATCGTTTTAAGCTTTTTATCATAAGAAAGGTCATCCCTGTTTTCGAAAACGAATTTGACCGAACCATTCTGAAAAGTAATCTCATTCAGATATACAGTCGAAATATATTTGGGTGGAATCCGGCCAATCGTGCGTGATGCAATGGGGCCTTGAGGTTCACCGGTACTGCAAGTCGGGTCAAGTATAAATTCCCCCTTGGTTTCGGTGATAGCTCCCTGGGGATAGTTAAAGGCGTTTGCCAGGACGTTGTAGCTAAGGCTAATCGTGGCACCCTCCGGGGAAGTTATCTGGCTTAAATACCACGATGAAACAGAGCTTCCCCCGCTGGCATATCTGAATGTTTCTTTTTCGTTAAACAAATAGATAGCTCCATCAGGCGTCTTTATTTCCCAGGAAATGTCAGCTCCGTTGTTCGCTTCCAGCATCTTGATACGAATGTCACTCTTTTCGTTCATGATGATTTCTTTGGTACGGGTTATGATAAACTTCCCGGAATATCCCGCAAAATTGAAATTATAAATATCCGGCTCGTATTCATTATTAGTGCCGTCTTCTACCTTCAGAGCAAGCGGGCCTGGACCGGATTGCTGCGAATAAAAATCAAAATTGAATGCGCTTTGATTATTAGGAATTGCCTGCCCCAGTTGCATGTTTGCCCTGGGGAAACTGTTCGCTGGTAAATTATCCGCAGGGCTGAAATACCGGCTGAGGGTGAAGTCATCCTCCCCCATTATCGTCCTGGAAATAACTCCCCCGGCATTCAATGCCCAGCCCAATCCGACTTGACTGGCCTCGTCAGCTACTTTAATGCCCGATGGATGGTAGCTAATCGATATGGGAAGGGTTATTTTTCCATCCTGCACAGTGTAGATCGGAATGGATATATTGGCAGTACCCGTATAGTAACTTACAGGTATATCGACATACCTGGTTAAACTGGCCGCTTGTGGAGATGGAGGGACAATTTTTGGTACATAG
>NZ_JBOBIH010000026.1:0-3611 GCF_050587785.1 Dyadobacter sp. BHUBP1
CCGAAATCAGTTTCACCACAAGCTTTTTATTATGATCAGGATGTTACAGCCTATACTGCAATTTCAGGTGCAAAAACTTATCATGGGACAACCCCAACACCATACCTCACTGCAGCAGTCCATCCTAATACTTGCGGTAGTGCAACTTCTGGAACGTTACTTCCTTATGGCACTAACATCATCACTTCAAGTCCGCTATATCTTCCAGGTAAAGGGAACGTAGAACAGTTTTATGTAGAAGACATGGGTGACGTAAGATGTGATCGCGGATTTACTCGAAACTGGTTTGATATTTACTTTGGTACTTCAACAACTACTAATATAAATAACGCAAAACAATTTGGTAAGCAAAAAACTGATTATTACACACTATGATAGAAAATAAACCGAGGCGTTATATCGCTTCGGTTTATTTTCCTTAGTAATGCTGATAATTGATGACTCGTGCACTAGATGGAGTTAATTTAATGGTTAATATGTCAGTTCCAACAGGGGGATTATGTGCTCCAACAAAAGTGCTAATTTGAACGATAACCTCGAAAGAAAATTCTCCTGGTCGGTCCCTTTTAATGGACAGGATCTTTGTGTTGAACAAATCAAACCCTCTAGGAGTCTTATAGTATTTACTTACTGCTTGTGATATTACTGGATTCAAACAAGTAATGAATGCATCTTGTAACTCTTTGTCTGCTACATTAGCATAAACAGGAGACGTACTGAGTATTAGAATGGTAAAAAATATGCTCAGAATTAATTTTTTCATTTTCTCAACTCCTTACTTAAACTTTGTAAGTAAAGTGCTTTAGAATTGTTTAACAGGCTCTAATTAGCAGTATACCTATGACTAACTTTTTTATACGCGCTACTAGTAAGTGATGATTACTCGACTACTACTCTGATTAAACAAAACCCAGCACATTAGCTCATAAGGGGCCGGGTTTTTCGTGTCATCGATTTCCTTAGCGTTCAGGAACGAGTTTTTTATTGCATCCAAGTCATTAACGTATGTTTTATGTCATTTAGTTGGCAGTACATTCCGTACTTTGCGGGTGGTGTCAGCGACGCTGGTACTACCCCTAAATGTATTTTGGAAAGGGGAGGGGTTACATGTCAAGGCTCGCTGAAGATTCAATGGGAATACGAAAGAATCATGGAGTCGGAAGTTAACGATCGCGAAAAAGATAAGCAGCTCGCGAAACTGATGACACAGATGGAAGGGGAGTATCGCATTCCAATGCTCCAGGTTAAAGAGTGGGAAGAGAAAAACAAACCGGTAATCGCTATGTATCGGCAGCTCTCGATGAGCCGAAAAACGGTATGATCAACAAAGTAAACCAGAGCATATGTAGTTAGCCATCATCACATTTCCTGTGGGTATTCACGGTGCTTCTATGACGTTTTGTGCTAGAAGACTCGGACAGAGATTACAATAAAGCGATGTTGATTGGAAAACGAATTCTTAGTGGTGAGAATTACGAATCCATTAGGGAAGAATTGATGCGGAAATGGGGAAAAAAGGAAGATTCATATGGATGATTGGATTTATTATAGAAGAAACACGGTAGACGATCGCAAGAATAGCCCGCAATACGTGGGCTAACAAGCTTTACCCAAAACAAAGTCAACGAACACCGGCGTCCGAAGCATACCGCTCTTGGTCCAGTTCCTAAATTTGACCGTCGCCCGCAGCCGTGGCTCCAGATACACGAAGTTTTTGTCCTCTCCGGTTACCAGCTGGCCGCACACCCCGCGAAACGCCTGCTTATGCAATGGCGGCACCCCAAGTTCGATGATCCCTGCTGGCCGCGGCCGCCCGTCAGTTCCCATCACACAAGCCAACCAGCCAAATTCACCTTTCCGGTATCCGCTGATGAACACATCCGCGTACTGGTAGTTGATCACCTTGATCCAGTCCACAGAACGCTTCCCAACATACCTGCTGTCCTTCCTTTTACATACGATCCCTTCCAGGTCCTGCTCCTTGATAGATGCAAACAGCGCTCTACCTTCCTTCTCCAAAAACGGAATCTTGTGAACCACTGGCATGTCCGGAATCACGGAATCCAGAATCTCTTTGCGCTGCATTAGTGGCAGGTCCCGCAGATCCCGGCCATCGAGGTGTAGAATATCGAACACCATCAACCCTACCGGCAGCCGTTTTGTTGCCGCGGCTATCCTGTCGGGCCCTTTTGTCTGGAACCGGCTCATGATCAGTTCAAAATTGATCTGGCCATCCGCATCAATGCAGTACACCTCGCCGTCCAGGATGACATCATGGTCGATCGGCAAATCGCACAACTCGGGATACTGGGCCGTGCATTCGTTATGATGGCGCGTATGCAGGGTCGTTTTCCCGTTAATTTTACTCAAAATCAGCCTATGACCATCGATCTTCGGTTCATATATGAATCTTCCGTCATCAAACGGTTCGTCTCGTTGTCGTAATAACATAGGTTCAAGAAACATTTTTATCACCTAGAATTATTATATCAGTCGACTTTCCGTTAAACGGTGGTAATGAATGGACGTAACACTTCAGTTTTAGAGCGAGGAGAGCGAACGCGTGGGACATATGCGTCTTATAGAGAACGGTTACTCTTAATGAACACCTAACGACGGAAATTCAGGCGATTCGCTGACCTTTTTTGGAGGGCTCCCGTACAGGAAATCTCTTTGCATGGGATACACCACTGGCAATCCTGATTAGGGTAATCTCAGGTCATTCCCAACCTATGATGAAGTCAGGAACAATCACCGGATGTGCCCGGCGTAAAAGTCGGGCTCGCGAAAAATGAGGAAACGTTGACAGGCTGGAGCGTCCTTCGATGTACGGAGTGGATGCGCGAGGTTCAGCCCCGGGTACCCGTGAGACCGTTTTGGACCCGATGAACCTCGTTGAGGACGTATATGCGGTATGTCTGTCCGGCGGGAGCGCCTACGGTCTGGATCCGGCCATTGGCGTAATGCACTATATGAAGAGCAGGGCGTAGGACTCTACCTCGGATTTGGGGTCGTGCAGAACGTTCCACGGTATTGTTCGATCTGGCTGTCACCGACCATCGAATTCGCCAAGACCAACCGAATGGGGTATCAGGCTGCCACCTGGGCATTTTGGCGTTAATAATTCAGTTTTGGGAAAATTTGAAATCTAGTTCAAAGTAACATAAAATTATTATAAGAAATTCAATAACTACTCTCCAAAAAGGAGCATTAAAAGGAGGAACGAGTATGTCTGTCAAAGGAATCACAACAAAAATTTTCGGTGGGAATATTGCAAAGAAGGAAGAGTACGTTTATTGGTTTGGTACCAATCGGAAAGCAACGATTGAAGTTTTTGACTTTAGCGATGGAAAAGGGGAAAGTTATGGAATTCAAGCAACTCTAACAGAAACAGGGGAGAAATTTGCAATCGAAACAGGATTTACAACAGATAAAGAGGCAGGTCTTAATGAGATCGTGTCATTAGTTGAATCCAAGTTGCTCCAAAACGATGAAGAGGTTAAGGAGACTCTACAGTTATTCGATCAACATAAAGGAGAATAAACATTTATCTTAACTAAGCCTTCGATTCCGCAATCGAATGGCTTTTTTGTTGTACTCATTCAAGTTTC
>NZ_JBOBIH010000027.1:0-3398 GCF_050587785.1 Dyadobacter sp. BHUBP1
GAGCGGATATTGTCTCGGATAATAATGCTATTCATAAAGATCGGGTAGCATTTAATGCTCACAAACCCGGTTCCTCCGTCGGAAAACGGCCATTTTATTCCTGAAACTTTCATCGAAGAACGTAATTTATAACCTCACAGATACTGTGCGCATGGCACTGTATTATCAATGGACTTTACCATAGCCCATCTATTAAAAATTTGTTTCATGGAACAAAGCAGGAAATCAGTGCCCGCAGTAACCCGTTTATCTGTGCAAAAACGCTCATTACTTCGTCTTTTTGTAGCTTCCCTTTTATGTTCGCCTTATTTGTCGATAGGCCAGATCAGCGGAACGGTTTCTTACAATACCAACGCCAGTCAGGCAGCTATTCCCCAAAATTTGAAGAATAGCATTGGTATTAAAGCGTACGGGATTTCCAAATCCGGTAAGTACGAATTGATTGCGCAGACGTGGAGCGATCAATCGGGTAATTATTTCCTGGATGTTCCTGAGGGTAAGCATGTAAAGCTGGTTTTTGAAACCGATTCAAAAACCTCGCAGAGCAGTGCTTTGACGCCTTCGGTCCGTTTTGTCAAAAGCCCTGCAACGGAAATAAACTGGACGGGATACCGGCCGGAGCATTATATCTCCCCTAAATCGTTTCTGGTATCTCCTGTTTACATCAACGGCAGCGGTAACGATAGCCTATCGGCATTGACTGCACTGTCATTGGAAGATACGGCGGTGATCAGGCTGGCTACATCCCGTCAGGTAGGGGCGCTATGGGGAGTGGCCTATAACAAAGCTACCGGGCATTTATACTCGGCGGCCCTGGCCAAGCGGCACGTCGGCTATGGCCCACTGGGAACGGGCGGGATTTATCGTACCGACTGGCCCACACGGCGCACTATCAGCTGGCTGGACCTGAAAGCCTTAGGTATTCAGACCGGCGATGACCACCATGAAGGATTAAAGCGTGCAGTCGATAGCAGTAACGTGGATGGCCAGTTTCTGGGCGACGTAGGAAAGGTAAGCCTGGGGGGGATGGCTATTTCCCGGGATGGTCAGGGCCTGTATGTGATGAACCTGTTCGACCAGACATTATACGGCATCAAGCTGCCGGCAGATACGGCAGCGAAGCCTACATCGGCCGATGTTACAAAGTACAAGATTCCCTCGGGATGCGCCGGGGGCACAAGCCGGCCCTTCGCGGTGACCGTTCATGGAGATTACGTATATATAGGAGCGGTATGCGATGCGGCCACGTCCCAATCGTTAATGGACTTGAAAGCGATCGTGTACGAACTGGACCCGTCCACGAAAAAAATCAGGGAGGTATTCGCCATGCCGTTGGATTATTTCCGTGGCGAAGCGGTGGTCGATCTTGGGACAAAAACCTGGCATCCCTGGACGGACGATTTCAGTAAAGCTTTGAACAGTGCATTGCCTTCAACGGCAAGCCGGCCACAGCCTATTTTGTCTTCGATTGCCTTTGATGCACAGGGTGCGATGATACTCGGTTTTATGGACCGTTTTGGCCATCAAGCGGGTACCGGGCAGCCGGACCCCACGGGCAAAGCGAGCTATACGGCCGTGGCGGCAGGGGATATCCTGCGCGTGTTTCCCCGCAGGCCCGGAAGCGGGAATGCCCGGTTTAGTCTGGAAGACAATGCGATAGCCGGAGATTTTTCGACCGACGGAAAGGGCAACATGCAGGGCCCGAAAGGCGGGGAGTTCTTTTTTCAGGACGATTTTATATTCCGCGACGAGCTACGGAGCGGCCGGGTGATCCATCAGGAAACCGGGGCAGGAGGGGTATTGGTCCTCCCGGCAACCGGAGAGGTATTGATGACGGCCCATGAGCCGATCCAGGAATTCAATTCAGGTGGAATCAAGTCATTTTTCAATGCGGATGGCCGGACCAGCCGTGGCTGGCTGCTCTACCGAAACGCGCAGCCGGGGACGTTTGGCAAGGCGAACGGTGTGGGCGGTCTGGCCTTGATTACGGGGCCCGCTCCCATTTCGGCAGGCAACCGCATATGGTCTGACACCAATGGCGACGGCGTGCAGGACCCCGGCGAGCCGGCGTTGGCCGACATAGCATTGGACCTGTTTGAGAAAGGAGTCAAAATAGCGACCACCCGGTCGGATGCGGATGGGATGTACCTGTTTGGTGAGGAGAATGTCAGCGGCGGGCTGAAACCTGCAACGGCCTATGAGATCCGGGTTGGGCTAAGTCAGGGAAAACTTAAACCAACGCTTGCCAAGGCTACCGCTGATAAAGAAGTGGACAACGATGCTGTAACTGTTGAAAATCAGGCTGTAATCGCTTTTCAAACCGGGGCGTCGGGCATTAACATTCATGACCTGGATTTCGGATTTCTGCCTGAAAACATAAAAGCCAGTGATAAGGCGACATCTGAGGATGGGCAGCTGGTAGCATATCCCAACCCGGTTGTTAAAAACCTGGAAGTAACTATGCCGGCCCGGGCTCAGCTCGCGACGTTGAGGGTTGCAGATAAATTGGGCAGGGAATTGAAGGTTTATCAAATCAAACCCAAAAAGGGCAATTATAAAACAACCTTGGATATGAATGATCTGTCTGTCGGGCATTACATCATTAGCGTCAATGAAAATGGCGTGAATAGAAGCGCCGTGGTAGTGAAACAAGCCGAATAATCAGACCGCATAAGGCCTGTCTGTCCTGTTGAAAGAATTTTTTAAGCCCTCGGATAGGGGTTGATATCTTGTCAATCATTTCGATTATGTATATAAATAAGTTTAAAAGCCCCAGCGGCTTTTCAATGGCTGCTATTTTGAATACAGCTAAACAGGCCGGCTACATCCGCCTGTCGACAGTCCGTCCACTTTTTAGAAGCAGGATGATAGGTCTTGTCCTGGCAATGCTCTGTTGCTGCGGTTATTCATTTGGGCAGAAGAAGGCAAAAGAGTACTCAATCATCTCCGATCAGCCGATTATCATATCGGTTATAGACCTGGATAAAAGCGAGGCTTACTATGAGAAGGTTTTTGGTGCCGAAGTGAGGAGTATCCCTGAAGATCTCAGGCAGGTACGGCGGTTCTTGAAATTGGAGAATGGGGTATACATCATTCTTAAGGCTGGAAGGGTGCAATTAATAGATCCGGATGCTTTGGACAGACCACATATAAGGGTAACAGTTCCAGCGAATTTATTGGAGAAATATCAGGCATATCTGGCTGGTGAAAAAATTAAAACGAAGGAAAAATCGAATAATGGCGCGGGCAAACCCAAACGGAAATTCATCAATGATTTGGATGGCTATGTTATTGAATTGTTACCCCGGTAAAAAATACTACTTCATGAACACTTTTAGATCTGCCCTCTTATTTTTCCTGACATTATGGGTGGGAGCATTTGGACAAACATCGGATAG
>NZ_JBOBIH010000028.1:0-3073 GCF_050587785.1 Dyadobacter sp. BHUBP1
CCAAGTATCATCGGCGGAACCGGGCTTAACTTCTCTGTTCGGGATGGGAAGAGGTGAACACCAGTCCAATAGCCACCAACAAGCTCTTTGAGTTGCAATGATTGAATGAGCGGTTCGCCGCTGCGATGAATTTTGAATGATTGAATATTTTATTCGGTCATTCATTCAGACATTCAAAATTGCTTTCATGTCATATTGGAAGTAGAAGAGATGAAGATAAAGATTAAATGAGCAAGCTGTTGGGTAATTAGTACTGCTCAGCTGAGTGTATTTCGACACGTGTACCTGCAGCCTATCAACGTCGTAGTCTACAACGACCCTTATGTGGAAGATTCATCTTCGGGCTAGTTTCGCACTTAGATGCTTTCAGCGCTTATCTATTCCCCACATAGCTACCCGGCCATGCTACTGGCGTAACAACCGGCTCACCAGCGGTGGGTCCACCTCGGTCCTCTCGTACTAAAGGCAGCCCCCGTCAATCTTCCTACGCCCACCACAGATAGGGACCGAACTGTCTCACGACGTTCTGAACCCAGCTCGCGTGCCACTTTAATCGGCGAACAGCCGAACCCTTGGGACCTTCTCCAGCCCCAGGATGTGACGAGCCGACATCGAGGTGCCAAACCTCCCCGTCGATGTGAGCTCTTGGGGGAGATCAGCCTGTTATCCCCGGCGTACCTTTTATCCTTTGAGCGATGGCCCTTCCATACAGAACCACCGGATCACTATACCCTGGTTTCCCACCTGCTCGACCCGTCGGTCTCGCAGTCAAGCCTGCTTGTACTATTGCACTCCACACACGGTTACCAAGCGTGTTGAGCAGACCTTTGGAAGCCTCCGTTACACTTTTGGAGGCGACCACCCCAGTCAAACTACCCACCATGCACGGTCCTTCTTTTAAAGAAGTTAGATCCCAGGCCAGCGAAGGGTGGTATTTCAACGTTGGCTCCTGAACGCCTGGCGACGCCCACTCACAGCCTCCCACCTATCCTACACATCCCTGACCCGAAAACAATGCAAAGCTATAGTAAAGGTGCACGGGGTCTTTCCGTCCCGTGGCGGGTAAGCGGCATCTTCACCGCTACTACAATTTCACCGAGCTCACGGCCGAGACAGTGCCCAGATCGTTACACCATTCGTGCAGGTCGGAACTTACCCGACAAGGAATTTCGCTACCTTAGGACCGTTATAGTTACGGCCGCCGTTTACTGGGGCTTCGATTCAATGCTTCTCTTGCGATGACATCCCCTCTTAACCTTCCAGCACCGGGCAGGTGTCAGGCCCTATACGTCAACTTTCGTTTTGGCAGAGCCCTGTGTTTTTGCTAAACAGTCGCCTGGGCCATTTCTCTGCGGCCTCTCTTTGCAGAGGAGGCTCCCCTTCTCCCGAAGTTACAGGGTTAATTTGCCGAGTTCCTTAGCCGTGATTCACTCGAGCACCTTAGAATATTCTTCTCGACTACCTGTGTCGGTTTACGGTACGGGCTGCATACAGCTGGCGTTTCAAAAGCTTTTCTTGGAAGCGGCTTCGATGGTTCGCATCGCCCGTAGGCTCCGCTCAACGCACTATTCCGTCAGTACGTACCATCCACGTCGCTCCGTCACTTTTTCACACTGCATGCAGGGGCAGGAATATTAACCTGCTGTCCATCGGGGGTCGCCTGTCGGCTATCCCTTAGGCCCCGCCTAACCCTCCGTTGATTAGCATAGCGGAGGAATCCTTAGTCTTTCGGTGTGCGGATTTCTCATCCGCATTATCGTTACTTATGCCTACATTTGCTTTTCTCACCAGTCCAGCGCAGCTCACGCCACACCTTCACCCCTGTGAGAATGCTCCCCTACCGATCAGTATTACTACTATCGCATAGCTTCGGTAATATGCTTGATGCCCGTTTATTATCGATGCCCGCCCCGCTCGACCAGTGAGCTGTTACGCACTCTTTAAATGTATAGCTGCTTCCAAGCTAACATCCTGGCTGTCTCTGCAGTCGGACCCCCTTAGTTCAACTTAGCATATATTTTGGGACCTTAGCTGATGCTCTGGGTTGTTCCCCTCTCGGACTGGGACCTTAGCACCCCAGCCCTCACTGCCGTGTATATCATGCCCCATTCGGAGTTTGTCAGAATTTGGTAGGATTTGACTCCCCCTAGTCCTATCAGTAGCTCTACCTGAACATGACTCAACCACAACGCTGTTCCTAAAAACATTTCGGGGAGTACGAGCTATTTCTCAGTTTGATTGGCCTTTCACCCCTACCCTCAACTCATCCGAAAACTTTTCAACGTTTACCGGTTCGGTCCTCCACGATGTGTTACCAGCGCTTCAACCTGGTCAAGGGTAGATCACAAAGTTTCGCGTCTACGGCCACTGACTAATCGCCCTATTCAGACTCGCTTTCGCTTCGGCTCCTGTTCTTCAAACATTAACCTTGCCAGTAACCGTAACTCGTAGGCTCATTATGCAAAAGGCACGCCGTCACCCATAGGCTCCGACCGCTTGTAAGCGCATGGTTTCAAGTTCTATTTCACCCCGTTGCTCACGGTACTTTTCACCTTTCCCTCACGGTACTCGTTCACTATCGGTCTCTCAGGAGTATTTAGCCTTGGCGGATGGTGCCGCCGGATTCAGAGGGGATTCCACCGGTCCCCACTTACTCAGGATACTCACTCAGCTAAAATCGCTGCCTGTACGGGATTCTCACCCTCTATGATTGGCCTTCCCATGCCATTCCAGTTCGCTATTTAACCACTTGGTGAGTCCTACAACCCCAACCTGGCCGTAACCAGGTTGGTTTGGGCTGTTCCGTGTTCGCTCGCCACTACTTACGGAATCACTATTGTTTTCTTCTCCTGCGGGTACTTAGATGTTTCAGTTCCCCGCGTTTGCCCCCCGTAGGGTAATCAGGCTTCACCTGATTGGGTTGCCCCATTCGGATATCTATGGATCAATGCATATGTGCTGCTCCCCATAGCTTTTCGCAGCTTATCACGTCCTTCTTCGCCTCTGAGAGCCTAGGTATCCCCCATGCGCCCTTAATTCGCTTGCGCGACTTTTTTCTTCTTCTCTTCTACTT
>NZ_JBOBIH010000029.1:0-2846 GCF_050587785.1 Dyadobacter sp. BHUBP1
AGGTTCTGCCAATGGGAAATGGCCGGTCCCTTATCTGGATCCGGGTACGTACCGGTTTTACGCCAAAGTAAATACAGCGAGCGGCACTTTCACAACCGATTACATTACCGTGACGCTCACTGCGCCTGCTGTCACGAGCAATATCACCAAGGTTAGACTGTACCCCCGTTCCGAAACCTGCTGTATTAGCCGTATTACCGGTAGTGTTATCCAGGGATCCAATGATATCTCAAATGCCAATGGCTGGACGACACTAGCCACAATTAATACAACACCGGTCGACGGATGGAATGAATATACAATTCAAACAACTACTACCTGGCGATATGTGCGGTTTTTAGCAGATTCGGATTGCTATGGAGACTTAAAAGAATTGGAATTTTATAATGGAAGTGTAAAACTAAACGGGTCAAGTTTTGGATCTTCCGCCGCTTATAACAATAATCCAGCAACTTACGGCTATAATGTCGTTTTTGATGGTCAACTGACAAATGTTTGGAGTGGAACTGCCGCCGGCCCCCAGAACTATGCGGGACTTGACTTAGGTACAGGGTGCTCTACCCTGACGGCGAGTATGCTTTCACCCGCCAACAACGCCACTGTGGTGGGTACTGCCAGCACTACCACCAGCGGCAGGGTGATTACCCCCCTCAGCGTGAGCACTTGTGTCCCAGCAGGTACCGCCATCACCAGCGTAGAGATTTGGGCATCAACAACTTCTGATGCATTCCATAACCTGATGGGCAAGGCTATCGCTGATGCCAGTCAACCAGGTGTTTATAAGCTGTCCGCAGAGGAGGGTAGTGCCGACGGGAAGTGGGTCGCAGCTTTGCTCGATCCCGGGACCTATCGCTTTTACGCCAAAGTAAATACCGCAGCAACTTCGTTTACCACGAATTACATTACCATCACCCTGACTGCACCTGTTGCCACAAGTAATATCACTAAGGTTCGATTGTACCCGCGTACGGAATGTTGTATGAACCGCATCGTTGGCAGTGTTATTCAAGGGGCCAATGATATCTCCAATGCCAATGGCTGGACCACTCTGGCTGAGATTAAGGAGACACCAATTGCCGGATGGAACGAGTATCCAATTGAGACGACTACGGACTGGCGGTATGTACGTTTCTTAGCGGGGCCTAATTGCTACGGAGAATTGAAAGAACTGGAATTTTACAAGGGCAATATTAAATTGACCGGGATAAAATTTGGATCTTTGAGTGCATATAACAACGACCAGGTCAATTACGGCTACGCTAATGCTTTTGATGGCCTGGTGGCTACTTCCTGGCACGGACACACTCCAGGTCCACAGAACTATGCAGGACTTGACTTGGGAACAGGTTGCTCCACCCTGACGGCGAGTATGCTTTCACCCGCCAACAACGCTAGTGTGGTAGGTACTGCCAGTACTGGCACCCCCGGCAATGTGCTCACCGCTATCAGCGTCGCCACTTGTGTCCCCGCTGGTACTTCGATCACTAGTGTAGAAGTCTGGGCAAGAACTACCTCTGGCGAGTGGCCGAAAAAGATGGGCAATGCAATAGTTGATGCCAGTCAAGCAGGTGTTTATAAGTTGTTGGCTGAAGAGGGGTTTGCCGACGGGAAGTGGCTTGCAGGTTATCTTGCTCCGGGCACCTATCGCTTCTATGCCAAGGTGAAGACTGCCACTGATTCGGTCGAAACTAACTACATTACCGTCACACTGACTGCACCTGCTGCCACGAGTAATATCACTAAGGTTCGATTGCACACCCGACCCGAAACGTGCTGTACCGGCCGTATTGTAGGTAGTGTTATCCAGGGATCCAATGATATCTCAAATGCCGTTGGCTGGACGACACTGGCCACAATTGGTGGAACACCTGTTAACGGATGGAATGAATATCCTATTCAAACAACTAACACCTGGCGATATGTGCGGTTTTTAGCAGATTCCGATTGCTATGGAGACTTAAAAGAGCTTGAATTTTACAATGGAAACGTGAAACTAAACGGGGTGAGCTTTGGATCATCAACTGCTTATAACAACGATCCGGCCAATTACGGCTATGCATTAATTTTTGATGGTCTACTTACAAAAGTCTGGAGCGGGACTGCCGCCGGCCCACAGAACTACGCGGGGCTTGACTTGGGTGCAAACTGCTCTACCGTTACTGCCAGTGTGCTTTCACCAGCTAACAACGCCAGTGTGGTTGGTACTGCCAGCACCACTACCCCAGGGCGTGTTACCACGGCTATCAGCGTCAGCACTTGTGCCCCCGCAGGTACCAATATTACCAGCGTGGAGATCTGGGCGACAACCAGTGACGGCGGATTTCCTAACCGGATGGGCTATGCAACCCCGGATGTCAGCCAACCAGGTGTTTACAAACTGTCCTCCCAGGAGGGTAGTGCCGATGGTAAGTGGCCAATACCTTATCTGGCCCCAGACATCTATCGGTTCTATGCAAAAATAAACACTGCGACTGGTACGTACACAACCGATCACGTTACCGTTACGCTGACCGCTCCCTAGGAAATTGGTGATAGTCTTATTCCGACCGCGAGATTATGACTCATCAGTAGCGAATGAGGATTAGTGCTAGCTATGAATGCCAGTTTAAATGTATTAAGAACATCATTTTTTTACGATCGTAATGACAAAGCCGGTTACTTATTTTTATTTCTTGCTATTGGGAGCAGTTCTTAATTCCCCGGGGCTTTTGGGTCAGAGTACGGACAAGAATTTCATATTGACCCGTACCTACAAAGGTTCCCGCACAACAGTGAGCGGCAATGTGAAGGATGCTACTCAGGAGGTTACTTACCTGGATGGTTTGGGGCGTCCTTTGCAGAACGTG
>NZ_JBOBIH010000030.1:0-2531 GCF_050587785.1 Dyadobacter sp. BHUBP1
TGGGTATTTCGGAGAAGTTGACCACCTGATTCCGTGGCAAATTGACCACCTAAATGTCTGGCGGCCGGTAGCAGAAAAAAGCTGCAGAAGCAGTTTCAAAATTAGTTAATTAAGGTCGTATTATTGGTAGCTGTTTTCGGGCTCTATTTTTTTCTTTCTTCTCATCGATTCCCCCCTCAGTTCTATGCGGTGTGCGTCGTGGACAATGCGGTCCAGGATAGCGTCGGCAATGGTTTTTTCACCAATCACTTCATGCCATTTGCTTACGGGCAACTGCGAAGTGATAATCAACGATGCTTTTCCGTGCCGGTCTTCGATGATCTCCATCAGGGCGGCCCTGCTCTGGGCATCGAAGGGCTGGATACCGAAGTCATCGAGCACCAACAGGTGCTGCCGTTCGATCCTGGCGATTTCCTTGATATAAGAGCCGTCGGCCTTGGCCATTTTCAAGCGGGCGAACAGTTTTGGGGTACTCGCGTAAAATACGCGGTACCCCTGGATGCAGGCTTGATGGCCGATGGCAGTTGCCACATAGCTTTTGCCGATCCCGGTGCTGCCGGTGATCAGCAGGTTCTCGTTGCGGGTGATAAAAGAGCAGTCGGCCAGGCGCATGACCTGGTTACGGTCCAGACTGCGATCGGCATGGTAATGGATATTTTCGACGATGGCTTTATAACGGAACCGGGCCTGGTAAATCTGCCGCTCCACGCGGCGGTTATTGCGGTCGTCCCACTCGGCGTCCACAAGGTACCCCAATAGCTCATCGGCCGTATAATCATTGGTTTTCCCGCTTTCCAGGCTGGTTTTGAAGGCATGGAACATGCCATAAAATTTAAGCTTGCGCAGCTTCTCCAAGGTGTCATTGTTCATTTTATGGATTGTTTAAAAGGTTACTGATAATATTCTTCGCCCCTGATATTGTCGTGGTTAGGCATCGGTAGCTCGTCGGCGAACAGGCTGTCCTCGTACTGGTCCATCTTCTTTTCCAGGATCATCTGGATGATTTTATAGTTGTAAATACCGTAGCTCAACGCGCGCTGGCATGCGCTGATCAGCCGTTGTTCGCCAGCCTTTTTTGCGAAGGACAAGATGCCGATGCAAGAGCGGTAGGCCTGCTCGGGATGCTGCTTACGGTCCAGTATTTTGAGGATATAAAGCCTGACGTCATCGTGGATCGAAGAGGCCCATTCGACGAACTTATCCGGGGTCCATTCGGTCAAAAAGCGGTGCGTGCTGGCCAGGTGCTCTTTATCGGTCGAGTAATTGTAGGGGCTTTTGACACGCTGGTGCAGGGCTATGCGCTCATAACGATAGTAGATCTCGACCAACGTGCCTGAGAACAGCAATTTTACCTTCTTGCCGATGAACCGGTACGGGACGCTATAATAATGCTTGTCGATGCTCAGGTTAACGTGCCCGTTTTTCATCACGGTCGCATGCGACTGCTTTTTGAACTCGTAGCGGAGCAGTGGCAGCGGCGAGAGAGCGCCGCGCTCGATCTCTTCGAATTGAAGCCTGCGGCTGTAATTACGGCCGCGTAGTAACTGGTTATTATGGACTTCCAGGGCCGCCCATATGGCTGCGTTTAGCTCGGAGAGTGAGTTGAAAACCTGTTTTCTTAAAGGCGCGTAGATACGGCTGTAAACGATTTTAACAGCACCTTCGACTAATGCTTTATCGCGTGGCCGGTAAGCCCTGGTGGGTAATATGGTCGTCCCGTAATGGTTGGCAAAGTCCTCAAAAGTCTCGTTCAGGGTAGGTTCATACCGGTTGCTCTTGGTGACGGCCGCCTTGAGATTATCCGGGACTACGGCCGCCGGAACACCCCCGATGTAATGAAAAGCATTCTCACAAGCCAGGATCAGATCTTCTTTTTGCTGGCTCATAACCGCTTCCACATAGGTGAGCTGGCTGGCGCCCAGGATAGCAATAAAGACCTCAACCTCAATCAATTCTCCGGTCTCCCTGCTTACAAAACTCATCTTTACACCGGCAAAATCGATATAGAATTTATCGCCCGCTTTATGGTCCTGGTGCATGACTGGGTTTACCCGGGCCTTCCACTGGGCCAGGTGGAAGCAGAACTGGCCGGGCCGCCGGGCGGTATAGCCAAAACCGTCAGGGAATTCCTTTTTGTAACTCTCCCAGAGCGAATAACGCGTCTCGCCGGTTTTTTTGAGCTCTTTATCTATTCGGGGAAAACAGCGCTGTAAGTTCAACAGCCTGTCCTGAGGCGGCATCTGTCTAACTGCACCGAAAAACTCGTCCAGTTCCTTGTCGTTCAGGTCGTTGATCTGCTCGAAAGTCAGCCCGCTCGCTTCAAAAGTAGCCATGTACTTCTTGGCCGTGTTGCGGGAAACGCCCGTTTGCTCAGCAATAAAAAGCTTGCTGCGCCCTTGACTGTACATCCTTAGGATCTGTCTTATCTTATTCATGCTGATAGTCGAATTAGCCATATTTTCCACGGTTGGTATCCGCCAAAAATATGGGTGATTCTACAGCATTTTTCCGCTTGACGGGGTGGTCAGTTT
>NZ_JBOBIH010000031.1:0-2165 GCF_050587785.1 Dyadobacter sp. BHUBP1
TGGTGTGAGGTTGGTGTTGATGTCGGCGATTTTGGTGAAAACAGTACCATTTTGCCCGGTGGCCCTGTACAGGCGGTACTGAGCAGGTAGTCCGGCTGCAGTAGCAGGTCTGATCCATTTGACGGTGATCTGTCCTCTGGTGGTGCTGGTGGAATCGACTGTCACATTGGTGATCACCGGCATGGCCAATGGCAGGTTGAGGCAATACTCGGCGGAAGCAAGGCTTTCCCCACCGCCGATCAGGTAACCGGGGTCTGTGGGGCTGGCGCCCGGCCTCGGAAAGAGGGCCACAATGCGGTAGGAATAGGAAACACCCGGGCGGAGCCCTTCGCCGCCATTGTTGTCCAGGAATGTGGTCTGGTTAATATCCACCCTCCCGATTTCTTCATAACCCGAGCCGGCAGGAATGCCCGGACTACACACATCTTCTTGCAGGTCAGTACATTTTTCAGCGCGGTAGATAGCAATTTTAGCGCCTGTGACCTGGCATTTATAAGCATCCCAGTTGAGACGGTAAGCGGTTCCGGTAGGATCGGACACGGCTGTGCCCTTTAATCCCGTAGGTTTCGGTCCGTAGACTTTAATGTTCACCGTGGTCATATCAACAAGTTTCCGGAACAGAGACGGGTTGGGAACGTTCGGACCCGGTGCGTCTTCCACTTTAAAAAGCACGTCGTAAGCTTCCAGGCGGATATGGGCGCAGGAGGTTTGCCAAGTGAATAAACCGTTGACAGTACCCTGAGCGCCTTGATTGGCAACTGTAAACTTCGCAACGGCCGGGGGAATCAGAGATGCTTCATAAACACCGCCCGACGATGTGAGCGTGAGTTTATCGCCATTCTTGTCGGTAGCTGTCACAGGTTGGTTAATCAATGTACCGGCCTCGACGCAAATATCGGGTATCGGCTTAATTACCGGCCGGTCGTTGCGGGCGTCCTCAACGATGATCTGCATATCGCGGACGATCTCGCCTATAAGTGAGCCGTCGCGCCATTCTTCCACGACAAATGCGACATTATAATATCCTTTCGTGACAGGCGCATCCCAGATAAGGTCGCCGGTGATCCTGTTAATGCTGAAAGTGGCAGGTGATGCGCCAGCTTCCGTAGATCCGGGAGGCGTTACCATATTAGGGTCCTTGTATTGCAAATTGATCCCCGAGCCTTTTACACCGCTTCTTTGGGGTACAAACATCCGATAGGCAAGGCTATCGCCATCGGCATCGAATGCGCCGGGGTTGTGAATGTAGCGCTGTCCTACCGCCGCCACGTCGATCGGCGCATTGAGCAGGACGGGCGTCTGGTTCTTTCCGAAGTTGGAATTGATTTCCAGGATCGTGCTCACGTAGAAGTTCAGGTTCTGCGTCGGCGGAGGGCCGATGTTGAGCACGTTGTTGTTCCGGTTGTCCTCTTCGAAGGAAATACGGTACTTCCCGGCACTGCGGAACGTGTAGTTGATAATGTAAGTGTTCTGCGTTGTGTTGTTTCCAATGTTTGGGATTGGTTGCATACGAGGCGCTTCTATTACATCAACTTGGGTATTGTCACCGACTTTAACAGGTCCGATAGTGAAAAACACCGAATTCTGCGCATTAGCGGCTCCCTCACCGTTCTGCATGTCAAAATAGGCGGTAAGCTTTATCTCGTAAGTATGGATTTGTGAGCCGGCGGGAGTAAGCCTGCGGGCAGTAATCTCACCCGCGCGTATGTGTGTAGCCATGGCTTGGAAGCCATTACATAGCAAAGCCAGGAAGAATAAGTATAATGGGATTCGTAAAACAGAGCGCATAAATCTGTGTCGAGCTAATAATGATAGGGAGGTAATGGCGGTGCCATTTCTCCTGTCAGGTACGTTAAATCAACGAAAATTCGGGTAAAAATGTGTGCTTTGAGAATGAATATAATGTGTCGATTTGTAAACATACAAAACAACTTTATAAATCATATACGAATTGTAACAAAGTCCCAAAGCAGCACAAATAGCGCTCTGATGTGATTTTGTATCGCTATCTCAGCAATTGTACCCAGCCTTTCATGCTGGTCTCTGTGCCTTGTTTTTTAGAAGATTCGAAATAGATTTTTACTTCATAATAATACTGCCCGGCTGCGAGGTCTTTTCCGCCGTTGGTTTTACCGTCCCAGTTGATGTTGACATCCCTGGTGGAG
>NZ_JBOBIH010000033.1:0-1692 GCF_050587785.1 Dyadobacter sp. BHUBP1
CTGACAGCCCCTGCTGTGACAGGTTGCCCCTCACTGACGGGCAGTATGCTCTCACCGGCCAATAACGCGAGTGTGGTAGGAACGGCCAGCACGACGACCGCTGGCAGGGTGATCACTGCCCTGAGCGTATCGACTTGTGTCCCGACAGGTACCACGATTACCAGCGTAGAAATCTGGGCGTCGACTACCTCGGATACATTCCATAACCTGATGGGCAAGGCAATCGCTGATGCCAGCCAACCCGGTGTTTACAAGCTGTTGGCTGAGGAAGGCAGTGCCGACGGGAAGTGGCCGGCAGCTTTGCTGGATCCTGGTACCTACCGCTTTTATGCCAAAGTCAAAACTGCAAGCACTACGTTCACTACCAGCTATATTACCGTCACCTTGATTGCTCCACCTGCGACAGGCTGCCCTGCTTTGACGGCCAGTATGCTCTCACCAGCCAACAATGCGAGCGTGGTTGGTACGCCCAGCACGACGACTGCTGGCAGGGTGATCACTGCCGTGAGCGTCAACACTTGCGTGCCCGCGGGCTCTACCATCACGAGCGTAGAGATTTGGGCGACAACCAGTACGGGGACTTTCCCCAACCGGATGGGCTATGCGGTAGCCGATGCCAGCCAACCTGGTGTTTACAAACTGGCTGCAGAGGAAGGCACTGCCAATGGGAAGTGGCCTGTCGCTTACCTGGATCCTGGTACCTACCGCTTTTACGCTATCGTGAAGACAGCGACAGCTACGGTCACCACCAACTACATTACTGTTACGTTGACTTCGCCTGCAACAGGTTGTCCTACCCTGACGGGCAGTATGCTCTCGCCGGCCGACAATGCCACAGTGGTCGGTACGCCCAGCACGACGACCGTTGGCAGGGTGATCACTGCTCTGAGCGTATCCACTTGTGTACCTGCGGGTTCGACGATTACCAGTGTGGAGATCCGGGCAACGACCACTTCCGGCACCTTCGATAACCGAATGGGGTATGCGATAGCCGATGCCAGTCAACCGGGCGTTTACAAGCTGGCTGCCGAGGAAGGCAGCGCCAATGGGAAGTGGCCTGTCGCTTACCTGGAGCCTGGTACCTACCGCTTTTACGCTATCGTGAAGACGGCCACAACTACGGTAACCACCAACTACATTACTGTTACGTTGACTTCGCCTGTCACAGGTTGTCCTACCCTGACGGGCAGTATGCTCTCGCCGATCGACAATGCCACAGTGGTGGGTACGGCCAGCACGACGACTGCTGGCAGGGTGATCACTGCCCTGAGCGTCAACACTTGTGTCCCGACAGGTACCACTATTACGAGTGTAGAAATCTGGGCATCAACTACCTCGGATACATTCCATAACCTGATGGGCAAAGCAATCCCTGATGCCAGCCAACCCGGTGTTTACAAGCTGTTGGCTGAAGAGGGTAGTGCCGACGGGAAGTGGCCGGCAGCTTTGCTGGATCCGGGTACCTACCGCTTTTACGCCAAAGTCAAAACTGCAAGCACTACGTTCACTACCAGCTATATTACCGTTACGTTGACTGCTCCTGTCACAGGTTGTCCCTCGCTGACGGCCAGTATGCTTTCGCCGGCCAACAATGCTAGCGTAGTGGGGACGGCCAGCACGACTACTGCTGGCAGGGTGATTACCGCGATCAGCGTTACCACTTGTGTCCCGGCAGGTACCACGATTACGAGT
>NZ_JBOBIH010000035.1:0-1423 GCF_050587785.1 Dyadobacter sp. BHUBP1
ATTAGTTTGACATAGTATCATTTTCAGCCTCTCTATCTTTAGCTTCTGGCCACTCCTTATCATCGTAAAGTTCCAATGTTCTCATGCCTTCAGCTGCTTTATATTCCTTTACTTTTTCATTATGCTTTTCAATAATATTGATTAACTTGTCATGGGATATTGATTTTACATTCTGACGTCCAAATTTTTTAGCACTAAATTGTGAATCGAGTTCTTCAGGAATACGCATGAATACATTTCCTTCTAAGTCCGTATACTCGATTATATTTTGTGAAGCGGCTAACCCTCCGAAATCGTTAATTGTACGAACAATTTCAGGAATATGATCTGATACCTCTGTCCCCTGAGTAATGCCTGATAGAGTAACAAATACAAGGTCACCGTTCTTATCGAGATGTTCAATTGGAAATGCATATTGAATAGCCAAATCTTTAGTATGTGCGTCGGGCTGCTTTTGGAATTTTGGAGAAGCATCTGTTTCACTAAGTAAGAATGAACCCGAAAGACTAATTCCCAGTGCAGTTACTATAATTAATGAGCCAAATAATGTTCTCTTACTCATTTAGGTTCCCCCTATCAAGGATATATTAATGATTGTTAATTTTCACTGTAGAGGTAGATTCATATCTTGGATTAAATGCGGTGTTATCAAAAAATCCCCCCCAGACTGAAAAATGAGCACCGCCAGGAAGAGCATTCCAGTAATATGAATCACTAGACTTTTTTCTCCAGGTATAGTGGAGCCCATTTCCATAGTTTTTATCTGTAACACTATTCGAATACGATGTTCCATATAAATAAGCTATTTCAGTATGTCCGCTCGGATATGTCATTTCTATTTTATCTACCCCTTTTATGACTTGAATCGCATGAACTCCCCTTATACCAGCAGCTTGGTGCAGAATAGGAAAGATATTTTTCATTAATCCGGTGAATAACTTGTGCTCTAAGATCATTTCCGCCATACCCTTTATAGGCAACAGAAACAACTTGCCCATTATCTACACCTTCAACATTGCGAATTTCATAAAGAGTGACTTTATGATTGCCTTGGTTGCTACCACCAGGATATGATTTGGCATAATATTCTCCGTAACCGTAGCTATCTTCGGTATAAGCTAGTTTAATACTTGTGGGATTAGCAAAAACAGGGGCAACTATCATTGTTGAAAAGAGAAGAGTCGAAATGGTTGAAAGTACTGTCTTTCTCATTGGATAACATCATCCTTTTCAAAAGTATTCTTCGGGCTTAGCAGGATCATTATGCGTTAAATCTAGAGGCTCATTCTATCCAACTCCACCTTTTTACAATACATATACTAAAATAAACCATATTTGGAATCATTACAAAAGGGTAACAAAAACTGTATCTTTATACTTTGAACTTTGAACTTTGAATGTCATTTAAATGTTGACCACCGGG
>NZ_JBOBIH010000036.1:0-1402 GCF_050587785.1 Dyadobacter sp. BHUBP1
ACATCAACTGTGAGCTACATTTCCACGCAACAATACGCTGCATATCGTTCAAAACGCCGGGCCTGCCACCTCTCCGTCAACTTTATGGGAAGCACCTCGGAAATTGACCTACAAGCATTACTTATTTTGAGGGGGCAGGCAATTATACCTACATCCTACCACAGCCGGCAAAAAATACCTGATCTATAAAACATTGAAGCTACCCATATCAAAACAGGACCACGGCTTTATTGGCGTACACAAGTCCACCCTGGTAAACATCAGAAATATTACCACAGGGTCCAAGCTGGAAGGCCACCGCTTTTAGGCTGTGGCAAAGCGGTCCCAATCAGTAAATAGAACTGAAAACTGGTTGCTCCTTTCATCGGGGCCGTTAATATGGACGATGGCCACTTTTATCGCTATTAGTACGCCACAAGCATAGGACAAACCGTCTTGGCACCAGGGGTGACAGACGAAAAGTAGATTTCTATATATGAAAAATGAATATGACCCACCACTTGTCATACAACGATCGACAGCATTGTATGGCCTGCGAATACACCAGGCAAAGCAAGTCTGCTACCAGGAGTTGACGCGACTAAATGAAACCGAATTGGTTCTGGGAAGACATATGCTTGAAACTTCCTGGTCCGACCTGATGGCCAGGATACAGAACGGGGATATCCGGGTACTTGTACCTTCAAGGTCCTATCTGCAAAAATTGAGAAACATTAAGACGGCCAGAACACGGGCACGTTCAAAAAACCTGTCTGATTAATCGCTGACACTCTTATTTAAAGTCTTACCAAATTTCAGAATATGCGTCAATGTATAGAGTTGATCGATTGGAGAGGTCACGTAAATGAAGAAAATGTCGTCTGTCGCATCCATGGACAGGATGATATCGCGGAATTTCTTGCTGAAAACCAAAATAGGTTTGCTTCCGCATCCGTCAGCCAATGTATAATCCCCAGCGGCTATCTGGGCGAAATCTTCTACCTAGGGCAAAAATATCTGTTTTGGGACTGTGAAGTAATCTGTGCAGACCAGCAGACCACCTTCAAATTGTATCTGAAAGAATACTCGTTTGCCTCCAGGCCTTGATGAATGACACTTACACGAAATAATTACGTGCCAAATTAAATAAACCTTCCACTTAATTACATTATGACCAATTATTGCGCAGTGTTTCTGCGAAATCTCTTTGGTGGTATCCTTGGCATTTCCGCTGTGTTATCGACCATTTTGATTGCTCCACTCCTGCTTCTAATTTGGGTTTTAAAGAAGATACGGGGACTATTGATGTTTTGAATTGTATCCTCCGAGTTGATACAATCAGCGAAGGTAACGGAAGTTTAGTCCCGGAAACCAGCTCAAATTATTCGATCAAAAAAGGGCTGTCAGTTCTCATCAAAACGTA
>NZ_JBOBIH010000037.1:0-1320 GCF_050587785.1 Dyadobacter sp. BHUBP1
TAGATATTCCTGCGAAAGTACGCCAGCGTTCCTGAGTAAAGGTCGCCAAAAATTCCTGGGCAAAGTACGCCACCTGAAAGTGGCTTGACATCACTGAGCGAGAGTGATGATTAAACTTAGTGATTTTTTCTTTTTCTCAGCGATTTTCCAGTTAAAGCGATTCTGTGAGCGGATGCGGAGAGCCGGTCCATAATGGCGTCAGCCAACGTGGGTTCATCAATGAAGTTGTACCAACTGTCGACGGGTAGCTGCGAGGTGATAATCGTCGAACCGTTCCCATAGCGGTCTTCAAGTATGTCCAGTAATGCGATTCTTGCGTCATTGGTCAGTTGCTTTAACCCGAAGTCATCCAGGATCAGCAGTTTGTTGGCTGACACAGCCCTGATCCATTTCAGGTATGTGCCGTCGAGCCGGGCCTGCGCCAGGGCGTCCAGGAATTTGTTCATACCAAAGTATTGAGTGCGTATTCCCAACAGACAAGCGCTCCGGCCTAAGGCGCAAGCTAAAAAGCTTTTACCACAGCCGGTAGCACCCGTTATCAAGATATTCTCGCCCTTTTCGATGAACATTCCGTCGGACAATCTAAGCACCTGTTCCCTTGTAATTCCTCTTTCGGGGGTGCACAGGATATCCTCCGGCAGGGCGTGATACCGGAGTTTGCTGGCTTTAAGATACTTGGAGGTCTTTGCATGCTGCCGGTATTCGACTTCGGCTTGGGTGATCATCGCAACCAGGGAATGGACATCGACCAGTTCATGGACGGGCAGTGAGAGAACGGACTCATAGCGTCTGGCCATTCCAGACAGTTTAAGTGACCTTAAAAGGTCCAGGGTGTTTTCAGTATTCATTTTGAACAGGTTATAGTAAAACAATTATTCTTGATAAGCGGATGCGCCCCGCACATTGGGGTGATCGGGAATACGGTATTCCTTGCTGTCGATGTCTTCAAGCCGGTCCATGTTATGGTCCAGGATGTTTTTCACAGCGGTATAACTGAACTTGTAGCCTGTCAAGGCACGCTTACAGGCATTTTCCACCCGGATGGCCCCGTAGGACTTGATCAATCTGAGAAGGCCCAGGCAAGACGTATATGATTGATCGATGATCAGTTTACTGTCCATGACTTTTTTGAAGAGCTCATAGGTGCACGGGCCGTTTTCACTGGCTTTTCTCAGATAGTATTCCGGGTCCCAGCCTTGTTGTTTGGACACCACCCGATGGGCTTGCGGCATATGCTCTTTCAGGGTGGTGTATCCATGACTCCGGTAGTTCCTGCTGTGCAGGGCAATCCGCTGATTATCATGATAGATCTCCACGGTG
>NZ_JBOBIH010000038.1:0-1309 GCF_050587785.1 Dyadobacter sp. BHUBP1
TTGTAATTCTCACTTTCCCATGATAGCTCTTTGTAGAGTTTCAGGTAGCTAAGCAAATAACTCCCTTCGAAATAATTCCCTGTTGTTATATTCTTGTAAAACAGCTCCGTAGTGCTGTCCAAGAAAGCCTTTTTGCCCAGTTTGTTGCTGTAATAGAGCATGTGCAAACTATCCGGAAAGGCTTTGGAAAGTATAGGATACTGACCATATGCTTCCGTGCAAAACCAAGCTAAGGCCAGAAAGACTAACGTTTTTTTCATATCAGTTTTTCAAATCAGACCTGTCTGTCTAGCTTGGGCCAGCAATTCTATAATGGATTTACAGTTGGATTTTCTCATCATTTTCTTCCGATGCGCAATGACAGTGTGCGCGCTCAGATACAGTGCTTTGGCCGTAGCCTCGATAGTGTATCCTTTGGCGAAATATTGCAACAACTCCAACTCACGGTCCGTATACCCGGAAGAGATAGGCTTATTCGCATTGATGATCTGTTGAAAATAAGGGGAGATATAGGCTTGCCCATTTTCCACGGCTTTGATCGCTTCCAAAACTTCTTCTAGCCCCGCTGATTTGCTTAGGAACGCATCGGGTTTGTGCTGAACGATATCATTGATCAGCAGTGCGTTGACAACGCTGGACACAACAATGATTTTGACCGGCTTACATAGCCTTCTGGCATCATTGACAATTGATAGCCCATTTTTCTCGGAAAGGTAGTAATCTACAAACAGGAAATTTTGTTCATTGCTGGCCTGGTTCATAAAAAATCTAATCAGCTCATTTTCAATTGTAAAGCAGTGGACCGTCTTGAATAAATCCAAGCTCTCCAAGAAGAATGAAAAAGAATCGGCAAAGATCTTGTGGTCGTCAAAAATGACCGCATTGGCTTTCCTGGTTAATGTTATCATAAGGGATAATTTTGAGCGAGTGGGTTTATATATTCTATGGGCTCGGTCGGCCTTAGCGTACGGCTTTCAAGGTCAGGACCCGGAGGCCTAAATGCAGGTTTCTGTTGGCGGATAGTTCGGATACCTGCCTGGTTCTGCCGGGCGGGTACTTTGTGACAACCAGCTTCCTGAATCGAATAACTAAGTATGAGAAAGATTTTCACAGCCATGTTACTGGTCTTATCGGCTGGCAAAACCAATAAGCAGTGCTAGGAAAATTGCCGGTCATATCCGTCACTAGTCCTTCATAACGTAACGAGTGCATTCAGCCTGATGGTCTTGTCGTCAGCTTGATTGAAGTGCAGCACGGTTAATACCAGAAAGTAAACGGTCTTGGGCTTCCGAAAGACCGTTTTTTATCA
>NZ_JBOBIH010000039.1:0-1305 GCF_050587785.1 Dyadobacter sp. BHUBP1
TGAGGTGGCTCCGAAAAGCGGGACACATTTTTGCTCAACATGATGCAAAATGAAAGACCAAAAGTTGGTGAAAACTCGTCGGAGTTACGATCCTGAATTCAAACAAGAAGTGATCAGAATGCTCGTTTCGGGCAGAAGTGCCCGGGAAACTTCGGAGGCTTTTGGAATTGCCGAGAATGTTCTCTATCGTTGGAGAAGAATGGCAACGAAAAAGACAAAATTGAAAAGCGGCGAAAGTGGCAACGATAAAGCAGCGAAGCTAGCTGCGGAAGTTGCTAAGCTGCGTGCTGAAAATGAGCGACTGAAAACCGACCGTGAGATCTTAAAAAAAGCATTAGGTCTCTTGAGCCAGTCCGACTCAGGGACGTCTATGAGCTGATATGCTCGCTTTCTCGGACGCACAAGACCAATTATTTATGCTCGCTCTTTGAGGTGAGCAGGACGGCATACTATCGTTACCGTCAAGGGAAGAGCCACAACGCCGATAAAAAATACAACCGGCCGAAGCATGAAATTAGGAAGGAGTTTATTCAAAATTTCAAGCGATACGGTAGCAGGCGTATTAGAGAATCCTTGAAGCAAAAGGGGATAAAAATCGGGCGTAGGAAGATTGCTGAAATCATGCGTAAAGAAGGATTGAGAGCTATTCAGCCCCCGAAATTTATTCCAAGGACGACAGATAGCAGTCATGGGAAACGGGTGTCTCCAAATCTTTTACTGGATCAGCCCAAGCCAAAGGCCCCAAATTGTGTGTGGGTTTCCGACATCACGTATATGCCTCTTAAGGGAGGCAAATGGGCATATTTATGCGTATGGATGGATTTGTTCTCTCGTCAAATAGTTGGCTGGCAATTGGCTGATAATATGCAGGAAAGCCTTGTCCGGGAACCGTTGGAAAGAGCTCTTTTGAGGCGCAGGGCAAAGCCAGGGATGATTATACATTCTGATCGTGGTGGTCAATATCTATCACACAGAATGAAGAAGTTAATAAAGACCTTTAAACTGAAACAGAGTATGTCCCGCGCGGATGATCCGTACGACAACGCCTGGGCTGAATCGTTCTGGAGCAGATTGAAGGCAGAGTTGAATATGCCGAAAGGTGGTTATGAGAGCTTGGAGCAATTGAAAACCGTGCTATTTGAATACATTGACGGATATTACAATACGAGGAGATTACATTCCGCTTTAAACTATCTGAATCCGGTATCTTTCGAAGCCCGATACTATAGACAAACAGGATAAGATTGCCAGTTTTAAATATTTAATAACCCGCAAAAGTGTAAACCGAAACGGAACCACGTCACA
>NZ_JBOBIH010000040.1:0-1264 GCF_050587785.1 Dyadobacter sp. BHUBP1
GCGGCCTTTAGATTAGTGGACTGGTAAGATTTCAATATTTAACCTTTCTTATCTTATCGGAAAATAATCAGGGCGGGGCTACCTATCGCGGCGGCTAGGAGAGAGACCTATGGTCCGATTTAGGGCCCGCTTTGAGTCTTGCCCAGACTCGAATAGAAATGAGGGTAGCCAGAGACCCATTAGGAAGGTTTTGAGCATAGGACAAGACAATCTATCCATCATTAACCTACCAAATCTCATGAAATTTCACTACTTCATCGGGGTCGATGTATCAAAGGCTACATTAGATTGGGCTGTATATACTCTTGACGGCTTAGTCTGTCAAGTACAGTCAGATAATTCTGTAAATGCTGTGCGTAAAGTGGCTAAAAGGCTAAAATCATTGCCGGAGTTTTTCCTGGAAACATGCGTATGTTGCCTGGAACATACTGGGCTTTACAGTGCGCACGTCTTAGACACACTTCATTTGGAGGGGTTTAATCTGTGGCTGGAAGCTTCGTTACATATCAAGCAGGCTGGTGGCTTGCAGCGGGGTAAATCGGACGCAATTGACGCAGCCCGAATTGCCGAATACGCCTTCCGGTTCCAGGATCGCCTACGGCTATGGCACCCCCAACGCTTGGTTCTAAGGCAACTTTGCGAATTAACACAGCTACGTCAGCGACTACAATCTGCTATCAACCAAATAGCTGTACCATTAGCTGAACAAAATCAATTTGGAGGCAAAGAACTTCTGTCAATTTTGAGAAAACATTGCCAGAATTCCTTAAAAGCCCTCAAAATTGACCTACGACAAGTGGAGGCCAGCATCGAAGAGATTATTAAAACAGATAGCGAATTGCGAATGCTTTTCGGTTTACTAACTTCCGTACCGGGGGTGGGAACTGTGGTTGCGACAGAAGTAATCATAGCAACGGGCGAATTTAAAACTATCAGTGAGCCCCAAAAGTTAGCTTGTCATGCGGGGGGAGCCCCCTTCGAACATCGTTCAGGCAGTAGTGTACGAGGCCGCACAAGAGTTAACCCGCATGCCCGTAAGTCACTCAAAACCTTGCTACACTTAGCTGCCATGGCTACCATCAGATCTCAAGGCGAATTGCAGAACTACTATCAGCGAAAAGTCGCGACAGGCAAGAACAAGATGCTAATTTTGAATGCTGTGCGGAACAAACTTATTCACCGAATCTATGCTGTGGTTCGCCGAGGTGAAAAATATGATAAAAACTATGTACCTATACTTGTTTAAACCATAGAAATCGGACCG
>NZ_JBOBIH010000041.1:0-1155 GCF_050587785.1 Dyadobacter sp. BHUBP1
GATTTTGTTTCTAACTGCATTCAGGACTGACATTTTGTTTTTGCCTTCGGCTACTTTTCTGCGATAGTACTCCCGGAATTTGTTGTCCAACCTGATAGCGCTCATTGCCGCCAGATGCAAAATGCTTTTCATGCTTTTATCCGCATAAGTCGATACCCGGGGCTGTCGCCTGACTGATGTCCCTGATTGGTGTTCGAAGGGAACAATGCCGCAGTAGCAAGCCATTTTCCTAGGTTCTGTAATCGCGGTAAAACCTTCGGTTTTCGCGATCATCGTCCAACACGTTATCGGGCCGACGCCTGGTACAGACCGTATCTGCTTAGCCTGTTCCTTGATCGATTCATCGCCCTGGACGATCTTTTTAATCTCTACTTCAAGCTTTTCGATCTGCTGTTGTATGGACCCGATCAAACTCTGGTTCATTTTAGTAAGCTGCTTTTCCAGACCGATCGTGTTCATCAGCTTATAATCTGACTGGTGGCCAAGCAATTGCCTTTTCATTTTGATCCTCGCATTACGCTCCGCTAACAACACCTTCATCTTCTGAATGTTAGCCGTTGTTGGCTTCCAGATTGTACATTCTTCCTGGTTCTTTTGGATAAACTTACAGATCCGCTGGGCATCCACCCGGTCATTCTTGCCCCTGACGAGCCCCATGCTCTTTTTCAGATGTAAAGCAGAGACCACGTACACTTCGAAATTGTATTTGGACAAAGCTTCATACAGCTGCCAGTTATAGCGTCCTGTGTTTTCCATGGCCACGACAAGCTGCTGTCCGCTCAACTTTTTGAAAAAACCATGGATCGCCTTCACCTGGTTAGCAATCGTAAAATGCTCTTCGGAGCCTTCTTTTTGCAGGCAGATATCAAGTGTTTTGCTGCTGATATCTATGCCGATAATGATCTTTTTCATAAATTGGTGTTGGAAAAATGTGAATGAGAAATTCATCAATTGACTCAACTCCTTGATAATGGGCTCTTGTCCCAAATTTCTATATGAGCATTTGATGAAGGGGAAGTAAAGTCTAAATCAAGCTGTGAGTTTTAGCTCAGAGCGCATGTCATAGTTTACTTTACTTCCCTTCTCATTTCATAATTTAGCTACACCAATCTTACTTCCCTAACACATTACGAATCTAAAGGAGCGCAGTCGAAG
>NZ_JBOBIH010000042.1:0-832 GCF_050587785.1 Dyadobacter sp. BHUBP1
GATTTCGTTTCAGCATTTACACTTGCAGTTAATGTAGCAATAAGATATGTTGTAGCTCCTACACCATACAAAAGCTTTTTAAATTTCATTTTTAAAACCCCTTTCAAAATATTTTGACCACAATGTGGTTTTTACCGATCATTTACTTGCATTCCAAGATACTCACCGTTTTTTGGATTGAAGTATATTTTCGAGAATTTATTCTGTTCATTTCGTCCAACAACAGTTAGAAACAATTGATTTTCCTGCTTAAACATCGTGAAGTGATAGCCTATGGCCCAGTCTTCTCCCGGCCTAAGATTGAAAGATTGAATAGCTTTTGATGCGATTTGTGGACTATCTATACCAATTTCTTCTTGTGTAATTCCATTGAACTGAGAAGTTGAATTTCTACTGATACTTTTCTCGATTTTCTTATCGTCAATCGAAATAAAGAGACTCTTTTTTTTAGTTGGAACCTCAAAAGTAAGGTTCCAACTCCTTCTTTTTCCATCAGAACCAAGATCATTACCAATTTTCCTGTCTACTGTAGAAATATGAGTTAAAAATGCCCCGGAATCCCACTCTTTGGCCTTTACTAAACCAATGTCATAAGCTTCCTTTAGGGTAATTGCCTTTTCCCCAAAAATCTCGTCGAATAAAAATGGAGTGAGGATCACTATAATTGTAATTATGTAAAGAGATAGATATTTGAGTTTCATGATTGAATCTCCTGAAAGTTCTTTTTATTACATCTTCACCAATAAAAGGGAAATTCCTCCTTATAAAAAATAGACAAATTTCGCCACAGGTCAGTAAAAAAGCACTAGTCTCTCCTCATTTGTTTTTAAGA
>NZ_JBOBIH010000043.1:0-806 GCF_050587785.1 Dyadobacter sp. BHUBP1
AATTGCTATAAACATAAAATGACCCACGAGGGGGTCACTTTTAAGGTGTTATTCAAAAGGTCACAGTTCATCTCATTTTTGATTACTTTATCTGTTTCTTTTAGGTTTAATGTACTCAAAAGTTGTTGCTTCATATACATCACCAATATATCGTTTCAATTTTCTCTCTGTTTTATTGTCTCTAGTGTATCCTAGCCAATCTGCATATAGATTGTATACTCTGGCTTGAGCATAGAAATATAATGTATAGTCCCCTGGCTTGGTTACCTCTACATTCGTTTCAGTTCCCTTCGTATATTCAATTCTTTCTTTACTGACATAATTATAATCGAAGTGCCCCTCCAACTCTGTGATAAACCTATTTCCCCCTTGGGCTCTCAGACCGGTATCTATTGAATGGGATGTTTCAACATCTTTTCTTATAGTTTTCATAAACTTATATGTTATCTTGGTTCCCTCAATTAGCTCAACGTCTGCTTTGTGAACTAAAAAATAGTCACGATCATAGCCGTTTTCTTCTGCCTTTATTGATCCTCTGACATAACCATTTTGTTTATATACTACACCAGTAGAAAATGGCTGAATTGATTTTTCGACCTGGAAATACGGCAATTTACTGTCGGAATCGTGGAATAATTCACCAACCGAATAGGTTCCTACTTCTCGATCAGTATCATTGTCATTGGCATAGACGGTTGTCCCGGCTGCTGCTACTCCCCATAACATTAGAGCACCCGATAAAATACTGCAAACTGACCCTCTTCCCATCCATGAACAAAGTAATCCCTTCTTTCTGGAGAAATATT
>NZ_JBOBIH010000044.1:0-787 GCF_050587785.1 Dyadobacter sp. BHUBP1
CAATGAAACCACCCAATGGCATGCTGAATATGTAGCTCCACTGGGTCACGCAGGCAATAGCAACTTTGTAGGGATCAGTCTGCCATGCGCGACCACGCTGATCACACCGATTTTGTATAAAAGTACCAGTGGGGACGTCTGCGCGAATGGCTCGCCGATCACCTTGACAGCCTCCGGTTTCAGCGGGCAATTGGAGTGGTACCTTAACGATGTGTTGATCACAGGCACACAGCCGGGCCAAACGCAGTATATCGCAACAGTCGCGGGGACTTACAAGGTGCGTTCCAAATCAGGCAGTTCATACAGCAGCTTTTCGAATACGATCGTGCTGAACCCCAAAGCCGGTTGTACCCTTCCTAATTATAGCCGGGTAGTGATTGTCGGCAACAGCATTACCAAATTAGTGCCGCAGTCCGGTTCGGATGGCTGGCAATCGCCTGCCCTGAGTGCTGCCGGAGGCTGGGGACGGGCGTCCTCGACGCAGGCAAAAGACTTCGCGCACATTTTGGAAGCCCGCTTCAAGCAGCTTGATGCTAACGCCCAGGTTCTTCCCTTGTGGGAGGCACCGTTTGAAAGGGATTATATCAGCAGCCCCGCGGGATGGGTTACCTACGATTATACCGCCCTTCAGAACCGTATAGCCAATAGCTTCGGGTCATCGTCCTGGAAGCCGGATCTGATCATTATCCGGTTGGGGGAAAATGTGCTGAACTCGGAGGTGGAGCTGAACAATTTCAAGGCGGCTTATAATACGCTGATCAATAAAGTGCTGGAAGTAAGCGCCCCT
>NZ_JBOBIH010000045.1:0-688 GCF_050587785.1 Dyadobacter sp. BHUBP1
AAAATTCGATTATTCAGTCTACTAAAAATGGCAAACCCCTTCCGGATGGCAATCGTCCATCGAAACGCTGAGCAAAGAAGCAAGCTTCGCTTGTTTCTGGAAGATTCAGCTGCTGACATTTATGTTCAAGAATATAAGCTCGTCTACGAGCTTATCACATGCCCGAAGAATAACCCATATAAGATCCTCATTCTGGGTTACCATAGCGCAACACTTAAATATGCGGAAGTGGCTAACCTCAGGCGTGCTTTCCCAACATCGCACATCATCTTGTACGGAGGTAAAGCCACCTTTGAAACGCTGATTCCTTTTATCGGACTTGGGGCGGTTGGCTATGTCGCCGCACAAAGTGAGTTGGAAGGATTGTCGCTTTGTATCAAAGCCGTAACAAGTGGGAAGTTATGCCTGGACCTACCTACAAAACCGGTGATCGGCATGCCTGAAAGTTCCCTGACGGCTTTCAGACACAAGCTTTCCAGGCGGGAAAATGAAATTGCCGACTATATGCTGCTAGGTATGGGAACTTCTCAGATCGGTAGCCTGATCAACAGAAGAATTTCGACGGTTTCCACCATAAAGAAGCGGATCTTCGATAAGCTGGAAATTACGAATGTTCTTGAATTATACAGGTTGGCTAACTAATCCATAAATAGCTGCTAATCTGCCGCAACACTTTTATATAGGCAAT
>NZ_JBOBIH010000046.1:0-688 GCF_050587785.1 Dyadobacter sp. BHUBP1
GATTCGATACTCGGGAAACCACCTAAGTCGCATCCTACGCGGATGCGTGGATTGAAATAACTACAGTGAAGCTGTGAAAGCTCTCGGGTACTCGTCGCATCCTACGCGGATGCGTGGATTGAAATATACTCGCCGAGATAGATTGTGTCATCCTCATGCCGTCGCATCCTACGCGGATGCGTGGATTGAAATTTCGGCTTTTTTTGGTTTTTGGTTCGGTAAGTCGATAGTCGCATCCTACGCGGATGCGTGGATTGGAAGTTATCTCAGAACATCAGAGGATGAGTTTATGTATTGTAACACCTGGCCTGCAGCGTGCCTCCCGTTTTTCTCATAACTGTTCTTTGCCTCTTACTGTGCGTGCGTCTTCCACTTCGATCATAACGTGGACGACACAAAAAAGGCGATCAGCGAGCCGAACCAGACAGCGCTACCGAGCGCGTACATCACGTGCCCAGCATCTCCGCCGCCAGACAGCCGGAGACAGCGACCCCTTGGCATATGCCGATGCTTGTACACCGGGGCAGGTTAGCGAGCAGAGAAGACCAGCGGCTGCGCCGACTGTCTGCCCATATGTCCCTTTAAAGACGCCGCGTTCAGTCATTGCCGTGCGTTTTCTTGAAAATGTGGTACTCCAAGGACAAAAATTTCATCCCGAATAGCCACCTCTCGGGAAGCAGGACGATGG
>NZ_JBOBIH010000047.1:0-666 GCF_050587785.1 Dyadobacter sp. BHUBP1
TGTTTGAGTACCAAACAAAATTCAAAACCCCGATGATAAGCTGGAGGCAAAAAGAAGTAGCGGCGACGTATAAGGCGACTCGCCCGACGCTTTTGAATTGCTGGTTTTGATTAAACATGGAAACGATCCAGACAATCAACCCGACGGGGCAAAAAATAAAGCTGAACAAATAAATAATTCCCTTTTCCAGTTTGCTCATTTGGTTTCCTCCACCTGACAGTCGAATGATTTTGGGGAGGCTGCTTCTGTGTGGAAGCAGCTTTCCGCACATGGAAAACGTGGAAGGCGCAGTTGTCCCTACTGGAGCTAGCTTTTGCTTCGCTCGTTCTTCAGTAGCAGCATCCCTATGACGTTTCCAATCAACTCGAACAAAGCAAAAAGCAATTCCATCCGGTTTTCCCCTCCAAAAAATCCTTTTTTTGTATATACGACTGTATTCATGTCTTGGTTTCGGATAGGAGCGAAAGGAAAGTGTGGCTTCCGCTAGCGCATCGCTCCCATGACTTCGTCAAACGCTTTTGACCTCTACGTTTACAAACATGGGCATGACGTAATAATCAGACATGACAAAATATCCTTTCGTATGTGAGTCGGAATGACTGACATCAACGCTAAAGGATGACGCTGGCGGGAAGGCAAGGGGGAAGACTTTACTTTTTGGACGTT
>NZ_JBOBIH010000048.1:0-650 GCF_050587785.1 Dyadobacter sp. BHUBP1
TCGGCCCAGGCAAGTCCGCTGCTTTCCGGCTCTCGCCCTGCGGATCTGGTAAGCCACACCGAATACGATGCGGTGGGGAGGGTTTCGAAAGTATATGCACCTTATCCGGAGGAATATGTCGCCACCCCGGCGGCGGGCAATGGGAGATATGTGGGCGGAGCTGCGGCGAAGTCGGTATCTTATTATAGTAACAGCACAAACTTCAACGAAGGGAATAACAGGGGGTACAGCTTGACCGAGTATGAGCCTTCCCCATTGAACCGCGTCAGCAAACAGTTTGCCGTCGGCTCAGACCGCTCGGTAGTACTGGAATATGGTACCAACATTGCCAACGACGTCCGGTTGTATACCGTTGCGGCAGATAACAGCCTGGTGAATGATAATGTTTATTATGGAGCGGGCCAGTTATCTAAAACCAGCACCACCGATGAAAACGGGAACCTGTCTGTAGAATTCAAAGACAAAAACGGAAGGGTTGTGTGCAAAGCGGTACAGGTGGCCAAAGCTGTGGGAGCTACCGCTGCGGTCTGGCAGAAAACGTATTACGTCTATGACGATCTTTCCCAGCTGAGATTGGTATTGCAGCCAGAATATCAGCGGGAGGCCAACCTGAGCAAATACGCGTTTAAATATACCTACAATGGGCGCGG
>NZ_JBOBIH010000049.1:0-638 GCF_050587785.1 Dyadobacter sp. BHUBP1
CCATCCAACGCATTTGCCCAGCCCTGGCCAGCAAGGTTCGGCTCTGAACCAAAGCCGGTGCCGGTCAATGCAGTTTCATTCCCGCTCCCATCCACATTGAAAAAACGGATCTCTTTGAGGTCACCCACCCCGTCGGTAGCCCGCGCGTTGTAACGGATATGGGGATAGTTTTGCGGGTTATTGAAATCTGTCGTAAGCCAGGTGCCAACCGGTGCTGCCGATGGGAATTGGTAAAGTACTATCCAATCCACCCCATTGCTAGACCCTTGTATCGTGGCCCCAACCAATCTGTCGTGGTTATAATTCCGCCACAGCAATTTTACCCGGTTCGCCGCGCATTGGTTGGGAGGGACACAACCGGCTTTCTGGTTCAACACGATCGTATTCGAAAAGCTGCTATATGAGCTGCCTGATTTGGAACGCACCTTGTAAGTCCCCGCGACCGTTGCGATATATTGCGTTTGGCCCGGCTGTGTGCCTGTAATCAACACATCGTTAAGGTACCACTCCAATTGCCCGCTGAAACCGGAGGCCGTCAACGTGATCGGAGAGCCATTTGCGCAGACGTCCCCACTGGTACTTTTATACAAAATCGGGGTGATCAGCGTGGTCGCGCATGGCAGACTAATTCCCACAAA
>NZ_JBOBIH010000050.1:0-589 GCF_050587785.1 Dyadobacter sp. BHUBP1
GGCTTCCTGGTCTGTGAACAGTTCCAGGCGACTGAACGCCTTTTTCTGGAAGTTCATCTGGTGATGCAGTGCCAGCTTCTCCTTAATGGCGGCATTCAGTGCCGCCAGACTATGGAAGGTGTCATTCCGTAATTGGGCGTAAACGCGCCGGTAAGTGATTTTTACGAAGTTTTCAACCGCTGCTTTGTCTTTGGGCTTGTGCGGCCGGGCAGCATACAAAGCGATGTGGTTATGATTGGCCCACTGTTCGAGCATATCGGTAAACGCAGGCTCGTGACGCGAGCTTCTTGACACCCACTGCTTCATGTTGTCAGATTTAACCCCGAGTGGGACGCCTCCAAAATAAGCTAATGCGTTGTTGAGCGCTTTTACGACTTGTGCCAATTTCATATTTGGCAACGCTTCCACATAACCGTAGCCGCTAAAAGGAAGCACCGCAACAAAGACAGGGCATGCGATCAGCTCACCGCTCGAAGGATCGACATAGTAGAGCAAATCGCCAGCAAAATCCACCTGCATCATCTTGGCTGGATGATGCTCAAAATGCATCGTCGCCTGGGCAATTTTGAGCTGATCCTGTAAAAGCTTA
>NZ_JBOBIH010000051.1:0-589 GCF_050587785.1 Dyadobacter sp. BHUBP1
CAAGCTTTTACAGGATCAGCTCAAAATTACCCAGGCAACCATGCATTTTGAGCATCATCCGGCCAAGATGATGCAGGTGGATTTTGCTGGTGACCTGCTCTATTATGTCGATCCTTCAAGCGGTGAGCTGATCGCATGCCCTGTCTTTGTTGCGGTGCTCCCTTTTAGCGGCTACGGTTATGTGGAAGCGTTGCCAAATATGAAACTGGCACAAGTCGTAAAAGCGCTCAACAATGCACTAGCTTACTTTGGAGGCGTCCCGCTCGGGGTTAAATCCGACAACATGAAACAGTGGGTATCGCGAAGTTCTCGTTATGAACCCGCATTTACCGATATGCTCGAACAGTGGGCCAATCATAACCATATCGCCTTGTATGCTGCCCGGCCGCACAAGCCCAAGGACAAAGCAGCGGTTGAAAACTTCGTAAAAATCACTTACCGGCGCGTTTACGCCCAATTACGGAATGAGACCTTCCATAGTCTGGCTGCGCTAAATGCCGCCATTAAGGAGAAGCTGGCACTGCATCACCAGATGAACTTCCAGAAAAAGGCGTTCAGTCGCCTCGAGCTGTTCACAGACCAGGAAGCA
>NZ_JBOBIH010000052.1:0-556 GCF_050587785.1 Dyadobacter sp. BHUBP1
CGTCGTACCTGCGGGAACACAAGTGCTGACGCTGATGGCGGTGGTTACCCGTCCGGTGGTCGTGGTGCTGGCAGTGCCCACCACACTGGCATTGTTGGCCGGCGAGAGCACGCTGGCAGTCAGGGTAGCGCAGCTTGCTCCCAAATCTAGTCCTGCGTAGTTCGTAGGGCCCGGAGTGTGTCCGTGCCAGGAAGTAGTCACCAGGCCATCAAAAGCATTAGCGTAGCCGTAATTGACCTGGTCGTTGTTATATGCACCCGGCGATCCGAATTTTGTCCCGGTCAGTTTTACATTGCCATTGTAAAATTCCAGTTCTTTCAATTCCCCGTAGCTGTTGGTACCTGCCAAGAACCGTACGTACCGCCAGGCAGTTGTCGTCCGGATAGGGTACTCGTTCCAGCCGGCAGCTGGCGTCTGGCTAATCGTGGCCAGGGTAGTCCAGCCATTGGGATTTGAGATATCATTGGACCCTTGAATTACACTACCGAGGATGCGGTCCATACAGCATTCGGTACGGGGAGACAACCGGACCCTGGTGATATTACCCCCAACATTC
>NZ_JBOBIH010000053.1:0-541 GCF_050587785.1 Dyadobacter sp. BHUBP1
TAGCGGATTTTGGCGTGTTTCAATGTGAGTTTTCGGAATTCCGGATCCCTGGAAAAGGAAGATTCCTCCCCAAAGTACGCCACTTATTCCTGCTGAAAGTACGCCACTGAGCAGAGGGTTTAACCGTCCATTACCATATGTTTAGGCATCACCTAAACCTTCATGGAATGGCAAATAGACCTCTGAGCATGCATAAATTACGTCAGATACTTATTTTCCTTGAACGAGGCGTATCTATTCGCTGCATTGAAAAGCAAGTAAAGATATCCAGGAAGACGATCGGGTTGTATCAGCAGAAGCTGCTGCGCACCGGCCTGAGCTTGCAGGAACTTCTACTGGTGAAAGACCAAGACTTGGAGCGCCTGGTCAGCCTCGAAAAGGTAAGCCCTTCGGAGGATGCTGATCCCAGGAAAGCTCATTTTTACAGTCAGATCGACTACTTCACCTATGAGTTAAAGCATCGTACAGGTGTTACACGGTTGATCCTCTGGGAAGAATATATCAAAGAGAACCCCGGCGGCCTGCAATACTCCAGGTTCTG
>NZ_JBOBIH010000054.1:0-499 GCF_050587785.1 Dyadobacter sp. BHUBP1
CACAGTGGCGATCAATGCCGGTGTATCGCCCTCATATCTTGCATAATAAATCCTGTAAGCAGTCACGAGCGGGTCGCATTCCTTTCCACCCACTTGGGCAGGGTATTCCCATGTGAGATGGTTGGTAAACCCGGAAGGGGTACAAAAAGCTTCGGGATGTGCCCTGAGCGAATCGCAATTGAGCGGGTCGAGGGTGAGCACCGGCGGACATGGTCTGGTGGTATCCGAGGAGGACACACAGAGTATCTGCGAGAAGTTATAAAGGAGTGATGGTTTGATCTGGCTGTTATTATAGGAACCGACAGTTTCTACCTTATAACAATAGGTAGAGTCCTTCACGATGGTCACATTCACGGTTCCATCGGCGGCATATTTATCGGTACCGTCATCGACATAGGTAAATGTCTGTGGTCCCTTCACAGCTACTTCATAAATGCGGTTGAAAGTACCCGGTTTCGTCTTATCCTCCCGGTAGACCCGGTGCACTCGGTTTGCATTG
>NZ_JBOBIH010000055.1:0-499 GCF_050587785.1 Dyadobacter sp. BHUBP1
TACGGTGGCGATCAATGCCGGTGTATCGCCCTCATATCTTGCATAATAAATCCTGTAAGCAGTCACGAGCGGGTCGCATTCCTTTCCACCCACTTGGGCCGGGTATTCCCATGTGAGATGATTTGTAAATCCGGAAGGGGTACAAAAAGCTTCGGGATGTGCCCTGAGCGAATCGCAATTAAGCGGGTCGAGGGTGAGCACTGGCGGACATGGCCTGGTGGTATCCGAGGATGATACACAGAGTATCTGCGAGAAGTTATAAAGGAGTGACGGTTTAATCTGGCTGTTATTATAGGAACCTACCGTTTCTACCTTATAGCAATAAGTGGAGTCCTTCACAATGGTCACATTCACGGTTCCATCGGCGGCATATTTATCGGTACCGTCATCGACATAGGTAAATGTTTGTGGCCCCGTTACGGATACTTCCGCAATGCGGTTGAAAGTACCCGGTTTCGTCTTATCCTCCCGGTAGACCCGGTGCACGCGGTTTGCATTA
>NZ_JBOBIH010000056.1:0-441 GCF_050587785.1 Dyadobacter sp. BHUBP1
ACACAAGTGCTGACGCTGATGGCGGTGGTTACCCGTCCGGTGGTCGTGGTGCTGGCAGTACCCACCACACTGGCGTTGTTGGCCGGCGAAAGCACGCTGGCAGTCAGGGTAGCGCAGCTTGCTCCCAAATCAAGTCCCGCGTAGTTCGTAGGGCCCGGAGTGTGTCCGTGCCAGGAAGTAGTCACCAGGCCATCAAAAGCATTAGCGTAGCCGTAATTGACCTGGTCGTTGTTATATGCACTCAAAGATCCAAATTTTGTCCCGGTCAGTTTTACATTTCCATTGTAAAATTCCAGTTCTCTCAATTCCCCGTAGCTGTTGGTACCCGCTAAGAATCGTACGTACCGCCAGGCAGTTGTCGTCCGGATAGGGTACTCGTTCCAGCCGGCAGCTGGCGTCTGGCTAATCGTGGCCAGGGTAGTCCAGCCGTTGGGATTTGAC
>NZ_JBOBIH010000057.1:0-441 GCF_050587785.1 Dyadobacter sp. BHUBP1
CTCAAATCCCAACGGCTGGACTACCCTGGCCACGATTAGCCAGACGCCAGTTGCCGGCTGGAACGAGTACCCTATCCGGACGACAACTGCCTGGCGGTACGTACGGTTCTTGGCAGGTACCAATTGCTACGGGGAATTGAAAGAACTGGAATTTTACAATGGCAATGTAAAACTGACCGGGACAAAATTCGGATCGCCACAGGCTTATAACAACGATCCGGTCAATTACGGCTATGCTATTGCTTTTGATGGCCTGGTAACAAATTCCTGGCATGGAACAGCACCTGGTCCACAGAATTACGCAGGACTTGATTTGGGAGCAAGCTGCGCTACCCTGACTGCCAGCGTGCTCTCGCCGGCCAACAACGCCAGTGTGGTGGGTACGGCCAGCACCACGACCACCGGACGGGTAACCACCGCCATCAGCGTCAGCACTTGTGC
>NZ_JBOBIH010000058.1:0-430 GCF_050587785.1 Dyadobacter sp. BHUBP1
AAGTGAGACCACCCAATGGCATGCCGAATTTGATCTTACAAAAGGCGGTCATCCAGGTAACGCCAATTTTGTGGGTATCAGTCTGCCATGCGCGACCACGCTGATCACCCCGATTTTGTATAAAAGTACCAGTGGGGACGTCTGCGCGAATGGCTCTCCGATCACCTTGACAGCCTCCGGTTTCAGCGGGCAATTGGAGTGGTACCTTAACGATGTGTTGATCACAGGCACACAACCGGGCCAAACGCAGTATATCGCAACGGTCGCGGGGACTTATAAGGTGCGTTCCAAATCAGGCAGCTCATACAGCAGCTTTTCGAATACGATCGTGCTGAACCCCAAAGCTGGTTGTGCCCTTCCCAATTATAGCCGGGTAGTGATTGTCGGCAACAGCATTACCAAATTAGTGCCTCAGTCCGGTTCGGATGGC
>NZ_JBOBIH010000059.1:0-360 GCF_050587785.1 Dyadobacter sp. BHUBP1
GGGGGCGCTTACTTCCAGCACTTTATTGATCAACGTATTATAGGCCGCCTTGAAATTGTTCAGCTCCACCTCCGAGTTCAGCACATTTTCCCCCAACCGGATAATGACCAGGTCAGGTTTCCAGGACGATGACCCAAAGCTATTGGCTATACGGTTTTGAAGATCTGTAAAATTGTAGGTAACCCATCCCGCAGGACTACTGACATAATCCCTTTCAAAGGGGGCTTCCCACAAGGGTAAAACTTGCGCGTTAGGATCAAGCTGCTTGAAGCGGGATTCCAAGATATGCGCGAAGTCTTTTGCCTGCGTCGAGGACGCTCGCCCCCAGCCTCCCGCTGCACTCAGGGCAGGTGATTGCCA
>NZ_JBOBIH010000060.1:0-349 GCF_050587785.1 Dyadobacter sp. BHUBP1
CGTGGTTAAGTTACTAAGGGCACACGGTGGATGCCTTGGCGCTAGGAGCCGAAGAAGGACGCAGCGAACTGCGATAAGCCTCGGGGAGCGGTAAGCACGCTTTGATCCGGGGATCTCCGAATGGGGCAACCCACCATCTGTAATGGGATGGTATCCTTCACTGAATCCATAGGTGATGAGAGGGCAGACCCGGTGAACTGAAACATCTAAGTAGCCGGAGGAAGAGAAAACAATAGTGATTCCGTCAGTAGTGGCGAGCGAACGCGGAAGAGCCTAAACCGTCGGGTTTACCCGGCGGGGTTGTGGGGCGTCTCACATGGAGTTACAAAGGATGGATGTAGATGAACAG
>NZ_JBOBIH010000061.1:0-334 GCF_050587785.1 Dyadobacter sp. BHUBP1
TGGTGAATAAAGCACTGCCGCAAAAAGCAGGTAGCGTAAATAAGTAGCCGGTGTTATCATTACTCTTGAAAAATGGTCTCCTTGAATAAAAAATGCATTTCTAAGGGTTGGTCAACGTAACTGTATTATAGTTGGTGGTGACCGTAGTTGTCGCCGTCTTGACTTTGGCATAAAAGCGGTAGGTACCAGGATCGAGCAAAGCTGCCGGCCACTTCCCGTCGGCACTGCCCTCCTGGGCCGATAGTTTGTAAACACCGGGTTGGCTGGCATCAGGGATCGCCTTGCCCATCAGGTTATGGAATGTATCCGAGGTAGTCGACGCCCAGATTTCTAC
>NZ_JBOBIH010000062.1:0-324 GCF_050587785.1 Dyadobacter sp. BHUBP1
GCGGTAGGTACCCGGATCCAGCAAAGCTGCCGGCCACTTCCCGTCGGCACTGCCTTCCTCAGCCAACAGCTTGTAAACACCGGGTTGGCTGGCATCAGGGATTGCTTTGCCCATCAGGTTATGGAATGTATCCGAGGTAGTCGACGCCCAGATTTCTACGCTCGTAATAGTGGTACCTGTCGGGACACAAGTCGATACGCTCAGGGCGGTGATCACCCTGCCAGCGGTCGTCGTGCTGGCCGTTCCTACCACACTCGCGTTGTTGGCTGGCGAGAGCATACTGGCTGTCAGCGAGGGGCAACCTGTCACAGCAGGTGCAGTCAA
>NZ_JBOBIH010000063.1:0-272 GCF_050587785.1 Dyadobacter sp. BHUBP1
ACCACCCCGCCTTCACCCCTGCAAACCAGCTTCGACCATACAGGGCTCACTTCATTTGCAGGATGCTATTATGTGACGGCCGTCAACCGGTTCGGAAGCGAAAGTGCGCCAAGCAACACCGTCTGCCGCGATAACTGCCCGATGTTTGTGCTGCCAAACGTATTTACGCCCAATGGCGACAACAAAAACGATACTTTCCAGCCCCTGGAATGCCCCGCATTTGTCCAATCACTGGAATTCAAGGCCTACAACCGCTGGGGTGCGCAGGTGTA
>NZ_JBOBIH010000064.1:0-263 GCF_050587785.1 Dyadobacter sp. BHUBP1
GGTGCAAAAGTAATTGTGACCAATTCCATGTGGCCGGACCAACCGCTTGCCAACGAAAAGATTCTGCAGGTGGCCACTGAACGTGGATTGCCCTTTGTGGACCTGAGTGATATGATCTCAAACCCGGTTTATCTGGCGGGAAATGACCCGGTATCCATGGCTGCCTTCCCCAATAATACGGGCGACCGGCACCCGGGCGATGCGGGGATGTTAGAGATCGCCGAGCGTATCTGGGCCAAAGTTAGAAATACCGATCTGCCGTC
>NZ_JBOBIH010000065.1:0-262 GCF_050587785.1 Dyadobacter sp. BHUBP1
AGCCCCTGCTGTGACAGGTTGCCCCTCGCTGACAGCCAGTATGCTCTCGCCAGCCAACAACGCGAGTGTGGTAGGAACGGCCAGCACAACGACCGCTGGCAGGGTGATCACTGCCCTGAGCGTATCGACTTGTGTTCCGACAGGTACCACGATTACCAGTGTAGAAATCTGGGCGTCGACTACCTCGGATACATTCCATAACCTGATGGGCAAGGCGATCCCTGATGCCAGCCAACCCGGTGTTTACAAGCTGTTGGCTGAA
>NZ_JBOBIH010000066.1:0-262 GCF_050587785.1 Dyadobacter sp. BHUBP1
TGCCCCTGCTGTGACAGGTTGCCCCTCACTGACGGCCAGTATGCTTTCGCCGGTCAACAATGCCAGCGTGGTAGGAACGGCCAGCACGACGACTGCTGGCAGGGTGATCACTGCCCTGAGCGTCAACACTTGTGTCCCGACAGGTACCACGGTCACCAGCGTAGAAATCTGGGCGTCAACTACCTCGGATACATTCCATAACCTGATGGGCAAGGCAATCGCTGATGCCAGCCAACCCGGTGTTTACAAGCTGTTGGCTGAG
>NZ_JBOBIH010000067.1:0-261 GCF_050587785.1 Dyadobacter sp. BHUBP1
CCCCTCATTTGAGGCAATGTGGAGAATAACGGATTCGAACCGTTGACCCCCTGCGTGCAAGGCAGGTGCTCTAGCCAGCTGAGCTAATCCCCCAAAATTCTTGTTAATAAACTCAATCAGAAACGTTTCCCTGATTGTACTCTTGCATTCCGTGGGCCTGCGTGGACTCGAACCACGGACCTCGACATTATCAGTGTCGCGCTCTAACCACCTGAGCTACAAGCCCTTATATATGATAAAGATAAACCAAAAGCAGAATTC
>NZ_JBOBIH010000068.1:0-222 GCF_050587785.1 Dyadobacter sp. BHUBP1
GCTGGTAATCGTGGTACCTGCCGGGACACAAGTGGTAACGCTGATCGCGGTAATCACCCTGCCAGCAGTAGTCGTGCTGGCCGTCCCCACTACGCTAGCATTGTTGGCTGGCGAGAGTATACTGGCCGTCAGCGAGGGACAACCTGTGACAGGAGCAGTCAGCGTAACGGTAATATAGCTGGTAGTGAACGTAGTGGTTGCAGTTTTGACTTTGGCATAAAA
>NZ_JBOBIH010000069.1:0-203 GCF_050587785.1 Dyadobacter sp. BHUBP1
TCCCAGGGTACGAGCGCGGTCCATTTCAGTCCTACCTGGTTGGGTTGTGCGGCAGCCTGTTCGAGCCTGACCGAGCTGGCGGTTTCGGTTTCGTCGAACTTGGTAAGCTGGCCGTTTACCGTGGTATAATATTCGAGTTTGTAGTTGTAGGCATTGGCCTCAGTATTCAATCCTTTGTCGACGAAAAGGGTGTCGGCCGCTCC